>JADJEU010000022.1 GCA_016709005.1 Crocinitomicaceae bacterium | reverse complement strand
CTTCATCGTATACACAGTCTTGTGCGTCTTCTGTTGCAACCGGCGAGTAATTCAGGGCGGTTTCATCCATGCACCCCCATACTTTTTTCTTACAAGAGCTTAACGTAAGAATTGAAATTGGAATTATCCAGAGCAATATTTTTACTTTTTTCATAAATTGATAGAGTTGGTTAAGTTCTGAATATAAGAAGAATAAGCCTGGAAAAGACATAATTCGATCAACTTCCAACCCGCACTAAATTTCCCAACGTATTAATACTCTCAGAGATAAAAAATTGCCTCAATTTTTATTCTTACTATTTAATGGAAGACAGATCGTGAACTACATCCCCCACATTTCTTACTTCGTCGAATTCAAATTGATTTCACGTTTTCTTTTTTGTAACTTATTAGTAAGTCTAATTAACGCATGTGTATGAACTAAAACTTACAGTTATGAAAACGCTCAATCCAACTTTTTTCCTACTTGTTTTTCATCCGTGAATATTTCATTTGCACAGGATTCTATAAATTCAGATGCTGAGTTATCTGCTCAACTAGTTGGCACATGGGAACATGTCAGTTCAACGTATCCATCTGGTGATGTGTCAACGTATCAAAGAAAGTTTCAATTTTATGCTGACGGAACGGGTGTTTGTGCGCGCTACACGGATTTGGATACCGTATTGATTCATTTTGAATGGACAGTTAAAGACAGTGTCATTTCACTGTTTGAAGTTCGTAAAAATGGAAAAAGCATTTATGCAGATTCGCAAATTATCACTTTTGTAGATCTGCAAAAAATGCATTTATCTGATGCTTATTGTGATGATCAAACTGGAAAATATGTTGCTACAGAAGAAGTACTGATTTGAAATTGCAAGTTCTGAATTAAAGTGATTCACCATTAGCATCAGTAGTCAAAGCCAAACTCATATAATCAAAAAATGGACGCATTTCTTTGAAAGCCGCGTTCATTTTCAAATGAAAATTGGGTGCTAAAACTTCTTCATCACTGAATGGTTTGTAAAGCAGAAATTGTTTCATCTTAATAAGATCCATGTGTTTGTGATCCTTATCAAATCCTTTGGCGGCGGTTTTTAACGACTCACCTTGCATTTCACCAAAAGTAGATTTGAATTTTTGATTTTAAAATTTCTTTGAGCTCATCACCGTTGAAGCAATGTCTTCGCGAATGCGTTTTAAATCTTCAGGGATGGCCCCCAAAAGCCTCCGCCTACAAATGTATTTCCGGGTTGAATGTGAAAATAATATCCGCCACGTAAGGCTGCTGTTGCACGCTTAAATCCTCCGCCAAAATGAGTATTGTAAGGTGTTTTATCCGATGAAAAACGAATGTCCCTGTAAATGCGGTGCAAACTTTTTTTGCCTGAAGCGGTTTCAATGTTGTCGTGTTTGTGCATCTCTTTTAAAAGGGCATCTGCAAACTGAATGACTTTTTCGTGCTCACGCAAATACTCGTCTTTGTGTGCATTGAACCAATCACGGTCGTTATTTTTTTTGAGCTTTTTTAAAAAATCAAAAATTGATTTGTCGAGTTGCATAGTAGAAAAAAGTTAAAATCTTTAAACCAAATTTAGGCAGTTTGCAGATTGCACAGGCAATTCTTTTAAATCTCTTCTAAATCTCTTGCGTTTGCGCAATTAATTTGTGATGATACCGATTCTTACTTTGTCTCATATTTTCCTCTCAGCAAGCCAAACATTAAATTAAATGAACAACCCACAGACTGAAGTTTATTGCTGAAAACGGCATACGGTGAAATACTTATTCCTATGCCTCGTCCAAGCGGGAGTTCCAAACTTGGGTTCAGAATAATTCCGGTTGACTCAGCCAAACTACTTTTAGGAATGTAGTTTGCTTCAAAAAGCCCGCCGTAAGTAGATTCCCACTCTGTTACTTTCTTTTCTTTTATTCTGGCCACACCAACCGCCAGATTTAATCTAACAAAGTGAAAATCTTTGAATTTTAAAACTCTGCCTAAAGTAAAGTATTGAAAAGAAAGTCGGTCTTTAGGTCTGCTCAATGAAAATAATCCTCTGCTGTAATTTGGGGCAATGTTTCTGCTACACGCATGTTTGAAGAAGAACCATATTTCAACGCAAATTTTCTTTGTAAACGTATTGCAATGTGCCACTGGTTCCCAAATAATCATCTGTTGCTATATTTAGACCAGATGTTACATACAGTGCATGATTTTGAAAAAGTTGGGCTTGTCCGTTTAAACTGACAACTAAGCTTAAAAGAATAATAATTTGTTTCATATTTTACCGATTGATGACCCAAAGTTGGGCATATTCAAACGGCAATTAAATTGAATTCCGCTGCTTATTCGTATGACTTGCGGATATCGCAAACTATTTCAGATCTAAGAAGCGATTATTGTGTGTGTATTCTGGAAATTTAATTTTTAAAGTAAGAATAAGTATACTCTGAAAAGCTGGTGCTGCTTGTTCATGACGGTACTCGATTTTATTAAATCGCCCTCATAGGAGTACCAGGTATTTGAAAAATATCTGCCAAACGAAGTTGACTTTTTTGCCAGTTGTTTGTTGAGATTGTAAATGCTTTCAGAGGAGTATTGTACTTCCCCTTTTTTATCGAATGTGAGGTATAGTTCGCCGCCATCTTTAAAAATGTATTTTGCGAACGAAGACGTTCCTCTGCGTCAAAACTTTCTATTAGAACAAGTATGGAATCTTGTTCATAAACTCGTTTTGTTTTTACTAAATCACCTTTACGATTAAACTCTTGTTTCCACACCACTCTGTTTCCTTTTGAATCATATTCTTCCTTGATGCAGATGGTCGTGCTGTCTTTCTGCTTAACACCAAGCAGTTCACCTTCAGGTTTGCAATCATATGACCAGGTATATTTTAATTTTGACTTGAAAAATAGCGAATGGTTTTCAGCGACCCATCTTCATAATATTCATAGTCCAATCGCTTGTAAGGCGACAAGGAATCTTTTTCCCAAATAGTAATTGCAAGCATTTTTCCATCTTCCCGCTTAAACTCTTCCCGGCCAAAAAAATCTCCTTTGGAATTATATCCCCGACTTCTTTTTAAAGAGCCTGAAGCATCATATTCTACTCGACTCCAGCTTTGTTTTTTGCCATATCTATAGGTGTAAAAAACAGGTCTTTGCTTTGGGTCATAAGTATACGTGTAAGAAATGGTGTGATCACCTTTTATATTGAAGTGATCATAGGTTAAAATGTTTCCGTTATGATCATAAGTTTCTACCGACTTGGTTTGCTTGTCTCCACTAAAGTGAACGATCGTGCGTGATTCAACTTTGTTTTTCTGAATTGATTCTTTTTCGCTTCGGTTTTTCTGCAGGTAATAGTCTTCAGAATAGTGCATCTGAAATTCCACCATGGTTGGATAGCCGTGCTGTGCGACCGATGAAAATGCAATGAGATTGAAAAGAAGTGTATAAAAATATTTCATCTGAACTGTATTGATCTATGCAGATATAAGCGAAAAGATAACTGTTGGTTACAGAAAGGAACAGATAGATTTAAATTCAGGAAAATAAAAAAGCCGGACAAGGTTGCCCGGCTTTTCATTCTATTCAGTTAAGCTTATTTTTCTGGATTTGTGATGCTGTCTCATTGACAAAAATCACTAAGTTCCGCTTGCGAAATTATTCAAATCAACTGTTATTGTTGAGTTTGTTGCCTCAGCAGCGAACAAGAGTTTTCCATCAGCCGTATAAACTTGAATTTTATCTCCTGCAACAAGTCCATTTACATTTACCAAACCTGTTGTTGGATTAGGATAAATCGTGAATACACTTCCATTTTCATTGGCTAAACCAAGACAACCGGATACTGTGAACGTCACCGTATCTGATCCGGTGCAGCTGTTGCCATCTGTATAAGAATAGACTATATCATAGTTGCCTGCTGTTTGTGCAGGATCGAATGTGTTTCCAGTAACACCAGTTCCACTGAAAGTTCCACCAGCCGGTACCTTCAGTTAAGTTAATAGGTGTGAAATAGTCGCATACTGTTGTCGTTGCTTCAGTGTAATTTACTACTGGAAGAGCGTCTGGTGTAATTGATATTGTTGCATCGGTAGAACATCCAGTAGCGGTTTCAGTTCCAGTGACTGTGTATACCGTTGTTCCGGTTGGAGGAGTAAAAGCAACAGCATCTGTAACACTGTTATCCCAAACATAAGTATCTGCTCCTGATCCGGTAAGAGTGATGTTTTCGCCTTCGCAAGGAGTAAGATCTGTTGCAGATGCAATGACTGTTGGAGATGCCGAAGCAGAAGCCGTAGTTGATGCACTGCATCCAGTGTTGAAAAGAGATGTTAGTCCAATTGAACCTGCCACAGCGATGTTGAAAGTAGTTCCGGTTGATAAATCAGACCAGCTATTATTAATGGCATCCACTGGAGCATTTAAAACATCTCCAACGCAATAAGGGCCGGCACCTAAATCAACAACAGTTCCTGTACAAGAATTTCCTGGCGCCAACCAGAATTGAGCGGCCGCTGGCTAACGCATTACCTGCTCCATCACACACATATTGAAGGCCAGTTGTTGGGTTGTTTTGAATGCCAACTGTTAAATCTGATTGTAGGCCTTGCGCACTTAGTTCTTTGTATTGCATCAAAATGTTTCCATTGCTGAATAGAATTAGTTGCCAGGTGTCTCCATCTCCGGCTGAACAGCAAGGAACGATATCATAATATTCGATCACAAAATAGTCGGTGAAAGCTTGCGTGTAGATGCCGCCTTGATAATTTGGTGCCAAATCATCCCAAAGATGTGCAATGAAATTATATTGCGCCATTGTATAACTTGGGGTTCCTGGCATACATGAGTTACCTAAACCTAAATATACGTCTTCAAAATACACAACGCCATTAGATCCCATGACGATACTTGAAAAGGTTGATCCATAATAAGGAAAGTTAAATCCCAATGGAATGCTTGCTTCGTGACAATCATCGCAAGCCAGTGCTGAGCGCAATGTTCCTGAACCTCCAAGAGGTGTTGCAATAATCCATGAATAGATTGGTCCTCCGGGTTCGTTTGAATCAATATAGGTATATCCAAAAGCATCTGGACCACCAATAGCAGCCCGGCCTGTTAGTGCTGCTAATGCAACAATTGAAAGTAGTATTAGTTTTTTCATCGATTATTTTTTGAAAGAGTTAAGATAAAATTCCACCGCTTCAATTTCTTTTTGAATAATCAACGCGGTTGTTTTGTTTGAGTTGAGTTCTGATTGGCGCAATGCGGTTATATACTGAGTGTAAACGGCAAGTTGATCTTCAGATTTAATTTCCGTTTTTGATCTTAAAGATTCAATTGAATTCCAATTTAGCTCAATTGTTTTATCTGCAAGAAGCGAGTTGAATTCTTCTTTTGAAATTTCAGTGCTCACTTGTGCACTTGTTGCAGCTGCAAAAAGAATGCAGCCAATAGTAAATAGTTTTTTCATTGTAATGTATTTTTTGGCAAAAGCAGCTAGAATGTAACGTCATGTCAAGTTTATTCGAATATTAATGTCTTTCACATACAGCAATTTGTATTCATGGTCTTCAATTTCCACATAAATTTATTTCAAATTTTTCTGGTCTGAAATATTGCGCTCGTGAACTTGTTATTGAAGAATAGTTCCCTTATCGTAGAACAAAGATTTTATCACCGCGCCATTTGAATCGTACTCAAAATAATCACCTTCTAATAAACCGTTTACATAAGTGCATTTGATATAAATTTGACCATTTGTGTGATAACGGAGATATTTTCCATGAAGATTCCCATTTGCGTAAGTGCATTTGATTTGTACTTTTCCGTTGTCAAAGTAACTGATAAAGTCGCCATGTAATTCGCCGTTTACGTAATTGGCTTTGCGCTGAAGTTGACCATCTTCACTATACTGCATATAACCACCGTTCATGCAGTCATTTTCATTTTTGCATTTTAATTTGAGTTGACCACTTTCCAGATATTCCAGATATTCTCCTTCTTGCCTGCCATTGACATAAACGCATTTTACGTGAACTTGTCCGTTCTCAAAATACTCAAGATGTTCACCGTGCTTAAGTCCGTTTACATAATGAGTTGTTTCCATTACCTGACCGTTTGCGTGGTATTTATGATAGATTCCGTTGGTTTGAGTTCCGCTGTACTTTACCTGACCATTAGCGTAGGTGCTGTCTGTGCCTTGTGCGTGAATTGCAAAACAGCAAAAAACAAATAGAAGAGAAGTGAATGTTTTCATCACAAAAATTTCTTCAAAAATAAATGGAAGCTTTTTTTTGAAAAATGAGATTGCTGTTTGTGCGGATATGATAATTATCAGCAGGTGCGGGATCAGGTTGGAATTTCCCAATTGAACTGCTTCAGCAGGGTTTTCCAGGTGTCTGTGAAATCAGCAGCTAAGTTCATTTGATGCTGAGAGATTGGATGGATAAACTCAATTTGATGAGCGTGTAATAGAAGATAGGTACTACCAAATTCTTTTTCAAACATGCGATTATGAAAACGATCGCCGTATTTAGGGTCACCAATAATTGGATGATTAATTTTATTCATGTGCTTTCGCAGTTGATGCATTCTGCCAGTATGCGGCATCAGTTTTATAAGACTATACCGTGATGTGTTGTGGAGATTAACCGCAATCGGTAATTCAATTTGTGCAAGGGTTTCAAACGTTGTGAGTGCATCTTTGTAAATGCCGTTGTCATCTTCTTTCACCGGCGAGTTTATTTCACCGCGTTCAGGAGAAAATCCGCGCACAACAGCGTAGTAAGTTTTCTGAATCGTCTTGTTTGAAAACAGTTCCTGAAATTCTGCCACACGTGATTTATCTTTCAAAAGAATAATTATTCCGGATGTTTTTCGATCTAACCGATGCAAAGGATAAACCGGATAGCCCAGTTGACTTTCCAGTTTTTGCAGCAAGGTTATTTCTACAATGTTTCGCGCATAGTGTGATTGGTGAATCAAAAAATTATTGGGTTTATTCACCCCAATAATCAGATCATCTTCAAAGACAATTTCGATTTTATCTATTACCGGTTGAATTGACGAATTCATTGAGAGGACAAGGTACGGGTTATTTCACGATTGATCAGCTATAGAGATTCATGAACAATGAAGCTCAAAAATGTGATTTCAAATTGCATCGAATCTTTCAAAAAAAATATTTGATTTTTGATTTGAAAACTTGTGCGATATTCACAAAAACTAATTGGTCCTGTTTATTTTTGCTCGTCAATATTGGTGAAAATTCGATTAAACCAAACTCATACTTAATGAAACTCACCTTTTTAGCACCATTCTTTCTTCTGTTTTTTGGATTGAGTTTGTTCAACGCAATTGCGCAACAAACTGATTATTTTGACGAAATTCCCAAACCAATTTTTAAAAATGGCGAGTCACAAATTGTACCTGAATTTAGTTCGTCAGAAGAATGGATCAGAGAAGAACTTTGGGTTGAAACTTCTTTTGATTCAGACAAGGACGGTAAACTGGATCGTATGCATGTTTTTGTTACAAGACCTCACCAAACAAATTCACGTAAACTAAAACTTCCGGTCGTCTATACAAGCAGTCCCTATTATGGATTGAAGATTTCTACGATGCTTGGTCAATCTGTGAAGATGATTTCAAAAGGGCGTTTTTGGAAAGTGAAACACGAACTTGGCGAAACACCGAAATCTCATAATCATGCAAAACTTGGAACACGCATTAAACGACCGTTCATGGCTTTTTCACTTGATAATACTTGGGTTCCGCGAGGCTATATTATGGTTTACTCATCATCCCCCGGAACAGGATTGTCAGATGGTGCAATAACGGTTGGTGGTGAAAATGAATCACTAGCTCCTAAGGCGGTCATTGATTGGCTTTGCGGCCGGGCAAAAGGATATTCAACACGCACCGGGAATGAAGAAGTTGAAGCGTATTGGAGTACCGGTAAGGTTGGAATGACGGGTACCTCTTATGACGGGACACTTTGTCTGGCGGCTGCTACAACAGGTGTTGAAGGTTTAGAAGCTATTATTCCGGTTGCACCGGTATCTTCATTCTATCATTATTACCGGTCAAATGGTTTAGTACGATCACCTGGAGGATATTTAGGAGAAGATGTGGATGTGCTTTATGATTTTGTAAACACCGGCGATAAATCAAAACGTAAACAAAATAATGCGCTCATACGGGATAGTATTTTAGTTGCCAATCAAGATCGGATTACCGGTGATTACAATGATTTTTGGGACAGCAGAGATTATGTAAATAAAATTGATAAAATGCATGCAGCTATGATTATGGCGCATGGTTTCAATGACTGGAATGTAATGCCTGAACAAAGCTATCGTTTTTACAAAGCGGCCAAAGAAAAAGGGTTACCTGTTCAGCTCTATTACCATCAGGATGGTCATGGTGGAGACCCTTCCTTAAAAATGATGAACAGATGGTTTACACGCTATTTGCACGGTATTGAAAACGGCGTTGAAAATAATCCTCCGGTTTGGATAGTGAGAGAAGATGATGATGCGGCAACACCTTACAAAAGCTATCCCGATTCAAGTGCATCTGATGTAATCTTACACTTAAAATCTGGAACCAATGGAACTGGTTTTTTAACTACAGAAAATGTTGATCAGCAAAAAACAGAAACCTTGGTTGACGACTATTCGATTCCTGCAAGTGAGTTGCATGAAAGTAAAAATGCAAAAAACAGACTGCTTTATCTTTCACCTGTTTTAGAAAAGAGTATTCGCATATCTGGTGTTTCAAGAGTGACGATAAAACTTGCCTGCAGTAAATCAGCAGCCAATCTTTCTGTATATCTGATTACGCTTCCTTGGGTAGAGGGCAAACACGTTAACATTTATGAAAACATCATCACGCGTGGTTGGGCTGATCCGCAAAATCATAAGTCAATACGTAAAGGAGAGCCATTAATACCGGGTGAGTATGTTCAAGTATCTTTTGACTTAATGCCAGATGATCAAATTATACCGGCTGGAAAACAAATTGGACTCATGATCTTTTCAAGTGATCAGGAATTTACGTTGTGGCCAAAGCCTGGAACTCAACTTACAATTGATCCTAATTCTACGAGTATTACAATTCCTATTGTAGGAGGAGTTGAGGAGTATAAGAAAGCCGTAAAGGGAAAGTAAAAAAGTTTCACTCCATCAATGTTCCTGTGAAGGTGTATAAGTTTTCTCCAGCCTTGTTTGTCCATTGTGCTGTGCCTTCAATAAAATTGCCTTGTGCTACTCCTTGAATCTTAAGATTAGAACCATACTTGTTAAAAGTCTCGTATGCAAATTTTATAATTGGATTTTGATTTGTACCATTATTTGATGGAGCATAGGCAGCTGCCTTAAATCCTTCTCTTTTTTTTATTTCTGACGAATACATTTTGCCGGATTTAAAAATGAAAGAATCTTTAACCCAAGTGCTGCTGCTGCCGCCCCCGCCGCTTAGCATTGTCAGAACAATCGCGTAAGATTTCCCATCAAGATAAGTGGACACTTGAGCAATAATTGAATTAGGCGTAGCACAAATAAGAAGTAAAGAGATTATGAATTTATTAGCACCTGACATCATAGGCTTAGTTTATTAAAGATTACGCGTAGGCTTTTATTTGAAATTAAAAAACAGATTGATCATAACAATTTTCCGCTAAAGGTGTAGGTGTGTTCACCATTGTCGTCTGTCCATGTTGCTGTTCCTTCAACAGAATTGCTTTGTGCTGTTCCTTCAATTTTAAGTGTAGAACCATACCTGTTAGCGCTTTCGTAAATGAATTTTGTTCCTTGGGTTTCATCTGCATTGTTGCTTGTTGGATTGTACGAAGCAGCTTTAAAGCCTTCTCTCCTTTTCATGATTGTACAATGCATTTTGCCTGATTCAAAAATGAAAGTATCTTTCGTCCATGATGAACTAATGATGTCAGGAGTCTCAGGAATTAAAGTAACCGCGTAATGGTTGCCGTCTGGAAAACTTTGTGCACGAATTGACCAGATGTTTGCAAAAACAACTAGCACAGATAGTATTAACTTGTGTGTCGCAGGTTTCATAAACTTGTTTTATTAAAGATACATGTATTTGAGTTTAGAAAGTAACCGCGCTGGCAATTACAGATAAAATTGAAAGGGATTATTGCATGATCCCTCAGACGAGGATCCTTGACCAAATTAATTCATCACCGATCTGCTGCGCATCTCGCTTCACTTCACTTCAAAGAAAATTCAAGTAGAACTTGATTTTCTTTTTCGTTACGTTCAGTGCGTGCTTAATGAATTTGCGGAGAGAGGGGGATTCGAACCCCCGTTACATTTCTGTAAACACGCTTTCCAAGCGTGCGCGTTCAGCCACTCTGCCATCTCTCCGAATATATTTTGCGCGTTTTATTGAGAGTGCGCGTTTCCCGACGGGACCATCTCTCCTTAGTGAAAAAAAAATCCCGAACCTGGATTTGATTCGGGATTGCAAATTTAGTAATAATATTCTATTTCTTCTTCAACCCCAACTCTTCCAATCGCTCCGTAAAAATTCACCGGCAGTCATATCAGCATAAGCTTTAGGTCGCTCAGCAGAAATACAACTTTCTAGACAAGTTAAGTCCATGTCTGAACGTGGGTGCATAAAGAATGGTGTGGAGAAACGCGGTGTTAACCAGGATTCTTCTCTTGGGCAAATTACCTGATGTTGGGTCGAGCGTAATTTATCATTTGTTAATCGCGCTAGCATGTCGCCAATGTTCACTACAATTTCATCTTCTTTCGGACTTACATTTAACCATTGACCGTCCAATGATTGTGCCTGCAAACCTTCGGCACTACCACCCATTAATAAAGTGATCAAGTTAATGTCACCATGCGCTGCAGCACGAATTGTCTTTTTTTGCCCGAATATTCTTCTGTTCAAAACGTTCTTCCAGTCCATCTATTTAAGCCTGTAATTCAACAATACATTTTTGAATTACAATTACTAAATCTGTAAATCGTCAGCTAATATGGACTAAATGGAACAAAAAAATTTATTTTTGCCTAAAATTCAAATCAATAAAAACCCAAGTTAATTTTTTACGAATTGTATTATTTGCCATCTCGTTTTAATGTAATAAATACCTGCAGGCAGATTTGTTAAATCTATTGTCATTTCATCTGAAGTTATTACGGTTTCTTTGACCGTTTCTCCAACGGCATTTATAAAAATAACCGGTTCATAAATTCTGTTTTCAGTTAATAGGTAATTGAAGATGACGAAGGATTAGGAAAGACCGCTAATTTATCTTCATGGGAGGTCGCCATTTGACCAAGAATATCAGTAGAGTTTAAATAAATCAGGTAGACATCTCCATCCTGAAAATTCGGAATGGTGATAGTAATAACCCCGGCAGTTACACTGACGCTACCTGAGTAATGTGTAAGGGGGCGGCCAAAGGTGAATTCTGAAAGTTCATATCTCCTTTTGGTATTTTTTGGATAATCAAAGGCACCGTACCGTTTGTCAAATAAGGATAATTGTTGACGGTGATGGTGACATTTGAACTGTCTTTTCCAATATCAGTAGGGAGGTATGATCCATTGTCAATAGAATAAAACCTGCCAACTAAAATTTTCAATTCACTCAGTGAATCAGTTTTACTCGAAAGCGCTAACGTTTTTGCGTCAGAATGTGTACAAAAATGCGTTTACCTGTCAACATTTTTGCGTAGGCAAGATTTAACCAGAATACTGGCAGCGGACTTTGCTCATCATGCCAGAATAAGCCGTTAAGACCAACCAAACAATTAGACCACACAGTACTGCCATCATTATTATCCCAACAAGCGGTGTTTGCCCAATCAACATCATTTTGTTCAAGATGATAAAACCAACCTAAACGATAAGCCGGTATTTGATTTGTTTGCTGTGGTGAATATTCGTTGATGTGAATTTCAGGATTATTCCAGGTTGGATTCAATAATTTTCTGTTATTAAAATCATTAATATGCACAGCCAGTGAATCTGGTAATCCGAATTCATGCCATGAAACGGCATCCATGGTAACGCCTGATGCTGCCAATGAATCAAGAATGTACTCAATACCTGCCCCGTCATAACTATTTAGGCTGGGGCCTACCATTTTAATTGCCGGATTTATTGCATCTAAAACTTGTCTTGTTCTTTTAAAACATTCAATTAATTGAGAAAGATTACCTGACCAGTAATAGGGTCATTTGGTTCATTCCACACATCCCAAAAGTCTGGTGACTGACCGTTAGCAGCATAGTTATTCACCAATGTTGCAACAAAACTTTCATACTCTGTCCAATTTAACCAAGGCTTTGCGTTGCTGTATCCACCTTTGAAATTGGCATAAAAATCACTGATCACCATGGTAGTTTGTACAGACAAATCTGTTGCTAATTCTTGTGTTTCAAACCAATCAGAATTGCGCCAGAAATTTGGTTTTAATGACAAAAGCATATTAAGCGTGGCAGAATGAGATTCAATATTTGTTTCACCATGTATAAATCCAGTATAATTTTTGAATGACCCATCATCTGTTCCGGCATCAATGGTTATAGTTTCTTGCGAAAAAA
This sequence comes from Crocinitomicaceae bacterium, assembly GCA_016709005.1. GTDB lineage: Bacteria > Bacteroidota > Bacteroidia > Flavobacteriales_D > Crocinitomicaceae > JADJGJ01. Next base: position 1,995 of record JADJEU010000022.1, on the reverse strand, counting down.
TGAAGGCATGATGAATAAGAAACAAAAGAAAAAATGCGCTGATAAATTTCATACGTTCTAAGAAAATGAGTTGTTTAATTTGATTCATCCCTGACATCATGTTTAGAATTTGTCATTTACGATCAAAGATAAAATAAAACCGTAGTTCAGGTGCACTGTTAGTTTCAATTTCTTTAAAAAAAATTTAGTTAAAATCCTTTGCTATATATTAGATTATTTTTTGATTGATTAGTAGTTTTCTACCACTACACTTAATAAATCACAATTTTTTCGATTGAATGAAACCTGGAATTATTTTGCACAATAACGAGGGTTAATTCCCGCCAATTTTAGTTGACGGGATGTAAAGATACAAGTATGTTCGACTGCTTATTATTGCTTAACAGACATGTTTAAATTGCATTATTGAACCTGCTACATTTGTCCGGACACTAAGTTAAGGTAAATTAAAAATAAATACCTTAACACTATGAGAGAAAGAAAATTATACAGCAAAGAGTTCAAGATAAAAGCTGTTGAATTGAGCAATGTGCGCGGCAATATTCAGGAGATTGCACGTGAACTTGATGTTAAACCAGAGCTTATTTATCGTTGGCGCAAAGAACTGGGACTAAATCCAAGTATTGCTTTTGCGGGCAATGGCAAAAAACAGTTGACTGAAGAGCAAAAGGAAATCGCCAGATTAAAAAGGAAGCTGGCAGATATGGAGATGGAAAGGGATATTTTAAAAAAGGCCGTGAGCATCTTCTCCGTGAGCGACCGGAAATCTTCCAATTCATAAAAGATCATCAAAGGGAGTTTCCAGTTGGGAGGATGTGTAAAGTTTTTAAAGTAAGCAGAAGCAGATTTTATGAATGGCGAAATTATATTCCATCAAACCATGATAATGAGAATAGAGCGTTACTTTTTGAAATCAGACGAATACATGAGCAAGCAAAGCCAGTTATGGAAGTCCACGTATTACAGATGAACTTAAATCACGAGGATTTAAAGCATCCAAACCTCGGGTAGCAAGATTGATGAAGAAAAATGGAATACGTGCAGTTCATGCAAAAAGTTTGTTGTGACAACAGACTCTAAACATAAATATCCAGTGGTAGAAAACAAATTGGACAGAAATTTTCAGCGCAAAAGAGCGCCCAAGTTTGGGTGTCAGATATAACTTATATACGAACCATGAAAGGGTGGCTTTATTTAACCATTATCCTGGATCTTTATGATCGCAAAGTAATTGGCTGGGCGCTCAGCACAGATATGAGCGCAGAAAGCACAACTATTGCTGCTTGGCGCATGGCAATTAAAAACCGACCAGCAACAGAATCTCTCGTTTTTCATTCAGACAGAGGTATTCAATATGCGTGTAAAGATTTTGCTGATTTGGTAGCAAGCTATAAAAATGTTGAACGAAGCATGAGCAGAAAAGGAAATTGTTGGGACAACGCTGTTGCTGAAAGTTTTTTTAAACACTTAAGTCGAGCACGTCTACAGACATAAATACTTGAATAGTCAAGAAGCCTCGCTATCAGTTTTTGAATGGATTGAAACTTGGTACAACCGAAATAGAAGACACTCTGCATTGGGGAACCTAACAATAAACGAATTTGAAAAATTGAACCAACTTAAAAATGTCGCTTAACTTTTGTCCGGTTTTGTTGCAAGTTCATTATCGCAGTAAATGGTTGAATCATTTGCGAGTAACATTTCCTTATTATAACTAAAAACATTGTTAAAAGGAAATCAGAATAAATAAAGTTGGTGATTTTCAGCCAGTTCGATGACAAGGAAATTTAAACTAAGCAAAATCTACTTCTTCTTCAAGCCCAATTTTCAAACGTCCTGTTAAAAATTCACCAGCAGTCATATCGCATATGATTTTGGATGCTCTGGTGAAATGCAACTTTCTAAACAAGTTAAATCCATATCAGAACGAGGATGTATAAAAAATGGTGTTGAAATATCTTGGTGTCAACTCATGATTCTTCATTTGGAGTGATC
>JADJEU010000021.1 GCA_016709005.1 Crocinitomicaceae bacterium | reverse complement strand
CTTTCTTCGCAGGCAACAGCACGTTCAAACTTCCTTTGCCTGCAAAAAAAATAATGTGCTTCCGTTGGTTGCAATTATTTTTTGGCGGCAAATGGTCGTTTTTTACGTGCGGGTTTATGCGCTGCGCAAGGGCGTGAAGTAACGATATTTTGTATCTTTCGGAATGTAGATTTTAAAAAATTCGGAATCCATCTGATAAATAAAATCAAAACCTATTTTAGAACCTATGATTGGTAGATTTGAACAGTCTTTTGACTTGACCGCAGCGGAGTTATTAGATGTTCTGAAAAATAGCCGGGTCAAGCGTTCAATCAATCGAAACTTTAGCAGAACCTCTGCATCATTTCACTGGACTAATTTTAAGAATCCTCAAAAACTAAAACTTGTTTCTGATGATTGGGGACCTCTGAACCCTTATCCTTGCTTTGGTAAAATTATTCCACGAAACTCAAAGTCAACCTTGATAATTCAAATACGTCCTGCATATGTCGTGCTAGTTATACTTGTTGTATTTACCGGCTTTATAATAGATGCTATAATATCTTTCGGACAGCATAATTATGGTACATCAGGCTTTTGGCCATCCATAATAGTCCCGAGCTTTTTTGTTGCTGTTATTTATATTGTTTGGATCTTACTTTTACAGTCCGCCGCACGAAAATTCAACAATGAAATAATAGAATCAATTGAAGAACGCATCTCATCTTATGAGCTAAAATAATTTATGGCCTCATAGATTATTAAATATTAGCTGAATTATGTTTTTTCCTCCCCACAAAATAATCAGCTCCTTCCCTTGCCAAAATCAAACTAATCCCCAACACATAATTTACCTGATCAGGTTTTGCAAAGCTATTGAGTAAAAATAAAAACAGCAGCATCACCATAAAAATCAAGCCTAACAGATAGTATGTTTTCTTTTCTACTTCATTGGCGGTAGCTGTTTTGAAATCACCGGAGAAGATGAAGCCAACTAAAAATTCAACTGCATAAACCAGTGCCAGGGAATAAATAATTTCCATTTCAAAGGTTGCTTTCATGTTATCCGCTCCGCCGTCAAAAAAATGACCCGCCGCAACCAGAATGAAAATGAACATCAGTGCAAAAAGTAAAATAAACCGCAAAAAAATTCCAATGCGAGATCCAATGCTCGATTTCATTGAAACAAAAATTTTCAAGATCGTTTCTCCGGCAACAAAAATCAAATCCAGAAAAAAATAAAGGAATACCATTCCAATACTCCAACTCAAAAATAGGATTCCAATTATTGGAACCAATACTTTTAGAGCAATGATTAATTCGCGCTTGTATTTTAGAATGTCCATCTATTCAATGTACCTCAACCCTTAACAATACAAATCAAGGCAGCAACTCAATGCTCAAACACTCATCCTTGTTTGCTGTATAGCTGCCGCTGAATCGATCATCTCCAAGTTGGTCACGAACGATATAATTGAACGTCTTGCTATCTTCTTTTCCAAGGTTATTTACGATTGTAAAATTTGCACCGTTGCAATCTGGGCCACTTTTCCAGTCATTTGCTGCAATTACACCCACCGACTTCAGTAAACCGTAATCTGCCGTTCAAATTTCTGGCATCGAAATCCCTTTTAAACCAAAAGGAGGTATATGACGCTTTTTTACAAGAAGCTAAAACGAGCATAGCCAAAACTAAAACCAAGATCAATTTTTTCATAGTGATAATGTAAGGATAAATTTAAAAATAATCAAATTTTCACAATATAGAGTGCGGACGCTTACAACCAATCTGTATCTCAACAGAAAACAGGTTCATTAGTCACACTTACTAGCTGGACAAAAAAAGCCACATCATCACAGGGGCCAGACTTTCAAATCAAACACATTCACTACCTTTAACCAATAACTGGAATGCTTTTTGCGTTATAACAACTATGCGTCGACTGTTTATCACTTTACTCATTCTTACGGCAACTTCATTTGGAAGCAGGGCGCAGCAATTTGTATTTGAAAAAACAGATTCTGTCAGCGGAACTTTTTCAGCCTTTTCAATCGGCAATTTTGGAAGAATTACATTGGTTCATAATGATGTCATTTTAAGCTTGTCAAATAAATTGGATACACTTTTTTCTACATCCTTAAAATCATTCAGACCAACAACAGTAGAAAGTTCAAAATCATTCCGCACACTTTTGTTTGATCAGGAGCGCAGCGTCATTCACTTTTTGGATAATACCATGACCGACATTCACGGTGAGATAGATTTGGTAAATCTGGATATTCAACAACCCTGGTTAGTGTGTGAATCATTTGGCGGAAATACGATTTGGATTTTTGACGCTGGTGCTATGCGCCTCATTCGGTTGAATGAAAATTTAGAGAAAGTGATGATCACAGAAAATCTGGTTACCGTTTTTGGAGATGGGCAATTGCCAGTAAAAATGATGGAAGCACACGATCGGCTTTTTGCATTGATTCCAGGAATTGGAATTGCAATCTTTGATGTATTTGGAACCTATATGACAACCATTCCGTGCAAAGCAAAAACCTTTGATGTGTATAACGGCTATTTATTATTTCAGGAAGAAAATCAAATCAGAGCAACATCTACTCAGTTTGATGGCAATCCAGATCAATTATTTCCGGTGCCTTTTGAATTTTCTCAATTCAAATTCAGTTCTGAGAAAGTTTATTTTTTGACATCGACGGATTGAGATTGGGAAGTTTGATTGTGAAGAATTAATATAATTTTCTTGGTGTCAGACACTGAATAACGAAAAAACCAAAGTTTACCCGAACTTATTTTCCCGCAGATTTCAAAGAGCCGCTTTTTCTTTGGCTCCTAAATAGTTGTTCAGGATATTTTATTTCGAAGAAATTAATGCGATTATACTGAATACAAATAGAACTGGCATTCATTTCTTTGGCCTTAAAATCACTAGCAATCTTTAACTGACAACGTTGCCACCACAAGCATCATCTTGCCAGTAAGGTTCTTCGAATGAACGAACGATTTTCGGCAGATCTAATTTCACAGGTATAACATTCTTTGGATATAAAAAATCTGGAGCGTAATCTCTTCTAACAGGAAACTATCGCGAAGCATGTTCACAGATAAATCACCACCCCCGCATGTCGCAGATATTTTCTTTGAAAGGTTTGAAGGTAATCATCATTCCATAAAAAGCATACCAGTCTTTGTTGCTGGAATTGCCACGATTAAACCCGACATTCGAAAGGCCGTTGTCGTTAATACTTCTGTCTGAAAATTCAGCAGCCAAACTTCCGTTATAAGCTGCCAATAAATCTGGATCTACATAACTTCCTGAAACATCATCCAAATAATCGGTGAATGTTTTTCTGATTCCGTATTCGAATGAAACAGCAAGACGGGCACGCAAATTAAATTTCAAACCAATTCCAAGCGGAACAGAAAGCTGATTGAGTTTATAAGGGTTTTTATCATTGAGGCTTGTTCCTTGTCCCTCTGTTCCGAGCGCTTGTAATGAAAAGTCTTCACCATTCATTTCACCAGTTGGATTCATTTTAAAATAAGCAATCTCATAAAAGAAATAAGGAGTGATTGGGTACTTCATGTCGTTGATGCGATATTTAAAAAGATCTAATTCAACACCAAAAGCAAGTTCTAAAATATCTGATTTAAAACTCAAATTACGCTGCACCATAAATGGATCATCTGAGGCTGCATCACTGCCATAAACATTTCCGTAAGTAGCAGTGAAACGCAATGAATAACGTGTAGTTAAATTATATCTGAAAATTGCACCAAAGGCAGGCTTGCTGTAAACAAAATGTTTAGCTGGATTCAGGTCTCCGATATAATAAGATCCACCGCCAAAAAAACCAAACTCAGCAGCAGTTTTAAACCCTTGCGAAAACGAAACAAATGAAGTGGAAAGACTGAGAAAAACAATCAATAAAAAACGCACAACAATCAGTTTTAAAATTTAGGAATAAAGCTTTGTCCCTTCTTAAAACGGTAATGTACAGAAATTATTGCAAACATATAAGCATCATTATACTTAGGGTTGCCGCGCTGCATATAATTAAAACGACCATCGCCCATATCTACTACACCCGTATAATTCAAAGATGGATTAACGGCACGATCTGAAAGGATACCAGCCTCTGGTCCATAAGCGGCGGCAATTTCATCCGGCTTATAATAAGACGTACTTACATCATCGATGTAATCTGAAAAAGTATATCGCAATGACAAATCCAAACTTACTGCCCATTGACGGTCAATCATATATTTTACACCCGCGCCGACAGGAATACACATGGTAATTCGTTTGTATTTATCAGGACGCCCTGCTAAACCTTGTCCTTCGGTACCCAATGGCTGCAACGCAACCCAATCACCGTTGTATTTGGTTTTTGGATTAAAGAAAGACACCCCAATCCCGTGTAAAAATAAGGAATGAACGTAATCGATTTTGTTCCTGCAATACCGGTAACCTTGTAGTTTGGCACAACACGATCTCCACCTGGATAATATTCAAACAAAGCCGAAAACTCACCCAACATGGATCTGAAACTAAGATTGCGATTATTGCGAATTGTATTTTGCGTTAACGCATCGTCACCTGAAAGATAACCCCAGATTGCAACTGCGCGAACAGACATTGCTGGAGTAATCATGTATTTATAGCCGATTGAAAGCGACGGACGCGTAGGTTTCACACGCAAATCCTTAATTCCATGGGAACCAATACCTTTTGAGCCACCTAAATCACCCAAAAAGTTGGATGCACCTACGCCAAAGGATATCTCATTACGAACGTAACGCCAGGTTTGACTGGTGCCCGCAAGTGACAAGAAGACCATAAATAAAGCGAGTAGCAGTGATCTCATACTTAAATTCATACGTTGATTTCCCAACGTAGGTTGCAAATTTATACAAACTATAACGAATTTAACCTATAAAAGGTTTGCGAATGACCCCGATATAGATCGTTTTAAACCTGAAATTGTTGAGTAATATAGACGAATTCTTCTACCGAAAGCGTCTCAGGGCGGCGCTGGAGCAGCTCTTTGTGATTTTCAAAAAAGGCGGGAAAGCCATCCTGAAAGGGTTTTAAGGAATTTCTTAATGTCTTACGGCGTTGGCTGAAAGCTTGTTTGACAACCTGCTTAAATAATTTTTCATCACAGGCCAGATTTTTAACATTGTTCCGCTTTAAACGAATCACGCCGGATTTTACTTTTGGTGGCGGAATAAAAACATGTTCATCTACCGTAAACAAATATTCAATGTCATAGAAAGCCTGAAGCAGAACACTTACGATTCCATAATCTTTTGAACCCGGACCTTCAGCAATGCGCACCGCAACTTCTTTCTGAAACATACCAACCACTTCGGGAATGTTGTCTTTAAAATCTAGTACTCGAAACAAAATTTGCGTTGAAATATTATACGGGAAATTTCCAACAACCGCAAAGGTATCGGTTCCCATAATTTCTCTGGGATCTGTATGAAGAAAATCATTTGCAAAAATACGATCTGTCAGATCAGGAAAATTAACTTTCAAATAAGCAACCGATTCACGATCAATTTCAATCACTGAAGTTTCAAAATCAGTTCGTTTCATGAGATATTTCGTGAGCGCTCCCATTCCAGGACCAATCTCCAAAACCTTTGTGTACTTACCTTCTGGTTGAACTGCTTCAGCGATTCGTTGACAAACTGTTTCATCTTTCAGAAAATGCTGACCAAGATGTTTTTTAGGTCTTACATTCATTTTTTGAAACTGTTTTCAACCTTCAGTAGTGTTCTGAACGCAACAAATTTTCCTGCAAATTTTGAGGTGTGTTTTTGTTGCATAACGGGTGCGAAGTGATCTCTGTACTTTTCGTATACTTCCATACTTTCACACAGATATTGAATCGCATAGGATTTTCCACCTTCTTCTTCAGCCAAAATTTTGGCAATGCGCGCTTCATGAAACAAACCAGTTTCCATCACTTCAGGAATATGAACTTCCTGCATCCAGCTCAGCCATTCATCGTGTACATCGTAATCGATATTGACGGTAACATTATAAATAATCATTGTTCCTGTTTAAGTTCTGTGAATCGCTCGCGTGCTTCAGCGCCATGTAAACTGGCCGTGAATTCAAATAAAATTTTGCGGTAATACTCAGCTGCTTTTTCTTTGTTATTGATTCTGAAATCATAAATGCGCGCAATACGAATGACCGCATCATCAGCTAAAATATCATGGCTATACGTGTCGTAGACCATCAGGTAGAATTCAATTGCTTTTTCCCAATTGTGCAACTCTTCATAAATCTCTCCTTTTTTGAAAAGTACTTCATCTGCCAGGCTATGAAACGGGTAGGCTTTTGTGATTGAATCCAACAAAGAAAGTGCTTCGTCAAATCTGTTTTGTTGAATCAGTAAATCTGCATTGGCAAACATTTGAACCGGTGCCTGAGTAGTATCAATCCCCAAATTATCCTGCAGTAAAAGTGAAAGTTGCATGGCATCATTGGCAATTAATTTACTTGTTGAGGCCTTCAAAACATCCAACTGCGCTTTCGCATATTCAAACTCACCATCATAATAAAATACACAGGCGTTTTTATATTTTGCTTCATGTCCGATTACATCTTCACTGAATTCTTTTTCAACTTGCATGTAAAGAATTGATGCATCCCAAATTCGATCAGATACCACATAAATATCTCCTAGTAAAATTTTTAATTCAGCACGCTGCCGCGGATTTATTTGCATGAGTAATGCCTCTTTCACTATCTTCTCTGCATTGGTAGGTTGATTCAAATAGAAGGCATAAATTTTTGCAAGCTGAATCATCAAACCAATAGTTGCTGTTGATTTACCCATGGAAGTGAGGGCGGCTTCATATTTTGTTGCCAGCAATTCCAAATCAGCTGCAAAAAAATCAGAACGCTCTGTCAGCATTGTGAATTCAATGTTCAGGGTTGCTTCTACGGCGTAAGTATAATAGGGCGAATTTTCACCCAATTCAATGATGTACTGAAATGCTTTTTTTGCGGCGTCGTACGATTTATTTACCTGACAAATTTTTGCAATTTCAAAAACTTTTTTTCCATTTAAGCTTTTGCGTTTATCAAATGCTTTTGCCTGAATAACCGCACCTGAAAATTCTTTTTTCTGCAGATAATACCAAATTAACATTTCAGCATAATAATCGAGCTCCGGATTTTTTTGTGATCGCGCCAAAAGCTCCACACGCAACATTTCTGTTTTCTCAGGTTCCTCTGCAAAATCAATAGCGCGCGTTAAATAAGTTTGAACCGTTTTTAAATAACTTGGACTGTAATCAAGCAGATTCAAATATTCCTGAATCATTTTTTCTGGTTGATTCAATTGATTGTAAAGCTCAGCTAATTCTAATTGAAAAGTATATCCGTTCTTCATCAGATCACGGCCTTTCAGATATGTTTTTAAAGCATAATCAAAAAGTCCGCGTTGCTTAAATGAATTTCCTAAATAATCAATTCTGCTTTGAACGGGTTCAAGCTGGTCAACGAGATTCTGATAAATTGCATCTGCTTCTTTTTGCCTTTCGGTAGATTCATAAACCATAGCAAGCAGAAACTTTGTATCAATATCATATGGGTCGCGCTTGATTTGTTTTGTCGCCAGATCTTCACATTCAGTATAACGCTGCTGATAAAAAAGACACATGAAGTAACGATCATAATACGATTTCGATTTGTACTGCTTATAAAGTTTTTCGTAGTAAGGTTCTGCTTTTACAAACTCTCCTTTATCAAAATAATAAGACGCAAGTTTGGTGTCGTTATCAGGTGGCTGTGACCAGGTAATACCGGTCCATAAAACCAGCATGAGCAAAAGGGACGATATCTTAAAGCGGTATAACATCAGTTTCCGGAATCACTAATTTTTCTACATACTCATCCACTTTTGGTGAAGCATCATAGAATACCGCAGATTGCATTTTTTGATTCGTGTAAAAGCTGTAGAATTTCAATGAAAATAATTCGAGCGCTTCCATTTCAGTTGCTAAATACAACTTCACTTCTTCCTTATCAAACACACCGTTAAGAATATCTGTTTTCAGATTGGTAAACTGTGTATCCAGCGCAGCTCTCTCTTCAGCAAACTTGGTTTGATTTCCTTTCAGGTCTTTGAATGATTTGCGAACACCTTTGCAATTATTCATGTACATACCTAAATTATTGTCAATGGTATCAGAGACATAATATTTTTTGATTTTCTCTTCGTTATCTAAAATATGTGCAACCATGTAGACAAGACTATCAAATTCTATTCCCTGATACAGCTGATCAATAGAATCAAGCTCTACCAAACATGAATCAATCGACTTCAACTCTGACTGAAACTCTTTTGCAGGATCACACGATGCCAATAAAAAAACAGCCGATGATAAACCTGCTAAAACTAAATTTGGAATTGTTTTCATATTATCAATAACTCTTGTTTCTACAATTTGGTATTAAATGCGTTCAAAACCTGTATATGCCTGAAGCGCTTTCGGAATTCTAATTCCGGTTTCATCCTGGTGATTTTCCAGCAAGGCAGCCATAATGCGCGGCAATGCAAGCGCACTTCCGTTCAGCGTATGCGCCAATTTATTTTTTCCATCTTTGTCTTTGTAACGCAATTTCAAGCGATTTGCCTGAAAGGTTTCAAAGTTTGAAACAGAACTTACTTCCAACCATTTTTTTTGTGCAGCAGAATATACTTCAAGATCATAAGTCAATGCAGAAGTGAATCCCATATCACCACCGCATAAACGTAAAACGCGGTAAGGCAATTCTAATTTTTCCAAAAGACTTTGAACATACTTTACCATTCCCTCTAAAACTTCATATGATTTTGAAGGATGTTCAATATGCACTATTTCAACTTTATCAAATTGATGAAGGCGATTTAATCCGCGCACATCTTTTCCATATGAACCTGCTTCACGACGAAAGCAAGGTGTATATCCAGTTACTTTAATTGGAAAATCTGATTCATTCAAAAGTACATCACGATACATATTCGTTAATGGAACCTCCGCAGTTGGAATCAAATAAAAATCATCTACCTCACAATGATACATCTGCCCTTCTTTGTCTGGAAGCTGACCAGTACCATAACCTGAATCCTGATTCACCACAAACGGCGGAATCACTTCTAAATAGCCATGGTCGCGTGCCTGATCCAAAAAGAAATTAATTAATCCTCTTTGCAAACGTGCGCCTTTACCATAATAAAACGGAAAGCCTGCACCGGTTACTTTTACTCCCATTTCAAAATCAATGAGGTTGTATTTTTTTGCAAGATCCCAATGAGGCATCGCAGTATCAAGTAATGTTGGCGTAACACCACCTGTTGCAACTATTTCATTGTCCTCCGGGGTTTTTCCTGCAGGTACTTTTGAAGAAGGCACATTTGGAATTTCGTATAATTTACGCTGAAGTTGATCAGCCAGAATTCCTTCTTTATCCCGTGCCGTTTTTTCGCGATCTTTTAAATAATTTGTTTTCTCCTTTGCAGCAATTGCTTCATGCTGTCTGCCACCTTTAAAAAGCTCGCCAATTTCTTTTGCTATGCGATTTGATTCTGCAGCCAACTCATCCAACTCTTTTTTGGTTGAACGCCATTGCGAATCTGTTTCAATGATATCGTTGATCTTTTTTGTGAAATCAACATTTCTTTTTTCAGACCTTCAATGATCTGATTTTTTTCTTCTCTAATGCGGGTAATCTCTAACATGCGTCAATTTATTTGAGGTAAAATTACGAAATAAAAAAGGATGAGCGATGCTGCAGAATAGATGGTTCTTGGAAATTAGTATTGAATTAGAATCAGTGGTAGGTTATTGAATATGAATATCGAACACTGATTAACGAATTTCGAATGGCAGCTGCTTGTACGAATGATGAATATTGAATCCAAAGGAATTTAAATATCGAAAATTAAACACTGATTAACGAATTTCGAAAGAAAGTTATAGCTCAGCTTTTTGCTTCAATGTTCATGTTTCTAACTGCCGTTTCAATGCTTTTTACACAAATAGCAATTAACTCATTACACTCTTTATTAGCAGTTGATAATTGGTTAGTGGATTTTAGAAGGTGAGCCTGCTCAATTATTTTAAGTCCCACTTGGGTTTCTCTGAGCTCTTTCAGAACAATTTTCATCTTATGGACAAAGTCTTTGCGTGACTCAGCGCTCTGGGCCTCTCCATAGTTAAGAGCAGGTGACGTACCCGCTCTTAATAATTGACCTCCCACATGATTTCCCGCTTTTGAATTTTCAAGTCCTGCCGAAATATCAATTATACAAACTGCAAAATCAATAAAACGCTGTTCCAAATCAAACTTCTTCATATCCATCTCTCCCATTCTTCATTCAACATTCGTTAATCGATATTCGATATTAATCCACTAATCGATTCGAGGAAAACCACTCTTCTCCCCAAAAAAAATCCCCTGCCACGCTGTGACAAGGGACTTCTAAATTTTGTATTCCCGTGAGGGATTGAGCGGATTATGCTTTTGTTTCAAACGGTACTACCGAAACGAAAGAACGATTGTCTCTTTTCTTTCTGAATTCAACTAGACCATCAGTAAGTGCATACAAAGTATGATCTTTACCAATACCTACGTTGTTTCCCGGGTGATGTTTTGTTCCTCTTTGACGAACAATGATGTTACCAGCGATTGCTGCTTGTCCTCCAAAAATTTTAACACCCAATCTCTTCGATTCTGACTCTCTACCGTTCGCTGAGCTTCCGACTCCTTTCTTATGTGCCATGGCTTTTAATGTTTAGTTCTCGTTTTGAGCGAGAAGATTTTTACTTATCCTTTAATATCTGTGATCTTAATTTCAGTAAACGACTGTCTGTGGCCGTTTTTCTTCTCGTATCCTTTTCTTCTTTTCTTGTGGAAAACGATTACTTTGTCTCCTTTTACGTGGCGAACCACCGAAGCTGAAACTTTAGCTCCATCGATAGCCGGGGCGCCAACACTTACTTTTCCGTTAGACTCAGTTAGAAGCACATTAGCGAAGTCAATTTTATCTCCTTCTTTTGCATCTAATCTGTGAACGAAAATTTGTTGGTCTTTTGCAACTTTAAATTGCTGGCCCGCTATTTCTACAATTGCGTACATACAAATTTTGTTTTTTAATTAGGACGGCAAAGATAATAAGATTTTCTTACAAAATCATGCAATACCAATTATTTGGCGAATTTTTTAGGCCCGTTGTTTAAGAGCCAAACCCCTGTAATGATGATAATTATCCAAATTATGTTTATGAATTTAAAGTCATCCCCGTCTAAGACACCCATTAAAATAGCCACAACCGGCATGAGATAAGTAACACCTGAAGCAAAGATTGGACTTGAAATAGTGATGAGTTTGTTGAATAAGAACACCGCTGTAGCAGTACCCACCACCGATAAAATTGTCAGAAAACCCAATGATTTCATACCATCCGGGTGTGTCACCAACGGCGTAAAGGCATCAAAAAAGAAGGCAGTAATGAGTGCTGGCCATACAATCATGAAAAAAGCCAGAGAAGTAATGGTCATCGCAGGTAAATGCTGGAGTTTGAACTTGATGGTTGTCAAACTGGTTGCATAAAAAAGAGTTGCCACTAATATAAGGAGTGCATATTGAACCTGGCTCATATCAAAAGACAGCTGCGACCGAAGGATTAAATACAATCCGGTTCCACCTAAAAGAATTCCCGCTATTTGATATTTAGTAGGGTTGGATTTATAAAAGAGAATGCCGAGGATGACGACAAAGAATGAAGTTCCCATGTTGAGCATTCCTGCCAAAGAACTGTCAATATGTGACCCAGCGATGCTGAATAAAGTTGCCGGTAAAAAATTTCCGCAGACACCTACAACCAGCAAGGGCAAAAAATCTTTTTTGGTGAGATACTTCAGATTGCTGATGCCGAAAGGGAGTAAAACGAGGCCGGCAATTACAATACGCAAAGCACCCATTTGATATGGATTGAGCACTCGCTCACCATCCACCGGGAACATACTTTTTTTAATCAGAATAAATGAGGAACCCCAGACAAGCGCAAGAATGATGAGGATGAGCCAGGCCCGGTTTTCAGATTTCATTTGTGCCGCAAAGGTAGATTGAATAAGTTGGATTCGGGATGGCTCTTCATGGAAAATATTTAATCCGATTCAAGAAGGGCGAATGAAAATTCGCCCCTACTGATCCTAAAAAATTAAAGTTTGAAACCAAAAACAGAAATATCATCCAGTTGTTCCAGATCACCTTTCCAAAGATCGAGGTAGTAATTCAGTTTTTCTTTTTGAGTTTCCATCGATTCATTTGAAATGGAAATCAAAAGTTCTTTGAGTGCTTTGGATTTTAATTTTTTTCCTTTTGGTCCGCCAAACTGATCTGCGTAGCCATCGGTGTAAAGATAAATGATATCACCTTTTTGGGTGGTGAACGATTTTAGTGAGAATGGTTTTGCATCCAGATAATTTCCTACAGGTTGTTTATCTCCATCAATTTCTATTAATTCACCGTTGCGCAAAATGGCAACTGAATTATTGGCTCCGCTGAATAGAAGTTCGCGTTCACCATTTTTATTTTCATGACCTAAACGAATCAAAGCAGCATCCATTCCATCATTTACTTGAGCTGTATTCTGCTGGAAAGTTTCCAAGACAATTTCACGCGTTTGATCCAGAATTTTTTCCGGTGATGTCAGATTAAATTCACGCACAGCGCGATTCAAAGCATTGTAACAAACCACACTCACCATAGCGCCCGGAACACCATGTCCTGTACAATCTGCGGCAGCAAATAAGACTCCCGAATCTACATTTTGAATCCAGTAAAAATCACCCGCAACAACATCTTTTGGTTTGTAATAAATAAAATTTTCAGGCATGTAATTACTCACTGTTTCATTTGTTGGAAGAATTGCTTCCTGAATTCTTTTGGCGTAATTGATGCTGTCTTTAATTTCTTTGTGCGTTTCTTCTAAAAGCGTATGTTGTTTTTCAATTTCTTCTTTGCGTTTTTCAACTTCAATTTTTTGCTCTTCGATGATTGCATTTTGTGAAACGAGTTCTTTGTTTTTCACATCCAATTCGGCTGTGCGTTCTAACACTTTATTTTCTAACTGTACTTGTTTCAATTCTAGTTGGCGTGTTCTTAATCTCACTACAAAACGCACACCCAAAATAATCAGTACTAAGAAAATGATGCGTGCCCACCAAGTATGGTACCAAGGTGGTAAGATTGTAAAATGATATTCCAGAATTGGACTTTCGACTTCAGATTCACCAATTCCTTTTAGCTGAAATGTATAATCTCCGTAAGATAAATTGCGATACTCAGCCCAGGTATCTTTAGAAGGCTGACTCCAATTTTCGTCCACGCCAACTAACTTATAGGTGAATAAAATTTTATCCGAATTCCAACTCAAGGCACTGAACATAAAATTAAGGTGATTCACATCAGGAGTCAATGTTAAAGTAGTTGGAAGATTTTTGAATTTTTCTGTTTTGCCTATTCCTTCTGCCAAACTTTCAAAGTCTGAAAAAAGTGAATCATAACTTGAGTCAATAAGATTGTTGTAATCAATAGCATTGCCATTGAGTTTAATTGTTTCAAGCGAAATTTCAGGCACTTTTGGTGTCACATCAAAACTGCTGAGATTTTTCATCATCAAGCCTTTTCCACTTCCAAACCATATTCTGTTTTTTGAATCAATAAATACAGAACGCGGTATAAAATCCATCCCAATCAGACCATCAAATTGGGTAAATCGTTTTGGTACATAATTGGATATTTTCCAGGTTTCAGAGTTTGTATTTTCTTTCTTTTTAAGGTAAAGCAAACCGTTAGCGGTAAAGATCCAGTAATTGCCCTGATTGTCCTCAATCACAGACACAACGTCCTGATCTGGCAATAAATTTTTCTGCGGAAATTTTTTAATCTCTCCATTTTCAATGATGTCAATTCCTCGTTTGGTGAGTACCCAAAGGTTCTTGTATGAATCTTCATAAAAGGCATTGACATGATTATTAGTCAAGCCTTCATTCTCGGTAATGTGTGTAAAGTAAGTTCCGTCATATTTTGTAATCCCTTCTCCGTCGGTTGCAATCCATAAGTTTTCATTTCTGTCAGAAATCAAATCTGTAATGATAAAATTATGCAAGCCGGATCTTGCATTAAATACATAAAACTGATCCTCTTTTAATCGTGACAAACCGACATTCCATGAACCGAACCAAAGCTCACCAGGAACGCGCTCCTGAATACCAGTGACATTGTGATCATGAATTCCTTGCCACATGCCAATCACCCGAACACTATCACCATGCAAACGATACACCGTATTATTTAAAACCGTAAACCAAACACTGCTGTCTGCAGCGACATAAACGTCATACACTTTTCCTGTTTGCAGATTTTTAGTATTTCTGAAATACATTTGCTGAAAAGTTGTGTCGTTGAAAAAGACCAGTCCATTATCAGTTGCAAATAACAGGCGTCCGTCATTCATTTCAGTAATTGAGTTCACCGCTTTACTGCTGAGACCTGAAGACTCATCAAAATAGTTAAACGAGTTTGGATTGTATCTGCACAAGCCTCCACCATCTGTTGCAAACCAGATATTACCCGCAGGGTCTTCACAAACCGCATTTACCTTGTTGCTCGGCAATCCGCTGAGTTCAGTGAAAATTGTGCCTTGATTTCCGTCATATCTGAAAACCCCGTCAGTCATCGAAGTAAACCAGATGTTGCCTTTAGAATCTTCAAAAATACACGTTGTTGGAATACCATATTGAACATCCGTAAACCTGTATTGATAACTTGAATCATTTTGAATATACTTCAGATCATACCAATTACCCGTCCAAAGTCTGTCTTTAGAATCAATCATAAGAGTCGTCAGATACCTTTCTCCCAAACGTGATTCATTGTTCTGCACCAGCAACGATTTTCCATCATAGATATAAAACCCACCGCCGTTGGTTGCTATCAAAACTTGATCTGATTCATCGACAAGAATATGCGTCACCCTTGTTTCAAATAATCCATTAGTTCTTCCAATCGTTTCAATTGTTTTTCCATCAAACTTGGAAATACCTCCACCCCAGGTGCCTATCCAAATATTGCCTTTTGAATCCTGATCAAAGCCGGTCACATTATTCGCAGGCAAACCATTATCTACATTTAAAATCGTTAAAGCATAGCCATCATACTTTGCAACACCGCCGTACTGAGTTCCAATCCAAATGTTGCCTTCCGCATCTTCAAATAATCGGGTAATCAAATCATCTGGTAAACCATCGTCGGATGTATATGTCGTCACAATGTTTCCATCGAATCGACAGAGCCCTTTTGAAGTTCCAATCCACATGATTCCGTTTTTTGAAAAGAGCAAAGCATTGGTGTACGAAGAAGGCAGGCCAGATTCTGAATTAAAATATTGTAAATCGATTCGTGCATTTTCTTTGTGACGCAATCCAGACATTTTTTTTGATGTTCCGGCGCTGAGCGAAACAATGAGTGGTTTGTAGATTGTTTTTTCGAGCGCAAGCAGGGTATCCGTTCCAGGAGTTCTTACCAACATGCTGTCCAAATAAATTGGTCTAGACAGAAAATCAATGGAGTCAATTACATGATTGTAGCTTGGACTTTCATCTGTAAAATAATTTGCGTTTCCATGGTGTGAACGCACATTATAAATGGAAGTATCTTTCCAATCACCTTTTAATTGAAAGGGGATGCCCGTGCGCACGGTGTCGCCATTTGCTCGTGAAATAAAAAACGCAGAATCTTTTTTTTGCTCAACAGGCGTTTGTCCATCTGATGCTTTTTCAGAACAAGATGAAATGACAATAGAAGTCAAAAAAATTACTGCAAATAATTTATTGAATGCCTGCATGTTTGAGTTTGGGGATACGAAGATACTGAGAAAATTTGCACGAACAAAAAACCAATCTTCGGGCTTTGTTAAAATAAAAAATCCCGTTGCAATTTCTTACAACGGGATTCAATTCCAATTCAATATTCTAGTTCGTTTTTACCAGTGTCAGCGTGGCTTGCATGCCTTCAGCGACAATAGTCAGATAGTATGTTCCAGGAGCAGTTTCACCCAAATTTAATTCAACAATGGTAGCTTCATTTGGTATAATTACCTGAATAATTCTTCCGGTAACATCTCTTACGACCAACTGCGTTTCTGAACCAGCATAGTTCCCTAAATCGACATTGAAAATGCTATTTGAAGGATTCGGATAAACTGAAAACTGAAGCGCATTTGTTTCATTCAAACCTAAAGAAGAGCCCACAAAAATATTCGTAATGGTTGTGCTGCAGCCATTGTCATCTGTAATTGTAACCGCGTATGTGCCGCTAACCAATCCACTTGGATATTGAGAAGTTGAAGAAAAACCACCAGGGCCCGTCCATGAATAATCAAGAGTACCTGTTCCACCAGAAGCTGTCAAATTAATCGAACCATCATTGCCCAATGTTTCATTGGTTGAAGTTGCAGAACCAATTATTTCAGAAGGGCCCGTCAAGTTTACTGTTATGATATCAATGCAGCCTAAGCCGTCTTCAATAGTTATATTATAGGATCCCTGACATAAACCACTAAACACATTTGCTGATTGCACACCCGCACCCATATCATAGGTGTATGGACCAGTACCGCCTGTTACATTTACGGTGATAGATCCATCACAATTATCAAAACAATTTTCAGGAACAGTAACAGCAGCAGCAGTGCCCGTGCAGTTTGGAGTGATACAGAAATTCTGTGTTTCAGAATCGCCAAAAGAAGAGGTGATCATTGCTGCAAGCACATTCGATGAAGCATCCGTTAACTCATACGAGCCATCAACCGGACAACCAGTTCCATTCATACCATCACCCCAATCGTCATAGACAACTAGATCATAACAACCTATGGCCAGACAAAAACTTTCTGTGATTGTGCTTTCATCACCATACGCTCCCGGATCTCCGGAGTTTGCGCCTTGATTTCCTCCCGGCACTACCGAAACATTTCCTCCCTCTTGCACAACCGCATTAGACACATCTAAAATTTGCCAGGCCGTTTCATAACCCCAGCAATCAGTATCAATGACCAGGGTAACTAATTCACCTCCGATCGTTGCGTTATAGTTTGATGCTGCATCGTCATTTGCCGGATTTGAATCAGCAACTGTATTTGGTGTTGAAGTGCTCACATTAAATGTATGTGCACCCGCAGCTGTTGTCATTGTTGGAAGTGTCACATCGATATTAGAACCAGATGCTAAAGTTCCAGTCCATGAAAAAGTGTTGTTAGTTCCGCCGTCAATATCGTAATTGATTGTAACCGATGTCAACGTATTTGCACCATAGTTTCTCAAAGTAACTACAGGATCAAATGTGTTGGTACAATAATTTCCAGTTGGCGCGATCACGCTTGTAATTCCAGCATCATCATTAGCCGGAGGACTCACAGGATCCCAGCCGTCATTGGTAGTTGTGACACCGCAGCTTGCAGGCGCCAGCCAGTTGTCAATGTTTGGCCACGATACACCAAATCTGCCATAATAATCGGGTTGATTGTTGTCATTTGTTCCAGAGCATGCAGAACCGCCACCATACAACTGGCCAATAATTCTATGATTTTGGTCAAAAAGCGGTGAGCCCGATGACCCTCCTTCTGTTACACCTTGATCCCAGTTAGTCACTTTCCAGCATGCAGCACCGTTCCATGGATCGTGCGTGAGCGCATTGTCTTCACGGCAGATTTTTTTCAAATCTCCTGCGGGATGATGAATTCCTGTTCCTTGCGTAACCGTTAAAGCATCAGTATTGTCCCAACCAGCATAGTAACAGTTCCAGTTTTGTGCATCCGTCAATGTCATGTTTGTGATTTGCAATAAAGCAACATCTGAAGCTGCACTTGTATAAAGTTGGGTTGCACCATTTGCCGTTTGATCATAAGGCGGGCCTGGATTTACACTGGCTCCTGTTGTCTGACAAATTTCTGTTCCGGGAGGACTTTCCCAATTAAAGCGGAAAGCCCAGCTTGCAGTACTTCCACCGCCTACACAATGATTAGCCGTTAAAAAATAAGGCGTACCATCATCACACGTATTGTTAATCAGAGCGCCTGTGCAAATTCCACTTCCACCTACAACAATCATTGCAACTGATCTGATTTCATTTTCCCAACCATCTCCTAAAGTACAATTTACATCTACGTTGCAGTTGCCCGAACTTTCAAATGCTTTAAGCAAATCACCTTGAACAGCATTCAAACTTCTGTATCCGTGAATAACATTTGCAATTGTAAAAGTTCCCTGACCATTTACTGATGCAGGTTCGAAATATTCAACCACAATGTGATCTCCATGAACCAATTCAGTTCCCAGCATTTTTTCACTGTTGTTATTGCGATTTGTATAAGCACCTACACGATTACTTTTTGCAACGTCATATAAATAAATGTATGCTCCATCCGGAATAAAAAGATTTTCAAAAATCAAATTTACCGTCATTGCACCATCACATACTAATTCCAATTGCCAAAGACGATTACCGTTTTCGAAAGTCGTCCAAGTTCCAGAATTACTCAAGGAAAAATCAGTCTCATATTTGTAACCAAATCTCCAGGGCCCTTCTTTGGTTTGATCATTTACCAAATCTTCGGCATCAATTGCAGCCTGATCATAACCGGGCATGCTGCGCGTGTCAATAAATTTTGGAGTTATCACTTTTGGTCGCCAACTGAAAGGGCCGCCAAGGTCGACTGTTTGTGCGAAAGACGCTACTCCAAACAACGCACCCAAAGTGAGTGTGTAAATTTTTTTCATGGTTTGAGATTTTAAGAGGGTATGAAGTTACGGAATTCAAAAGAAATACAATTTTTGCTTTAAATTAAAATGCATTTACTCTTGAAATGCCAATTTAAAAATGCTCATATAACTCTATTGGCAGAGCATCCGGATCTTGCAAAAACGTAAATCTCTTTCCGGTAAATTCATCTACTCGAACTGCTTCTGTAGTAACACCGTTTTGATGAAGTTCAGCGACTACTTTTTCCAAATCTTTAACCGCAAATGCCAAATGTCTTAAACCGGTTGCTTCAGGTTTTGAAACTCGTTTGGGAGGATCTGGAAATGAAAAAAGTTCAATCACATAATTACCATTCAAGGCTAAATCCAATTTATACGATTGACGCTCTTCACGGTAGACTTCACGAATTATTGTCAGACCCAAAATTTGAGTGTAGAAGTGTTTTGATTTTTGATAATCAGAACAGATGATGGCGATATGGTGAAGGCTTGAGAGCAAATTACAAAGACAAAATTCAAAATTACAAAAGAAATTGTTGATGGGTTGAAAAAGGTTGATGGGTTGATGAGTTGAATTGGGTTGAAAGGTTTAAGGGAGAATAAGAGATCGAGGTGGAAAGTGGTGACTTCGGCTACGCTCAGTCACCGGTGAACCATCAGGTACGTCCTGTAAACCATTCAACCCATCAACCCCAAACCTTTCAACCCCAAACCCATCAACGTGTAAACGGACGGGGCGAGCCCGTTCCCTGCGAATAATCAAACCTATCAACCCATCAACCATTAAACCCTGTTCCACCGATTGTTAAAAAAAAGCAAAACTAAAATTCAAGAAACCGAAAGGCTATAATTACATTCGTTGTTCATTAAATCAGAGGATTGTGGCAGCAAAGAAAGCATCAGCAGAAGCAGCGGAAACTCCGCTCATGAAACAGTATAATCAAATCAAGGCAAAGTATCCGGATGCTTTGTTGCTTTTTCGTGTGGGTGATTTTTATGAGACTTTTGGAGAAGATGCTGTGAAGGCCGCAAATATTCTCAACATTGTTTTGACTAAACGCGGAAAAGATTCTCCTTCTGAAATTCATTTGGCAGGTTTTCCATATCACTCGTTGGATAACTATTTGCCCAAATTAGTTCGCGCCGGAATGCGCGTTGCAATTTGTGATCAGCTGGAAGATCCAAAAATGACGAAGACGATTGTGAAGCGCGGTGTGACTGAATTGGTGACGCCCGGTGTTTCATACAACGATAAAGTTTTAGACGGTCGTGAAAATAATTTTTTGGCTGCTGTTCATTTTGAAACCAATAAAGCAGGTGTTTCTTTTTTAGATGTTTCAACGGGTGAGTTTTTAGTGGCTGAAGGAAATTTTGAATACATCGATAAATTGATGCAGGGATTTCAACCCAAAGAAATTCTCTTTCAAAAAAGCAAACATAAATTATACGCTGAAACCATTTCTGGCAATACCTATAATTACAAATTAGACGATTGGATTTTTACGCAAGATTTTGCGCAAGAAAGTTTGGAAAAACATTTTGAAGTAAAATCGTTGAAAGGATTTGGAATTGAATCTATGAAAGCAGCGGTGATTGCTGCAAGTGCTATTCTGCATTATTTAGGCGATACCCAACACGATAAATTAGGGCACATTAAAAACGTGTCGCGCATTGAAGAAGATAAATACGTTTGGTTGGACAGATTTACGATTCGAAATCTCGAATTACTTTTTTCACCGCATGAAAATGCAACCACTTTAATTGGAATTTTAGATCAAACCATCACGCCACCAGGAAGCAGAATGTTGCGCAGATGGATGGTGCTTCCGCTCAAAGAAATTTCACCGATTCAGGAACGACATGAAATTGTCAATCACTTTATTCAAAACGATTCGTTCAGAGAAATAATCGCAACACATTTAAAAGAGATTGGCGATTTGGAACGCATCATTTCAAAAGTTGCAACCACACGTATCAATCCGAAAGAAATTTTACAACTTGCACGAGCTTTGCGCGCATTGGCTCCGATTAAAATTGAATGTGCAAAATCTGAGAACAAACCTTTAAAATTAATGGCGGATCAATTCAATCTCTGCGATGTTTTGCGCGGACGAATTGAACGTGAAATTGATAGTGATGCGGCTATTGCAGTGGGCAAAGGAAGAGTGATTGCAGAAGGTGTGAGCAAAGAATTGGATGAACTTCGCATGTTGCAAACATCTGGTAAAGAATATCTGGAAAATATTCGTTTGCGTGAAATTGAAGCTACCGGAATTTCAAGTATAAAAATCTCTTTCAACAATGTGTTTGGTTATTATATTGAGGTGACCAATACGCATAAAGATAAAGTGCCTTCCAACTGGATTCGCAAACAAACCTTGGTGAATGCTGAGCGCTATATCACCGAAGAATTAAAAGAATACGAAACCAAAATTTTAGGTGCTGAAGAAAAAATTTACGCACTTGAATCCAAACTTTTAAATGAGTTGGTGTATGCCATGGCTGATTATATTTCACCCATTCAGCACAACGCCATTCAACTTGCTAAATTAGATTGTCTGCACTCGTTTTCAAGTGTGGCACTTGCCAATAATTATACGCGACCAGAAGTCAATGAAAGTTTTGTAATTGATATTAAAGATGGCCGTCACCCGGTGATTGAAAAACAACTTCCACTCGGTGAACAATACATTGCAAACGATATTTATCTGGACAACGAATCACAACAAGTGATGATGATTACCGGTCCCAACATGAGTGGTAAATCTGCTTTGTTGCGACAAACCGCAATCATTAGTTTGATGGCGCAGATGGGTTCGTATGTTCCGGCAAAATCTGCAAAACTTGGATTGGTTGACAAAGTATTTACACGCGTGGGTGCGTCTGATAATATTTCATCCGGTGAATCTACATTTATGGTGGAGATGAATGAAACCGCAAGTATCTTGAACAATCTTTCTGAACGCAGTTTAATTATTTTAGATGAGATTGGAAGAGGTACCAGCACCTACGATGGAATTTCAATTGCCTGGGCGATTACCGAATACCTGCATCAAAATAAAACCGCGCGACCAAAAACAATGTTTGCTACGCACTACCATGAACTGAATGAAATGACGACTACGTTTGATCGCATCAAAAATTTCAATGTTTCGGTAAAAGAAGTTGGCAACAAAGTTATTTTCATGCGTAAGTTAATGCCCGGCGGCAGCAATCACAGCTTTGGTATTCACGTAGCGCGCATGGCCGGTATGCCAAAAGAAGTCATCAATCGAGCTGATCAGGTTCTACTTCAGCTCGAAAAAAATCACAGCTCTGATCTCAAAAAAGAAGCCAAAGCCATTGCCGCAGATTCCAAAATGCAACTCAGTTTTTTCCAACTCGATGATCCTGTTTTAATGCAAATCAAAGAACAAATTGAAAGTATCGATATCAACACGCTCACGCCGGTAGAGGCTTTGATGAAGTTGAATGAGATTAAGAAATATGTGGGGGTTAAGTAGCGAGATTATTATTGTTTACTTGCTCCCATAACTTAACTTTCCCGCAGATTTTCACAGATGAAAAAGGGCGCAGATTTTCGCAGATTTGATTCAAATGAAAAAACTCAAACGTTTCCGAGGGAAATTAATCGCGTAGTTGGATGAATATTTATCGTTCGCAAATCTCAAAATCAAATTTCTATCTATGAAGTATTAATTGAGATAATAAAAGCAGATTTCCTTTCTCACGGGTACGGGGTTCATATGGAATTAATCCAATACTACTTTTTCCCGAAAAACAGTATCACCATAAACCAATTCCACAAAATAAATTCCTTTTGCAAATCCAGTCAAATCGAATGGAACAAGATCAGAAGAAACGACCTCTTCTTTAAGAAGACTTCCATTCAAATCAAGAACCCGGATATGATCATTGCTTGTATGGAGTAATTGCGAATTGAAACATAAAATAGACCAGTCGTTGGATTTGGGTAGATTGATAGTTGTATTTCATCAAGTGAAATTTCATTTGTACTCAAAGGTGCTCCCATTTTGATCAACCACAAATCATATGAGCCATCATAACTGTCTTGTGATTTAAACCCACCGGCATCTGAATTGGACCAACCAGCTGCGAGTATTCCACCGTTCGGATATTCCGCTAAGGAAGTCAAATAATCGAAACCATCAGAGCCAATTGTTTTTTGCCAAACTTCATTGCCATTAGTATTCAGCTTAACTATCCAATAATCTTCGTTTCCAAAACCGTCCTCCGTTTTTGTTCCGGAAGCATTAGATACACTCGAAATTCCTATGATGACACCGTCACCAGACACAGAAGGTATAGCTAACTCCGTCTTCTCATACCCGTTACCACCAATAACTTTTTGCCACATAATTTCTCCAGTGATATCATTGATTTTATAGACCCAACAATCTACACTGAAACCAATATTATTTTCGGTTTTGTCACCGCTTGCAATGGAACCCGATGTGCCGCATACAATGTAGTTTCAATCACTTGTTTTTGCACAACCATCTATAAAATCAGAATTGATTCCACCAATATTATTCTGCCAAACGATATTTCCTACATTATCAATTCTTATAATCCAATTGTCATCGTGCTGAATTCGATTTTCTGTTTTTATTCCACTAATGTCAGATAGCGACGAACCTAATAGCAGATATCCACCATCGTCAGCTAAATTTAAGGCTGTAAGATAATCGTTCTCATCTCCACCATAGGTTTTGTCCCATTCCACGTTACCGTCTTCATCGATTTTAACAATCCAATAATCATTTTCTCCATAGCCTACTTCAGTCTTGTCCCCGTCAACAGGCCAAGTAAATCCTCTCCCCCCCAGCAGGTAACCTCCATCTGGTGTAGAAATGGCTGCAGTTAATTCTTGGCCACCACCACCGCCAATTGAATTCTGCCAAAGTATGTTGCCGGCCAAATCCATTTTAAGAATCCAGAAATGCTTTGAAATGCATGTTTCGGTAACATCACCTGAAACAGATGAGGAGGATGTTCCGAATACCATCAATTCGTGACTCGTGGTTTCCATGATTTGTGTTATCTCTTCATTTCCTGTACCCCCTAAAGAATAATCCCAAACAATTTGACCTGTTTGATCCAGTAACATTACCCAGTAGTCATAGCCGCCTTCAGTGTCTTCAGTTTTATCATAAGTGAGCGATGAGTTCGAACTTCCAGCAGCAACATAGTTACCATCTGAGAGTTGAATAAAAAGTGATTGTCTTTCGGTGCTATTACCGCCAATGGTTTTTTCCCAGGTAACGGGTGGCACCTGAGCAGAAGCCTTGAATGCAAGTAACAAAATAAAAAGTGTATTGAGTAGTGATAAACCTGTTTTCATAGCCTTGTGGTTATGATCAAATATACGATTTTCAATGAATGATTATTTATAGATTTCTGTTAGCGTCAGTCAGAAGCGGAGTATCGAATTCGTTTGACACCCTACTAATGAAAAGTACACGCATTTTTTCTTAAATTTGATCAGAAGAAATTATAACTGATGAAACACTGGATATTTCTAACCTGTATTTTAATTACAACGCAAATTTTTACTCAAATTCCACCTGTAGAATGGATAACTCAAACCGGCGGAGTAGGTAACATTACAGGCAGATGCGTGTACAGCGATTCATTTGGAAATGTATACGCTTGTGGTGACTACAGTGGACAAGCAGACCTAGATCCAGGATTAACCGATTTACCTGTAACTTCAAATGGCGGAGAAGATTTATTCGTTCAAAAGTTCGATCCTTCTGGTAATCTTCTTTGGGCGCTCTCATTAGGTGGTGACGGTGCAGATCGCGCGGCATCTCTTTCGGTTGATATTACTGGTAATATTCTCTTGACTGGATATTTTTCAGACACTGTCCATTTTGATCCCGCTATGCCATCAAGCTATTCGGTTGCTTTGGGCACTCGTGATGCATTCATTCTTAAATTAGATGAAAACGGAAATTTCATTTTTGTGAAATCCTTTGGCGGTTTATTCGATTACACTGAAGGCAAATCCATTACAACCGATGCAACAAATGCTACCTATATGACTGGAACTTTTGCGGGAGCCGTAGATTTTGATCCTAACGCTGGCACTTATGAATTAACATCCTTTGCATACGATGCTTTTATATTAAAGATAGATGAATTGGGAGAATTGGTTTGGGTCAAACGTCCTGAAGGCACGACCGATGAAGCTGGGCATTGTATAAAGCTTGACTCTTTTAACAACGTAATTGTTACTGGAAATATTGGTAATAGTGGAAACTGTGATTTTGACTTGGGACCCGGATTACAAATTTTTACGGCTTCTGGTGGCAGCGCCGGTTTTTTGTTAAAGCTCGACAATGATGGAAACTACATTTGGGCAAAAGAACTTGACGCTTCTGTAGTATCCCACGCACTATCATTGACTATTGACAAGAACGATAATCCCATTGTGGCAGGTTATTTTGCCGGAGCCCTTTATACTCAAGCTGGATCTGCCATACCACATTTACCTGCTCTTGGGACAGAAAATGGTTTTGTTCAAAAATTTGACTCTGATGGTAATCTGATTTGGATGAAAAACATTGGAGGAAGTACCAGTAACGTAATTTACTCAATCTCGTCAGGAGTTTCAGACGCCGTCTATCTTGTTGGTTCATTTTATCAAACTGTTGATTTCGATATGGGCTCAGGCGTAAGTGAGTATACATCCGCTGAAGGTTGTGATATGTTCATTGAAAAACTTGACCAAAATGGAGATTTTGATTGGGTGCAAACAATTGGAATTTGGGACTATAATTTAGCCAGTTTTGCCGGTACAACAAATGAATCGGGTGATGTTTTTCTGATGGGAATATTCAGGGATACTGTAAGTTCATTTCCTTTACTTAGCTCCGATTTTATTTCTGAAGGTGCTAATGATATGCTTTTATTAAAATTCAATGCTGTACTTGGCATTGCTGAAAATGTAGAAACTTCAAATCAACTTATGGTTTACCCAAACCCAACAAGTGGTATGATCTTCATTGACCTGCAAAATTTTGAAGCAGATTGCAGAATTGACTTATATGACATTGCTGGAAATTTATTACAAAGTAGCTTTACTAAACCTGCTCTTTATGCTCTGGACTTAAATGAATTTTCTGATGGCGTTTATTTTATTCGATTAGTTAGTGGGGATAAACTACTCACGGAAAAAATTGTGATTGAGTAGTTGGGAAACCAAAATATTTCTCAATCATCTCACCTCTACTTCGCGAATCCTTTCGCGTGGCAGTATGAATAAGCTACGACCAAAAATCTCAAAACAAAATCCGTATCTTCGATCAACCATTCATCAAGCGCATTGACTTGATCAAACAACACCCCAATGAAAAAAACAACACTTCTACTCCTCCTCACAATATCCATCACAAGTTCATGCGACAAAAAAAGTATCAACTGCAAAGTTGCCTGCAATTCTGATGAAGAACTTTTATTTCAAACTGGATTTAACAATACAACTTTGACAAACGGTGACTATGAAAATGTAGAATTTTCTGGCACTGATTTAGAGTTAGCAGATCATAATAGTTGGTCAGATTTTATTGCAAATCCAAGTGTGGGTTTTGTGGAGATTGGATATGAAGACGGTGAGGATAATCAACGGAAAGCGCAGATTGTAAATGATCCGGATTCAGCGGCGAATAAGGCGCTTAGTTTTAAATTGATGGAGCCGCATATCAAAGAAGGATCGCATCAAAAAGGGAGAGTTCAATTGAGTGTGAATGACAATCAATGCATCAAAGAAATTTATCAAACCGTGCGGTTGAAATTGCATCCGGATATGGCTTATTTAATGGATTGGGATATACGTGTTCCGTGGTTAACGGTTTTTGAATTTTGGAATAATGCAACGTGGAGCAATGAAAAAAAGACGTTCAGAGTCACAGTGAATTTATTTAAAGATGCAGAAGGTCCGGTAGATGAAATTCATTTTCATGCAAAGGCAGATCATCAAGCCTGCAATGTCTGTGAGTGGAAAGAAGATTGGGGAGAAGAAGCCACACATTTTGCAATTCCGTTTGGAGTCTGGATGGAAATTGAACTTTATCTTTTGGAAGGTGATGAAAATAATGGACGTTTTTATATGGCCGTTACACCTGAAGGGCAAAGCAAAGTGGTTGTCTTTGATATTACCAACAACACATCATCGGAAAGAAAAATGTCCGGATGGTTTTACGCATTTTCAACCGATGAAATTGTATACTTCAGATGAAGTGATTAATTATATGAAAGATGGTGGTAAAAGTTTGGAGCTGTTTTAAGATGATTGGAAATTGTATCGGAATAAGTCATTTTAGGAATTAGGTTTGACTTAGTGCTGGCTACCAGGGCTTATTTTCCCGCTACAGGGTGGTCCCTTCGGGGCAGATTTTCGCGGATTTAAAAACCGCAGATTAGCGCAGATTTGATTGGGATAAATGAAGACTTACCGCAGAGGCGCCGAGAACGCAGAGTTTTTTTTTGTGAATTAAGTCCTTATATTTTTTCTTTGCGTCCTCTGCGCCTTTGCGGTGAAAAACTTTGTGAACCTTTGTGTCTTCTTTGTGTTCCTTTGTGTAATAGTTATGAACTATCAGATCATTCCAAAAAATCTCAACTTAGAAATAAGTAGAAAATCCAAATTGAAATCCCGCTGTTCTGCTTGCTGGATTTCCTAATAAATCAGTTTGAAGTTCATATCTGTAATTAGCACGAATGACAGTTTGTGCAGAAGGCCTGAAACTGATTCCAGGGACGAATGCGTAGATGTGATCGGAGATGTTTCCACCGGTTTCATCAAAGGATCCAACATTGTAATCCACATATTCAAATCGGAATGCAAGATTCAGTGTTGTGTTTTCCCAACCAAACATTTTTCGTTGTAAGATGGGTTGAACGATGTCTACAAAACCGCCTTGTTGTTGTTCACCATATTGTTGCGAATAAGTATCCGGAATATCAATCATAGCCCACACCCATTCACCTTTAATTTGTGTTTTTAAAACAGGAATGACAGAATTAAAATCAACGGCGAATAAGTCAATTCTTCTTCGCGAATCAATGTATAAACCATCCACTTCAAATTTATTATACACGCCACCCATCCACGAAAATCCAATCTCCCCGAACTTGCGATGACGTAAAGCAGTTTTTGCCGTGATCAAGGGAACACCGTTAAAACTTTCTTCAAATCTCGCATCATTTAATTTGCTTGCAGGAAGCCAGGTTCTGTTTTCAGAATTCGAAATAATCTGATCGTCAAAACCATTAGTGATATATCCTTCATAAGCCCAAACAAATTTTCCGAAACCGTATTTTCCAAAAACTCCAAATCCAACATTGCTCCACGTTGCAGGAATAATCGTCGTACTTGCGATGGGTCGGCTGATGAATTCCCATTTGGGGCCATCGTGATTTTGATTAAAGGCGCCGATTGGATTCATAACAATTCCTCCTCTCAAATTAAATAGCGGATGAATCTCCAAATCCATGGATGCAAATTCAATGGCAACTTGTTTTCCGCCTTCTTCAAATTCAATCTCCGTTAAAAAATGAATTCTGTTTTTAATAGTAGAAGACATAAAAATTGTCATGCGCGGAATTTGAAATGACAAACCATCTGTGATTCCTTCTGTTTGAAAATAGCTACTGTTAGCTTCTACGTATCCACCGACTGAAACCGGCATTCTGCCAGCTTGAAGAAAAGGTCGGTCATAAACGGCATCCATGTTCATTTTGATTCCGGAAGTATCGGGAGGTGTGCGCGTAATAAATGACGTTGTATCACCTTGCGTCAAACCAAGAATGGAATAAAACAGAAAGAAAATAAAAATTACATTTTTCATATTAACCAAGTTGGATATAAATAGTTTTTTCATCAGCTGTTACCGGATACGAAATCAATTTTTCAGCAGCAGGACCTTGTAAAACTTCCCCGTTGCGATCAAACTCACTGCCATGCGCAGCGCAGGTTAGCACGTTGCCGCTCACTGCAAGCACATTGCCCTGATGCGTACATTTTAATAAAAGCGCTGTATAATTCTCAGCATCGATTCGATTGACCAGAATCGGATAATTGATCGAATCAACTTTTACTAAAACATATTTCCGGTATTTGATTTCGTCGTCTTTTATTTTTTCAAATTCTTGTTTGTTCAGTTGAATGCTTTGTTTTCAAGAGATGCCTGCGCATAATACGTTGTTGCGCAACTCTGCATGAATGCTGATAAACCAATCAATCCAAGACAAGCTCCTCCACAGACTTTTAAAAATTCACTTCGTTCCATACTTATAAACTTTCCAGAAATTGAATTAGTTTTTGCTTCTCCGAATCTGATAAAAATTCATACATGGTTTTGCTTTGAAGTGCTTCACCGCCGTGTAATAAAATAGCTTGTTCAATGGTTGTTGCGCGACCGTCGTGCATTAGATAATAGGATCCACCTTGCGAATTTTTTGAAAGACCTAAACCCCATAGCGGTGGCGTTCTCCATTCAGCGGTTAAAGCGGTTCCTTCGGTATCCCATCATCTAAACCCGGACCCATATCATGCAATAATAAATCGGTATAAGGATAAAATGTTTTGTAAGAAAGCGCAGCGATATCAGATTGACCCGTTGTCCATTCAGGCATGTGACAGGCAGCACATTTTAAATCTGTGAAAATTTGTTTTCCGGCAAGTACATCCGGATTTGTTTGATCACGTTGAATGGGTGCTTTTAAAGTGCGCAGATAAAAAACGACATCCATAATAGTATTGATGCTCACTTCAGGATCAGCCAATGGATACACCCCTGCTCCATTTATTCCCGGTTCGGCAGGCGCAAATTCAGAAGTGATTCCCATATCTTGATTATACGCATTTACAGTTTGATGAAGCAAATCAATGGCTGCCGCTTTTTTACCAAAGCGGCCGATGTATTTTCCATTGATGAATTGATGAAAATTTTGCGGAATAAAATAAAATGGTGCTGAAATAAAATTGGGTACCCCCGAAATTCCATCTCCATTTAAATCATTTGGATCTGCGTTTGCAAGAATTTGTGCATCGGTTAATGCAGCTAAAAAGCCTAAACCCGTATTTGCAGGCGGTGTAAATTTTGAAGATGTTGCACCTGCAGGTATTGTTTCCGGTAAATATCCTGGAATAGCTCTGTTCTGCAATTGCGGAGCACCGTAAGCCATAAATTGATTTCCTGTTGAATCAGATTGACCAAACCGTGTGAGCGTTGTAAAAGGATGTCCTTTGCCATCTCCGGCGTGACAAGATCCACAAGAGGTTGAAACAAAATTAGGTCCTAAGCCAGTTTGTGCGGTAAAGATTTCATCGTTAAAAGCAACATCCCCTTTAAGGAATTTTGTGTTTTCTTCCGAATTCAAACCTTCTACTGGTCCATCCAGGAGTTCATATTCTTGAGGCGCATCGGGTAAAAACTTTTCGCAGATAACAAAAGAATGGCCTAAAAAAATCAAGGCGATTAAATTGAATTTATCCGTTCTCGTCATAACAAATCCATTTTTTTTTGCAAAGTTGAATGATTAGTTATAAACTATAATTATTATTTTTGGCAGACCAAAATA
Organism: Crocinitomicaceae bacterium; assembly: GCA_016709005.1. Taxonomy (GTDB): domain Bacteria; phylum Bacteroidota; class Bacteroidia; order Flavobacteriales_D; family Crocinitomicaceae; genus JADJGJ01. The sequence goes on along the minus strand of JADJEU010000021.1, from coordinate 233,156 downwards.
ATTTTTTATGCATCAGCAAACCATCGAAAACTATTTAAAAACCATTTATCACTTGTCAGATGGCAATTCGTTCGTTGTTACCAATAAAGATCTTGCAGATCGTTTGCATGTGATTCCGGCAACTGTAACCGAAGCCGTTAAAAAACTGCATCAACTGAAATTGGTTGAATATGAAAAATCGTATGGTACGCGATTAACATCGCAAGGCATTAAACAAGCTTTGAATATTGTAAGGCGTCACCGCATTTGGGAGACCTACCTAGCGCAGGAATTGGGCTTTGGCTGGGATGAAGTGCATGAATTGGCTGAAGAACTGGAGCATATTAAAAGTGATAAACTCGTTCAAAAGCTCGCTAAAAAAATTGGCAATCCTGCTTATGATCCGCACGGTGATCCAATTCCGGATGAAAAAGGAAGATTTCAAAAACCTGAATTCAAAAAACTAGCCGACGCAAAAGTTGGAAGAACTTATACACTGAGCGGCGTTGCGGATCACTCGGCAGCATTTCTGAAATTTTTAGATCGCTATAAAATGAAAATCGGAACTACGATAAAAGTTGTTGAGATAGAAAATTTTGACGGATCGATGCTGACCGTCTGCAATTCAAAAGAAGTGCGATTGAGTTTGCAGGTTGTTTCTAATTTACTGGTGCGGTAGCCAAGCAATACTGCATTGAATAATTTGCTTCAATGAACCTTCAGAAGCAGCGATTTTTGTAAGCAACAGTCTTTTCAAGTATGCACTAAAATTTGCTCTTAATCTTTTTTGAATTTCTGATTGCCGGAATTTTGCCATCGTATTTTTTTGCATAAGCAGCCGTAAATTCAGCACCAAAAAATAAAATCATAGACGAGTAAGATACCCACAACAAGATTAAAATGATTGACCCGGCGGCGCCGTAACCAGAGGCTGGATTGGCTTTCCCAAAATAAAATGCAAGTGCAGTTTTACCCAACGTAAAAAGAATGCCAGTGACAATTGAACCCAGCCAGACATGTTTCCATTTGATTCGTGCATCCGGTAAAATTTTAAACATCATTGCAAACAAAACAGAAATGAATGCAAAAGACACCAGCAAATTCACGGATGTAAATACAACGGTCATAAACGCAGACGTGTCATGGGTAATCCAATTGGTCATTGCGGCAAGCAGGGTGGATACTGCTAATGAGATCAACAACAAAAAGGCGATTGCCAAAATTAATCCAAATGAAAAAAGTCTGGCTCTTAAAATTTTCACAATTCCTTTTCGAGGAATTACCTCCACTTCCCAAATTTGATTGAGAGCTTTTTGCAATTCAACAAAAACACCTGTTGCTCCAATGAGCAAAATTACAACACCCAAAATAGAAGCCCAGATGCTTGATTTAGTCTTTGCCGTATGAATCAAAATATCTTCAATTTGCGTAGCAGTTTCAGCTCCCATCGTCAATGAAACTTGTTCCATTAAACCTTCAGTTGCTGCATCTTTTCCATAAAAAAATCCAGCAGCCGTAATCACCAAAACCAATAAACCCGGAATACTAAAAATAGCATAATAGGCAATCACTGCGCTTTGGCCAAATGGGTCTTTTTTAACCCACGAGTAAAAAGTAGTTTTGAAAAGTCCGCCTAAATGGCGCCATTTAAATTGCATTTTGAATGACTTGATTTTTATATAAAATATCGATTTCAAGTTTTGGTTTGATCGAATCTTGTCAACTGAAAATGAAAATTCAAATCTCAATATCTTAATTGAACAAATGTGGCACGATCTACAATATCATACCTTACAAAAAAGAGTTCAAATGTTGCATAATTCACTTATTGAGGATATCGCAACTTAAAAAAACAGCAACCACTTTTGTGAATTTGTCAGTACTTGTCATGATTCTAACTTACAACGCAAATCGAACATTATGAGTTATACAAGTTTGACTGCATTGAAATATCAACTTGATAGAGTAAGTTTCGACAAAATACTTTACATTTAATCTCATACCAAATGATTATCTATGAAAAAAATATACAAAACATTTTTTGGACTTTTGTTCTGCGGTGCAAGCATCGCACAAACAACGTCAGTCCCTTTTACAAGTAATGGAACTTTTTTGGTTCCTGCAGGTGTAACCGAAATCGACATTGAAGTAGTTGGCGCCGGCGGTGATGGCGGCGGCAATGGCGGCGGTGGCGGTGGTGGCGGTGGCTATGCATCGGGAACTTATACTGTGACACCTGGTGCAACACTCAACATCACAGTGGGCACAAATGGATCAGGTTCAATAGCGGGAACAACCAGTGTGGATGCACTCATTTTAGCAACGGGTGGATCGAATGGAAATTCAGGTGGAGCTTCTCCAGGAGGTGCTCCTGGAAATGGAGTTGGTGGAACAATTAATCGCAGCGGAGGAGCAGGTGGAAATGGAACCTATACTTATTTCGGTGGCGGCGGTGGCGGTGCTGGCGGATCAGTCAGTAACGGTACGATAGGTGGTAGCACGCCAGCATGGACTGGAAGTAACTGTTTGCAACCCGGCGGCAGCGCTGGCAATAGTGGTGGTGCTCCTGGTGGTAACGGTGGAAAAGGATCTGGATTTATTGATGGATCTTGCACCGGAAACAACCCTGCAACTCCCGGATTAAATTACGGCGGCGGCGGCGGCGGTGGAAATGGTAACAGCGGTCCTTCAAGTCCCGGAGCAGATGGATATTGCGTGATTACCTATACTTCCTGCACACTTGATTTAACGACCAGTGTGACTGGCAGCACAATTACCTCAAATGAAGCAGGCGCTACATATTCATGGATTGATTGCTCTACCGGATCACACATCCCGGCGAAACCAATGCGAGCTATACAGCAACTGCAAGTGGCAGCTATTCAGTTATTGTTGACAATGGAACTTGTGCAGACACTACTGATTGTGTAGATGTTTGTGTATTAGATTTAACTACGACAGTGAACGGTTTGACGATTACGGCAAACGCAGTTGGCGCAACCTCATACAGCTGGATCGACTGTTCTGATGGTTCACACATTATTGGTGAAAACAGCAGCAGCTATACTGCAACCGCAGACGGAGAATACTCGGTTATTGTGCAGGTTGGTACCTGCATGGATACTACCGATTGTGTTACCATCAGCGGTGTTGGAATCAATGAAAATCAAACAAATTTAAATCTGACTGTTTATCCCAATCCTTTCAAAAATAAACTCGTCATTGAAAATGAAAATGGTAGTGAATACTTTGAATTGATTAACGCGCAAGGTCAACTTGTGTACAGTGGAAAAAATATTGAGTCTGCTGATTTTTCAAATTTACCTGAAGGTGTTTATGTTTTACGAATTAGCAGAGATGAATTAAAACAAATCATTTCTATGATCAAAATGTAATTTATCTTTTTAAAATGAATGAAAAGCAGTTCCGGTGGGACTGCTTTTTTTTTCAAACAATTCCAACCTAACTAATTCATGTTGCTGATACCGCTGATTCTAATCATTGGAGATGGATTATAACTAACTTTACGGCGAATCTTCAATAAAAAGTTGCGCAGAAAAACTCCAGCTCATTCAATAAAGGAAAAATTGGTATGTCAAAAAAACAAAAAGCATTTTTCAGAGAAGAACAAAGTTTCTTAAAAGGACCAAGGGGACGCTGGCGAGAATTCAAATACGCATTGGGAGTTGTCATGCAATTCATCAAAGGGTTCAGAACATTCCACTTTGTTGGCCCCAGCATCACCGTATTTGGTTCAGCCCGATTCAAGGAAGATCATCCCTATTATAAATTGGCAAGAGAAGTATCAGCAGAAATTTCAAAATTAGGTTTCACGATCATAACCGGTGGCGGACCTGGAATTATGGAAGCCGCAAATCGCGGAGCAAAAGATGCAGGTGGATTGTCAATTGGCTGTAACATTGTTTTACCACATGAACAATTTGCCAATCCTTATCTTGACAAACATGTAGACATAGAATACTTTTTTGTGCGTAAAGAATTGCTTCGTAAATATTCTTTTGCATTCATCATTATGCCTGGCGGATTTGGAACGCTTGATGAATTTTTTGAAACGCTGACCTTGATTCAAACCAAAAAAACAGATCCTTTTCCGGTTGTAATTATGGGAGTTGAATTTCACAAAGAGTTGATATCTCATATTGAACAAATGGCTCAAGCAGGAACCATCAGCCCGGAAGATCTCAAGTTGCTTTTATATACAGATAGTGTTGCTGAAGTTGTAAGTCATATTCAAAATTATGCACGTACAAATCCTGGCATCAAATTGAATCCTCCGATCAAACCGAATAGGTTGCTTGGTGAAAAAAAGGTTGGGTGATTTATTTTGACCGACGTGTGTTTACATTTTACAATGACCCTAAAGCTTTTGACAATACACTAGAGCAAGACAAAGTTTACGACGAACCTTGTGAGCAAATTACATTGGAGCTGATTTATGTTTTTTCTATGTTTAAATGAGAAGTGAACTAGTCATTTAATTTATCACAACCAAATTTTTTGAACCAATTACTTCTCCGCTTGTCTTTGAAAGAATTTGAACAAGATAACAACCATCGTATAAATTCAACGGAATAGAAGTAGTTCCCTCATGACAAAATGTGGATTGTAAAATTTTTCCACTCAGGTCATAAAAATTAAGTAAAAGCTCTTCTTGTGATTCAGTATGCAGATATCCTTCAGAAAAGTAGATTGATGGCTGAACCATTTTTATTTCCTCTGTATTCAGCATACAATGATAAGTAACTTGAATCCCTTTACCGATTTCAAAACAATCATCACCATTTTTATCCCAATCCAAATTTCCATTATCATTTATACCGTTGTCAACATTTCCGTTTCCACCAATGCCATCATCACCCACTACAGGAACATACCATACCGTGTTGCCACAGCCATAATTTTCTACAACATCGCTTGTATCATTATTAATATCCATATAATAATCTGATGGACTCAGGATTTCAACAAAAGCTGGATCAGAGTCTGGATCATACACCATCGGGTCGTAAGTATAAAGTAGCCACATGTGTTGTGCCGAATAAACGCCGTCTCCATCTGGCTGTGGAATTGTGTTGCCTGGCAATAGATAATCACCATTGGAAATTAACTCAAGCGTATCATTCAGAAACAAAGTAAGAGGTGAAGTTTTCAGAATACCATTTTTTTTTATTTGGTGCGTACCCACATCAGGCCAACATTCTGGATTTGGTACATTCGAACAGTCAATTGCGGCTGCACCGTCGACCATGGTAACTGTAAATGTTTGTGAAGTTGGTGCATGATTTGTCACAAGTACAACATAATAATTTCCTTCGATGTGCAAAGTAAAATTTTCGGATGGCGAAGGTGCGCCTGTACACTCAGCAATTGGATATTGAACTCCACCTAAATTGTCGCAATTAAAAACTAATTCAGAGATTTCATCAAAGGGACCGTAAAAAATAACAGCAATATCTTCTGATGCTGAAAATGTCAACTCAACAATACCATAGCTAGTAGCTTCCAAATAAAACCATGAGGGGTTTGGTTGGGTTGTAAGACAGCCATAATTATTTCCATCCTCAATAGTTGTTCCACTATTGGCAGTATAAACATGTCCGCCGTCTGCACAAATTGGTAATGCGCCTGAACATGTACCATTGCTTTGAGCACTCACCGTAAAACTTTGTACAAGAATAAATGTTGTCGTTATAAACTCTTACTATATATGTTCCACTTTCTAGCGATGAGCAATCGAATTTCATTTGTTGGTCATTAATGGATACTGTTTGAATCAATGTTCCTGGCATAGTCAAGATTTCAATTTTTCCTGATTCGGGAAGATTCTCAAATGTCAGGTTTCCATTTGTTGGATTTGGATAAAATTTAATATCCCATGGATTTGTTTCTTGAATTTCAAGTCCAAAAATTCCGATGCAATTAGATGTATCTTGACAAGTTCCTTCTGTTATTATCGCTGCATAATTTCCTTCGATAACAGGCGTGAAACTTTGTTGAGTTGCACCCACAACATGCGCGAATCCACTATCGCAATTCACCCATTGATAAGATGCTCCGGCATTTGCTGCAGTTAGCGTACCTCCGTCCTGATTAATAGAAATATTCGTTAAACAACCTCCGTCAATTCGTGCAATTCGAGTACGACAAAAATTATTATACGTATGAAAATCACCCACGGCAATAATTGAGCTGTCATTTTGCTGAACAATACATCTCACCCCATCATCGAAACCACTACCCGAATCAAATCCGGTGTCGAGCATCCCATTGCTTCGAAGACGCGCAATACCGTTGCAGGACGTACCATTGTATTGATTAAAATAACCACCAATTACAATTTTACCGTTATCTTGAACTAAAACACTTCTCACTTCTCCTCCCCATAATGTTGTTGGGTCCGAATCAAATGTCGTATCGGTTTCGCCGTCCGGGTGAATTCTATAAATTTTATTTCCAGCGATTATAAATTTATTGTCATTTTGTTCAGCAATAGAATAAACAATGAGGAACAACGAATGCACAAATAAATTGTCACTGAATCCATCTTGCGTAAGTCGCACTAACCTTGGCTCCAAATATCCGTTATATTGAGTAAACGATCCTCCTGCTAAGATTTTATTATCATCTGTAATAAGCAAATCATAAACATAATGATCAAATCCGGTTCCCGTCTGAAATGTTGTATCAAGTGAACCATCAACATTTAATCGCGCGATATAGTTTGTTGGTATAGAATTGAACGAGGTAAATCTTCCACCCACAATTATTTTTCCGTCACTTTGTATATCAATTGCATAAACGTCATCATCAAAGCCGCCATTAGGATTAAATGTGGTGTCAACTGTTCCGTCTTCATTTAATCTAGCAATGCAATAGCGCATTACTCCTTGCATTTCGTAGAAGCCGCCACCAATTAAAATTTTTCCGTCAGGCAGAACAAAAATTTCTGAAATATTTCCTCCTGGGTCAGCGCCATGAAAAAATGTTGAATCAAACTCTCCATCTGGATGAAGTCTTGCTAATCCATAAGTATGAGTGCCGTTGTAAGAAGTGTAATATCCACCAACTAATATTTTTTGGTCAGGTAAGACAGCAGCTACATTTGCTATGCGTTCAAATCATGATCCTTGATTAAATTCTTCATCAATGCTTCCGTCTGCGTTAAGTCGTGCAATTTTTTGCGCCGAGATTTCATTGTAAGAGCTAAAATCTCCGGCAGTAATAAGTTTTCCATCAGAAAGTAATTGAACGCTACGAACATTAAAATCGAACAACAACCCCGAGAACATACTATTATCTAATGTTCCATCACTGTTGAGACAAGCTATAGATTCTCTATCAACACCATTAAATACATTAAAATAGCCACCTGCAATTATACGACTATCAGGTAATACAGCAATAGAATGAACACTATTATCAAAGCCTGTTCCTGGGTTGAAAGTATTGTCAAGCAATCCATTTGAATTGAGGCGAGCAATCTTACTCCTGCTTATACTGTTGAATGTTGTAAAGCCCCCCCCAACCAGAACTTTATTATCGGGCTGAAGCGTAATTTCAGTAACCGATCCATTAAACCCACCGATAGGAGTAAATGTCGCGTCATTGCTGCCATCGGTATTTACACGCGCTATCTTAGTTCTTGCGGCGCCATTGTACATACCAAAGACTCCTCCTGCTATAATTTTTCCATCGTTCTGAAGTTCAAGAACCAATACGTTACTGTTAAAACCAGAGCCCGATATAAAGGAGGGGTCAACAGTACCATCAGGATGTAGTCTTACAATTCTAACAGCCGGAGTTCCGTTATAAGCTGTGAATTCGCCGGCAGCTAATATTTTTCCATCAGTTTGAATTACTATTGTATTCACAGCATTGTTAAAACCGGTTCCAGTAATGAAAGACAAATCCAAAGAGCCGTCTGAATTTAGCACAACCACTTCTTGTACAGGAGTTCCATTATAATCTGTAAAGTTTCCGCAAACAACAATTTTTCCGTTTGGACAAATTTCGACATCATTCGGTACGGCACCACCGAATCCCGTTCCAGGCACTTGAAATGTTTCATCGCGAGTGCCGTCACTGTTTAATCTTATAATATGTGGTGCGGCATTATTATTAAAAGCAGAGAACAATCCAATAGCAACGATTTTTCCATCCGGTTGAATGGCGCAATCATAAACAAAAGAGTTGAAGCCATTACCGTCTCCCCAATGACAACTATCGAAAGTGTTGAATGAAGCATCATTGCTACCAGCTTGTGCTAATGCAAAGGTCTGGCTTATACAACTTGCAAAAAAAAGAAAGTGCCAACGCATAGGATTTGTTTGGTTAAATGCTAAGATAAGACATTTAAATTTTGTACACAGACATCTTTGGGGTTTGATTTTTGAGCATAAAGAAACGGGAAGATTGTCGAACCGGTAGACTGATTCTCGTCGTAAATATGAGCATTTAAAGACATCGATGGGTAAGAAACGATATTAGTGGTGTCGGCTTTTGGATTTAGGGACAAAGTAATTCGAAAATATCAGGTAACTCTTCGGAAGAGATGTTGAAATATACAAAACCAAAGTCAGCGTAGAAATCTATCCTTACTTCGTCGATAAATTAATTAGCACGCCCAAAAAAGAACTGAAAAATTAAAGACAATACAAATCAGCAATCGTTGGGAGATGAAATCACGCTATACAGAAATCAGCTGAGTGATGCCGTTTATATTCTTTCCGTCGTTAAAAATTCCGTGGGTGCTAAACCATAAATACAAGTCTTATTGGGAGGTAATTAAATTCAGTTCTGAATTCGCCATAACCAGCATTCTTTCCTGGGAAGCAGAATCGCTTTTCACCTCAAGTAAACGCCAAAAACAAAAAAATCTTAACTTGGTTAGTTTTAAATCATCGCCATGAACCTAAATTGCAAACAAGCAATCTTTATATTCATTTTGCTGTCAACCTTAGTCACATATTCTCAGGACTATTCGGTAAAACAGTCAACAGAAAAATTTAATTCCGAACTGTGGAGGATAATTGCAGTAAGCCCCGACGCCTATTATACCATTGATAGAAAGCAGAGTTTAAAAAAATTTAATTCAGCGCTGGAACTGCAGAAGCAAGTTCTTTTTGATCCCAATATTAACGATCAATCAAGATTTATTTATAAGACACTTTTTATCAAAGAACAACTATACCTTTTTTACCGCTACTTCGATTCAGAAAAGAAAATATTGGAAATTAAATACTCGGCCTACGATAAGGACTTAAATGTTGTTATGAATAACGCTGTGCTCACCACTTTCACCTGTCGTAACTCGGCCTTTATGAATAGTTATACAACGCACTTTTCTATGAACTCGTCTAAAATTGGATTTATACGTTTGATAGAAAAAAAACTCAGTATTGCAATCATTGGTGATGATATGGCTGAATCAGCACCTATAGAGTATGACTTGAATTTCTCACCTGATCAACAGGACCAATACAATGCGTTGTTGTCTGATGAAGGCAACGTGTACCTAATTGCCAATGAAAAGATAGAAAATGTTCGCGTCCCAAACAAACATCTTTTAATATTTGAAAGGAACCATGATACGCATAGTGTGAATCTTGAACTGGATGCTGGAAAACGCATATATTCCTGTGATCTCATGTTGAAGGATCAGCAAACTCTAATTTGCAGTGGCTTCTATTGCGAGGATAGCACAACACTGGTTAAAGGCGTTTATACGATAGTGTATAACCTGAAAGGAAGGGAAATTTTATCAAAAACGTCATTCGGAATAAATAACCCGAGATATGATGATTATAAAAAAAGAGTTGAAGAAGCTCAGAACATTGTCTCTGAAAAGGAACGCAGAAAATCGCTCGAAAAAATTACTGAATCCGGTGTTGGATTAGGTTATAAAATGAATACGCAAATCTTTAGTTGTGAAGACGGCGGGAGCATAATGATTGGTGAGGAATTTGACACGAAGATTACCTCGGAATATGAGCCATCTTCGTCGAGCTCAGGTCTTGGAGATATGGTAAGTACTTATTTGTACTGGAAGTTTGACAGAATTTTCATTTTGAAGTTCGGTCCCGAGGGTAACATGCAATGGCAACACATTATTTATCGAAGTAAGACAGTCGGGCCGCCTATAACCAACCTGCCTGATTTGAATTTTACCAATCTATATCAGCATCTAGAAAAATCAGGAACCTTTTATTTCGTTTACGACGAAAGGTACGGTGAGACAAACACGACAAACCTTGCGATGTTCAACTTATCTGACGGCACATTTAAGGAAACAGAAATAATTGCTTCAAAAATCACAACTAAAAGTCTGTTTAACTTCCCTGTTAAATTTAAGCTTAAGTCAGATTTCAATGGTTTTGTGTTTGTTTCGCCGGTTAAAGGAAAAGAAACATTAAGCACGATTTCATTTTAGATATGCAGTTCTGGATTCCCGGATTGAACATTTAGAAATTCAGGAAATGAATATTGCAGAGATGTATTGACTTTATTGCTCCAACGACTCTTTTTAGAAAATAAAAACGGGAAAAGCTCAAATTTTATGAACTTTTCCCGTCTTGTACCGGATTTGGGTAAAATATCGAACCAATTTCTAGAAGATATGGAGCTGATAAACGACCTACGATTTTTAATCGAACCTAAAGATGAGGTGGGGCGACATTAGTCACAAACTAATACGGGCAAAAACAGAACTAATTCATGGGTCAAATATTTTTTACTATAGTTTGCAATTCTATACGATTTGAAAATAACCCGCTTTACTTAATGTCGATGCACTGACTTTTTCCCTAAAAAGCAAAATTAGAATTAGCCAACTTATACTAATCGAAAGTTATAGAGGGTGTAATAGAATTAAATGCAATAAGCGAAAAAATGTGATAATTAATCTAAATTTGAAGTATTTCTAATATTTCAAAAGTCATGAAGAATATTCTATTAATAGTGATACTATCTGCCTTCCCTTTCTCAGCATCTCATGCCCAAACTTTTTCATGGGCTAAAAGCTTTGGAAATTCTGGCGGTTTTCAACTTGGGCTATCTAATTTTGTTGATGCAGCGGGCAATGTTTACACCACCGGAATTTTTCATGGTACCGTAGATTTTGATCCTGGTGCTGGTGTTTTCAATTTGACTTCCGGAGGTGATTTTGATATTTTCGTACAAAAACTTGATGCCAATGGTAATTATTTATGGGCAGTAAGAATGGGTAGTACACAAGCTGATTATGGGAATTCAATTGTTGTTGATGCATTGGGAAATGTTTACACCACAGGTTATTTTTATGGTACCGTCGATTTTGATCCGGGAGCCGCAGTTTTTAATCTTGCTTCAATTGGCAACAATGCATTTGTTCAGAAGCTTGATGCATCAGGAAATTTTGTATGGGCAAAATCAGTAGGTGGTGGTGGAGATGACAAAGCTCATTCCATAAAAATTGACGCAGCGAATAATCTTTACATTACGGGTCTGTTTTCGGCAACAGCTGATTTTGACCCAGGAGCCGGCACGTTTAATTTAGTATCAAGTGGATCATCGGACATCTTTGTGCTGAAATTAAATGCTTCAGGAAATTTTCAGGTTGCGCGACAATTCGGCGGTACTGGTGCTGATATTGGAAACTCAATCTGTTTGGATGCTTCTGGAAATATTTATATAACCGGAACCTTTTCAGGAACTGCTGATTTTGATCCGAATGTCGGGGTTTATAATTTGATTTCAAGCGGAGGGACAGACATTTTTGTTGTAAAATTGAGTTCTTTGGCAACTTTATTCTGGGCTAAAAGTGTAGGCGGAACAGCAGCTGACATTTCCAAATCCATTGATCTGGATGCCTCCAACAATGTTTTTCTGACTGGCACCTACAGTGGAACGGTCGATTTTGATCCTAACGGTGGGGCCATCAACTTAGTTTCTCAAGGTGTCCTTGATGTCTTCATTTTGAAGCTGGATAATTCAGGAAATTATTTTTGGGCAAAATCAATTGGTGGACCAGACTACGAAGAAAGTAATTCAATTTGTGTTGATCAATACGGATGTGCATATATAACAGGCAGGTTCGAGGGGAATGTCGATTTTGATCCCGGACCTGAAGTTTATAATATCCTTGCACCAAGCGACCATATCTTCATTGCAAAAGTTAATTCAGCAGGTGATTTCAAATGGGCTGGTGAGATTGGAACAACCGCTCAGAGTGTTGGCCTATCAATTGTAAGAGACGCTTCTCAAAACTTATATATTAGCGGTGGTTACACTGGGCCTGCCGATTTTGACATTGGGCCTGGGGTTTTCAATATGACCGGCTTGGTGTTTGACGTATTCGTATTGAAAATGAATGGATGCACACCAAGCGCAGGGACTGATGTTCAATACGCATGTGATAGCTTAACGTGGATTGACGGTATTACCTATTACGCTTCAAACAATTCAGTCACGTATGTTTTAACAAATTCAACAGGTTGTGATTCCGTGGTTACGTTAAATCTGACCCTGCATCATTCCGATAGTGTAACAGATGTTCAAATTGCATGCGATGATTTAACTTGGATTGATGGCAACAATTATACATCAACCAACAGCTCCGCAATTCACACACTCACAAATATCTTCGGTTGTGATTCAGTTGTTTCGCTGGATTTAACAATAAAAAACTCGAGTTCCTCTACAGATACCCACACAGCATGTAATAGTTTTGTTTGGATGGATGGGAATAATTATACGGCAAGTAACACTACTGCAACCTATATTACTATCAATTCTGTTGGATGTGACTCCACTATTACCTTGAATTTAACCCTTAATTTATCAGATAATACTTCTGACGTTCAAGTTCACTGCGACAGTTACGTTTGGACAGATGGAAACACATACACGAGCAGTAATAATTCCGCCACACAAACACTCACAAACATGTTTGGTTGCGATTCAGTCGTTACGTTGGATTTAACCATTGAAATTTCACCCGTCGCAAATGCGACGAATGCTGGAGATGGAACTCTAGTTGGATCAGGAGGTGACACCTATCAATGGATTGATTGCGGCACAAATCTTCCGGTGATTGGTGCTACATCAGCAACATTTGTTCCACTTACAAATGGCGATTATTCGGTAGTCGCATCAACAGGCCTCTGTAGTGATACTTCGGGATGCGCCAATTATAATAGCGTTGGACTAACGGAAACTTCCAGTTTACCTGTTAGTACTTACCCCAATCCAACAAAAGACCTTATCATTATTAAGTCTCCGAAAGACATTTCAGGCTCTATAATTATTCGAGATAATTCAGGCCGGATAATTTTACAAACACCTATTCATTCAAATGAAACGGTGGTTGATTTATCCCATTTAGAAAGTGGTATTTATTTTATTACTATTCTCGATACGTCTTTTCTTCAAACTACTACGAAAGTCATAAAAATGTAGTCTGACAACCTGACTTTAGAACGTTCTTGAATTGGAGGGGTCAACTTGGTTCAATTTCTGAGCCACCCGTTAATTGAATTTTTAAAATTGGAAGATCAAATCTGTCATCACCAAAATTCTAGCTACGCTGAAGTATAATGGCACCAAAGTCGAGCCAAAAACACTCAGTTTTATCAACAAAAAAAAATGGCGATAGATAGAATCTACCGCCATTTTCGAACAAAGATCGACATTGTACCGAAGAAGGGAATCGAACCCTTACACTTTCGTACACGAGTTTGAGTCGTGCGCGTCTACCAATTCCGCCACTTCGGCATTTTAATTGTTTCGCCTCTGTCTACCATCCCGATAGCTATCGGGACCGCCACTTCGGCATTACAATTAAATTGGGAGTGCAAATTTACACTTTTTTTGATACCAAAACAAAAATAGAGGAGAAATGACAGAGTCTGCCTGATTTTCAGAGACTATCTAAGGCTTGTAAGGAGTTGGTTTCTACAAAAATTGATTCGAAGAGGCTCTATTTCACCTTCTGAAAAACCCCAAATATCTCATGCCCCACATTGATGCGTGGATCAACCGTAACCCATTAAGAATGTTTGTACCATGAAATTAATCGCGCAAAAAATTTGCGGTTGGGTTTTAGATACCATTTGTTGAGGGTTTCTTTTTTGTCAAAAGTTACGGAACGGATTTCTGAAATTTTTTCGTTGACATAATAATCAGCGCTGCGCTTTTGTGAAAGCGGTGCCATTAATTTTTCATTCACTTTTCTGCCACGACCTCTGAACGTAGTTTTGAGTTTGTAGGTGTAGTAACTGATCTCTTTAAAATTTTCACGGGTAAGATGATCGACTAAACCTTTTCCATCAAAATAATTCACGTGATTGATCAGCAATTCAGAATTTTCTTTTTTCTCTTTGTAACGAATGTAAAAACGCCAGACATCTTCATGTCCATTGGGTGTGATGAAATGAAATAGCCCACCTACCCGTAGATACTTATTGACGTTTTTAAAAACAGCATCTACGCCTGTGACATGTTCAATAATATCGCGTGCAATGATGAGATCAAATTTATTTTCAAGCGCCGGAATAAAATGTTCAGGTGTTGCAAGATGCGTTTCAAAACCGTGTTGCGATTTATTGAATTCGAGCAATTCCTGATTGATATCCAGTACTGAAATTTTTACATCCGGAAAAACAAAACGGATTCCTTCTAAAAAATAACCAGAACCCGGACCTAATTCTAAAATATCTTTTGGTGTATAATTTTTTCGTTTGAGTGTAAATGCAAAATGAATTCCGCGACGATAGCTTCGCAGATTGTTTTTTTCTTGCGCTTTGTGAGATGTCCTTAAGGTCTCTTCAATATAATAGGCCAGACAGCCTTTTGATGTTTCATCATCTGTTAGCATGGGATCCAACTGTGCTGTTCCGCAAGAGGCACATTTTACAATATCAGTTTCTTTAATATCCCAATAATCAATTCGGCTGATTTTGATTCCGCCTTTTGCGCCGCAGCATCTGCAAGGTTCCTGACGTGTGACCACATCACCTTCTAATTGTACGGGCAAGGATTTTAAAAAGAATTCGAACATAGCTTAGATTACGTTGTGAAATTACACAAATATTCCAAGATTACTTCTTTTGCAACCCGCCTGATGAAAGTCATTCTCAAATAAAATTGCCAGTTCATTAGTTTGATTAATTTTAACTGAACCAAATTTTTGCCTTATGGAAAAACTTCTGTACAATCGGTTTTTATTGGTAAAAGATAATTTCTACGATGAGCCATCAAAAGTAATTGCAGCTGCAAAAACGCAACCTTTCACGAACCAGAACATGTCACTGGTTTCAGAAGCACAGCGGTCTATCATCAACCAAACGTTAAAAAGAAACTGGAGAAAATTCTTGGAATAAAAATCAACCGATGGGACCTTGATCCAATTTTAGAAAACGGCGTTTTTTATCATGGATTTGCGAAAGGAAAAAATAAAGAAGTTCCTGGTGTGCATGCAGATTATCCGGCGAATGATATCACTGTATTAATCTATCTAACACCTGATTTACCTTATGATTGCGGCACATCACTCTGGCAACATAAACGCACTGGTGTGTCCGATGCTGTTTCAAGCAAAGATGCAAAACGCCTTGGCATGAAGTTGAGCGAATTAAAGATGAATTAGAAACTGATACCAAAAACAGATCGAAGTGGATTGAGATTGATCGTGTGGGACATCGATTTAATCGCATGGTTGCTTATCCATCAGGTGTTTTTCATTCTGCTACCAACCATTACGGTGATAGCATGAAAAATGGAAGAATTTACCAGACGTTTCGGATTGGCGTGGATTGGTCAACACATAAAATGACTTCTTCAAAGTAAAGGTTGACAGTAGTTCTTTTAACCACAGAGTGACACGGAGTTTAATCACAGAGTTAAAGGAGTAAATTGAGATAAAATCGAACTCTGTGAAACTCCTAATTTAACTCCTCCAAACTCTGCGGTAAAATTTTCTTTCTACTTTTTAACCACAGCGTGACGCTGAGTTTAATCATAGAGTTAAAGGAGTAAATTGAAATAAAATAAACTCTGTGAAACTCCTAATCTAACTCCCTCTTAAACTCTGTGGTTAAAAAAAAATCAACCTAAAAAATCAATCCAGATTTTATTGTAGGCATACGGATTTTCTGGTTTCAATTTTACCATGTGCTTCAATAATCGCAGTCGTTTTTATCCTTGATTTCATAAGTCTCTGCAAAAAGAGCAACCTCTTCCAATACTTGTTTTTCTGCATTGTTTAGAATGATGTAGAAATCTGCCTTGCGTTTAAATTCTGTTACACACGTTTGAACTGCCAACGTCATGTCACCTTTAAAATTACGACTGATATAACTTGCCACTTTCGTGCTCACCTCATCCAATCGGAATGGTTTTGCTGAACCTAGATTCAGCGCAATATTACTTTCAGCTAATTCAATCAATGTTTTTTCTTTGGTGCGATATCCTTTTTTGGATTTGATCAAAGCCATTTCTTTTGACGCAAGTTGATTCAATGTACGATTGAGTGATCTGAATCCGTAACGATAATAGAACCAATAAGCGCCCGAACGAATACCGTCCATGTTATCTTTTCCAAATTGGTAGGCATCAATTTCAATGTAATTCAGATTGAAGGCTTGTATATACGTGCGCAAAAGTTGGCACATAATTAATCCAGATTCGCCACCGCGGAAAGATTCAAAAACATTCAATCCAAATTTTGCACTTTTACCAAGAATCCAACTTCCGCCGTAAGCTGCTGGAAAACCATTTTTGAAGAGTGTGTATCCGATGTATGATTGCAATGGCAATTGTCTTTCCGGAGTCATACCATAAATAGCAATTGATATTCCGCGCTCCAATTCATAGAGGCGTAAACTTTCAACATCCATGTAGGTTGACGTATCCGTTTCACGCAATGTCTGAATCATTGAGCGGCAAATCACCGCAACCAATTCAGCCCGATCAGTTGCACTTAACTTTGCAGGATTAGGCAATGCAGTTTGAAATAAAGTTTTGTGATCAACTTGTTTTTGAATTTCACGCTGAAAGAAAACTTTTCGATTTAAAAAACGGTTGTATGATTTTGAAAATTCAGGTTGATTAAATTCAAATGAAACAAACGGTTTTAGCGATTGCCAAAGTTGATCTTTCAAATACGGCTGGCGATCCAGCTTACTGAATTCATTCACCAAAAATTGCAGTTGATCTTTTGGTTTTATTCCAAGACGTTCTAACAATTCTTCATTGGATAAGCCAGCCGTCGTCTCTTCGCGAAGCAAAGAAGGCATAGTGGCTTTCAGAATATCATTTAATTCAGCTCCATCTTCTTCAAACGAATCTAAATTCATTTTCCAATTTGACGCTAACATCCAACGCATCAAATCATGTGAATAACGCGTGATCATTTTCGTATGCGGTAAACCGCTGTCAGCAAACAATTCGTGATTGGAATTTTTTGGATTTTTTAAGTGTAGTGTCAATCGCTTTAATTCCTTTTCAGCAGCAGCTAATATGTTTTTGTCTTTCGGATGTGCAAGCACAAAAAGTAAAAAATCGTGATATAAAATAAACTCAGGTGAATTGTCAAGCGCCTGTCCTGATAAGTTATCCAACATGTAATTAATGCGATCTGTCAATTCAAAATCGGCGCATGCATTTTGCACCAATTTGTATTTTTTTGAGAATGTGTATTTCATAAATTCAATAATTAAAAATCTCTTGCATTAAATAATTCACAGGGTAATCTGCTTCAGGTTTCTCTGTGAATCTCCGCTCTCTCTGTGCCTCCGTGGTGGAGACATACCAATAGTTTATCTACCACGGAGACACGGAGACCACAGAGAATCACGGAGACTTGTCTTTACTCATTTTTTACCGTACAATTTATTTTGTCACCTCCACCATCCATATTCTGTTTCGTTGTTCAAGTGCATAAACCAAAAAAGTAGCCAGCCAATGACTGCCCATATAATCTGACCCACTCACATAATTCATCGATGCCTGTAAATGCTGATCACCAATGGCTCTGAACTTCACCCAGTTTTCAGGCAAAGCAAAAGCCATTGCATAAAAATTCTGCGCGCGCAAAAAATTCAAACCGTCCAAATGAACTAATTTTCCATCGGTGCGGTCCAAAACTTTTCCGGGTTCTAGCGTAAATTTCTTTTTAAATAAATCGGGTAAAAATTTCTTCAGCCATTTTTCATAGTCTTCTTTATACATGATTTTACTCATCAGCTCAGCCTCTTGCAAACAAGGCGAAATAAAATCAAAACCACTGGGTTCGTAATTCAAAGGGCAATCACAATCATTCAAATAAAATTCTTTTGCTTTGTTGCTGATTAAATCCCAAAAACTTCTGTCCTCAAGTGTATTTGCATAATCAAGTGCTAATGATAAACCAAATGCTGTATTGCTGTGTTCACCGACACGAATTGGATAAACTAATTTTGGCAAAAATTCTTTGTAGGATGTCACAATAAAATCAGTAAGCGGTTGCAGATTTTTTGACCAGCCATGCTCTTTATCAAGAGGTGAAAATATAAGTGCAGCGTGCAACTTTAATAACCAAGCCCAACCATAGGTGCGCTCAAATGATTTTTCCAGTTTTGGTTCAAAGTATTTCAATTCTGCAGCTACATTTTGCGGAGTGAATTGTTTATCAAAAAAGTGCAATAATTTCTTTTGAAAAATCGGCTTCAGGATATTGGTTCAACACAGTTGCCAAAAGCCAATGCCCATGTACCGACGAATGCCAGTCAAAACAGCCGTAAAAAACGGGGTGCAATTTTTTAGGAGAATCCAGATAGGTTGAGTCGGTTAATACCTGATTCAATTTGTTAGGATATTCAGTCTCAATGTAATGCAAGGGCAAGGCAGCCATACGTTTAGCCATGTCTTCATCCAAAGTCAATAAATCAGTTTGAGCAGTTGCTTCTGAAAATACACTTAAGAATAATATACCGATAAAGGCTTTGTACATGCAATTGTGTAACTTTGAACTCATCAGGACTAGTTTCTGTAACGAAAATTACACAAAGAATTTGTACCGTGGGTTTCTTCAATAAAATATTTGGTAGTACACCTAAACTTCAGCCGCTTGATTTATCATTAATCAAAACGGATATGCACAGTCATTTGATTCCTGGAATTGATGACGGTTCCAAATCAATGGAAGATTCATTGATGATGCTTCGAAAGTTTGAACAGCTGGGCTATCAGAAAGTAGTTACCACGCCGCATGTGATGAGCGACTTTTATAAAAATACGCCAGAAATTATTTTAGGCGGATTGGAAAAAGTACGCGAGGCTATGGCCAAAGAAGGCCTAAAAATTAAAATTGAAGCGGCGGCAGAATATTATCTCGATTTTCATTTTGACGATCTCATTAAACAGAAAAAAGTTTTGACGTTTGGTCAAAATCATGTCTTGTTTGAATTATCTTTTAATGATGAACCACCGCGGGTAAAAGACACTATTTTTAATTTAATCACAGAAGGCTACAAACCCATTCTGGCGCACATTGAACGTTATCCGTTTTATATCAATCAATGGGATAAAATTGAAGATTTCAAAGAACGCGGAGTGCTGCTTCAACTCAATATCAATTCTCTTTCTGGTCATTACGGTCCGCCTGTAAAAAAAATGGCAGAACAATTAATTGATCGCGGGTGGATTGATGTAATTGGATCAGACTGTCATCACATAGGTCATTTACAAATGTTAGAATCTTTGCGAACCAATCCTCATTTGCATAAAGTAGTTGCCCAGGAAAATTTACTGAATAAGTTTTTGTAGGATTTCATCTTTAACCTCAATCTGATAGAACGCAGATGACGCTGAAAAATGTGATTTTCGCTGATTTTGTTTAGGACATTCTTCTCAGTTTACCTCCGTTTATAAAGGCTTTAAGATATTTTAAGAATCCGATTAAAATATTTCTGAAAGCAAGTCGTCTTTAGTAAAAACAAAGACATTCAAAAAATGAAAACAATACTTTTCAAAACAAATATCAAAAGATTAAAAGCCGCTATGACGCTTGCCAATACAATGCCTCATTATTTTAAAGGTGTACGTATCGAATTTGAAGTAATTCAGAAAAATTTTCAAATGCTGATCAGCGGACCCAAACTAAAACCTGCTAAGGTTATTTCAACGATGAAAGAACTTGGATACAAATTTGAAGTTGCAGATAAAGTAACGGTTTGGAGACAGGGGAATTAGCCATGCGACTGCGTTCATGCCGACAAAAGAAATCAGAACAAAATAAAGATTATAGGTCATTCGTTATTAGGTGCCTGATTTAAATATCGAATATCGAACACTGATTAACGAATGATGAAGTTATCACTAATTGCCTCCTTTCTAAAATCGATATTCAACATTCGTTGATCGATATTTATTATTCATTTTAAAAATATTCATTGCAAGTCAATATTTTTACAACTGAATCGGTCGTTTAAAATTGTGAAAGGTGTCATCCCATTTTTTGACATCAGATTTCAATCTGAATTTACCGTTGAGATCTTGTTCCAGAATCACAATCTCACAATTTTTTGGATTGGCCAATAATTCAAACTCTTCAACAGTCCAGTGAAACCATTTCATTAAAAAAAGTCGAATGGCCATGCCGTGCGTCACGATTATTGCATTCTGCGAATAGTTGTCTTTTCTGAAATCGCGGTGCAAGGTGCCAAAAAAATCACTGATCCGGTCATAGACATCGGCCGCTGATTCACCATCTGGAATTCGGAAATAAAAAGTACCATAAGCATCTCTGATTTCTTCTACTTTTTTTCCTTCTTCAATCGTTCTTAAGTGTCCCCACTCCTGCTCCCGAATACGAGGTTCTTCTCTGTATTCAATTTTTGAGCGATCCAATGATTTTGCAATTTCTTCAAAAGTAGATCGTGTGCGCCACATGGGTGAAACATAAAAAAACATGGATTCATTTTTTACAATCTCACTGATTTTTTGACCGGCCTCAAAAGCTTGTTTTCTGCCATCTGCAGTCAGTTCAAGTGTGTAATCTGGTTTTACGCCGTAAATACTTTTGTCAATATTGCCTTCTGATTCGCCATGCCGGACTAATATGATGCGATGTGGTTTCATATTTTTAACTAAGTAATTATTCCCTGAATTTTTAAAACATTTACAATCACCGGAACAAATAAAACAGCAATGCGATGCTCCATTGGAATGGTGGTTCCGCAATATCCTGTCACGTTCCAATCATCCCAGTTTTCTGAGAAGGACGTATAAATATCCAAATCCAGACTATCGGCATCAGCATCCCAGTCATCCCAGTTTTCTGAGTATGACGTATACACATCTGCAGACCAGGAACTATTGTCATCATTCACTTCCCAATCATCCCAATTTTCAGAGTAAGAAGTATAAATACTGATTGAAAAATTGGAAGTGGTAAGATTCCAGTCATCCCAGTTTTCAGAAAAAGATGTAGAAATACTTCCGGTAATACCGCCGATATTAAAATCCCAATCGTCCCAATTTTCAGAAAAAGAAGTATAGACTGAACCACTGACTCCATTCAAAATAAAATCCCAGTCATCCCAATTTTCAGAAAAGGAAGTGTAAAGATCCGCCGAAAAATTATCCGGCGGAAGTTGAATTCCGGATCCATTATAATAGCATGAGCCATCATCTGTAATTGCAGAGGCATTGTAATTGAAAGCAAGTGGGTCCATGCAACCTTCGTCTTCTTTTGAGCAAGCGGTTAAGACAAAAAATCCTGCAATACCAATAAGCAATCTCATGAAGTTAAATTAAATTCAATCTAATTTACAAATTCTTTCAACCCAGCAAGAATTAAGTTCGTTAACAATTCGGAAACATAACAGAAATAAATTTTTAACTTCGATTAAACCTTTGAAAATCGATTGAGTCATAGGCTCATTCTCAATCTCCATGAATTATGATTAAACACATTGCTGCACTTCTTTTATTGTCTGGTTCAAGCCTTATTGCAAGACCTATACGACATGGATCACATTACTTTTATTGAAATTGAATTCAGCACCAGTGACTGGGACGCGCTCATGGACGCGAATGATTTGACTGATGACGGATCAAAATTAATAGCCACGGTTACCATTGATGGAACGAGTTATGACAGCGTTGGGGTAGCTTATAAAGGGAACAGCAGCTATAGTGCCAGTAATCTCAAAAATCCACTGAACATAGAACTCAACTATACCTACACGCAACGTTATCAAGGTTATTCAACACTAAAACTTGCAAGCGGAAAAAATGATCCTTCATTTGTGCGCGAAGTTTTGTGTTACGAAATGGGAAGAAAATACATGGATATGCCTTTGTCCAATTATGCGAAAGTATACATCAACGGAGCCTATTACGGTTTGTTTTCAAGCTCAGAAGCCATTGATGGAAGATACGGTGAGCGCAGGCTTTACGCAGAAAAGGACAATCCAAGATTTAAATGTAATCCGCCTAATGGAATGGGCCCGGGCAACGAACCAAGTCTGGATTACTTAGGATCTGATTCGGCACTTTATGCGAATATTTATGAATTGAAATCAACTTTTGGCTGGGCTTCATTTATTGATTTAATGTATCAACTCGAATACAACAGCGTGAATATTGAAACCTATTTGGATCTTGACAAAGCTTTGTGGATGCTTGCATTTAACAATGTCACTGCAAATCTCGATAGCTATTCAGGTCCAACAAAACAAAATTATTACATGATTCAAGATGATAATGGAAGATGGTGTCCAATTATCTGGGATCAGAATGAAGGCATAGGTGGATTTGAAAATGTTGGAATTCCGGGCCCACCGAGTTTATCGCAGCTTACCGATCTGGATATGTATTTTCATTCCGGTGACGCAGCATGGCCATTGATTTCAAAATTGCTTGCGATTCCGCGGTATAAAAAAATGTATGTTGCACACATGCGCACTATTGTTGAAGAAAACATTTCAAACGATTGGTATCATACACGTGCCTTAGAATTACAAGCAATTATTGATGCAGAAGTTCAGGCTGAACCAAACCCATGGTATACTTACACCCAGTTTACTTCTAACGTAGATAATCAGATTGCCGGTATGACAGGTGCGTTTGGAATTGCAGAAATTCTGGAAGGTCGTGAAACTTATTTAACGTCTCAAACAGATTGGAATTTAACCGCGCCTACAATTTCTGCGATGACAACAAATCCAGTTGTGGTTCCAGCCAACAGCCTTGTTACATTTACAGCTTCAATCACCAATGCAAATTATGCTTATTTAGGTTATCGCACATTTGTGGGGGATGTTTTTCAAAAAGCTCAAATGTATGATGATGGCGCACACAATGACGGTGCAGCTGCAGATGGAACATTTGGTGTAAGTGTTTTTGTTGGGGCAGCTGATTTGCAATATTATTTCTACGCTGAAAACAATGACGCTTCTATTTTTTCTCCCGTGCGCGCAGAACATGAATTTTATTCGTTACTGATAGATGCAGATGTCGTGATCAATGAAGTGATGCCAAAAAATAATGGAACGGTTGCAGATGAAGAAGGAAAATACGAAGACTGGATTGAACTATATAATAACACTGGTTCAGCAATTGATTTGACAGGCTATTATCTTTCAGATGATTTAGCAGATCCAAACAAATGGCAATTTCCAGATACATCAATCGCAGCAAATGGTTATTTAATTATCTGGTGTGATGAAGATACGTTGGATGCAGGACTACATGCAAATTTTAAATTAAGTTCTGCAGGTGAAACCGTAACGCTTTCAAACGCAAGCGGCTTTGGCGTAAATGAAGTTACATTGCCTGAAATTGAAAGCTCAACAACTTTTGGAAGATACGTCAATGGAACTGGTGGATTTATTCGAATGATTGCAACCTTCAGTGCGCCGAACTCATACACCGCCATTGGCATTGAAGAACCTGTTTTAGAAAATAAAATCAGCGTTTATCCAAACCCTGCCAGTGAATTTGTTTACGTGGTTACTCATTCTGATACACTTGTTCAATTTCAATTGATGGATTTAAATGGTAAACTAATTTACACCGGTCAACTTGAAAATAATACCGCTGTGGACATCAGTTATCTTGAGAGTGGCATTTATTTAATCTATCTCCCAGAGCAGAACAGCGTTCAAAAGCTAATTAAAAATAAAGGTCCGTACAACTTATAAGTCCGCTAATACGTTTTAACTTTGGTTCCACTTTGAGAATCAAGTTAAAACGTATTTATTATGATCAGATATTTTGGACTATTCATTCTTTCAGGATTTTTTTATCAGTCCTATTCTCAATCATCGTATCAACTTAATGGCAATGCCGTTGCTACTGGTAGTGATTGTTATCAGATTACCGCAGCCTTAAATAATCAAGTTGGTACGGTATGGTATACAGATCTTTTAGATCTGAACCAACCCTTTGAAATCAATTTTGAAATGAACTTTGGCAACAACGATGCCGGAGCTGACGGAATGGTTTTTGGATTACAAACTGTTGGACCTTTTGCTGCAGGTGTAGGCGGAGGAGGAATTGGATTTACCGGTTTTTCACCTTCACTTGGAATTGAATTTGACACCTATTACAACGGTGGTTTCGGCGATATTGTCAATGATCATGTCGCGATCATGCAAAATGGTTCAGGAACACATACTTCTACTGACAACTTAGCGGGACCAGTTCAGGCAAGTTCCACAGCAGCAAATATTGAAGACAATACTGAACACTATATTCGCATTACATGGAATCCGGCGACAGATTCTTTGAATGTTTATTTTGACTGTGTTTGGCGCGTTGGAATTCAAAACGATATTGTCAACACCATTTTCAGTGGTGACAATATGGTTTACTGGGGATTCACGGGATCAACCGGCGGCGCGGTAAATACGCAAACAGTTTGTCTTTCTGAAAATATTTTTCCGGTAACCTATACGTTTGAAATTTGTCCGGGAGAATCACTTGAATTATCTCCTTACATTTTAAATGGAAGCAATTACAACTGGACACCTGCAACTGGTTTGAGCGCAACCAATATTCCAAATCCAATTGCAACACCAGCAACAGATACGCAATACATTGTAACATTCTTAGATGCCTGCGGTCAATTAAAATCAGACACTGTAAATATTGATGTGATCGACAGCGCACCAACCATCGACTTTAATCAAAATACCTTCACGGCTTGTCCTGATGACAACGTGAATATAGTTGCTACAGTAACGGATAATTTTGGTCCGGTCACCTACAGTTGGTCACCAGCGGCACCTGCAACAAATGATATTACCGTTTCACCTGATGTTTTAACCTGGTATTATTTAACGGCTACAGATGATTGTGCTTCTACGATTGATTCTGTAAAAATTGAAATTGGTGTGATTGATCTCACAGATATTGATGTGGTAAATGCGGCCAATTGTCCGGGTCAACCGGGTTTGCCGGGTGAAATAGAAATTTTTCCGGACGACCCTGGGTGGAGCTATACACTTACAAATGGAGCAACTGTTGTCGGACCACAAACCAGCAATTTATTTAATGGATTGGCCGGTGGAATAAATTATTTCATTCACGTAGAAGATGCAAATGGATGTGCAATTGATACAATTGTTTTTGTAGGACTTGGAAGCAATCCTGTTTTTGCAACATGGCTGCCTGCAAGCTTGCAGGACGTAACTTGTTTTGGTGACAACAACGGTGCCGCGGCTATTTCAAATATAAGCGGTGGTTTATCTGCGCCATACACCATTACCTGGACAAATACCTCCGGACTCTTTGATCAGACTTCTGTTGGGGTTGGCGGTGGCGACAGTCAGACAAACTTGCCCGGTGGCAATTGGGTAGTGACTGTTTCTGATGATGAAGGATGCGCTTGGTCACAAGTATTTACTATTAATGAACCTTCAGAAATCACACTTGATTTCATATCACACGAACCAAACTGTTATCAACTTTCGGATGGTTCAGTAACCCTAAATTCCTCTGGTGGAAATGGTGGAAATATTTTTGTAATTTCTGATTCACACGGCGGTGCTGCGCTCAATATTTCAAATTCAAACACCTTAAATCAATTGGGTACAGGTTGGTATTACGCATCGATTACAGACAACATGGGATGTTCTGTAGAAGATTCTATTTTTCTCGAGCAACCCGGTCAACTTGATATTAATTTACAGTTGACACAACCAGCTTGCTATGGTGATTCAACCGGTTTTGCATTCATTGATACTGTCTTTAATCATACAGGAGATTATCAGGATATATCTTATATCTGGGCACCAAAACCACAGGGAGGTAATGGCATCGGAAATTTATTCTCTGCCGGATTGTATGAAGGAACTTACACTGTTACTATCAATGACGAAAATGGTTGTTCACGCATTTTTGATTTTACAATTGCTTATCCGCCTGCATTGGTTTTTACAGAAATTGGATACGAACCCGCCTATTGCAGATTGTTTTCATACCAGTCAGGAAACGGCGTGGTATATGCGGCCGGTGCCGGTGGAGTTCCTGATTACGAATATGAATGGATGAACATGCAAACAGGACAAACATCCAATAATACAACCTGGGGTGGATTAAATCCAGGTAATTATCAGATGACCATGACGGATGACAACGGATGCACTTTAGTTCAAATTGTAACTGTTGATTCATTGAATCCAGTTGCAGATTTTGAAATGACGTCTCCTCAATTCACCAGTAATTATGAAGGAACTGCAGTAGTCAATGTCAACTTTGTCAATCAATCACTCTATTATGCAAATCCAAATGATCCAAATGCAGATACCACTTTCTTCTGGAATTTTGGATACATGCACTGCCTTGGCAAATCAGTCACGATGTTGCAGAAACTTTTGATACCAGTTATTATGTTGGTGGAACATACAACGTGTGTTTAGTTGCATTGAATAAAAATGGTTGTTCAGATACCTTGTGCAAACCCGTGATTGTTTATGATCCACTTGTTTTTATCCCGCTTAATATTTTCACTCCGGATGGTGATGGTGTGAATGATTTGTTTTCGTTCAATTATAAAGCCGATGCAGTTGCGTCCTTTGAATGTGTGATTGTTGACCGCTGGGGAATTATGATGTTTGAAATGGATGATATTGCAGACGCCTGGGATGGAAAAGACAAAAACGGATCACCGTGTACAAATGGAGTTTACTTCTATACCTACGAAGGCGCGGCTGAAAATGGAACACCTTTTCAAGGCCAAGGAACCATTCAGATTATTGGGGAATAAGATATTTTCAGAAAAAATATCATTTTTACCTACCTAGAAATATTCAAATCAAATTTGAATATTTCTAGGATGTTTGTATATTTGTTTGATGATATACAGACAGATAGAAAAACTGATGCGAAAGTACTTGAAAGAGTTTCCGGTAATCGTATTACTTGGACCTCGTCAGGTTGGCAAAACAACTTTAGCCAAAACACTTACTGCATCCATCAAAAAAAATACATTCTATTTGGATCTTGAAAAAGACAGTGATTTTCAAATACTACAAAAAGATGCTGAGAGTTTTTTAAGCACTTACCAAAATGAATGCGTGCTCATTGACGAAGTTCAAAGACTACCTCAACTGTTTCCTTTACTTCGTGCTTTGGTGGATGAAAATAGAAAACCCGCACGCTTCATTATTACCGGCTCTGCCTCGCCCGATTTATTAAAGGGTGCGTCCGAAAGTCTGGCTGGGCGCGTCTACTATTTTCATCTGAATCCAATTGGACTACATGAATTACCAGATACCATTTCAATTCAAAAACATTGGTTCAGAGGTGGGTTTCCAAAAGCACTTACCTTACGTAGCAACGAATTGGCCATTGCCTGGATCGATTCATTCATCACCACATATATTGAACGTGACCTTCCACTTCTGTTTGATATCCGATTTTCACCCATTGTTATGCGCAAGATATGGGGCATGCTCGCGCACCTCCATGGTACGATAATAAATGTAGAACAACTTGGCGCATCCAGCAATGTTACGGGAACAACTGTCAAGCGCTATCTGGACTATCTGGAGGGAGCCTTTCTGATTTACAGATTGCCGCCGTTCTTTTCAAACGTCGGAAAACGCCTTGTCAAATCACCTAAAATTTATATTACCGATACTGGAATTTTGCACCGTCTTCTTAGAATCGATTCTGAAAAAAATCTATTGTCACATCCAGCACTAGGAATGTCATGGGAAGGATATATTATCTCTCAAATAAAAAGTGCCATGCCAACACGACTGGACACTTATTACTACAGAACTCATGCCGGCGCTGAATGTGATCTGGTGATGGTTTACGGAAACTCTGTCAAAGCATGTATCGAAATAAAAAACTCAAAAAATCCCGCCATATCAAAAGGATTCTATCAAAGCATTACTGATTTGAACAGTCCCAAATCGTTTATCATTTGCAATATTGAAAAAGAATATAAAACCAAAGATAAAATTACAGTCACCAACCCTTACACTTTTATAAAAAAACACTTGGCCCAAATTTAACTCCACCTAGAAATATTCAAATCAAACTTGAATATTTCTAGGTGTCCAATTTCCTATTTTCAAAAAAATATCAGAAGATATTCACTTACGGAGCATAACCCGTATTACCGGTATCAAATCCTTCTTTCGCTTTTACAACATAGGTTTCTTTCTTGTGCATATATTTTAATGTTTTATCCCAAACATACGTGTGGTTAACATTTGCATAATAGATCCTACCAACTTGACGCACGTCAAATCGTTTCATAAATATAACCTCAGCGGGTTTTTCGGTGATAATATTTGAACCGTTCCTTAGTTCAATTTTATTCGCATTATATGGAGTGAATTTGGCAACATTAATTACCAGTGTATCTCCTTTTTTTAAAACGAGTTGTTTGTCATAGACGTAAATATCCAGCAGCGTAATTTTGCATTCACCTTAAAAAATAAGATTCACTTCTGGAAATTCCACTGTCCTCCATGCCGCCATGAACTTCAGAATAGGAATTAAAATAGCTCACTAATTGATTCTGCGAAAATCCAAAACTCAATAGTGTTATCAATGAAATAAAAAGAAGAGACTGTTTCATAGCAAACGAATATACAAAATTGAAAAGTAAAGGTTCATTTTGAAGGGTTGTGAAGAATTAGAGTCTAGAGGAATGGCTTTGTCACGGCGGTCGAACGTTACTACTGGCAGATCCTGAAACAAGTTCAGGATGACAGTTTACTTCAAACAATCCTTCAAAGCAGCGTCCAAAGTTTGATACTGAAACTGAAAACCGGTCTTCAAAATTTTTTCGGATGAAATTCTGCTTCCTTTTAAGATCAGATTTCCCATCTCTCCAAAAAGTAATTTTATTACAAATGCTGGAACCGCCGGCATCCAGATTCTTTTACCCAGATTTTTTGCGATTGCTAAAGTGAGTTCGCGATTGGTGCAATGTTCTGGGGCAACAGCATTATAGGCTCCTGAGAGATTTTTATCTTGTACTGCATTTATATAAATCTGACAAAGATCATCCAAATGAATCCACGGAAAATATTGTTTGCCACTTCCCAGTGGAGAACCAAATCCCATTCGAATTGGTTTTAGCATTTTTTCCAAAGCTCCACCCTTTTTTGACAGGACAACCGATGTTCTGATTTTTACAACACGCGCTCCTCTATTCGAAAATTGATCTGCTGCCTTTTCCCAATCAACGGTAAGTTGAGCTAAAAAATCAGCAGTTGGTTTTGATTCTTCATCGTAAATATTTTCGGTGGTTGCTGTGCCGTAAAGGCTGATTCCAGAAGCTGAAACAAATGTTTTGACCTTTGCGTTCCGCGATTTTTCAAACAACAAATTGGCGGTTGCAATGCGACTATCACGCAGTATTTTTTTTTGATTTTCTGACCAACGTTTGTTGCTGATATTTTCTCCAGCCAGATGAACGATGTGATCTATATTTTCAAAAGCGGATTCATCCAATTCATTTTTATCCGGATTCCACAAATGAAATTTCACCTTCGAATTCGTTGGAGTTTTTCTAACCAGATGAATGACCTCGTAGCCTTTTTCAGATAAGAGGTCAGTTAATTTTTTTCCTATTAATCCGCTGGCGCCGGTAATCAGAATTTTTTCCATGTGTTAAAGATAGGTGAAGCAATCATCGTGTGGTTAGTTTTAACGTTGCGATAACAGCATTTTGAACACAGCACTAACCTTTTCCAGATTCAATGCCTTCCTTGAATCGCTTAATGGAGCGATCTCGTGCAAACTTATGTTCGACAATCGGCTCTAAATAATTTTTTGGATCAAAATCAGGAATCCATTGTTTTAAATAATCTCCTTTTGGATCAAAACGTTCTTGTTGTAAAGCCGGACTGAATACTCTGAAATAAGGGGCCGCATCACAGCCACAGCCAGCAGCCCATTGCCAGTTTCCATTGTTCGATGCTAAATCAAAGTCTAATAATTTTTCTGCAAAATAAGCTTCACCCCATCGCCAGTCAATCAACAAATGTTTTACTAAAAAACTGGCAACAATCATGCGTACACGGTTGTGCATAAAGCCCGTTTGATTCAATTGGTTCATGCCCGCGTCTACGATCGGATATCCTGTTTTTCCCTGACACCATTTGTCAAAAAGATCTGCATCATTTTCCCATTGAATGTAATCGTATTGTTTTTTAAAACTGTTTTGAACCACATACGGAAAGTGAAATAATATCTGACTAAAAAAATCACGCCAGATAATTTCAGATAAAAAAGTCTGATCTTTTTGTGAAGCAAAATAAACTAAGCTGCGCACACTGATCGTTCCAAAGCGCAAATGATGTCCTGCAAAGGTCGTTTCATTCATGGCCGGAAAATCTCTCACCAAACCATAATTCTTGACTTTGGCTGAACGAAAATCTGGAATCACAATTGAACTTCGTTTAAATCCAATTTTTTCAAGCGTGGGAAAGGCGTGAGATAACTTCAAATAATTTTCACGCAATTTTTTTTCATCTTCTGGTTCGTACTCAGGAAGCAATTTAAACTTCTCTAACCACTTATTCTTATAAGCGGTGTATACGGTATAAGGCAAGCCATCTGCTTTTGTGATCTCATCTTTTTCAAAAAAAACGTGATCTTTAAATGAATAAACCTTTGTGCCATTTTTTGTGAGATATTCAGAGATGGTTTTATCACGATGTATAGCGTACGGCTCGTAATCGTGATTAAAATAGACAGCTTTAATTTCAAATTCGTTTACAAGTCCTTTCCAAACCTCTTCAGGATTTCCATGCAATACCAGCAAATTGGCATTAACTGATTTCAACTCCTGATTTATTTTATTAAGCTGATCATGGATAAAGGTGACGCGGGCATCGTCTTTTGGAAGACCCTCTAAAATTTCTGAATCAAAAATAAAAATCGGAACAACAGGCAATC
Source organism: Crocinitomicaceae bacterium (assembly GCA_016709005.1). Classification (GTDB taxonomy): domain Bacteria; phylum Bacteroidota; class Bacteroidia; order Flavobacteriales_D; family Crocinitomicaceae; genus JADJGJ01. The sequence continues at coordinate 201,767 of JADJEU010000021.1, read as the reverse complement.
CGGATTTTAAAGCAGCCATTAATCCCACATTATCATTCAACCGCAAATCACGGCGAAACCAGAATATTGAAACTTTGTGCGATAACATGGAGCGGCAATTATAAATACTCAACAGTAACAAACGAAAAGACTTAATGTTCGCACCCTGCTTAAGATAAAAAATATAGACGCGTTGAGAATCTTTAATCGATTATACCAGACCCACATTGGTCATCAATTTTAGTTCGTTCGCTTAAAAGCACCGATCGGAACTTTGATACTACCCGATTGGAAAAAACCATGAAAAATGACCAGCAACCAGGCGCACCTTTGTATCATAAGATTTAAGACGACTCTTTCACGCCTAAAAATGAAAATATGATTACGATCAACGAAAATAACATTACGGTAGACTTTTTAAAGTCTGATTTGGTACATATTGCTCTGGAACAAGAAGCACACTTTTCAACACAGCTCATGCGGGAGTTGCGCGCTGTTTCAAAAATCAACACCGGTGAAACGGTAAAAAATTGTATCATCAGTAACAACAAAGATTTTGGCAAAGAAGCAGACTGGTGCCGAATTTGCAAAAAAGTCGATCACATGAAGGAATTTATGCGTGTAGCGGTAGTCTGCAATAATTCGTGTGCTGTTTCCAGTTTAAAAGAAAACGACGAAATAACAGAAACAGATTCACCCAAAGTCTTCCATAATTATTCAGAAGCTCTTTCCTGGGCAAACAAACAAAAAACAATTTAACTAATAAAAGTTTTTAAGAAAAATATGATCTCTTCAGATCTGAAAACAATAAAAGAATCAATCGACACGAACGAAAAGTGCTAAAGCCCGATGGGAAACTCTGCCACTGCCTCGTGAGAATGAATCCAGTACTTAGCATAAACAAACAGATAATGCCTTATGAAAAAATTGATTACGGGAATTCTAATTATTCAATCGATACTAGTTTCCAATTACAGTACCGCTGCAGAAATTATTGACAGCAAACGAATGATAAATCCGACCTTAAATAGCTGCAAAGCGGTTTTTGGTTTAGGAAAAAATAACGCCTACGTACAATCACGCACCGCGACTACACAAGAACTTATTTTTGCCGAAGAAAAATTTATGAACTGGGTCACCGGAACTGAATCACCGGCCTATTTAAAAGATCTGGATGCAAGAGATTTTCACTTTCAGTTTTTACCTTTCACCTCAAAAGGCATTTACAAAATGGGAATTGTTGCCGTAATTCCGGAAGAGCGAATTGATTCGAGTTTCTATTCTGAATTAGCGTGCGGCCTTGAAATTCCGGGTGATCGTTGTCTACAAACATACACTCCCTGGTATAACAATGGCGAAATTCTTTCAGCGGTAGTGACCATGCACGATGGTAAAATGGATCAATTTAAAACTGGCGTTTAGAACAAGAAGGCTCAGAAGAAGAAGCAATCGATTCCTACTACTCAGAACTTTTCATTGGCTATAAAACGGCTCCTGAAAAAGTAAATTTGCGAATTCTTCATTATGTTGATGGAAATTTTAAAGAAGAAATTGCTCAGCAAAATTTAGATCATGTTCTACTACCAAAAGGAAGAATTTCATCCCTTCTTTTTTGGTGAACGGTCGCCTAAAAGGTATTCTTTGTTATGATTTGAATGAGATCAGAGGACATTGCCCAATGACTTTTGCGACTGAAGTCTTTTTAAAAGACCGTTTAGGATATGGTCGAATCCTGTATACAAAACCTTTATGCGAGACACTTTATACCTGGGCCATTTTAGATCAAACTGAATTTGAAGAAATCACTGCACTAAAAACAGAAATGCTCGAATCCACCATAAGCGACTGCACAATCAAACAATAATTTTTTAGAAGCCTCCAATTTTTCATAAGTAGTAAATCTGTTCAAAACCGCTCGTCATTCGTGATGGGCGGTTTTGTTTTTTGGCAAGTACGGAAAGCGGATCTTTTGGAATACTCTTCCTGGTTTTATCCATCACTTGTATGAAACAGTCATGCCCGAATAAAGATCAGCAAGAAAATTGCCGTGACACGCATGTTTGATTTTAATTTCTTTAACTTCGATGATGCAGGGCTAACTGAATTTAGCTGGATTTAGAAGTAACTAAAAGGTCGCTATGAAACTATCAAACCGAAGTCAATATGTATTTGTGTTGAGCCTAATATGCTCAATCGCAATGTTATCTTGCCGTAAAAAAAAGACAATCGCTACGAAGGGAATTACCTGGGTACTGAAAGGTACACCGTGATTGATTCGGGCACAACCACTTACTCAACAGACACAACCTACCAGCAGGAGTGGGAGGTAACTTATTCAAAGAAATTTCACGTTCTCGAGTTTGATTACAGCACACTGGTGCCGATGTTTTTCAGTAGAAAAGAAATTATTGGATGATCATGTTTACACTTCAAGTGAATCTGAATGTATTGATGGTTGTGGCTCTGGATACGTGAAATTTGTAGGTGACAGTGTCTATATAAATTCATCATATTTTACGCTAGAAGGGAAAGAAAAAGAACTGGACTTTAAAGGCAAACGGAATTAAAAAGCTTGTGAGGAAAATCAAACTACTCATAACAGCAACTAAACCAAATGCGCCTTGTCTGAGATTAAAATCTGTAAATTCTAAATGAATACAATTACTTCAATAATAGTCTACTTTTTATTATCAGCTGGTATATCAATTTGGATTGCGATTTTCTTGACTAAAAGAGCAAGAAAAGATCGCAGTAGCTATCCGCAAGAATGGTGGAGTTTTAAACATGCAATTGAAAATAATGATATTAAAGGTATTGCTAAATATGGCAGCAATGTTTTATGGAATAACAACCTTACAAAAGAACATAAGCAAATAATATATACTGAAGTTGAGAAACGCAAAGATCTGCCTGCATTACAAAAATTATGGAAAGACGTTTACTATCAAACTCATGGATTCGAACCTAAATAAATTTAGCCAGAAGATCGAATCTATGACTACTCAAAGACAGTTTCCACTATCATAAACAAAGTCAAAGGCCTGGTTCATCAATTTCAGTAGTTCAAAGAAATACATCCAACCCAAAACTAGTAAAAACACCCAACCCCAAAAATTCTTTTGAGATTGGGCATTCTAACTTAACTACTAAACTAAGCTTTTACTATTTTTTTAGAAACAATCTGATCACCATTGATAACGGATAGAATCAAAACCTGCGCAGGAATTTCAGCAAACGGAATTACATTTTGTCCGGCGTCCAAGGTCCAGGTCATAATCAATCTTCCGGTTAAATCGTGCAGTTCAAGAATTGCAGCGTCGGATGTTGTTAAGTACAATTGATCATTTGAAAAATAAGCTTGTACAACTTCTTCATTCAAGTCATCTGTACTAACCATGTCTATTACTACAATCTCATGTTCTGTTACATTATAACAAGCTGAAGTTTGATAAGCTGGAAATTTCACTGAAACTGACCCCCTTTTTTCACTCCAAACTGACCCCACCTTTTCACTCGAAACTGACCCCACTTTTTCAGTGTAAATTGACCCCTCAAAATTAAGTCGCCGGTCATACTGTTTTAGAACCCTGTTTCTTTAGGTTTTGGATAAAAAGAATCCAAAGCTAAATCTACTCAAACATGGCAAACAAAACAATAAGTATGAGCAAATTAAAACAAATCATCAAGCTTCATTGTCAGGGCACTGGCAAGAGATCAATAGGCGAAACGCTTGGAATATCAAAGAATACAGCCAAGGCATACATTGAAATTTTCAGATCACTAAAAATAACATGGGATGAGTTATCAAAAATGAGTGACCATGAAGTGGACAGACTTTTTCATCCTGAAAAACAGTTGATCAACCTGAGAAACTAAAACACTGTACGCGTTTTTTCCATACGCTGAAAAGAAGTTGCGGCAGCGTGGTGTTACCATTCATATGATGTGGGAAGAATATTTTAATAAAAATCCTGATGGTTACAAAGCCACACACTTTAATAATTTATTCAAAGCTTATCGAAGACGAGTTACTCCTTCCATGCACATGGATCATAAAGCAGGAGATAAAATGTATGTTGATTTTACTGGAGAGAAATTGAGCATCGTAGATCCGCAAACAGCTGAAATAATAATGCTTGAAGTTTTTGTAGCTGTGCTTGGAGCAAGTCAATACACTTATGTTGAAGCAGTAGAATCACAAACTGTTGAAGACTTTATAAGCTGTTGTGAAAACGCGCTCATTTTTCGGTGGTTCGCCCAGGGCAATTGTTCCTGACAACCTCAAATCGGCAGTGATAAAAAGTAGCAAGTATGAACCCACAATCAATACCAACTTTGAACGTTTTGCAGATCATTATTCAATGGCTGTTGTTCCTGCACGAGCATATAAACCAAAGGACAAAGCATTGGTTGAAGGAGCAGTGTGAAAATTGTTTACACCTGAATTTTTACATCGACTCAGTCAAGACAAGTACACCTCTGTTTCATCGATCAACAAAGCCATTTATCCTTTTCTCTATGATCACAACGCACGTTCATTTAAAGGCAGGGCATACCACGTTTGCAACAGTTCGAAGAAATGGAAAAGCCTGCACTGGAGCCGCTACCAGAAAAGCGTTTTGAGATGCGCAAGCAATTGGATTTAACCGTGATGAAAAACGGTCACGTGCACCTTGACCTGATAGACATTATTACAGTGTTCCTTATTCTTACATTGGTAAAAGGTACGATTGTTACTCTCAAAATCTTTGTAGAAATCTATCACCGTCATGAACTCATTGCCTCTCATCCTCGCGTAAAAGTCCCCGCACAATTACACAACAGATCCCGCCCACATGGCCTCGCAACATCAATTTGTGAGTGATTGGTCACCGGATTATTTTTTAAAACAAGCGCGTGAAATATCCCCGAGATGTTGAGTTCTATATTGCACAAGGTCTCTTGAAAAAATTCATCCCGAACAAGCTTACGAACCTGTCGTGGAATTTTAAACTATGCAAAACGGGTCGGTAAACAAAGACTTATCCGCGCTTGTAACCGCGCACATAGTTATGGTCTTTACCATTACAATATCATAGAAACTATTCTTCAGCGGGGCCTTGATCAGTATGATGAAGATGATACACAAGAAGAACTTCCGTTCACTTCGCACGAGAATATCCGCGAGAAGATTATTATCAGTAGTAACAATTAAAAACAAATATCATGAATGAATCATCATTAGAAAATTAAGATAAATGCATTTGTACGGCATGCTCAAAGCGTTGCGTACAAATATTGAAACAGACAAAAACGAAAAGCTAACACCCGATGAGCTGGTGTCATTTTTAGTAGACTCAGAATGGGATGAACGCTATAACCGAAAGCTTAGCCGCACAATCTCCAACGCAAAGTTCCGCTACAAGGCATCCATTGAGCAACTCACTTTTGAAGACAATCGGTTCAACAAAAATCAAGTCATGCGCGTTGCAAATTGTGAGTTCATTAAGAAAAAAGAAAATCTGATTATTACAGGCAGCACAGGAATCGGAAAAAAAAGTTTTCTTGCATCAGCAGTCGGTCACGAAGCGTGTTCGCAAGGATATAAAGTCTTGTATCAACACAGCACTAAACTTTTGCAAAACTGAAAATGGCAAAAACTGACGGGTCATACTTAAAGGAACTTGCTAAAATAGAAAAGCAAGATCTGCTCATTATTGATGACTTTGGAATCCAGCCCCTCGACGCACAAAGCCGCGCATCCTTAATGGAAATTATCGAAGACCGCCACGCCAAGGCCTCCACGCTACTGACCTCGCAACTACCAGTAAACAAATGGCACGAAGCAATCGGCGAACAAACTATTGCCGATGCGATTCTTGACAGAATCGTTCACGACGCGCATCGCCCGAACTAAAAGGAGAATCTATGGTAAGAAAAGACAACTAAAGAAGATCTCGTAAACGAGAAGTAAATTAACTAAATTTGATAACCACTAAAACAGAAAAATGACCGCAAAAAAGCAACTTAGAAATGAGGGGTCAATTTAGAGTGAAAAAGTGGGGTCAGGTTGAGTGAAATATCCAATAAATACCAGGAATATTCTTATGGTTTTGATTAAAGAACGTAAACCATTCACAAATTCTCATTTGAAACTCTTCTTCAAAAAAAGAATCCATGTCCTCAAACAAATAATTGAATTTCTCTTTGTCAACAGCAAGTTTTCTGGCGTCCTCAATTACAGATCTAATATGCGCGTTGGATTCCATCATTTTTCTAATCAACTCTGATTTACAAATATTTTTTATACGCGTTTTGATGTTCCATTTTAATTTGATTCACCAACGATTTTGGTTTTAGTACTTTCAAATTATCACCAAAAGAAAGCAACTCCATCATCAAATCATGCGTTACAAAAAGTTTCAATTTTATTCTGAGCTCTTCTGGGGTATCAATCATCACTTCTTGAGTTTCATGAAGTGGTAATGACTTGACATATTTTCCCTGGTCTGAATTAAAGGACAAAATTATTTCCTGCGGATCTTCTTCAGAAGGTGTAATAATGCCAAATGAGTATTTGAATTTTTCTTCAACAACAAAGTCTTTCGGAAATTTGAATTTTTTGGTCGTGATATCGAGATTCGATAACCGATCAAGTGCAAAAGTTTTTAAATGGTTGTCCTTATTATCCTTTGCAACTAAATACCATCTGTTCCTAAACTCTTTGAGCGCAAGCGGTTCAGCCGACCTTAATGTGGCAACATCTTCCCAAAATTTTTGATAAGTGAATTTTACAAGCACATGATTTTTGATTGCGTGAAGTAATCCAAAAATATGTTCCGTGCCTTGAGGCCTTCTTTTTTCAAGTTGAATAAAACCTATTTGTTCTTGCCCAATATTTAACGAATTAAAAATATCAAACGATTCCATCATCCGCTGAAAATTCATGTTTTCTGAATCAGTATCCACAATGAAATATCCATTGACTTCTCGCGAATAGTCAATATCGATTCCAAACATATTTCTGATTTCAATTTTATCACGTTGAAAAGTTCGCACAGAAAATGAAATATTCAAATTTTCATCTTGCATTTGCAGATACTCAAACTGACTTTCAAGATATTCGTGTAGCTCTTTAAAACTGGAATAAGGTTTTGCTTTTAGTTTTTTAACTATTAGCAGGTAACGCGATATGTAGGCTCGTTTTGACATATTTTTACAAATTATTGAATTGTCTTATAAAGTTTGATTCATGTTGCCGTAGAAAATCTCCCCAATTATTGTAACTAAAGTGATGACTAGGATGTTGAATAAATATGAGCTTAATAATTTTACCACCTTCTGATTGAATGGTCATTATTCTAGGGTAAATGCTTCCAATTTTTTCGTATTGCTGAAAGTCAATTTCTTTAAATTGTGATTCATTTATGGTATTCCTTAATGCGTTTATGGAGCTAACTCCGCACATAAGACAATAATCTGGATCTAGCTTCGTCAAAAGTTTGAAGATAGTGCCTGCCGAATTATGAAAATCTAAATATTCCGGTCGAGTACCACTTGTTTTCATCGTCTTTTGAATAAAATTTACTAATGAAACTCGTGACCAGAATTCTTCCGTATCGAATTGCTTTTTTCCAACCAAAAGAGAATGAATGTTCTGATAAAATTTTACACCGTAAGCGTTGTTCTCGACTCCCATATCAATAATACACTCTCTGGTTGTTTCAATACTATCTAACTCACTTAATCGCTCTTCATTATCTACTCCATAATGACTTTCACCAACGATTAATGTCTTTAAATTTTGATTTATATAATTTTTCCCTATCCACGGTAACCACTTCAATTTGGGGATATCTAACAATTCTTGGTCTTCCATTTTTACTTTTGATTTAAATGCATTAAAAACAATTCACCACAAGCCCTGGCATCGCTCAGCGCATCATGATGATTCAATTCGATTTTGTACTTTCTGCAAAGCGAAGCCAAATTAGCTCCATAAATTTTATAGGTACAATGACCTATATATTTTGGTATTGGAAGCTGAAAATGTTCCAACGATTTTGACAAACATTGAAAATCAAATCCAAATCCATTATGCGCTACCAAATTTTGATTTTCGATGTATGGTTTAATTTGATTCCAGACTTCTCCAAAGTTGGGCGCATTTTCAGTTTGCTCTGGTGTAATACCATGAACGTCGATGAATTTTTCCCAGTAATAATTGTCCGGTGGTTGTATCAGTAAATTAATTTCATCAACAACTAATCCATTTTCATAATGCACTAAACCAATTTGGCAAATGCTTGTTCGGTAACCGGTGGCGGTTTCAAAATCAAGGGCTGTAAATTTCATTATTTACTCAGCTTAGTAATCTCAATGAATGCCGAAGCGACAATGCATGCTTTTTTTATATCAACTCCGTATTGCCTTTGAAAGGCATCGATGACATCCTTACCGCCATTTGAACTCAGCGGCGAACCATGATTTGAAATAAATTCAACACTCGTTCCTTTTGGAATTTGTACATTGTTGTTATGCACATTTGTTTTTACTGTTGCTCTGAATAAGGCCATATTTTAGGTATTAAATTAATTTCAATTTTTTGATGATGGTTTTCTAAATCTACAAATTCGCTTTCAGGTTTTATTGTCAAGTATGAGATCATTTCCTAACTCCACACAAACATCAATGTTGTATGCGCCAAAACATGTCGCTATGCTGATTAGTTAAAAATCGTTCAACTAAAGAAGATAATACTTCACAAGCTAATTTGAATTAAGATACTGAAAGAGTCTATACGTTTTTGAATAGGATGGTTCCACAACATAATCGAGTTTCATGCGACTTAAAATAACTTCGTTCAGTTCGGTATTAAATAAATTTATGGATTTCGCTTCCTCATATGCGTCGAGATATTTTTTGTTAATTTTTCTTCTAAACTCAACCGCTTGTTCTTTAGACGCTCCGGTTGCAATTGTATATAACTGTTCTAATTGATAAGCATACACGAGCCAGCCATTAGAATCTTTTAGCAGTTTGTCTATTTGAACATTTAACGTTGGCAAGGACAATTTTGCGTCCGAAGAAATCAACGAATAATCCGAAGTGTAAGTGCTAACTACCAATAAGAGTTTATTAAAATCACTACAGTCGATGCTCTTTAGTAATGTCATGAAGTTTGTTCTTTTTGGATTTCGGTTAATTGACCCATAGGAAGCCAAAATCAATTCCTTCGGTTTGGTGTCTATATAAACGATATGAGCTTCAAGACTCTTATCTTTAATCTCTTCGCCAAAACCTTTGGAAATCAAATTGCAGAGCTCATTTTGCTCAGATAGAATGAAGGTTTGTTCAATAATTTTTGATGTTGTCATCTTTTTTATTTTTAACGAATTTAAAGTGTCATGGCGACAAAATGTGTCGTGGTAAAAAATTGTTTCTTAGCCTGTGTTTTAAAAAGCTCTCAAAGGTGTCATTGAAACTGACTATTATTTTATGATTTTTGCCACCGTGCCGGTAATCAAAGTACTTTCCTTTATACTTTTTAGCGCAATTCCGAAATACGTTATTTTGTAAAATAATTTTACAACCAAGCTTGCTTCTGCAAATTCCACAATGTGTACCTTAAGTTCATGGGGAATAAATTGGTCTGATTTAATGACATATTTTGCCAAATGTCCTTTTTCTTTATATCCAACAACTAAATGTGTACCTGAGCCCATTTGCTGATTCAAGAATTCCACCTCCGTATTAAATATTGGAAATAGAGTTGCGTTATCATAAAGCTCATGGAATTTATAGGTGCGCACCCTTTTTTTGTTAATCCAAACTTCAAGCTGACCAGCTTCGGTTAAATTTGCTCCACGAAAAACCGCTGTATCATTAAAATCTTTCCACGATTTATAGACTCCGGTATGACCGGGTTTCATGATTTGATTTCTTTTATAAAATTCTTCATCAAATAAAAAATCATGGAGTGATAATTTTTTCTCCTTGCTTATTCTTTCAAACAATTCATCTAATGAAGCAGAAACCTCACCAACACAAATGTCATATCCAGTTCCAATGATATTGATAAGAATATTGTTTTCTTGTTTCATTTTATCCTTTCCTCAGCAGACTTGGTGTCGTAGGATTTTGCGAATAGCCCACCCATAACTTCGAAGCTAGAACATTATCGTGCCAATCGATGACGTTATGATGTGTTTTTTAACCAAGGAATAAGAACATAATGTACATCACCAGACAATTTGAACTTTTCAATGAGCGAATATTTTCAGATTAATTCAAAATTGAATGCTTTTACATCGTCAGTATAATGTAGGTTGAGTGAAATATCCAGGTTGACATCAGACAAACTTGAGAATAGTAATTATTTTCTAAGCGACACAGTTTGGCATTCAATCCGGCTACTATTGTCTCATATGACAAACTGCCTATTTAAACCTGATGAAAGATTTCTAGCGGCAACAAGTGCATTAATCGCAGAAATAGAGGAATTACAGAGTATGCCGTATCCAATCGCACAATTAACGGAAGAGTTGCAAAACAATTTATCGGCGACTAAAATTGGGAGATTGCATCAATGGCTTTCTTTTTTCAATGAACATTTCTATGATTTCTCCAAGTTCTACAGCGAGTTTATTAATGTACTGTTCGATACCGTTAAGTCGAATGAACTTTTCAATTCTCAAACACAACATGAATTTGAATTAAGCTGCAAATTTTTCGAGCGACTTTTTCAGTGCAAAGTATTTCAGAAAATCAAATCCATAGAAAGTCCTGATTATTTGATCACGGTAGCACTAGTTTATAGTCGATGTGCGGGAATGCAAGTCCGATCAATTATTGATGGAATATCAATTCTAGAAACAGATGTTACCAATAAAAAATTGAATCTCTTTTTTGCACACATTTTTATCCAGTATGAAAATCCTTATATTCTGACAAATAGTTTACCTTTTCTCTCCTTAACTGAAATTGAACTATTGATGTTTGTTTTGAGAGGAAAAAATATTCGCTTATCTGAGAACCTTCCAGTACCCATTTCAAAACTTGAATCATTTCATCTTGTTTTCAGTCTTGGCTGCGATTTTCAGTTAACTGATGATGTAGTCAAAAGATCAATATTTATGGCCAAGCTAGTTGCCATAAAAGGAAATACGAATGACATATTTATATTTTTTCAATCATCTCGCACACTTTCATTTCGCATCGATCAGGCTTTAAAAGATCTGGATTTTTGGAAATCTGCATACGCAATACTCGGCAGCGGAAAAATTGCAGACCAGGTGTTTATTGGACGGTATGCTGACTATTTGGATGACATATTCTCGAATGCCGATCGAAAAAAATTAACTGCAAAAACTATAACCTCTATGGAAAGGCGCATAGGGGACTGGCATCGCAACTTGTCAAAAAATGCGTTTCGAGAACTGATTTGGAGAACAAAGTCAACAAAAAAAATTGAAATGTCAATAAAAGAGAATTACTATGTATTCGAAGAACTGCAGACCGGAGAAGACTTATTTATAGAATCAAGAATCATGAATCATTGTGTCTATAGCTATGCACAAGATTGCGCTAGAGGATATATACGAATCTGGAGTATGGCTGTACGTCAAGAAAATATAGTCAGTAAGATACTCACCATAGAAGTTCAATTTTAAAAATGAACAACGGAAAGGTCGAGCTGCGCAAAGCCAATGGTTCCCTCATCAGAACAATAGGAAGTGGTGATGCCATTAACGCAGACATCAGCAATGACGGTTCACTTATTTTGGTTACGACAGTAAAAGGCAAAGTTGAGTTGCGAAAGGAAAGCGGTTCGTTGATAAGACAAATTGGCAACGGAGACGCTGTCAGCGCAAAATTTAGCGGTAGCGAAATTCTTGTGTCAACGACTAAAGGTAAAACAGAAGTAAGAAAAGAAAGTGGTTCCCTTATTAGAACGATTTGAGGGTAAGGTTATGAACTATGACTAACTAATAACCAAACAAAATCAAAAATGCCAAAATTTTATTGTCAATTTTGTGGAACAAGTCGCTCTAGCATTTCAATTCTGACGAACTCAATTTGCAGAATAAATCCAAACGGCAAATACCACGCAGTATATGACAACTTAAAATTAAAATACAAATGTCAATTTTGTGGTACAGACCGTTCAAGTTTCATAAGTACCATTTGTAGCAAAAACCCGAATGGCAACTATCACGTTCTAATACCAGAAAACATGTACATAAGATTGAGGCCGGCGTGACACTTCGATTGCACTGCAAACTAATGGGTTTTTTAACTTGATTTTTTTTATAAAATTCTTCATCAAAAAAAAAGCATGCGGTGACAATTTTCTCTCCTTGCTTATTCTTACAAACAATTCAGCTAACGGAGCAGAAACCTCGCCAACACAAATGTCATATCCAGTTCCGATGATATTGATAAGAATATTATTTTCTTGTTTCATTTTATCCTTTCCTGAGCAGACTTGGTTTCTTTGGATTTTGTATAGAGTGCCAAGTTAACTCCGAAGCTAGCATATTATCGTGCCAATCGATGACGTTGTGATTACTTTCAGTAATGAAAAAAATATCAGCAATTCATTCTCAGATACGCTTAATTAGTTCTAGATTCAATAATTACTGTAAAATGGTATATTTGAATGAGCGAAAATGTACCTACGCCAATCGTGCCAATTTTGGGCGGATAAACTTAACAGCTTTCGGGTATAAACTATTTACAGGCAAGCGTAAGGACCGACACAACAACCATTTGAAAACTTAATGCAACTACTGAAACCAATAAACGAAAAATCAATAACAAGCCAAAACCAAATCGGCACACTCACTGCATTGCGAGACACCTTGCTGCAGAAGTTGATGAGCGGGGAAGTGAAAGTTGCAACAGCAAAAGATGATTAACTAAAAACGTATGACTACAGCACTACAACTAGCAATTACCAACATAGGAGACCTGCTCTTGGACGATAAAATTAGCCAAGATGGGGAAGGTAAACCTATAGGCAATATTAATCTGGTCATTCCCCCATATCAACGCCCCTACAAATGGACTGCAAAAAATGCCATCCAACTTTTTGACGATATTATTGAAGCAAAAAACCAAAATAAAGAAACTTACAGGGTTGGAACACTCATTCTTCATTTCGATGCAAAAAAATCAGTTTATAATATAGTTGATGGCCAACAGCGCACTATTACCTTTTCATTGTTGCTTATGGCACTTGACTCTGAGAACAGCACTAAGATTAGTTTCTTAAATCAGTCACTAACCGATGATTCACATAACGCTAGAAATATTCCCAATAACTTCAGAACCCTCGAAAGACGCATACATAATATCTCAAATGAAAGGGAGAGCTTAGAACTCAATAATTACATCAAGAACAATTGCGAACTTATAGTTGTAATTACGAAAGACATATCAGAAGCATTCCAGTTTTTTGATTCACAAAATGCTCGCGGTAAAAAGCTATATCCGCATGATTTATTAAAGGCTTATCATCTTCGAGAAATGAACAATTTGGAGATTGCTCAAACGGAGAAAATAGTCAAAGATTGGGAAGATTTAGACCAAAAAAAGCTATCGCTCCTATTTAGTGACTATCTCTATCGGTTAAAAGAATGGATTAAAGGCAACAGAGCATGGGAACTAAATGAACATAGCATTCATAAATTTAAAGGGTTAACCCGCAACGGAAACTATCCATATGCCCAATTCTTTAAAGGTGCATCTGCCTATGCGGATATGGTAAATCAGTCTTCTATGCCTTTTGTTTCAGGAATGCAGAATCTTAAACCCTTTCAGATAGACACACCCATTATTGCCGGCAAATCATTTTTTGATTATGCCAGACATTATTTTGAAATTCTCAAAGACATTCAGAATAACAATAAGTATGAGGGATATTTTATCAATGATAATGAGATTGTTAAAACACTAGACTTAAGAATCTACAAAAATGGTGTTGGTAATGGAATTACGCGATTGTTATTTGATACGGCAGTTTTGCTTTATGTAGATCGATTCTGCCCTGTCGAACGACCTTCAAAAATGGACAAAGAAATGTTGGAAAAGCAATTCGTGATGTATGCTTTCATTTGGGCATACTCACTTAGAGCTCAATATCATAACCTCGGATGGCAGTCTGCTCAAAATTTTATTTTGGGAAATGACGCTAAAAATTCATGCAACATTTATAAAATGATAACAGAGGCAGATTCGCCAGTTACACTTTTAAGCTCACTTTCCGACAAATTGAGTCCGATACCAATGCGCAGCATAGTCGCAAAATTAGATGATTTGGATAAAGAGGTAAACGGAGTTTATCAAAACTATCTGCACTATTTCAAATTAAATAAATTTATGGAAGAATAATATGGCAAAGAATCTATTACCTCTCAAAGAACAGTCAATAACCGAAGTATATAATGGCAATAAAGTCACGTATGAGGTGCCTATTTACCAAAGAAATTATGCTTGGGAAGAAGATGAAATTACCGCGCTGATTCAAGATGTTTATGATGCTTATCTCCAAAATAGAAACGTCATTTCCAAGAGTACTTATTTTATTGGCACATTAGTTTCTTATCATAAAGGCGACCAGGTATACGAAGTGATTGATGGTCAACAACGGCTTACCACGATTAATCTTGTGCTTTCTGCGCTTAAACTTCCCAGTCAGAATAAATTGACATACAGGGCACGCAAAAGATCTAATGAAACCATTAAGAGTATCCCGGATTTTAATGTTGATGAAAAAGATACTGGTATTATTAACGGTTACCATTATGCCTTGAGTGCAATAGATAAAATAGTTCCGGAAAAGGATAGAGAAAGTTTTAAAGAATATTTTCAGGAAAATGTTCATCTCATCCACTACAATGTGCCAAAGGACGTTGACTTAAATCATTATTTTGAAATAATGAATTCCAGAGGTGAGCAATTGGAAAAACACGAAATCATAAAAGCACGCCTAATCGAGAAATTGAATGAGGAAGATAAGGTAAAGTTCAGCCAATTATGGGAAAACTGCAGTGAAATGAGTGTTTACATCCAACAGAGATACAAGCAAGAAGCAGTTTTTGGTAAAACACATTGCGATTTTATTGTTTCCAATTTTGATGCTTTGCCGAAAATAGATGCTAGTAGTGGTAAAAAATCAATAATAGATCTTGTTAACGGTAAAGTTGCAGATAATTTAAAAGCTAATGAGGAGAAATTAGACAGTTTTCAACCCATTTTAGATTTCTCCAATTTATTGTTGATTGTTTTAAAACTCATTAGAATAAAAGAACAAAATTTCAATGCGTCAGATTTTACACTTGATGATAAAGAACTGATTCGGGAATTTGATAAGTTAAAAGAAGAAAACATTCCGGTTGATGAGGAATTTGTGAAGACGTTTGGATTCCATTTGTTGAAAGCTAAGTTTTATCTGGATAACTATATCGTGCATCATTCTGTTGAAAATGACACGATTGAGAGCAACCCATGGAAGTTGCAATTTTGGCAAAAAGAGGGTAAAAACGAATATTTAAAAATCTTGATGGAGAAAGTGAAATTCAACATAAATTGGTACAGTTACTTTCTATGTTTGAAGTCTCATTCACCGCAAGACAAAGGAAAAATTACTTGTTTTATTGTTTGTTGCATTTGTTTAACGAAGGCACTTATATTGGCAAGTACTATCAATTTGTAAATGATTTAGCAGATAAATATTTCAAAGATGTTTACTTAGATCCAAATAAGCTAAATTCAATCAATACACCAAATCCGGGTAGCTTTGATAACACTATCCTAATTGACAATAAGCTTACTATTACACCGCAAAATCCTAGTTTGGATTTTGATAAAATTTATAGTGATGGAACTATAAAATCTAATGGAATCCCATTGTTCGTGTTTAATTATCTTGATTATAAATTGTGGGAGAAGTATTTTAATGAGTTACGTGGTGAAAAAACTAAAGAAGATAGTCTCATAAGAAAAGTGTTTTTCGATACATTAGGTTGCAGTGATTTTGGATTAAAACTTTTTGAAAATTTCTATTTTTCAAGAACACGAAGAAGTTTGGAACATTTTTACCCTCAAGCAAAAGCAGACGGAAAAGAAAGTAGACCCACACAAGATGAAATAAACTGCTTAGGTAATTATGCAATGATTGGTAGTGAAATAAATAGTTCAGGAAATAGTTGGGATCCAAATGCAAAGCTCAGCCATTATTTAGATAATGGAAAAATTAGACAGGTTAGTGTGGCTTCAATTAAGTTTATGATTATGATGCAAGTATGTAAAGACAACATGCTAGAAAAGAGTCGGGTACAGGGCCTTGAATGGGTATATGAAGATATACAAGAACATCAAATGAAGATGGAGAAGATTTTACTGCATATTTAATATTTTACTAGCGCTAACGCCTGTTGAAACCAAAATTAAACGAAACACATCCTCATTTATGTCTCGAATGGCATCCAACTAATAATGGGGGCTTAAAACCACAAGATGTTTCGAGAGGTAGCGACAAAAAAATATCTTGGAAATGCAACAAAGGAGAAGGCCACGAGTGGATTTCAACTGTAGCTAATAGAGTTTCCGGAAAAGGCTGTCCGGTTTGTGCTGGTCGGAAAGTTGTTCCGTCAAACTGCCTACAAAAAACAAATCCTATTTTGGCAAAACAATGGCATCCGACTAAAAATGGCGATTTAAAACCTACAGATTTTACTTTTGGTTCGCACGAGAAAATCTATTGGAAATGTGATAATGATCCCAACCATGTATGGAAAGCACAAATTAAATCAAGATCTTCCGGTGTAGGCTGTCCTTTTTGCGCTAATTTAAAAATTGATGATTCCAATAATTTGGAAAAAGTACTTCCTGAAATTGCAAAACAATGGCATCCATTTAAAAATGGCGACATTAAGCCTAGTGAAATCGCTCCACGTGCAAAGAAATCATATTGGTGGAAATGCGAACTTGGAGATGACCATGAATGGGAATCTTCTGTTGATAATAGAAGTAAAGCTGGTTGTCCAATTTGTTCAAACAGAAAAACTGTGAGATCAAACGCCTTAATTAAAACTCATCCAAAATTGGCCGCCGAATGGCATCCAACACAAAATGTCCATTTAAACCCAGCGAATATCAACGCAGGTTCTAATAAAAATGTTTGGTGGAAATGTAAGGTTGCAGATGATCATGAATGGAAGACTCAAATTAATAAACGAACTGCTTCTATTAAACCTAGCGGATGCCCAATGTGTCAAAATTTGAAAGTTGTGAAATCAAATTGTTTGGCAACGACACACCCTGATCTGATAAAAAGAATGGGATCAAAATAAAAATCTAGGAATATCTCCAGAAAAAGTTGTTTGGGGATCTAATCAAAAAATTTGGTGGAAATGTTCACGATTTTCAGAACATGAATGGAAAGCAACCATTGTCCACAGAGCATCTAAAAGAAATCAAGGTTGTCCATTTTGCAAATTAACTCCTCAATCCAAACATGAGTTAACATTGCTATTCGAGCTTAAAACCATATTCAAGTCTATTGATGTGAAAGGCAAAGCGCTCAGAATTAATAATAAAACAATCAGAGTTGATATTTACATTCCTGAAATTAATTTAGTCATTGAATATGATGGATCTTTTTGGCACAAAGAAAAATATGATAAGGATAAATCAAAATCAAATTATTTGATAAATGCTGGATTTAATTTAATCCGTATCAGACAAAAACCACTATCGAAAATATTTGATAACGATATATCCGGAGCGGCTGAATTTGATGGCAAGGACACGGTAAATGTATTATTAAAGAAAATCAGCCGAGATTACATTATTGGCGAAACAACTATTTCTGCCATTAGGAATTATTTGACAGTAGATGGACTGCAGAACGATATTGAAATGAAAACTTATGCAGAGAAATTATATAATACTCCCAAAAAATAGACTGATTCTTTGGATTGGCATTACCCAAAATCCGAACCATAAACAAACGCAATATCATAAACACTTCCAAAATCAGTATCCCCTGAATAATGCCGAAACACACTAAAGAAAAGTCCAAATTAGTTTGACGATCAATCTCAGAAACGCTAAATTTATAAACGCAACTCAGTATAAGCAATCATGTTCAACATTTTCCTAGACGACATCAGAACACCTGACATGATTTACCCAGACTGGCAAAATTATCGTTTTGTGATTCTGCGAAGCTATCGCGATTTTGTGGATCATGTGGAGGTTTTTGGGCTTCCTAATTTCATAAGCTTTGATAACGACCTGGGCTTAGATATATTTACCGGAGAAGTTGCTAAAGACGGTTACGCTTGTGCAAAATGGTTGGTAAATGAATCAGGCTTTGATTTAGCAGATTTAAAATATTATGTGCATTCGGCTAACCCGGTGGCGGCAGATCAGATTAGAAGTTTGCTGAATAATTATATTCGAGAGCATCGGAGAATTAAAGGACTGCCGTAATTTTAAAATGAAATAGATTTCATGGAAGCAACTCTTAAAGCTTCTTGCTTGCTTTATTTTTTTGCGATCGGCAAGATTTAATTTGTACCCATCGGAACCAGATCGTTTTTACCACAATTTAAAATCGCTTTTGACCGCTCCTAATCGATGAAAATCGCTTAACATCACTCCGAATCGCTTATATTCATTGAAAATTGTTTTATTAGGTAACGTCTTATTCAGTCTGCAACGAAGACCTTCTTATATGAAATTTACTGCGACAGTAGTGATGGTTGACTAGATTTGAATGCTAGGGTTTATCTTTCTGCTTACAACTAAATCAATATTGGTTTTTTACTTGACCTCAAATTTGTTTTACAATACGGTCAATTTGTTAACATTGTCTCCGTTAATCATTGTCGTGTACACTGGATTATTGTTATTCTCTCGATAGGCAACTGAGTTGTTGTTTTCAATGAACCTCCAATGATTTTTTTGCCGCAAAGCGTCAAAGTCGCCAACAACATTCTCAAAGAAACCTACTTTAAAAGAACCATCTGCAAAATCCAACCGAACAGATTTGTACGTGATTGGTTGCTCAAGTATAAATTGGTCAAGGTCTTCTATTTTCATAATTGTTTGTGTTAAATGGTATTAATAGCGTCCATGGCGGAATTAAATATACTGAACTTAAAAGTACCAACCAAGTAGGACAAAAACTTTTTTAATACCCCCCGTTCCCGCATTCTATCGTAAAAAACAAACATATTCTAATAAATTTACACTGCGAACTTTTTTAGGTTTACATAGGGCTCCTGTCTATTAATAACTGCAAAAACTCTTGTAAGAATTTTATTTCTAATGTTGTTAAGTTGTACGTCGTCAAACTAATTTGGACTTTTCCTAAGTACGTGTTTCCGATTAATTCGAGACGACTCCGGTAGTGTTTCTGTTTTGTCTATTATTTGCTGGCAACACTACCCAAAATCCGAAGCATATACAAACGCAATATCATAAACACTCCCAAAATCAACATCGTCGGAATGATGGTAAATCACCATGCACGGAAATGATTTAGGCGTTACCTCACTTTCAAAAGTTAATTCAGTTCCTTCATCACTTTTTAATTCGGTTAGGAGATTTTCAAAATCCTGTTGATTGTTGTTCAGTTTTCGTTTTATCATAATTCTATTTTTTTACAAACTCATCCAATGCTCATAAATGACAACCATTGCAAGCGTATCTAGCTTGCAGTATTTTAGCAAAGCTTGTTTGATGCTTTCTTTTTTTGCTGGATCATTTTTTGCAAATCCATACAACATATCCTGATAGGCGCGCATCGCTGCGGTTCCTTCAGCGACTTCGTATTGATCAATTTCAGATGCTGCCGGAAGTAATTTGTAGGGTGAGACAACAATGTTGTTTTCTTTCTTAAATAAATTGATGCCTGGCTCAAAATTTTCGAGCAGGGTTTGAATTTTTTGATTGGTGAAAGAACTGAGTACTGCCGGCAAGGTTACCTTGATGCTTGTCCTTCCATTGGTGTATGGATGAAAGTAACCAAGCTCTGCCCAA
Organism: Crocinitomicaceae bacterium; assembly: GCA_016709005.1. Lineage (GTDB taxonomy): Bacteria > Bacteroidota > Bacteroidia > Flavobacteriales_D > Crocinitomicaceae > JADJGJ01. Next base: position 181,754 of record JADJEU010000021.1, on the reverse strand, counting down.
CGACACATATCAGTCATTTCAGTGGTGTCAGCGTCGTCGAATTTGACAACATACTCTAACCATTTTTTAAGTGCGTCATTGTGAAAACCATACTTTTCCATTTGAGAATGAATGTCTCTCAACACCGTGTTTTCATGATGTGACCAGATCATGATTTCACCCCCATCGTTCGTTGCTTGCATCAAAGAAAGTGCAAATTCAAAATTCGGAAATGATTCAGCCGTGTTAATCCATTCCTGATGTGTGAGCTCACCTGTTCTCTTATTCAATGTATGACAACTCCATTGAAAGGCAACATTTTCATAAGGCCGCATGTCTTTGTGATATGGCAGCGCCATGCGCGAAGTTTCAAAGTCAATGAAATGTATGGTATCTTTCAAGCAACGGAGATTTGTTTTTAATTCATCGCTGATCCACTCTTCTTTATAAGTCAAATGCATCAGTGGACGATTGTTGTAATATGGCTTTTTATTTTTCCGATTTTCAGCAATCAAAATTTCTGAAGGAAAATCTTTTAACCGCACTTTGCCTTCTCGAATCAGTGAATCAATAATTCCTTCGTGATGTGAATTGACATTGCCCATACGATACATGCTCAACAAATCAGGCGGCGCATCTGCCAATTTTCCCCAACACGCGCGAAAGCCATCTGTTTTGGGATCGGGCGAATGAAATTCACATTTTGAACAACCCGAATTAATATCCGGCTCAACTTTTAACAAGGTCGGATTAATAGATCGACTGAAAAAACGAGCGATCTCTTCAATTCCACTAAGTGCATTTTTTGATGCTGCCGAAACATCAACCAAGGTCATCAAATCGTCCTGAAGTAAATCCGCCACATTACCATTAAATTGAACATCGTATGAAACAAACTTACTTTCTGCGGAACCTGGTTTTTTAACAATTTCAAACATGCCATTCAAGCCTTCCAGATTAGTGGTTTTGCTTTTATCGGGCATGAATAAAAAAGGCTTGACTTCAAATTCAGGAAAGGCATTTTTCAAAACGAAATGTTGATACACGACATCTTCAAAATAATCTCCCAAACCTGCCATTGGATCTTGCAACGAACCATCATAGGATTTTGCCTTGACTTCAATCAAATTAATCACATTTCCTTTCTTCTCCAGAATATCAATTCGAATTAAAAAATCTTCAAACAACGCACTCGCTTCATAAATGATTATATTTTCATTGGAGCGAATTAACTCTGCCGTCTTCAAGGCAGATTTTTCCGGACTTCCTTCATTGCTTAAATCAATTCCTCCAGGGTAAAGCAGAGTTGCCAATTTACCCACCATGTAGCCACCTTCAGCCAACATTTCCATAAACTCATTTCCTTCCATGGTAGTCGGAAATTTGAGTTTACGGTAATACAATTTAGTAGGACACGTGCGCGCTACTTTATAATCAGATTTGGAAAGAAATCGCTTCTTCATAGGATATTAAATCTAAGAAATTAAGTTCAATGACAAGAGCGTAAAATAAATGAATTTAGTTCTGCGCCATCGCCAACCGTTCCATACAAAACTTCATCGCTGCGCGATTCATTTTTTCAGCCGCACCCGATGTATTGCCAAAGGAATTTCCAATTTCTGAAGAAGTATATCTGGTAACGCGATTGAACAAGCCCCATAGTGTGTTTCCTAATTCTGACATTTCGCGAGCCAATGCTTCATCAAATTTTTTACTCCGACTTGTCTCTTTCACTTTTATGAATTCCTTGGTGTCTAATATTTCAATTTCTGTTGCAAATAAATTCGCCTTTAAGTCTTGGATGGTTCTATAATCGACTTTCACTTGCTGGAATATTGCCATTCGTTCATAGAGTGCTTGGCGACCCATTTGATAAGACCTGATGATGCGATCAATTGGAATGTCGTGTGCTGATACATATCTATCGTGCCTTCTTTCAAACGTCCGTATTTTTTCTGAAAATTGATTTTCACAGCGGAACATATAATTGCTGGTACCTACAAATAATTTGCTGCTTGCGTCGTGACTATTACCAATAATCAGATAGTCTTTTACATCTTGTCCGCAAAGTTTTAAATTGCTTTCCTGGTTTTGAAAAAATGCTAATATTTTTCGGCCACCGCCAAATTCAGAATAACCCTGAAATCTAAATCCGCCGAAATCAGAAATTCGGTCAACGAGCTCTTGCATATTCCGATTAGTGAACGGATGATAGTTATTTGATCGTATTCCAAGAATCTCATCGTTGTCTGACCTCATCAGTGCAACTCGATCTTTTAAAATATGACCGCCTAATTCTATTTGCTTTGTATGAACTTCCCATCCAAGCTCTGTTTTCATCAATTCATTCATAATTTTTCATTTAGTTTCTACAAATGTGAAACAGATAAACCGCATTCTTGATACGGTATAAAAAAAATGTGAGCTAGTTTTAGTTGAATAAACAAAATGCAAAGAATTTACGCTTAGCAAAGAGGGATTCAAAATGGAATCACGCTCTAACTAAACCCTCACTTCCATCTCTCCTTTGGGGGTCAGATTGACCTGGTAATAATTAAAATCATTTTCATTGCCAAATGCATCTTCAATGATATTAATAACAGTTGGAGCAAGCGGAAGAGGTTCAAAGTAAAGTGTGAAATAGCGCCAATCCTTCGTTGATTCGAAATGCAGCTGCTCCGGAGCAATGGGAATATTTTCAGCCCGCAGCATGCGATAACGTTTAGATGTTTTTACAACTTCAATGAATGAGTTTCTATCAATTCGAATCCAACCGCCTTTGATATAATGATCTGTTGCTTGATAGCCAAAATCTACTTTTGTAAATTCAGGATGAAGCATGATTCGTAAAATCTCAGGATTCGTTTTACTCCCGATTGATTTTGGAGAATGAAAGATTAGAGGTGTCTTTTGATTTGCGCTCATTGGAAACTTGTTTTACGAACATAAGTACTAATCCACATGGGGCGTATATCTATAATTTCTGATCCATACGAACGAAACAGCCTCAGTAACTCCATGGATGGAATCAATTCAAAACTAATCTCTGCAGTACCGCGCGAATTTTTTTTAACCTTCTGACTCGCATGGATTGGGTATGCCTGAAAATAATTTGTAGCAATTGAATTTGTTGTAATGCGTATAATCTGTTTTATTTGCCCTTCAATTGGATAAACACCGTAAACATCTTTGAAATAAGAAAGCTGGTCTTCTGAATCTGCACTGATGTATTTCTTTTTCAATAAAATTGGATCATACACCCGATCTAAACCAAAAGTACGAATGCCTTTGTGATCTTCTGAGTAACCGACAATATACCAGCGATTATCAAACTCCTTTAACAAGATCGGATGCAAGATCACAGATTTAAAATTTCTTTTAGTATACGAATAATGAATCAATGAAACTGGTATTCGTTTATTACATGCGTTGTAGAAGAAATCAAAATTTTCAAAACCGCGAGATTCGGGTGGCGTATCATTTTGCACGATTCTTCTTCGAATATCACCGGAAGGAAAATCCTCACGGTAATTCGCTAATACCTTTTCTAACGAGTGACTGAAATTGCGACTCATGCGTGAGCCCCCAATGTTATGCAATAGATCTATCGATTCTTTGATAGCTGCAATATCGTTGTCCTGAAGACGCAAACTGCGGATTGAAAAATTAGGGTCGGTATATTCATAGCCTTGATTCTTTCTGCAAAAACGAATGGGTGCATCAAAACCATCCGGATCTGGCAGTTTCATATCACGAATATCCTTCTGAATGGTTTCCGGCGAAGGATCAATATCCAAATTGGTTCTGCAAGCTTCCAGAATTTCATCCATGGTTGGATAGCGCCTCATCTTATTAGTAAGGCAAGAATCAATCACCATAAAGCGCCTGTAAGCCTGCTTTGTTATCGGCATAATGTGTTCATTTTCTTTCAAATATAGAAATTATTTTCATACCGTATCAAGAATACGGTATGAAGTAAAACATTTGTATCATCTAAAACAAAAAACTATGAAAACAACATGTGACGAACAAATTTGTATTGAACCAAAAACCGAAATAAGTACTGTTATCTTTTTCAATTCAACAGCGCCATTTAACAAATCAGAAAGGTGTAAAGTAATGAGCATTGAATTATCGGATGATTACACGCGCATTGATTTTGAATACTTGTCACCGCATCATTATGAAAATGGAGGATGGATTGAAATGAATCCTAGGTCATTCATCCGCATCGTTGGATCAGAAGTGAAATATCCATTGCTTCGCACTGAAAACATTCCAATTAGTCCGAACAAATATTTCTTCAAGGCTTGCGGCGTGAAACATTATTACTCCTTGTTCTTTGCAGCCCTGCCAAAAGACACTTCCTGCATTGACATCATCGAACGGGAAGCGCCTGGTAATTATTTCAACTTCTATGATGTCTCCTTAAAACAGCAAGGAATTATTTGCGTGGATGGAAACAAATTAAATTAAGCAAACAGTATGACAAGAGATTCTAAAAAAAATCTATTTGGTAAAAGAAAGGGATTCATCACCTTCAAAACCGATGACGACACGTTTGAAAAGTACCTTCGAAACATGCGCGAAGTGTACCTGCATATTCACGCTGCCGCCGATTTGAGTTGCGAGCATATCCGGGAATTATTGTTGAGTCACCCTGATCAATACAGCAACTATTATTATACCTGCCTGGGCGGGTATCCAGTAGAAGACGAAGAAGAGTTCGAGGATCTTATCCATGAACTGATTGGTGACTTGGATGCCATGGAACTTACATTTCTTATGACGAATTATATTCCGGCCGCTTCCATTCGTGAGACATTGATTCTTGTTTTGGATGATCACAAGCGCCAATTTCTTTATCTCAAACAAGTCAGTTGTAATGGAAGAATTTCTGGCTTAAACATTTTTGAAAATGAATTTAGTCAAAATTAAATAACACTAAAAAAACGAATATGAATACAGAAAAAATTCGCAAAATGCTCTGTCTTTTTTCGACGGATGGATGGGATGTTCAAACCTTTGAAGATTCATCAGCAAACTCTTTTTACGATTATATGCTCAACCACGGCGAGTGCTGCCTGGCATGGCTTTCAATTCGCAGTGAGATCAAGGATGATTTGGAAAAAAATAATTTCAAACGCCAAAATCCTCTTCAACATGGATTGAACTTGTATCGTCCTTTTTTACTTATAGTAACTGATGAAACTGATTGGTATATCTCAACGCTGAAAGAACCAACTTTTACCAAAATGCCATTGAAATCAATTCAGCAAATCATGCTTGTAACGATTAAAGAGTGTTTGACTTTTTATAAGACCAGCAAGATGGATCCTTCAAAAATTAATCAGTTAAGAAGCACCGCAATTACATTGAATAAGCGTATCAAAATGCTCAAAGAAGTCGAAAAACCATTAGGTACCCGTAAAACCGTGGATGAACTCGCCGCCGAAGCGGAAGGTGAAATTGATGATAGCTATGAAGCGATGTACCGCAATGGGTTGGAACGTATCAAAAGTTTAGAAGGAATTTTAAGAATTCAATACCGCTACGCCAAAGATAATTCTCAATTGCTGCACCATGTTCTTTTCAATACGCTTAGCAGAAAACAATTAGAAGCACTATGCAGCCTAACCGAAGATTTTGTTTATATAAATGCTTGGTATAAAGGAAATCAATTGCTAGTTAAACCAACTGCTGTCGGGGTATACGAAAATGCCCATAAAAAAAATGTGGTTAACAACCGATTCTACTTACTTGATTCGTTAGGAGATTTTACAGGATTTACACCAACACTCGACGAGGTGAAACACACGTTCACTCCGGGATTCTTAAAGTTTGACAAGGAATTTACGAGACAGTATTTGTCGAAATTGTCAAAAAATCAGCCTGGACTTGGTGATGCGGCGTTTGAATTGCCTAATGAACATTTTTGATTCGAAAAAATTAAAATAAAACAATTGAATTATTCATTTGAATGTCAAAAAATATTAACTTCAAACTTAGAATGAAAGCTGATGACTTAAGCATCCCGAAGGCTTAATTATAGAGGATATCTTGTTTCGCCTGTATAGATAAACATGGGGCTGTTAAAAACTGAGTTTACCTATTAGTTAGCTGCAAGTCTACCACGACACACAACCGACAACACGACACTAACAATATAAATCAAAAATAAAATGGCAAGTATTAAAATTAAAGACTTTTTCAACGGACGTTTTTTGAAATTCCAAAATACCAAAGAGGCTATGCTTGGGAAGTCCAAAATATTCGAGACCTATTTGACGACATTATAGAATCAATAGAATCAAACTCTAATCATTATATCGGGACAATAGTTTTATCTAAATCGGAAGACGATGATGAAAAACTTTATGTAGTTGACGGACAGCAAAGAACTACAACTGCAACTTTAATAATTAGTGCTTTAATCAAAAAACTATCAGACAAAGATGCTGCTTACTATGAACGATTTTATCTAAAGGAAGATAATAGATACAGAATAACGCCATTAAACAGAGACCAACAATTTTTCATTGATTTACTTGAAGGTAAAATTGGCGAACCGCAAAATAAAAGTCAAAGATTTTTGAAAGACGCAATTGAGGAAATAAATTTTAAGGTTGACCAAATTGACGACAAATTGAAGTTTTTAAAATCAGTAGAAAAACTTGAAGTTATGGAGTTTGTTGAAAATTCAGAAGGTGACGCAATTAGAATTTTCCAAACAGTAAACGACAGAGGAAAACCTCTATCAAATATGGAAAAAGCGAAAAGTCTCCTAATTTATTTTTCAAATCGTTATCTAAATAAAAAACTTGACAACACTATCAACGACCATTTCAGTGACATTTTTGAAATTTATGACGACATAAAACATCTTGGTGAAGAGTTAGGGATTAACCTAATCAAAAACCGTGATTTCAATGAAGACAATTTGATGCGATACCATTTCGTAACATACAGTAATGAAAATTACGACCCAACTGCAAACTATGTTCTTCAGTATTTAAAAAACCAATTGACAAAGCATAGAACTGACGGGAATTATGCTGAAATTGAAAATTTTATCAATTCTTATATTTCAAGTTTAAAAGAGTTCTTTCAAAACTGCAACAATGTAATTGAACGTGCCAGAACAGAACCAAAATACTTTAAACTATTTGTTGTTCTTAACTTATCAGCGACACTTTACCCACTAATAATAAAATTAGAAAAACTTAAATTGCTTGACCAAGGACTTTCAGCAAAAGGACGAGAGACATTCAACTTCTTTGATTTGGTAGAGCTTATTGAGGTAAGAGTTTACAAAACAAGAGCAACAGACCCCAAAGCAGATATTTCAAGACTTGTTTTTGACATTGATAATAAAAAGGCTGACGACATTGAAAACTGGCTTGTATGGTTCAACAACAGATGGATGCATAAAGAAGAATTTCAATCAAATTTATCACGAGGAATTTATGGCAATCGTGCATTAAATCATATTTTCATCATTTACAGCGAACATATTAATGGCAAAGAATTTGACATTAAAGAAATGAAAGAATTAGTAAGCAAGACACCAAACATTGAACATATACTTTCGCAAACTCCAACCTTTGAACCAAGTGCTTTGGGCTTTGACAACAAAGAAGATTTCATAGACTACGAACATAATATCGGAAACTTAACAGTTTTAGAAAAAGGGCTAAATTCAAGTGTTCAAAATAAGAACGCCATTGACAAAATTGACGGTTACGGAAGAAGTTTGTTTTCTATGACAAAAAAATTAGGTTCATCAATTGACACCAGTAAAGGATTCAATAAAACAGATTTAAAAGCAAGGACAAAAGTTCTTGCGGAATACTGTTCAGAGCGTTGGTGGAGCGACAGAGCAGAAGAAAGCCCTGAAACTACAGTGACAGTTGGCGAAGAAATTGAATCAACAAATGAGTAACTAGACAAAATCGAAATTGTTTTGCTGTATTGGAGTAGTGGATATTGAAATGTGCCGCAATTCGATTAATAAATCCTAAAAGGCGCCAAGCTAATATTCAAGCTAACTCACAAACCAATCGTCAACCAAATGCAAAGTTTTTCTAGCTCGGGTAACGGCGGTATACCACCACTGGTATATTCCTGGTTTGGGTATGCCGTGGATCTTGTTGTCCAAAAATAAAAAAATCTCTTCCCATTCTCCACCTTGCGTTTTGTGACATGTGAGCACGTAGCCATATACCGACCTGATGGCATTTAGATATTTATCACTGAGCATTTTTTCTTCAAATTCCGTAGACTTTTGTTTAATTCCTTCTGCCTGCATTCGTTTGAAGAAATCCAGAAATAATTCTTTTTGTTGAGCATTTGTGAGGTTGGTTGCACCTGATTTCAAGATATCTTCAATCAAAAAAAGATCATGTATTTTTTCTGAGAAAAGTTCTTTGACTTTTACTCTTATAAATACCAAATTGCAACGACTTTGTCGTTCACCGATTTCAGCTATTGTTACTTGATCACCATTCACAAGATTAGCTGCAATGTTATTTTGAGTTACCATCAATAAATCACCGACATGAAGCACGGCTGATTCAGGATACAATGCGCTCCGAATAATTGCGTTCAAATCCCAACATTGTTGATTCGTCTGACAAATCAACGAGCTTCGAGTTAAGCCATACGCTTTTAGATGTCGAATATATTCTTCAACAAGATCTGTTTGTGTTTTATAAAAATTAATATTCGAATTGCCTTTGGCTGGAAATGATGCGAATTTTTTCTCCTCCGGATTTAGAATTAAATGTCGGAGCTGAAATGAAAGCGACACAATCCCATTTTGATCTCCTTGCCTGATGATATCCGTTAATTCAAATTCATCAGATTTAATTCCATATTTTGATTCGAGATGAAGACTAGACAATGCGGGCGAATTGAATTGACCAACCGGTGGTAATTGACAAGGATCTCCAACAAAAATAAATTTGCCGAGTGGATCATATTTTAAAAGATCTTCAAGCAAGTTGCCAGAACCAAATTGTGCAAAGGACTCGTTTGGGATGTTCTCATCAGAGATCATTGAAGCTTCATCAACAATGTATACAGTTCTATACTCGTTCTTGATTGGTTTCAACTCGAACATCAAACTAATCTGACCTTTATTATCAGCGGTCTTTTCATTCGATTGATTAGAATACTTCTCCAAATCAACGTTTAAATCTTTGAATGAAAAAATCTGACTATGTATCGTTCGTGTATGCGAATTTGTTTTGTTAAAAAGCACTTTTGATGCACGTCCTGTAGTTGCCAAAAGCTGATATTTAATTTCAGACTCTTCTAACCATTTTATCAAGCCACTCATAAGCACCGTCTTTCCGGTACCAGCGTATCCCTTTAATAAGAATATTTGCTTCAAATCTTCATTAATGAATGAGCAGATCTTCTCAAAGGCTTTTTCTTGCTGCTCCTTCAACGCGAATTGGAAATATTTTGAATTGACCTGACTCAATGTCTAATCATTATTGATCAACAACTAAATTGGTTTACCAAGCAAATTCGCTTAGCAACTAATCACCGTTTTGTATTTGAATTATTGCTTGAAGGTATTTATTTTTCTGAGAGTAGCTTCTTTTTTGCAATGAACATGATAAAAATTGAATACATGTTTATCAAAGTTTGACTGCATCAAACTAATTTGCATTTCTGCCTAGCACGTGTATTCCCATTAATTCAATCTTAAGTTGCTCTTTTTCTTTTTGTGTCTCTCACAAATTCAGTGAGAAGTATTCTGCAAAAATATTGATGCAAAAATTCACTAAATGACAACTATAAAAAAAGCACAATTTGTGTTTTCAAAAAAAGCAAAATGATGATTCATATCAGGTCAAGTACTTTTTTTACGAATTGCTGAAAAAACTTATTATATTAGCTTGATAAACTTAACATTAAAATCAATTCTGGAGACTCACTTAAGGCGGCTGCAGATAGAATCACTGCTGGGATTTATTTGAGACGAATACAGTTTTAATGGAAATTGGGAGCAGGGCATTTGGAGTTTACGAAACAACTTTTATTGAAAACTTAAACTCAACATTGAGTAAAGACAAAATACTTAAACCGGCAACTGCGCGTTACAAAAAAAATTAAACAACAAAAGCTATAAAAAAAGTTTTTGTCCGGCTTTGTGGGTTAGCATTAAGTTCAGTAGCTTTAATCAAGGCAGCGCTAATACTTTTATGCCTAGGCCATCATGGGCAAGTTTTGAACTAAATATATAACATGGGTAATCTAAAAAAATGGGATGATATTAAGGCATCTGATGACGAACTCTATTGGCGCAGAGATGCAGTTTTCATCAATTTTCTTGATGATTTTTACCAAAAAATAAAAGGACATTCGAACGTCATATCTGCAGAGGAGGTATACAAATTGTGTGATAAATTTTCTTTTTTTAGCACCTCTATATGGTATAATAAAGAAATATTGGCGAAGTATAGAAAGGAGGTTCCAGTAATTTTCGCTTTAAAGTCAGGTATCGCATTTAGAAAGGTTGAAGCGTACTTTTTAACAGGTAATAAACCTGATGATATATGGGTATTGATATCATTAAGGGCATTGAACTCATAAAAATCGAAGGAAATAAAATTTACCACCCTATATATTCTGATAAAATTAAAATATCTAATCAAGATGATATTACATTATTAAAAGAGTTTATAAATCAACTTAGCGAAATAAAAATAAATTCAACGCAGAAATTGAACTTGATCTTAAACAGCAAAATCAGCAACTAGCAATCGATCAAGAAATTTTAAGTAAAAACAAGAATAGTGAAATTTTGAACTTTGATCATAACGGAGATGGTAATATAGATTTAATAGAAAATGATTTCAATAGATTGCTTTCTAAAAATCAAAAAAGAGTAGTTGAAATAGATAAAAACTATATTCATCAATTTGTAAAAATCTCAAACTACATAAAAACAAAAAAGCAAAATATCCAAAAAATATTTGAATCCATCAGGGACAGTAGCAGCCAACAAGAACTTGAGGAAAGAATTAGTTTGTTAAAAAATCAAATCCATGCTTCTGAGTTACTTATTTTTCATTCTATAAATATGATAGGGGCATTAATTTCCGAGGATTTAATTTCTTTCTATGAAATTCATGAATCGTTTGACAAATTAGGAATATTCAATTCAAATTGGGAAAACGAAGTTTCAGAAAAACTTACAGATATTGGCGATAAATTAGATGATATAATGTATTCCATATACAATATGGAGCAAAATATTGTGCGTGAATTGAGTCATTTAAGTTACGTTACACAAACATCTTTTGAGGATTTGAATAGATCAGTTACAAACCAATTGAAAGAGGTAGAATCATCAATCAATATGAATAATTTATTGACCGGAATTCAGGCTTATCAGTTGTACAAAATTAATAAGAACACTAAAGGATTAAGAAGTTGAAATCGATAATACTTAGTGTTCAATCGAATGGTTCAGGCGGCTGGAGACTTGGCATAAACCGGGAAGATTCAAAGAATATTTTTAGGTACCGAAAAGTCAAAGTTCGTTTATTCATGCCTAACGACATTTTTATTGATTGTAATACAGCTTGGGGAACCCATGTGACAAAAAGGGAAATTGGATTAAATTAAACCCCAAAACAAGTAAGCCGTTTGTAAAAAAAGGCTACGATTTAAATAAAAGGAGTTGAGTATTTGGTTATCAAAAAAATACCCAAACAAAATAAAGGGGAAACCCAGAAAGTTGGAATTTGATTTAACATTACAAAGGGAAGTATTTCTTCTGAATTTTGTATCGGAAGTAAAATAACCAGCCTATAAAAGCAAAGTAGCTCAAGCAAAGCGGAGCACCTGTTTGCAAATTATGGGAAAGTTTGAAAGACATGATGGACAAACGAAAGAACCACCAAAATTGAACCTTGACGGTCCAGAAAGAATATTTTGTAATATTGACGAACAAAAGTGGAGTGCAGAAACCACTCAAAAAAACGGGGCGCATTCCGAGAGCCAAATGACTAGGAAAATTCTAAATAAAAACACAAATGATAACAATTGATTTCAACAGCTTTTGGAGCGAGCAAGAAGAATTAAAAGAGTCTTGTATCGAATTTGTTCAAAACATGCTTGGCTCCTAAGAAAAGGTGACAATTTTAAAAGAAGACGCAAATGACCCTGAAAGTTCCTTTTCAGTCTATCTAAACTATTCGAAGTATACATTAAATGATTTTAGTTTTTATGACGAGTTAATGGACTTTGCAAGGGAAAATGAATTATATGTAATTGTTTACGATCACAATACTAAATCAAGGAAAGGATATTGGTATGATGAGGAAGATGAATGGATTGAACAAGAAATGGGTGATAATGCCACTTATCCAAAACAATAATGAACACCTTAATTCAGTTGGCCAGTGAAGAATCCGGAAGCAGTTCGACTCCAGATTCTTCTATTCGCTCCCTGAGGATATTTGCTTCGCATAAGAGTATTTTCGACAAAGAAACAAATACGTTTACTAATTTTTTACTTGTAATAGGATACAGTGGAGGCGGTTGCCAAGAAGAGTGTTTTTACAAAATTGATGGTTCAAATTTAGAAAAAAGTACCGTTTGGATTTCAACGAGTGCTGGCGATTCATTTTATCAATTTTCTTTTAAATACCAAAAAATTGTTGAATTAGAAACTGAAATGAACCAATTTGATAGGCAGATTCAAAGTGAGTTTTTAGAATCAATCAACAAATATCTTTCATATGATGAAGTGTTAGATTATTACTTCTATGACTATCGGAATCCTATTGTTAATAGTGGGTTTATGATTACAGATAAATTTCCAATAAGGGTTTTAAAATTTTTGAAAAATGTGTATTGGCCATTTTCTACTAATTGGTAAAGTTCTTGGCAAAAAAATGTGGCTGCAAAGTTAGAATCAATTGACTTACGATTAGCACAAATGAATGAACAGATGACCGAGCTTAACGAAAAATTCACGAGAATCGTGGACAACACAGACAACCTTTACCCAGTAGAATTTGGCGGTGAAATTGATGACCATTTAACAGTCACGGGCGCAGAACTAAAAGCAATTCATGAAGCAAATCCTCCTCCTGAGAATCCGGATAATGGGACTCTATCTTTGTAAATCGTCAGCATAACGTGTACTAACATTAGTTAAATTTAAGAGCGTGTTTCCAAAAACCGTTTAAGAAGGAATCGGTGAAAATATCCTCTTATACCTTAAATAAACCCCGTCCTCTTTTCCCCTAACCTGCCCAATAAAATTAACATACCCTGCTAACGTGTTCAAAAAAGTAGCATTCATTTCTTCAGAAGGAGAATTGCGGCGAAAATGTTTTTGTGCAGCATCCTCAAGTCCATTTTTTTCTAAGTCATGAGCCATCGCTCGTACCTTTTTCAAAAACTTCCGATCCACATTCACCTTCTCATTCACCGTTAGCCCAGTTACAATTTGCTGTTTACCGGCATTGCGAAATCTCAACTTTTTTTCGTTGAGTTTGAATTGATTTTGTTCGATAACAGATCTGATTTCTTTTAATATTTCTGGAGTGATGAATTCGTTTGAAGAAAAAGTCAAATCATCTGCGTAGCGTGAATACGTTAATTGATGACGCGAAGCCAATTCAATTAATTGCTCATCCATCTCCAGGCAAATGAAATTGGAAAGAATAGGTGATGTGGGTGCGCCAACCGGCACCTTGCCTTGATAAGTTGTCAGCAATGCCAATGCGGTTGCAATTTCTGAATTGAATTGAAAATGCGGACCGCTGAAAAGAGTGAGAATTCTTTTTGCAGAAATGGAAGGGAAGAAATTTTCCAAATCCAGATTCAACAAATATTTCTTTTTCTGATGCATCGACGCATTTTGAACAATGGCCGATGGATTTTTTTGTCTGCGAATGGTTTTCACAAAACCAAATACTACATCTGGCTTAATCAAATTGTAATAACATTGTAGGTAATAATTCAAACCGCGTTGCATGCGCTTTAGATTCTTATCTGGAGCTAAAATGATGCGTTTTGATCCAGTCTTTTTTGCAATGAGATGCTCCACATATACTGGATAATTCATGCAATACTCTACGAATGAAATGTCTCGTTTGAATAATCTCGTTAAATCATGAGCTGAATCCATGCACAGAAAATGTAGAGCAGCCATTTCCCTTTGTTGAATGACATCTTTAATTCCTGCGGTTCCATTGGCGATTGATACCTTGCGGTGCTGCGCCCATTTTTTGTTGGCACGAGCGTATTGAATTATGTCGTTCGTTTTTGTCATTGTAAAAAAAAGAGCCGTTGCCTGATTATCTATTTAAATATCTAGTATGTGAGCGGAACGCAGTGAGCATCACATACTAGATGGATCTCCCCGACGAACTACTCCGCATAGGGTTGCAGGTACACAACCGCAAGTCGTTAAAATTTAATTCGACTCATAATACAGTGGGCAACGGCTCTAAAAGGGTACATCCTCGTTACTATTCGTTAAAAAATCATCGTCTTCTTTCAAGCTATTCAAGCGGTCGTTTTTAAAAAAGAATTTTCGGTTAAGATCGGCGCTATCCAAATCGGTGAAACGGGTAAATTCCGAATCAATACTCATTCGAATATTATCTAAAGTGCCGCTCCTATTTTTTGCCACAATAAGTTCTGCAATCCCGTCCGTTGGCATTCCATTTTCATCTTCAATTAAACCGTAATAATTTCCGCGATAGAGGAAAATAACTTTGTCAGCATCTTGTTCAATGGCGCCGCTCTCACGTAAATCAGAAAGATACGGACGCTTGTCTCCGCCCCTAGTTTCAACAGATCGACTGAGTTGACTGGCTGCAATAACACAAACATTTAAATCCCGGGCAATATTTTTAAGCGCGCGTGAAATGATTGACATTTCAGTTTCACGATTATAACGGTTCCGATGACTACCCATTAGTTGCAAGTAATCAACCACAATAATTTTCACTCCTTTTCTGCAACCAACTTTTCGCATTGTTCTTTAAAGAGCGTCAGGCTGCTATTCAAACCGGAATTGATATAAAGTGGAATTCCGCTCAACGCTAAACTTGTTTTTTTGACAAAGTCCTTTTCAGTTTCATTCAGCGCTTTCCTATGCAATCTTCCAACAGAAATTCCTGATGCAGCCGCCATAAATCTAACCGCAAGCGAACTTTCAGAAATATCAAACGTGAAATATAAAACAGGAGTTTTCTGAGCCATTTTCAAAACAAGATTCACGAGTAGTTGCGTTTTTCCCATACCGGGGCGACCACCTAAAACCACAAATTCGCCAAGTGAAAATCCACCCAACAATTCATCAATCGAATCATAACCCGAAGAGATGACCTGTTTACTTAATCCTTCTAAATTCAGCTCAGCGACTTGCTCCGAAACGATCTCGGAAAATAATACCGATTCTTTCTGCGGAAAATTGGCATAATCATGCTCGTGAATCAACTGACGTAAGCGCCCCATCTTCATCAAATCATCCGATTGCGTTATCTCGTAAAAGAGATTCTATCTGCTTAAAAATTTCCTGCTTCATGGCTTCAAATGTATGGGAGTAAAATATAGCGTCAGTAATTGTTGAAAAGTAAAAATGGGTTTTGAACAAAATGAAAATATTTAAAAGATTCCCTTCTCAGCTCGATCTTTTTGATGCGATTCATTGCATCCAACCATTCGTCTGCATTTTCGTAAAGTATAACCTCTTTAATAACTATATCTATTTCATTGCGGCTATTCACGGATAGTTCCAATTTCGCTGAAAAGCTATCGCTCAAATCAATAATTTCCTTATTGCGAAATAAACTTTCAGATTTGGATATTCCCGCTGCTTTAATCTGTTCAAACGAAAATCTTGCAGTGTCATTTGACAAGAGGTATGCAAATTCATTTTAGGTCGATTGGAAAATTTGGTTCGGATGGATGTGTTATGATCATAGGTTTGCTATTTAATTCAATAATTATTTAAACTTAAGACACTTGTTACTTAGATGCGGAATAAGAAGCCACTCAATATTCAACCTCCCCGTCATGACCAATGCACTTCTGCAAACTCATAAACAACCCTTCGGTCTCCAGTTTTCCAAAACAACATGGTAAAAATGTTATTGCTATTTTTTACTTACCAGGCGACGCACTTTTGGTTCTTCGGGGCGACTGAGAATTTCAATTTCAACGAGCGTGAATAGTTCCGTTTGCGAAATATTCAGAATAATTTAGTTGCGTGTAATCTTGATTGATGCTCCACAGGCAATGCAAATCAGAACGATTCTTCCAAATCAAATTACCAGTTGAATCCAACTCAACAACATCAACTCCAACCAAAGTGGTGGCATCAAAAGGTGTATGTTTCGGCTTTCAATACCTGTGATGAAAAAGCAAAAAAGTGCGAAGGTTTGAGATAGAGTTTTCATAGGGTTTTTATTTAAGAATGTTTTGGTTTGGAAAAGTAACAGTGAAAATTCAAGGCAACCTAAAAAGGCAACACATCATCCTCATCTGTTGAAGAAAAATCAGATGGATGATCATTTCCGTCTTTCTCAGATGTGCCCAATTCAGTCACTTCTACTTTCCATGCTTTGAGGTCGGTATACCACTTTCCATTAAAATCACGGCTTTCTGCATCAAAGTCGATTTTCAAAAACGATCTATTTCCAGTCCTGCCATTTGAATTTTATCTCCCCAAATAGAGAAGCAGATTTTTTTGGATATTGGTCCAACGTCTCCACAATGAAGTCTTGTTTTTTCCATTCGCCATTTTTTCCGGTACCGGTTTGTAATGGTAAAATTTGAATTAGTTTGGCTGTTAATTGCATAATATTAAGTTTTAGTATAGAACCAAATTATTGATTGCTCTTGTGATTGCTGTGTACTGGTATTTTAGTGAAGGCATATTAAATGTGCTCATATAAACTTTCGACCATTCACCGCCTTGGGCTTTGTGACATGTGATGGAATAACCGTATGTGAGGCGTAAAGCTCCGATGTATTTATCATCAGATGCAAATCCCGATTCCCGAAAAACTGGATTTTTCCGATAGCGCTCTGCGCGAATTTTCTTTTCCTGATCAATTGGCAATTGACCAGCAGGAAATGCAATGCTATCCAACAACACATAATCATCAATAATTATTTCGCTCCCTGAAAGGTCTTTGGCTTTTAATTTAATCGGAGCAAATTGAAGACCTCCAACAATTTCAGATTGACTCAAATCAATTTCTTCAACAGTTACATGATCTCCACTATAGAGCTCTTGACCATTTCTCGACCATTTCTTTGTCACCAACATCCAATCATTTTTTACAATGATTTTCGGAGTTACTCCAAATAAACGTTCACGCACCAAGCGATTGAAAAGTTGATTGCCTTTATGGAATGGATTAATGGAAATACAAAAATCCTTTTCGTTATTTGTAAAATCAGAAACGAATTTTGTAATCGCACCTGAAAAAATGATTGAACTTTAAACGCATCAATCCGTGAATGCGTTTTGTTTTCTTCAATGGCTATTCTTGTACTCACCGCGTTCTTCATAATATAACTCCCATCATCTTGCCGTTTCACTTCAGTTAGGAAGTGTACTGAACCTGTTAGGTTAAAATTTTCTCCCAAATAACTTGGTACTAATGCCAACGATTCCATTTCATTTATCGGTGGTAATTGGTTTCTGTCACCCAAAAAAATAATCTTATTTTCTTTGTTTCCAGATTTAACAAATTTGATAAGATCAGTGAGCAGTGAATTATTACTCTTGAATAAAGACAAATCAGGATTATTTGGGAGCGTCGAAATCATTGAGGCTTCGTCGATGATGAAAATGGTTCTTTCAGTGTCATCATTTGATTTCAAATGAAAGAATACTTCTCCACTTTCGTTTTCAGTATTCACATGATAAATCAATGAATGGATTGTACTGTTTAAACAATTCGATTTTCTACCAATAATTCGCGCTGCTCTACCAGTTGGTGCGGCAATATGGTATGAAATATTCCGGTCATTCAAATAACCAATTAAAGCCGAAGTAATAGATGATTTACCTGTTCCGGCTGCTCCACACAATGTATAAAAGTCATCTGTGTTTTCCTTTTTTACAAAGTCAGCCATTGTGTTTAATGCTGAAACTTGTTCTTTAGTCGGAGCATCAAATGCTAAATAGTCCAGAATATTTATGCGAGTTTCCATAGGTTCTTTGTTGTCTGAAACAAATATCTAATGGAAGTGTGCAGTGTAGAGGAAATTTAAAGTTTGAATTAATTATATGGATAAATAAGGCTTCGAAAGCAATCGATTTTCTAATTGGATATTGCCATACTTCGTCTTTATTATACCCATGAATGGTTTAATTTTTTCTAAGACGCCATGCCAATATCGCAAGTCCGCCAAAAAATTTCATAGGAAGCCATTATATTATCTGTTGTCCCCAAAAACTCTTGCGAAAAATAGGTTTTCCTGTTATCGAAAGGATGACCTATATTTACCTTTGTGTAGCTCGTGTAGAATTAATTATTCATATAATTTGGCAGCGACATTCAATCTCTTAGCCAATTTATTCTTAACGATCTTCGGCCCAACAACCTTTAAATTCTCGCCAAAAGAAAGTAGCAATTTCTCCAACTCATAATTCGGCACAACCTCAATCGAAATCAACAAGCCGTTTTCATCTAGCTTAATTTTCTTTGCGAACCATGAATAGGTTTCGTCGTAATATATGGAGCTTCAGAGGGCGCAAAAAGCAACTCAATTTTCATTACTTCGACACCTTCGGGTTTGGTAACGCCAATTATGTCTTCAAAATATTCATCAAAATCAATTCCTTTATTCTTGATGTATTTTTTTTTCAGCTCGCTAAAGGAAACAATTCTATCTAGAGCTAGATTGGTAAGATTCTGCACTCCAGGATTGAATCCAAATAAAAACCATCGATTATTATACTGCTTCAAATAGTACGGATGAATTTCAAAGTCAATCGGCTCGGTTCGTTTGAACGACTGGTATGAAATAGTCAAGACTTTTTTGTAATGAATGGCATTAAAGAGCTCTCCTAAAAAATCAATGCCTTTTAAGTATTCGTTTGAATCAAAACCAATGATTTCGTTTTGTCCAGATTCCAATTCAAGGC
Organism: Crocinitomicaceae bacterium; assembly: GCA_016709005.1. Classification (GTDB taxonomy): domain Bacteria; phylum Bacteroidota; class Bacteroidia; order Flavobacteriales_D; family Crocinitomicaceae; genus JADJGJ01. The sequence continues at coordinate 162,628 of JADJEU010000021.1, read as the reverse complement.
CCGATGAAATCTTTGTGCTAATTTCAGATACCCATTCAAACCGAGGCAAACCTTTGAAACGAGATAGTATCATCAGTGCAGATTTAATTTGGTTGGACTCCGTTTCATTCAGCGGTTGATTGTTGATCGAATAATTTGGATCTGCATATCGGTAATAAACACGCTTGCCATCTCTGACTTTTTCTAATTCAATACTGTAACCAGCTTCACTTTCCATGAATGAAATATCATCATAAAGCTGTCTGCGCTTAATTCCTTCTGTATTTGAATCATAGTCAAACAATGCATTGTTACAGGATTCAAGTAAATCATCCAAATTGTAGTTTCTTCCAGTATTTCTAAAGCAGCGATCTAAAGCCTGGTATCGAATCAATGCAAATTTATTAATAGCCATTATTTACTATGCAGATGTAATGCACAAGATAAGAATAAATTTGTTTGTCCTAAACCTAGAACTATGAAAAAATTCTTTCTTCAAAACAAACTGCGGATCAGCTAATTTTGAATGAGTATATCTCGAATCAATTCATTATGGCGGTGATGAACTTAGACGAAAATATTATTAAGTCACTTTTAGCACCTAACAGAAAGTTTTTAGGAAGATTAAATAGTTGGGAAACCATGTATTGGTTCAAAAAGAAATTTGAATTGACAAAAGGAGAAAATTTTCGAAGTAGTCTTCGCAGAGGAATCTCTATGCGATTATTATCCAGAGATCAGAGTCTTCGAATTCCGTTTTGTATTTCTTGATGAGTTTCGTGATTTTGAAGATTCTTTTGAACAATTTGAAGAAGCACCAGCTCGTGAAAAATTCGATTTTAAAATTCGAGTAGTCCCGATTTTTGAAAATGGAAAAATTGTTGATATACGTGAACCTAGGAAAATTGTTGAGATGGACAAATTAAAAAACGATGCCGAAAAGAATTGAATTGCACCCGTCGATTTCAAAATTTGATAAACAATAAGAATAAGAAAGGCTCCAAGTATGCGGCCCCTAACTATTTAGATCATCACTACTCAGTTCTAATTCATTAAAAATTGCTAATTTGCAGAGGGATATTCGACCAAATAAAACAAAATCATCCTGTGCAGTTCGTTTGCACTTAACTATAACATCTTATCTCAAATAAAAGAACAACCATTAATGTTTAACCAATTTTATTTGATATGCAAGATTTAGAAAAGAAAGTTCAGAAAGCTTTATTAAATTCCTACAGTGATTTTCGAGGATACCTTAAAAGCGACGAAATATTTCCAGTTTCATTCTTCTTAAAAGGTTGAATAAAAATTTCGATGCCGTAATTAGTAATAAACAGAATGGATCACATTTGGATATTTACCGATGCTGTATCGAGGTATCGGAATTGAGAATCAAGATTTAATAAAAGCCTTCGAAATTTGCGAAGATTGTATTGAAACAGGTCCCCGAATTACTGTTAATTGGCAAAGTTTTTTTAAAGAATTTCCAATTGATTCAATGACGCAAAATGAGTTTGAAATTCATTTTGAACAAGCCCTGAAATTTCGTAGAAAATCAAGCCATCGGTGATTCCTCCACTCCTAAACAAATTTCTGAATTACTCACTTCTGTTTACTCTTTAGCACCCAAAGCAAGGGTGTATAATCCCTTTGGAGGAAATGCCTCCTTTATATTTTACCAAAGGATTGTATTTAATACGGCAATGAAGTTTCTGAAAAAAAACATGGGCCTTAGGTATTTAAATTTAACGTTCACAATAGGTTGGAAAATTCATTTGTAGGACAAGACGCTTAATGATAGTAGAAATTCAGGGCACTTTGATTTTGTGATAAGCAATCCGCCTTTGGAAAGACACCATTTACCAATCCTGGTATACCATGGGAAGTTGATGGTAAGACTATTTATCATGCCATGCATCAGATTGCTCCAAATGGTAAAGCGGCAATTATAGCTGCATCGCATTTCCTAACTAATGGGCATCAAAATGCAAAAGGTTTGCGCAGGGATTTATTGAAGAAAGATATCTTAGAATATGTAATTCTTTTACCGGCTAAATTATTTCAAAATACTTCGATTCCTTGTGTTGCTGTTTTCTTAAACTCTAAACCAACTAAAAAGGGTGGAGTGACTTTTATAGATGCTAGTGATTTTGTTTTATCAGCGGGAAAAAAAGATAAAATTTTAGACTCTGGTAGATTATTAGAATTAATCGGAGAGGAAGGGGACACAATTCATAAGAGATGGGTTTCGAAAAATGAAATAGAAAAAGAAGACTACAATTTTAGTGTTCGTAGGTTCTTAATGGCCGAAGAAGAAGTTCCTACCAATGTGAAAATTGTAACGCTAGGCGAAATTGTTCAAGAACAGGCTAAAGAAAACCCTATTGTGGCAGGCACGTTAGGCAGATTCATTAGAATTCGAGACTTAAAAGACGATTTATTAGAAAATTCTATTTCAACTGACGAAATTGAACTTACAGATGTGCCCCCACATTCGTACGAAATTAAATATCCAAGCTTGCTGCTTGCTCTGAGGTTTAAATCACTCAAACCAACTGGTATTGGTTTTTCAGGCAATAATGTACTATTGCTTTCGCAAGTAATGATATTTTATCCTTCGCGTCAATTGAAAATTTGAGGACATTAATTACCGTTAGTGAATTGAAAAGTGACTTGTACAAAAGCAAGTTTTAGGATATCAGTATGGAGTAACTATTCCGACTATTCGCAAAAAGGATAGTTTCTCAACTTAAAAGTAGATTACCTGAAAAGGAGACTCAGCATAGATTATATCGTGAACAAATTGAATCTTTTACAAAGAAAAGGCCAAGGGAATTAAAGGCTATTAAAAGCCAATACAACTTAAAGGGAGAAACTTACTGAAAATTTCCTTCATTAAGCATTCACTCGGCAGACCTTTGTTAAATATTGGTTCCGGGATATTGACCATAGAAGCTTTGCTAACAAAAACTTCGGATCTCAATTTAAAAAAAGAACTTGAGAAAGTATTAGGTGGTATAAAACTAAACATGGATCTGACCAATAATCTGTTGGATCGAAATGAGCACGAACTTGATCTTGATAATTACAAGTTAGAAGATCTTGATCTTATCACATTTATTAATAAGTATTTGGGGCTCAACAATTATTCATTTGAACCAGTCATATCCGTTTCAGAAGATATTATAAATGAATTGGGGAATAGTATCATTATTAAATCAACAACGATATTCTAGCTGTCTTATTCAATAATTTTTTGACAATGCAGAAAGACATGCGTTTAAAGGTCAAAAAAATGATGCAAATAAAATGATTATTCGGGTTGATTTAGATACAGAACAAGCAATCTCAAAAGTCATTTTGTCATTTAAGAATAATGGCTTAGCCTTCCCTGAAAATTTCGATAAAGAAAAATTTATCAGAAAGAATTTGAAGGCTGGCGATACCGGAAATACCGGAATTGGTGGTTATGACATTTACCAAATAGTTAATTTCATGGAAGGGTCCTTTGATCTAAAACTAAATGAAGATGATCAGTACGCTACTAATTACGAAATTGAATTGCCAATAATAATTACAAAAGAAAGTGAAGATGAAGACCTATAAAGTTTTATGGATAGATGATGATTTCGAAAAATTAGACCTTTTTTCAGGTCTTGCTAAATCCAATGATATTCATTTGGAAGGTTTTAAATCCTACGAAGAAGGCTTTGCAAATTTTGAAAGCAAACTATTTGAGTATGACGCAATTCTTTTAGATGCGCTATTTTATAAAACAAAAACACAAGTTAGCGGGTCCGAAGACTCCAAAGGTTTAGCCGCTGCTAAAGAAAAAATTGCAGAATTTAGAAGGCAACGAAACATACCCTATTTTATACTTTCTGGCCAAACACAACTAGAGAAAGATTCTACTTTCTCGGATACTTATGGAAACTTTATAAGAAACAAAATCCTGACGACGTTAAAAGACTATTTCAGGAAATAAAGCTGCGGCTGATAACGAACCTCACACGCGTATTCGAAATAAATACCAAAACGTATTTGATGTATGTACTGAACAACAATATCATTTGGATGTCGCACCCAAGCATTTAATTGACATATTATTTAGCATTGAAAATCCAGAGGAAAAATTTGACGATGAAAAGTATTTTAACGGTCTAAGAAAAGTTGTTGAATATGTTTTTAGAGCTGCCAACAAGATAGGTGCATTGCACGACACTTGAATTCCCAACGATATAGTTATTTAACATGGTCCAGCCTGTTTTGGCCGGTAAAAGTTGAACTGAAACCATCTGCAGCTAAAATAAGTTGTGATAAGTCTCTTCCTTTATCCTCGCACAAAACATCAAGACCTTGCTTGATATTACGAGCTAGCTTTACATACAGAAGGAGATGAAAAGAAGCCACGAAAATCAAATTTCAGAATACAAAACATGTTACTTCTAACTTCCTCTTGTATTCTCTTGCCTTTCAGGTTATGGATTTAGTTCTTTGGTTTAAAAAATGTGCAGATCAAAACCCAAATTATTCTGCCAATATAAATCATTGGAAAGATGAAACAGAAAGCGTGACGATTGGCCAATGGATTGGAGGTAAAATTATTAAGTTAGCAGAAAATGGCTATGGCACATTTCAGCCAAATGCAGGAGGCAGCTCGATCTCTATTATTCCCTCCATGGTTAGTAACTTTAACCTAAAACTAGGGCAAGCGATTGAAGTAAGAACCAAATTAGATTCCACCGGAACAAAAACATTGATAACAGAAATAAGATTAACATGAACCAAGATCAAATTAAACAGTTAGAGAAAGAATTGTGTGTGGGATGCCGTAGATGCTTTCCGAGCTCACAGTAAGTTAACAGCTGCTGACGATTTACAATTTAACCAGCTTTCTTTTTCAATGAATTAAGTCGTAAATTGTTCTTATAGTTTCACGGTATATTCGTTCTATATGTACGACATCATTGTGAGATATTCACGGTCACGCAGACAAATTGGAAATCCTACTGCAAAAATTAGGATATAAAAGAGAGTCTGGTGTTTATTCTCATCCGGTGAGAAAAGTTGCTTTCGTTGGAGATTTTATTGATCGTGGTCCAAAAATTCGAGAGACTCTTCATATTGTTAAAGATATGTGTGATGCAAAAAATGCGATTGCAATTATGGGAAATCATGAATACAACGCAATTTGTTTTCATACCCCACATACTCAAAAGGGCGGTTTTTTCAGAGATCACAATCTAAAAGAAATTGAACAGCATATGAAACCTTACGACAGTTTAAGTATTTTGATTCGGAGTGGGCAGACTTTTCTTAAATGGTTTAAACACTGCCGCTATTTTTTGAGAATGAAGATTTTCGAATGGTGCACGCATGTTGGGATGAGGTACATATAAATTGGCTCAAGAAAAATTTAAAAAAAAATGCACCAATTACGCCTGAATTCTTAACCCTGGCGGCCGATGAAAAAAGTGGAGATGGCATCTATCAAATTGTGGAAGAAACTCTTAAAGGTAAAGAACGCAAATTACCTAATGGTTTGTCATTCGCTGACAAGGATGGTGCCGTTAGGGAAGAATGCCGAATTAAATGGTGGGTTGAAGAATCGAAAAGAAAAACATATAATGATGTTTTGATGGGGTGTCCTACGGAACTTGCAAATGTGCCTTTACCACACGATTCAACGTTTCCTTCATATACAGAAAATAAATTAGTATTTTTTGGACATTATTGGTTCGAGGGATTACCAGAGCTTACCAACTCGAAGGCAATTTGCTTAGATTACAGTGTAGCTAAGAAAGGGCATCTCGTTGCCTACAGATTAGGTAGCACGGGAGAAAATTTAAAAGAAGGCTTTATTTATTAGCTGTATGCAAGCCTCGTGTTATTATTATCCATGAACAAGCCAATCATAATCTGACAGAAAATGAGTGCTTTAATAATTCCGTATTACATCAAATCGCAGTGGGATATTGACTCCCCTTCACAGGTTATTCGATAGCGTTCAGATACAGACCGAACAAATCGAAATTAAATGAAGTATAAAAATTTAGGTGAGTTGATTAAGTCGAAAGGGTTTCTAAAAAAATTCATTCATAAAAAATTAGTGCAAAAAAAAATTCATGCCAACGAATCGACATTTTCGAAGTGGTGCGTGGGATCTCATAAGCCACAGGACATTAGAGTCTCTGTTTTTTTAGCTGAAATTCTAAATGAAGATATCAATTATATCAATTTAGTTATGCAAAATTCCTTTGATATAAATAAGAGAAAACCCAAAAAAAAAGTGCCAATTCAACCACACATAATACTCCAAAATACTTCTAAAGTCTCTAACAAAAAACAGGATTTTCAATATCCGTGGTACATTATCTATTGCAAAGACACAGCATCGAAATTCAAGAGTCAGAATTAAAAAATTGGTTTATTGGTAAGAAATTAGGCGTCTGTGATGAAAAAGCAGCAAAAGCATTATCGAAAATATTACAAGTAGATATTAAGGAAATAAGAATCTCACTTAACCTTGAGAATAGTAATTAACCTCAATACTCAACCTCTCCCAATCAACATCTTCATTGAATTCTCAAATTCATAAGCCACTTGTTTTTCATCTTTCCAAAACACCATACCAAAAAAATTTTCCCACCCTACTTAAAGCTACACTCAATTTCATTTCGCACAGGTGCGTGGGGCAACTAGTTTTCGTTTTCGCTTTCTGAAGTATCATTTTCAAAAATATCTTTATTTATAAGAAAGTAAGATATAGATTCTAGCGTAATACCTATTTCATTTTCAATTAAAAGTTCGATGAGGCTATCACCGTTAATTAACGTTATCGGAGCAGCACCAACTTCAAAAAAGCAGCAGGCATTGAAATGAAAGGCAGTAGAACATTGATAAATGTATCAATTGATGTAATGAAAAATTTTAGACGTATTACCGTAACGGTAAATGCAGATATTATTGAATTTGCAAGTAAAATTTTCTATCAAAAAATAGAAGGCTAAACAAGGCAGGATTGTCAGGTTTCACCTAGTTTAATTTTCAGTTGAATAAAGTTTGTAGTCAACTGACTTCCTGCGATTCAGCGCAGCGCCAAAAAGGATTTAGCCCAATTTTCTACACAGTCGTTTTTTGGAGAATATCTAGATGATCACAATCTGATTAACAAACTCCAAAAAATCCACGTAAATCACTTACGTTCTAAAAAACTAAGATGCCCCAAAAATTTTAGTTATGCTGAATTTAGAACTCCACTGGAAAGCCCACCCAACCACCAAAGAAACCATTATTGGCATTTGCCCTGAGCTGCCGGATAGTTTTTGTTATTTCTACATCATGCGCATGGCGCACGAAAAATTTTGGGTGGCCATTCCCAGCTATGGAACAGATTATGTTTACAAGCGCTTGATTTTGCGTGACCCAATTATTGCCCGGCAATTTTGTCAAGATTATCTCAATCAAAACACGCGCTCCATTCTAGAACATCAAATTTCAGAAATGAAACGGCGGTCGGCTCCGTCGATCAAATCGCAAAATTATTACGAATCGTTTTTGAAGGATCGGGTTTTGAGGAAGGAAGAAGAACCGCCTAAGAGGCCGTTCAGGAGAGCGGGGTAAAAGGGAAGGGGAGGTCCCGGAAGAAATGTTTAAAGCGATGTCTGATTAGCGACAAATTAATCAAAACTCAACTTTTTTTTTCTCCAAAAGGCCAATACTTTTTTACGCGAAGAGTATTTTCTCCCTGTTTGACTAAAACAATTATTCCTTGATCACGCATTTTTTGCCATGATCTTTTAGATCTAAAGTGCAATAATTTTTGTGCTTCCTTCTCAGGAATCCAATCAGAAACGCCGGTTCCATTGAGTGATTCGAGCATTTCTTTAAGTGCGCTTTTTACGATGATTTTGAATTCTTTTTTAAGCTCCTCAAAGGCTTTTGAGTCCATTACAATTACTTCCATAACTTTAGATTTTAGTTTATGATTATGAAGTAGAAGTTCTATAAAATAGTTTGAAGAACAAAATTAAAAAACGGTAAACGCATAAGAAAATCAAATTATTTCTTTTCTCGTTTTCAAATTAAGCCACTGATTTTTTCAGTTACTTTGGTGCCCCTGCTCCTCTTTGTCTTTTTTGTAAATGCGATAACCAATATATATCACTCCAACCGCGATTGCGCTAATCAAAATAATTCTTCCCCACGGAATTTCGGAAGAGGCTGGCATTGCTGCTGGTGTAGCAGATTCAACAAGTGGAACAGAAGCTGTTCTTACTGCTTGAGGCGCTGCTACTGCGGGAGCATGGGAGCTCGCAAAATTTTTGTTCCGGAAATTACCGGTACTGTTATCGATTCTGAATTCAAAAAAATTTTTCAAATGGTATTGGCGTTACTCGCATATTTCTATTTATTCTTTTTCATTTTTACTATTTCATACTTCCCTTTTTCGGACAAGTCTTTTGCAAGACCATACTCATAATAGACATAACAAAATCTACCGTCTTGTGTTTGCTGAGGTGGTGGCATCACATCAAAATCAAAGTCAACTAGATTTAGTTCCCGTTTGCTCACCAATTTCTCATCCATCTGAAATAACTTCCCAAGCGCATCGTCATTGTGCTTAAAACCGTTGTTCCAGTTCCGCTCATGTCTTCAGTCGCTCTTCATTTTCCAGTCGAAAATGTTTTGCGCGATGACTGTCACAGCAATAAACTGCCTTTGGGTTTGTGGTGTAAAATGTTCTGGAACATCTAGGAAATTCACAAACCAATTCCAATTCATCCACTTTTTTGGGATCGGGTTCATAAGATCTCATCACAGCTCTTTTTTAGGTACTAGACATTGGTTGATTTGACTTCGCAGGTAAAACACACGCCCACCTTTCTTGATTGGTTTGGGCAGAATTTTTAACCGCGCCCATTTGGCCAATGTGACCAGGCTGATGCCAAAAAGTTTGGCGACGTCGAGTCTTGGGATGAGATCGTCCTGAGGCTCTACGTGAACTCAGTTCGATGATTGGTGAGTTGAAGTTGAATTGATTCGGAAATGAGTTTTTGAAGTCTTCCTCTGTCAGCTCCACCAGTATTTTTCGTTCAACATAATTTTAATATTTGTAGAAACAAAATTACAGACTCTATCCACTGATTTTATTTTAGTTACCTAAAGTGACATGAAATGACATCAAGTAATTTCAAACGTGGGGAAACCATCGAACATCTTGTCCAATTCCTTTCGTCGGGTATTATCAGGTGTCAGCAGCCAACCAGCACACTCATGCATTGCTTACCGATGCTGGCCCAATCATGCCTCTTTATTCAAGAAAAATTCAAAATTCAAATTTGCCCATGCTTGTAGTTTGTCGACTCTGGATATAATTGCAGAAAAAGGTGCTGCCCTTAGTTTACTAATCAAATAGCCAAACTCGCTAATATACCAAATAGCTTTATGGCTTTCAGATGATTGAAACCCTTTAGTGCTAAGATCAAGTCTTCGTAATCATTTGGAGTGAATAAAAATTGCTTAAAAATCTGAGCCAACGGAACTATCACTTCTTCCCGAATCAACACGGTTAAGGGCTGTTCCCTCACTTCAGCTTTCTCTGCAACTACTTCATAAATGGTATCAATTTGAAATTCGAGTAGATTCAAAAAATGAATGTTATTCTGCCATCGTTCAAAATGATAGAGCAACATAAATGGGATCTTGCGGTAATTAATCACTGTTAGTTGAAAGGCAAACCAAAACTCATATTGTGCTATGTGAAATCGGGGCGTGATTACAACCGGAATTTTCAATGCTAGCAATTGATCAACATCAACACCGTCAGGTTCCAGAATAACTTCAATACTTGTTTTCAAACGCTCTAAATACTCCGCACCTGAAATTTCGCTGGAATATTTAATTTTTCCCTCATTGATTTCTTTCTCAATTTGAAGATACACAGCTACAATATCAATTTCGTAAACCTGTTTTCTGAAATACTTTATCATACCATAAAGATAAGCCGAGCAAAAAACCAAGTCAAATCAGGTTACCAACATGAAATTAGTAGATTTCACATTATACTCAACAAAATCAAGTCCTCCAGACGAAGTTTTAGTTGAAAGCTTTCGAATCAAGTTGATTTCAGAAACGGCAAGGTTTTGTCAATTTTTTTAAGGCCGAATGTTTCCAAAAAGGACAAAACTAAACCAGGTAAAATTAAGGTAAAGCTGAATGAGTTTTTTTAGGTCAAAAAGCAAATAAAAACGAAAGCAAATTCAGCAAATCTGACCGCAAATCTGACCCCTTGCAGCTTTAAAAACAAAATCCCAAAGAGCCTTAACTCCTTGGGATTCCTAAGCTTGCAGCCATACAAGCTGTTTTTTATTGGCGGTCTGGACGGGACTCGAACCCGCGACCCACTGCGTGACAGGCAGTTATTCTAACCAACTGAACTACCAAACCAACACCTTTCCTTCGAAAGGAGCGACAAAATTAAGCATTTTTTGATAGTGTGCAAGGATTTCTGAAAAAAAATCAGATAATTTTTTGGCGTTTGATCAGATATTGCTGAAGCACAAAGGCTACGCTCTCTTGAATATCTGCTTCAATAAAGTCAATTTTAAATTGTGTGCATTTCAATTTCAACTCTTTCATCACAGAATCTACCTCAGCCTTAAAGGCATTTTTGATTTCACCGGGATGTAATTTTATTTTTTCTCCAGTCTCTAAATCAATGAACGTGGTTGGTCTGTTTGGGAACTCAAAATCAAGTTCATGTTTTTTATCTACAACATTAAATATAAGGACTTCGTGACGGTTGTGTTTCAAATGCAAAAAAGCATCTGTCAATTCATCCATCGATTCACTAGTAAAAAAATCGGAGAATAAAACCACCAGCGATCGTTTGTGATTATTTTCTGCTACTTCATGCAAAACATTGGCAAGTGAGGTTGCGCGATTTAATGTGTCCTGTTGCGGCGTCATGCGTTTTTCCAATTCGTGGAATAACATTTTATGATGCGCGTTGGATGTTTTGATGGCGCTGTCAAATTTAATTCCGTCTTCAAAAATGGTGAGCCCTACTCCATCACGTTGTGATTTCAAAAGTTCAATCATTGACGCAATGGAATAAATACTATATCCTAATTTATTGAGCGGATACTCTTTCGTAATCTCCGGAAAATACATGGACGAAGAAATGTCCAAAATAATGCGGCAACGCAAATTGGTTTCTTCTTCAAATCGTTTGATGAAAAGTTTATCTGTTTTTGCGTAGAGTTTCCAATCAATGTGCCGGGTTGATTCGCCGGTATTGTAAATGCGATGCTCAGCAAACTCAACTGAAAATCCATGAAACGGCGAACGGTGTAAACCTGTAATGAATCCTTCAACAACTTGTTTTGCAACAAATTCAAGGTTTCCAAATTTGGCCAATTCCTGTATGTCTATTTTGCCGTACATCTTTGTAGTTTGTGAAGATACGAAAGAATTGGATGAAAATACGTTGGTCGTTGGCAGTGTTTAGTTGATAGGTTGGAAAGGGTTGATGGGTTTAGTGGTTGGAAGTTGATAGGTTGAAAAGGGTTAAGTGGTTGATAGGTTTAATGGTCGAAAAGGGTTTATTGGTGGAGGCTTGTAAAGAGTCCATGGGCATTTGTTTAATTATATGATTCATACAAAATTTTTCTTTACTACGCTTCGGACTTAAAGCACAAAGAATTAAACCATCAACCAAATCCTTTCAACTCATCAACCAATTAAACCAAAACCCTTCAAGTCATCAACCAATAAACCTATCAACCTCTCAACTCATCAACATCTTCTATAGAACCGGAATCAAAAAGCTAATTCTAATTTCAGTATCAGCCGGTTTCTTTTTTGCATAGCCACCCACGTTGTAATACGAAAGCTGGATGGTTGAATTTCCTTTAAAGATGTTATCTGCAAATGTGAATTTGATTGACTCTTCGCGCTCCACGTCTTTTATTGTCATCAACCCTTTCATGATAAAGGCATCTCCCTCAGCAGTGATAGAAGTACTTTTAAAACCCATGGTTGGGTATTTTGCTGCCTCAAAATAATCAGCACTACGAAGATGCTCATCGCGTTTTGGTGTTCCTGTATCTAACGTTTTCAAATCAACTGTTCCGCTAATGGTTGATTTGGCAAGATCATTGGCGTCAAAAATAATACTAGCCTGAAAACCACCAATTGTTCCTTTGGTGTCTTTGCCCTCAATAAATTCAATTTTTACGGCGTCAGATTTAATTTTAAATTCTGTTGTTCCGCTGAAAAAAGAAGCAGCCAGAAAAGCTGTGCCTATTAATAAGTTCATAATGTGTTTTTTAGTTTAGGATTCAAATATATGTTTAAACATCTAATTTGATTCGACATTTAACCAAAAAATAACTTTTTAAAATTTCGTCATTACTCTCAGACAAACTAAAGTCTTTTGAAGAATAGTCGACCTGGCCATCAAAACACGACAAGGAGGGACGAAGCAAATTGTTAGTAAGGACGGGAAGCTGCGGAGCGCAGAGGAGCAGATCACCCGCCCGCACTTACAATTTGAGAGTATCGACGCCAGAGTGTTTTGTAGGCCTTGATTTTTTGATTCTTTTGTATCAAGACAAAAGAATGAAGAAGTTAGATCGGGACGAAAAACTTTATATGTTTCTCAATATTGTTTCGAATCCATCAAAGCTAGAAGCTAGCATGACACTTAGAAATTTTAGTTTGATGGAACGCTGATTACGCAGATTGATATGATAAAATATGATCTTATTTTTCTCTGCCCCAAAGGGACCACAATGTGGCGGTAAAAATCACTTTCACGCTAAGACGCTAAGTCGCAAAGAAAAGGTTGTTGAGTTTAAGTAAATAATCTCTCTACCTCTTTGTGTAAATTCTCTCTGCGGATCTCTGCGCCTCCTCCTATTTCTCTGCGTTAAATTTATTTTCGCAAGATGGTGACAGAGAAGATACGCTTAGAAATTAAACTTGAGATCCCGTTCATCCATCATGTCGAACGAGATTTTGAACTGGAGATTCTTGGGCTTTTGAATATCAGGTAAAGCAAATTGATTGTTTGCCACTGAAAAGACAATATAGGCTCCAACGCGTAAACGTTGCCTTGCAAACTTGAAGGTACGCTCCAAACCAACAAATGCTTCCGTATAAAAATAGTTGTTGTGCTCTGGCAGAAAAATAAATCCACCACCCATTAATTCTTTGATGCCGGTTCGTTTGAAGAAAGGAATTTTATTCAGTAAAGCACCGTTGAAATGATGAATGTAATGAAGCTCCAAATACCAGCTTTGTGTTTCATATGAGCTGTCCAGATTTTGAAACGAGTACAACGGATTACTCATAAACAATCTGAAAAACCAATCTTCATCTGACTGTCTGAAAAATTTACGATCGATATAAAACACACTGTCTTTATTTACAAATTCGCCCCCACGCAAAACATATTTTGATTCACCCAACGTTCCAATTTGAATTTCTTGCTCAACCGAAAAACTGACATAATCAAAATCAACCACCGATCCGAAAGCACCGTTCCAACCGCGCTCCCAATAGACATTGAAAGTTGGCCATTTACTTCCCAAAACAATTTTACGATTAGGTTCAGTCACATATTTCTGAAACGGAATAAACGTGAATTGTACGGTTGTTCTGAATGCATTGTAAGGATCAAAAGAAATAGGCTGATCATTGCCCCAGTATTTATCGAGCCAGGTTGCAAACTCCAAATCATCAATCGAAGATCTTCTTTCAAAACGGAATGAGTTGTGAATGAAAAAACCATTAATAGGACTTATACGATGATAAAAACCTACCTGATCATTCATATACCAGTTCGATCTTTTGCTTTGTTCCAAAGCCGCGGTGTACGAATTAATCTGATCTACTTCATGCGCCCCAAAAATCTGATACATCCCAAACATTTTAGGAGCATATTGATGGTAACCTCTGAAACGTCCGCGCACATCCCAATTGTTAAAACCAATGGTCAAATCACCGCTCATATCAACCCATTGCTGATTCTCCCATTTCTTAAAAAAGTCAAAGCCCGGACCAATACGCATACCTCCAATTGCAACCGGTTCATATAAATCAACCAGTGAAGAAAGATACCATTGTGTTTTCTTTTCGCGGTTGCGATGTTCAATTCCGAAATACAAAACTTTCAGCGGTGTGATTTTATTAAAGACGGCATCCACTGAATCCAGATATTCTTTTCGTGTATAATAAGCAGTCAAAGAATCCTGCACAAACTTGGAGCGAAGCTCTTCAGGCGTTAATGCAATCGGACGTACATCTGCCCAATACGTGCTGTCTCTGTCATAAGCTTCATCAACTGTTGTTCCCAATTCATTGGAGAAAAACTTAGGTGGAAAAATGGGATTGATGATATAATTTGAATAGACGACCGTGGTCACACCGTGCACCGTTTCCTTGGCATATTTTGTATCGTATTCAAAAATTTGTTTGCTGACCACCCAAATGGAATCCAGTTTTTCATATTCCTGAATGATGTGAAAATTATCATAGATTTTCAGATTCCCTTTATGCAAGGTGACATCAATTTTTGTGAGTACCCACTCGTGCTTTTTGATGTACAGAAAACCTTCCATGGTTGAAGTTCCCACATCACGCGCGCCCACTTCTACTTTGTAAATAGTATCTCCCTCCTCAACTAAAATGTCAACCAGTTTGTATTTGTAAGAGAGAATTCCGGATGGATGCAACGGCGAAACAATGGGTGAGGTATGCAAATCATCTTTGCGAATTAATCCTTTGTAAAAATTGAATTCGCCGTTAACGGTGCTCTGAAAATAGATCTGATTTGGATTCCCGATTTTTTCGTAACCATTCCGAATTTCTTTAAATTTATTGGGCAATTCAACATGTTGCGTAAGATAAATCTCTACAACGTTGAGGCGATTTTGTTCTCCGTTGATCTGATCCTGAATTTCTTTCTTTTCGTCTTCAAAAATATCCGAAGGCTCATCCTTTTCTTCCTCGTCTTCTTCTTTTACTTTCTTTTCTTTCTGCTCAAACGTTTCTACCCCTTTGATATATACATCAGCTGAATAACGGTCAAATTGCTGGGCAAAATTTTGTTTGTTGTTGATGACATTCTGAACAATCTCCCAGCCTACATTTTTTTTCTTTTCAGAAACATCTACCGTAATCAATTCATTTTGCTTGCGCACAATGATGATACTGACTTCTGTTGGGGTTTGGGTACTAACGGTTACGTTGAATACTTTATCTTCAAAACCCAGACATTTAATGAGCAAATCATAATTTCCAAAATCGCAGCCGAATAAAAACTCACCGTCTGCATTGGTAACGGCACCCAGATTTTCAAAATTAAGTGCATATACTCTGGCGTAAGGAACCGGATTGCCGTCTTCATCACTGACAATACCCGTTATGCTCTGCGCGCTTAGTTGCACAGAGAATAGCATTGAAAAGATGAACAGCAAGCGGAATATCTTCACGTATCTATGACCATTTTGGGGTACACAAAGTTACAGTTTGGTACCAGTTATTTATTTAAAAATCGTTAAACGGCCGATTTAGGGGTGCAGTTCAAATATAAACGGTTTGAACGCTGTCATCAGTTCGGCCTTGGTTTTGGCCTTTGGTGAATAGTTGGTGCGCCAGTCTAAATCGGGGTCCTCTGCTTGCAAATAATCAAGTTTTGTGCCGATATAATGCGCATCCAATAAATAAGTAACATGAATATTTCCATATTTTATGAGAACCGTCAAACCAATCAACTGTCCATCCATTGTAAAGACTGGTGATCCGGCCATGGATTTTTTTGTAATAAGTTTCAAAACAAAGGCTGATGAATCCCCATAAACTTCTGATTTAACAAGCTCCTTATCCAGATCAGCTTTGGTGTATGTTAATTCACCTCTGTCAAAACCATAAACAAATACTTGTTTTACAGTATCCATATCGCCTTCAAATAATCTGATTGGAATTGAATCAAATTTTTCTGCCACGTCAGGATGACATTTTAAAAGCGCAAATCGATTTTCGGGATCACGGTAAACTACGGCCACCTGAAATGAATGTTGCTTGTCTGAAGTTTGCAACACAACTCTGGAATTCTTTATGTGTGCTGTTTTTGCCGTCAAAAAATAACCGTTGTCATCAATCAGAAAAGCATTACCGCTGTTCACTTTTTGAACTGGATCTATGTATTCTGGTGCCAGATTTTTAGTTTCATCCATTTCCATTTCAGTTGGAAAAAGCGCAGATGTTGAATCGGTGCTTTCTGTGACAGCACTTTCCGTAGGCGCCATCTGCACCTGATCGTTCGTTGTTTTGGTATCAAGCGCCATGCTCATTTGCTCTTCGCCAGATTTCACAAATGGATTAATGATGGTGACGATTAAGGCAACAGAAGCGACCAATGCTAAGGGAATCAAAAACTGCGGACTCGTAAAAAAATTGCGGTCACCCACACCTGGTTTTTTATGGATTGCACGCAGGGTACTTCTGATTTCATGATACTCTGCTCCATCTTCCAAATCCACTAAAAATTCTTTGTGAAATAAAAATTCACTTTTCAATTTTGGATTTTCATTCAATTCAAATTCAAACTGCGCACGGTCAGTATCACTCATCTCATTTTTAAGATAAGCATCACAGCGTTCCATATTTTGAATTGAACTATTCACCTTTTTTGATCACTAATTTTTTTAATCGCTGCAGACATTTATACTTTTGATTCTTGGCGTTTTCAGCATTCGTATAATGAAAAGCGGCTGCAATTTCCTGCATGGTTTGTTTGAGAAAATAATATTGAATCAAGATTGATTTACACGGTTCACCCAACTCAGTCAAAGCAAAACTCAAGTGTCTTACCTTTTTCAAATTATCATCTTCCTTTTCTGAAAATTCTTCGGATTCAGTTTCAAGTTCTGCTTTATAGCTTGTCACATCCAAAGAAGTTCGTGTTAGTTTTTTGAGCCAGACATTTTTTGCGATGCCTACCAAAAAAGTTGAAAGTTCACTGGTGAGATTGAAATCAGGCTGCTCTGTCTTTTTGATGAGAACATAAAAAGCATCCTGAAACACATCCTGCGCATCTTCTTTTGATCCGCTATTCTGCGTGACGTGTTTCAAAACCATGGGATAAACCTCCTTATAAATACGCGTCAAAGTAAACTCGTCGCGCTGGCGCACAAGTTCAAGAATAGAATGATCTGTTTGTTGAATGCTATTCATCTCTGACTGCATTAATCCCGCAAAAATTAAAAGGTAACCCAATATAGAAAAAAAAAATTTAGGAGGGTTACTTCCCTAATTTGGTAAGGATCAACCAACAAATCAAAAAATCTTTACTATGAAAACAAAATGGATAACAATTAGCGCAGCAGCCATTCTTTGCATGAATATGTTGAATGCCTGCAAAGAAGGAACTGGTGAATCAGTTCAAACCGATTCCACTACCACGGTTTATAATGATCAGGTGGCAAGTCCTGAATATGCATATACAGAAGCAAGTCCAACAGAATCAAAAAATAGCGCTTACCCTGAAATGGATCAGTCTTTGGATGATCTGGCCATGAATACAGAAGAGTATGAATACATGCCGGAGAATATTTTTCTATCTCCAACAATCAATCCACTTTCAACTTTTTCAATTGATGTAGACAATGCAAGTTATACCAATGTGCGCCGCATGTTGAATGATGGACAGACTCCGCCGGTTGATGCAGTTCGAACTGAAGAATTTGTCAACTATTTCAATTACGAATATCCGATTCCGGCTAAAAAAGATGTGTTCTCTGTTTATACTGAAGTTGGAACCTGCCCATGGAATGAAAACAATCAATTGGTTCACATTGGTCTGCAGGGATACACCATTCCTACAGAAGATCTTCCTCCAACCAATCTTGTTTTTTTATTAGATGTTTCAGGATCGATGGAAGATGAAAATAAATTGGGCTTGCTCAAAAAATCATTCAAACTTTTGGTGGACAATCTCACCGAACAAGACAAAGTTTCTATTGTCACTTACGCCGGTGAAGAACGTGTAGTTTTGGAATCAACATCCTGCAGCAAATCAAACAAAGAAAAAATAAAAACAGCTATTGATGATTTATCAGCCGGCGGTTCAACCAACGGTGAGGGCGGTATCAACAAAGCCTATGACATTGCATCTGCCAATCTCTTAAAAAATGGAAACAACCGCGTGATTCTTGCAACCGATGGCGACTTTAACATGGGCCAATCATCAGACGGCGAATTGACAAGACTCATAGAAGAGAAAAGAGAATTGGGAGTTTATCTAACGATTCTTGGTTTTGGAATGGGCAATTATAAAGATTCAAAAATGGAATCATTAGCAGACAATGGAAATGGAAATTATTTCTACATCGATGACATTTCAGAAAGCAATAAAGTACTCGTTACAAATTTAGCCGGCACACTTTTCACCATTGCAAAAGATGTCAAAATTCAGGTGGAATTTAATCCCGAATATGTTTCTGAATACAGATTGATTGGTTATGAAAACAGACTCATGAATGCTGAAGATTTTGAAGATGATAAAAAAGATGCAGGTGAATTAGGCGCTGGTCATACGGTTACTGCCATCTATGAAATTGTGCCGGGGAAAGCTAAAAATTCCAATCTCAAATATCAAAACAAAACATCAAACCCTTCCAATGATTTAGCGACCATCAAACTGCGCTACAAAAAGCCAAATGAAACCACCAGCATTTTAAAGGAGTTAATCATCCCTTCCAACAGTTCTAAAAATTTAGAATCCTGCTCTGAACGATTCAGATTCTCAGCAGCCGTTGCCGGATTTTCATTAATCCTGCGTGAGTCAAAATTCATTGGTGATTTTAGTTATGACGACGTACTTGCAATTGCCCGCAAAGCGTCATCCATGGACGATTTAGAAAAAGTAGAATTCATCACGCTTGTAAACAAAGCTAAATTGTTATCTCAGGAATAAGCAAAGAATTTCTGGTTAACGTGCGCCGGGACGAAGAGATTCGTTCCGGTTTTTTTTTGAGATGCCGTAAACCCTTCATTCTAAAAGATTCAGCCCGCATTTAGTGTATTTACGCCAGATGCACCAAATTGTCACAATTATTCTTAACTTTGCGCTCTTTTTTGTTAATTAAAACAAAGGATCATCTATGAAATTATCTGCTTTTGATTTTACACTCCCTGACAGCCTGATAGCACAGCATCCGTCACCAAACCGTGATGAATCTAAATTAATGGTGCTTGACCGTAAGGCCGGAACAATTACTCACCGCATGTTTAAAGATGTGTTAGAGTATTTTGATGAAGGTGATGTAATGATCATGAATAACACCCGCGTATTTCCTGCCCGTTTATATGGTAACAAAGAAAAAACAGGTGCGCGTATTGAAGTTTTTTTACTTCGCGAATTAAACCGTGAAAGTTTGTTGTGGGATGTTTTAGTTGATCCTGCACGTAAAATCCGTATCGGAAATAAATTGTACTTCACTGAAGATGATTCATTGGTTGCTGAGGTAATTGATAATACCACTTCACGTGGTCGTACAATCCGTTTCTTATTTGATGGAAGTTACGAGGAGTTTAAAGCAAAAATTACAGAACTTGGTGAAACGCCAATTCCACCGTATATCAAAAATTTGCGTGAAGTAATTCCTGCAGATGAAGAGCGTTACCAAACCATTTTTGCAAAACACGAAGGTGCCGTTGCTGCTCCAACAGCTGGTCTTCACTTCAGCCGTGAGTTGATGAAACGTCTTGAAATTAAAGGTGTAAATTTTGCAGAACTTACTTTGCACATCGGTCTTGGAACTTTCAGAACAGTTGAAGTAGAAGATTTGACAAAACATAAAATGGATTCTGAACAATGTGAAATTGATCAGAAATGTGCTGACATTGTAAACAAAGCAAAGCTTGCAAAAAAACGAGTTTGTGCTGTTGGAACAACCAGTATGCGTGCCATTGAAACAAGTGTATCGACTGATAATCTTTTGAAACCTTATTCTGGCTGGACCAATAAATTTATTTTCCCGCCATACGATTTTGCAATTGCAGATAGTATGATTACAAATTTCCACACACCGCAATCAACTTTATTGATGATGATTTCAGCTTTTGCTGGTCATGATTTGTTGATGAAAGGATATCAGGAAGCGATTAAGAAAAAGTATCGTTTCTATTCTTACGGTGATGCGATGTTGATCATCTAAGAATTTTTAAAATTTGTAGAAAGCGCTCCGAGAAATACGGGGCGTTTTTTTTGATTCTATCTGAACTATTCTTGTTACGCTGTCATCTCGACCGCAGGGAGAGATCCCCCAAGGTTAACGTTTGAATTTTGATTGTAAAACGCACCAACATTGCGGCATCATTGACGCGATTTCTCGTCGTTGATTGCAATTAAGCAATCAACTCTGTCGAAATGACAACTCCGCGGGAGCGTTTTTCTGATAGAATAATTTGAATGATGTAAAGAAATAAAATGAAGAGATTACTACTGCCCAAAATACCCATTCACCTCTTCAATGTAGGCCAGAATTTCTTCTTTACCTTCTGAAGATACCGAGGAGCTCACGAAAATGGGAGGCAATTCTTCCCAGGTTTGAAGCATTTCTTTTTTGTAGGCATCCAGAAATTTACTTTTTCCTGTTGCGTTGAGTTTATCGAGTTTGGTAAAAATCATGGCAAAGGGAACTTGTTGTTCACCTAACCAACCCATAAATTCCAAATCAATTTTTTGTGGTTCGTGTCTTGAATCAATCAGCACAAAAACATTCATCAGATTTTCACGGTTCAGAATATAATCTGCCAAAAACTTTTGCCAGGTTCTGCTGGTACTCTTCCCCACTTTTGCATAACCGTAACCCGGTAAATCTACCAGATACCAATTATCATTGATCAGAAAGTGATTGATGAGTTGTGTTTTACCTGGTGTTCCAGATGTTTTAGCCAGACTTTTTCGTCCGCACAACATGTTGATTAAAGATGATTTTCCAACGTTGGAACGGCCAATGAAGGCATACTCCGGCATGGTCGGATTTGGACATTTATGGTAATCCGTATTACTAAGGACAAATTCAGCGCGCGTTATTCTCACGCCGTAAAGATAAGAATAAGAATGGGAACGATTAGAACAAACCGTTTATCTCAGCATCAATTGAGTTAATGATCAAACCTAAATCATCTGCATTTTCGTTGAAATTGTTGCCATCCACATCAATCACAATTAATTTTCCTTTGTCATAGGTAGAGATCCAGGCATCGTAACGCTCATTCAATCGCTTCAAATAATCCAAACGAATACTTTCTTCATATTCACGGCCGCGTTTTTGAATTTGATTTACGAGCGTTGGAACAGATGCTTTCAGATAAATTAAAATATCAGGGGCTGATATAAATGATTCCAATAAATTGAAAAGTGAAAAATAATTTTCAAAATCACGGGTCGTCATCAAGCCCATGGAATGCAAGTTGGGTGCAAAAATGTAAGCATCTTCATAAATCGTACGATCTTGAATGACGTTGGTATTGGTTGATTTAATTTCTTGTATTTGTGTAAAACGACTGTTCAAATAGTAAATCTGCAAATTGAATGACCAGCGTTGCATGTCTTCATAAAAATCATTCAGATAAGGATTCTGTTCTACATCTTCAAAATGGGTTCCCCATCCGTAATGTTTTGCCAACAACTTAGTGAGCGTTGTTTTTCCTGATC
Source organism: Crocinitomicaceae bacterium (assembly GCA_016709005.1). Lineage (GTDB taxonomy): Bacteria > Bacteroidota > Bacteroidia > Flavobacteriales_D > Crocinitomicaceae > JADJGJ01. The sequence continues at coordinate 140,916 of JADJEU010000021.1, read as the reverse complement.
CGATATTTCCTGCTACTGCTATATGCATAGGTGATTTTTTTAGAGAGGTCTAAAGTAGAAATAAAATCCCGTTGCTTAAAATTGTTTCCGGCTTCTTTTTTTCAACAATTTGAAAATCGCCTGATACATTGTGTTTACAAGGCTACACGCAGAAATGATTTAAGTCAGTTTGAGGCTAAAAATAGAGTGGTTTTACCTGAATTCCCTTTTCAGAAAATTCCAAAGCCGGAAAAGGAACTTTTATCACATTGATCGATCGCAGCAAAAATTTCAACCAGGGTTTTGAAACCGGAATTTCTTCAAAGTCAATGTCAAATGATAAATAATATTGACGATAAGGCACAAAGGTGATTTGTGTGTTTCCATTTTGTGAGATATAAATACTTCCATCACCGTAAAGTTGATCTTCAATACTGTATCCAAGTGATAAATTTATCCATGCCGGAATTTTACTTTTTTCTGTAAACCAATAGACGGGATTAAAACTCATCCAATAGGTTTGTCCGTTATAATCTTTGAGTGTACGACTCGCAAAATCACTTCCTAAAACATCTGGCCGGTAATCTGCCAAACCAGAATTATGACATGAGAATTTAAATTTTGCGTATTGATGATTCCACAAAAATTCCTGCGACCAATAAGTGAGTGACCCCAAACTATTATACGCAACATCACTCCATGAAAAACCCCAATCGGCATTAAAACCATCTAACATTTCAAAAGTGGTCATGTAGCCAATACTATAGGCTGCTCCAATGATTGATGAAGTGCGATGATTGATTCCTGACCATTCAAAAAGATCTCCACTAGCACGTGCAAAATTCCACGATGTAACCATGTGCCCCATCTTATCCATCTGCTGCCATTCATGATGATCATCAAAGGTGTGGAATTTACTTTTTGCAAAATCATCGTACCAGACAAACTGCAAAGCACCAATGGAACCGCCCCAGGCAACCGCATCAAAAATGCTTACACCAATGGTTCTTTTTTTATTGAATACTGTATCATTTTCGAAAAGAGATTGTGCATTTGTAAATTGATACACAAATAGAAATAAGAATATTGAAACAGTTTTTTTCAAGATGATTTAAAGATAGGATATTTTTTTTCACGCTGTGTTGATTTAGATTGTGCGCCACGAAATGGACATATCGCCTAATTTGTGTTAATTGCCTATATTAGAGGATTATTATATTGCTTGAAAGATGAAAACAATCATTGTTTCTTTATTTATCTTGATAAGTCCTTTTTCGATTTCTCAAGTAAATGAGCTTTGGGGTTCTAATGCTCTTGATGGTCCACTTGGTGGTGGATTGATTTATAAACTTGATACTGCAGGTAATAATTTTCAACCTGTTTTTCAATTTGACGATGATCAAGCGGCCATGCATCCTATGGGGAATATGGTCGAAGCTCCAAATGGTCGATTTTATGGTACAACCAACTTCGGAGGAATTTCTAATAATGGTTGTATTTTTGAATATTACCCGTCAACGGGAATGTTGATTAAATTGATTCAATTTCCTGATAATGATTTTGGACAAAATCCAAAAAGTGATTTAATCATAGCGGATAATGGTCGACTTTATGGCACCACTTCTGCAGGCGGTGTTGGAAACAAAGGAGTTGTTTTTGAATATGACATAACCACCAAGATATATACTAAGTTGGTCGATTTTGATGGTGCAGCAAAAGGAAGTTATCCAATTGGAAAGCTTTGTCAAGCATCGGATGGATTTCTTTATGGATTAACACCAACAGGAGGGTTAAATGATCATGGCGTTATTTATAAAATTGATCCGTCAAATGGGCAATACACGAAACTTTATGACTTAAACGGACCACTGACAGGACGCGATCCTCGAGGAGGTTTTTTTGAAGCGTCGAACGGAAATCTTTTCACTACAACTAGATATGGAGGTTCTTTAGATAATGGTACTATTTTGGAACTAAATCTCTCAACTGGATTACTGACAAAGGAATTTGATTTTACTGGTGGCACTTCCACTGGTTATAGACCAGAAGGTGGATTAACGGAAGCTGATAACGGATTGCTGTACGGATTGAACACAGGAGTAGGAGCCATCTCTTGGGTTTATTCCTACAACTTTGCAGATTCAACTTATACAAAAATTGTACAGTTAACTGAAACCAGTCATGGATATAATCCCTACGGGGCTTTTCTCAAGCATAGCAACGGATTATTATATGCTACTTGCAGTGATGGTGGTATAAATGGTACAGGTACTATTATTCGTTTCAATACGCTCACTAATACACTTACGAAACTTCATGATTTTATTCTAAGTGGAGATATAGCGCCAACGCCAAATCTTTTTATGGGAAGTGATGGAAAAATTTATGGTACAACTCGTGAATACCCCACTTCACAAGGAGTGATGTTTGAGTTTAATGTTCTCACGTCTACCTATTCGGTGATTTATGGATTTGGGCAGTTACCTAATGCCAAATCCCCTTGCGGCAAGTTTATTCTGCATACCGATAATTTTATTTATGGTGTTTGTTCAGGAGGTGGAGTTAATGATATGGGCGCCATTTTTAGATATCTTCCAGAGACTGACTTATATGAAGAGCTTCATTATTTTAGTGGAGCCGATGGTTCAACTCCGCTGAGAGGAATGGTAGATGGAGGTAACGGCAAATTTTACGGAACCACAAATGAAGGAGGAGCTTTTGATTTTGGTGTATTATTCGAGTTTGATCCAACTACTGCTAATTATACTAAATTGTTTGATTTTAATAGTGTTGACGGTAATTCTCCTCAGTGTGAACTATTATTAGCAGATAATGGATTACTTTATGGTACTGCACCCTTTGGTGGAGTTTCGAATAACGGTACTTTATTTCAATTTGATGTTGGCTCAAATGCATTTACAAAGTTACATGACTTTACAAGTTCTACTACTGGGGCTGGTCCTAAAGGAAAATTATTACAAGCAAGTAACGGCAAATTATATGGAATAACTGCAGGCGGAGGCTTCTACTCAGACGGTACCTTATTTGAATATGATATTTTGACCAATATTTTTACAACAAAAATTAATTTTCTTTCAAGTGTTCAAGGCTCAAGTCCAGAATCACCTTTAGTTGAAGCGTCAGACGGAAAAATTTATGGTACAACTCATTTTGGCGGAGGTGCAAACGGGACACTTTTTCAATATGATTATACGACTAATTCCATTGAGGTTAAGGCAACTTTTGATGCAGCCACTGATGGACAAGGGACCGAAATATCTTTAACTCAGTCATCGAATGGCAAACTATATGGCCAAACTAATAATTATGGTCCAAATGCGGCAGGTACAATATATGAATACGATTTATTGACTGAAAATTTAACTACAAAGTTGATACTGGATGATGGCATAACTGGAAGAGTTTCCCGCTCTGCACTTTCCGAATTCTATTTTTGTTTTCCTCAATATAATTTAAACGAATATTTGGTTATCTGTCCAGGAACGGATTTTACGGCTCCTGATGGAACTTTGTATACAAATGTCATTGCAGACTTTTCTCACACTTCATTTTTCCAAACTATTGAAGGTTGCGACAGTACAATTACAAGTTTAATTTCAGTTGTTACGAATGATACTAGTGTTGTCAAAAATTTAACTACGCTAACCTCAAATGCAACACTAGGCTTATTTCAATGGCTTGATTGTGACAATGCTTATGCTGAAATTCCAGGCGCTGTATTTTCAAGTTATGTGGCACCAACTACCGGAAATTTTGCTGTAAAGTTGAACAACGCTGGTTGTCCTGATACCTCTTCATGTTACACAATTACTGTACAAGATTTCTACGACCTTCCTGGATATACTAATTTAGACGGAGAAGTTTTTGCATTTCCAGTCACCACAATTCCGGTTTGTGATGGAATTGCACATGGCATTCCTTTCGGTGGCATTCCTCCTTATTCTTTTGATTGGTTTACGCAGACTTATAATGATTACGACATCGTAAATGATAGTATTTGCGAAGGTTTCCACACATTAAAAATTAAAGATAATATTGGCGATTCCGTTTTAGTAGATTATTATGTGACGGATTCAGCAAACTTTTACAATTGGTATTTATCAACTTTTGTTGGATACGTTGACACATTATACATTGCCGCACCAAATTGCTTGCTCGATTATTCACTTCCAATTGATGGCATGGCTATTACGGATTCTTATTTTTTGATGCCAGACACAATTCCTCTTTTCGATTTATATTTTATTGAATTAACGTATTACCAATCAGGTGTTGCTTACATACACCAGGATACAGTTTCACTTTCAACTGATGGCTGGTACCTCATAAGCTTCACGGTGTACTGCCCAATTAAGAGTTCTAATTCTATTAAAACGATGCTTTTTGCCCCAAATTATCCTCTATTTTTAGGCAGTATTTCTCAATCCATAAATAACGAAATCAACATTTTTCCAAATCCTTTCTGTTCTATTATACACATGGATGGATTGCTCCCTAATCAATTGATAAGAATTTTTGCTGCTGATGGAAGACTAGTTTTTGAAACGAAGACAGATTCAACTAGTGTCGAATTAAATTTAGAACATCTTTCAAGAGGAACCTACTTAATTGATTTCGGGAATTCATCAGTTACAGTAGTAAAAACCTAGAGAAGTATTAAGTAATTCTTTTATTACAAAAGATTGTGAGTTGCAATTTTTAGCTCATATCAAACCCACTCAAATACTTCAATGATGCTTTCAACATTTTTTCTTCATGCGGGGGCAGATTTACTGTCTTGACAACAATATTGATCTCGTTATTCTTTTTCAACTTTTGCAGTGCTCCCCATTTTATTGGAAGATTTTTTACACGCGCTGCATTCGTATCTTCCCAAATTAAAAGTGAATGATGATTCATTTCTGCTAAAACGCCGTTCAATAATTCATCTACTCTATTTTCAAAACCGGGCAACCATAAAATTCCCTCCGTTGCTAAAAATTTATGCTCCTTTGGATTGATGATTCGCTTCATCAACGGCATGTATGGAAGAACTTTAACAGATATTTTTCCAATCAAACCCGGCAGTGAAACAATTCGAAATCGTGCAGGATTTACCTGAATTCCGGCTACAATTTTTCCATCTTGCTTTAGTACAAAAAATTGATTCTGTTCAAACAAATGAACATCTCCAAAAAAGGAATAATCTTTATAAAAATCGGTGACCCGTTTTAATGCTTCAGATTTTTCTTCTGGTTGTAATCTGAAAACATTTGAGGATTTTTTTGGAAAGAATCTCGAATATGCAATTGTCTGAAACGATCCGATGGATTCAAATCCAAAACGCTCATTCATTCGAAATGATCTTAGATTTTGCGGATCAATATAGGCCCAGAAAAAAGTAGATTTTGTATCGTGTTCAGATTCATACAGATTTCCACTTTCAAAAATCTTTTTCCAGTGTGAATCAAAAACCGAATTGCGATCACGCGCTTTGTTACTAGAGCCCTGGAAGGCCTCATCAAATGCAAAATAACGAATGTATAAAGCTTGTTTTTGATTATCTCCCAAACTTACATTGCGTTCACAAATGGTAATTGTTCCTAATGCTTTTTGATTGCGTTCAATGTAAAAAAAATGAGGGTGATCCAAACGGTGAATTTTTTCTTCGGTATCCAATAGGCGATACAAAGAACCTTCTGTTCCAATCAATGTATTTTTAAGAAGATCAACTACTGATTGTGGAGCAACCGTGGCATGTTGAATTAAATTTGCCAGGCGGTTTTCCATCACAGGAAGTTTTTATTTGTAGCAGACAGATTTTACCGCTGCAATGATTCGTGCAGGATTTGGTAAAGCCTCAACCATCAAACTTGGACTGAATGGGAATGGCGTGTCTGATTGCATCACACGTTTAACCGGTGCATCCAAATAATCAAATGCATAATTCTGCAAGTGATACGCAATTTCAGAAGCAATCGATGCGATTGGCCACGACTCTTCAACCACTACACAACGATTTGTTTTTTTCACAGAGTTCACAATCGCGCCATAATCAATTGGACGAATGGTTCTCAAATCTATAATCTCGCAAGAAATTCCTTCTTTCTCCAATTCTTCAGCTGCTTTGTGTGCTTCTTTGATAATCTTGCCAAAACTTACAATGGTCACATCGGTACCTGCTCTTTTAATATCAGCAACTCCAATTGGAATGATGTACTCACCCTCTGGAATTTCACCTTTATCACCGTACATTTTTTCAGACTCCAGAAAAACAACCGGGTCATTGTCACGAATGGCAGCTTTCATTAATCCTTTCGCATCATAAGGCGTTGAAGGCGTAATTACTTTCAAGCCTGGCACGTGTGCATAAAATGCTTCAAAACTTTGAGAGTGAGTTGCACCTAATTGACCGGCAGTTCCGTTTCCACCTCTGAAAACAATCGGGCAACCCAATTGACCACCTGACATTTGAAGAATTTTTGCAGCCTCATTGATAATCTGATCTGCTGCAAGAATAGCAAAGTTCCAGGTCATAAATTCTACAATCGGACGCAAACCATTCATAGCTGCACCAACCGCAATACCAGTAAAACCAAGTTCTGCAATGGGAGTATCAATCACACGTTTTGAACCAAATTCATCCAGCATTCCCTGTGATACTTTATAGGCACCATTCTATTCAGCAACCTCTTCGCCTAGTAAAAACACGCTTTTATCTTTGCGCATTTCTTCCGACATCGCTTCTCTAATTGCTTCTCTAAATTGAACTGTCTTCATAATTTCTGGTGTTTCCACATGGCCATTATACTGAAATGGCTGTGTTTTGTTATCAAAAGGATGCCAAATCTACGAATTATAGAACAAAATAAATACAAGCCCGGCTTGGTTAAGATCTTCAAAATCACTAAAGCCTTCTTTTTCAAGGGCTGGCCAAGGAAATCAAGGCTTAAATCAGACATAAGTTGACCGAATCACAAAAAATCAATTCTTAGCGCTTTATTTTTAAAGGAATCAGACTATATTCGCAGTCTCAAATTTTTAAACACGCTTAAGAAAAATGGCAATAATTGGAAAAATTCAACGGAACTCAGTTTTATTACTAGTCGTTATTGGAATTGCAATGTTCGCATTTATTTATACGGAATACCAGTCTGGTGCCGGTAATGACATGGACATCCTTCCATTGGGAACTGCTTATGAAGAGCCTCTTGATGAAGAAGAGTATGAGTATATTCTGGAAAGCTATATGACTCGCGACAAGCAAAATTCAGAAATGCAAGGTCGACCATACGATGAAACTGCAGAGCAGCAATCAAAAGATCAAGCGTTCAACGAAGTGGTTCGCCGCAACTTGATGAACCGTGAGTTTGACAAATTGCAGATTGTATGTACATCGGATGAGTTGAACGACATGATTCACGGAAATCACGTTCACCCTTGGGTTATGCAAATTCCAATTTTCCAGGGACCAATGGGTTTCTCAAGAGATTCAGTTCGTTCGTTCATCAACAACCTGGATGTAGAGCCTGAAACAGAAGAAGCTCGTGAAAACTGGTTGCTTGCCAGAAAACAATGGTCTGATTTTGAACAGGAATTAAAAGATACCCGCAAGGCAGATAAATATGTTACGCTTATTAAACGTGGTATCTATGTGAACTCATTAGAAGCAAAAGACCAATACTACGCTGAGAACAATAAAAAACGTATCAAGTTTGTGATGCAGCGCTACACAGATATACCTGCAGATGAAATCACCGTTACGGATGAAGACATTAAAGCATTTTACGAAGAACATAAACATGAAAAACAATATGAGCAAGAAGAGTCTCGTGATATTGAATATGTAACATTCCCAATAACTGCAACTGCTGAAGATGTTGAAACAATCAAAGCAGAACTTGAAGCGTTAAAAGAAGACTTCAAAAAAGCGGATGATAACGTATTGTTTATGCAACGTTATAGCTCAACTCAATTTACAACCGACACAGCCGAATTCAGAATGGGTGCTGATCAATTAGTTTTTGATACCTTTTTTGGGAATAATCAATACCCTGCTTCTGCTGATGACGCTGTTCAAAAGGCGCAAGTGGGTGATGTAATCGGACCATTTGCTTCAGGAACAGATTTATCTATTGTTAAAGTAACGCGCGTAAGAAAAGAAACACAGGCATGGGTTCGTCACATCTTGATTAAAGTTGATGCAGTTCAGTCAGATGCTTATGCAAAAGCATTGACAGATTCACTTGTTAAAGTAATCAACGCGCAAGATAATTTTGTGGAGATGGTACAGAAGTTTACCCAGGATCCAGGTTCAATTCCAACCAACGGTGAGTATAAGTGGTTTTCGGAAGGACGTATGGTAACTGAATTCAACGATGCTTCTTTCAAAGGTGCTATTGGAAAACTTCAGGTTGTAAAAACAACTTACGGATATCACATTGTAGAAGTTTTAGGTCGCGGTGAGCGTGTTGTTCCTTCATTAGCTGTTGTTACAAAATCAGTAAAGCCAAGTGAAGACACTAAAAAAATGATGGAAGAAAAAGTATTTGATTTCATCTACAACGTAAACGAATCAACAAAAGATTCTGCTTTTCAGCAATTGGCTAAAGACAGCAATTTGGTTATAAACCCTACACGCGTTTGGTTAAGCAATAGCTACGTAATGGGAATCAACGAACCAAAACGTGTGATGAGTTTTGCGTTCAATTCAAAAGCAACAGAAGGCATGATTTCTGATCCGATTTTGGATGGTGATAAATATGTTGTTGCCTATTTGTCAAATATTATTCCAGAAGGTGCGCCAGAATTTGAAGATGTAAAAGATCAAATGCGTTTCCCTGCTTTGAAAGACAAACAGGCAAAAATTTACATTGAAAAAATGTCTGGAAAAAACAGTTTGGAAGAAGTTGCCAAAGTTGTAAAAAACGGTCAGATTCTTTCTGCTGAAATCTATTTTGCTTCGAACGTCATTCAAGGTGGCGGTGGAAATGAACCTGAAGTAATCGGAAAATTGTTTACCAAAATTCCAACAGGATCAATGACCAAACCAATTAAAGGTTCAACAGGTGTTTACGTTGTTATTATAGAAAGTGAGACAAAAGCTCCGGAAATAACTGACTATTCAATTAACAGAACTAATATGCAACTTGCACGTGCAGGTTCAGCAGATGGTTTAGTTATTAAAGCGTTGCGTGAAAAAGCAGACATTAAAGACAACCGTCGTCGTATTGAGTTTCAAGGATAATATCCGATTAGTCTAAAAAATAGAATCCTGACTTTCTAACCCAGAGTCAGGATTTTTTTTGCGCACATTTTTATAAACAAAATCTGTTTCCTTGAGCCGGAAAGAAAACCTACTGCCCAATTTCCCCGCTGATTACACAGATAAAAATCGCTGATGCCGCAGATCTGATTTTCTAAAGGAATCTCACAAATTTCACTTGATCAAATCTGTGTAAATCTGCGGTTTTTAAAATCTGCGTATATCTGCGGGAAAAAAATTCAGCGCCATTTTATTTCCACATGCGATGCATAAAATTCCAACAAGATCGTTCAAGTTAAAATAATGTAGCTAGAATAATTCCTCCATGCTTTTAAAAGTATTTGGTTAATAACTATTTCGAATCTGTCACGATTAATTAAAGAGTCTATTTAAATTTCGGAGACAAAACGCTCTTTATGGCCAAAGCATCAGCGAAAAAAATTTTTGTACTCGATACGTCGGTACTTCTTTTCGATCACCAATCTATACAGAACTTCAAAGATCACGATGTAGCAATTCCAATCACTGTTTTAGAAGAGCTTGACCGGTTTAAAATCGGGAACGACACCAAGAATTTTCAGGCCAGAGAGATCATCCGATATCTTGATAAATTATCAGGCAATCACAACATGGATCAATGGATCAGTCTGGGACCAAAACGCGGCCGGTTGAAAATTGTCATGTCCAATGTTGTCAATGGCAGAAATGCAGAAGAGATTTACGGTCATGGCAAAAATGATCACCGAATCATTAACGCAGCGTTAACGCTAGCTGAATCAGAAAAAGGCAAGTCGGTTATTCTTGTTACCAAAGATATTAACCTTCGACTCAAAGCAAAAGCGATTGGGCTACCTTCAGAAGATTATGAGACTGGTAAAGTAAAAGACGTTGATGTCGTTTCAGAAGCTTTTCCAATCATTGACGATGTTGATCCGAAACAAATTGCTGAACTCTATAAAAGAGGTCGCATTGAGGAGAAAAAAATTATTGGACCGCGCAAAGTGGCCAATGGATACTACATTTTAAAAAGTGGAAACGATTCAGTTTTGTGCAGATACGATAGTGTGTCGGATGAAATTGAACGCGTAGAAAAAGAATATGCTTTTAGTGTGAAGCCTCGTAATGCTGAACAAACTTTTGCCATCAACGCACTTTTGAATCCAGATATAAAGTTAGTAGCAATGCAAGGCGTTGCCGGAACAGGTAAGACCTTACTCGCTCTTGCAGCTGCATTGGAGCAAAAACACATGTATAACCAGATTATTCTGGCGCGTCCAATCATTCCACTAAGCAATAAAGACATTGGTTTTTTGCCGGGAACTGCTGAAGATAAAATTTCACCCTACATGCAACCGCTTTGGGATAATTTGAAATTCATCAAAAGTCAATTCAAACCCGGTGAGAAAAAATTCAAAATGCTGGATGACATGGAAGCATCGGGTGAACTATCAATCACTGCTCTTGCATTCATCAGAGGAAGAAGTTTATCCAACATGATGTTCATCATTGACGAAGCACAAAACTTAACCCCGCATGAAGTGAAAACAATCATCACGCGCGCCGGTGAAGGAACCAAAGTTGTATTTACGGGAGATATTCATCAGATTGATACGCCTTACATGGATGAACAATCAAACGGACTTACTTATTTGATTGATCGTTTAAAAGGTCACCGCCTATTTGCGCACATCAAATTGGAAAAAGGGGAACGTTCTGAGTTGGCCAATTTGGCGAATGAGATGTTGTAAAATAAAACTATGCTGAGTTTTAACTTTCCGGTCCATTCCGCTTACCAAATCGGAAATTCTCAGGTTAAGAATCCCTTTAATCTCGAAGATCTCAGTGGAATCAATGTTCTGTTAGGAATGTACGTGGAATTGACACAAGTACTAAAAGGCATGAAAACCGGAATGGTAATTGCTTCAGACAACGGAAACAGATGGATTATTGTTTGCAGGGTTATACACTCACCGGCATTCGATTACGCATTAAAATTCCCGAATGAAACTGTATACACCATGCCTTTGCCAGGTTATGAAGACATTGATGTTGCATCCGTTTCAAAAAACATGATCAGAAAAGAAGAACAAGGAATAATGATCTACCGGATAGAACCCATGGGGCATACTGAAAAACCTGTGTCCGGAGAAATTCTGAAATTCAATCTGGAAATTCAGGAGAGTATTAAAAATTTATAAAACGAACATCCTATTTTTTGTTTCAAAACAAAAACGGAAAAACCGCTTTCCTTTCCTTCGGATAATCTGTAAATTTTTGATGATACCAATCGTGGTGATTTTTTGCGCGCGGAACTAAATTGGCAAACGTCCACACCATAAATGTGAGCGCAGGTAAATTCCAGGCCATTAATGCAAAGCCACCCCACTCTACTAATTCGCCAAATAAATTGGGTGATGAAACATAATCAAATAAAAATCCACGCGGAATTTTATAACCCGTTTCACCTGGTTTTCTGAGATGAATTAAAATGCTGTCTGATTTCCAATTGATGGTCATTCCCACAACAAATAAAACTGCGCCTAAAATGAAATGAGGCGTTGTCAGCCAATCACTTTGATACATGGATGAATCTGCCAATTCACTTAAAAAGTAACCATTCAAACCCGCATTCATAAAGTTGAAGAGAATAGCGTTGAGTACAATTACCAAAGGCATTTTTTTATCGGTAGCTCTGATTCGAAGTGGATAAATAAATGTGCGATTCAAATAATGAAAAATCCAAAGCGAAAATAAAATCCATACATAGGAATTAAACGACAACGTTCCAAACATCAAAAAATAGAGCATGATTCCTAATGAAGGCAGCTCCATAATGAACCACCCCAGTTTATTATCAATCATTGGTCCCCACGTGGTTGTAGTGTGACGACCAAAAGGCGCAGTGATAAAAAACATGGTGATGTGAACTGCAATTGCAATTCCTAACCAAATGTAGCAAATGAGGTATAAGGTTTCTAAATTCATTTTCTCTCGTCAGTTTAACAGTCTATATATATATTTATAAAAACATTTTTTCCTTTGTGACACTTCATTTTTTCTTTGTGAAATAGCCTAGTTTGGGAGTTGTTACACAAAGAACTCAAAGTAGCGCAAAGATTCACAAAGCAATATTTATTGAATCACTTTTCGTTCTTTATTCCATTTATAAAAGTCGGCAATAGTTTCTTTTAAAGGACGGCAAACGTGGCCTAGTTCTTTTTTTGCTTTTTCATTCACCATGTTTGGATGACCTAATTTTAAAGCGGTGATGGCTTCAATGGTAAAAACAGGATTGGCCTTTTTCATCTTGCCATATAATTTTACAAAAGGCAAAAGCATTTTCAAAAACCAAAAAGGCATGACCATTTTTGGGACTTTTTTTCCGCTGGTTTCGTGCACAACGTTTGCAAAATTTTTCATGGAATAATATTCGCCCGACAGCAAATAGATTTCACCACATTTTCCTTTTTCAAGCGCATTAACAATTGTTGCTGAGATATCCCTGACATCAATAAAATTATATCCGCCCGGTGGAAGGACCGGAATTTTTCGATTGTAAAAATCGAGCAAAGCTTTTCCAATTTCAGAAGGTCTGTAATCAAATGGTCCAATTACCGAACTGGGTCTTACAACAAAGCCATCAATCTTTCCTTCTCTGAAATACTTAAGCATTAACTGCTCACCTGTTGACTTGGAAAAGTCATATGCAAAAGATCCTTTTTGTTTATAAGGTCTGGTTTCATCAAAGGGAGTTTCAAAGGGTAACTCCATCACCGCATGTGTACTGCTCACATGAATCAATCGCTTGACTTTATGCTTGATGCAGGCTTCAGCAATATTTTTTGGACCTTCTGTATTTGTTTTGAAAACAATCCCTGTCGGATCACCGTGAATACTAATGATGGCTGCAGAGTGAATCACATAATCACATCCCTGAACAAATTTATCTACCGCTTCCAGATCCAGAACATCTCCGACAACACGCTCAACATTTAAATCTTCAAATGAACGAATATCTTTTCTGTGCAAAACTCTTACCTGAAAGCCGCGATCAATTAAAGTACGGCAAACGACATTTCCCAAATGACCGCTTGCACCAGTTACGCCTACCAACATGTTGAATTATTTTTCATAGCCAATGTGAAACAAAGCATCGCCCTGATTGATTACCGGCTTGTTATTATGACCAAAGATGATTCCTTTTTTTCGAGCTTTTACTTTGGTTTCCGGTCCGCCATAAGGGTCGGTAATGATTCCCAAAACCTGACCTTTATTTACATGATCACCCGATTGTTTGTAGTGAACAAAAAGTCCTGATCGATGTGCCCGTAACCACGATCCTTTCTCAAAAACAACGGTATCAACCTTTGGAACATTGGACTTGATCATGTCGCGTGCGGCAAGCACAGATACTATTCCACGCAAACCTTCATTGATCGAAAACTCGTCCATCCGTAAAGATTCGCCACCTTCAAAAACAACAATCGGAATTCCTTTATTGTGAGCCGCTTTTCTGAACGAATTTGCAATCAAATTTGTTTTAACGACCAGCGGCATATTAAACTCTTCTGCCAATTTCAAACTTGCTTCATCATCGCGATACGCCCTAACTTGCGGATAGTTATAAACGCTGGCACCGCCTGTATGAAAATCCAAACCAAAATCGCAAAGTGGCAAAATATCATGCGTTAAAGTATATGCAATCCGAGCTGCCAGTGAACCGTTTTTGCTTCCGGGAAAACTTCGGTTTACATCTTTTCCGTCTGGAAATCCGCGCGAGAAATTAATGAAACCATAAATATTTAAAAGCGGAATTGCAATCACCGATCCTTTGCGCAATTTTTTAAACATGCCATTTTTTACAGCACGCCGGACTATCTCAACGCCGTTAATTTCATCGCCATGAATTCCACCAATTACAAGCATAGTAGGCCCCGGCTTTTTGCTGCGATACACATGCGCAAAAAGATTCACCGTATTGCCTGAAGGCAAACTGGCTACCGGAATGCGCAAGGTTGCGTTTTTGCCGGGCAGGACTTCATAGTTGTTTATAATCATTTTTTAAGTCGTTCTAATAGATCGATTATTTCCTCCGCTACTTCCATTTCTGAAACACGCTCTATCCCTTCCAATCCTGGCGATGAATTAACCTCAATCACCATTGGACCTTTTTTACTTCTTAGAATATCTACACCTGCAACCTGCAGATTCAATGCTTTAACTGAATTGATGGCCATTGCTTTTTCATCGGGCGTGAGTTCCACTTTTTCACCGCGGCCACCGCGATGCAAATTGGATCTGAAATCATCACCGCCCGCAATGCGCATCATGGTTGCTACAATTTTATTTCCAACAACAAATACGCGCAAATCTTTTCCACTGAATTCAGCAATATATTCCTGCAACATGATTTTCGTTTTCTTAGCCATAAAATGACTTAGAATTTCAGTTGCATTTTCTTCATCTTTAACCAGATACACTCCCAATCCCTGTGTGCCTTCCAGAACTTTAATAATGAATGGGTAACCGAGCTTACTTTGTACGATTTTTTTTGCAAAAAAGAGATCATTTGAAAAATAGGTCGTGGGAATTTGAATGCCGCCCTCTACTAAAAACTGAAGACTTCTGAATTTATCTCTTGAATTTAAAATGGAGATTGCGTTGTTTAACGTTTGCACACCCATCTGCTCAAAATGTCTTACTACAGTTGATCCATAGAAAGTAACCGAGCTACCAATTCTGGGAATTATAAAATCTGGTTTAGGAAGAATTTCTTCGTTATAAACTACTTTAAATACCCCTTTTTCAATCAGCAGATCACATTCCATGTGGTCAATGATACGAACGGTATGACCTTTTTTTACAGCGGCCTTGTAAATGCGAAGAGTCGAATATAATTTAGGTCCGCGGGAGAGAATGTAAATCAGCATGCTAGTTGTTCTTGCTGCTAAAAGTAGGAAAATATTCTATTGCAAGGGATAGTGATGAAAAATTCCGTGGCAGTGAATACCAATAAAAGCACACTGTTTGCTCGATTTCACATGCCCCAGGTTACTTAGACTGTCATTTGAAGCAGTGAAGTTAAGCCAAGGAATATTCCCCGCAGATTTTCACAGATTTTAAAAGCGCTGATTTACGCTGATCTGATTTTAGTCATTATTCAAATTTTTATCTGCGGCATCTGCGTATTTTTTCAGCGAAAATCTGCGGGAAACGGCACCCAAACTGCAGGTATCTTTCAGACGATTGAGACCAAAAAATCGCTAATCAACTACATGACGAGAAGTCTTTTTCACAAGATATCGAATCAAATAAAATAAAGGCAATCCAGAAATAAAAAGGCCTACACCCCAAATGGCTACTTGTGGATTAGCAACTAAAACTACCGTGCTTACACTGGCATAAGCAAGAACAAAAAGAATTGGTAAGTAAGGATATCCTCTCATTTTGAAAATACCCTCAGGGTCACCTGATTTTTTGGCGCGGTATCTCAAAATAAAAATCGCGGATGCTGCAGTAATAAATCCAATGCTGTCAAAAAACATCACATACTCCAAAATCTTTTGAAAAGAAGAAGTAAAAAACAAAGTGATAATAATGAAGAAACAAAATAAACTCAATCCAAATTCCTGCACTTGTGTTTTGCTGTTGACACGTTTAAAAAGAGGAGGCAATACTTTATCTTCAGCCATCGCAAAATAGACGCGCGGATTACTCATAAGCGAAACATTCACATAGGCCATCACTGAAAAAAACATGAGCACAGAAACAATTTTAAAAGCCACATCTCCAAACATCAAACCCATTACATCAGCCGCCAATGTTTTAGTTGTTTTTAAAGATTCAAATCCAATGGCATGAACATACGCATAATTCGCTGCCAGATATAAAACCATTACCAGGGTCATTGCAATAAAAATCGATCGGGGAAAAGTTTTGCGCGGATTCACGACATCGCCTCCAAAATTCATGGTTTGCTGATAACCTCCATACGTAAAAAATGTAGGAATAAAACAAAGCGCCAATGCATGCCACCAGACAAAATTTTTGGGTTGAGTTACAGCTGGTGTTGCTTCACTTGCATCAACAAAAAAGATCGCAGAAATGATTAAAACGAGCAACAAAATTTTCACCGCCATTAAAATATTCAAGATTCTCGAACCTACTTTTATTCCGAGGAAATTGGAAACGAATAAAAGTAAAATTGCACCAATCGTCAACAACTTCACGGTGGTGTCATTTGCTGCTTGTGGAAAAAGCAAAGGCATGATATATTCACTGCCCATGATTGCAACTCCAGCTGTTGAAGCAGCATTGCTGATGACCGTAATCCAGTTCACCATAAAGGCAAAAGCGGGATGATAACAATGTGAAAATATTTTATAAAATCCTCCGGCGGCAGGATATCGCGAACCAATTTCTGCAAATGTTAATGCACCAATCATGCTGACGACTGCGCCTAAAATCCAGGCGGCAAAAAAGATCCATGGAACTTGTGCAGCAGCTGCAACCTCTGGTGGGGTGCGGAAAATTCCCATTCCAATTACCAGACCAACTACAATAAAAGTAAGGTCGATTTGTCGGAGTGTGGGTTTAATGGTCACCTATTCTATTTTTGCGATTAAGGTAAGGAAAATATGATTGGTAGTGTTTTTTGAAAAGTAGATGTGTTAATTAAGGATTACTTGGATGTCGTTTTGTGTTATCTGACAACGTTCGGATGTAATTCGACGTTCTTACTTTTTTGTCTTGAAACAAAAAAGTAAGCAATCCGTCAGCTGACGGACAAGGCTACAAAACGCTCCGGCGCAAATTCTCATAAAGGTCAAGTGCGGCCGGATGATCTCCGACTACGATTTCGTCTTAATTTATTCAATTTTTCACGGAGCTATCCGGTCTTACTAGACCTTTATTTCGAATTCACTTGTCACGTTTTGATGCCGAAAAAGATCTCGTTTATCGCAAACTTTAATTTATCACTCGATCTCAATCAAGCACCATTGCAGCGAAAAGTCATCCTGAACTTGATTCAGGATCCGTTAGAGTTAACGTGTGATCATCGAACGGAGAAGTACTAACTCGTCTTCGAAATCCACTTCCTCAATTTTACATTGCCGCGGTTTTGGATCAGGTATTCTGATTTTTTTAAATCCTCTTTTGATAAAATTACCCGACGTTCAAATGTTTTTTCATTGACAGCGAATAGGATTGGTTGTGTCCGCATGACTTCTTCAAAACCTAAGTTCAAATACGATTTTCCTTCAGACCATTCGAGGTCAATCATTGTAACCAGATCATTGGATTTATAGTTCTTTGAGAAGTAATTGATGAGTTTATCCAGACCTCCTACAACCGTTGTATTTGCAAGCGAGCAGAAACGTTCCAACTCAGTGGAATTATAGGTTGGCTCCTCATATTTCATAAAACGCATTCTGGAAAAAATTGCCACTGCAACTAAATCATCTTTATGCATCAAACCCAAAAATAATTTGCCACTGTTATAGCCCAATAAATGATTTTCTTCTACAAATTTCTCCGCTTGTTTTCGGGTGATTTCAACCACACGTGTTGATCTTCCATGAATGCGATTTTCATTCAATCCCAACTGCGATTTTAAGCGCATGAAGAGTTGATTCTTTCGGGTGTGAAAAAGATCTTGATGAATTAGGATTGTATTTTCTTTACCAGAATTATTTTCAGATTTTGCAGGAATAAATGAAATAAGTTGATCGTTGACCTTCCAGTTTAGATTGGACTTGGATTCCACAACAGCGCCAAAAGACTCGAGCTGTCGAAGGGTTTCATTGATCCAGTCTTTCTTCTTAATCATACTTCAAATGTAGTTGAATATTGATAAAGCATTGTTGATTTTTTTACGCAAAGCGATCTGATTTGAGCGCAGAGATTGATTAATTTTGTTTCCGAATGTCCTCTCCAGAAAAAATCCAACAATTTGCCACTACCCTTCGTCGCTTTTTACCAGCGGGGTCAGAAGAGTATGTTGCGGAATATTTACTGGAGAAAGTAGTTCATTTCACCGTTACAAAAGAACGTAAAACCAAATACGGCGATTACAGACATCCGCATGCCGGAAAGCCTCACCAAATATCAATAAACGGCAATCTCAATAAATACGCTTTTCTGGTAACAACCATTCATGAATTAGCTCATTTGACTGCCTTTGAAAAGTACCGTCACACTGTTTCAGCGCACGGAGATGAATGGAAAAGAGAGTTTCAATTGGTGTTCAAACCTTTGTTGGATAAAGAGATTCTGCCCATTGATGTGACCCTTGCTTTGAATAATTATCTCAGAAATATAAAAGCTACCAGTTGTGGTGACGAAGCCTTGTACCGTGTGCTTCGACGCTATGATAAACGACCGGCCGTTTTTCTGGAACATCTGGTATTAGGTGATAAATTCAAACTAAATGACCGAATTTTCGTTAAAGGAAAGAAGTTGCGTAAACGATACGAATGTGTAGCGGTTGATACGCACGAAAAATACCACGTACTTGGCATAGCCGAAGTTGAAGCATACAAAGATGAAGAAGAATAATTTTGCAGTGATAATGGCCGGTGGTGTCGGAAGCAGATTCTGGCCAATGAGTCGTGAAAACAGACCCAAACAATTTTTAGATGTTTTGGGCACAGGAAAGACATTGATTCAAATGACCTATGATCGTTTGCTTCGATTAGTTCCGGCTGATCAGATTTATGTTGTCACGAATCAGAAATACGCAAAACTGGTCAACGAACAAATTGGTTTAAGTGCGGATAAAATTCTGACCGAACCCATGCGTAAAAATACAGCACCTGCAATTGCTTATGCATCTCACAAAATTTTTGCAATTAATCCTGAAGCGAATTTAATTGTTGCACCCTCAGATCATTTGATTTTGAAAGAAGATGCTTTTGTTGAGATCGTCAATACCGCTCTACAAAAAGCAGACGAAGGATCTAATCTGGTTACCCTGGGTTTAAAGCCTACACGGCCTGATACTGGTTATGGTTATATTCAATTTGAAAGTGGGCAGGATATCATCATTGGAGAAGTAAAAAAAGTAAAACAATTTGCTGAAAAACCAAATCGCGAATTGGCTGAAATTTTTCTGAAAAGCGGAGATTATTATTGGAACTCCGGAATCTTTATCTGGAAAGCAAAAACAATTATTGAATCGCTACAAAAATTCAAACCGCAACTCAACGAACTTTTTACATCCAAAGGAAACGACTACAATACTGCTAACGAACAAACCTTCATCAACGATGCCTTTACACGCTGTGAAGATATTTCAATCGACTTTGCAATTTTAGAAAATGCTAAAAATGTTTTTGTCGTTTTAGCTGATTTAGGCTGGTCTGATTTAGGAACCTGGGGATCGCTTTACACACATTTAAATAAAGATGTTGAAGGCAATGCCGTGATTGGAAATGAAGTTTATCTCTTTGAAAGTGAAAACAACATTGTTAATCTCCCTGACGGAAAAGTAGCTTTGCTGCAAGGCCTCGACGGATACATTGTAGTAGAATCAAACGGAATTTTAATGGTTGTCAAAAAAGACGACGAGCAGAAAATTAAAAATTACGTGGCGCAGATTCAGAAAAGAAACCAAGGGGTTTCTTAAAATTCAAATTTCAAAATTACAAACCGGGGTGTGTTGTGGCTTCGGCTCCGCTCAGCCACCGGTTCAATGTTATTACCTTCTGACGCTGCCAGACTAATTATTGACAACGCGTTCTCAGCAAAACCGGTCACTGAGCAGAGCCGAAATGTAAGGTTTTCAATTGTAATTTGGATATTGTGATTAGAAATTTGGAATTTTGAATTTGGAATTTTGAAATTTGAATTTGGAATTTCACCTCCCCAACCCGTATTTAAGAATACACCACACCGCTCTGAACCCATCTTTCCAGCCAATTTTTTTTCCTTCTTCGTTGGTGCGGGCGTTATATGTAATTGGAACTTCGGCCCATTTCAGATTTTTATGTTTAGCAAGTTTAGCCGTGATTTCTGGTTCAAAACCAAAACGTTGTTCTACTAATTTGAGCGATTTAAAAACAGAGGTCGGAACTAATTTATAACAAGTTTCCATATCCGTTATTCTGATTCCGAATGTGCGATTGGATAGCCAGGTTAGAAAAGCATTAGCTCGATTGCTCATCCATGAACCACCTTTTATTTCTTTGTTTAAGAAGCGTGATCCGTAAACAATATCTGCTTTGCCATCGAGAACAACTTTCAGCAGTAAGTTAATTTCAGATGGATCCAATTCCAAATCGGCATCCTGAATAACGGTATAATCACCGCTTGCTTCTTTAATGCCGGTATGAATTGCGCCGCCCTTTCCCTTATTGACAGCATGTTCACAAAGTTTAATGGACGGCGAGTTGATTGAAAGAATCATCCTGGAAATCTCGGCTTTGGAGTCATCTTTTGAACAATCATTCACCACAATGACTTCTTTTTCAATTCCTGAAATCAATTGGAGATTATGAATCACGCGAATGACCTCACCAATTGTTTTGGCTTCATTATAGACCGGAATAATGATAGAGAGTTTTTTCATTCGGTATTCAAAGATAAATCAAATCTCTCAAGTGCAAGAGATTCTGTACTTTTACAAAAAAACAAATCTGAAACGGGGAGTCGTCATAAAATCAACAGGAAGCTGGTATCGCGTGCTAGATACTGACCACCGCTATTGGGAATGCCGCATCAAAGGCAAGCTGCGTATGGCTGGAATTGACAGCACCAACCCTGTTTCTGTGGGTGACGAAATTGAATTTGAATTAGAAGGAGAAGAAAACGGTGTGATCAAAAATATCCTTCCCCGTAAAAATTACATCATCTGAAAATCCATCAATCTTAGCAAACGTTCACACATTCTGGCAGCTAATATTGATCGTGTTTATTTGATTGTCACCTTAGTTGCACCGCAAACTACAACTGGTTTTATTGATCGTTTTTTGGTGACGGCAGAAGCCTATCACATTCCGGTCACCATTCTGTTCAATAAAATGGATTTGTATGAACCAGAAGATTTAGAAGTAGTTGAAAATTTTATTTCTATTTATAAAGATGCAGGGTATGAGTGTCGTCAGATTTCGGCAACCATTCCAGAAACCGTTCAGTTTTTGAGAGATGAAATAAAAGGCAACAAAGTGATGTTTGGCGGACACAGCGGCGTAGGAAAATCCACGTTGATAAATGCACTCGATCCAAATCTGGATTTAAAAACCGGAAAAATATCGGTACAACATTTAGCCGGTCAACACACCACAACCTTTGCAGAAATGTTTGAATTAACAAGTGGTGGATTTGTAATCGATACTCCCGGTATTCGTGCGTTTGGATTGATTGATTTTGACAAAGAAAATTTATCGCATTATTTGCCGGAGATGCAGGAAATTCTTCCAAACTGCAAATTCAATAATTGTCAGCATTTGAACGAGCCACATTGCGCTGTCAAAAAAGCAGTTGAAGAAGGTGTGATTCATGAAAGCAGATATGCATCGTATGTGAGTATGATGAATTCAGATGAGGATGAAACCTATCGGAAAGATATTTACAAATAAACATGAAAGTTGTCATTCAGCGTGTAAGTGAAGCAGCTGTCAAAATTGATGGAAGTGTAAATGGTTCCATTGAATCAGGTTTACTTATTTTAGTTGGAATTGAACATTCAGATTCACAAGAAGACGTTGACTGGCTTGCGTCAAAAATAGTAAGTCTTCGAATTTTTTCAGATGAAAATGGTATGATGAATTTATCGGTAAAAGAAACCAACGGTGGTATTCTAGTCATCAGTCAATTTACCTTACACGCTAAAACCAAAAAAGGAAATCGTCCATCCTTCATTGATGCTGCAAGGCCTGAACAAGCCATTCCGCTTTATGAGAAATTCAAATCTGCGTTGGAAAAAGAACTTGGAAAACCAATTCAGTGTGGTGTTTTTGCGGCTGATATGAAAGTGAGTTTGGTCAATGATGGACCTGTGACCATTGTGATTGATAGTAAAAATAAATCGTAGAATGGAACGCTGATGACTCAGATCCAGTATGATTTTCACTGATTCAATCTAGTTAATTCAACAAGAATCCAATCTGCGTATATCTGTCAAATCAGTGTTATCTGCGTTCTATCAATAGTCCAATCAAACTCTTGCTGATCACTTTCATTTCATTAGATTTGCTTAACCTAACTTCAGCGCATGCTTTTTGACTCAGTTCCATTTCTGATTTTTTTGCCGGCTGTAGTTCTGCTGTATTTTATTCTGCCTCACAAATTTCGTTGGCTCTTTTTACTGATCTCATCTTATTATTTTTACGGGTGCTGGAAAGTAGAATTTCTGATTCTGCTTGTTTACTCCACATTTGTTGCATGGGTTGTTGCGCTTTGGAAATTGAAAAATCTCCTACCCGATTTCAAAAACGTGCCTGGCTGCTTGCTGGATTGATTTCCAATTTTGGCGTTCTATTCTATTTCAAATACTTCAACTTTTTTGTTGGAAGCCGAAATTATTTTAAAGCGTTTGCCGTAGAACATCCAAAAGTAGAATGGCTCACACAAGTGCTTGAATACGGCATTCCGGTTGGTATTTCGTTCTTTACATTTCAGGCAGTTGGTTATACACTTGATATTTATTCTCGCACGGCAAAAGCAGAAAAATCATTTTTGAGATTCGCGCTTTTTGTGAGTTACTTTCCGCAGCTGGTTGCAGGACCTATTGAACGGTTTTCAAATCTGCATCAGCAACTTTTTGAGAAACATAAATTGCTTTATGAAAATCTCTCCAATGGTTTTCGCTTGATTCTTTACGGGCTCTTTATCAAAATGGTGATCGCTGATAATTTATCACCGCTGGTTGATCCTGTTTTTAACAATCCCCTGGCCTATTCACAAGGTGACAATATTTTAGCTTTACTCTTTTTCAGTGTTCAGATTTATGCTGATTTTCATGGCTATTCGATGATCGCCATTGGTGTTGCATTGATTATGGGAATCCAACTGATGGATAATTTTAAAACACCCTATCTGGCAACATCAATTAAGGAGTTCTGGTCGCGCTGGCATATTTCCTTGTCAACTTGGTTCAGAGATTATTTATACGTTCCGCTGGGCGGAAATAAAGTGCGTTACTACAGATGGATGATGAATATTCTGATCATCTTTTTAGTAAGCGGAATCTGGCATGGTGCAAACTATACGTTCATTGTCTGGGGTGCTTTGCACGGTACGGTTTATTTGATAGAACAGATGGTAGTTCGCGGTGGATTTTTTAAAGCAAAGAATCACCTGCTCACTGTTTTTGGTTTCCTAAAAACTTTTTTCATCATCAACATTGCCTGGCTCTTTTTCAGATCTGATACACTTGCAAAAGCCTATTTATCTCTCAGCAAAATTTTTGGAGCAGAACCTTCTTCCAACATTTACTATCGTATTCAACATGCTGAGCGCGGCAAAGCTAATATTGATGTAGATGCGGCCTTTCTGCACGGAAATATAACACCGGCAGTTATGACCTTAAATGGTGTGATTTTTTTTGTGCTTGGAATATTAATTCTCACAGAAATCTGGATTCAAAAATCACGGTTTGATGCGGTAACTAACAAACTCAAATTTGGTTTGCGTTGGTCAATTTATGCTCTGCTGATTTATTGTGTGATGGCCTTATCCGGGCCAGATTTTTATCAATTCATTTACTTTCAGTTTTAAGCCATGGAAATGATAAAAAAAATCGGAATAAGAATCATTTTGCTGGGTGTTATTGTCACGTTGTCAAACTTCATTTATAAGGCAACAACCTATAAAAGTGATCTTCTGGCTGAAGGAAATGTGCTTAGCAAATTTGAGAATGGAATAGAACGGGCTGATATTCTATATTTCGCTGCTTCACCTAACGCCAGTATTCATCCAGATGATACCGATCAGCGCACCATGGCGCAAATGATGGATGATTTCACACCAACAAAAAAAATTGAGGCAGTTGATACAGGAGGAATTCACGCAGGTGTATTCAAAAGTCTGATTGAAATAATACCCGAAAATTCACCTGCTAAAACAGTGGTGGTTGAAATGAACTATCGCAGTTTTGGATATAGCTGGATACATTCAACGCTGGAAAATGCCATTCAAAAACAACTCATTTTTTACAACAACCGACCTGCAATTGTCAATCGTTTTTTACAAGGTTTGAATTATTATGAAACCATTTCTGATAAAGACCGTGATGCCATCATTCAACATCACTGGAAAAATGATTCGTTGCCCTTTGCAGAACCCCGCAACAACGTTACTGCTTGGTGTGCCGTTGAAAAATGGGGTGATTGGACCAATCCGAAAAGACAACTCACGGATCATTATATTAAAAATTTTGCCTTTGTTTTGAATGATCAAAATCCGCGTATAAAAGATTTTGATGAGATCGTAGAAATCTGTAAAGAAAAAAAACTGGAACTCATTTTTGTCATCCTTCCTGAAAATCTGCAAGAGTGCGAACAGCTGGTGGATAAAGATTTGGTTAATCTGATGAAATCCAATAAAGACTGGCTTGTGAATCGATACAGGGCAAAGGGCGTTGATTTGGTGGATTGCTTTGATGCCGTTGCCGATTCCTGTTTTACCGAACGTCATTTTCCATCTGAACATTATAATCAGGTTGGCAGAATGATTGTTGCCAAAGCAGTTGCAAACGCTATTAATCAGTAGATCTTCTTATCTTTGGGTCAATGCCCAAATACCTCATCATACGCTTTAGTTCCATTGGCGATATAGTTTTATCGACGCCAATCGTGCGCTGTTTGAAAAAACAAAAACCAGATGCGGTGATTCACTATGTGACCAAAAAAGCATTCAAAAGAATTTTAGAACACAACCCGTACATTGATAAAATTTTCTGCATTGATAAAGATGTAGATGAAGTAGTCGGCGATTTGAAAAAAGAGGATTACGATTTTGTAATTGACCTGCATCACAATTTGCGTTCGACCATTCTGAAACGTAAGTTGAAAAAACCTTCAGCTACTTTTCCAAAACTGAACATCAAAAAATTTCTGCTCACGCAATTCAAAATAAATCGGTTACCTGACAAGCATATTGTGGATCGCTACTTTGAAGCGGTGAAGCCACTTGGCGTACAATCTGATATTTTAGTGTGTGATTATTATATCCCAAAAGCAGACGAAGTCAATCCGGCTGATTTTGGAATTCCAACAACCTATTTTGCATATGCCATTGGTGCGCAACTCAACACCAAAAAATTACCAAACGATAAAATTATTTCAATTCTTCAAAAAGTAAATCAACCTTTTGTTTTGTTAGGCGGTGAAGGCGATTTTGACAACGGTGAACTAATTGCAAAAGCGTGTCCGAATGCAATCAATTTATGCGGAAGATTAAATTTAAATCAATCTGCGTCGGTAGTAAAACAATGCACCAAATTGGTGACACACGATACCGGCATGATGCACATTGCAAGTTCATTCAGAAAACAAACCATTTCTATTTGGGGAAATACCGTTCCTGATTTTGGAATGTATCCGTACATGCCTATGAATCCTGGGCTCTATAGCATTCATGAAGTAAAAGATTTGAAGTGCCGCCCCTGTTCTAAAATCGGATATAATCAGTGTCCAAAAAAACATTTCAACTGCATGAATTTGCAAAATGTGGATGCGATTGTGAAGGATATACTTTCTTAAAATTACAAATGGTGGCTTCGGCTCCGCTCAGCCACCGGTTGGTGATGAGAGCCTAGAATCTTTTCAATTGAGATTCGGTGATCTTAAAATAGGACAGAATTTACAGAAAGTATCTATCGATGATTGCACTGCGCTTACCACATTAAAACTCTCCATTGTTTGTTCACCAGTCACTGAGCGGAGCTGAAGTGACGGTTAACCAAACAAGGATTTCAACTCCGTTGCTTCAGATGGTTTCATTTTTCCGGCAAGAATCAGACTCAATTGACGGCGGCGCAAAGCAGCATCATATCTTCTTCTCTCTTCTTCTGTTTCAGGAACGATTTCAGGAATTTCAACTGGTTCACCTGCGGCGTTCACTGCTACAAACGTATAAATTGCCTGATTACTCATTCGACGAATTCCAGTTACGCGATCTTCAATCGAAACATCTATTATTACCTCCATCGATGTTCTGAACGCGCGTGAAACTTTAGCTTCAAGGGTTACTATATCTCCTAAATCAATAGGAACATTAAAAGAGACATTATTTACTGATGCGGTAACAGCAACCTGTTTGCAATGTCTATGCGCCGATACGGCAGCTATTTCATCCATCCAGGCAAGCAGGGCACCGCCAAATAATTTAGCCAGAGTATTGGTTTCATGCGGTAATACAACTTTGGTTGTCACCGCAATAGATTCACGTGGAGACTTTGCTGTCATGGTTTGAAATTAGTTATAAAACAAAGGTAAAGCATTATTTCATAGCTATATTGATTCTTCACTTTCAAGTTCTAATAGAGAAGTCACGTCAAACACGGCGAATTAATTTTTAACTTTAGACAAATTTAAATCTGATGAGCCATACTGTTCTGATAATTGATGATGAGGCTGATATTCGCATGTTGATTCGATACAACCTCGAAAAAGAAGGCTTTGTCGTTTTAGATGCAGACAACGGTGAAAAAGGGATTGAACTTGCCAGACAAAATGCACCGGATCTTATTCTATTAGATGTGATGATGCCAGTGATGGATGGCATAGAAACCTGCGAACGTTTGCGAAAAATTCCAGAGCTTTCAAATTCCATGATCTGTTTTCTCACCGCACGCAGTGAAGAGTATTCGCAAATTGCAGGACTTGATGCTGGAGCAGATGATTACATTACCAAACCCATCAAACCAAAATTATTGATCAGTCGCATATCAGCAATTTTAAGACGCAAAGAAAAATCTGGCGCTTCAATAAAACCAGAAAAAATTGCACCTGAAAATACAATTGAGATAGATACTGAAAAATATATTGTTATTCAGAACGATAAACCATTCACACTTCCGCGCAAAGAATTTGAATTGCTTGCCTTACTCATGTCTAAACCAGAAAAAGTTTTTCATCGTGATGTGATCATGTCTTCTGTTTGGGGAGATGAGGTTGTTGTTGGTGATAGAACCATCGATGTTCACATTCGCAAACTCAGAGAAAAATTAGGAGAGAAGCATATTATTACCGTGAAGGGCGTTGGGTATAAGTTTGAGTATTGATAGATCAACGTGGAAATCCCATTAGTCTTCATAATTGGAACAGCTATTGCGATACTTGGTTTAATCTGGAATCTGAAAGGAAGATCAAATCAAGGAGGTGAACTTGGTAGAGATTGGAAGACATTCAAAGAAGCAGCCGAGCAAAATAAAATTTTAGAAGTAATTCGAATTGGAGAAGATCTTTGCTATAATGTTCATCTCACAAAAGAACAATTGGAACAAATTTCAGTGTACACAGAAAAAATATTTCAGCTTTTCCTGAATTGGAAAAGTTGAAAATCGCCGTCATGAATAAAAAAATAAGATGGCAAAGAAAGGATACTTCAAGAATGTTCAGGTTTATTTAGCTTCTGACTTTTTAGCCCAAAAAAAAAGCAGATTTTCTGAATCTCTCGAAACAAAAAATCTGCTTACTAAAAAATTCTTCTCTTTTAAATCTCTCTCTTAAAAGCAGAAATTCCTGTAATATCCATTCCGGTAATCAGCAAGTGAATGTCATGTGTTCCTTCGTAAGTTACAACCGATTCTAGGTTGGCCATGTGACGCATTACAGAGAACTCGTTGGTGATTCCCATTGCTCCTAAAATCTGACGTGCTTCACGGGCAATGCGCAAGGCAATTTCTACGTTGTTTCTTTTTGCCATGGAAATTTGAGCAGAGGTTGCTTTGCCTTCATTGCGCAATTGACCTAATCTCAAAGTGAGTAATTGTGCTTTGGTAATTTCAGTAATCATCTCAGCCAATTTTTTTTGTGTCAATTGAAATGCAGCAATTGGCTCACCAAATTGAATACGCTCTTTTGAATATCTCAAAGCCTGATCATAACAATCCATAGCAGCGCCTAAAGCGCCCCAAGCAATTCCATAACGTGCCGAATCAAGACAACCAAGTGGTGCACCTAATCCAGATTTGTTTGGAAGAATATTTGCTTTTGGAACTTTTACATTGTCAAACAAAAGTTCACCCGTGATGGATGCACGCAATGAAAGTTTGCCGTGCATTTCAGGAGCTGAAAATCCTTCCATTCCTTTTTCTACAATCAAACCGTGAATTCTGCCTGACTCATCTTTTGCCCAAACAACTGCAACATCAGAAAGTGGCGCATTGGAAATCCACATTTTTGCACCATTCAAAATTACATGATCACCAGCATCTTTAAAGTTGGTTAACATTCCACCCGGATTTGATCCATGATCTGGTTCTGTTAATCCAAAACATCCCAAAAATTCGCCGGAAGCTAATTTTGGTAAATATTTTTTTCGTTGTTCTTCGTTCCCGTATTTATAAATCGGATACATCACCAGCGATGATTGTACTGAAGAAGTTGAACGCAGACCAGAATCGCAACGCTCCAATTCTTGCATAATCAACCCATAAGAAATATGATCCAAACCAGGTCCACCATATTCTTGTGGAATGTATGGACCAAAAGCTCCAATTTCACCAAGACCTTTAATAAGATGTTTTGGAAAAGCCGCGCGCTCATAATAATCTTCAATGATTGGAGATACATTTTGTTTTACCCAGGCTCTAACTGATTCACGAATCAATTTATGCTCTTCGGTTAACAAATCATCCATGTTATAATAATCAGGATGTGTATATAAATCTGATGCCATAAGTAGTCCTTTTTTGTGCGGCACAAATGTATGGATTTTAACAGGAAAAACTTATCAGCGTTATAATTATTAAGCGCGGGTTTCCATACCAGCGTTTTTTAAAAGTATTTTTGGCAAGATGGAATTTATTGAATACATCCAAAGTACTAGTCAGCTAGGTCCTGAACACTCACTCAACAATGGATTTGATTGGATTTTCTGGTCCTTGATGCTATTCAATGTGATTGCACTTGCATACGTGCGCACGGCACTTCCCGGGTATATTACGATCCTCATTCGAACCGGTGTTTACAACAGACAACTTTACCAAAACGTGCAGGAAGGCCTGCGCCTGAACAGTGTCGGATCTGTTTTTCTGACGCTTGGATATTTAAATTGTTTTGCCGTTTTAGTTCAGACATTTATTCCAGATAGCCCTGGATCAATGATTTGGATTTTGTTGGCTACCGGCGGAATTGTTTTACTCGTAAAATTTAGCCTTATTCGCTTTTTGGGATTTCTGACTGAGGTACGTGAAGGATTGACGGAACATTGGATCAATCATCTTATTTACTTTCAAATCATTACACTGGTTTTAACACCACTTCTTTGCCTGACTCACTTTGCGCCTCAAACGGTTCAGCCCGTTATTGGCATTACCATCGCCTCCTTTATGCTCATCATGATTTTATTGCGTGAGGTTCAATCATTTGTACGTGCATTAAGACAACGTGTGCCGGTTGTATATATTATTTTATATCTTTGCACCCTCGAATTAATACCCTTGATCGTCTTAATCAAGGTATTAGTCCGCTAAAAAGAGGTATTTAACTAACTACGAGGGGTTCTATGAGCGTTAAGACAATTTTGGTTTCTCAGCCCAAACCTGAAACCGAAAAATCTCCCTACTTCGATCTTGCCGAAAAGTATAAATTGAAAATAGACTTCAGACCGTTTATTCAGGTTGAAGGGGTCAATACAAAAGATTTCAGAGAACAAAAAGTTGATTTAACAAAATTCACCGGAGTCATTTTCACCAGCAAAACAGGGGTTGATCATTTTTTCAGAATTGCAGAAGAATCACGTTTCAAAGTTCCTGAAACAATGAAATATTTTTGTTTATCTGAAGCAATCGCATTCTATCTTCAAAAATATGTGGTGTATAGAAAACGTAAAATTTTCTATGGTAAATCTACAATCGCAGAATTAGCTGAGATTTTGAAAAAACACAAAGGTGAAAATTTCCTTTTGCCTTGTTCTGATATTTTGAAACAAGACATTCCGGCAACTTTAACTGCTACTAATATTTCATATACGAAAGTAGTTTTATACAGAACTGTTGCTGCGGATCTTTCTGACTTATCAGATGTAAAGTATGATCTATTGGTGTTTTTCAGTCCGGCAGGAATTGAATCTTTGTTCAAGAATTTTCCAAAGTTCAAACAGAATACAACCTGTATAGCGGCCTTTGGTCCTACAACTGCCAATGCGGTTTTGAAACATAATCTGAGATTGGATATTCACGCTCCTCAACCAGCTGCACCAAGTATGACAATGGCCATTGAGCAGTTCATTAAAAACGGATCGAAAAAATAAATCGAGTCCATTTTTTTAACTCACCAATTTCATTTCTATTTTTCAAAGCGTGCGTACATGGCTTCTATATCGAACGTCGTGTAGCCAAAATAATTTGCTTTATTGTAAGTAAGCACAGCGCCTTTTTCAATCAATGCAGGTTTGTCAATCTGACTGAATGTTGTGCTTTCTATACTCATTTTCGAAAATGGATACTCCGGTTTTTTACGATACAGCGCCGCACCTACTTCACAATTTTTTGCACTGCTTTGAGTAACCATCAGCACTGAACCGTCTTTTGAAGCAAAGGCCGTGAGCGCACCATCAATATCAATGTTGGTTGCAGTTAAGGTAGATTTTTCTCCTGAAGAAATTCCTTTGTCTCCTGAATTTCGAATTTTGATCCGGGAGATTTCAACTTGCGATCCTGAAAAATCAATACAGTCATTTCCGGTATTTTCAAAACGAGAGTCATTAATAGTTCCAGTGCAAAAATCTGCGTCAAAAGCATCTCCTTTGGTATTTTGAATCGTTAATTCCAGAACAGAAAAATTTGCCCGAATAATGTTCAATGCATCTTCACAGTGATTATTTGAAATCTCAGTATAATCAATATGAACATTGCCTTCATAAATTGTCAATGCGCCTGTCAAATTCCATCCTTCGTAATTTAAAGAACCCAAATTTGTAAACTCGGCACCTGTGATGAGTGTTTCCTTTGCACCCAAAACAATAAAACCTTGTGAAGAAGAATCAGAGGAAGTGACAACAATTTTATTTTCAGGATGCCCATTCAAATAAGTAGAGTTGTTTGTGATAATTGCAGCACCCTTAATCAAATCAAGTTTTGTTCCTGCCTCAACAACGACAACATATTTTGACGGAACCAACAGAATATCCTGAATGACGTGCGTGCCTTTTTTCACAAAAAGTGTATCGTCTTTAATACTATAAAGCGGAGACTGAATTTTGAATTTTTTCTCAAGTTCAATTCTTGGATGAGTTAATTCAGGACGTTTCCAGCTGAACACTTTTTTCGATTGCAAAACTCCGGGATTGTTGGCAATGGTAAAATGAATTTTGGAAGGCTTTTTTGGGAGAATAATTTCTGCCTGATCAGCTTGGTTGACACCATCATACCGATTGAGTGCTACGGGTTTTTCAAGCATGAACAATGAATCCTCTCCTCCTTTGGTTGAGTAACCAACAACGGTAACATCAGCCAGATGAAAATTCTCCAGTTGCAATTTAAAATGAGTTGAATCAATTTGAGACCGATACGCATTCACAGAAATATCTTTCAATAAAAAATCAGAACTCAATCCATTATAATTAGCCGGCAATATTTTTGGAGATGAGTTGACTGAATGAGTATTCATGAAATTATCCCACGAACTATCCAATACAGTCAGTTCTGTGCGAATAAACTCAGCCTTTTCATAGTAAAAATCTTTTTCAAGATGATAGTTTGGAAATTCTGTTGACAACAAATTCTCACGTGTTTTAGTTTCCTGATCAAGTACTTTAAAGATGCTGTCAAGATATTCTTCAGAACTAAAAATAGTCAGATAATAGGTGTAGTATTTTCTGAAATCTTCATTCAAAAACAAGTGATGATCTAAAGCAGTTTCATCTTCCTGTGGATTTTTGGAAATTTCAAATCGGGCATTCGCAATCAGCTGATTTATTGGTTTGATTGCAGGGATCATATCAAAACCAATCATCTCCAGTTTTGTAGTGACCGGATTATAATAATAACGCATGTTGTGCCAAACCAAAGCATGATGAATATTTCCGATATCCATCAGCGCATAAAATTTTGCCGTCTTTTCTATGTCCAAAATTTGCTCAGGATTTTTAATACGATTTTTATACAACCACAATAAACTTGCTGCATTTTCAAATTGACCTGAGAGCACTTCCGATTTTTCAGTTCTTCCTTCTTTAAAACATGTAATCATTGCTGATTCAAAATATGGAAAACTTGAATTCAATTCCTGATCAACACCTGCTGCACGCAGCGCCCAAAAACCAGATTCATCAATTTTGATAATGGGTCCTTCACGTCTGTTTCTGCTTTCCAGAAGTTGTTTGTCAAAGTGTTCTTCAATGGCATAAATACCCTGATTGACCCCATTAATTTCAACAGGTAAAAAATCATAACTTGTTGAAAGCAACCCTTCCAAATCACATACGCGGTGCATAAACCATTCATGCATGTAATTTCTGGTTTGCGGATGTTGAATTGAAAAAGTAGTCAGACCTCTGAATGCAAGATCCGTTTTAATCCGATAGGATGTTTTTCCATTTTCCAGATGATCTGTCCAATCTCCTTTCAGACGCAATTCAATTGGAATCGAATCTGGACCTTGCAAAATACTACCAGCAACATAGCCCTTTAAATCACTACTGATGAGTCCCTTTTCAATTGCGTTTTTTTTAGCTTCCTGCAAATATTCTACTGCCGAATCAGGAATAAAAATTTGAAGAGCAGTTTCCCGCAGACTATCATTCATAGCCGGTCGGGTGGCAAATCGTTTGATTTCCAAATTGTCAAAATAATGTGATTCGCCTGAAGAAAAGGGATAAATTACAAGCGTGTCTACAGGAGTTTCAAAACCAAAACTCATAAAATAATTTGTCCAGCCATTTTTTTCAATCCCCTTATTAATTTGGCTGGTGTGCAAAGTGTAATCGGATTTTCCGGTAATACTTGCTATCAAGGTAGCGCGGCCAACCGGGTTTTTAATCCAAATGCTCGTTTCAAAATAAGTACCCGGTTCGATATTGGTAAAAAGCATAGACATACCGTATGGCCTTTCAGCATCCAATCTTAACGAACGACTGCCCTCAAAAGCAGTATCCGAAACCACATGGCCGCCAAAAGCAAACCGGCCTGAACCATCGTCAAAAAAAATCTGGCCCCCTTCTGTTACTTCTGATTCTGCACCACAGAAAAAAATTTGATCTTCAGAATTATTCTGAACTATGCCTTCGGCACTGCAGCCAGTAAGCATTACCGCATAAAACAGGCATAAAAGGCCCAGAGAAGATTTAACAGATAATTGATGCATCAGCCACAAAAATAGTGAAAGAACATCTAAATAATAAGTTGTTGGCTAATTGTAATTGCGCAATTCCCAGTGTTTATAATATTTTCCTAAATTTACACCGTTCAAATCCAGACATGAAGAAAGAAGAAAACAATCCGGAACAATTAGGTCAGCGGACACGAAAAATCATAGTGATTTCAACCTGGCTGATTGCGTTTATGCCACTGCTGGCAGTCATTGTGATGTTGTTAAAAGCAAATGGTCATGTTCCAGATTCACAAGCCCTTGCCAATCCACCGGATAAACAGGCATCCATCATCTATTCTTCAGACGGCTTTGAAATGGGGCGCTTTTGGAGCGTGAACCGAAAAAGTATCGATTACAATCAAATTTCACCTTTTGTTATTTCTGCATTGATTGCAACTGAAGACGAGCGTTTCTATGATCACGCCGGAGTTGATTTTTGGGGAATCGGGAGAGCCCTTTCAGGTGCTGCAACCGGCGGTGAAAGTGGCGGTGCCAGTACAATCTCACAACAGTTAGCTAAACTTTTGTATACTCTGGAAGATACCGCACGCGGAGGAATTGCAAAAGATAAATGGGAACGATTGGATCAGAAATTTGGTGAAAATATTCTTGCAGTCAGATTAGAAGCACAATACACCAAAGAGGAAATCATGACGATGTACCTCAACAATTTTGACTTTTTATACAATGCTGTTGGAATTGCATCCGCGGCTCAGGTATATTTTAATACCACACCGGATAAATTAAAAATGGAAGAAGCGGCTATGCTGGTAGGTATGTGTAAAAACCCAGGTATGTATAACCCGTTGAAATTTCAGTTTAAGTTATATGATGATTCGGAAGACGGCCGCGCACAGTATGAACTTGACAGCACACGTGCTTATCAGCGCAGAAATACCGTTTTTCATCAGTGGTTAAAAAACAGTGATGCGGGTAATGAACATTTGCCGGTAAAAATTACGCAATCGCAATACGACTCACTTTGTAAATTACCAATCATTGTGGATTATCAGGTTGTCGATCACAAAGAAGGAATAGCACCTCACTTCAGAGAAGTTTTAAGAGAAGAACTTCAAAATAAATTTGCTGAAAAAAATGACGACGGAACCTATAAATATCACAAAGCAGATGGATCTCCTTACAACATTTATTTAGATGGATTGAGAATCTATACCACGATTGATACGCGCTGTCAGGAATATGCTGAGAACGCTGTACAAGAGCATATGGAAACAACGCTGCAAGCTGAGTTTGATAAAAATAACCGTAAACAAAAAAATGCACCTTTCAGCAGTTATGTTGCCTCAGAAAAAGTAACCGATGAACAAATCACTGCAATCATGCGCAGAGGTATGAAAAGTTCAGACCGCTATAAAGAAGCAAAAGAATCAGGCATGTCAGAATCTGCCATTGAGAAGATGTTTAATACGCCGGTTGCGATGCACATTTTTTCATACAAAGGTGACTTTGATACGGTGATGACACCGATGGATTCTATTCGATATTACAAAGGAATTCTTCAATGCGGTTTGATGTCAATGGATCCGCAAACAGGATTTGTAAAAGCCTGGGTTGGTGGTCCGGATTTTAATCACTTCGCTTACGATCACGTGAAGCAGGCAAAAAGACAAGTTGGTTCTACAATCAAGCCATTCATTTACGCTGCAGCAATTTACTTAGGCGTTGTTAAACCGTGTGATGCATTTATTGATATGGATTATTGTATTGACGTTCCGGTAAGTCCATCCAAAAATAAATCCTGGTGTCCTGCAACGGGGACAAGTAACTCAGGTGAGCTAATCACAGCTGAGTGTGGTTTGGCAGGATCCCTGAACAACATCACCGTTGCTGTCATGAAAGAAATGGGTGCAACTTCTGGTCCGCAAGCCGTGGATAAACTTTTGAAAAACGTAGGGATCAATTTGAAACCAGAAGAAGTTGTAGCCGCTATGTGTTTAGGGCCAATGGATTTATCACTGTATGATATGGTTGGTGCGCACAGCACATGGGCCAATAAAGGAATTTTTATTCGTCCGATTTACATTATGCGTGTGGAAGACAGAAATGGAAATGTGATCATTGATTTGGAATATGAAATTAAAGAAGCCATGCCAGAACATTTAGCATACACCATGGTAACGATGATGAAAAAAGTTATTACTTCTGCGCACAATCCTTATAATGGAAAAGGATACGGCACCAGTGGAAGTTTAAGAAGCAGCCAGCCGTGGGGTGGAATCACTGCACCCACTGCCGGTAAAACAGGAACGACAAACAGTGCTGCCGATGGATGGTTTATTGGACTGACGCCTGATTTAGTTACAGGTGTTTGGGTTGGTGCTGATGACAAACAAATTCACTTCAGTTCATACCCTTGGGGACAAGGTGCGCGCATGGCACTCCCGATTTATGGATACTACATGCAGCAAATCTATAAAGACAAATCACTCGATATTTCAACCAAAGATTTTGAAATTCCGGCGCAGTATGACAACAGTATTTTTAACTGCACCCGAACAGAACAAAATCTTGGACCACTTTAAAAAACGCTATGAATAAAGTTGTAAAAAATGTAGAAGAAGCTTGTGCCGGAATTCAGGACAACATGACGCTCATGTTGGGTGGCTTTGGCTTATGCGGAATTCCGGAAAACAGTATTGCACAGCTCGTAAAAATGGGCGTAAAAAATCTTACCTGCATTTCAAATAACGCAGGCGTAGATGATTTTGGTTTGGGACTTTTATTACAGACGAAACAGATCAAAAAAATGATTTCATCTTACGTAGGTGAAAACGAAGAATTTGAAAGACAAATGCTGAGTGGTGAATTAGAAGTTGATTTAATTCCACAAGGATCTTTAGCTGAAAGATGCCGCGCAGGTGGAGCCGGAATACCTGCATTTTATACTCCTGCAGGATACGGGACTGAAATTGCAGCAGGAAAAGATGTGCGCATTTTTAATGGCAAGCCGCATATTCTGGAAATGGCATTAACCGCTGATTTTGCAATTGTAAAAGCATGGAAAGGAGATACAGAAGGAAATCTGGTCTTCAAATCAACTGCACGAAATTTTAATCCAATGATGGCTATGGCCGGAAAAATTACCATAGCCGAAGTTGAAGAATTGGTGCCGGCCGGAGAGCTCGATCCAAACTTCATTCATACTCCCGGAATTTTTGTTCAACGCATTTTCAAAGGTGAAAAATTTGAGAAACGCATTGAGCAGCGCACGGTGAGAAAACGAAACTAGAAAATGACAAAAGAAAAATCAGAATCACAAAAAAAAGTAACTGTACCTGCACATATTTTTGAACAAATGCTGCGAGGTATTATGGCAGGAGGAGAAGGCACAGAACATTGGAAAGACGAACTTTTACATTGGTCATTTACAAGCGCACAACTGGATCAACTAATCGGAGATCTTAAAAAGGGATCAGAAGGTAAAGGCGGTGATGTTGACCCAAAAGCATTGATTGAATTCATCGAAACTAAAATTAAAAACCGAAAGGATTAATTTATGGCATTGGATAAAATAGGAATTGCAAAACGCATTGCACAAGAATTGCAAAACGGCTGGTATGTAAATTTAGGAATCGGCATTCCTACGCTTGTTGCGAATTATGTTCCGGATGGAATTGAAGTAGAATTTCAATCTGAAAATGGAATTTTAGGCATGGGTCCTTTTCCATTTGAAGGTGAAGAGGACGCTGATTTAATCAATGCCGGAAAACAGACCGTGACCTTAAAAAAAGGCGCTGCTATTTTTGACTCGGCTATGTCTTTTGCAATGATTCGTGGTAAACATGTTCAGCTAACTGTACTTGGCGCCATGGAAGTTGCACAAAACGGTGACATTGCCAATTGGAAAATTCCGGGCAAAATGGTAAAAGGTATGGGCGGTGCAATGGATTTAGTTGCATCTGCTGAAAATATTATTGTTGCGATGTTGCATACCAACACAAAAGGCGAATCCAAAATTTTGAAAAAATGTTCATTGCCGTTAACAGGAGTTGGTTGTGTTACGCGCGTTGTTACAGACCTTGCTGTTCTGGCAATAAAAGACAATAAATTTCATCTTATTGAAAGAGCACCGGGAGTATCTGTTGAAGAAATTCAAAAAGCAACGGAAGGCGATTTAGTAGTGCCGGACTTTGTACCTGAAATGAAAATCTGACGCAAGTCATTTGGCCGATCAACATGATGCGTGCCATCAAACTAACTTTGACCAGATGCAAAGTATGCTGGAGAAACTAAAAACGTTCGGGTCAAAAACAGGGGTTCAGTTTGTACTGTTTGGTTCCTTGCTCTGGCTTGTCTTTGTTCATCTTCACATCAATCGTCACCTGCGTGACATGATCATGGGATTTCACTACTGGAGAAAAAGTGATACTTACGCGCAAATCTCAAATTACTATTACAACGGGCTGAATTTTTTTGATCATTCAATCTATTATAATCAGCTTGAATCTGGCGGAAGAGCGGTTGCCGAATTTCCAATTTTCTATTATTTCATTGCCATTCAGCAATCCATTTTTGGAAACCATTCCATCATCGCAAAAATAAATTGGATGGTACTTTTAGTTGCAGGATTATTTGCACTCTTTAAAATTGTAAATCACTTTGCAAAAAACTTTTTACTGAGTTTTGTGATCGCACTAAGTGTCTTTCTAAGTCCCGTTTTTTCTATTTATGCGATTGATTATTTGCCTGACCCGGTCGCACTCAATTTTGTTTTCATTGGTCTTTGGTTTCTATTAAAATCAACATTGAATAATAAAAAAAAGAACTTGTTCTGGGCACTTTTTTTTATTTCAATTGGCGGTATGATCAAACCGTTTTTTTTAATTCCTTTTATTGCAATTTTGATTTGTGCGCTCATCAATAAATATTGGATTAAAGATGATCGAATTAAATTCAGTTGGTTTTGGTTCAGCCCTTTCATAGCTGTCGGCATCTGGTTTCTTTATACAAATTGGTATAATACGCACGCAGGATCAGATTACTTTTTATCTGAACCCAGACCAATCTGGAAATATTCTACCGAGCAAATAAGTACTACACTAAAAGCAGTTGCGGAGAATTGGATTCCAGTTTATATACATCCTGGATTTTTGTGGGTATTTGTCTTGTTGATTGCAACCAATTTATTCTGGTGGACCAAAAAATTAATTCTGTTTTCTCTTTTTTATCTATTCAGTTTTTTAGGTAGTATTTTATTCGTGATTCTGTTTTTTAACATGTTTGAATATCATGACTATTATGTCTATCCGATTCTATTTATGATTCCGTTGACCATTGGATTTACAATTTATCGTCTGTCATTCGTGCTTCAGAAAAATCATTTCCAGATTTCATTGTCCGTGATCCTGCCAGTCCTGTTCTATTTTGGTCTCAACTACACCTGGGAAAAAATGAATGAACGTTCAAAAGACACTGCCATCAATAGTGTCCATTATTTTGAAAACTATCAAAACAGTGAAGACTTTCTAATGAATAACGGCATTTCAAAAGACGGTTACGTGGTTGCTTTTTCAGACAAATCACCCAGCTTTGCGTTGAGCCTGATGAACAGAAAAGGATGGTCCGGATTTCAAAGCATGACGTATCATTGGAATATGTCTGACGCAATTGAAAGAGGGGCTGAATTCTTAATTCTTAACGAGCGTGTTCCAACTATGAGCGACTCGGGTTCAATACAGGGCTACCTGGATTATTATGTAGCGGATTCAAATGATCTCTTCATTTATGATTTGAAACCCTATCGTCCATAATAAACTGAATCTTCATTCAACGAAATTGTCATTTTACTGCAAGAAAACTCAAAAAAATCTGCCCGCATTAAAGTTTAACAATCAACATAATCAACGTTGAGAGCACGGCCAGAAAAGAGAGGAGTTTAATGACTGCGCCACGTTTTAAATCAACACCATCCTGCCAGAAAATCCAACCAAACCAGGTTACGCCCCATTTCATAAAATTTCTTCGTCCTTTGGAAACACCTGCTTCTTTCATCATTCTTCCAAAAAGCCGGTCGGCATCTTCACGAGAAAAGGAGCCATATTGATTTTGATGCAACTCGTCTTTATAACGCGATATCATAGAACCCTCAGGCAGATTGCCATGGTAGACATAAACAAAATCATGCACCAATGCAGCTGCGCGATGCTGTCCATCTGTCTTGAAGCCAAATCTCCAAAGAAATTTTGGTACAGATGCTCCATCCCAGCGAAAGCCGGCTTTTACAATAATCCAATTTTCGACATCATATTTTTCTGAAGTGTTGTCTGCATTTAAACCGGGCATTTTCCAATAATAAACATAGTCTTCTTTAAGTATAAAATGCGTATCGTCAATTTTGGTTGCGATTGGTTGAAACAATTTGGTTTGGACTTCTGGAATCATAATTTTACCTTTACAGATCACATTCTAAAGTAATTGTTTTTTTGAATCCAGTGAACCTCTATCGTTTTAACTTGTATTAGAATATCACCCAGCCAATAAACAGTTGAAATCAAAGTTTTAGGCATTATCTTTGTGAAAGAATTTAAGCTTATGAAAAATTTCATTTTTACAACCATCTTCGCGTTAACCGCATTCACGTTTGGCTATAGTCAGGATATAGAAGTAATCACTCAGGAAAAAATTCAGGGTGTCATTACCATCATTGCCTATAGCCCCGATGGATCTTTGATCGCATCCGGATCTGCAAAAGAAACTTCCGTTAAGGTATGGGATGTAAATTCCGGAAAAATCATTGGAAAACTGGAAGGTCATGAAAACGCAACCACTGCCATTGAATTTAACAGAGATGGTACTATGCTTTTTACATCGGCAAAAGATGATCGTACCATGGTTTGGGATATCGTGAATTGGAAATTAATTGACTCTGTTGACATTGATGAACCGGTTTCTGATTTTGTTTGT
Organism: Crocinitomicaceae bacterium; assembly: GCA_016709005.1. GTDB lineage: Bacteria > Bacteroidota > Bacteroidia > Flavobacteriales_D > Crocinitomicaceae > JADJGJ01. The sequence goes on along the minus strand of JADJEU010000021.1, from coordinate 100,269 downwards.
TCACCCAATGATCCAAATGTTGTCTATGCTTCTACACTTGGCGGCAGGGTAATGAAATGGACTTTGAGTGATTTTCAACATCCGGCTGTTTTGTACAAAGAAGATTTGCCAATCATGAAAATTGACGCCACCGACAAATATATTGTTTCTGGCGGCAGCGGTGGCAAAGTAACTCTCTATAATATATCATCTGCACAAATAGAAAAATCAGAAAAAATTCACCTGGGTGCAATCAAAGGATTAAAATTTTATAACAGCGGACAAAGTCTTATCACTACAGGTGGCGGTGGCTTGGTTCACTTATGGAATATCCAGGATCTTTCCAGCAGCAAACATTTTACGGCATCTGCAACTCCAATTGTAGCCTTTGATGCAAACGTTGCCAAAAACAGATTCGTTACTGCTTCACAAACGAAGGAATTAAAAGTTTGGGATTTTGAAGGCAATTTAATTTTTGAATTCAAAGGGCGTTCTGATGAAAATGAATCTTCTGAAGTTGTGAATGCACTTACTATAAGTCCTGACGGAAGTACAGTTGCCAGTACCGGATTCAGACGTACCAAATCTCAAAAATCAAAAGATAACGACAATGTAATTCGTGTATGGGATATGAATCGCGGAACGCTTCACAGAACGCTGGGTGGAACTGTTAATCCAATTTATACGTTTGACTTTCATCCAATCAACAACGAAGTCGTTACATTGGGTGATGATCGTATTCTGACTTTTTGGGATTTCAATTTAGCCGAACGTTATGGCCAGTTTCAACTGATCGAACCAAAACGTGAAATTCCACCAAGAAGAATTACAGTTGGAACACTGACAAGTAATCCCCTGGATAAAATCAACCGCATTCGAAACGGAGGAATTGTTGGTGATATTAAAGGTGGAATTAAAACTACCTCTACAGGGGTAGGAACAGCAGTTGTAAAAAGAAGTTTTGCAGAAAGAGATATTGTAAAATATTCTTCCAAAGGAAATTTCCTGATTACAAAAATGGAAGGTGATGAGATCAGATTGTACGAAGTAAAAGATCGCAAGCCAGTGTATAAAAGAGCACTCTGGTCGTATCAACTGAATATCAATCAAATTCTAACTTCACCGGATGAAAAATATCTGGCGGTATTAGGTTCTGGTGATTCTGCCATTTCAATTATCAGTTTGGAAACTTTTGAATTTGTAAATAAACTCCTGACACCTGCACCAACTACAGGCAATTTGCGATTTGTTTACGAGGCCAATTCTCTTGCATTTTCGCCGGACGGAAAATACCTTGCAGTGTGTTTTAATACCAGCAAAACGTTTGTATTCAACACAGCGGATTGGAATTTAGTTTTCGAAAATGTTTTACCAGATAACCTTGGCTATTCGCGTGAAGCTTTTGTAAACTTTTCTTCAGATGGTCAATACATGATTGTGAACTCCATGTTTGGTGTAAAAAAATACAACACCTCACAATTTGATGTTCTTCAAACTGAAAAATTAAAAATTGATGGTCAGTCTGCACCCATGGATAAACCAAGCGATTATGCTATCACGCTGAAAGATGATTATATCTATTTTGAAAATTTATTCACGGGTACTGCCATCAAAAGTTTACATGCGTCGCCAAAACAAATCACGCATATCTCCATAAGTCCAAAAGGCAAAGTAGGAATTACTTTCAAAAGCGGACAGTTTATGATTATGGATCCATCTACCGGCAGGGAAGATTTATTGATGGTTGCTGACGGTGACAACTACATCATGAAAACGAAAGAAAATTTTTACAAGGTTTCAAAAGAAGGATATGATTTGGTAACGTTCCGGATTGGAAATCGTGCGTACCCGTTTGAGCAATTTGATGCGGTTTTTAACCGACCAGATTTGGTATTGAAAAAAATGGAATGCACCGATACCGCTTTGATGACCTTGTATGAAATGGCTTATCAAAAACGTATCAAGAAACTTGGATTACAACCTTCAACTACAGTTTCGTTGACCGATATTCCAACTGCTAAGATTACAAATCTGATTAACATTCCGGCGGTAACTGAAAAGGTGAGCATACCCGTTTCAATTGATTTTGCAGATTCGAAAAGTTTAACCTCGTACAATATTTTCATCAACAACGTTCCAATCTACGGTAAAAAAGGGAAGCTGATTACAGGTAAAACGAAACTTACTGTGACGGAAGAAATTGGATTGGTTTACGGCATGAATAAAATTCAAATCGGCTGCAGAAACAGTGCCGGATACGAAAGTCTGATGCAGACAATCTACGTTGAAAAAACCGGGGCCGAACCAAAAAAAGATCTATATCTGATTACGATTGGAACCAGTGAATACAAGGACTCACGCTACAATTTAAATTATGCAGTAAAAGATGCACAAGATCTGGTAACACTTTTCAGTTCTAATTCTTCTGGTATTTACAATTCAGTAAAAACAAAATCACTTTTTAATCAGGAGGTAACCACAACCAATGTTGAAGCACTTAAAACCTTTTTGAGTACGTCCAAACCTGATGACGTTGTTATGTTATTTGTTGCAGGCCATGGTGTACTGGATAAAAACTTCGATTATTATTTCGGAACGTACGATATGGATTTTACAAATCCTTCGGTGAAAGGTTTAGCTTATGAAAAACTGGAAAGTGTTTTGGACGGAATAAAAGCGCTGAAAAAAATTCTGGTAATGGATACCTGCCACAGCGGTGAAGTTGATAAGGAAGATGTTTTCTTTGTTGAAGTAACCGAAGAAAAAGAAAATACAGAAGACATTTCATTCCGTGCAGTGGGTGACGCCGTACAAAACAAAGAAAGTGGCGCAACCCCTACCCGACTTGCAGGAGAGCTCTTCAATGATTTAAGACGCGGAACAGGATCAACCGTAATTTCAAGTGCCGGTGGCGCAGAATTTGCGATGGAAAGTGACCAATGGCGCAATGGACTTTTCACCTATTGCCTCATCAATGGTTTACAAAGTAAAACGGCCGATTTAAATGGTGATGGTTCAATCATGCTGCTTGAATTGCAAGAATATCTGGTAACAAAAGTAACTGCACTTTCAAGCGGAAAACAAATTCCGAATACACGTATTCAGAACCTGGAGCTGGATTTTAGATTTTGGTAAAATGGTATATTTGCTTTAAAGCATTTTATCTACTTACTATGAGAATCTTATTTAGTTTGTCGCTGATTCTTTTTTTCAGTACTGGTCTTTTTAGTCAGGATCTAAAAAAACTAATTGATAAGGGCGATTTAGCAGCAATCCAAAAAATTGAGGCAAAAGGCTTTGACATTTTACAATCGATTACCATTCAAGTTGATTATTATGACGGCGATTACGATTATCTGGATATCGACCCGATTGTATATGCATCTGGTAAGCAGCAAATCGAGATTGTCAACTACTACATCACGAAGAAAGAACAAATAGACGAATACTCGTCCTGGGAAAATGCACTGGCTAATGCATTCATTTCATCAATCTCAACAAAAAATGATGAACTGATCGAACTCTTGTATGCAGAAAATCCAAATCTTTCCATTACCTGCGATGCCTGCCGCAGTCATAACGCGATTATGGTGGCTGCAACTTATGGCAATGAAAAATGGTACTTCAAGCTGAAAGAAAAATCAGACCTGAACCTGCTCAGCAATACCGGAAATAATCTATTGCATTTGGCCGTTTCAGGTGGATCACGTGCAATTATAGAAGACGTAGTTAAATCTGGAAACTTTGACGTGAATCAAAAAAATTCAGTCTATCTAAGCCCTCTGGATTATGCTATACTGGACTCCAACATGGCTACTTTCAATTATCTTATAGAGAACGGAGCGAACCTGCGTCTTTCGTATAATGCCTGGCAATCTGTTGTTCAATCAGGACATATGGGAATATTCAAGTTTTGGTTGATAGCTGGATCCTGGAGATTTATTTATCTTACGATGAGCATCTGGAATGGCCTTTAAACATGGCGGTTGCATATAATGATGAAACGATGGCACTTAAGATAGTAAGTCTCATGAAAACTCACATTCTGGAAGGCAAAATATCAGGTCTTGAATATGAACCTTTGATCGAATATGAAAAATATCATATCTTAACTAATGCTATTTTCTGGAAAAACGAAAAAAACCTTTGAAGCAATTCTGGATCTTGCCAGTACAATTAATAAATTTTATGAAGACCCTCAAACAGTTATGTTCGAAGAATATCTTTTTAAAAGAGCACAGCGCACTTTTGGAAAATCATTCATGACTGAAATGCAGGAAAAATATGCGATTGAGTGGTACTAATCAAAGTGCGATAACTTCTTCCTGAAATTTCGTTTTTCAAAAATCTAAAAATAAATCCGGTATTGCGCAATTGGTAAAAATCCGGTTTGATATGTAGTTTCGATTTGTCCAGAATTTACATTGTATTGTGTCCAGAAAATATTGCGGTAATTGGTCACATTCTGAATATCCACAGCCCACTCTTGCGTTAATTTTCTGCCCACAATTTTGAAAGCAACTCTGAAATCTCCACGCGTATAATTTGGATAGCGCGCTGTAAATGCATTTTCATAATCCCGTACTTCAACACCGTACAATTGACTTTCTGCAAGTAATATTGGTGTGAATCGCTTGCCACCGTTCAAGGTGTATTTCAAATCAAACGTCATGGAGCACTGTCTCTTTTCACTTTGCTTAAATCTTAATTCATACCCCACCAGCGAATTAAATGTAAAGTTACCATTGAATGCAGTGTTATATTCTTTTCCGTCACTGGCTGTATAGAAAGATTGATAGGCTGATGCCGTGATTAGAAAATAAAATCCTTTGTCCAGAAATTTTTCAAGTGTGAGTTCTGCACCGTAATTTCTGCCTTTACCTGTGTTCACCATGTCCAGCGGAAGCGCTGTATTAAAATCTGCACCAAAATTTAAGATAGAAAATGTAGAAGAATCTTGCTGAACCGGCACGTTATAAAGATGCTGATAATACGCTTCTACTTTTGCCTGAATGCCATATCTGAAAAAATGCTGGTAACTGATTACGGCATGATGACTTTTTGAAAATTTCAAATCTTTATTCGGAGTTGTAATCACTCCATTTTCTTCAACTTGTCTGAAATAGGTTTCCATCGGTTGCATCTGACTGTGTAAACCATAACCAAAACTCAATCTGTCTTTTTCTGTCAGATTCCAGGACATTCCACCGCGTGGTTCAACAATCGTTTCTTTGTTCAGTGTGAGTGTTTGCATGTGCACTCCAATATTAAAAATCAATTTGGGCGTTGGTCTGAACTGATACTGCGCATAAGGCTGAATCAAAAAAGTAGAACCGCTGAAACTTCTGAGTATTTCAAATTTATTATCTGACGGACGATATAACGAATCATTCAGATTGAGCAAAAAGATATCATTGTGAATTCCAAATTTAACCGCGTGTTTTGAGTTGAATTTTTTGTTGATGTAGATGTCAGATGTTTGTTTTGTAATGGTAGAATTACTCACAAAAGTTCTGAACGGATTTTGAAAACTGGTATTTACCGTGTCGTTGATAATGTAATTTAAGCTGGATTGTAAACCGGCCGAAATATTCAGGAATGCGGTTGTGCCCAAACGTTGTCTGTGCGTAATTCCAAAGGCGCCCACATTTGATTTGTAAAATGTATTGCTATAATCCAACGTAAATAAATCAGAGCTGTCAGCATCTTCTGCTTTTAATGATACAACACTGAGTCCACCAATTCCAAAAATACTGGTCACTCCTTTTTTGGATGGAAAATTTAATTTAAAACTCAGATCCTGATAATTTGGTAATGCAGTTGTTCCAATATTAATTCCGATTGCTTTGAACAGAAACAAAGTTGAGTATCGGTAATTAATTAAAAAAGATGCTTTGCTGTTTTTTGAGAATGGACCTTCAGCCATTAATTCAGCGCCGTTAAAACCAAACTGAAACATAAACTCATGTTTCTCATTATTTCCGGTTCGCATTTTCAGATCAAAAACGCCGGCCGTTGCATTTCCATATTCTGCAGGAAAAGCACCTGTCATGAAATCAGAATTTGCAAGTACGTTGTTGTTGAGCATGCTGATGGGTCCACCTGTTGTTCCAAAACGCGCAAAGTGATTTGGATTCGGAATATCAATACCTTCCATTCTGAATAAAACTCCGCTGGGTGAATTTCCGCGAATCACAATATCATTTCTGGAATCATCTGCGCCCTGAACACCGGCAAAATTTTGAGCCATGCGCGCGACATCATTTCGGCTGCCGGCAAAACGGTTTGATTCTTCCACACTAAATGAACGCACGCTTACCGGCGCCATTTTGTTTATACCTTCACCCTTGTTGTCGTCAGCTTTGATTTCTACTTCACCAATCATATTTACGGCTTCAGTCATCTCAATATTCAAAACCATTTCTTTGGTTGATACCGCCAGATTTTGATACGTGATAGGTTCATATCCAATATAAGTCACCTGAATACTTTGACGACCAACCGGCACGCCTTCCAATCTGAATTGACCATCCAGATTTGTAACACTTCCAATCAATGGCTCTGATCCCACAACAATTACTTTAGCTCCAATAATGGGCTGCAGTGTTTGTTTGTCTGTTACGGTTCCCCTGATGGTTTGAGTCAGATTTTGTGAAAACACCAACGTTGTGATGAACGTGAAAACAAGTAATAGATTGAATTTCATGCAGTAGATTTTTTGCCAAAGGTAAAGCCCATTTTCAAATCTGAAAGCGAAAGTGCTAAACAACACGATTTTGGGATAAAAAACAAAAACTTGATCAGAGACATTGCTTTGCTATTCGTCCCCAAGCCTTGTCATAACTACGACTGAATGAGTTCATCAAATCGTATTAAATTTCTGCGTGAAACCGGAACAGCATGATCTGTTTTAACCAATTTCAAGGCATATCCTTGTGCATTTCCTGAACTATGAACCACTTTTTTAAGATTAACCAGATAAGCACGGTGCGATCGGAAAAGGAACTGATATTCGCTCAGCTGACTTTCAATGTGACTTAAAGTATTGCGCCGGATTTCGCGCTTAACGGTATCCTCTGATTCCAGATGAAATTCTACATAGTTGCCATCTGCCATGACAAAGAGCAAATCGTTTAGACGAAATGTAAAGTCATTGTTATTGGCTTGTGATAAAATGGTGATGACGGGATCTGGTTCAGGTTCAGCCGGCGTTTCATTCTCTATACGTGCTTCAAATTGTTTATTGTTTTCAATAGCATGTGCCAGATTTCGTTTTAAAAAAACCGAATAAGAAATAGCCGTTAAGATTGAAACCGGAAAAATTCCAACCGAATACGTTCGTATAATATCATAATAGATGCTTATCCAGATTGATTTCTCTTGGCCCGGCGGGCATAACTCAATGTAATAACCCAAAATTCCATTGCCAACACTCACCAAAAAAAGCAACACGGTCATCATCAAAATCTCCTTTCCTACCGTCCATCCGCTGTCTGCAAAATAATCCGGAAACAAGCGCATCAGCAAACCTGAGACTGCAAAAGTCACAGCACCACTCAACAATCCATACATAAGTGCGCCCAGATAAAGATCCACTTTTATCAGGCGATCAATGTCAAAAGGCTTAAATACGACCAGGAAAAAAAATACGAAAACAGCAATAAACAAAGCCACCTTTGTTCTGACCTTCAGACTCTCATAAAGATTGGGATATGGTTTTTTGAGCCATTCAAACATGACACAAATATAGACGCTTTGTGATTCTGAACAAGAATGACCGATAATCCTTAGAATTTTCTAAATTTGTTATCCCTCAAATGTCAGTGGCAGATAAAAAAATAGCAGTAATAGGTGGTGGTAGTTGGGCAACCGCTATTATGAAAATGCTTACCAATCAGAATCAAGTGATTAACTGGTGGATGCATAATGAAGCGTCTGCGTCACACATTCTCAAGTACAGACACAATCCTAAATACCTTCAATCGGTTGAATTTGATTTGGAGCGTATCAATATCTCTACAGATATTAAAGAAATGATTGCGCCGGCTGATTATGTTATTATTGCAACACCGTCAGCATTTCTATACGAAACCTTGCGTTCTATTCCAAAAGAACTTTTTAAAGATAAAGTTGTTTTCTCTGCGGTGAAAGGTATTATTCCTGAGTTGAATGAGATCCCGGGTCAATATTATCACAAGGAGTTAGGTGTTCCGTATGAAAAAATCGGAATCATTTGCGGGCCTTGTCACGCTGAAGAAGTTGCTTTGGAGAGATTATCGTACCTAACCATTGCATGCCAGGATGAACGTCATGCCAAATACATGGCTTCCCGTTTAGAAACACGCTACATTAAAACTACTTTATCCGATGATATTTTTGGTACTGAGTTTTCAGCGGTATTGAAAAATGTTTATTCCATTGCTGCCGGAATTTGTTCAGGTTTAGGTTATGGAGATAATTTTATTTCTGTTTTGATTGCTAACGCGATTCAGGAAATAGAAAATTTCATTGATGAAGTAAGCCCAATTCACCGTGACGTAAAATCATCGGCCTACTTGGGAGATTTATTGGTAACAGCTTATTCTAAATTTTCACGCAATAGAACTTTTGGAATGATGATTGGAAAAGGATATTCTGTAAAGATTGCCCAAATGGAAATGGACATGATTGCTGAAGGCTACTATGCAACTAAATGCGTTGTTGAAATCAACAAAGAATTTGGTGTAGAAATGCCAATTCTGGAAGCCGTCAACAACATCATCTACGAAAAAATTTCACCGGTAATTGAGATTCGATTATTGAGTGATAAGCTTTCTTAAAAAACTTACGTATTCTCTTTGCGCCTTGGCGTGAAATTATTTTTTACCGCTGAGAAAAAGGAGGAGGCGCAGAGATCCGCAGAGAAATAAATTACAACCTTAATGAATAATCAACTTGAACTTCTTAGTGAAACTTTGTGCTCCTTTGAGTCCTTTGTGCAACAGCTAATATCATCAAGTTATTCCACAAAGTTTCACAAAGAAAAAAAGAAGTTACACAAAGAGTTTGATGGATTAGGCGGTTAAAATCAAACGACTTTTTCTTTGCGCCTTTGCGTCTTAGCGTGAAAATATTTTAGCACGACATCTATGATTCTATGTCCCATTCTATGTGCCTATGTGTTGAAAAAACTCATTCACCACGGAGACACAGAGATCACTGAGAAACACAGAGAAAGATTCTAATCCACCACATTAAAATTGGCATCCATCAGCACCACCAAATCATTCACCTCATCACCCATTTCATAATGCACCGCTGCTTCAAAGCCTGAAATATCAGCCCAGGTAGAACGTTTCAAATGCAAGAAGATTCTGTTTGTTTGTGAAAACTCAGCTTGTTTGTATTGAAGCTCTTTTAGTTTTAAGCGATACTCCAGTGATTTTATTTTAGCATCCGCTGCTTCTGTCAACTTTGCACTTTTTTCAAAATCCATTGCTTTATAAGTCCAGTCATCAACCATCAATTGAAGCGTATCGATATCCAATTGAATCAAGCCAATGTTATTTTGAATATTGGCAAGAATTTCTTCCACGTCATTTATTTTCAGAGTATCAGTAATGGTTACTTCAACCTCAACCGAATCTCCCATGAAAAAATAGTTGCGCACATTTTTTTCCATCAACTCCTGATCAGATAATTTACTTTCTCCATTGCAAGAATAAAAGCCTAGAAGAATAAATGGCAAATAAATAAGATGGCGCATAGTTGTAATTTGTTTTGGCAAAGATGGGGAATTTATAAATGGAAAAATCAAAAATTAGCAGATATTGCTGGGTTTTCTTCAACCTACCTAACTGAAACAATTCTTTGAGAGTATCTAATTAATCTGTTTCTGCCTATTTTTAATTAATGAAAAGTTCGAGTTCCAATCTTGCTATCCTCATAAAGTATCTAAATGATACTAAAAATGAGTACACCAAAAAAATCGACTTTGGATTAACTGAGAAAAAAATAATTCATGAACTATATTCAGGAAAAACCGCCAACAAAGAAAAGTTAGAATCAATAGCTCAAATTTTAAGAAACAATTATCTGCAACTTCAAACACTGCTATCACCTGAATACACGAGTTTAAAAAAGATACTACTCGCACCCAATATACTCCAGTACAACGACGCAAAAAATCTACCCGATCATCAGGAAAACCAAGCATTTTCAGATTTTCTGGAAGCCCATTTCCTAAATGAATTAGAGCATTATCTATCAAAATGTTTTACAGAACATTCGTATAGTTCCATTCTTGTTCTCACCCAATACATTTCTGTTTTACCAAAGAAAATAAAGGATTCCATAATAAAAAAAATGTCTGACGAATTAGAAAGGGGAATCGCAAGAACTGAAAACCCAAATTCCAATTCAGACAATAATCTGGAATGCTTATGTAATGCCAATTTCTATCGCGTCCTGAATGATTTGGGTGCCGCACATTTTGAAGACAGTCTTCGTGCATTATTAAAGAACTCTGCAATCCAAATCTTGCAGCAGGAACAACTTTATTTTCACCGAATCATTTACGCAATGAGCTTTTTCAATGCAGTGAGCGGTGAATTTAAAGCAGACCTGGACAAAGCCAAAGCCGTTTCTTATAAGCTTGGTGCACGAAAAACAAAACGCAAAAAAATCGCAAGATGAAGGTAAGATTTACTCTCAAAATTTAGACTCTGAAGAAATTACGGTACTCAAAGAGCTGGCTTCTGGCCCCAGTATAAGCACTTGGAAAATAATAGTTGGTCTGATAACAATTGTCGGGGGCTATTTCGGTATGCGAGATGATAATGCAAAACCAACACCTCCTTTAAGCGAACAATTTGATATTCCTGTAAAACTCATCACTAGAAATGAAATCAGTTCCATTAATGGTCTTCCTTTTTACGTGCAATGTGGCGACATTGAAATAATTGATTCACACCAAATTGAATTTGATATAAAACAGACGAATTTCAAACAAGAAAAAAAACACACTAGCAAAACTGGACTCACCTTTATTAATCATACAGAAAAACCACTAATCGTTCTAACACATGCAGAGCGTCTTTTCATCAAGCCAAAAGAACAAATAGCAACCTCATCTTTCACAAATTATTTTTCAGTTTACACCGGTCAAAATCCGCAAATGATCTTTTATAGAGATTCTACAGGGCATGAATCTCCTCACTTTCAATTTGCCGAATTCAATAAATCTGATTCCATAATCCTTAGAAGAACGCATGCATTTGTAACCACTTCTAGAGACAAAAAATATACTATAGATATTCGACAAGTGTCAGATTCCATTCAAGTCACTTTAGACACCCATGGTGATGATTCTATCTGGTAACGACTGACTATTTGTGTTATTCAATACTACTCTTCACGGTGAAGGGTCATTTCGACAGAGTTTATTGCTTAATTGCAATAAACGACGAGAAATCGCGGGAATGATGACGAGATTGTATTGTGCGTGATTCCAATCAGCAGTTGAACGTTAAATCGAGGAGATCTCTCCCTGCGCTCGAGATGACCGCTTACAAAGAAAAGTTTAGTTAAGGAATTCCTCCAAACCCATTTTGGAATTTGTGATTTTGTTTTTGGAATTTAAACCTACCCCACCATCGACGATGCATTCAAAATAATTCCCTGCATTAATTTTTCTGCAGATTGAACCATTGCGTCTACATCATAAAAACACTCGTGATACAATTCGTCTTGTGTGCCGTGGTGAATAAATTTATCTGGAATTCCTAAGCGAACTACTTTAGCAGAATAGTTGTGATCAGCCATAAATTCAAGGATTGCTGAACCCATTCCACCCATTACGCAACCATCTTCAACAGTGATTACTTTATCAAATTTAGAAAACACTTCGTGAAGTAAAAGTTCATCCAAAGGTTTTACAAAACGCATGTCGTAATGTGCGGCAGAAATATTTTTATCTGCTAAAAGTTCGATTGCTTTTGTGGTATAATTTCCAATGGCACCAATTGTCAAAAAGGCGACATCTGATCCGCTTTTTACTTTGCGGCCGGTTCCAATTTTAATTTCTTTGAAAGGTGTTTTCCAGCTGGTCATCACACCGTTTCCGCGCGGGTAACGAATGGAGAAAGGCCCTTTATTTTCAAGTTGTGCCGTATACATTAAATTGCGCAACTCTTCTTCATTCATCGGAGCTGAAACAATCATGTTTGGAATAGAACGCATGTATGCAATATCATATGCGCCGTGATGTGTTGCACCATCGGCACCAACTACTCCACCTCTGTCTAAACAAAAAACGACATTTAAATTTTGCAAAGCAACATCATGCACAACCTGATCATACGCACGTTGCATAAATGATGAATAAATATTACAAAACGGAACTAATCCTTGCGTAGCCAATCCTGCAGAAAAAGTAACAGCGTGTTGTTCAGCAATACCCACATCAAACGCACGATCTGGCATTGCCTTCATCATGATATTCAACGAGCAACCTGAAGGCATAGCCGGAGTTACTCCCATTACTTTTTCATTCTTCTCAGCAAGTTCTACAATCGTATGACCAAAAACATCCTGGTATCTTGGAGGCTGCGGTGATTGCGGAACAATTTTTATAATCTCACCCGTTTCTTTGTTGAAGATTCCAGGAGCGTGCCACTGCGTTGCATTACCCGCTTCAGCCGGAGCGTAGCCTTTTCCTTTTTAGTAAGAACATGCAAAATTTTTGGTCCCGGAATATCTTTCAAATCTTCCATGATTTTTACCAATGCAATGGAATCATGACCATCAACCGGACCGAAATATCTAAAGTTTAACGACTCAAAATAATTGCTGTGTTTCAGCAAAGTTCCTTTGAGTGCGTGTGAAATTTTTGAAGCAATGGTTTGTGCGTTTGGACCGAACTTAGAAATTTTTCCAAGCATTTTCCAAACATCATCTTTCACTTTATTGTAAGTATGTGATGTTGTAATGTCAATCAGATATTCTTTCAACGCACCTACGTTTGGATCAATAGACATGCAGTTATCATTCAATACAACCAACAAATTTGTGTCTTGCAAACTGCCTGCGTGATTTAATCCTTCAAATGCTAAACCAGCTGTCATGGACCCATCACCAATTACCGCAATGTGATGACGATTTAAATTTTTGTATTTGTTTGCCACTGCCATTCCAAGCGCGCCTGAAATAGAAGTGGAAGAGTGACCTACACCAAAAGTATCGTATTCACTTTCGCTGCGTTTTGGAAATCCGCTGATTCCACCTTTCTGCGATTGGTATGAAAACGATCACGACGACCCGTTAAAATTTTATGACCGTATGCTTGATGACCTACGTCCCAAACCAATTGATCATCGGGCGTATTAAAAGCATAATGCAACGCAACCGTTAGTTCAACAACACCAAGGCTGGCACCAAAATGTGAATTTCCAATTTCAGAAATAACATCGATGATATATTGACGCAATTCGTCAGCAACCTGAGGAAGTTGATCAATGGTCATTTTGGCTCTGAGATCTGAAGGAATTTCAATCTGAGACAAAAGTGGTCCGGCTTGGTAATGCGACATAGAAACAGGTTCTGAATACAAAAATACGAAAACTAACTGCTCACTATAACGTTTTAAGTTCGAAAGTGTTTAAAGCCCTTAACGTTTTTTGGGAATAAGCAAGTTGCAAAAAGAATGAAGATGCCCTGCTGGCAACCGTTAAGCCTGTTTTTTACCGAACCGCAAAGCAATCATAGCAGGCAAACCAACCAGACAAACCAGAAGTAAAAGGATTCCCTGCAACGTTGGTTTCAGCGATACAACATTCTCTGCAATAATTCCATCAGGGAAATCATCTTTAAACAATAAGGTCTTTAAGGAAACATCGGTGATTATCTCTGCCAATCCACCTTGAATGCTTGCCTGAAAAATAGCTGCAGGATAAAAATAAAAAAAGCAAAACAACGCAGCAGATGACAAAACAAAAATCAGAAAATAACGCATGGTGTTTTTAATTGGTTAAGCTCAAAATTAGTCAGAACTGTTGCAGATTGGATAATTTGTGAATAATAATGTAAAGAGCCGCCATTTCTGACAGAGGCAAGGCTTTTTTTACCTTGGAACACACAGATTACCAGACGCAAATGATTCATTTTCAATTATTCGCTTATCTTTATTTCACTAACTAAAAATTCTGAATTATGAAAAGTATCGGGCTTGGGCTTCTTGGTATTGGAGCTATGGGTTGTGTCATTTATCCAATGGGATATATTCCAACTTCACTTTATTTTATCACTGAAATGGGCGCTGGAGTAACCTGGGGCGTATTAATTGGTCTGGTTGTAGTTGGCGGCGTTTTAGCCTACATGGGAATGAAATCCGATAAAGCTGAAGCAGAAAAAAACAATCCGGCATAATTGTCTGAAGAACGCATAAAAAAAGGCGCCCCGTTTGGGAGCGCCTTTTTTGTTGATCAAAATTTTCTGTTTAGCAAAACTCATCAAAAGCCATTGCCAGATTTTCAGCAATCATTTCAGCTGATCTGCCTTCAATGTGATGGCGCTCGATAAAGTGAACAAGCGTTCCATTTTTAAACAAACCAATTGACGGTGATGACGGAGGATATGGCAAGGTGTATTTTCTTGCTTGCGCAACAGCTTCGCTATCAACTCCTGCAAAAACGGTTACCATTTTTGTTGGAAGTTTGCTGTGTTTGGTTGATGCAAGAACGCCTGGACGCATTGAACCCGCTGCACATCCGCAAACTGAGTTTATAACAAGTAATACCGTTCCGTCTGAGTTTAACGCTGCGTCAACTGCTTGTGGATTTTCTAAACTTTCAAAACCTGCTGATGTAAGCTGTGCTTTCATCGGTGCGGTTAATTCTGGTGGATACATATATAGAATGTTTTAGTGAACTAATAGTATGGTACAAAGTTCGCAAGAAATTATGACTTGAAGAAACGCTTCTCAAATCGCTGGATATTTACTTCAGCATCTAAGGCGGCATTATCAAGGAAAAAATTCACAAAATGCTCAGCATAATAAGGTGCCAGCATGACGCCTTTGGTTCCAAGACCGTTAAAAATGAATGCATTTTTTTTTGTTGAATGGACACCCAGGATAGGTCTTCTGTCGGAAACGGTTGGTCTGATTCCGGCCTGATGTGAAATAATTTTGTACTGACAATCGATTAAATTTTCAAGTCGTTCAACCAGATCAGCTTTTCCTAATTCGGTTGTAATAGGTTCTTGCAAATCCCAATTATAGGTTGCGCCCACTCTAAAAAGATTATTTCCGAGTGGCAGAATGAAAAGATTTTTTGAAATGACATCTTCAAACCTTAATTCTTCCGATTCAATCACGAGTGTTTCACCATGAGATGATTTCATTGGAAGATAATTGAACAATGGATTTTTTATCCACATCAATTCCCTCACAAAAAATATACGAAGCAGCAGCGTCTTTTTCTGCAATTGTATAATCAAATTTTTCAGTGATAAATTCAATTCCTGCTTTTTCAAAATAGAGTTTTGATTGATCTAGAAAAAGGTTTGTGTCCAGATTCCCAAAGGTGTTCACCTTGCCCAATCCATAAGGACTTTGAACGCCATCAATTGATTTTACCGAAGTATGTTCAAGATAATTTTTAAATCGGTCATCACCCATTTTGACCGACCAATCATTTTCATCTTCCGTATTTGTAAAGGGGTAAAAAATATTTTTTCGACACCAATTTTACCTCAAGAATCGCGGCAATTTTTGATAAAAATCTTCAGCATACGGCATCAGTAAATCTGCATTCCAACTTTTTGTGAATCGCTTAAAAACAATTGGATTTACAATTCCGGCAGCTACGCGCGTTGAATAATTTTTACCGGCGTCATGCACAACAAATTTCTGATTTCTAAAATGCAATTGCCAGGCGAGCGCTGCGCCAGCTAATCCCCAACCTATGAGGTGAATTTTTATCGAGTCTTCTCTTTCTTTGAAAAGAAAGGTGCAACAATGCGAAATCTTAAAACCAATTACTAGGAGCTTCTACATTTGAATTCCAAATCTGTACTCCTTTTAGAAAATAGG
This sequence comes from Crocinitomicaceae bacterium, assembly GCA_016709005.1. Lineage (GTDB taxonomy): Bacteria > Bacteroidota > Bacteroidia > Flavobacteriales_D > Crocinitomicaceae > JADJGJ01. The sequence continues at coordinate 84,221 of JADJEU010000021.1, read as the reverse complement.
GATAATACAATGATCTAACATCTTTGGTTAAGAACTCATTCGCCTAAACACCTTCTAAAACTTACAGATACTAAACCGTTTGACCAAAGGGCTGACGTTTTTGGTACGGAATTTGGATGCTAATCAGAAAAATACTTTGTTATGAAAAATATCTTCCTCTTTACTCTGGTTCTTTCTGCTGCAGCATCGAACATAAGTTACGGTCAGCAACCTTTGCCAGATCAGAATCCAAATTACGCGGTAAGTCGTGATTATTATTCACAAAACTACCGAGATCTCACAGCAACGCAAGGTCAAACTGCACAACAGACTTATACTGCATTTGACTGGACGACACATAAAGCAGATCAAAAACAGCAGCGCATTGACCGCCGCTACGATTTGAAAAAGATGCGTTATCAATCGCGTTACTTCTGCAATAACTCAATGAGTCCATTCAATTACGGTTCAAATAACTATTACAATCCCTATTATACTCCATACTATTCACCGTTCTTTTATGGTGCCGGAATCTATTCTTTTATCTTTTAATTTCTAACAAATAAATTTATGAAACGCTCTCACTTATCATTCATACTAATTGCCGTTTTAGCTTTTGGTGTTCAAAGTTGTTTTCACAGTGTTGCCCGTGTTGATGTGGATAAAGAAATGGACATCAGCGGAGGTTGGAATGATGTTGACTCACGCTTGACATCTGAACAAATGACTGAACAAGCTTTGTCTGAAGACTGGTTAAAAAATCACATGGCGGCAACTAAAAATCAACCTGTTATTATTGTAGGTATGATTACCAATAAAAGTCATGAGCACATTGATGCAGAAACTTTTATCAAAGACATCGAAAAATCATTCATCACTTCCAAAAAAGTGCGCATTGTTCAAGGAGGTGCTAAACGTGAAGAATTAAGAGGTGAGCGCGCTGATCAGCAAATCAATTCATCGGTTTCTACCATGAAACAATGGGGCTTAGAAGTAGGTGCAGATTATATTATGCAAGGATCTATAAACTCAATCGTTGATGCTTACAAAAGACAAAAAGTAGTTTATTATCAGATTGATTTGGAACTTACAAATCTTCAAACAAATGAAATCGTTTGGATTGGAGATACCAAGATTAAAAAATACGTGAAGAATTAATTTTTAAAATATCAGAAGTTGATCAATCGGTCAGCTTCTGATTTTCATTCCTCTCATTCTCAAAAATTCATTTCGTGTTTACGCAATTAAAATCCATATTATTTTTTCTGATAATTTTCTCCCTTCAGAGTTGCGCAACCTACTATGATAAAAGCAGGGCAACAGAGCAAGCACTCATAACGGGTGACTACGAATCTGCTGCGCAAAATTTGCAAAAGAATAAATTCCTGAAGAAAAAAAGGAATCTGATGTTGTACAATCTGGAGATGGGAAAAGTAAGTCACCTGCGCGGACAATATGATTCCAGCAACACTTATTTTAATGAGGCTGACAGATTGATGGAAGAGTTTTATTCCTTTGCAGAAATGGCGGTTGGTGTTACCGTAAATCCAAGTCTTCAGCCTTATAAAGCAGAATATCATGAGCAAATCATGATGCATTATTACAAAAGTTTAAACTATTTGCAACTTGGAAATTTAGAAGAAGCATTGGTTGAAGCTCGCCGAATTAACTTGAAAAATAATGCACAAGAAATTAAAGTAAACGACAACGATCGCAAATATTCAGACGACCCTTTTGGCTTAATGCTGATGGGAATGATTTATGAAGCCAATCACGATTATAACAACGCATTCATTGCATACAGAAATGCCAAAGCCTTTTATGAAAAAGATCACAGCGGTATGTTTGCACCAAAACAACCTGCGCATCTTGAAGCTGACATTTTACGCTGCGCAACTAAAAGTGGAATCTTCTACGATTCTGATTTAGCAAACGATCCAAACTATGCTGCTAACGGTGAACTCATTCTATTTTATGAAAGTGGACTTTCACCTGTAAAAGCTGAAAAAAATTATTTCTTTTCGCTTGATCAAAATTCAGATGGCTTCTTTTTTCAATCAGAAAATTTAATTGTTCCGGTAGATTATAACTTTAATAATGTCGATCCTGATTTTAATCCAGATAATCTTGGATTGATTCGATTGGCTTTTCCTTATTATGTGAGTCGTTCAATTGAAGCAGAAAAAGTTTTGGTCAATTCAAACGGACAAAATATAGAAATGGAATTGGTTGAAGACATCTCAGCAATCGCATTCCAAATTGAAAAAAACAACTTCTTTAAAAATTTAGGTCGCGACTTGATCCGAATCACAATCAAAAAATTAAGTGAAATGGCCCTCGCTGAAAAAAGTGAAGCTGGCGCAATCGCCCTTAATATTGCAAATACTGCCACAGAAAAAGCCGATACCCGAAATTGGCAAACGCTTCCGGGCCAGATTCAATTTGTTCGCATTCCGCTTAATAAAGGTATCAATACCATTTCTGTGACATCAAATGACGGAACCACACACAAAATTGAAGTAGAAGGAACTGGCCAGATGGTATTTAAAAATGTTTGTGCTTATTAATAAAGCCAAAGTGTCTTTTTTTCTTTCTATTAGGCAATCTCACTGCTTAAACCCTGGCAGCCAACGTTGCAATACTAACCTTACAACCACTCACCTGAAGCAGTTCTGCCGCGCATGATTCAATGGTAGCACCGGTTGTCAATACATCATCAACCAATAAAACGTGTTTGCCTTCAAGTTCTTTGGCTTTGACCACTGAAAAAATGGAGCGCACATTTTCATAGCGGTCGTACTTGGAGAATTTTGTTTGAGATTGGTTAAATGAATTTCGGATAATATGACTCTTATATATAGGTAGGTTTAATTCGTTTGCTAAACCTTGTGCAATGGCCTGACTTTGGTTGAAACCGCGGGCGCGTTCCTTTTTTGGGTGAAGCGGAACCGGTACAATGCAGTCCAGTCCTTGATTTTCAGCGATTGACCTAGCTAGTACTTCCCCAAAATGAATGGCAATGTTTGGTCGTGATTTGTACTTTATATAATGGAGAATGGTTTGAACATGATTCCCTTTTTGATAATTAAAGAGTGAATACACCTTCTGCACCTCAACCCGACCCCAAAAAAGTTTGTTGAGTTTTGTGACATCCTGTTCATTGGCCGTTATATAAGGCAGATCAAATGCACAAACTGTACAAACATAATCTTCACCACGCACAAGGTCAGTACCGCAGATGCAGCACGACTCAGGATAGATGACCTGAAAGACAGACCGGAAGAAAGATGCAAGTTGTTGGTTCACCTTGATATAGCATTAATCGCACAAAAACCGGGAGTAAAAGTAATTTATATTTTTAAACAAGTAGGGGTGAATAAATTAAGACCGTTTTGACTTGATTCTTTGCCCCAAAATGGCGTAAATTTCAAGTCCGGAGACGAACCATTTTTTTGAACTGATTTTTAACCGGTAGATTAAACAGAGTTATAAAAATTAATCTGACTATTTGAAAGATTGGTAGAATTATTTTCTCAGTTTATCAGCAAAATTATAAAAGTGCTGAAAACAGGGGACTTCAAAATTTGGCTCAGATTTTTTGTTGAAAACTACAAAGTCATTGTGAATTAAATTGACTTGGAACTTCATCAAAAATTGACAACTTTTGTGACCCCGCTTTGGTGAAAAATTTTTAGTTCGTCTGAACTGAAAAAATAACCAGAAAGAAACTGAGTGAGAGTAGCAGTTTGAGACCGAAAACAGTGCAGGAATAAAAACAAGGAGAAGTAAATAATGGCAGCAACAGAACCAATTTTAGCAAAGAGTAACGACCGTTTCGTTCTATTTCCAATTCAACATGACGATATCTGGAAGTTCTACAAAAAAGCTGAAGCAAGTTTTTGGACTGCCGAAGAAATTGACTTGGCTCAGGATCTTGTAGACTGGAATGAAAAACTAAATGATGATGAGCGTTATTTCATTCGCCACGTATTAGCATTTTTTGCTGCGTCTGATGGAATCGTAAACGAAAACCTTGCTGAGAATTTTCTTTCTGAGGTTCAATATACCGAAGCAAAATTTTTCTACGGCTTTCAGATCACGATTGAAAATATTCACTCAGAAACGTATTCGCTTTTGATTGATACATTGGTAAAAGATGACAAAGACAAAAATTATTTGTTCAATGCCATTGACAATATTCCATGTGTAAAGAAAAAAGCAGATTGGGCTTTGCGTTGGATTGATGAAGGATCTTTTGCTGAGCGCTTGATTGCTTTTGCAGCTGTAGAAGGAATTTTCTTCTCAGGTTCATTCTGCTCAATCTTCTGGTTGAAGAAAAGAGGTTTGATGCCAGGCTTGAGCTTTTCAAATGAATTGATTTCACGTGATGAAGGTTTACATTGTGATTTTGCATGTTTACTTTACAATCATCACCTTCAAAATAAATTGCCAAAAGAAACTGTTACCAAAATCATCAAGGATGCAGTTGAAATTGAAAAAGAATTTGTCACTGATGCGATTCCGGTTAAACTAATTGGAATGAATGCAGATTTGATGAAACAATACATTGAGTTTGTAGCTGACCGTTTGTTGGCAGAACTTGGATGTGACCGCGTTTACAATTCAAGCAATCCGTTTGACTTTATGGACATGATCAGCATTCAGGGAAAAACAAACTTCTTTGAAAAGCGTGTAGCCGAATATCAAAAAGCAGGTGTTTTAAATAATACCGAAACTGGTCAGAGTTTTTCATTGAACGAAGACTTTTAAGAACGACAACAAACCCACCCGACATGCGTTGTACGACCAGCGTGTGCCAATAAAAACGAAAAGAGAATATGTACGTAGTAAAACGAGACGGAAGAAAAGAGCCTGTAAAATTTGACAAAATTACAGCACGCGTAAAAAAATTGTGTTACGGATTGGATCCGATTGTGCAACCTGAATTAGTTGCCATGAAGGTAATTGAAGGTCTGTATGACGGCGTGACTACTTCCGAATTGGATAACCTGGCTGCTGAAGTTGCTGCTTCAAAAACAATTGAGCACCCAGATTACGCTTTGCTTGCGTCACGTATCTCTGTTTCTAACCTTCACAAAAACACAAAGAAATCTTTTTCAGATACAATTGAAGATCTTTTTAAATACATCGATCCAATCACAAGTGAAAATGCTTCACTGATTGCTGAAGATGTTTATACTGTGGTAAAAGAAAATGCTGAGTATTTTGATTCGGCCATTATCTATGACCGCGATTTTAAATACGATTATTTTGGATTCAAAACATTAGAGCGTTCTTACTTACTTCGTTTAGATGGTGAGATTGTTGAGCGCCCGCAACACATGTTGATGCGTGTAGCTGTTGGAATTCACAAACACGATATTGAAGCGGCTGTAAAAACTTACAACTATCTTTCTGAAGGTTGGTTTACACATGCTACTCCTACTCTATTTAATTCAGGAACACCAAAACCACAAATGTCATCTTGCTTTTTATTGCAAATGAAAGAAGACAGCATTGAAGGAATTTACGATACACTAAAACAGTGCGCAAGAATTTCTCAGTCAGCTGGCGGAATTGGTTTATCGATCCACAACATCCGTGCAAAAGGATCTTATATTAAAGGAACCAACGGAACATCAAACGGAATTGTTCCAATGCTTCGTGTATTTAACGACACGGCTCGTTACGTAGATCAAGGTGGTGGAAAACGCAAAGGTTCTTTTGCAATTTATATGGAGCCTTGGCATTCTGATATTTTTGATTTGCTTGATTTGAAAAAGAATCACGGTAAAGAAGAACAACGCGCACGTGATTTATTCTACGCGATGTGGATGCCGGATTTATTCATGAAACGTGTTGAAGCAAATGAAGATTGGACGTTGATGTGTCCAAACGAGTGTCCAGGATTGTCTGATACCTACGGTGCAGAATTCGAAGCACTTTATACAAAATACGAGACTGAAGGAATGGGCCGCAAAACAATTAAGGCGCAAGATCTTTGGTTCAAAATATTAGAATCACAAATTGAAACTGGTACGCCGTACATCGTTTACAAAGATGCTGCGAACGAAAAATCAAACCAGAAAAATTTAGGTACCATTAAGTCTTCAAACTTATGTACTGAGATTTTAGAATACACCGCTGCTGATGAAGTTGCAGTTTGTAACTTAGGTTCAATTGCATTGCCAAAATTTGTTGATGCAGACACTTTGAAATTTGATCACAATAAATTATTTGAAGTTTCTTATCAGCTTACTGTAAACTTGAACCGCATCATCGATGAAAATTATTATCCGGTTGAAGAAGCACGTAATTCAAACATGCGTCACCGTCCAATTGGAATTGGTGTACAAGGTTTGGCTGATGCATATATCTTGATGCGTTTCCCTTTTGACTCAGAAGAGGCTCGTCAACTGAACAAAGAAATTTTTGAAACTATTTACTACGCTGCAGTTACTGCTTCAAAAGATCTTGCAAAAAAAGATGGTCCTTATTCTACGTTCAAAGGATCACCAATTTCACAAGGTATTTTCCAGTTTGACATGTGGAAAGTTCAACCAACTGCTCGTTGGGAATGGGATGTATTGCGTGAAGAAGTTATGCAACACGGTGTACGCAATTCATTATTGCTTGCTCCAATGCCAACTGCTTCTACAGCACAAATCTTAGGAAACAATGAGTGCTTTGAACCATATACCTCAAACATCTACACACGTCGTGTATTGTCAGGTGAGTTCATTGTAGTGAACAAACATTTATTAAAAGACTTAGTTCGTTTAGGTGTTTGGAACACCGGCATGAAAAATAAATTGATGGCTTCAAACGGATCAATTCAAAACATCAAAGAAATTCCAGAAGACATTAAAGCGCTTTACAAAACAGCGTGGGAAATTTCTCAGAAAGTATTGATTGATCAAGCTGCTGATCGCGGTGCTTATGTTTGTCAATCTCAATCATTGAACTTATTCATGGAGAATGCAAACTTTGCAAAACTGACGTCGATGCATTTCTACGGATGGAAAAAAGGTTTGAAAACAGGTATGTATTATTTGAGAACAAAAGCTGCGGCTGATGCAATCAAATTTACACTTGAAAAAGAAACAGAAGCTGTTCCAACAGAAGCAGGAGCGAATCCAGCAGTTGCAACAATCGGTTCTGAAAATCCATCGGTAGCGATGAAAACACAAGAACAAAAAATGGCTGAAATTGCATGCTCAATCGATAACAAAGACGATTGCGAGATGTGCTCTGGCTAGATAAATTTGCCCTTAATCTACACATACAATACAAAAGAAAAACAGTCGCAAACGAGCGGCTGTTTTTTTTTGCTGCATCGCACAAACAAAATCACCACTTAATGCCACAACACCTCAAGGCGAAAGTCATTTCGACAGAGTTGAGCGCTTAACTGCGCGCAACGACGAGACCCCGATAGTTATCGGGACGCGTGAATGATGACGAGATACTTTTACGTGAGAGTTTTCAGATGGCGATCGAACGTTAGCTAGAACCAGATCCCTCCTGCGTCGGGATCGATGACGTCATGCGTTTTCGTTCGTCGCTCGTTGAACGTCCGCTAAACGCGTACTCCGATAACGCAGACGTCATCGACCTGTTCCAACCCACCCTTCCATTTTCCAAACATGGTAGTCAATTCCAGTAATTGAGTTTGCATGGGGAGTTGATGGATTTGCAAGAGGAAATTTTTGAAATTGGCCGACTTGAATTTTTTTCCTTTATCGCCGCCAAACTGATCTGAAAAACCGTCAGTGAAAATATAGACCAAATCATTTTTTCGAATTTCAGTTTCATGTGAGGTGAATGGAAATTCTTTTTCAAAAGCTCCGATGGGTTGTTTATCGCCTTTCAATTCAATCAGTTTTCCATCTCTGATAATCCAAAGTGGATTGTGTGCTCCGGCAAAATATAATTTCGATCCTGAAAATTTACAAAGCGCAATGTCCATTCCGTCTTTCAGATTTTCTTCTGATTTATTGAATTCATCCGCGACTAATTCTCTGGTTTTATTTAGCACGTCTGCAGGATTTGTTACTCCCATTTGTTGCACCGCTCTGTTAAGACTGTTGTTGCAAACCACACTCACCATTGCCCCTGGTACACCATGACCTGTACAATCTGCAGCCGCTAAAAGTATTCCATCACTCACTTCTTCCAACCAATAAAAATCTCCGGCAACAACATCTTTTGGATTGTAATAAATAAACGAATCGGGTAATAATTTTTTGACTTTACTTTCTCGTGGAAGAATTGCTGCCTGAATTCGTTTGGCATAAATAATCGAATCCATTATCTCCTGGCTGCGCGCTTCAATCTGTTCTTTTTGAATTGCGATAAGTTCTTTATCTTTTCGTTGCGACTTATAACGCTTGTAGAAATAGATTAGATTGACAATTAAAATCACGCCAATGATGGCAAAAACAATTGAGCGCATGAACTCCGCTTCTTCATTCAGAGTTTTTTCTTTTTGCGCAAATTCTTTGGCTTCTTTTTCTTGTTGAATTTGCAATTCCTTTTTGTCTGACTCGTATTTTGCTGCAAGATCGTTGGCGCTATTTTGCTGATCCACTTTAAAAACCGAATCTTTCAAAGTGATATAACTATTCATAGCCTCCATGGCTTCAAAAGGCATATTTGCTCCACGGTACGCTGCTGCCAACTGATTATAACCCCGCGTTAAATCTTTCCATGAATTTGTTTCCTCCCAAAAAGCAATAGCTGGTTTTATCAGCGGAATTGCTTCTGTAAATTTTTTCTCATTGACATACATTTCTCCTTTGACAAAAAGCGCATAGAAGTAAGACTTTTTTATATCCAACGAATCCGCCACGCGAATCGAGCGATCCAGCAAACTAAACGCTTCCTCTTTTTGACCAATTTCATACAAGAGCTCTGCCAGATTGGTATAAGAGACGGGTAATTGATCCCATGCTCCAGCATCTTCTTTAATTTTTAGAGCCTGCTTTTGATATAAAACTGATTCTTCATGGCGGCCTGAATTTTGTAGAATAACGCCCAACGCCATAATTGAATTTGCCTTACCAATTTCTGCTTCACTTTGAGGATAAGCATCAACACTTGCAGTCATGAATTTAATTGCGTTGTCAATATCCGATTTATAGAAATAGTAAACACCCACTGAATAATTTAACCGCGATACAGACGCAGAATCTTTTTTTGCTTCAGCAGCGCGAATCTCATCTAAAAAAACCTGCATCCCCTTATCATCTTGCTGCCGGTCAAAATAATAATTACCCTCGGAAATCTTGAGCTCTGTTATTGCTTTGGTGTCTTGCGTTTTTTCAGCCAAACTGATAGCCTTTCGCTGATACAAATAAAACTCTTCAATAGTTGCCGATGTACTTGCAAGTATTTGCAGATTAGAGATTTTTTCAGAATCGGGAATGTCAGTTTGCGTAATCGCTAAAATAGAATCACGGTTTATGGCTAATGAAGTACCGCCAAAACACAGAATAGAAATCAGAAAAAGCCAAACATTTTTCACTGCGCTAAGATAACTAAAAATTTGTGGGGTGATTACTTTGATTGACCGCTTGATATAGCTGCAAGTAACGATGTGAGGCCGAAAGTCACAAAGTTTAGTTAACCGCAACTATTTTATAAAAAAATCCTCTTCAAATATCAATTCAAACTCACATTTCTCATAATAATCGTCTGCAATTTTATCATAGATTTTTTTTCCAGATTCTTGATCATTTTTGAATTTTCCATAGTGATCATTCAAATATAAAGATTCATCCAGATTCTCAAAAAATCGATCATTCAAAGTGTACTTCAAAATTTTTTGATCCTCATCATATTCAAATTCACCATTGCAAAAGTTCAGATAAGGTCTGCCACCAAAAGCAGGATACTCTAAATTAAGAGCCTCATTTTTTATCTGGATGACATAGGCATAATTGAAATGACAAGAACCATCCCCTTTTGTATCTCCAATAAGTAAGTATGTATTTTCAGAAGCAGACAACGGATAAATATGTCTGTAAGAAGTTTCGGTGTAGGCATATAGTTTGGCTGCTTGAACTCCACTTTCAGTTTTCCATTGAATCACAGGTAATACAAGAATACTTCTGGTGCCATCAATGGGTTGATCTAAACTGTAAATCTTGATTTTGTTCTCACGCTCTACATTCTTTTTCATATCAGCAAATTCTGAAATATCTTTGTCTTGCGTGTTTATTATTTCAACAATTGAATCAACCTTTTCATACAACATTCCCAACGGTTGATCAAACACCAAATCATATTCCCGATCTGCGTCACTTGAATTTTTTTGCGGTTTTCGGTTTGCGACAATTGATGAAATTTCCTGTTGCTCCTTTTCTAAATTAGAAGAACAACTAACGGAAACGATGAATAGAATAAATAGAAATGTTAAAACAGATCGCATGAATTAAAGATCACCAAAAGATGCCGGCTGGCTTTTTCTAGTTGAGTTTACTTATTGATCGTTTATTATCTGTAGCTCTTTAACGATCATGCGGCGATTTAGACAATTCAAAAAAAATTGAGTCGTTGGAATTTTTTACCGCACACCCTAACAACTAGTTTGTCTTCAGAATAAATGGCAAATAATCCTTGTTGCTTTCATATTCACTCGCGAGCATTTTATTCAAGTTTTCACTATTTCTCATCAGCAAATACATCGCTCCTTGTGCTCTCAACAGTTTTTCTTCTCTGTCGATGCCTAGATTTACTTTATACAATTCCTTAATTGCCTTTACAAATTCATCATACATACTATATTCTTCACTTTGGTAATGCTCCAAAATTGATGAAAAGCAAAACGCCTCAATAAATGGTTTTCGTTCCTTTTCTGTTTTTTTAATATCATTCAAACCAACGCAAACTTTTCCAGAATAGTAACCCTCTTCAGTTAATCCAACAATGGAAAAATACTTGACCGCAATATTTAGTAGATTATCCATTGAAACCGTATCCTTTGGTATTTCTTTGCTGATTGATTTGGCGATCAATTCTGTCATCACCGAATTAAACACACTATCCTTTTTTAAGTCCAAAAAATAAGCCTTTCTCAATGCTATGCTATCCGTCAATGATAAAAGATTTTGAAAATTTGCATTAGAAGAAAAGTTGGTCAACAAGTAGTCAATAAACGTTGTATTGTTATTGATCAAGTCTGAAAAACAGCTTTTTTTATCCGTTTCCACAATTCTCTTGATCAGGTAATTTTTTTCATTAATGGTTGTTTTTTCGACTGTAATAAAATCTTCGTAGTGCTCTGTTATCAGGCATTCCTTTTGTGTAAATCCAGGCAGGGTGATGATGATCCAAATTAACCCGGTTAAGATTGATTTTTTCATATTCCTATCTTTTTATAATTTTCAATTTTGACACGATCAGCAGGCCAAATAGAATCGCAGGTGCTACACCGTTGACTAAATGTACAACTTTAATTATTGACAGAAAGAAATACAGAGGGTAACACGATTGAACTTGATGTTAGCACCAAAGCTTGTAAGTTCAAGCATAAAAGGATTCGCAATCGAATAAATTACTTTTGCGGTCAGAATAAACTATTCATTCAACGAATTAATTCCCTTCTCTTTCAGTTTCTCTAAAGCGTCCTTCATTGCTTTCACTTGTTCGGCCGGATGTGACTTCCAAATTGAAACTTCACCTACAACTTTAAAGGGTTGTTTTGAACGATACGATTTGGTTGGATTACCAGGGAATTTTTTATCCGTTAGATCGGGGTCATCTTCAATTTCTCCTGTTGGCTCCACCAAATAAATTCGTTCACGTGATTCACCAACAGCAAGTTCAGCGCCCCAGATGGCAGCATCCAGCGTAGCAGACAAGAAAATATACTTTGCGTTTTTTTGTTGTCCATAATTCGAGTTGAAACCAACTTCAATTAAGTCACCAATTTTTTAGTCAGCTTTTGTACCGTGAAAATAAGTCTGAGCAAAAGGTGCGGCGCCCGATCCATCCGATTTTTGTTCGTGCTTGTTTTGTTCCATTGTCAAATTCTATATTGTGTTTTTTTTTCTGAATGAGTCATACTCATTTCATCACCGCTGTTCAAAAGATACGCAAGAAATTGTCATGACTCTTTTTACAAAAATACAGTTAATCGCTTTTCTGCGGCCAACCTATCAAATAATTTGAGTGACGCTCCATTTTGCGACGCTCAAATGTTTCCAAAAATCTAATTTAGCCTTCACTCTTTTCAATACTTTTCAAAAAAACTTCACTTTTTTCTTGACTCTTACCTAAGGTCATAGCCTACATTTGTCTTAACGAATCAAAAAAGTCATGACAAAATATTCGGTTAAACAAGTGTCGAAGTTAGCGGGTGTAAGTGTTCGAACCTTACATCACTACGATAAAATTGGTTTACTCAAACCGTCTGAACGCGCTGAGTCAAGGTATCGGTATTACTATCGAAACGATTTACTCAAACTTCAGCAAATTCTTTTTTATAAGGAGCTCGGTTTTCAATTAAGTCAGATTCAAGATATCCTCAGTGAGGATGATTTTGATCTGATGAAAGCCTTAGAATTCCAACGAAAAGAACTTCTGAAAAAAGCAGGCAGGCTGAAACAATTGATTCAGACACTTGACAAAACAATTGTAGAATTAAAAACTGGAAAAGAAATGAAAGAAGAAGAATTGTATGTAGGATTTCCAAAAGAAGAAATTCAAAACATCCACAACGAAGTAAAACAAAAATGGGGCGAAGAAGAATTACTAACCACCGAAGGGCGTCTCAAAAAATTAAACAAAACGGAATGGGCTAACATCATGCAACAAGGAGAAGATGTTGGAAAAGATCTTTCTAAACTCCTTAATATAGAAGCATCTGATAAACGCGTTCAGCAAATTGTAAAAAATCATTACAGCTGGGTTTGCAATTTTTATGAAGTTCCGAAAGAACGTTATTTAGGTCTTAGTCAACTTTACGTAAGTGATGAGCGCTTCACCGCATATTATGATAAGTATGGCAAGGGAACGGCGGCGCTTCTATCCAATGGCATGGAAATTTTTGCTGAGAAAAATTTGTAATTGATACTTGTAGGCGCTGTTCGCGAGCAGTGCCTGCTTTTCTCAAAAAAGCCTTACCTTAATCCCTCTTCCTTTCATAATGCAACGCAATCACACCACAGCCAAATGTTTTTGTTTCTACCAGTTTCAATTTAATCGGATCTGTAATTCCTTTAAATAAGGGAATCCCTGTGCCAATTAAAATTGGATTTACAAACAACCAAAACTCATCCACCAAACCTTCACTTAACAGCGAATGTGAAGCGCGCGGACTTCCAAAAATTAAAATATTTTTTCCGTCCTGATTTTTTAATTGCGTGATGTTGGCTGCAAGTTGATTGGAAATGATTTTTGTGTTGTCAAGATTTTTTTCATTCAGTGTCGTTGACAAAACAACTTTTGGAACTTTGGCATACCAAGCTGAATGTTCTTTGTCATGTTTGGACGCGTTTGGTTTTTGACCAGCGGTTGGCCAATAGGCTTGCATCATTTCGTAGGTTACTCTTCCATACAAAGCGGTGTCAGCTTTGTCCGCCAGTGTGCCGACAAAGTCAAAGAGCTCGTCGTCAAAACTGATCCAGTTCATTTCGCCGTTGGGTCCAGCTACAAAACCGTCGAGTGATGTATGCATGAAGCAGATTAGGTTTCTCATATTATCATATAATTTAAATACTCGTGCTTGTAATTTCTGAATCATTTAATGTAGTTCAGACTTTAATTCATCAACCAAATTCTCAACACAAAAAAGATTCTATGTTCTTTTGTCTTGATACAAAAGAACCAAAAAATCAAGGCTTACAAAACACTCCGGCGAAAATTCTCACAAATTGCCAGTGCGGCCGGGTGATCTCCGGTGAACTTTTTCAATCAACCACAATTGTCTTCGGAGCTTCCCGGTCTTACTAACAATTTGCATCGAATTATCTTGTCCTGTTTTGATAGCCGTCGGGCATTTGGGTCCTATTTATAAATACACCAAGTTTTATTAAATTAATTGCTGCCTTAACTATACTGCTACTTATTATTCTCCCGATGAAATCTTAAAATTCTAAATCGCTCTTTGCTCCAAATAATTGTCATGATTGACATTGGAATGGCCACCAAATTGAAGAAGACAACTTTTTCATAGTATTCTGGAAATTCTCCAAAGACCGTTTTCACTGGTTCGTTCAAAGATTCATTCATAAAAAGAAAAATATTGATGGCCACAGTTGCAACCAGCGCAATCAACATAGGCCAGATCGGAAACAAGCCGTACACTTTTCCAGTTTGTTTATTCTTGAGCATTTCCAAATAACCATATTGATTGGTAACACCAGTTACCTGATCGCCTACCTTTACTTTTTTATAGGAACTGCTGCCTTGTAAGGATCTGCCGCCAACATTTATAAAATAGGTAGTGCGTTTTTCAAGTGTCGCGCTTTCCATTCCAAATTTGGGCTGGTGTGTATTGAAGATCTCTGATTTGGAACTCTTATCTGAAATAGTACCTGAAATAAATTGGTAGACGACCTTGGGTTTTCTGGATGATCCTGTAAGTGTTCGAATATTACTTTGGCTTCCCCATTTTGAATCTTGCAACGGAGAGTAGAAAGCAACGATTTCATTAGAAGGTGTCACTTCAAAAATGAACTCATATTTTTGCGAGAAATCAAAACTCGATGGTAGTTTTTTTCCGCGTGTTTTGAGTGTGAGTTTTTTTCCATTTACCATGAGTTCGTAAACCGGATTTGGATCACCGTATTCATCAAAACTATGACTGGTGTACTTTTGAATGTTGGCTCGTACTAGTTTGTTGGTCATGGGGTTGATGGTTGGTTTGGGGTGAGAGGATTAAAGATATGGAAATGAAATTAACCTGCAAGGCGGTAAATTACTTTGCTCATTAATTTACATCCAGTATTTCACCGCAACAAGTTCGCTGCGCTTAATAAAACAAGCCTCACTTCTCAAAAAAAGCAAGCACTCTGATTCAATTTGGAAGATGAATTAATAGAGTATGTCGTACGTCAAACTTTCTCCGGGCGCAAGGTAAATTGTATCCGAAAAATTTTGCGTGACGTTGTTCTTAATGACTTCCCAGGTTAAGACATAGGTGCCAGCATACGCCTTCCCTGTTGCCAATGCACCGTCATAACATCCTACAAACAATGCAGGAATTGTGGGATCCTTTTCAGGTATTACCAGGTTCTTTTTCATGATATAACATTTATCATTGTCATCATAACATGACGTATTTTGAACGTTGATTTGCAAATTGCCAACAGAAGCTACTTCATAGTGAAATACATTGTCCGTATTCTTCTCCAATCCTTCTCCCGTTTCATGGTTGATGGATCCATAAATGTCAAGATCAAAGAAAGTACTCAAGTTGTAGGTCCAACCAGAATTTTGCTTTGCTTTAAAACCAAATTTATAACTATCAGAAGTTTCCATATGGATGTCTAAATAATTATGTATGAAACGGGGATGGTTATATTCGCTTACCTCGGCGTGCACAATAGGAACAGGTTCTCCAGTAATTCTATCGGTAATGTGCACCTCAACAGTTGTCCAACTTTTTTGATTTTCTTGTTTGCACGCGCTTAAAAAAACCAGTGCTATACCAAATATAATTTGAATAGATTTCATCTTCCTAACCTTCTAAATTTAATGCTGGCTAACTTTTGGTGCTTAAGATTATAACTGTGCCCTTTTGATTAAAGATATGGAAATGAAATTAGCCTGCAACTTGAACACAACAAATTTCTACATTATGCTTCTACCTGAAATTTTGAATAGTGAGTTTTACATCTCTATTAATTATCACAGAAATTTGAATGGTGCAGTTACTTCCACAAAGGTTCATTTTCCCAATCCATTGGAAAACCCATTGCCACCGGATCAATGTTTGGATATTTTTTCAGTAACAAGGCAAACCTCTGTCCGATTGTGTTATTGGGATTAATTGTTTGTGACAAATATAAAATCATCGACAACACGTAATAGGATTTATTTGTCGGTATATTCTGGTTGTGAAGCCAAGTTAAGTTTGTGCTTTTTGGCATTTTCGGACTGACACTCATTACCCGATTCCAAAAACGTGCATGGTGTGCACAAACATTTCTCAGATAAACAATACTATGGAGCCAGGATGAAAAAACTTTGTTACTAATTCCATATTCATTTGAAATTTCCCGTTTCGTTTTACCAGGACGTAAATTCGAAAATAAAATAGAAAGTGTTCCAAACGATGTGATTTCAAGAATCATCCAACTTGGTGGATAAGCATCGTTATATTTAGACCCAAATGCTTTTATAAATTCTTCATCACTTCTGCTGTATTCCTTTTTGATGCTCTCAAGACTTTTTTGAAGTCCGCCTTCACTGTTCAATATTTCTTTGTTTAAAAACCAAAATGGACCATGCTCCTGCGAGATGTTGTAAATCATATTTGCACGCACGGAAATTTCGATTTTTTCTAATTCTCCTAACACCAATAATCGAAGCTCTCTGTCAAATTTATAAATATTGAAAGCAGTTTCAAATGTTGCTTCTGGTTTGAACTTATGTTCGCTCTTATTTTCTAAAAGAGGATACCAATATCCACTCAACCGGTAATAACTGATGTTTTTTAAAAGATGTTCTGCCTTCTTGTGATTGAGAATTTTAAGACCTCTGGTTTCAAGAAGTTCAAGTTGTTCAGAATATGAAATTGGGGGCTTTGAATAAGATGTTTTACTCATTGCTATAAAATAAAAAGCTTACCCTAAGCGCGCTGTTCGACGGGAAGCGGGGTAAGCATGTTAGAGCAAATATACAATATTATTTTAGCACGTAATAATTTTTTTTAGGAAGGAATCATAAAAGGCAGGCTATTACTAAGTTCAGAGGGTTAATAGAAATGGAATTCGAAGCACTTTTTAACGTTAGATAATTGAAATCGCCCCACAAACCAATCAAATGTTTTTTTGAACCCAACTCGGCTATTTCATTAAATCCTTCCCACGCAACAATCCAACCATTTCAACGTTTATTTATTATGAGATCCTTCTTACTTCTTGTCTTTTTGATTCCACTTTGCGGATGGACACAAATCAATTTTCAATTGGGACAAGCCATGACTGTAGGAAATAAAAATGCGGAATATGAAATCGCTTACGAAAATTATGTGGGCACTTATTATTCTGATTTCAGAAAAATTGGAAGTGAGACTTTTTTTAAAGTGAGTTCATACAACCCCTGGGATACTTCTAAATTTTCTGTGAAATATACCCTTGAATTTGGCTTGAGCTATTTCAATTATTACGGGTATTCATTTCATGAGCCCAACGTTGATTATTGGGAGCCTGGTCAATTTGACGTTGGTGCTTCGAATTTTTACATGCGATCCGTCTCCTGGACAAACGGTGCTGATTTTATTTTTAGAATCAACCGCAAACTGACTTTTATAAGCACACTGGGTTTCAAAGTTGCTGCCATCAATGCCGGATATGAAGAAAAACATTGGGGCTCAGGAAGAAGATTACATACCTGGAATTTGATACAGAATAAACAACCTCTTACAAATCCACTTATTACTGTTTCAGTTGCACCACAACTTTTGATCAATTTTAAAGGTTGGTCTTTGGGGCTTCATCTAAAACAAGATGTTCTTGTACTCAATAGCTTACTCAACAACATGAAAGGCGCGAATGTTAACGCAGGTAAAGTGCAACTCTCTCCATTCACTTCTTTGGGAGTTTCATTCATGCCCAATTTTTATTTGGTGAAGGCAGATGATTTATTGGGGGAATGATGACGGAATTTTTCTACGTGAGAATTTCATACTACAATCGAACGTTAACCTTTACGGGATCTCTCCCTGCGGTCGAGATGACGGTTTTCATAGGATGATTTGGTTTGTGATTAGCTCAACTCAAAAAACATTTGACGTCTTAGTCTGCTTCATGTGCTAACTCATCCAAAACTCTCCTCCCCAACTTCTCAAAAAGATTCACAATCTCTTTCAAACTTTCTTGCCGCTTTTTTTTGACAACAACAAAAGCAGTTAAGCTATTCTCTTTCCATTCAATGCGGGCGACATGATAATGCTCCAGCAATTGCAGCGCAGCTGAATCAGACAAAATCAAATCTGAAAGTTCACTCGTTGCGCCGCGTTGTGATAGCAAAGAATTTTGTTTCAAAAAAGCGCCTAAAAATTTGCTTCTGCCAACACGAAAATTTGGGTAATTGACTTTGCCACCCGAAACAGAAAAATGAATAGAAAACTGAATGCGGCGTTTTGTCCAAATGGCTTTGCATGAAATTGTGTGATCATCTGAACGCTTTGATGCAGTGAAAGGGCTGTTGCTTGCTTGTTGCAGAGCGGTTGTTAGTTGGGTGTAGAGGTTTGAAGATGGCAATTGGGGTTTCATTTTTCCTTTTACAGACTATTAAGTTCCGATTCAACTGTCGCCAAAATAGGATACAAAGAGTTTAAATAAGTACGCATCGATGAGGGAGATTGATAAGTTATCGTTACACCCACAAATGAAGTATGTGCCGCTCTTTTGCGCAAAGCCCATAAAGAACTTAATTGGTCTCTTAATATTTGAAAATGGCCAGCTGCTTTTAATTTGTTTTCAAAAGCCTCTGTCTGTTTAAATCCAATTAATTTAATAATCATTGGCCTAAAGTGGTCTACATAGTCGAAGCCATAAGTTTTCCCAATGACAAACGTATTAACTTCATCTTTGTTCTTTTGTTCAATCAGTTTTGTGTCAGAGTAATATTTAATTATTTCGTCTTGAACATGCTCTAACCAACCACAAAGTTCTAGCAATGCTAACTTCGAATAATAATCTTTATGCGCTGGATTAACCGGGCTGTCATAGAGTTTCTGTAACTCCTTTAAAAGGTCTTCAATTGGTTGCTTAGCTTGCATATTACCCAGCGAAACATTTTTTTGACGAATTCAAGCGGTCGTTTACTTTTTCTTTTGCAGACAACCCTTCTTTCAAACTCTGAACGCTGTATTCTGGCAATTGCTTGAAAGATTCAAACAAGGATTTTACTTTTTCAGGGGTCTCCTTTTTTAGTTTCTGTAGATTTTGAGAAACACCATAAAGCAAACCTTCCAAAAATGTTTTCCCCAAAGATGTTGCAGCACTTTTATCAAATATTTTTTCGTAAACTAGATTTGTCGCTTCGGTATAAAATAAAGTTTTTGCTTCAATTTCCACATCAGTTAAACTACGATTGTCGAACATGTAATCATTCAGAAATTTGGATAATTTGCCGTTATAAGTTTCTAATCGCTCATCGAAAGCAAAAAATCGAAGAATCATTTCTTCATTTGCGAATCGACTTTTTAATCCAAACAATTTTTTTGTCTCTGTTGCTTTGGCAAGTTTTTTTAGTAATGAGTTTAATGTTCCATTATAAATGCAGTTTCGAATTTCTTGATTATTCAGTTTTACTCCACCGGAATTTAGTCGGTGAAATATCGTAAACAAGTACTCGTTGTGTTCCAATTTAGAATAGTCACAGCGAATGACTGTTACAGGTATCATTACATTTTGCACTCTTTCAAAAACCTCTTTTGATCTTGTTTTAATTGTATGAACTGTCTTGCCGGATAATTTTTCATCAATATCATCCAATTCAGAAAGTTTCCATTCATCATCAGAGAGGAAATTAATGATGCTATTCATCCTCTGTAGTCCGTCTATTATTAACCTTCTGTCAGTCTTATAGTCAAGGCTAATACACATACTTGGAATAGGTAGTTGTTTCGTTAAACTGTCAATAAACCTGGTCTGGTCAGGTTTGGACCAAACAATATCTCGTTGGAAGTCTGGTTGGATTTCTAACTGTTTTGACTCATAAAGTCTTAAAAGATCAGCACAAGACCGCAATTCGTTAAACGCAACAATGCTGCTGAGGTAAATCATTTGAATTGTCCTCGTATTGTTGAGTTTCTTCGAGTTCCTTAATTTTTTTGTCTGTCATATCATTATTACTTTTCGTGCATCTTTCAATTACGCCAATATCCCATAAAGTTAAAATAATTTCCCACTCAATCCCCTCACCCTCAATTTAGCATAGCTCATAACAGCGATCTTAATTCATACTTCGTGTAACAGAAGCAATCCAATTTTCTCCGTGTCCTCTGTGTCACCCGTACAGTGGGCGCCTCCGTGAGCTCTGTGGTAAAAAAATCTAACCACAAAGCCCACAAAGAATGCACAAAGTTCACGGAGAAAAAATCCGTTGAACATGAATTTTCCAAATAGAAATTCAAATTAAACCCCCTATCTTTGCACCCATGAACGTTGAAGAATTTCGTTCAGCGTACGCACGCTCCGAAAAAGTGAAGCAAATCTGCTCTCACCTGGAATCACACAGCCCAAATTTAAGTTTGCAAGGTCTTACCGGATCGGCGCGCACAGTGATTGCAGATGCTATTATTCAAAACATTGGGGGCAATCATCTTTTTATCTTACCTGAAAAAGAAGAGGCAGCTTTTTTTCTGAATGATTTGCAAAATCTGGATCATCTTTCCAATTCCATTTTATTTTTTCCGCACAGTTATAAGCGGCCATATCAATTGGAAGAAATAGACAACGCCAACGTGGTTTCACGTGCTGAAGTGTTGGAACGCATTAACCGCGGAACAACTTCTATCATTGTTACCTACCCTGAGGCTATTTCAGAAAAAGTAATCACCAAAAAACAATTTGCAAAAAGTATTTTGGAGATTAAACAAGGCAATACGTACTCCATTGATTTTATCAACGAACTTTTAATCGAGTACGATTTTGATAAAGTGGATTTTGTTTATGCACCCGGTCAGTTTGCCGTGCGTGGCGGAATTGTGGATGTCTTTTCATTTTCAAATGATGAGCCTTTTCGGATTGAGTTTTTTGGAGATGATGTGGATTCGATAAGAACTTTTGATCCCGTCAATCAACTTTCAATAAAAACAGTTCAACGCTTTACCGTTGTTCCAAATATTCAACATCAAAAAACAGAAGAAGTCCGTGAAAGTTTTTTGAATTTTATTGCAGAAAAAACAACCATCTGGATTAAAGATTTTGATGTGGTTGAAGAAGAACTGACCAAGTGTTATCAGAAAGCCTTAGATGCTTACAACGCTTTGCCAGACTCACCAGTGAAACATTCACCGCCGGTAGATTTGTATTTAGATCAAAAACATTTTAAAGAACAAGTTTTAAAATTCAGGCTGATTGAATACGGTGATCGTCCAACTTTAACTGAAACTGCTTTTCATTTTAATTGCGGCTTACAACCCAGCTTCAACAAAAATTTTGATTTGCTGATTGAAGATTTAACAGCGCGCAAAAAAGCAAAGTTTACCAATTTTATTATCTCCAGTCAGCCTAAACAAATTGAACGTTTGTACACCATCTTTTCAGATTTAAAAGCAAACGTTGAATTCAGCATGCTCACCATTGCATTGCATGAAGGTTTTATTGACAATGAAATGCGTTTTGTCTGTTATACCGATCATCAGATTTTTGAACGTTATCATCGTTTCAGATTAAAAGAAGGGTATCGCAAAAATCAACAAGCGCTCACACTTAAAGAAATTTACAACCTTCAAAAAGGAGATTATGTAACACATATTGATCATGGCATTGGCCGTTTTTCAGGACTTGAAATTATTGATGTAAACGGCAAGCCGCAAGAAGCAATTCGATTAGTTTATAAAGACAACGATGTGCTTTATGTTTCGATTCACTCGTTGCATCGCATCTCAAAATATTCTGGCAAAGATGGTACCGAACCTACCATGAATAAAATTGGTTCACAACAATGGAGTACCGCCAAAAAGAAAACCAAATCTAAAGTTAAAGAGATTGCATACGATTTGATTAAACTTTATGCGGAGCGCAAAAAAGAAAAAGGATTTGCTTACGCACCGGATAATTATTTGCAACATGAATTGGAAGCCTCTTTTATTTATGAAGATACGCCTGATCAGTTAAAAGCAACCATTGCGGTGAAAGAAGACATGGAGGCTCCATCACCGATGGACAGGCTCATCTGCGGCGATGTTGGATTTGGAAAAACAGAAATTGCCATACGCGCTGCTTTCAAAGCAGTGAACGATAATAAACAAGTTGCCATTTTAGTTCCGACCACTATTTTATCTACGCAACATTACAAAACCATCAGTGCACGTTTGAAAAATTTTCCATGCAAGGTGGATTATGTGAATCGCTTTAAATCGCAGAAAAAAATTACAGAAACACTCAAACAATTAGCCAGCGGTGAAGTTGATATTATCATTGGCACGCATGCTTTAGTTGGAAAAAATGTCAAGTTCAAAGATTTGGGATTGATCATCATTGACGAAGAACAGAAATTTGGAGTGGGTGTAAAAGATAAATTGAAAACATTGCGCACGTCTGTTGATACTTTGACATTAACGGCAACACCCATTCCAAGAACTTTACAATTCTCCTTGATGGGTGCGCGTGACTTATCGGTGATTAATACACCGCCTGCCAATCGTCAACCGGTGGATACAGAAATTATCACCATGAATGAAACGGTGATTCGTGATGCGATTTCATACGAAGTACAACGCGGCGGTCAGGTGTTTTTTATTCACAACCGCATTCAAAATATTCATGAGATTGCAGGCATGATTCAACGACTTTGTCCTGGAATTCGTGTGGCAGTTGGTCACGGTCAAATGGACGGTGAAAAACTGGAAGATATCATGACCGGTTTTATGGAATATGAATACGATGTGTTGGTTGCAACTACCATCATCGAATCTGGAATTGATGTTCCAAACGCCAATACCATTATCATCAACAACGCACACACGTTTGGAATGAGTGATTTGCATCAGATGCGCGGACGTGTTGGGAGATCGAATAAAAAAGCATTCTGTTATCTAATCACACCACCGATGCAACATCTGCCATCTGATTCAAGAAAAAGATTAGAAGCCGTTGCACATTTCTCAGATCTTGGATCTGGATTTAATATTGCGATGCGTGATTTGGATATCCGCGGTGCGGGGAATTTATTGGGTGGTGAACAATCTGGTTTCATCAACGATATTGGTTTTGAAATGTATCAGAAAATTCTTGCAGAAGCGATTCAAGAGCTGCGTGAAAATGAATTCAAAGATTTGTTTGAAGAAGATCCAAATTTAGAAGGCAAAGATTTTGTAGCCGATTGTATTTTTGAAACTGATTTGGAATTATTGATTCCAGATACCTACGTGAATCAAGTCAACGAACGTTTGGTTTTGTATCAGGAATTGGACAATACCAAAAACGATGAAGAATTGGAAAAATTCAGAACCGGATTAATCGATCGTTTTGGTGAACTTCCAGAGCAAGTGGAAGCGCTGATCTATTCTATGCAGTTGCGTCGTTTAGCAAAAGAAACCGGCTTTGAAAAATTAGTGATCAAAGGTGGTAAAATGATTGGCTATTTTATCTCTAAGCAAGATTCGCCATATTATCAATCAACCACTTTTACCAGTGTCTTAAAATTCATTCAAACCAATCCAAAAGATTGTGTGATGAACGAGCGCAATGAAAAATTAAGATTGGTTTTTGACAATGTGAAATCAATTGCTAAAGCAGTTGAGAATTTGAAGCGGATTTGATTTAATAAGAGCTCAAATTTAACCACAAAGTACACCAAGAAGGCACAAAGTTCACAGAGAAAAAATTCAAGATTTTTAGTGTTGCCCCCATTGAAAAAACAGTTTATCTATCAATCTTTGTGACCTCTGTGTGTCCCGGCTACTGGGAGCCTCTGTGTACTCTGTGGTAAAAAAAAATAACCACAAAGTGCACTAAGAAGGCACAAAGTTCACAGAGAAAAATTCCAGATTTTTAGTATTTCGTGCATGAAAAAACAATTTGCTTGTTAATCTTTGTGACCTCTGTGTAGACGGGCTACTGGGAGCCTCCGTGTACTCTGTGGTTAAGAAACTAATCTCAAATGAAACTTACAAAATATAGATTTCTATCACTCAAAAATCAACCGCTCATCACCTGCATGACCGGTGTGAAAATCCATCATACGTTCAAGATCACTTAAACTGATATCTTTATACATCACATTTCTTTCTTTATCCAAAACCAAAATTTTTGGCGTAGAGTAGACATCATAAGTATCGGCATAATTTAAACTTGCTGCTGTGGTATACTGCAACAACGGACGTGGATCAATCATGGCCTGATCATAAACAGCTCTTGTCAATGCAACATTTGTAAACGTAAGTTTGTTGTCACGGATAAAATTTTTCCAGAGAACATAGTCTGGTCCGGTAGCATCGGCTACGGCATAAATTTCAATTCCCCGTTCCCTGAACTTTTTATCATAGAGGAGTTGCAACTTAGGCATGGAAGTTTTACAATGACCACAGGAAGGACTCCAGAAAAAAAGTACCGTATAATTTGCGGCGATGTCATAAAAATTAATCCAATTGCCACTGGTGTCAGTCAAAATAAGTGGAATCGCCCGATTTCCAATTAATGATTTTCCAACTTTTTCTGTATAATCACAATACTTCTTTTTATCTGCATCGGTCACCCAATAAACTTTATCATTGGGTGGACAATAATAGTTGACGCCGTAAAACCAAAGTATTTTATCCATGCCCATTAAACGCGTGGTATCGTATTTATAAACAAGATGACTCAAGGTGTATTGGAACAATTTATTATCCTGATCAACCTGATTCATTTTTTCTAAAAGTTGGTATGAATATTTGATGATGGTGTCTGGATTATTTCCAATTCCGCGAATGGAAAAATAGGTGTCCAGTTTTGAATGATACATTGGTGAGTAAACAATGCGTGGATCAGCTAAATCAACACCATCCCAATAATGATTGAGGTAATAATTGTATTTAAAAGTAGAATCCAAAACCTTTCCGTTTGCATCGCGCGGATAATCTGGAATCTTCACATCAAAAGCCATTTTCAGCAAATCAGTCACCAGTAAGTTTGGATGTGCAGTAAGAATTGAATCCTGATACTTGACATTTTGTGCATAGATCACATCAATTTGTGTCACCAGCGAATCATATTGGGGCGTACCTTTTGGATAGCCTTCGTATTTTTTATTCAGCTCCACCATCTTTTTATGATTGGCTGTGATGAAACGCAAATACGCATAAAAAATCTGATTGTTTTGCGACTTCTTAACTACGGCAGTTTCGAGACGTTTGCTAAAATCAGAAATGGTCACAAAAATTGGTTCTTTGTCATACACAAATTCAAAGTAGGAATTATCAGGCATCATCACCGCGTACATACCCGCATGATGTTTTGCGCCATCAAAAACAACCACACCTTTTTTACTTTGTACGGTATCTGCATAAAATAAATTAGCCCCGTAATATTTCACAAGATAAACCGTCGTATCCGGCAGATTTTTGATTTTAAATTTCATTGTTTGTGCAACAGACGGTTGCGTCAAACCAAACGCAAAAAAAAGAAAACTAAAAACTAAAATTTTTTTGACAGACATGACCATGGATTTGTAGCAAGACGAATGTAAGCAAGATTGGGTATTTGTTTAACAGAAAATTAACGAAGCCTGAATCGTAATCTTTTTTTGATGATTCATAAATGCGTTTATCTGGGCACGAATCCTTGAGAGCTAGCCACTTTTGCCCTGAAAATAAAATATAAGTATCTTTACTTCAACTCTAAATCGTGTATCAGCATTTTATTCTGCGAATGAAAAATAAAATCTGAGCATTTATTAATTCGCGACACACATTCGGACAAATAGCGGGTGATAAAATCGCACCACAGATGTTGCAGAAATTATATCGGCATTCGAGCTTGAGCACCACCATCGGATATCAAGCAAACTTTATTCATAAAGATGTGGATGGTGCTTTGGATGATGTGCTAAATTTTTGAAAAAAAAATTCTGCGCCCTTATCAATTTGTGTGGTAGAGTTATCCAAATCACTTTCTCCGAAACAAAAACTTCACCCCTAAACCAGCGCCCCCCAATAAAAGAACTACCAAAGCACTATCAATTGGGACACATGGCGGCGCCCAGCATGGTGGACCGATTGGCGGACCCGGCGGACCTGTTCCGGGACCAGGCATCGAATTAGCGACAGAGATAAGAACCAGAGTGGCAGACAGCACTATCCATTTTAACTTCAACATGCTCGAATTTTCAACGAAATTGAAAAATAGAATCCCCTTTGAAATACGTTGACATTGTGACAAAAATCAGAATACAATGATATACCAACCATGACCTCAATTTTCAATCGAACTTCTTTGTTCCGCATTCTTTGTTATGCGTCAAATCATTTTATTTTCTTCAAAATTTCACGCATAGTTTTTTTGAAAACTGAAGCTCTTTCATTTCTCACACAAATCAAAAATTACATAGAACCAACTATTCTGGCAATTTTCAATAGACACCTCAATTAATGATTTGCATCATAATTAATAAAACAAAAGGTTCATTTTAGTTTTGATAAGTTTCATTTTGATGACCTAGATCATTTATCAGGAGAATTTGAGTCTCGACATTTGTCTCAACAAACTAACTGAAGTCGAACTTAAACTCCAATTTTATGGCAAGCTTTAAAACTTTCCTCAAGGCGGGTCACCCACCAACTCTCTTTGCCTCCTTTCTTTATTTTGATTTTTGCTTTGCTATTTGGGTACTGAATGGCGCAATGGCTCCTTTCATCAGTGAGACATTTAACCTGACACCAGGCGAAAAAGGATTCATGGTATCGGTTCCAATTTTAGCCGGTGCAATTATGCGATTTCCACTTGGTGTATTGGCACAATATATAGGAAGAAAAAATGCGGCGCTAACAGAAATGAGTTTGATTTTTGGGTCACTGATTTTTGGATATTTGATGGTTCCCAGCTACAGCAATGTCCTTGCAATGGGTGTTTTCTTAGGAATTGCCGGTGCAAGTTTTGGTGTTGCGCTTTCTTTAGGATCCGGATGGTTTCCTCCAAAATACAAAGGACTTGCAATGGGAATTGCCGGCGCAGGTAATAGCGGAACTGTACTTGCAATGTTGTTTGCTCCCCCGCTGGCTGAGGCTTATGGATGGCAGGCCGTTTATGGTATTGGCGCTCTCTTTATGCTTTTACCAATTCTAGTGATGGTCATTTTTGCAAAAGAACCGCCTGATCGGGAAAAACAAACTTTAAAGGAACACCTTTCTTGTTTGTTCCAAAAAGATGGCTGGACATTTAACTTAATTTACATTATTACGTTTGGTGGTTTTATTGGTTTGTCAAGTTTTCTTCCGACTTACTATCACGATAATTTTGGCGTATCAAAAGTGGAAGCCGGTCAACTCACCATGCTGGCGGCATTAATGGGAAGTGCTGTAAGGGTTGTAGGTGGTTGGGCCGCAGACCGATGGGGTGGAATTAATACACTTACCGCAATTTTTGGAATCATCATTCTAACCATGTTGGCCGCAAGTTTACAAATTGGAATTGTGGGCACTACTATTCTGTTTATGGTTTGCTTTGCGGCATTGGGAGCAGGTAATGGTGCGCTGTTTCAACTGGTGCCTCTCAGATGGCCACTTGCAACAGCGGTTGCAGGAAGTATGATAGGTGAGATTGGTGCCCTCGGTGGAAGTTTTATTCCAAATGCAATGGGTATTTCAAAAGGCAATACAGGAAGTTTTGCATGGGGATTTATTTCATTCGCAATTCTTGGTGCCATTGCATTTATCGTGCTACGAATCGCACAACGCAAATGGACAAAAGTGTGGGTTGATAAAGGAGGACGCGCAAAAGTGAAGCAAGAAGAAATTGAATTTGAAATTCATACGCATGTACCCGGCCTTACTTTAGCCGCTGCAGAAAAGGAAGTTCATGGTCCAAATTACGCGTACCGAACGATCATTTATCCGGTAGGGAATTCACAACTAGCAGATAAGGCAAGAGAGCAAGCGGCCTATCTATCTAAAACTACAGGCTCGCGTTTGGTGCTGCTTTATGTCGACGAAAAATTCCATACTACCGGTGTGCTTGCAACCGACTCTCCGGAATGGGAATCGGTCAGACAGAATTGGATCAACGAAGGAAAGAACATGTTGATTTCGGAAGCTAAAAAGCTGAAGGAACTTGGAGCAACCAACTTGGAAGTTGTATTTGGCCAGGGGGATGTTGCATCTGAAATTGTTGCTCTTGCAAAAGAAAAGGCGGCAGAACTAATCATTCTTGCCAGCCACGTATCATCTCCAATTGGAAAACTTTTAATGGGAAGCAGAACCCATAATATTTTCAAAGAATCACCCTGTCCGATTCTAAGAATAGTTCGATAAATAAATGTAAAATTAATACTGAAAAAATGGGAACCTGGTTAGAAAAATGGACTCCGGAAGACGAGACTTTCTGGAAGAATGAAGGAAGCCGAAGAGCATGGCGAACTTTGACTGTTACAACTTTTGCTCTGATACTTTCCTTTGCAACCTGGTTCATGGTTAGCGCCATAGCGGTAAAGCTTCCAGGAATCGGATTTAAGTTTGACAAAGATCAATTGTTCTGGCTAACTGCAATGCCCGGTTTAGCTGCAGGAATTTTGCGAATCATACATACTTTTATACTTCCGATTTATGGTTCACGACATGTGATCACAATTGCAACTTTAATCAAATTAATTCCGGTTATTGGTTTAGGACTTGCGGTGATGAATACCACAACTCCATTTTGGGTGTTTATGGTATTAGCATTTACCGCAGGATTTGGTGGTGGAGATTTCTCATCTTTCATGCCAAGCACGAGTTTATATTTTCCAAAAAGATTGCAGGGAACCGCGCTGGGAATTCAGGCAGGGATTGGAAATTTTGGCGTGAGTGTCGCACAATTTATGACACCTGCCATGTTAGGTATAGCGACTTACGGTGCAGCAGAAGTATTCACAAATAAAGATCCAAAAACACAAGAAGTAATTGGTACTTCTGAAATCTATTTACAAAGCGCCGCCTTTTGGTACGCACCACTTTTGATAATCCTTGCTATTGCAGCATGGTTCCTAATTAAGAGTATTCCGATGAAGACATCGATCAAAGAACAGATGGATATTTTCAAAGACAAACACACTTGGTTTTGTACGATTACTTATGTGATGACATTCGGCGGATTCTCAGGACTTGCCGCAATTTTTCCACTCTTGATAAAAACAATTTACGGTGGTTTTGATGGCGCACCTGATCCATTAAAATATGCTTTCCTTGGTCCGTTAATAGGAGCAAGCAGTCGTGTCTTATTTGGATTTGTAGCTGATAAAATTGGAGGCGCAATACTTACCACACTTACTGGAATAGGCTTAGTGGGTGGTTGCATTGCAATGGTTCAATTCGGCTATCTGACACCAACATCCGTTGATCAATTTGATGGATTTCTTTATTTAATGTTGTTCCTATTCTTCATCACCGGAATGGGTAATGCTGCAACCTTCAGACAATATCCAATCATCTTCGGTCACAATCCACGTCAGGCTGCCGGTGTAATTGGATGGACAGCTGCCGTAGCCGCATTTGGTCCTTTCATTTTTGCCATAGCCGTAAGCGCAGTTTTAACTGCAACTGGAAATGCGAATGGATTTTTCTACGCAATTGCCGCATTCTTCGTAATAGCAACAATCATAAATTGGTGGTACTACAATAGAAAAGGTTGTGAACGTCCTAGCTAGATTTGAGTAGGTAGTTTATTAGTTTAGCAAGAAGCAAAGAGGAGGACTTGGGTACTCCTCTTTGTTTTTTATATCAACTGAAATTAAACAGTGTTACTATTTTTCAGAGAACGGTTTTTCAATAATCAACTTCACCTGTTCTTTCAATACAGAAATATCTGCCTTGCTTTTTCCAACGGTCGAAATAGGTTCATGAATAATCACATCACAAAAACCTGGCGATGCAAAACCTGAAAAAAATCCTTTACGTTCCATCCGCTTGTAATTCGATAAAAAAGTAACTGGCAATATTGGAATTTGTTTTTGAACCGCAATCCGAAAAGCGCCATCTTTAAACTCGCCCAAATGCGGTGCATTCTTTGTGATGGTGCCTTCTGGAAACATAACAAGAGTGTGCCCCATATCAATTTCAGAAAGCATTCGTTTGAAGGCTGCACCAGCGCCGGATGCATCCTGACGATTCACTAGAATATTCATACCTGAAGTATAAAAAATTCGAAAGAGTGGCCACTTTTCTATTTCTTTCTTCCCTACAAAAGTGAAGTAAGATGAAAAAATTAAATAGATACAAGGAATGTCAAAAAATGAACTGTGATTCGGGCAAATTATAAATGGACCTTTTGGCAATTCAGGTATTGGTTTTTTTAATCTCACCGGCAGAAAAAAAAGCAGATGCATACACATGGCATAAAAGCGCATCAACTTAAAAGCAGCCGAAAATCCGCGCTTGGACAAAAAGAGTATTTTAAAAAAAGGGTATGCAATCAACAACGAAAGCATAAAAAGAAGGAGGCAATAAACCTTATAGAAAACCCGAAAAATAATCAAAATTAAATTGCGAAACCATTCAACTATTTTCATTTGCTCGTCATGCTGTCATGCTCTGATCAACTGCAGATCCGGTAGCAAGAAGTGTCTTTCTCATTCCATCTAACTCGGCTAACAATTGCTCGCGGTGCTTCATGGTGTGGCTTACTGATTCTATGAATAATTTCTGGTAATAGCCAATTCCATCCAACAAATTTTTGACAAATTCAGTCAGATACAATTTTTGTTTATCGTCTGAATTTGGTGGCATTAAATTAGTTTTCATGTAATCAATGTACAATCTGATTTCTTTTATAAACATGTGCGGACGGGATGCATCCGTAATCAAATTTGCCCGGCCATAAATATGATCTATGGTTTTAATCAAATTAGCCTTTTCAGAATAGTAGGCCAGATTTGGTCCCGGGCAAACAGAAACGGTATCACCTTCTATCCTTCGTTCGAGACCATTTACAATAAGGGCCGAAGTGCCTAAGCCAACACAAATACAAGTGCGCGCAGTTACTTTATCAATCAATATTTTTTGAATCTCACCATTCGATTCTTCACTTTTGATTTTCTCAATTTTCAGATTTTGATAATCTTTTGATGCAGTGCACAAAGCCTTATCACCAAACTCATTATTCAAAGCAACAAATCTTTTCGGGCAAATTGAACCTGGCACATTGTGTTTGATTCTAAAATCTTTCTCTCTGTCTTTTGTATTTCCCTTTACCGAATAAAATGGAATTCCAAACGGTGAGGTATCACTTAAATAAATAGAATCTTCATTTGCCCCTTTGAGTAAATCAAGTGTATCATTGTCAACATTGACAACATCTGGAGAAAGCAGAAATAAACTTCCCCAACCAACAGAACTGATATCGTAGTTCTTTTGCAAAAATTCAGCTTCATCGGATGTACCGACACCGCCTTGAGCTGACACTAATATTTCAGGTGGATCTTGTATAAGTTGAACTCCTTTATCCGTCATCGCTTTGGAATAAATTTGGCGAAGTTCAGCAATCAATTCTTCACGTTTATCTGCAAATTCCTTCAAGATTGGTCCCAGCAAAAATCCTTTGGTGGCAAATGCGTGTCCGCCGCAATTTAATCCTGATTCTACTCTGAACTCAGATACCCAAACACCCCGTTGTGCCAGAAATTTTCCTTGCACCAAAGCTGAACGGTAATCACTTACTTTGATTACAATCTTTTTCGAATAATTGCCGTCGGCGTTTGGTAGTATTTCACTAAATGTACTGATGTAAGTAAACAATTTTGGATTCAATCCTGCTGAAATAATCAAAGATGAATTCTGCAAATCACTCTTCATAAATCCGCGCACTGCGGCGTGCGCATCATTGTATTCCACAGGTAACTTTTCATGTGTGTTTTTATATCGCACGGCGTCGCCCTTTGACATAATATTGACATCAATAGATCCCATCGACAACAACTTCTTGATTCCGTTTTCAATTGTCGTGAGATCCTTCACGTTCATTTGCTCATAAGCGCGAAGAAGCATTTTAATTTTCGAATTTTCAGGAACCAGTTGTACATACTTATATAATTCAGTGCCCTCTTCGTATCGCTGATCAAACAGTTGATTGAATTTTTCGGTAGCAACAGCTTTGAGCGTATTGAGATAAGCGGTTATTCTCTTTGCACGATAGTCATCAGTCTTTACAGGTATTGGAATGTAAGGCCGGTTGGAAATTTTACAATGATGCGATCGCATCTTTTCAATCAGTCCGTCATCAACAAGTGAAATCACCGAATCGATTCCTAAATGAGCAACTTTGGCGGGTGTATCTACTGTATATCCTATTCCCATTACAGGGATATGAAAATTATGGTGTCTGGGATTCATTCTATTGTTTTTACAAAGGTCTGCCATTTGCATAGAAGGAATCATGACCTAAAACATCATACAACATGTAAAGCTGAACAAAGCATACCTAAAGCCCAATGATAAAAGGAATATTAGATACGCAAGGTTTCATTTAGTATTTGCTCAAAACTCAATAAATGATATGTATCATATTTTATAACGTAGTGTTTTACCGAACTTTGTATCCACAACTAATACCAATAATTATGTCAGTCACTTGCACACTCATCACAGATCAGAAAAGAATAAAAACATATTCATATGATGAATACATGAGTTTAATGGAAAGCTATGCTAAGCTTGATGTAACTTCAGGAAATGATCAAAGTCCGGAAAAAATAAATTTCACCAAAATTAATCTAACACGAATGAAGCGATGGAACAAAACCATCGTTTTGAATCCGGAATTAATAAAGCTAATTCAAAACTTAAAAGACCCGCAATGCTGGACGGTAATAACTGAAGCATGGTGTGGTGACGGTGCACAAAACATACCTGCGCTGGCAAAAATTGCAGAGCAATCAGAAGGAAAAATTAACTTTCAGTTGGTGTTCCGGGATGACAATCCGCAATTCATGAATCAATATCTTACCAATGGTGGTCAGGCTATTCCAAAATTAATTGCACGTGATGCTGCAGGAAATGATCTGTTTTGCTGGGGGCCACGTCCTGAAAGGGCAATCAGCATTATGCGAAGCTGGAAGGCCAACCCAATGAATGTCTCAAAAAGCGAAATTGAAGTTACTCTCCATGCATGGTATGCACAAAACAAACAACACGATTTAATGCTTGAGCTAATTAACTTGATAGCAGCGAACGTCACGTCATAAAATCATGATGTGGAGTTGAATTCGTTTAGCAAACATTGTGATATATATCATATTATTTGCTTTAGATTGATTATAAATTAGCGCCAAATATATACGATATGCTAGACATTGAAAACAAAACTGTTGCCGAGCTTGTAACAGAGAATTATAAAACAGCCGACGTTTTTAAAAAGAACGGCATCGACTTTTGTTGCGGGGGGAAAGTATCTGTAAAGTCAATTTGTGAAGAGAAAAACATCGGCTACGAAAAGATTAAACTTGAACTCGAAGCAGTTGAGCAAACAAGTGACTTTTCGCAGGACTTCAAATCATGGGATCTTGAAAGACTTGTTGACCACATTATCGACGTTCATCATAATTATGTTACTGAAAATATTCCGATAATCAGTCAGTACGCTGAAAAAGTAGCTAAGGTACATGGTCATGCAAATCCTGAAGTCGTGCAGATTAATTATCTATTCAGAATTATCGCAGATGAATTGAATCGTCATATGTGTAAAGAGGAGAATATTCTTTTTCCATATATAAAAAATTTGGCACAGGTGGAATCTGAAAAAATTGCATTTGAATTGCCTCTATTTGGAACTGTTCAGAATCCAATTAGCACGATGGAAAAGGAACATGACACAGTTGGGAATTACGGTTTTAAAATCGCCGAGTTATCGAACAATTATTCCCCTCCGGCACATGCATGCAATACTTACCGGGTTCTATACTCCAAGTTGAAGGAGTTCGAGGAGGATCTTCATCAACACATTCACCTTGAAAACAACATTCTGTTTCCGCGCGCGGTTGAACTAGAAAAAAAATTCATGAAAACTGTCGATTAACTTTTGAAAGAAAAATCCGCACTTGAGAAATTGAGTGCGGATTTTTTTTTGCTCTTTACTTATGACATATCTCAAAGAGAAATCCGGATTTCAGCAAGGAGATATCCCAAGAAACAATCTTTCGTAATAATGTAATTCTACAAACAAAAACGACGACCCATTCAGATCGCCGCTTCAGTTGTCAAACTAAAAAGGACTATAATGGTAATTCAAAACTTGTGTTCCAGGTTGATTTGTCAATTCGTTCCATTTGAACTTTCAGAAACGACTTATCGCCTTCGCGAATAATTCCGCGATCAATTACGATGCCGGTAAGATCATGTTCATCGGCAATTTTATCACCTGTTCTTGGTAAGAATGGGTAAAGAATAGTTAATTTTTCGTCTTCCGTTTTTACAAGATTCGTTGCTGCATCGAAAATGATTTCTTCAAATTTTTCGCCAATCATTTCATCGTTCATCTCTTCCTTGGCGCTATCTGATAATTTGCTTGCCCATTCATAAAACCGCTCAGTTGCTATACGTCTCACATCATTGTGTATGTAAGCTGGAAATGGAGAACGAATGTGTTCATGATCGTTAAACCAAAAATGAAATGTTTCGGTTACGAGCTCACTGCCCTCTACCGTATTCGGATCTAATATTGCTACAATCTGACTCATATCTTAGTGTCTTTAAAACAAAGATATTGCAACAAACCATCAATCAAAATGATATTGATCATATATAAAATTGAGTTTTTGGACTGAACGAGGCCTTCAAACACGCTCTTCACAAATCATTTGAAATTCAAGAAACACTCCGAAATGTCATTAAATAAAGATATTACAGATGTTTTTATCAGCCTATAGAATGAATTCAAATTGAATATCAGAAACAAAACTGAATATTATCAGGTTTCCATTTTTATGCCTTATCTCATATTTTATAACTGACCATCACATGACCTTTGACACTTAAGAATACAAAATCAACATGCTATGAAAACTATCAAAAAGATTGCCGTTCTGACAGGAGCATTATTGCTTTCAGCTACAGCATCGTATGCTCAATTAAAAATTACGGGAGAAATCCGGCCACGATTTGAATACCGCCACGGCTTTCAAACTCTTGCCGATTCAGCCGCACGTCCTGGCGCGTTTGTTGATCAACGCACGCGAATCAACTTTGAATACAAAAGAGAAAAGATAGAATTTAAAGTGTCTATGCAAGACGTGCGCGTTTGGGGAAGTCAAAGTCAATTGGTAACCAATGAAGATTATGGAATTTCCATTCACGAAGCTTATGGAGTAGCTCATTTAAACGACAGCTGGGCTCTGAAATTTGGCCGTCAGGAATTGGTTTATGATGACCACCGGATGCTGGGAAATGTTGACTGGGCTCAACAAGCAAGAAGTCATGATGGTGTTTTGATTCAATATAAAAAAGACAAATTGAAATTGGATTTTGGTGGAGCATACAATCAGGACATGGCTCAAAATAACACAACGAATTACACCGTTCTAAAAAGCTACAAGTCGATGCAATTTGCATGGGCCAATTATAAATTCAGTGATAATTTCAATACTAGCTTTCTTGCATTAGGTGTTGGCCAACAAGTGAATTTTGTGAACACCGCAGGTGACAATGATTATCAAGACAACTATACTTTAACTGCAGGCACACGAATCACTTTCAAGAAGAATAAATTTGGAGTGAGTTCAAACCTCTATTATCAACTAGGAAGTACAAATACGTTTCCTGCAAAATCTGTAAGTGGCTATTTACTCAACATTGACCTATCCTATCAAATCAAGGAACCATTCAAAGTGTTTGCAGGATTTGAAATGATCTCTGGAAATAGCCAAACGGATACATCCGCCGCTTACAAAAAAGTACAACATGCTTTCAATCCCTATTTTGGAACTAACCACAAGTTTAACGGATACATGGATTATTTCTATGTAGGGAATCACATTGGAAGTGTTGGTTTGAATGATGCTTATTTAGGCGTTGAATTCAAAAAAGAAAAATACAGCATTGAACTCGCTGGTCATATTTTTATGTCGCAGGCAGATATTCTTGACTTAGATGAATTAGCAACAAGCGGAACCTATTCAGCGATGAGTCCCTATTTAGGAACTGAAATTGATATCACCGGAGGATTTCAAATTACCCCTGGCGTATTATGCAAGATGGGATATTCGCACATGCTTGGAACAGAATCGATGCGCGCCATCAAAGGTGGTGACGTAGATGCAATTTCAAACTGGGGATATATTTCTATTATTTTGAAACCAGTTCTATTTGAACAAAAACCTTAGTTACTTACCGATTAATTAATGACCAGAAAGGGTGGATCCTCAGCGAATCCGCCCTTTTTGTTTAATGTCTTTTCATTTTCTGATATATATCATATTTTAAAATTTGAGACCTACCGATATTTACACTCAGACATAACGCTCAACCCAACAAGTATGAAAATCATAGATAAAGACGGAAAACGAATAGATGGTAAAGCCTCTGATCAGGAGATCAAAAAAAAATTGAAGGAAGAAGATCCGATTCTCAGAAATGCAGTAAAGGACGAAAACCTTGAAGAATACTCACCGATGGATCCGCCAGAAGCATACGACACGGAGCGCGCGCGTATCAAAGGTGTTGACATGGATAATCTGAATCCTATTCTCAATGACCTGATCAATGAGCATAAAGAATTGCTTGAAATCGTAGCCAAATTTGATACTGCATTGACTGATTTTAAAACGGCAAAGTACATTCTAAACGATGATACAAATCAAGTTTTTAATAAGTTCTTTAATTACTTCGACAGCGAAATTTTACCTCACAATAAAAAAGAAGAACGCTTTTTGTTTCCTCTATTAAATGAGCGCATGCTTGAAACAGGTGAGCATGGTTTAGATAATATCACGGCAGTGGATTTGATGGAAGATGATCACGTAAAATTTATTCAGCTCGGAAGTTTGGTTTTTAATTTCCTGGGGCTTGCTGCACGGCTACCAGACGGTCACTCCCGCTATTTGGTGCTGGACATTGCTTATCACAATGGAAAAGAACTCGCAGAACTTTTGAGATTGCATGTTTTCAGAGAAGACAATACTATTTTTCCACTTGCGCAAAAACTATTGACCAAAGAAGAACTTGATTCCATCACTGAAAAATTAGCTCATGTCAGCGCAACCTGAAAAATTGATTGATGGTTTTGGCAGGGTACATGATTACCTGCGGATTTCGTTGACCGAAAGGTGCAACCTGAGATGCTTTTATTGTATGCCCGAAGAGGGAATTGCTCTTCGTGAAAAGTCTGTCTTTATGACCGCTGAAGAAACCTTTGCAATTGCCAAAGAGTTTGTTTCCATGGGCGTAAAAAAAATACGACTCACTGGAGGTGAACCTCTCATCAAAAAAAATATCTCCAAAATTCTTCACGATCTTGCAAGTTTGAATATTGAACTTGCAATTACAACCAACGGCATACTTGTTGATCAATACTTGAATGATTTCAAACAAACTGGTTTGCGCGCTGTAAACGTGAGTCTTGATTCATTGGACGAAAAAAATTTCGAACGCATTTCAAGACGCAATTATTTTCAGCGTATTGTCAGCAACATTCACTTGCTGGTCAATGAAGGATTTCAAACCAAAATTAATGTGGTGGTGATGCGCGGGGTGAATGATCATGAAATCATTGACTTCATAAATTACACCCGTGATCTTCCGGTGCAAATTCGTTTCATTGAGTTTATGCCTTTTGATGGAAATAATTGGAACTGGGAAAAGAAAGTATCTTTTAATGAGATCATGCAACAGGTGCATACTGAATTCGGTTATAATGATGTTGAACATCTTGCATCCAAACCAAATGACACAACAAAAAATTTCAGAATCAAAAATTTTCAAGGATCGTTTGGAGTCATCAGCAGTGTCACCAATCCATTTTGTGATAGCTGTAATCGCATCAGACTCACCGCAGATGGTAAAATAAAAAACTGTCTCTTTTCTCAAAGTGAAACTGATTTACTCAGTGCATTCAGAAATGGTGAATCAATTCGCCCACTCATCATTGACACCGTATTGCATAAGAAAAAATCAAGAGGCGGAATTGACTCATTTGAAAATCCAGAAAATCAAAAACTGTTTCAAAATAACCGAAGCATGACTACCATTGGTGGATAACTTTTAAATGCGAAACGAATCTGATGGTGCAGTGATTTCTATCATAATTTGCTGATTCTGGAAAAGGTAATTTTGTTTGTAAAGAAGAACAGACATGGTTAATCAGTCGCTCATAAATCCTGCAAGCATTGTGATTGCAGGAGCATCCAATAATCTTTCGAAACCTGGCGGAAAACTGTTACGAAATATTCTGGAAGGAGGATATAGTAAACCTGTTTATGTTTTACATCCAACCGAAAAAACAATTCAGGGAATTCAAGCGTTTCAATCAGCAGAAGAATTACCTGAGATAAATTTGGCGATTCTGGCTGTGTCCCCAAAAGATTGTCTTGAAATTTCGAAAATACTTTTGACTACCAAAAAGACAAAAGCGATCGTCATTATCTCTGCGGGATTTTCAGAACTCGATGAAGAGGGAAGAAAAATTGAACAACAAATTACACAATTGGTAAACGAAAATCAGGCATGTCTGATTGGTCCAAATTGTATTGGTGTTCTGAATCAAAATTATCACGGTGTCTTCACAACGCCAATTCCTGAGCTCACTGATGCTGGGTGTGATTTAATTTCAAGTTCGGGGGCAACCGCAGTGTTTTTAATGGAGGAAGCCATTCCTCGTGGATTAAAATTCAGTAATGTTTTTTCGATTGGTAATGCTGCTCAGACATCCATTGCCGATATTCTGGAATATTTGGATGAAAATTTTTCCGCATCGAGCTCGCGTGTCAAATTGCTTTATTTTGAGAATATCGTTAATCCACAAAAGCTTCTCAAACACGCAACTGCACTTATTCACAAAGGATGCAAAATTGCGGCTATTAAAGCAGGAACAACACCAAGCGGTAGTCGCGCAGCAGCATCGCATACAGGAGCAATAGCGAATCCTGATCTTGCTGTAAAAGCATTATTCAAGCGTGCTGGAATTGTACTTTGCCAAAGCAGACAAGAACTGATTGCTACTGCATCGGTTTTTAATTATAAAGAATTGCGCGGTAAAAATATTGCGATCATAACGCATGCCGGAGGATCAGCGGTGATGCTTACAGATTCGCTTTCCAGAGGTGGATTAAATGTTCCCGAACTAAGTGGAAAAAACGCGAACGAACTTTGTACGTATCTTAACAAAGGATCTTCCGTAAAAAATCCAATCGACTTTTTAGCAACCGGTACTGCAGAGCAACTTGGAATTATCATTGATTTTTGCGAGCATAAATTTGATGAGATTGACGCAATGGTAGTGGTGTTTGGCAGTCCTGGATTATTTGATGTAGAGAATGTCTATCGCGTGTTAAGTGTTAAACTGGACGTATGCCAAAAACCAATTTATCCGGTACTTCCTTCTGTGATGAATGCACAAAAAGAAATCGCCTACTTCCTTTCAAAAGGTCATGTTAGTTTTTCAGACGAAGTCGTTTTAGGCGATGCGCTTTCAGCGGTTTATCAAACTAAAAAGCCAAGTGATTTTCGAACGAACAACTATTTGATAGATGCACAAGCGCTGCGAAAAATTGTCGACGAAGCGGAGGACGGATTTTTAGGTCCGGATAAAGTTCACAACCTTCTAACGCTGGCAGGTATTCAACAACCCTTTCAGCAAATCATCCACCAGCAGACTGATTTAGAAAACTATAAGGCAGCAATCAATTTTCCAGTTGCCATGAAAGTAATTGGACCGCTTCACAAATCAGAATTGAACGGAGTAGTATTAAATGTAAATGACCTGACTGGTATTCAGAAGCATTTTGATCAATTGATGACTATTGAAAAAGCGGAAGGAGTATTGATTCAGGAAATGTGTCAGGGCACTGAACTTTTTATTGGAGCCAAATTTGAGGACAGGTTTGGACACGTCTTGCTATTTGGACTTGGAGGAATTTTCGTAGAGATTCTGCAGGACTTCCAGTTTTGTATGGTACCAACAGATCAGCATGAAGTTTCAAGCCTCCTCAAAAAACTGAAAGGATATCAACTGTTTGAAGGAGCCCGGGGTAAAAAACCCATCGATGAAAGTGCATTTATTGAAGTGATCCTGAAAATCTCAACTTTGCTTACCTTTGTTCCGGAAATAGAAGAGCTGGACTTAAACCCGTTGCTTGCTGATGGGAATAAGATCACAGCGGTTGATGCGCGAATCCGACTGAATAAAAATAAAGTCTATGAAAAGTTTTATTAAGCAATGTTGCAGTGGTGCCTGGTTGGATCTGATTAATTCAAGCAGCAAACAAGTTAAAATCGGTGCAAAAGAAAATGTCTTTCTTGCCGGTGATAAAGCAGAAGGTATTTTTGAAATAATTTCAGGCAAAGTTAAAGTCACGTCAAAAGATAATTTAGAAAATGAATCTTTAATTCGACTTGCTGCCGACTCCGACATTCTTGGTCACCGTGGTATTGGAGGAGACGTAGCAAATGCAATTTTATTGAACTATAACGCCTTTGGAGCGAACGCAAAAACCGGCGAATTGAGTTATACTTTGTCACGTCAGGATTTTGCCAATCGCGCTATCACAACGTATGAAAGTACTGTTCGCGCTATTGCTGAACTGAAATCTGAAAAGATTATTGACACAGACAATAAAACCATTTTCATCAAGAATCTGAAAAAATTGCAACAGGTTGCTTCGGCAAAATAACAATCGATTTCAACTTTCCATTTTATCATTGAATTTTTCACGAACAAGAAACAGCATGTTGTTGATAACAATAATTTGCGTTTTTTATTTTTCGGATATCATTCAAATCGCTTTATTTCTCTAGTATTACAAGAATACTATGATTTGCCTCATAGCACAAAATGACGCACTGTAAAAGCGTGTTCAGTTGGCTCCGTTTTTCTCAAGAGTATCTCCAGATTATTTAATTATAAACACGCCAGATGTTAACTGCGGCCAATTGCAAATGTGTTTTGATATCTCTGTAAATCTATTTTTGATACATCGAAACTCAACAAATAGATGAACTATTATAAAGCAGATATTGTCCTTCAGGAAGTACCGAATGAAATCAGTCTTTGCTTTTCAATCTGCGGTTGTACACTTCGTTGTCAGGGTTGTCATTCTCCTTTTTTATGGAAAACAGAAAATGGAAAACCACTCCGTGAAGCTGACTACAAATTGTATCTGAGCAAATACCACGGACTCATTTCATGTGTGCTTTTTATGGGCGGAGAATGGGAACACGACAATCTTTTGAATTTTCTCAAAATTGCCAGAAAAAGAAATTTAAAAACCTGTTTGTATACCGGACTAGACGATGTTTCAGAAGCACTGAAATCAGAATTGACCTGGTTAAAGACAGGAGCCTGGAACCCTGAGTTGGGAGGACTAAACAATATAAGTTCCAATCAAAAATTTATTGAAGTTTCGACGAAAAAAAATTTAAATCATTTATTTATTCCACGACACCATGATCAGATTAACAAGCAACCAAATCAATGATAAAATTAATTTTATCTCAAATTACATTAAAGCCGAAAATGCGGCTACCGGATCAACCATGGATGCCAATGCA
Organism: Crocinitomicaceae bacterium; assembly: GCA_016709005.1. Lineage (GTDB taxonomy): Bacteria > Bacteroidota > Bacteroidia > Flavobacteriales_D > Crocinitomicaceae > JADJGJ01. Next base: position 42,475 of record JADJEU010000021.1, on the reverse strand, counting down.
AATGTATCTTCCAAAAACATTGCAACAATGGAAGCAGAACTCAACAAGGATATCAATGTTCAAGTAAACCGAACCCTGGTGTACAATAAAATTACTGAACTGTTTGGTGAAGCCTTGGGCAAAGAATACATACGTCAAATTGAATCACATGAGATTTATGTGCACGATGAAACATCACTAAAACCATACTGCGCTTCGATCAGTATGTATCCTTTTTTAATTGATGGATTGACAAAACTGGGAGGTGAAAGCAAAGCGCCAGAACATCTTGAAAGTTTCTGCGGATCCTTTGTGAATTTGGTTTTTGCCGTGAGTTCACAATTTGCAGGCGCCTTAGCCACAGTAGAATTTTTACTCTACTTTGACCACTTTGCCAGAAAAGATTACGGCAATGATTATATGAACACGCACGATAAACAAATCAGAAATCATTTACAACATGTTGTCTATGCAGTGAATCAACCCGCTGCTGCAAGAGGCTATCAGTCTGTATTCTGGAACATTTCATTGTACGATGAATATTACTATGAGAGTATGTTTGGAAATTTTGTTTTCCCGGATATGTCAAAACCAGATTGGGAAAGTATCAAAGCGCTGCAATCATTTTTTATGAAATGGTTTAACAAGGAACGTACAAAAGCAATTCTTACTTTTCCAGTTGTAACAGCCGCAATGCTTGTAAAAGATGGTGCGCCAAGAGATCGCGAATTTTCATCCATGTGCGCTGAAGAATTGAGTGAAGGAAATTCATTCTTCATTTATCAATCTGAAAGTGCCGATAGTTTAGCATCTTGCTGCAGATTACGAAATGAAATTTCAGATAATACATTCAGCTATAGTTTAGGTGCTGGCGGTGTTTCTACAGGATCGATCAACGTGATCACACTAAACATGAATCGCCTGGTTCAGGATGGCAGAAATCTAAAAGAAGAAGTTGAAAAAATTCAAAAATATCAAGTTGCATTTCGCAAACTCGTAGGTGAATATGCAGACGCAAACATGCTGCCGGTTTATACTGCCGGTTACATTTCTTTGGACAAACAATTTCTGACTATTGGAATTAACGGCATGGCAGAGGCTGCCGAAAGTCAGGGCATCGAAGTTGGAAACAATGACACTTACAAAACCTTTGTTTCAGAAAATCTCAAAATCATTTTTGACAGCAACAAAGAGGCAAAAAAAGAATTTGGATATATGTTCAATACTGAATTTGTACCTGCTGAAAATCTAGGTGTAAAAAACGCAAACTGGGATCGGAAAGACGGTTATTTTGTTCCGCGTGATTGTTATAATTCGTATTTCTATGTAGTCGAAGATGAATCCATAAACATTGCAGATAAATTTATTTTGCATGGCAAGGAAATCATCCAGTATCTGGATGGAGGCTCTGCACTGCATTTGAATTTAGAAGCCTATGCAAGCAAAGAAGCCTTTGAAAAAATTCTAAACCTGGCAGCGCAAACTGGTTGCAATTATTTTTGCATCAACGTGAAAATTACCATTTGCAATTCATGTCATCACATTGATAAAGAAACAAAACTGCGGTGCTCAAGTTGCAATTCAAAAGATGTTGATTATGCAACCCGTGTTATTGGCTATTTGAAACGTGTGACACATTTCAGTTCAGATCGTCAGAAAGAACATTCACTGCGTCACTATCATCTGGAGCGACAAGAAATTGCACGAGCAACTGAACGCAGAGAAAAATTACTCAAATCCAAAACTACCACTAAGGAACTTGTAAGCAAAAATTAAAGGTGCAAGTTTATCCTGAAAACCTTTGATCTTGCAGCTATTTCAGTCCACTAGTTGCAAGATCGGGGTCTTCGGGTTGATCAAAATCATAGTTTTACCTTTGTGATGATGGTACCTTTGCAGAAAAGAGTTTCATGCAAAAAATCGCATTCATCTTCCTGGCGCTACTTTCTGTTTTAAGTTCATGTAATCGTAAAGGTTGTACAGATCCTGAAGCGGAGAATTATGATGAACGTTACAAAAAAGACGACGGCTCGTGTCTTTACGCACCGGCGGCCGAAATCACACTGAATTTTCAACACTTATTTGAAACAAATTCAGTCAGTACATCTACATTTAATCAGCTCATTTATCAAAATGAAAACGGAAATGTAATGAGTATTACCAAGCTCATTTATCATATTTCAGATGTGCGTTTTCACCAAGCCAACGGAGACAGTATTGTCATTGACGGGTATCATCTCATTGATTTAAATGATCCGGCTTCGCTCAGTTACATCTTACCAAAAAAATTAGCTTACGGGTATTACAATGCGATTGGTTTCAATTTAGGTTTTGTTCAAAGTGATAACACCTCTGGTGCATACAGTGATCTCAATGCAGCCAACTGGGGCTGGCCAGAATCATTGGGTGGTGGTTACCATCAATTGCAAATAGAAGGTCAGTTTATTGAAACAACAACAGACACATCCGGTTACGCCTATCACAGCGGTAGTGCTGTCAGAGAGTTAGTAGGATCAGAATCCATTTTTCATACAAACTACATCCATTATAAGATTCCGGTTACTGAATTTTATTTAGGTGCAAATGCATCGGTTGAAATAAAAATGAATGTTGCAGAATGGTTTAAAAATCCAAATCTTTGGGACCTCAATTTACTCAACAATAGTTTGATGGGTAATTACGATGCGCAACTAAAAATACGGGCAAACGGAGCTGATGTTTTCACCGTTGGAGCGATTACTCAGTAGTCTCTTTTTTTGAAAAATCAAGTGAGTGTCTCAAGCTTAACCAATAGACATGAGTGAGTCGGAAAGTGTTGACTTCAACGGCAGATGCGAATTGAAAATTATAGACAAACTGCAAGGTGAGTTTTTGATTCAATTTCAACACGGGACCGGCCATCATTCGGTTTTGATCAAACCAATTTGTTTCGCTGTTCAATTTCAAATTCATAAACAATTCTTCTCCAACAAAAAAATGAAGTGATGTGTTTTCAAATTTTTTGAAGGGCTTCATTATAAAAAAAGTATATGAAAAAGCAAATCTGTTTCTAAGCACAAAGCGGTTTGTATTTGCTGTAGCTTCGTGAAAATCAGAAAACAATCTTTCTTCTAATCTGTATCTGATTTGAACAGTTAATTTTTCTTTTTTTTTGAGGTAGAGAAGCTCTTGATACGGCCTTAATTCAAGCGTGTTAATATCACGATTACTGAATGACCCCGTGTGTGCTATACCAACTCCTAAAGATAAATTTGGTTTCAATTTTCGCCAGTAGGAACCACGAATTAAAAAAAGAGCTGGTTCTGAACATGCATCTTTCCATCTATAACCTCCGTCAAAACCAATTCGGTCTTTAGTACTTAGATCCATTTGAGAATAATAATGTATCCATTGCTGATTTGAAGATGTAAAATTCTGCGAAAATAATTTTGCACCAAAACAAAAGGACAATACTATGACAATCAAATTTCGCATTGGTCAATTCAAATAGAAATTTTTGTAGCATGTTTGTTCAACACTTTGTCCACCTCATTCTGAACAATCCGGTATTGTTTGATCACATTCAGGCCCTCTTCCGTCAACACTGCGCCTCCACCTGTTTTACCACCAACTGTTTTTACCACCAATTCTGATTTTGACAAAGCATTCATGTCACTAATCAGTTGCCACGCTTTGCGATATGACATTTTGAGTTTTACTGCAGCCTTCGAAATAGAACCGTATGTAAGAATATATTCAAGCAATTTTATTCTGCCTGGACCAATAAATGGTTTGTCATCTTTATCAATCCAAACACGTAAACGAATTGTTGATTTTTTTTTCATGTCGATTACCTCCATCATACGCTTTAATATTTTTTACAGTTCCTGGTTACATCTTTTCTAAAAAAAAGCCCAGACCATTTGGTCTGGGCTGAGTAAATAACCACACCAGTATCTGGACAATTAATGGTTGCGTGGCAATTTACCGTAGGTGTGCGCACTTGATTTGCGAATAGTTTTACGATTCCAGTTCCAATAAACCACTTGATATTTTCTCCAGATATAATGAATTGGAGCAACTAAAAAGTGCATAAAACGGGTGAACGGAATGATTGCAATAATAAAGAATGCCGAGATAATGTGAATTTGCGCATACCATGGCATTGCAGCGGCAGTACCTGTTTGCGGATCGAATACAAAAATTGATCTGAGGTATGGTGTCAATGAACTTGCAAACCAGGTTGATCCCCATCTTGCGAATAATGCGATTGCAATACCAGATACAATTTGTACCAGAAGGATCACATAAACCAATGTATCCATGCTGTTTGTGACAACCATAATTTTACGGTTACTAAATCGACGTTTGATCAAAAGCACCAAACCAATCAAAGCTGAAATTGCAAATACCAGCGATGTGATTTCGAGAATGAAAAGACGAACCGGATGACCATTCCAAAGAATAACGGCCTTAGGAATCATAAAGGCAATCAAGTGACCAAAAAACAGAACCAACATACCCCAGTGAAAAGGTTGACTACCGAAGAATAATTGTTTTCCTTCTAAAAACTGTGTAGAAAGTGAAGACACTTTAAATCCAATATTTTTGTAACGGAAAATAGATCCGATAAAAAACACAGCCAGAGCAATATAAGGTAAACCTCCAAACATGAGTGTTGTAAAGCCAGGTGTATTACTTGCCAAAGCAATTTTCAATAAGAAGATCACTAACGATGTAATACCAAGCATTACTAAAAATGTCTTGAGATAATCCGTATTTGGATCTTTATAACCAAGGTATCCGTTTTCATCCATTGCTTTGTGAACCGATTTGAATGTTGAGTAGAGCACCCAAATAATTAAAATCACTACCACAACGACAAACCAAAAAATGACTTCTGATCCTGCATCGACCGGTTCAGCCGGAGTTGTTAGCTCAGCAGGAGCAGCTGCTGCAGTTGCAACAGTATCTACCGGAGCAGCCTCTGGTGGTCCTGTAGCAATAAAATCAAAAATTGAAAGGATTGCTGAGTCACCTAAAAAATCAAAAGGTGTCATGATTGAATTGTTGTACTCCTTAAATATTGCAACTGCCGTTGAGTCTCCGCTTGCAATTAATTCCTGACTATTTTTTGTCCAGGCCAACAACCATTCTTGCGTTCTTCTTTGACCTACATCTTTTAATCCAGGCCCAACAAATTTATCCGCAGTCAGCTTGTGACAGGCAGAACAATTAGCTTTAAACAATTCTTCACCGGTTTGGGCAGAACTATTTATTGATATCGTAGCAAAAAATGCTACCAGCATAAACCAAACATATGCTTTTGAAGTTTTAGCTGGATTTTTTACTGTCTCTAACATGATCTCTGTTTTTAATTATTTAGTAATTGGTGTTGGTATTGGCTCGGCATGAGTCGTTGAACATGTACCACAATTTGTCAAAAAGTTTCTGCCATATTCTGGTTGAAAGGCGTCGTCTTCAAATTTGACTGCCGCAAAATCACGTTGTAGAATTTGATGAAGGACGCGAATTGTAACACCGTAAATATTTCCGATATTTTCATCTTTGTCCAACACAACACGCTCCTTCTTTTTATTGATTTTTTGACGCAGTGCGATTCGTGCCTGATCAAATTCTTTTGTCATTTTTTCAAGTGAAGGAATCAGAATACGAACGCCCAATTCATCCAGAAAAGCTTCGTCTTTAATCAGTGAAACCAATTCGAGAACAACGGGCAGATTATCGGCAAGCTCACAACCATAATCGTGATTAATTTTTTCATGCTCCACTTTCATGTGCACTAAAAACTCACCGCGTTTATAATCTTCACCAAACAAAACATACCCTAAGTCAAGATAACAGATTGCCTGAATGTGGAATGTCAGATTAAACGTCTCTTCAATTTTGAAAAAATCATTTGTATTTATGAAGTTTACAAAAGATGAAAACTCGGTTGCCAGATCCGGATATCTTTCCTGAATCATCGCGTAACATTCATTTACCCGCGTGACATAACTCATGTCAGTAGGGTATTTGAAAAGTTGCCCAAGCAGCGCGTAATGTTCTCTGTTGGCTATCATAATCCTCGTTCTGGTTTTGTTTTAAATCCAAATCCTGTTTCACCTTTTGCATCAGCAGTTGCTTCTAGCATCTCAATTGATTCTTCACGGTGTGCAGGTGGTATCACGAAACGTTCTTCGAATGTTGCAAGTGATGTTAGTCTAAATATTGCGTTTGCAGTATCAGCATCCATTCCAACAGTATCCATTGCTTTTTTGACATCCAGTTTATCATAGTCACCCACTGTAACATCACGTCTGTGAATTTTTACAGCAAGCAATCTTTTCATCACTGTTCCCATTCGGTTTGTATCACCGTTTGTAAAAAGTGAGGCCAGATATTTCATTGGTAAACGTTGTTTATCAATACCAGCAAACATAGAATCCGTTGTTGTCTCATAAGTTCCCTGACCATCTACACTAGCCATAGCTGGCAACATTGGCGGAACGTAGAACAAGTTTGGAAGTGTTCTGAATTCAGGGTGAAGTGGCAATGCAATTTTCCATTCTTTTACAAATTTGTAAACCGGAGAATTTTGCGCAGCTGTGATGGTAGAATCATGAACTCCATTTTCTCTGGCAGCTTTGATTACTTCAGGATCATTTGGATCCAAATAGATATTTAATTGTGCATCCAATAATTGATCTTCGTTGGCTGCAGCGACAGATTTAATTTTGTCAGCATCATACAACATTACTCCCAGATAACGGATACGTCCAACGCATGAGTGCATACATGCAGGAGCCTGACCAGACTCGAGACGTGGATAACACAAAATACATTTTTCAGATTTTCCAGTATTCCAGTTGTAATAACTTTTCTTGTATGGACAAGCTGTTACACACATTCTCCAGGCACGGCATTTGTCTTGATTGATTAATACAATTCCATCTTCACCTCTTTTATAAAGCGCACCAGAAGGGCATGAACCAACGCATGCAGGATTAAGGCAGTGATTACAAATTCTTGGCAAATAATGCAAGGTCATTTGTTCAAGTTGGAACATACTTTCTTGCTCAGCTTCTGAAAGATTTTTGAAGTTTACATCCTGACGCGCATAGTCTGGAGTACCACTTAAATCATCATCCCAGTTTGGACCACTTTGAATGTCGATGTGTTCACCTGTGATAAGAGACACTGCTCTTGCCGTTGGTTGATCATCACCTTCAGGAGCTGTGAAAAGATCCTGATATTTATACGCCCATGGAATGTAATAATCTTCCAATACTGGCATGTAAGGATTGTGGAAGATGTTTTTTAATCCTTTCAATTTTCCTGCTCCCTTCAGAGAAACAGAATCTCCATTTTTCTCCCAGCCTCCTTTATATATTTCCTGGTCTTCCCATTTCGTTGGGTATCCAGTTCCCGGTTTTGTTTCAACGTTATTCCACCACATGTATTCTGCACCTTTTCTGTCAGTCCAGATATTTTTGCAAGCGATAGAACAGGTGTGACACCCGATACATTTATCGAGATGAAATACCATTGAAATTTGTGATCTAACGTCCATAACTTTTTTTTTTCGTGAGTTCCTGATTTATTCGCTTATTAAAATTCAACTTTTTCCATTTTGCGCACCAATACGTGTGTATCACGGTTCACACCAACTGGTCCCCAATAATTGAAGTGGTAGGTAAATTGTCCGTAACCTCCGCACATCAGATTTGGTTTTAAGTGGACGCGTGTAAATGAGTTGTTCATTCCGCCTCGTCTTGGCTCACCATTTTTACCTCTTCTGACTTGTGATTTTGGAATATTATAGGTTCGTTCAACGGCGTGGTAAACAATACACACCCCATTTGGAATACGTGCGCTGACGCAGGCTCTTGTGACATAAACACCGTGGTCATTATAAACTTCCACATAGTCGTTGTCTTTAATTCCAAGTGATGCTGCATCACCTTCACTCAACCAGCACGGTTCACCACCACGAGACAAGGTTAACATCCTTAATGTATCTCCATAAGTAGAGTGAATATGCCATTTACCATGTGGTGTCAGAACGTTTAGCATTTTTGCTTTTCCATCATTTACCGTCACACGCAAATCACCATAAACTTCAGGAGTCGGAGATGGTTTGTAAGTTGGTAAATGTTCACCAAAGGCAATGTATGCATCGTGATCTAAGTAGAAATGTTGTCTTCCGGTAAGTGTTCTCCAAGGAACAAACATGTCTACGTTATAAGTATATGCTGCGTAAGTTCTGCCGTCGTGCATCAAGCCCGACCAAAGTGGTGAAGAGTTGTAGCGTTTAGGCTGAGCTTGTAAATCGCGGTAAGAGATATCGATGTCGCGATAAGGCATACCTAATTCAGCAATTGCAGGAACACCGATTTTCTCGGCCATGTTTCTGTAAGCACGATCAGCAAGTTTACCATTTGTCAAAGAAGATAATTTCAAAATTGCATTGATACCTTCTACATCATCTTTCAGCGATGGATACTCGGTTCCATCTTTCCATTTAGTGATGTGCTGACGATGTGTAAGCATTTCTTCATAAACATCTTCACACATATAATGGTTACCGTGTGCACCCAATCCATTTTTAGCAACACCCTTTCCAAGTGAAATAAACTTGTCATAAATTTTGGTGTAGTCACGTTCAACGATGCTGATTTTATGCATTGTTTTTCCAGGGATCGCCTCACATTCTCCTTTAGACCAATCTTGAATTGTAAGCTGTGTGATTTCATCTTTTGAATCGTGAGACAAAGGTGAGTTCACTACATCTTTCATTACATTTGGTAAATAAGTTGGAGCCATTTCCTGCACTTTTTTAGCAAGTGATTGGAAAATCTGCCAGTCTGTTTTTGCTTCCCATACTGGAGCAATTGCTTCTGATAACGGGTGAATGAATGAGTGCATATCGGTTGAGTTGATATCCGCTTTTTCATACCACGATGCTGTTGGAAGAACGATATCAGAATACAATGCAGAAGTATCCATTCTAAAATTGATGTCAATCACCAAATCCATTTTTCCTCTTGCTGCAACTTTTTTGAACTCGATATCTTCCACAATATCTCCAGCAACTTCATCTGCAATTTTATTGGTGTGAGTTCCTAAATAGTGATCTAAGAAATACTCATGCCCTTTAGCAGAAGTACCAATTGCATTTCCTCTCCAGATAAACCACACTCTTGGGAAATTGATTTCTTCATCAGGTTGAACACAAGCGTGTTTTAATTCGCCCGATTTAAGTTGGCCTACAATGTAATTTGTAATCGCCTGATCATCTTGCGCACCAGAAGCTTGTGCTTCTTTTACCAATTCAAAATTGTTTTTATTGTACTGAGGATAATAAGGCATCCATCCATTTCTAACTGATTTTACAACCCAGTCAGCAGTGTGCATATTTGCCAGTTTATTATCAGGAGATGAGTTATAGAATTTTTGATTTCCATCATATCTCCATTGGCTCGAATTTATGTAATGCCAGATTGGTCCTTGCTGCAATCTTGCAACTGTACCCCAATCTTTTGAACTCATAATAGTTGCCCATGAATCCATTGGTGCAAGTTTTTCTTGTCCAACGTAGTGATTCATTCCACCACCATTTTTACCGTTACAACCAGTTAACATTTGCGCCATGATTGCAGAACGATACATCAGGTTTTCATGGAACCAGTGATTAATACCAGCACCTACAATCACCATACAAGCACCCTCTGTTTTCTCAGCTGTACTTGCCCATTCGCGTGCAATTTGTAAAACAGTTTTTGGTCCGATACCGGTAAATATTTCTTGCCATGAAGGAGTATAAGCTGCGTATTTATCGTCGTACGATGTTGGGTATTCACCTTCCAATCCGCGGCCTACACCATATTGTGCCATGGTTAAATCGTAGATAGTTGTTACCGGAATTTTAGTTCCATTTTTATCAGTAATATATCTTACTGGAACTCCACGTAAAGCTTTTTTCTTATGACCGTATTCAACAAATTCAACTTGAATCGTTCCTTCATTTTTATTGATGAAAGTTAATTCCGGATCATAATCTTTTCCAGTTTCACTGTCTTTGAAAATTAAATTCCATTGTCCCTTTTTAGTTTGCCATCTGTGACCCATTGTACCCATTGGGCAAACAAGTTCACCTGATTGCGAATCCATATTCAGGAATTTCCAGTCAGCATTTTCAGCATCTTTATATTTGCTTACTTCACCAGCTTTAACCATTTTGCCGGGATGATAAACACCATCTTTCTGATCTAGTTTTACGATGAATGGACAATCTGTGAATCGTTTTACATAATCAATAAAATAAGGCACTTGTCTGTCCACATGGAATTCTTTCAAGATTACATGTGTGATTGCCATCCAGAACGCTCCATCAGAACCAGCGTGAACCGGAATCCATTGGTCAGCATGTTTTGCAACCATACTGAAATCAGGTGACATAACAACTGTTTTTGTACCATTGTGACGCGCTTCAGAGAAGAAGTGAATATCTGGCGTACGAGTCATCCCTAAGTTTGCACCCATGTCGACAATGTATTTCGATTTATACCAGTCAGCACTTTCGCAAACGTCTGTTTGTTCACCCCAGATTTCAGGGAATGCATTTGGTAAATCGCAATACCAATCGTAGAAACTTAAGTTCACACCACCCATCAATTGTAAGTAGCGTGCACCTGAAGCGTAACTCAACATACTCATTGCCGGAATCGGAGAGAATCCGATGATACGGTCAGAGCCATATTTTTGAACAGTATATATATTAGAAGCTGCAATCAATTCTAAAAGTTCATCCCAATGAACTCTTCTGAATCCACCTTTACCACGTGCACGCTGATAGCGGTGACGTTGTTCAGGATCACTTTGAATACTGGCCCATGCAGCAACAGGATCGTTGTTACATTTTTCTTTTGCAGCACGATACAAATCAATTAATGCGCCACGCACAATTGGATATTTTACGCGAATTGGACTGTATAAATACCAGGAGTATGAAATTCCGCGTTGACATCCACGTGGTTCATAAGGAGGAACTTCTTTATTAAACTGAGGATAATCCACCTGTTGTAATTCCCAGACAACAATTCCGTCTTTCACGTGAATAGCCCAAGAACAACCACCGGTACAATTGACGCCGTGCGTACTTCTGACAACTTTATCGTATTGCCATCTGTTTCTGTAAAATTCTTCCCATTTTCTAGTTTTCGGGGAGATAATATCTTCTATCCAGCTCATTATTTCTAGGTATTAGTTCTTAATTAATTGATCGTATTTGTCTTGCAAAAATTTGTGATTTAACAGAATTCTTTTTTCGTTCACGCCATATTATCATGATTAGAATAAGCACAATAAAGAATCCGCCAAAGCCAAGAGTTGTCATCATTAAAACACTTGAGGTTTTTGTTTCCACCGTGTTTTTTGAAACCGATTTTAAAAATCCCGCAATACTTTTTTGTTCATGTTCACCCACCGGGTTGTTGACATAAGCAGAGTTCATTGCGGGAAAAGGTGCATTTGTGATCATCGCCATAATTCCGGCCTCTCCTAAACGTGTATAAACATCCGTAAGATCTTTTGCCAGATATCCACCTTCAATTCCAGGCGCCGCAACATCATGACATGAAGTACAACTTGGTCCGCCATTGAAAAATGATTTTTGGCCTGTGAAGAATTTTTCTCCTTCCTTAATCTGAAGATCAGTATAAATAATTTCTGCTACCGGAGTTGTATCCGCAGCAGCGTCGCCTCCACCAAGCGTTCCCAAATAATCAATCAGCGCTGTCATTTCAGCATCCGAAAATTGTGGAAAAGGTGGCATCACCTGATTATTATACTCTGCATAAATTGCCTTGGCGTCTGCATCACCAGATGCAATTAAACCTTGTGAATCTTTGATCCATGATTTTAGCCAAGATGCTGATCTCTTTTCAGTGATCCCCGCCATACCAGGTCCGACAAATTTTGCTCCGGTCGTTTTATGACATACCGCACAGTTTTTATTAAAAAGGTCTGCGCCATCCTGCGCTTGAATTTGAGTCGAGACAAAAACCAGCGACGCGCCTAATACCAGTCTTTTAAGGATTCTATAACTATTGGCTTTCATTTTGTGATTTTTTTGAGTGCTTAATTATGACCCAAAATTGCCCATTATTGTATGCACACAAAATGATATACGTCATACTTTTGGGTTTTCTTGTCAGAAATAACAAAAACTGATATTATTCAGTTTTGCCAAAAATGTTCTCGGGGAAGTCCTGCAAAAACTCAAAAAGCAGGTGGAACAAAAGGATCAGAAAACCAAGAGCCAGAAAGGCTCCAGAGTACATAAAGAACTTCAAAATCGGTTCAATAGAAATCATGATTTCTTGAAATGAAGAGGTCCCTTCTACAACCGCTACTCCTTTTAAAATTCCTGAGCCAATCAAAGCAATCCAAAAACAAAGCAGCGAAATATTAATAATCCAGTACGGAATTATAATCCACCAGGATTTACGCCACGAGAAATGATGTAAAATAAATGCCACCAGAATCATAGAGTTAATGCCAATCGTACTGCCCATGGCATGCGCAACAGTGACATGCGTTCCATGCGTGTAGACATTAATAGCAGGAACAGAAATTAAAATGGCAAGTGCCAGATTCAGGAATACCCAAATGTCAGATGCCAGCAAAAAAAGATACGGATGTTTGTGATGAAATTTTTGCGCCGTAGTTAATGTTCCTTTCCATTTCCAGATAATCCTGCCAATGATAAAAAGCTCAGTCATACTTATGACGTATGCAATGTTACCAATCCAAGGTGAAGCAGGAACCGCATAGATATGGTGTGCCCAATTGAAAAATAAATTAGTGAGCCCCACAAAATAAAGTACAAATGCAATTCCAGATTTTGCATAAGAATCTTCTCCGCTGATTTTTTCCATCACATAGAGTCCCGCGCCATAAACCAACATATTCCACGAGCCAACCAACGAACCATAAGACTTCCACTGTATAGTTAATTCACGAACTACGGAGTTGCTGAAGTAATCAAAGATCCAGGAATTTGCTTCGAGAAATGTTACAAAGAAGATGACAATTCCAGTTGACCACATCCATAAGTAAACTGGCCAGTTTTTGATTTTAATGACACTGCTGAAAAAGACCAATCCAAAAAACAACCAGGAAATTAAAATTGGAATGGACAAGACCGGTGGAAACTCCCAATATTCTCGTCCGCCAAATGTTCCTTTTAAATAGGATACAATGATGAAGATTCCTGTTACAACATAGATGATCCAATGTATGAATCCGGCAAATTGAAATCGAATGATTTCTTTTTCTTCCAGATAATTGTACACCGCACCAATACCAATGCTAAATATCCATGACACCGCAAGCGACACATGCAAAGGTCTTGCTTTATAAAATGCAATCTCAGGAATAAAATCAGGAAAAATAAATTGAACAGCAGCTAACACCCCAAATAATAATGCAAGACTTAACGAAGAAATTCCAGTAATGATAAAAAGTCGGCCTATTCGAATTTTCATTTTTTGATCGGATTAGAATTAACTGTGCCGTACCATGTGAGTTCAAAATTGCGCGTTGGGTATAATGAGGTAGAATCAACATACGTGAGATAGGCAATCAAATTTTTTACTTCTTTTTCTTCCAGACTAAAATCCGGCATTTTTTGAGTTCCGTTTTCTAGAAAAGCGCGAACATAAACTTCACCTTTTATAGACATCACATTCGTCAGATCAGGTCCCATGTATCCACCTAAACCATACAGTTGATGGCAGGCAATACAGTTTTTATCACGGAATAATTGCCTGCCTTCAATGGCATCACCTGTAATTGGATATTCTGTTATAGTACCCTCTGTATACACAAAGGATGTATAAAATAAATAAGCTGTTACCAGCGTGAAAAAAACAATCCGTTTTACACTAAGACCCATTATTCCAGCAGCATCAATTTTTCAACATTCCTGATGGTGATTCCTTCGCCATCTCTATCCAGGATTTTTTTATTGATGAGATCATCAATGAGTAAAACCAACTCTTTGCGTTGCGCGTTGATCATTGTCGCAAGCTCACTCAAGGCGATATTTATTTTGTACGGTTTACCTTCCAGAGCAGATTCAGGCGGACAATGTGCAGGACTCAAAAAAATCAATGAATCTGAAACTTTTTTCTTCAATGAGATTCGCGATGAGTACAATTTTCTTTTTTCGATATAATCCAATCTGCGGTAAAGAAGGTTGATGATGTAGTTGCGCACTTCCTTATTGGCCTTGAGCAGATGAATGAACTCTTCGCGTGAAATCAAAATCATTTCAGCCTTTTCAGAAACAACAGTAGTTATATATGCGCAACTGTTGTAACCATTGTAATAAGATGAAATACCAAAAAAACTTCCCGAACTGAGTAACCAAACCAGAACTTCCTTTTTTGATTTGACCCGTGAATTATCTATTCTGATTTTTCCGCTTCTGAGATAATAGATTCCTTCAACACCAGACTCACTGCTATAGATCACATCACCGCGTTGAAAGACTTTTTGTCTGCCTCCGTATTCTGCAAGAATAAGTTCAAAGTCCGTTTCCATGATCCATCAAAAGATGAATCAAAATTCCGCCAATTAGAAATAGCAAAAAATGAGATGGATCATAAAACTAATTCCCGAAAAATCAATCGTCTATGTTTGCAATCAGCAGTAACTGATCTAATTTAAGAACTTGAATATCTTTACCAACAATAGCAATGACGCCAGACTTATTTAATTCTGAAAGCGTCCGAATAGTTGTTTCAGTTGTGACACCAGCCATGTCACCAATTTCTCTGCGGGTCAAACGAATGTCTATTGTTCTTCCATCCGGTTTGAATCCGAATTTATTTTTTAATTGAAGCAAAACTTCAGCTATACGTTCACGTACCGTTTTTTGTGTGATGTCAACTAATTGCTGTTCTGATTGTCGAAGCTCACGTGCCAGAAGTTGAATTGTACTCAAACAAAGTGTGTTATTCGATTCCATTAACTCAAAGAATCTTTTTTTTGAAAGATAACAGACATAACTATCTTCAAGCGCAGTAGCAGTTGCCTTGTATGGCTCGTTGCAAAGTAATGAACGATAGCCAAGTGTATCTGCATTTCCTGAAATACGAACAATCTGTTCTTTTCCTTCATCTCCCAATTTGGAAACTTTTACTTTTCCTTTGAAGATGCAATACAACCCATGCGGATAATTACCTTCGTAAAAAATCACTTGTCCCTTTTTATAGTAATTGTTTCCTTTATCCTCGCCAAGTACCGCCTTGTCTTCACGAGACAAGCATGAGAACATTCCACCTTTGTTGGGACAGTCCTCACACGATGGCATTTCAACTTTTGCAGCTTTCATCTTGCGTTAATTTGTTGTAAAATTAGCCTATCCGATCATTTTTCAGAAGCAATACGATCATTTCATTTTATGATTTATATCACTTTTTTAACTTACTATCTGCCAGAATTTCTCCAATTATTAGACCCATAAGTGATCTGCATCATTATTCAGCAGCAAGCCTCAACTTAACTTTGAATAAAAAAACATGGTCACAATCAGTCAGGCTTTAAAGCTTATTGACAATCAGGTAAAGCAAAGCCAAACCGAAAAAGTACAACTGACTAAAATGGTTGGAAGAATTTTAGCTGAACCAATTCATGCTCCACTAGATCTTCCGCCATTCAGACAATCAGCCATGGACGGCTATGCAATCAATTATCTGACTGATCAGAAAAACTATACAATTAAAGGAGAACTTGCAGCGGGCTCGTCAGAAACTTTTGAATTAAAAGCAGGAGAGGCAGTTCGAATTTTTACAGGCGCGAGAGTTCCAGAAACTGCCAATGCGGTGATCATGCAAGAAAACTGCACCGCAATAGATACACTACTAACACTTCAAGAAGATTTAAAACTTTTTCAGCACATCCGAAATCAAGGTGATCAGATTAAAAAAAATTCACTCGCTTTGGAAAGCGGTACTTTGCTGAGTCCGGCTGCTGTTGGTTTTATCAGCGCATTGGGAATTGAATCTGTCGAAGTTTATCGCAAACCAAAAATTGCAATCATTGCAACAGGAAGTGAATTGATCAAACCCGGAAATGAACTTTCAGCAGGAAAAATATATGAGAGCAATTCGTTCATGCTTCAAGCCGCCATCGACTACTACCGCGTTGGTGAAGCCGAAATTTTTTCAGTACACGACGACCTTCTGGCTACAAAAACCAAACTCATTGAAGTAATGAATCATGCTGATTTTGTATTACTCTCTGGTGGAATTTCAGCTGGCGAATACGATTTTGTTGCACAAGCATTAAATGAAATTGGAGTTGAAGGAGTCTTTCATAAAGTGAGACAAAAACCAGGTAAGCCATTGTATTTTGGAGTTGGGAAAAATAATCGGTATGTCTTTGCATTACCCGGTAATCCAAGCGCTGCAATGACATCGTTTTTGATTTACGTTTTGCCCGCGCTTAAAAAATTTGCAGGAGCTGGATTTAACGGACTTCAAAAAATCAGCGGAAAAATTCAGACTACCTATAAAAAAAATGACGACCGCGCACATCTTTTAAAAGCTTTTACCGATGAACATTCTGTAAGGATTCTTGACGGCCAAAACTCAGACATTCTGATGTCATTTACTCATGCCAATTCAATCGCGCTCATTCCGGAAGACGCTCATACCGTTGGTACGGATCAGGCACTTGAAATTTATCTTTTATAAAAATCTGTAGACACATTCAATAAATCATCTCAAAATATTTTGAACCTATGAAACATAAAACGATCATTGAACCATTTAAGATCAAATCGGTTGAACCTATTAAAATGAGCACTGAAATTGATCGCATGAGTTATTTGAAGGAAGCGCATTACAATCCTTTTTTACTCGAATCCAAAAATGTCATTATAGATTTTTTGACCGATAGCGGAACCTCTGCTATGAGCGCTGAACAATGGGCGGGCATCATGCGGGGTGACGAATCTTATGCAGGTTCGGTCTCCTGGAAAAACATGGAAACAGAAGTTATGTCGTTGACTGGTATGCCCTATATTTTACCAACACATCAAGGTCGTGCAGCGGAACGAATTATTTATTCGCATTTAGGCGGAAAAGGAAAAACATTTATCAGCAATACGCACTTTGATACCACGCGTGCCAACATTGAATTTTCGGGTGCAGACGCAATTGATATTGCCATTGAAGAAGGAAAAAATACTTCGTTGATTCACCCCTTTAAGGGCAACATGAATCTTGAAAAACTGGTACAGATTATTAAAGAAAAGGGAGCTGAAAATATTGGCGCAGTTATCCTCACTGTCACCAACAACAGCGGTGGCGGGCAACCGGTGAGCATGGAAAACGCAATTGCCATCAGTGAAATCTGTAAAAAAAACAAGGTCCTCTTTTTATTGGATTGCTGCCGGATTGCAGAAAATTCTTATTTCGTTAAGATGCGTGAAAAAGCGTATGCTAATAAATCGTCGCGTGAAATCGCACAAGCAATGTTTGCTCTGGCTGATGGCGCTGTCATGAGTGCTAAAAAGGATGCGCTCGTTAACATGGGGGGGTTTCTTGCGCTAAGAGATAAAGAAGTTGCCGATGCTTGTACAAACCTCTTAATTATTACTGAAGGATTCACCACCTATGGCGGACTTTCAGGACGAGACATGGAAGCGTTGGCAATTGGCTTACAAGAAATTTTTGATCCACATTATTTAGAGTACCGTATTAAAAGTACTACCTATTTAGGCGAGCATCTTCACAAACTTGGAATTCCGGTTATGCTTCCAATTGGCGGTCATGCAGTTTACATTGACGCAAAAAAACTTTATCCGCACATTCCGGTTGATCAATACCCTGGGCAAGCCCTCGTTTGTGAATTGTATCTTAAGGCAGGTATCCGAACTGTTGAAATTGGTTCGGTGATGTTTGGAAAATACGATGACGAGCATCATCTTATTCCGGCTACAATGGAACTCGTTCGTCTTGCGATTCCACGACGCGTATATACACAAAGCCACATTGAATATGTTATTGAAACTTTTGCGGAAATACTGAAGGAGGCACCAACCATAAAAGGATACAAAATCACCAGAGAACCAAAATACTTAAGACACTTCACAGCACACTTTGAAAAGCTATAAGAGCTAAAAGATCATTTTTATTTAATTCAATAAATGATACATATCATATTTTGAATTATCAGTCTAGGCTAATTTTGTTTCGTTATGTCATCTAATACATAACGCAAGTTTATGAGTAGTGAACTTCTTTTCTGGATTCCGATTGTTTGCATTCCGCTCATTGCGTTTCTATACGCCTCTGTTGGACACGGCGGTGCTAGTGGCTATCTGGCGCTCATGACAATCATGGGTCTTTCTCAAGAAATCATGAAGCCCACTGCGCTTATGTTAAATATTTTGGTTTCAGCAATTGCATTTTTCTATTTCTGGAAGGCGGGACATTTTCGTTTCAAACTATTTGCCGCCTTTGCTTTAGGCTCAATACCATTTTCATTTGTCGGCGGAATGATTGAAACTGATCCATACATCTACAAAAGTATCTTAGGAATATTTCTAATTATTGCGACATTAAAATTAATCGGCGTTTTTGATCGCAAAAAAATATCAGAATCAGATTCTCTACCTAAAGAAGTAAATCTGCTTTTGGCGATCGGAATCGGAAGTGTCATTGGATTTTTTAGTGGCTTGATTGGAATTGGCGGTGGAATTATTTTGAGTCCGGTGATTCTACTTTTAGGCTGGGCAAACTTAAAAGAATCCGCGGCCGTTTCTGCCCTTTTTATATTTGTGAATTCAATGGCTGGATTTGCAGGACAAATTACCAGCGGCATTCACTTGTCTTCAGAAATTGTAATGATGACAGGACTTGCCGTTGCTGGCGGAATTGCTGGATCTTATTACGGAACATTCCGTTTTAACACCGCCATTCTTAAAAAAGTACTTGCATTTGTTTTATTGTTTGCCTCAATAAAATTGCTTCTTGTTTAAATACTGAATTATGAATATTACAATCTTATTTTTTGGCATGCTTGCAGAAGAAACCCGCACTTCAGTTCTGGAGCTAAATACTGCTTCACTCAAATTACGCGATTTAGAGAATGAAGTTTTGAACTTATTTCCAGTTCTTAAAAAATTAACTTACGGCATTGCCGTAAACGAAATTATTGTACAAAGCAATGTGAAACTTTCACCAGGTTCAAAAGTTGCATTTTTACCACCCTTTGCCGGAGGATAATGTTAAACGATCAGGAAAAATATCGCTATAACCGCCAGTTGATTCTTGACAATGTCAAAGAAGCAGGACAAGAGCGTTTAAAAAATTCACGCGTACTTGTCATTGGTGCAGGTGGTTTAGGCTGCCCGGTTCTACTCTATCTCGCAGGAAGTGGAATTGGCAAAATCGGTATCATGGATCACGATACTGTTGATGAATCAAACTTACACCGTCAGGTTTTATATAGTACCGAAGATTGTGGAAAATCAAAAGCGCGTGTTGCAGAAAAAAAACTGCGCGCACAAAATCCATTCATTGAAATTGAAATCTATCCGTATAAATTATCAGCGGCTAATGCGCGTGACATTTTTAAAAAATACGATTTAGTAATTGATGGAACCGATAATTTTTCAGCGCGCTATATTATCAATGACGCAGCTGTACTTGAAAATAAGCCAGTAGTTTACGGTGCACTTTACAAATTTGAAGGTCAGGTGGCTGTATTCAATTATCAGAATGGACCAACGTATCGTTGCCTTTTTCCTGAACCACCCAAGCAAGCACCAAACTGCAATGAAGCGGGTGTGTTAGGTGTACTTCCCGGAATTATTGGACTTTATATGGCGAACGAAGCACTCAAAATCTGCCTTGGCATCGGAACCATTTTGTCTGGAAAAATACAAATCTATAACGGGTTAAGCGCTCAGCTTTCAACTGTACAGATTACAAAAAATAATACCTTAAAAATTCAAGCTATGCAAACAGATTATGAAACACCCGGCATGAGTCTTTGTGAATTTGACAACCTCAAAATTCAGGAAATAGATTCAGAAAGTTTTAATGAACTGATTAACACCGAAGCGACATTTCTGGACGTTCGTGAGACGTGGGAACTACCCAAAATTTCCAGTCGTGGAATGATTGAAATACCGCTTGATCAAATTGAAAACAGAGTGACTGAAATTCCAAAAGACAAGCAAGTGATTGTATTCTGCAAAAGCGGTGGCCGATCAAAACTTGCAATTCACTTGCTTACTAAACATTTTGGATTCAAAAATTTATACAATCTAAAAGAGGGCATTAAAAACTGTCAGATTCCCGTATGAAAAAGTCACTTTACGCCGGCGCCATCTCGCCACAAAAAATTGCGGATAGCATTGCACATCATCAAGTGAAAACCAATATTGGCGCACATGATATTTTTTTGGGCCAAGTCAGAGCTGACGAAATTGCGGAAAAAAAAGTAGTAGCCATTGATTACAGTTGCTACGAAGAGATGGCTGAAAAAGTCTTTCATGAAATTCGCGAAGCAGCTTTTGAAAAATTTGACCTGACTTGCTTACACATCTATCACAGTATTGGGATTGTCAAAGCAGGAGAATTATGCCTATTTGTTTTTACATCTTCAAGACATCGCAAAATGGCAATGGATGCTTGTCGATTTATTGTAGAAGAAATAAAATTAAAAGCTCCTGTGTTTGGAAAAGAAGTTTTTGAAGATATGACGCATCAGTGGAAAGTAAATAGTTAAAATAAATAGACAAATCCAAAATTCAAAATCACAAAACACAAAAAATTGATTTATCGTTAAAATGAAAAGATCCTGAAACAATCCCGATAGCTATCGGGACAGGATGACAATTCCACAAAGCAGTTTGGAATTTTGACATTGTAATTTAAAAAAACATGGTTGACATCACATCCAAAACATCCACGCTTCGAAAAGCAATAGCAACAGCCATTGTAAAAGTTTCAAAACAAGAAACCATCGATGCAATTATCAACAAACAAGTTCCTAAAGGAGATGTTTTTGAAATGGCAAAAGCGGCAGGACTTTTAGGCGTCAAAAAAACACCAGATTTGCTTCCGGATTGTCATCCGTTGCCAATAGAGTTTACTGCGATTCGTTATCGCATCGATGGATTGGAAATTCACATTGAACTTGAAGTTCACACCATTTACAAAACAGGTGTTGAAGTGGAAGCGATGCATGGAGCAAGCGTTGTTGCGCTCACCATGTATGATATGTTGAAACCAATTGATAAAGGCATTGAAATTTCAACGATCCGACTCATCGAAAAAAAAGGAGGAAAATCTGATTTCAAAGACAAGTTTAAAAACAGAAAGGATTTAAAAGCTGCAGTTATTGTTTGTTCAGATACTATATCAGTAGGACAAAAAGAAGACAAAGCGGGAAAAGCAATCATCGCTAAATTAGAAACCTGTGGTGTTGAAATTGGTGCGTATGAAATTATTCCGGATGAAAAAGATCAGATTCAGAATTGCGTTCATCGTTTTTCAAAAGAGAAATACAATCTACTCATCTACACCGGTGGAACAGGATTGTCTGCAAGAGACGTCACACCTGAATCTATTGAGCCTTTGCTTGATCGCAGAATCAGTGGAATTGAAGAAGCTATCCGAAATTATGGACAAGATCGAACACCGTATTCAATGCTTTCGAGGAGTGTTGCGGGTGTAAAAGGTGATATGCTGATTCTTGCTTTACCCGGTTCAACAAATGGCGCAAAAGAAAGTATGGATGCTGTTTTTCCGCAAGTGCTTCACATTTTTGGAATCTTAAAAGGCAGCCGTCACGATTAAATGGATTCGAAACGAAATACTGATTTGCCTGTTTCCAAATCCATCGGATATTGGTTATTGATTGGTGCGTTTTTAGTATTGATGATGATTATGCTTGGTGGTTATACTCGGCTGTCACATTCAGGATTATCCATGGTTACCTGGAAACCTGTCACCGGATTTATTCCACCGTTAAATCAAGAAAATTGGATTGCAGAATTTGAAGCCTACAAAACAAGTCCAGAATATAAATTACGTAACTATAATTTTTCATTGGAAGAATTCAAAGAAATTTATTGGCCAGAATTTTTACATCGCTTGCTTGGAAGAATTACAGGAATCGTTTTTATTATTCCGTTTTTGTATTTTCTGATTCGAAATAAATTAAGGAATCCAAAACTGAAACGGCACTTGATCATTATCTTTCTGTTAGGTGTGTTACAAGGATTTGTAGGCTGGTACATGGTTAAAAGTGGATTGGTTGATCAACCTGCTGTGAGTCATTACAGATTAGCAATTCATTTATGTCTTGCATTAATTCTATACGGTTATTTGTTTCTGGTTGCGCTTAAAATTTTGACAACTGAAAATGAAAACCAAAGTCATATATCTGATCACGTGAAATTAAAATCCGTCCTGAGTATTACACTTGTAGTAGTTATTCTACAAATTATTTACGGTGCATTTGTTGCTGGTTTAAAAGCGGGTTTATTCTATCCAACCTTTCCCAAAATGGGTCCGCTTTGGATTCCCCACACCGTTACAGATTCAATAGAACAAGAAGGAATCATGAGTTTTTTCAATTCGCCTTACGTTGTCCAATTTGTTCATCGTTGGCTGGGAATTTTAGTTCTTCTTTTTGCAGGATATTTGTTTTTCAAATCGCGTAAAACAATCTTGAGCGATTCTATCAGAAAATCAATTGCGCTAATTTTACTTTTAACGCTCACTCAGGTATTACTCGGAGTTCTTACCCTCATCAATCTTGTGCCGGTTTCATTAGGCGTGCTGCATCAATTATGTGCAGTGCTGCTTTTGACTTCTGTTCTTTATACCATCTTTCTAACTAGAAGAAGTCCAGCTAGCTCAGCAAATTGACAATTATCAGAATTCATTTTGCGAATTTTATCTCTGAGTAGATGCGTCAATTATTATCTGAGCGCATCATTTTAAATCCGATCACTTAAAAATCGAGTTCTTAAACCTTGCTTAACACCAACTAATCTGAGACTTCCAAATTATTTTCGTCAAAGCATATTGCTAATCAGCAAAATAGTTTTACCTTTGTGAGTGAGTATTCACTTACTTTAAAATTATGAACGGTAAAAACAACATTTCAATAGGCTTTTTAACAATGGGATTGTTTATGGCTTATGGCTTTCTGCTTATCTATCTCAGAGATTTTGCTCCTGATAAAGAAGCGTGGGTGAATACGTATTCTGTTGGTAAACATTTTGAAGCACGCCTTGCGCACGTACATGGAAATCTTTTTGCTTTCTTAAATATTTTAATTGGTTATCTGCTTATTCAGTTTAGCGATCGAATCAAACACGTAAAAATAATTTCCTGGCTATCCCTCATCGGTATATTAATGCCGGTTGGAATTTTAGCAGAAGTCTATTTAGGAGTACCACCAGCACTTGTGCTTATTGGAGCAATTGCCATGACATCGGCCGTTGTATGGCTTGGGATCTCTTTTATGAAATTAAAAAAATAACACCATCAAGTTATGACAAAGGCACTTGAAATCACCACCCGACAAAGCGAAATCATCGATGCTGCGGGCAAAATTCTCACAACTTCTGGTGTGAGCGGTTTGACCATTAAAAATCTTGCAAAAGAAATGCAGTTTTCAGAAAGTGCAATCTATCGTCACTTTGAAAGTAAAGAAGATATCATTATAGCCATGCTTGAGTTTCTGGCAAAAAATATGGACGAGCGCTTAACAAATTGTCTTGCTCTGGAAACAGAACCAGAGCTCAAATTCAAAGCCATCTTCAAAGATCAGTTCAAATTCTTCAGCAAAAATCCAAACTACGTTGTAGCAGTATTTTCAGATGGTCTGCTTGAATCAAGCGAAAAAATAAACGCTACCATTTCAAAAATCATGCAGGTGAAAATGAAACACCTGAAACCGGTGATTATGGAAGGACAAAAAAACGGTGATTTTACAAATGAGATTACTGCCGATGACTTATTACATATTGTCATGGGAACGTTCAGACTTCAAATGTATAAATGGAGAGTATCGAACTTTCAATTTGACGTCAACCGCAACGGAGATAAACTTTTAAATTCAATTCTAACTTTAATTAAATCAAAATGAAACTAAAAACAATCACACTAATTTCTTCCACGCTTCTATTGGCTGCATGTGGAAATCAAAATGAAGAACCAACAGTTCCGGTTGAAACCGCTGAAACTGAAACAACACATGATCACGACCATGAGTCAGAGGCCATAGAACTCAACGAAGGTCAAAAATGGATTGTGGACGATAGCATGATGGTACACATCCGTAACATGGAAACAGACGTGAATAAATTTAGCGGAACAACACTTGAAGATTATCAACTACTCGCAACAAGTCTTCAGGATAATATCGACCGTTTGACTTCAAATTGCACCATGACCGGAAAAGCACATGATGAACTTCACAAATGGTTATTGCCATATATAGACACTGTGGATGAATTTGCCGCGCAAACAGAAACATCAGCATATGCAAGCCAACTCGATCTGATCAAAATTTCTTTTACAACTTTTAATCAATATTTCGAATGAAAAAAGTTGCGCGCTATACCACGATCGCTTTTCTAATTGCCTTCGGATTATTGAGTCTGTTTCTAACAAGTTCTGTCATTTTTGATTTGTTTGGAATCAGAGCAAAAGAAGGAAATTATGTTCTGTTCATTGTCTGGGCAAATTTTATTAGCGCGATACTTTACCTTGCTGCCGCTTATGGTTTAATCAAACAACAACGCTGGTCAGCTTTTGCATTAGGCGCTTCATTTTTAATTTTGATTATCGCTTTCATCGGTCTCAAATCACACATTTCAGAGGGACTTGCCTACGAAATGAAAACAGTGAGTGCCATGATTTTCAGAATATCCATAACACTTGTACTTACAATTCTAGCCTATTTTACAATTGATCGTTACAAGATCAAAAACTAAAATCTGGCTTGCTTAAACAATACGCACATGAAAAATACTTCCATACTTTTTACAGGATTTATATTCCTTCTCACTATTCCTCTTTTTGCATCTATAGGAAGCCCGAAACCAATTCAAAATAATCAAACAATCATTTATTCAGATGAAGCATCTGACACCAAAGCGTTGGCACTGATTCATTCCAAATGTTTTGTCTGTCACAATCCGGATATGAAAGCAGAAACCAGACTTGCACCACCTATGCACATGGTTCGTCAACACTACTATACCACTGAAATCAGCAAAGCAGAATTTGTAGATCAGATTACAAATTTCGTGATGAATCCAACCGCTGAAAAATCAGTTATGCCAGGAGCTGTTCGCAATTTTGGACTGATGCCAAAATCGGTTTTTGAAGAATCAGAAGTTAAAATTATTGCCGCTTACATTTTTGACAATGATCTTGCATCTGACAGCTGGTACAAGAAATGGAAAAAATACAAACAGACACTTCAATAATTAATATCGAAAGAAAATGGAATACTACAATTCAAGAAAAATATCGGGAATTAGTTTTGACGAGATCAGAACCCGAATTGAAGCCGCGCTTAAGACAGAAGGTTTTGGTATACTCACGGAAATAGACATTCAGGCAACAATGAAAAAAAAACTGGACAAGGATTATTTACCGCATCTCATTTTGGGTGCATGTAATCCTGTTTATGCAGATACCGTTTTGACAATTGATCCGAATATCAGTACACTTTTACCATGCAATGTTACGATTCGCGAAATTGAAAATGGAGACATTGTGGTTTCTACTATTAATCCTGAAGCGGCAATGAGTTCAATTGGCAATCCGGAAATAGAAAAAAGCGCAGCAGAAATTCAGGAAAAATTATTGCGCGCACTAAATACGTTCTAAAAACAACACAATGGAAAAACATATCTATAATCTGAATCTGGAGTGGAAACAAAATCGAAAAGGATTGTTGTCGTCGCCTGAACTGTCAAACACAATTGAGGTTGCTACACCTCCTGAATTTGAAAAAGGAGTTGCCGGAATCTGGTCACCAGAACACC
Organism: Crocinitomicaceae bacterium; assembly: GCA_016709005.1. GTDB lineage: Bacteria > Bacteroidota > Bacteroidia > Flavobacteriales_D > Crocinitomicaceae > JADJGJ01. The sequence goes on along the minus strand of JADJEU010000021.1, from coordinate 16,413 downwards.
TCTTCACTGCATCCGTATTGAGTTGTTTCATGACAACTTTTCTGGCTGTGGCTGAAGGCTCGAAACTTGAATTCAAAAAATTTGAATGCAGTGCACAAGGTATTCTTGAAAAAATTGACGGACGTTTTTTAATGACTGAGGTAATCTTAAAACCTATTCTTGAACTTTCAGATGAAAGCCAAAAAGAAAAAGCAGAAAGAGTTTTGCAGAAATCAGAAAAAGCGTGTCTCATTTCAAATTCGATCCACACAAAAGTCAGTCTGATCACAGAGCTATCTGCGTCCGCCTCGAATCAAACTGTCAGCTGAAATAAAAAATAGTCTCAAAAAAATTTAGTCTATGAAGTTAGTAAGTATTCACAAACATTTTTTTCTTGTCATCGCATTGATTGGAGGAATTCAAATGACACATGCTCAGATCTGGTCGTTACAAACTTGTCTTGATACCGCAAAAGTTCTGAATAAGTCCTTGGAAATTGGCAGAAATAATATTGAAATAAGTACTGAACGTCATGATGAAGCAAGTTCGAATCTTATTCCAAAAGTGAACGTGGATGCGAGCTATAAATATTTCACGGATCTTCCTTATCAATTGCTGCCACTTTCAGTTTTTGGTGGACCTGATGGTCAATTTAAAGAAGCGCAGTTTGGTGTTCCTCATAACATAAACGTAACAGGAAGCTTAGTGGTTCCAATTTATAACCCACAAGTCTATGGCGCTATTCAGTCAACTTCTGTTGCTGAAGAAATCGCAGAGCTCAGCTACCAAAAAACAGAAGAACAATTGTTTTTTGAAATTTCTAATCTCTATTATAATCTTCAAATACTGGATCACCAACTTGCATTCATTGACAGCAATTTTCTGAATGCTTCCAGATTGCTTGACAACATGCGTTTACTTGAGAGTCAACAAATGGCACGTGCAACAGATGTAGGTAAAGTCCAACTTCAATGTGATCAACTCCTCACGCAAAAAACAATCCTCACAAATAAACAGCAACAAGTTTTGAATTATCTGAAATTGCTCATTGGCGTTCCTGCTGAAACCAACTTGCAGATTGATTACACGATTGCTTTTGAAAGTCGCGCCGATTATAATCTTAACGCTACTATTGACTATCGGCTAGTTCAAACGCAGAATAAACTTTTAACCATCGAATTAAGTACTCTTAAGCGAACACGAATTCCTTCACTTTCCTTTTTTGCCTCTTACGGCGTAACAGGCTTTGGGTATGATAAAAAGCCAAATGATTTTCTGAACTTTTATCCAATTGGATTTGCAGGAATTCAATTAAACTATCCACTATTCAACGGAATGATTACTACGCATAAAATCTCCCAAAAATCATTGGAGCTCAAAAACAACACACTACAATTAAGTTTGATATCAGAACAATCCAATGTCCAATCTGAGAACGCAAGACTTCAAAAAAAGTCGGCAGAACAGATTATTTCCATGACACTTAAACAAATTGAAACAGCGAAAGAAGTTTACCGGCAAACCATATTTCAGTTAAAAGAACAATCGGCTACGCTCACGGATGTTTTACTTGCTGACAATGCAGTACGAGAAGCACAGCAAAGTTACCTGAATGCCATTATCGATTATTTCAAAGCCGATCTTGAGCTTAAAAAAGTATCTGGAAATTTCAATGCCGCAAGCAACTAATTCTACTCTTATGAAAATTAAAAAAATAATTATCCTACTTGTTATTCTTGGACTGGCAGCAGCAGTTGTAATTAAACTTGTTAGTAATAAACAGAATGCAGATTCAAATGTCTATCAATTTGATAAGACACAACCATTGCATGTGCAAACAGATACAGTTCAAACCGAAACGATCTACGGTGAAATCAATTACAGTGGTTCATTCGAACCCTTTAAAGAAACGAAACTCAGCGCTGACTTTCAGGGAAAAGTAATGAGCGTTTTGGTTGACATTGGATCAGAAGTTAAGAAAGGACAAACCTTAATTCAACTTGATAATTCACTTTTAAAACTTCAACTTGAAACTGTAAATATTCAAATTCAGGGAATCGAATCAGATGTGAACAGACTTAAAATTCTGGCAGCAGCGGATGCGGTGCAAGGCGTTCAACTCGAAAAAGCAGAACTTGGTTTACAGACTGCAAAAATACAACGCGCTACCATTCAAGAACAAATAAACAAAACAAGTATTAAGGCCCCGTTCAGCGGCATTGTAACTGCCAAACTGATCGAAGAAGGCGGATTTGCAGCACCCGGAATTCCTTTACTGCAACTCACGGATATCAGTCAACTCAAGTTTTCTATTAATGTACCAGAACATGATCTTTTAAATTTTAAATTGAATCAAGTATGTGAAATAGAAACTGATTTGTATCCAGAACTTACGTTTACCGGAACCACCAATATGATTGGAAGCAAAGCAAATCCCGGTAATAGTTTTCCAATTCAGTTTCTGGTAAAAAATTCTTCTGATCAAAAAATTAAATCAGGAATGTATGGAAAAGTTATACTGAAAAAGGACGATGCAAAAAGTGGAATTATAATTTCATCTTCTGCTATTCAAGGTTCATCTGATCATCCCAAAGTATATGTTGTGAGAGATGGAAAAGCAATTTTGCAAGAGGTTACCATCGTTGCAAATAAAGCAAACAGCGTAATTATTTCAACTGGGCTTTCAGATGGAGATATTTTAATAACCGGTGGATTTATAAACCTCTTTGATGGCGCAAATGTGACCAGCAAGTAACAACAGACACTTATGAATCTTACAGAAATATCGATTAAAAGACCGTCGCTGATCATTGTGCTTTTCAGCGTGCTTTCACTGCTTGGAATTATCGGATATAAAAACCTGAGTTATGAACTCATGCCAGATTTTAATCAACCCGTAGTAGTTATCAAAACCGTTTATCCGGGAGCTGAGCCTGACGAAGTAGAAACTTCTGTATCACGCAAAATTGAAGATGCTTTAGCCAATCTTGAAGGCATCGATTTTCTGGTTACAAAATCACTTCCAAATGCATCCGTCGTCATTGTTAATTTAAAATACGGAACAGATTTGGACAAGACCATGCAGGATGCCCAGCGTTATATTGATAATATCCGCAAAGATTTACCGACAGATATTTTAAGTCCGGTAATGAGCAAAGTATCGCCGAATGATTTACCAATCATGTCCATTAGCGCAACGAGCGATTTGCCCGCTACGGAATTTTATCAGTTAATGCAAGATGATTTTTTACCGCAGATTCAACAAATAAAAGGCGTTGCAGAAATTTCAATTTTGGGAGGAGACGAACGCGAAATTCAAGTATTGGTTGATCAAGAAAAATTGAAGTACTACAAAATTTCTTTACTACAGGTTGTGGAAGCAATCAATCGTTCAGGAATTGATTTGCCTGCAGGAAAAGTACAATCAGAAACCATCTCAAACTCGGTACGATTAATTGGAAAATTTAATTCGATTAATGATATTGAAAATGTACAGGTAGCCATGCCTGTGCCAGGGAGTCCGGTGTATGTCAAAGATGTTGCAACAGTTACGGACGGACTCAGTGAAACCAACTCTGTCAGCCGGTATAATGGAAAAACAGGAATTGGTTTACTGCTAAAAAAACAAGGTGATGCAAACGCGGTCGATGTATCCAGATTAGTAAAAGAAAAATTCAAATCCATTGAAAAAGAATATGCAGAAGCGGGTGTAAAATTTACTGTTGCAGATGATAGCACCGATAATACAATTGCAGCTGTAAACTCGGTAGTATTTGATCTTGGTCTTGCTGTTGTTTTGGTGTCGCTTGTGATGTTATTATTTCTTCGAAGCTTTAGAAATGCACTAATTGTTTTGGTGGCCATTCCTACTTCATTGATCACTGCCTTTGCTGTGATGTGGTTTTTTGGCTACACGCTTAATCTGATGACACTTTTAGCCATGTCGCTGATCATAGGAATTCTGGTAGATGATGCAACTGTTGTACTTGAAAATATTCAACGACATCTGGACATGGGCAAAGACAAAAAAACCGCAGCCATGGATGGCCGGATGGAAATTGGTTTCTCTGCGCTTTCCATTACACTTGTTGACATCGTGGTTTTTTTACCCATTTTATTTCTTCAGGTTTTTGTTGCCGACATGCTTAAACAATTTTCAGTAGTAGTCATCACATCAACCCTGACAAGTCTTCTAGTTGGATTCACGCTAACACCGTGGATGGCATCGCGCATTGGAAAAAAAGAAGATCTAAGACCTACGAATTTATTCAATCGATTTTTACTTTGGTTTGAACATCAACTCGACCTATTTACGAATTGGTATGGCAAAAAACTGGAATGGGTTCTCAGTCATAAATTAATTTTCACCGGAATTATTATTCTGCTTTTTGCAATGACGCTTGGCATCATGAAGCAAGGAATTATTGGAAAAGAATTAATCTCAACAGGTGATCAGGGAAAATTCAGAATGACCTTGGAATTTGACAAAACAACTTCTATTGAAAAAAATAATTTCACGTCAAATGAAATTGAAAACTACATTTTATCGCAAGAAGAAGTGGCAAGTGTCTTCAGCAATGTAGGTGGTCCGGGAACAGGAATTGGAAGTCTTGGCGTTGGATCAGCTTACAAAACAGAATTGACAATACAACTTAAACCGGCATCCGAACGCAATCATCAACCGACGGAAACATTTATGAAATTGCTGCGTTCAGATCTGCAACAAAAGTTTCCAGGAATTAGTTATTCGATGACCGCACTTGGATTAATTCCACGAACAGCTCCAATTGAAATAACAATCAGCGGTGCCGATCCTGATCAGGTAATGCAAACCGGAAATGAATTAAAAACGGCGATTGAAAAAATCCCAGGCGCAGATAATGTTCGTATGTCTGTTGAAGCCGGTAGCCCCGAATTTAAGGTGGTTCCTGACAAAGACAAAATGCAACGACTTGGTTTAAATACCGCTTACACAGCCTTGAATATTCGAACTGCACTAACAGGAAATAGCGATGCAACCTTAACAGAAAACGGAACAGAATATCCGGTAAAAATTTGGCTGGATGATTTTGATCGTGAAAATTTTGAGGATATCAGCAAACTAACAATTATAAATCCTGCAGGTATTCCAATTGCAGTATCGCAGTTTGCAGAAATTAAACAAGACAATTCTCCTTCGCTGCTTGAAAGAAAAGACAGACAACCAGCAGTAACCATCACATCCGATGCCTTGGGCCGGCCTTCAGGAACTGTTGCAGATGATGTTGTTGCATATCTTAATCTCAATCCACTTCCTGAAGGAATACAAATAACATGGGGCAGTGACATCAAGCGACAAAATGATAGTTTTGGTGCATTGGGTTCTGTTTTAATGATTTCATTTTTGCTGATCTACTTGATTATGGTTGCCTTGTATGATAGTTTTGTGTATCCGTTTGTTGCGTTATTTTCGATTCTTGTAGCTGTGATTGGAGCGTTTCTCGCTCTAAATTTATCTGCAAGCAACTTGAGTTTATTTGCATTGTTAGGATTAATTATGTTGATGGGATTAGTAGTAAAAAATGCAATTTTAATTGTCGATTTTACAAATCAATTGAAAGCACAAGGCATGCATTTTAAAGAAGCTTTGATGGTTGCAGGTAAAGGACGAATGCGTCCAATTTTAATGACAACTCTTTCGATGATTATTGGTATGCTGCCAATTGCAATGGCCAGTGGAACAGCCAGCGAATGGAAAAACGGTTTGGCCTGGGTAATTATTGGTGGCTTAACATCATCCTTGATTCTCACCATCTTTTTGGTTCCAATGATGTACTATTTAGTTGATACGTTGAAGGAAAAAATAGCGAACCGAAAAAAACAGAATTCGGCTCCAACAGAGAACACAACTGAGCAAGCGATCTAATTTGGTTTACTTAATTCCGAATCAGAAATAAAATACGAATCCGTTAATGTTTTCAGAAAAGCTATAAGTTTGGTTTTTTCTGCCGGATTTAATTGCACACCGCCCTCATCTACTTTTTTCATGAGTGGATCAATGGTTGCTGAATGTTGTAAACCGGTGCTGTAAAAGTTAACGACTTCTTCAAGTGTATTGAATCTTCCATCGTGCATGTACGGTGCAGTCAATTCAATATTTCGTAACGTAGGTGTTCTGAATTTTCCAATATCTGCCGGATTTCCGGTGACGTTATAATATCCGAGATCGTTTCCAGTAAAAGTGGAGTTCAAGCCGTTGTTGTGTCGCATATTATCGCGCCACAGTGGATTAGATGCACTGCCATGACAATGAAAACAATCTCCTTTATCTTCATTCATAAAAATCGTATATCCATCATATTCATCCGTCGTCAATTCGGCTTCACCTCGCAGATACCGATCAAATTTTGAATTATAAGAAATTTGCGTACGCATAAATTGAGCCAGTGCATAGCTGATGTATTTTTGTCTTTCAGCCAATGATTCTTTCACAATTTCAATTCCAAATGCCTGCCAGAATAATTTAGGATATTCGGTATGTCTTTCTAATCGGGCAAGAATAGAATCATTGTTTGCATTCAAAAAAATATTACCCTCAGCGAGATCAGCAAGCGCAACGCTGTCCAGTGTTTTTTCTGAACCGGTCCATCCAAAATTACTGTTCCACGCCATGTTCACGTGTGACGGAATACTCATTCCATTCGGCCCCATATTCGGAACACTAAAAGCAAATCCTTGTATATGACACGATGAACACGACTTTCCATTTGTAGAAAGAATTGGATCGTAGTAGAGTTATCTTCCTAACTTGACTCCTTCTACTGTTGTCAGATTCCATTCAGGTTCAGGTGCAGTTGGAAAATTTGAAAATGCCTCTGGAAAAAAATAGCGCGTTGGATTATACGGACCCCATTCTTCATGCGAATCCAAAATATGACTCGTATCTTTTCTGCAGGAACTGAGAAAAATGAGAAGTACTGAAATTGCAATAAGTCGCATACACGAAGTTACTTGACCAGGCGTAAAAATTCTATGAGCGGTATCATACAATCAAATGGGTTCAGTTCTTTGTCTTGCTTATCTTTGTATGAAGTATAACAAGTCGCACAACGATTTATGTCAATAAAATCACTCTATACATTTACGTTAATCAGCCTGATCAATTTTCTGCTGGCCGCAGCCATGGGGCTGTTGTTACGTTATGCCTTTATCAGTGAGATTCCGTTTAATTTCAACTACTTGCTTCACGCACACTCACACGTTGCTGCTTTGGGTTGGGCTTATCAAATGATTTGTGTATTCCTTGTTTTCTATTTTGTCAGGGAAGATTCTGGATTATTTAAAAAATTATTCTGGGTCACACAAATTTCAGTTTTTGGAATGATGCTCAGTTTTCCTTTTCAGGGGTATGGCTCTGTTTCCATTCCCTTCTCAACCCTTCATATTATCTGCAGCTATATTTTCATTTTCTATATCTGGAAAAACGCGCAGTACAATTCTAATTCGGAAAAAATAATTTTACGCGCTGCTCTTATTTTCTTAGCAATCTCAACACTTGGAATCTGGATGCTAGGCCCTTCTATTGTGTTGTATGGAAAGCACTCTATTCTTTATCAAATCTCCATTCAATTTTATCTTCATTTTCAATTCAGCGGTTGGTTTATTTTTGCAATGGTCGCGCTTTTGATAAGATATTTTTCCAAAAAGGTGAACATTGAATTGTCTCCAAAAACCGTACAACGCGTAGTTATTTTCTTAATTGCAAGTGTGCCTCTGAGCTTTGCACTGGTGCCCTTTTGGTTTTTCAAAAATGACGTTTGGATTGTATTGAATATGCTCACCGTTATCACCCAATTGCTTTTAATCATTTTCATTTTAAGCAGATTAAAAGGAATCATCTCATTTTTTCGTCAGCAAAATAAAACCATCCGTTTGCTTTTTATTCTTGGTTTATTAAGTTTGATTTTAAAAGTGCTTTTTCAAGCATTCACTGCAATTCCTGAAATCGCTTTATTGTCTCATCAAGTGCGCAATTTCAGCGTTGGATATATTCATCTCATCATGCTTGGATTTGTCAGTTCTGTTTTGCTTGTTTTCATTTTTGACATTCTTAAAATCAAATTGAATCTGGCTGCTAAGTTTGGCGTCTGGCTATTTATTGCCGGATTTGTTTTGAGTGAGCTCATGCTTTTTATTCAGGGAATTTTATTCAGCAGCGGTTTGGGGCAATTGAATTATTATCATGAGTTTCTTTTTGTCGTCAGTATATTTCTGTTTCTTGCTGTTGCACTAATCACATACGGTGTCATGTCTGTGCAGCCTAAAAATCAAATCTGATTCTAACCGTGGTGCATTTTACTTGAGCTTTTCCACTGAATACAAATATGATTCAGATCATTGATTAGGATAACGATTCTGACAAATTTTGCATTACACAAAAATCAGAATTATGCACAAGTCATCTACACGGTCATGGGCTGAGCCCTTCAAAATAAAAATGGTAGAACCCGTCTTCATGACGAATTACGAGCAACGCCAAAAATTTATTGAAGATGCTGGCTACAATACTTTTCTTTTACGCTCAAAAGAAGTTTATATTGACTTGCTCACAGACAGCGGAACATCAGCTATGAGTGATCGCCAGTGGGCTGGTATGATGATGGGAGACGAGGCGTATGCAGGAAGTGAAAACTTTTATCATCTGGAAGCAGCTGTGCAAAAATATTACGGTTATAAATATGTCATTCCAACACATCAAGGTCGTGGGGCTGAACATTTACTTTCTAAAATTCTGATTAAGCAGGGAGATTTTCTTCCCGGCAATATGTATTTCACTACTACTCGTTTGCATCAGGAATTAGCAGGTGGAACTTTTATTGATGTAATCATTGATGAAGCGCATGACCCTGAAAGTGAATTTAAATTTAAAGGAAACATCGATCTTCAAAAATTAAAAGATGTTATTGAATCCAAAAAACCTGAAAACGTACCGTACATCTGTGTTGCAACAACTGTGAATATGGCAGGTGGTCAACCCATCTCTCTTCATAATCTAAAAGAAGTTAGAAAGATGGCAGACCAATATGGAATTGCCATTGTACATGACATGACACGTGTTGCAGAAAATGCGTTTATGATTCAACAACATGAACCTGGTTATCTGAATAAAAGTGTTGCTGAAATCATTTTAGAAATTTGCTCACTCACTGATCATGCAACGATGAGTGCAAAAAAAGATGCACTCGTAAATATTGGCGGATTTCTTGCAACCAACGATGACGATCTTTACACCGAAGCAAGCAACTGGGTAGTTGTTTACGAAGGCTTACATACCTACGGTGGTTTGGCCGGGCGTGACATGGAAGCCATGGCTATTGGTATTGCTGAATCTGTTCAGGATGATCACATTCGTGCGCGCGTTGGACAAGTACATTATTTAGGCGAACGTCTTCTTGAATTTGGAGTTCCGATTGTACGACCTTTAGGTACACACGGAATTTTTCTGGATGCAAAAAAAATTCTCCCTCATGTATCACAAGACAATTTTCCGGCACAAACGTTAGCTGCAGAATTATTTCTTGATTCAGGAGTGCGAGCAATGGAACGCGGAATTGTTTCTGCAGGCAGAGACGAAAAAACCGGCAAACACAATTATCCAAAACTGGAGCTGGTGCGATTGACAATTCCAAGACGCGTCTATACACAAGCACACATGGATGTGGTTGCAGAATCAGTGAACGAAGTCTATCTGAATCGTGATAAAATCAAAGGACTTGAAATGACCTACGAACCAAAATACTTACGTTTTTTTCAGGCCAGATTCAGAAAGTTATAATTTGTCTGAACATCTGCAAACCTGTTTCAGATCATAGGAATCGCGAATCAAGTATCATAAATTTGATCAAGTTGCATTATTTACCATGCCATCCTTTGATAACACCGAAATAGCCTTTAAAGGAAAATCAGATCGTGATTTACTCTGGTCATACAGATTGTTCAGACTGATTGGAAAACCCTGGTTCGTTTCAACCGGCTCGATGTTAACAAAGGTGGCCATGGTTTTGCATTTGCCGATAAAAGGTCTCATCAAAAAAACAATCTTCAGACAATTCTGCGGTGGTGAAACCATTTCTGAATGCAATAAACGAATTACAGATTTATCAGCTTACGGAATTGGAACTATTCTCGATTATTCGGTTGAGGGAAAAATTGGTGAAGAAGGACTCAATCAAACACGCGATGAAATTATTGCAACCATCAAACGCGCAAAAGAAGATAAATCAATTCCGTTTACGGTTTTCAAATCAACCGGACTTGCGCGCATGGAATTACTTGAAAAAGTAAATTGTTCCAAAACTGCATTGACAGAAGAAGAAGAAACTGAATTTGATCGCTTTTTTGATCGCGTTGATTCAATTTGCAAAGCAGCTTGTGAAGCAGACGTTCCTGTTTTTATTGACGCTGAAGACAGTTGGATTCAGGATGGGATTGATCGTATTGCAGAAATTATGATGCGACAATACAACCGAAAAAAAGCAATTGTTTTTACGACCGTTCAAATGTATCGACATGATCGTTTAGCATTTTTGAAAGACCAATATTATCTGGCCATTGAAGAGCCCTATTTTTTAGGCGTAAAATTAGTACGCGGTGCCTACATGGAAAAAGAACGCGAGCGTGCGAAAGAAAAAGGATACCCATCACCAATTCAAAAAGACAAATCATCTACCGATGTTGATTTCAATCTTGCGCTTGATTTTATGATGGGACATTTAGACACATTTTACGTTTGTTGTGGAACACACAACGAAGAAAGTACCGCCTATTTGTTGTCACTCATGAACAAATATAAAATTGACCGCGCCGACAAACGCGTTTTTGCAGCGCAACTTCTTGGCATGAGTGATCACATCACTTACAATCTCGCGCATAACGGTTACAACGTTGCCAAATATGTTCCTTACGGTCCGGTAAAAGAAGTCATTCCTTACCTTTTGCGCCGCGCACAAGAAAACACTTCAGTGGCAGGTCAAACCGGTCGTGAACTCAATTTGATTATTCAGGAAAAGGAGCGGAGGAGGTTGTATCCGGTGAAGTATGCGTGACAGCAAATAATAAAGCTTTTAGAGTTTTTCTTTATATTTCACTATGACACATATAGAAAAGTAGCCTTATCTATATGTGTTAAAAAAACGTATATAGATTTTATTTTTCAGAATGCATTAGACCTCAACAGGCTCAACACCTTTTTCTTCATGTATGCAATGATGTGGATATTTCACTCAACCTGACCCCACTTTTTCACTCTAAATTGACCCCTCATTTCTAAGTTGCTTTTTTGCGGTCATTTTTCTGTTTTAGTGGTTATCAAATTTAGTTAATTTACTTCTCGTTTACGAGATCTTCTTTTAGTTGTCTTTTCTTACGCATAGATTCTCCTTTTAGTTCCAGGCGATGCGCGTCGTGAACGATTCTGTCAAGAATCGCATCGGCAATAGTTTGTTCGCCGATTGCTTCGTGCCATTTGTTTACTGGTAGTTGCGAGGTCAGTAGCGTGGAGGCCTTGGCGTGGCGGTCTTCGATAATTTCCATTAAGGATGCGCGGCTTTGTGCGTCGAGGGGCTGGATTCCAAAGTCATCAATAATGAGCAGATCTTGCTTTTCTATTTTAGCAAGTTCCTTTAAGTATGACCCGTCAGCTTTTGCCATTTTCAGTTTTGCAAAAAGTTTAGTGCTGTGTTGATACAAGACTTTATATCCTTGCGAACACGCTTCGTGACCGACTGCTGATGCAAGAAAACTTTTTCCGATTCCTGTACTGCCTGTAATAATCAGGTTTTCTTTTTCTTAATGAACTCACAATTTGCAACGCGCATGACTTGATTTTTGTTGAACCGATTGTCTTCAAAAAGTGAGTTGCTCAATGGATGCCTTGTAGCGGAACTTTGCGTTGGAGATTGTGCGGCTAAGCTTTCGGTTATAGCGTTCATCCCATTCTGAGTCTACTAAAAATGACACCAGCTCATCGGGTGTTAGCTTTTCGTTTTTGTCTGTTTCAATATTTGTACGCAACGCTTTGAGCATGCCGTACAAATGCATTTGTCTTAATTTTTCTAATGATGATTCATTCATGATATTTGTTTTTAATTGTTACTACTGATAATAATCTTCTCCGCGGATATTCTCGTGCGAAGTGAACGGAAGTTCTTCTTGTGTATCATCTTCATCATACTGATCAAGGCCCCGCTGAAGAATAGTTTCTATGATATTGTAATGGTAAAGACCATAACTATGTGCGCGGTTACAAGCGCGGATAAGTCTTTGGTTACCGACCCGTTTTGCATAGTTTAAAATTCCACGACAGGTTCGGTAAGCTTGTTCGGGATGAATTTTTTTCAAGAGAACTTGTGCAATATAGAACTCAACATCTGGGGATATTTCACGCGCTTGTTTTAAAAAATAATCCGGTGACCAATCACTCACAAATTGATGTTGCGAGGCCATGTGGGCGGGATCTGTTGTGTAATTGTGCGGGGACTTTACGCGAGGATGAGAGGCAATGAGTTCATGACGGTGATAGATTTCTACAAAAGATTTTGAGAATAACAATCGTACCTTTTTACCAATGTAAGAATAAGGAACACTGTAATAATGTCTATCAGGTCCAAGGTGCACGTGACCGTTTTTCATCACGGTTAAATCCAATTGCTTGCGCATCTCAAAACGCTTTTCTGGTAGCGGCTCCAGTGCAGGCTTTTCCATTTCTTCGAACTGTTGCAAACGTGAGTATGCCCTGCCTTTAAATGAACGTGCGTTGTGATCATAGAGAAAAGGATAAATGGCTTTGTTGATCGATGAAACAGAGGTGTACTTGTCTTGACTGAGTCGTGTAAAAATTCGGGTGTAAACAATTTTCACTGCTCCTTCAACCAATGCTTTGTCCTTTGGTTTATATGCTCGTGCAGGAACAACAGCCATTGAATAATGATCTGCAAAACGTTCAAAGTTGGTATTGATTGTGGGTTCATACTTGCTACTTTTTATCACTGCCGATTTGAGGTTGTCAGGAACAATTGCCCTGGGCGAACCACCGAAAAAATGAAGCGCGTTTTCACAACAGCTTATAAAGTCTTCAACAGTTTGTGATTCTACTGCTTCAACATAAGTGTATTGACTTGCTCCAAGCACAGCTACAAAAACTTCAAGCATTATTATTTCAGCTGTTTGCGGATCTACGATGCTCAATTTCTCTCCAGTAAAATCAACATACATTTTATCTCCTGCTTTATGATCCATGTGCATGGAAGGAGTAACTCGTCTTCGATAAGCTTTGAATAAATTATTAAAGTGTGTGGCTTTGTAACCATCAGGATTTTTATTAAAATATTCTTCCCACATCATATGAATGGTAACACCACGCTGCCGCAACTTCTTTTCAGCGTATGGAAAAAACGCGTACAGTGTTTTTAGTTTCTCAGGTTGATCAACTGTTTTTTCAGGATGAAAAAGTCTGTCCACTTCATGGTCACTCATTTTTGATAACTCATCCCATGTTATTTTTAGTGATCTGAAAATTTCAATGTATGCCTTGGCTGTATTCTTTGATATTCCAAGCGTTTCGCCTATTGATCTCTTGCCAGTGCCCTGACAATGAAGCTTGATGATTTGTTTTAATTTGCTCATACTTATTGTTTTGTTTGCCATGTTTGAGTAGATTTAGCTTTGGATTCTTTTTATCCAAAAACCTAAAGAAACAGGGTTCTAAAACAGTATGACCGGCGACTTAATTTTGAGGGGTCAATTTACACTGAAAAAGTGGGGTCAGTTTCGAGTGAAAAGGTGGGGTCAGTTTGGAGTGAAAAAAGGGGGTCAGTTTCAGTGAAATTTCCACATTAATGGAATAAACCATATCATGAGCCTGATTGTCATTTATTTAGTTCCAAAACCATCGAAAACAGCCTCTTTTGAGTTCTTTTGGAGACTTCTTGTTAGTCGCAAGTTCGTGTCTGAAAATTTACACCAGCAAAATTTGGAATAATTAGGCGTTTATGATTTTTAAGATTTGAGTTGTTAGATAGTAATGAAAAAATTATTTCGGTTTCTTGCTTGGATATTAATCCTTGTTTTACGGGTAATTAATTTATGGCTTTTTATTATCCCTTCCAGGTTCACCATTCTTGCACTTGTGTTTTATTTTTTTGTCTATAATTGGATAGTGGGCGACCAGAATTTTACCTCTTTAAAAGAGAACTTGGTGGAGCAGTAGTTGGCAGAATGGTTTATTCGCAATATTCATTTTATTTCCAATTTTATAGCTGATTTGCATGTTTACAGCAGTAAAAGCAGGATAAACATGCCACTTTGGATGATGCGATTAATTTCAGGAGGAATGGTCAAATGAGAATTTGACTCCTCAGAATGCTTTCAAAATATTACAAAAAGTTCAAGTCTTGATGTATTAAAGCTAACCAAGAAAATAAAATTTACGCAGATGCGAACATTGGTTTTAGAGCGCTTCACGGTAATGATTCTCCACAGAAAATTTGCAAAGGATTTATAGATGATTCCAACAAATAGTCGTTGTGATTTTTACTATTGCAGTTGTTATATCAGCATGAGCAATCGACAGATTCTACAACTCAAAAACAATAACCAATTGTATTGGTGCATATCAAAGAGCAATGGAGACTGACGTATTGTGTTCTTCGTAAACTTCAAGGAGGGTGACGAAAACGGAAATGTGATTATGTATCGCAAAGACGAAAAACACCTGGACCTTGTGAGTGATAATTACTTTGCGCATGTTGGACTCATGGAAGAATTTCGTAGAAATGAAACTTGGATGTCGCCTCAAATGAAGAAGGCGAGGCAACTTCAAATTGATGAATTTATTGCGCTTGTACAGGAGCTAATGAAACTTTCAGACAGAAGTGATTTTGGAAACGAATCAATGAACTGCGTGATGAGCTTAATGAATTTCATGTTGCACTTCCTGCAAAGAATCAATGCGATTTTCCTCAAAGAAAATTTGGGTTGTGGATTTTAAGAGCTCATTTGTTATAGGAATATGGAACGGTATCCCTGGTATTTTAAACTTACGAAAACGCTTGATGTGTATTTTCGATTCGTAAAAAGATAAGTACAATTATACATTGCAAATCAACAAGTGACAAGACCAAAATGGCAGCACTAAGAATGCTTTTGATTACAAGCGAGGAGGAGTTTTGATTCAAGTCGAAAGAGATATTTTGACGGAGCAATTGTGTCTTCTGGAAGGAGAAGTACTTGAATGTCAAATGAAGGTACAAGCTGGTCCAATTAAATGTGTTTTATTTTGAATTAGATGTTGTTTAGTCAGGTTTATTTTTTTGAGAGCATCATGCCTACCATCTTTATTTGCATGTGTGCCCGATAAAGGTCACAAATACCGTTGGTCTCTACAATACCTTATGAGCTTCTTGAAAAGTATTTTCCGAGTACATTTAATACTTTGAAATATGGATATTTTGGCAGATGCTTTGCTGCTGATAATTACTTAACCCAGATGTCAGAAAGATATTCGCAACGAAATCTCTCCATCAATTTTTTATCCAGCTATCTTTTAGGCGATTATGGTCGTGTCTCATTTGGCACAGCAGAAGCTATCATAAAGCTAATTGATAACTTTCCTATTTACTCACGAACTCATTACAGCGAGAGCAACTGTCCGTTGCAATTTTGGGTTCTCGATAAAATGCAACAGATTGAAAAGGCACATTTCAAGAACTGGAACAGAGATTTCAAAAATTGAATTCGAAGATTTTATTTGGCATGACTTGATGAGGAAATGATTTCGCTCAAATCAGCGGACCAGGTGATATTTACGTGACTTTATCGGAGTATGGCACAGATGAATACGTGCTTGTGATTTGACCGACAACAAGAGCTTAAGTTTTTTATTTCGCTCTAATCTCATTCTTGAACACAATGTTTTGTGGATTCCGCAAGATTATCTTTTGTCTGATTTCTAATCTCCAATCTTGCATTTTACTATTACTATATATAATAGTAGCTTAAGATTATTCTAATAATAGATATTATTTAAAATAATTGTTCGGATTTTTGTTGGGCTCTGAACCGTAATCTGCATGGATGAATTCAAATAATGCTTGAAGATGGTAATGCTGCTCTGAAGTCTAAGACCTTCCCCCCTTACCCCCCTTCAGAGATAAGGAGGGAAAATCATAAAAAATACTTGCATCTGTTTAAAGCAGTCTTCGTCTTTGACTTTGCTGGTCGCCCCTAAATTATCGTACCCCAGCTATTTATTAAACCAGTTCCCTTCTGGTGCTGTGTTTATTACTCTGCAGCTTGAGTTCACCAATCCAGATTAAATTGATTGCATACTTTGGCGGTTTTATCCTTACCTGCAGCTACTACGCCCACCATGTGCCCATTTCGGGGTTTTCACCCGTA
>JADJEU010000020.1 GCA_016709005.1 Crocinitomicaceae bacterium | reverse complement strand
TTGATTGTTCTGAATTCAAATACAGATGGTCCTTCCGCTGTTAATAATGTGGTTCCGGATGCAGCTCAGGATGAAATGCCTGGATCGGTGGATGTGGTTATCAAATGGAACTTTGATGTTGAATATAACGGAGATGAAGCGACGATTGTAATTTCTGTTGACCAGAAAGATGGCTGGCATATCTATACTCAAGTACAACCAAAAGGTGCTATTAATGTTCCTACTTCATTTGTGTATGAGCCTTCCAAAGCTTATCAATTAATAGGGAAAACAACAGAGAGCGCAAGTGAAGAGCATGTACTGGAAGGTTTTCCTGAGCGTTATTTCACCGGTAAAAAAGCAGTATTCAAGCAAAAAATCAAAATCAAATCTCAGGAAGATTTTAAATTAAAAATCCTCTACAATTTCATGGCGTGTAAAACAGCTTGTTTTCCACCAGAAGAAAGAGAAATTGAATTAACTATTAAAGGACTTGCAAGCGCTGAAGCTCCAGATCAAATTGCAACAACTGATACGGCTACTGTCGCCTCTTCAACTGCAGCTGGCTGGATATCAGAAATTGCCGGAACTTGTGAGGGATTCTCCTACTCAGAAATTTTTGATCCGGTTAAAGTAAAAGTGTTTAATGCAACTAAGGTAGATGCAAAAGTGTTTTCACTTTCTGTTGCGCTGGAGATTGATTCCATTTTTACGATGTATGCGTTTGATAATCCAAACGGGCTGAAATCTGCTTTTACACTTCTTGAAAACGGAAAAATTGAAAGTTCAAAACCTTTTGTGATCACAGCATCAAATCCAGTGCAATATGGAGAAACAAAAGGGTATAAGAAGAATGTAATCATCAAACAAGAAGTTACGCTAAAGGACACACTTGATTTACCTTCTCTACAAGCTAATCTGGATATTTTTCTGATGGGCTGTGAGAATGATTTTAAAACAATCCAATCCGTTCCACTTACTTTCGAATTAAATCAATCTATTGACAACAAAGATGAATCACGTTCGAAATCATTGTGGGTAATTTTTATTCTTGCATTTGCGGGTGGATTCATTGCACTCTTTACACCGTGTGTGTTTCCAATGATTCCAATGACAGTTACATTCTTTACGAAGCAGTCAAAAACTAAAAGCGAAGGAATCAAAAAGGCAAGTATTTATTCCATTTCAATCGTCTTGATTTATGTTTTATTAGGTGTGATTGTCGCTTCGGTATTTGGTGCAACTGCGCTGAATGATATGGCAACAAACCCATGGGTTAACATTGCATTTTTTGCCTTGTTTGTGATTTTTGCTTTTGCATTTTTAGGTGCATTTGAAATTCGTCTGCCTTCATCGTGGGTGAATAAAGCAGATAAGCAAGCTGATAAAGGTGGATTAATCGGAATCTTTTTTATGGCTTTCACATTGGCTTTAGTTTCATTTTCATGCACGGGTCCAATTGTAGGAAGTGTATTAGTGGAATCTGCACAAGGAGGTTTGATTGGTCCAATTGTAGCGATGTTAGGATTTTCTACAGCACTTGCTTTACCGTTTGGATTATTTGCTGCTTTCCCGGGTTGGTTAAACTCAATGCCGCAATCAGGTGGTTGGTTAAATACGGTGAAAGTGACCTTAGGACTTTTAGAATTGGCTTTTGCATTGAAATTTTTATCGAATGCAGACTTGGTAAAACAATGGCACTTACTTGAGCGTGAAATGTTCCTGGCACTGTGGATTGGAATTTTTCTGGTACTCGCAATTTATTTATTTGGAAAGATTCAATTGCCACATGATGATGAGGTGAAAAAACTTTCAGTTGGAAGAGGCATGCTGGGAATGCTTGTAGTGTGTTTTGTGATCTATTTAATTCCGGGATTATTCGGAGCTCCTTTGAAATGGATTTCAGGATTTCCACCACCGCTGACTTATGCTGAATCGCCTTATGGTATACACGGTAAAGCACCCGAAGTGGAAGACGGTTGGCCGGCGTCAACGCATCCGCATGGCCATGGAATTAATACGGTGCGCGATTATTACGAAGCTCTTGCTTATGCGAAAGAAGTTGGAAAACCTTTGTTGATTGACTTCACAGGTTGGGCATGTGTAAATTGCCGGCGTATGGAAGAAAGTGTTTGGGCACATGAATCTGTCGCTCCAATAATGGCTGATAAATTTATCATTGCGTCACTCTACGTAGATGACAGAGGTGAATTACCTGCTGAAGATATTGGTAAGCCAATGTCAAATGGAAAGAAAATGAAAACCATTGGAGATAAATGGATGGACATGCAGATCTCACGCTACAAAGAAGTAACGCAGCCAATGTATGTTGTCCTGGATCACAACGAGAATAATATTTCAGGTAAAGCAAATTATCAAACGCACAATGATCCGGCTGTTTTTAAAGGATGGTTGGAAAATGCATTGAAACAATTTGAAGCATCGAAAGAAGCTACAGAAATCAGACCTGAGTTTGAAATCGTCAAATAATAATTGAATACTTGCAGATAAGAAAGAGTCTCGGCTAAGCCGGGACTTTTTTGTTTCTTAGCCTTGTCAATAGGTTCGTTAAATAATCTTAATCCATTTTTGACTGAACCTATTTTGATTTAACTTGTATCTAATGGCAAGAATGATTCAACGAATTCAATTTTCAATCTGGTTGCTGATGGCAATGCTTGCGATGATATTATTCGTCATCACGGCATCGTATCTTTCATTTAAGTCAGATGTGAATTTTCTTTTGGTGAAGCAAGATATTGTCAATGACTCAATCTGGCGCCCCACTTTTTACATTCATGTTATTTCTGGTATGCTGGTGATTTTAGTTGGTCCTTTTCAATTTTTGAAATCATTCCGCACTAAATTTCTCAATTGGCACAAACTGGGCGGAAAAATTTACGCTTATTCAATCCTTTTATTGGCGGCACCTACCGGACTCATCATGGCCTTTTATGCTGAAGGAGGTTTATGGTCAACTGTTGCTTTTTCGATAATGAGCATTCTATGGTTTGTAACGACGTTAATGGCTGTTATAAAAATTAAACAACGAAAAATTGAAGAACATAAAATGTGGATGATGCGAAGCTATGCACTTTCGTTTGCAGCGGTTACCTTGCGATTGTTGGTGCCATTGTTTTCCCTTTTTATTTTAGATAATGAAGATTTAATTACGGTGTCAACAGCCTGGCTGAGCTGGATGTTGAACCTGTTGGTTGCAGAGGGCATGATTTTTGCGATTCAACAAAAGCACAAACGTGCTGCTTACGCTCAAAATCCTAACTAAAAAATTGAATGCTATGAAAAAGTCGTTGAGTTTGATTGTGCTGAGTTTGGGTGTAGTCACCCTGTTCTCATTTATGTTTTATGCAAATTCTGAAAAGGCATTAAGTGATGCTGAATTCAATTTGAATAATCACATGCATAAAGTAGTTTATAAAGAGTTAAGTGCATTAACTGGATTTAATCCTGAAAAATCATATAGCCGTTGTCCAAGTGGTTTCTCATTTAACCAAAGTGATAAATCAAATTCTGAAGTAGCTTATGGAACCATCTACAATGCTGAAGGATGTCACCGCGAACCATTCTGCGAATTCAAAGTAATGATTGCAGAGAAAAAAACATTCCTCAAAAAAACACCTACTGAACCTTTTATTGCAATGAGTGATTTTGTCAAGAAGGAGCAGGATAAACGTGTAGCGCGGTATTAAACTTTAAATCTTTAGAAAAAAAAACCGCTAGCTGAGGTTTTTTGTTTCAGTGAGCTTGTCTCGCAACCTTTTGTTAATTGCATTTCGAAATGCGCTGTACGTAATTTGCATCAGCGGTCGAAACTTTTAAAATGTAAATACCTTCAGTAAAATCTTGCAGATTAACTTGATTTATTTCCAGATTGGATTGTGTTGTTTCTATTATTTTTTCACCGGTGATAGAAATAATTTCAATCGTAATAGTTTCTGAAGACTCGATTTCAGGTAAGGCAAAATAGACAATACTTTCTGAGGGATTTGGATAAACACTTATCGTTTCACTATTAATCTCAATCATTCCGGCATAAGCGTCACATGCATTTGGATTGTTGATAAGGTCATTGTCCAAACAGATTTCAAGCCCTGTTGGATCAAGCGCTGGTGGTATATTAGGCAAACAGGTTATTTGCGTCTGAGTAAGATTTATTTCCATTCCCGAAAACACATCTGGAAGCAAACTTTGGGGGAGTACTGGAAGACATTTAAGATTTGGATTACCGTAGAAAACAGCATACTGTAGTCCTTCGTGAAAATCTGGGAGAGTATACAAGTCATTTGACACGCACCAAAATTCAAAAAGCGACGGAGGTAAATCTGGAATACTGTTAACCAGGGGTAGAAATTCAACAAATAGTTCTCCCAGATTAGGCGGAAGACTTGGTATTTCATCTACCAATGGACTATTGCTTATTTCAAAAGTTGTCATATTAGCCGGTAAGGCGGGGATTGAATCAATCTGTGGGCAATTCATAATACTTGCAAAGATCATTCCTCCGGATAAATCAGGGATTTCCTCTAGCGCGGAGCAGTCATTAATGATCAAGTTACCCATTCCTGGTGGTAACGCAGGAAGACTAATTAATTGAGACATGTTTGCCACGTAAAGGTTAATCAGTGTAGGAGGAAAGTCCGGTAAAACAGACAGCGTGGCATTGGCAATGTTAAGTGTTCCCAGACTTGGAGGAAAATCTATAATGTTTGTCACTGCGCCATTTGTTTCAAGGAGGCTGGCATTTAGGAAAAATTGAATTCCAAATAAATCAGTCACAGTATTTGGGAGATAAATTTCTGTTGCGTTAATTATATCCGGACAACTCGTTTCTAGTTGGTCACCAGTCATACAAGCTGGATAATTCGCTTGTAGATAGATTACAAATTCCGGATCAGGGATTGTGACTGTCTGTGCGTAAAGATTCGAAAAAACGAAAGTGGTAAACGGAATTTTACAGCAAGAATTTTTGTTTTCATAAATCGGGCTAAGTGAATTTCGGTTAAAGATAAAAGGAATTTCATCAATCGAATAAACAGTTAGTCCGCGTAATACATTCAACCTAAAACAAATCCACAACCGAATCATCCACCAAATTAGGCAGCGTCACTTTCAAATTCGGAGTGCGTTCCATTTCGCGCTTAATCGCAAACATCGCGCCTTCATTTCGTGCCCAACTTCTTCTTGCGATTCCGTTGTTGACATCCCAATGCAACATCATTTTTAATCTGCGATCTGAATCGTCTGAACCATCCAACAACATTCCAAATCCACCGTTAATGACTTCACCCCAACCGACACCGCCGCCGTTGTGAATAGAGATCCAAGTTGCGCCGCGGAAACCATCTCCAATCACATTGTGAATGGCCATGTCTGCCGTGTATTTTGAACCGTCATAAATATTTGAAGTTTCTCTGAAAGGTGAATCGGTTCCGGAAACATCGTGATGATCTCTTCCTAAAACTACAGGACCAATTTTTCCTTCTTTAATTGCTTTGTTAAATGCTGCTGCAATTTTAATGCGACCTTCAGCATCTGCATATAAAATGCGCGCTTGTGATCCAACTACTAATTTATTTTCTTGAGCGCCTTTAATCCAGGTAATATTGTCTGCCATTTGCTGTTGAATTTCAGCAGGAGAATTTTTTCGGATCTCTTCTAAAACTTCACATGCAATTTCATCTGTCAATTTTAAATCTTCTGCTTTGCCGGATGCACATACCCATCTGAACGGTCCAAATCCAAAATCAAAACACATCGGTCCCATGATATCTTGCACGTACGATGGATATTTAAAATCAATTTTATTTTCTGCCATTACATCTGCACCTGCACGACTTGCTTCTAACAAAAATGCATTTCCATAATCAAAAAAGTAAGTTCCTTTTGCGGTGTGTTTATTCACGGCGGCTGCATGTCTGCGCAATGTCTCTTGAATTTTTTCTTTGAATTTTTCAGGATTTTTTGCCATCATTTCATTGGATTCTTCAAATGACAATCCAACCGGATAATAACCACCCGCCCATGGATTGTGCAATGATGTTTGATCAGATCCCAAATCAATAAAAATATTTTCCTGATCAAATTTTTCCCACACATCAACTACATTTCCCTGATAAGCAATCGAAACAATTTCTTTATTCTCTTTTGCTTTTTTCACTCGTGCACAAAGTGCATCCAGATCTGAAATTACTTCATCTACCCAACCTTGTGAGTGACGTGTTTGTGTTGCTTTTGGGTTCACTTCTGCCGTTACCGAAACAACGCCTGCAATGTTTCCAGCCTTTGGTTGCGCACCGCTCATGCCACCCAAGCCGGCAGTTACAAAAAGTTTACCGGCGGTTTTTCCATCACCTTTTATTTTACGACATGCGTTTAAAACTGTAATCGTAGTTCCGTGCACTATGCCTTGCGGACCAATATACATATACGATCCGGCGGTCATCTGGCCATACTGACTTACTCCCAATGCATTCATTTTTTCCCAATCATCCGGTTTGGAATAATTTGGAATTACCATACCATTTGTAACCACAACACGCGGAGCATCTTTGTGTGATGGAAATAATCCCATCGGGTGACCGCTGTACATGACTAAAGTTTGTTCATCTGTCATCTCTGAAAGATATTGCATGGTCAAACGATACTGCGCCCAGTTTTGAAAAACAGCACCGTTGCCGCCGTAGGTAATTAATTCATGCGGATGTTGTGCAACCGCATAATCCAAATTATTTTGAATCATCACCATGATGGCCTTGGCCTGCTCACATTTTCCAGGATATTCTGAAATTGGACGAGCGTACATTTTATAATCCGGACGATAGCGATACATGTAAATGCGACCGTATATTTTTAATTCTTCGGCAAAATCTGCAGCTAATTCTTTGTGCTGTTCTTTTGGAAAATAGCGCAACGCATTTTTGAGCGCCAGTTTTTTTTCTTCTTTGCTTAAAATGTCTTTGCGTTTTGGTGCATGATTGATATTTAATTCATACTCCTTTTTTGCGGGAATTGTTTTTGGAATTCCGTTGATGATATCTTGTTTGATTTGATCTATGGTCATAGTGAAAAGCTGGAGTGGCAAAGATAAGTGATTTGGGTGAAAGAATTACGACTATTGGGTACATGGATAGGCCAAAATTTTGTTCTACTGAAGGCTGCATTAGCATGCTATCAGCGCATTGAACAGATTTATTCTTGAAGAACTACAGAGAAACATTTTTAACACCGAAGGTTACCTTTCAAAAATCACAACATATATCCTATAGAACATAAAAAAACCACTTATGAATAAAGGGCTATCTTTTTTGATTTGTTTTTTTGCAATTCACTTTTCATTTGCACAACAAGACAAACAATTCACGCATTACATGTTTGATAAAATGTCTTACAATCCAGCGACGACTGGATTCAGCGGGTATTGTGCGACTCTTATTTACAGAAACCAATGGGACAGAGTTGAACGTGCTCCAAATACAACCCTGCTAAATCTGCAAGGAAATTTTCCACAACAAAATTTAGGGCTCGGAATTTCATTGACCAATGACGCAATTGGATTTCAGCGCAACAACACGGCAACACTAAATGCGGCTTATCATTTTAGAACAAATGTTGGAGTACTAAGCGGAGGAATTGGATTAGGAATTATTAATGTTGGATTTTCTCCAAATTGGATTCCACCACAAACCTGGGATGACCCCAATTTGCCGCTGGCAATTGCAGGAACCGGTTTTGATGTAAATTTAGGTTTACACTGGCACGGCACAACACATCCATATTATGTTGGCCTTTCGACAACGCATGTAGCTCCGCCAACATTGAAAAATATAAACTATGCTGTTGCAAGACACTATTATGTTTTGGCTGGATATAATTTTAAATTACCCTATAAAAAGCAGGTCGACTTAAAGCCAAGTGTTTTAATCAAGTCGGATGGCGCTACAATGATTTTTGATGTTAATGCTTCAGTTGATTTTTGGCTGACCAATTACTCCTTTTTGTGGGGCGGTTTTTCGTATCGGTTAAAAGATGCCATTGCGCTTAATGTAGGTTATGCATTTTCACCTTCCTACAAAGTCAGTAAGAACATGATGAAAATTGGTTATTCATTTGACATCATGACCAACCCTTTAAACACGTATGGAAAAGGTACGCATGAATTAATGTTCAACTTCTGCCTTTTTCCTCCGCTTCCGGTCATAGAAAAACATGGCAATCCATTTATTCTGCTGTAAAGAATTTTAGTTGAAGATGTCGTTATGAGTACCTGACAAACAGAAGGGAATTATCATGCTTGATGACTTTTTTATCTAAATTTGACATACATAAAACCTTTTTACCACGATGTATTTCAATGGTGTATTTCTTTTAGTGTTGACTTTACAAACTGTCGCATTCAACAGTTTTTACAATAGTGCAGATAATGAGTCCAATCATGTTTTACCGACGGGCATTTACGGAATCTCTTCAGAAAAAACAGATCACGAATTGTACTCTGAAAGAGATCAGGACAGCTACTATATCAATGTAGAGCCTATCATTGCGCTGGATCGTTTTGTGTCGGTCGATGTTGAAAAAGCTGGTAAAGATTATGAAGGTCATGATCATTTTGGACTCACCATTTATTTGGATTCAATTGGTAAGCAACAATTAACTGAGGCGTCTACAACGGATACCGGTGTTAAATGGGCTTTCATCATACGTGGTGAATTATGGTCAGCAGCAACGGTGTATCATCCTATAACGGCTGGTGCCCTGACACTTACAGACGGGCAATACACAAAAAAATATTTGAAAGAAATTCAATCAATAATAGAAGCCGACATGGCCGAATTAAAAAAATGAGATTAGAAAAAATTGTACTCTTTATTGGTCTGTGGTTTTTGTCTGATGCAAGTTTTACGCAAACAAAAATACGTGTGTTGGAAAATCTTCGTTCTGATTTGAATCAATTAATTGGTCGCTTTGATGCACAGGTTGGTGTTGGTGTGAAGCATTTGGAATCCGGTGATACACTGACGATCAACAATTCGTTTCATTATCCGATGCTGAGCGTCTACAAATTTCCGCTGGCGCTTGCCATTTTAAAGGAAGTTGATTTGGGGAAATTTGCTATCGACCAAAAAATTAATATTACAAAGGAAGATTTGCACTTGAATACTTGGAGTCCGCTGGCAAAAGAATATCCGAATGGAAATGTAGATCTGACCATTGAACAATTGCTTAGCTACACCGTTTCTAAAAGTGATAATAACACCTGTGATATTTTATTTAATCTATTGGGTGGTCCCAAAGAAATTGAAAAACAAATGCGCGATTGGGGATATCTGAATATCGCCATTGAAACGACTGAAGCTGAAATGCACCTTGGTGGAGATTCATCGCAACAAGCAAACTGGTGTCAGCCTTTTGAATTAATCCAGATGCTGGAAGATTTTTACCTGGGGAAATTAATTTCAGAAAAAAGCACAAAAATTTTAATGCGTCAGCTGATTGAAACGTCAACCGGTGAAAAAAGAATCAAAGGACGTTTGCCAAAAAATACAATCACCGCACACAAAACGGGCAGCGGAAACAAAGTTGTCAACGATGTTGGAATCATCATGCTTCCAGATGGCACTCATTTAATACTCTCTGTTTTTATCTGCAATGCGAACGAAGAATATGAAGCTTCAGAGGATCTGGTTGCTAAAATTTCGAAAGCGACGTATGATTTTTTTGTGAACTGAAATGAACTAGAATTCGTTTTATTTGCTTTCTCTCTGGACTTTACGTAGTTTTGATTTAATCGCAAATCAGATGTACTATGGAACCTAATCCACAATCAAAAAAACCTTCAAAGATTACAATCGCAAATGCGGTTCTAATACTTGTATTTGCATTACTGAATCTCATATTATCTTATAGAGCCATGCATGCACCGTTAGATAGAAGCGAGTTTGGTGCTTTGCACAATTTAGGAGTGCTCATTTCGTTAATGCTCGTTTTAGCGCTGACTTTACTTTCTATTCTAGGTGGCCTCTTTATGCTCAAGCTAAAACGCTGGGCACTTTTTCTGAGTTTTATTTGCATAGCGTTAATAATTCCGGTGCTGGCTGTGAGTAATTTGGAAGAAGTAATTTTTGAACTTTCTCCGGGTGCCCCGCTTTCCCTTAATCATGAAATTTTACCAGGCATCATGTTGTTTATGCTTCTTTTTTCATGGAAAGATTTTAGAAAAAAAGCATAACAACTTTTTTAGCATGCAAAGTTTCAAATCTCAATTTCATAACGTTGAATTAAAAATCACCGGTTACGACGAGCCCAACAACGGCCGTATGTTAAACGTGGCTGAGCTTTGGATGGATGGAGTTAATCAGACACTTAATTTTTTTAAACACGGACTCTATCTTGATTTTGAATTGAAAAATTATATCATGGATTCACTCGATGGAAAATTTATTTTTATTCCTGAAGAAGGTGGGGGTGTTTTGATTGAAATGAACAATCTAAAAAAAATTAAATTGCCTTATAAAGGTATTTCAACGGTCACCTTTCGGGGAAATTCATTTACCGACTCGATGCTGCTATTAAATCATACAGATCAAGTAATTCAGTTTGATTTAGTGGATTTAAAAGAACGGCCATGATTGGAAACATAACGATTCGGGAATACACGAGTCAAGACAAAGAATCGATTCTGAATTTGTTACAACTAAATACCCCAGAATTTTTTTCACCGGAGGAAGAGAAGGATCTACTTTATTACCTTGAAAATGAAATCGAACTTTATTTTGTGATCGAAGTGGATCATAAAATTGTGGGCAGTGGTGGTATTAATTTTTCAGAGGATCAGCGCCATGCTAAAATCAGTTGGGATTTATTACACCCAGATTTTCAACGAAAATCAATCGGAACAAAGCTTCTGAAACACCGTCTGGATTTGCTTAAGAAAATGGATAATGTAAAACGCATTACGGTTAGAACTTCACAATTGGCTTATCCGTTTTACGAAAAATCTGGCTTCAAAATAAAAGAGGTTGTCAAAGAGTATTGGGCAATTGGATTTGATTTGTATCGAATGGAGCTATAAGGTCTTTCATTTTTGTTTCTCAAATAGTTTTCTCCCTTTTTCTGTGAGATAAGGGAAAAAGAATCCCATAAAAAGCTGTGTATACTTTTGAATTATTTTTTCGACCGGGCCTGAATCGTAAATTTCGGATGATGGAATCCATGCTTCACTAAAAATTTTGATGCGTACAATCAGTTCATCAAATTCACCGGTGTAAAGCTCGTTGCGCATGAGTTTGAGATCTACAGCTTTTTTGATCTCGGCCTGGTACATGCCTGCGCGCACTTTTTCCAGATCGCGGAATGTTTTGAGCAATGATTTATTGGCTCGCAGAATGTAATTCAGATCCAGCATCAGAAAACGAAATTCATAAAGAATTCTGAATCCGGCTTCAGTACTCAGAAAAAGTCCTTCAATGGGATTGACTGCAACTTTTACTTTTTGATTTAGTGCAATGGCATTTGCCAATAGCTCGTTATGAAGCGCAATGATCAAATCATTCTTAGTCGGGTAATGATAGATCAGGTTGCTGTGACTGATTCCTGCTTCGGCCGCAATTGACCGCAAAGATACCTCGGCAACACCCTGTTTGGTGAACAAACGCTGAGCTACTTTCAGTAACGATTCTTTTGTTTTTTTCATAATTAGTACAGGTGGTCTAAAAAATTAGTACATTTGGTCTAAAAATACAATTTAATTTAAAACTGACGCTATGAAACGTAAACAAGTTTTTCAGTTCAGCCATCAAAACTGGTACCCTCAATTTTTGAAAAGAGATATGTTTGAGTTTATGACCTGGTTTGTGGGCAAGGTAAACGCGGCCAAACCTTTTTTGCCGGTCATTTCTGAAGGGTTACAACATGTACCTGCGCATCGTATCATCAACATCGACAGTCAAATTGGCGCCGGATTTGAAACAGTAAAAGATCTGATTTCAGAAAAGCCAGAAATCATCAATCTGCCCATTCAACAGTTCAATACATCAAATTCGGGACTCTACCTTTTTGTAAATTCATTTCATAAGTTGAAGCCCGATGTCGCCAGAAATTATTTGAGCGAAATTGCTAAAAGCAGAAATGCGGTGGTAGTTGTTGAAGGTAATAATGACAGTCTTTGGCAAGTTGTAGGAATGACCGTTTTTGTTCCCTTGGCTGTAATTCTCAGTGCGCCTTTGGTAAAACCATTTCGTGTGACGCGTTTAATCTTTACCTATCTTATTCCAGTTCTGCCAATCGTGACTATGTTAGATGGTTTTCTGGCGCTGTTCAAATTATACAATCCAAATGATTTGAACGAACTCGTTTCAGAAATTCCTGAAAATAACTATACCTGGAAATCTGCAAAAGCGGATAATGGCCGTGGGGGCAAGATTATGTATTTGATTGGTTGGCCAGAGAAACTATAGAGTGTTTGATTAAAAACTGTATCCAAGGGAAATACCAGCTGTTGGAAAAAAACCGTCGTAGTTGCGATTTTTATAAATGGGCATGAAGCCTGCCCGGGTTTTTATCGACAGTCCTGCGGGAGTATAAAGATTAAGACCAATGAACGGATTGTATGCGAAACCTTTAAAATAATAATCACCAAAAATTAAAGTTTCTGAGTATTGAATTTCGCATCTTTTTACATCAATGCCTGTTGTGAAAAACAATTCGTCACGTCCAAAATTGAACGTTGTATTCAATCCATAATAGTATCCACTGCTACCAATTCCTGCAAAGGCGTCAGCAGACACAAAGAGAAAGTTAGTCTTCAAAAAATTTCTCGAATAACTTAATCCAACAAGTCCTCTGCTCCAGATTCCGCTTTCAACTGAAATGGTGTTTTTTCGAAATGATTCTTCCTGACAAAATCCGGGATTTTGAAATACAATGAACACCAAAGTAATTTTTAGTAGTCGCATACATCTTTTAACGATGCGGAAACAGAAATGGTTTGGTACTTACTGTAATCTAAAAATCGGCGATTACGTTTTTTGCAAAAATAAAAAGGCACAACATCGTTGCACCTTTTTATTGAAAGCATAGAAAAGAGTTATAAGAAGAGTACAGTACAGCCTCCGGTACAATCTGCATCCGGGCCAGATCCGTTAAGCGGGAAACTATTATTGCTAGTTACGCCCGCCGCAGTTGTTTGCACAACCCCAGAAGTAGTGATGGTTGCACCGTTGGCTACCACCATTCCATAACTATTTGCATTTTTGACTTCACTAAAATCTAAACTCAGACTTCCATTTAATTTAATATTTGCATACTCATATCCCCAATAAGCACCGCCATCAGAGATCATCGTGTAAGTGAAAACATTGTTGGGATTATTTGAGTCAATCAGTATTCCATCCCAAAAAGCAGACGTGTTGTATCGACCGTGAATGTTTACAAAATTTGTGCTTGTGCCCATTGATTTAAAATAGCCGGTGGATTCAATAACAAAGCTTCCATTTGCTTCAACCAAAATATCCACACCTGCATTTAATGTAAGTCCGCCTGTAACGGTGACATCATTTACTAAAAGAGGTGTTGAAAGAGCTGGCCATGTAACTTCTGTTGTGATGGTACCTGAACGAACAAAAATAAAATCATTTGTATTCGAAGAGTTGTAAGTTGAAAGCGCATCTAACATGTGCACTTGTTTTGCAGATATGTTTAAACCAGTAATACTAGTTGCAAAGGTGTTTTGAGCAAAACCAACCAGTGTTGCGGATTCGCTTACATACAAACCAGTATTGTCACTGTTTGATAACGTTGTGTTTTTCATTTCTAGTTTTGCGTTGTCACCTAAATAAACATTCGCATATTCCCAACCCCAATAAGTCCCGGCATCTTTTATAGTCACGTAAGTAAATTTATTGTTTGGATTGTTTGAGTAGATTGCAATGCCTTCCCAGAAACCTTTTGTTTCGGTTTCTCCTTTAATAACGATTGGATTTGTTGCTGTTCCTACCGCTGATATAAATCCAGTTTCCTCAACATGAATTGAAGCGCCTGCACACATAATTACAGTTGCGCCGGGTGAAAGCGTCAAACCAGCACTGATATAAATGTCGCCGCAAATTTTAATTGTTTTGTCGCCAATAACAGTTGCCGTTGTAATATTTTCAGTTATTTCTTGTGTGATAACTCCATCTGCATAAACACATGATCCGTCATCTGTCTTTGCTTTTTTACTGTAGTTTTCAGCTTTTTCATCCGTGCAACCTTCTTTTTTACAGCTTGCTAAAATCAGCATTGCACCAACCCCCAGAATCAATAATTTCGTTTTCATTTTTGTAAAATTTTCAGATGAATATTAATGTTAATGATACAAAGGTGTTGCAAAATTAACTGATTAGGTATAGGGATATCCCTGTAATGGAAAAAATGAAGAACTTTTTATTCCTCAATTAAATTAAGTGCAATGGCTTTTTGAACTAAGCCAGATACGTTTTTAACTTCTAGTTTCGCAAATAAATTGCCCCGGTGCATCTCAACTGTTTTTTCAGAGATACCTAAATCCTGCGCAATTTCTTTTATTGATTTTGCTTTCAAAATAAGGGCAAGTACATCTTGCTCACGACGCGTTAATATGATTTCAGACGTTGGATGAAGTTGCGCTAGTTTTCGTTTTACTTCAGGACTTAAATATCGTTCGCCCAATTGCACTGCTTCTATTGCTTCAAAAATAATATCAATGGATTCTGATTTGATGATATACCCGTCTGCGCGTTGTAAAAATTGTTGAATAGAAGATGTATCCGCCAAACTTGTGAGCATGATAATTTTTAGCTTGGGATAATTCAACTTGAGGTCTTTCAAAATGTCACGGGCATGTGTTTCTCCAAATTTTATGTCTTGAAAAAGAATATCAATTTCTTGATTTTTGAGATGATCATATAGCTCTGTGGCGCGCAGCGCAGTATACAAAGCAGCATCCTTGAATTTGCGTTCAATAGCACTTTTGAGGCCGTCTAAAACTAAAGGGTGATCATCTGCCAATAAGATATTCATATCACTTTTTTAGATAGATACATATTAATGATCCGCGATTATTTTCAGTATCAAATTCCATAAAACCGCCAATCGACTCTATTCTATTTTCAAGACTTTTTAAACCAGAATTATTTTCAATCTGATCTTTATTAAAGCCTGTTCCTTCATCTTCTACAGAAAAAATATAATGTGATGGATCACTTGAAATTTGAACGTGACAGATAGCGGAGGCAGCATGTTTCTGAACGTTTTGAATCAACTCTTGAATTGCTCTGAAAATAATAAGCTGGTCAGTTTGTGAGATTTCTGAAATTGGTTCTCCATTATTTGCGAAATGAATTTTTAATTTGTCTGTGGAATTTTCCTGGCAATAATTTTCCAGCGCTTTTTCCAGCGAACGCTTGCTTAATGATAACGGCATCAAGTTGTGTGAAATTCGACGTGTCTCTTCATGCAGTTGTGCTAATTGATCAATCAGATGGTTGAGAGGAATTGATTCTTTTTTGCTGTGATTTTCCAATTGCATTTTTATTGCGGTGATCGAAGAAGCAACGCCGTCATGTAGTTCTGAGGCAAAGCGTGCGCGCTCTTTCTCTTCACCATCAATAGAGGCCATCAAACTTTTTTTGGCCTGGTCTTCCTTTGAACGAATGAGTTTTTGTCGTTGTAAACGAATGTAGAAGAGATACGAAATCGCTAAAATAATTAAACTAAAAGTCAAACCAATAATCCATAGTTTTCGTTTGCCCAGTTTGATTTCATTTTGAGTTAGTTCGAGTTCTTGAAGTGTAATTGCTTTCTCTTTTTTTTCAGTATCGTATTTGATTAAAATATCATTGATGATTTTTTTGTTTTGAAGTCCGGCATAGTTAATGTACAAATCATGCGCTTTATTTAAGTGCTCATACGCTTTCTGATATTGATTGTCTCCATAATATGCATAACCAAGATGTTTGTGAATGGAGTAGAGTGTGTTTTCGTTTTCCATCTGAGCACTTTCAGCAAGTGCTTCTTCACCGAAACGAATGGCTTGTTTAAAGTCTTTTAATTTTTCATACGCAGTGAGTAAGCTTATTTTGTTTAACATGGCCAGATGAACTTGCCCATATTGTTGACTCAAGGCAAGGGATTTACTAAAAGAGAGTGCAGCAGAATCAAATTTTTCTTCTATAATGTAGAGTTCTCCCTGGCAGGTGTTACCAATAATTTCTGCAATGCGATTTTCGTATTTCAACGCCATATAAAGACATTCAGATGTAAGCATTCTTCCTTCCTCAATGTTGCCAATTTTGATTGCTGAGATCGCGGTTATTCCGGTCAGAGAAGGGAGATTTACGCTATCCTTTTCTGCCTTTAAAGTTTGATATGCAAGTGAACTATATTTATAAGCTGATTCGTAATCGGTAAGACTAAAGAATGTATTGGCAATATTATTTTGTATTAATGCAACCGTGTGCGAATCGCCTGAGAGTTCCAGAATTTTGATTGCATATTGATAGTGCTTGATTCCATCCTCATAATTTTTTTGCATGGAATAAACAGAGCCCAACAAGTTGTGAAATTTTGCTGCAGAATAAGTGTGTGGTGCCAATCTATAGAGATTAAGTCCTTGATTGGCGACATCAAAAGCCTGGTCTAATCTGCCAGTTTGAAAATAAAATTTGGAAAGGTTGTAAAGATAAATGTCTTGTATTTTCTGATCGGATTTTTTGTTTTCAGAAATAGACTCCGCAAGAAGAGCAAATGAATCACGCTGCTCAGGCTGTTGCAATGCTTTTTGAAAGTAGTAGACGATAGCTGAAGAGTCTTTTTCTTGATACGATCCATAGACGAAACCTGACGTATGCAAAAGCAAGAAGAAGATTAAAACGGAATACAGCTTTGAATGCAACATCTTTAAGTTATTAGTGCAAAAGTAAACAACGCAGTAACAAATAACTTTCGTTTCGGTTTGTCAATAGAATGAATTAAGTACGTGCAAATTTTCGCTTACGAATAACAAACTGCACAAAGCCTAAAACAGAAATCAAAAACAAGGGAACAAGAATATTCACCAATCGCCAGAATTCTTTTTCTTTCCCAATTTTTTCAGTGTCCAGAATTCGAAGCGTGATTGTTTTGGTGCGAACATCAATCAACGAATAATCGTCCAGCATATAATCAATCGCATTCAAAACAAAATCACGATTTCCATAAATGTTTTTTGGGGTTCCGTTTGGATTCATCACTCCATAAACATCGACATGCAAAGGTGCCGATCGGTATGACATTTTTCCATCCTTTAAAACTGAATCTACCTCATTACGGATGATATCACCATCTGCAACTACTAGCATTTTAGTAGAATCACTTTTGAATTTAGCTTTGAAATCCGGATCTGATGCCAACGCTTCCGGAATTCTGTTTTCGAACGCAGATGGAAAAATTCCTTCCAGTAAAACCGCTACCGGATAGTCGCCCTGACCACCGTCGTCAAAATTTGGTCGCTGACCTTCATCAATGATACTGTAATTAACTCGCGCACGGGCTTTATAAATAAGTGATTTGAAAGATGATTTCAGTAAAACCGTTTTTTCAATACCCCGATATTCTTCATTGACAAAATCAATTGAGCTGGCATACTCTGCTTTTACCGGATCAATGTTTTTTGTGATCGGGTGGTCTTCACGCTGTAGTTTTGGATAATAATACCAATCAACAATTCCAAGCGGATGCGCCGGAATATAAAGCGGAGCACAGTCGTCATCTAAAATTAGATTCGTATTCATTCGCACGCCGTATTTATAAATCATGTCTTTTTCAATATTCAGATTAGAAGAGCCGCTGTAGGTTTCGCCGGTATAAAAAAGTGTATCGCGATCTACAAACATCGGATCCACAAACCACAATACTTTGCCACCGTTCATGATGTACTGATCAATCACGTATTTATCTTTTTCAGTGAAACGTTGCGTAGGTGCTGCAACAATCAAGGCGTCTGTGTTATCCAACGCATCCAATCTGCCGTTAATTACCACATCATTCATTAAGTAGTAGCGTGACAACCCCATACGAATATGCTCGGTCTGCATAGGCATTAACTCCCCCTGGCCTTGTAAAAATGAAACGGTTTGTTTGTCACCTGCTGTTGCTCTGCGCACTGCCGAGATAAACAT
Source organism: Crocinitomicaceae bacterium (assembly GCA_016709005.1). Lineage (GTDB taxonomy): Bacteria > Bacteroidota > Bacteroidia > Flavobacteriales_D > Crocinitomicaceae > JADJGJ01. Next base: position 480,422 of record JADJEU010000020.1, on the reverse strand, counting down.
GTATTCCAGATTATTGATGGTGTGATCAGCCAAATCACGTGTATTCTCTTGTGCAAAAATGGTACGTTTGTTAAAGAACTGAATGTGATCAACCGTCATTCCTTTATATTCTACAACAGCTCCCGGCCAGATTGTTTTTATTTCGGCAGCGCCTGATTCGATAATCTCTAAATCACACGGAATAATTCCGCGCCCTTTATCATAGAGTGATTGTTTCACTGCCATGTTGAATTCTTCGTCATCAGTTCCGTCTGGATTGATGAACTCGTATTGAATATTATCACCTGCATAAACAATAAACTCATCCAATTTTTCCTGAATGGCGTTGCGGATTTTTTTCATGTCCGCCGGCAAATCTCCCTCTAAATAAATTTTGAATAAAATACGATCTGTCAATCGGCTTTCATCTTCCAGCATAGCAATGGTGTTGGGTGAAAGCGAATGTCTTTTATCTTCGGTTAGATCAAATCTTCCAAAGAAAAAAGAGAATACGTAATTCAATAAAATGACAATTGCAATCAAGCCTAAAAAGTTGATTACGTCTGTTTTTGATTTGCTTTTTTGAGTCGCTGCCATTTTTACCATTTGCGAGATTGAAGCACTAGTTTCGTCGAAAGAATAAAGACAAAAATAAAACTCAGAAAATAGAATAAATCACGTGTGTCAAGTACACCTTTTTGACAAGCTGTATAATGTTCCATCATGCCCAGATTTCGGATGATCAAATCCAATCCTCCAAACTGACTGTAAACCGCCAAAAGATCCAATCCTAAAAACAAAAAGTAGGACAGGAACATGGAAAGAATGAACGAAACTATTTGACTATTTGTAATGCTCGATGCAAAAATTCCAACCGCCACCAAACTGGCACCCATCAGCATCAATCCAAAATAAGAAGTAATGGTTGCGCCATCATCCACAATACCAACCGGCTCACCTAAATGATGAACAGTGAAGTAATAGATAAGCGTAGGTAAGATTGAAATGAAAACCAGAGTAACTCCAGCCAAGTATTTTGTTAGAATAATAGTCAGGTCAGAAATGGGTTTGGTAAAAAGCAATTCAATGGTTCCGGTTCGTTTTTCTTCTGAGAAAGAGCGCATTGTAATAGCCGGAATCAAAATGATAAAAATAATAGGCGCAATGCCAAAGAACGGCTTCAAATCAGCTGTTCCGCCTTCCAGAATGTTGGTTTCATATGAAAATACCCAAAGAAACAAACTGTTAAGAATCAAAAAAACGGCAATAAAAATATAGCCGATGATGGATCCAAGAAAACTCCGTAATTCTTTTAAATAAAGCGCTTTCATCGTATTTGTTCAGGTAATCGTCCTTTTGGACAAAGGTCAAAATTAACGCAATTCAGCCTTTGGAACGAAGGGGTTAACCTAAAAATTATTAATATTTAAATGTGTCTAAGTATAAATGCAGATATGATTTAGGTTACAGCGGCTTTTCCTTTGTATATTTGCAAACTTTATAGCGATTCAGATTTACTATGATACAACGCATTCAAACCATCTATTTAGTGCTTGCTTTTCTGTGTGTTGCGCTTTTGCTTCAGTTTCCGCTGTTCTCAGTGACCGCCGTTTCAGAAGGCGAATATGCCGCTGAAGTCAGTGCAGATTTTGGCGCGCATGGATTAATTTTTACCTCACAAGTTAATTCGGCTCAGGACAGCTTGATTCAATACACGGTTTTCAGTTCCGTGGCTGATAATCCAAAAACTGCAGAATTTCCGGTTTATTTACTTTATATCACACTTGCCCTTTTCACTGCGGCTGCAATCTTGCTTTATAAAAAGAGAAAACGCCAGCTCTTGTTTGCGCGGTTAAGTTTGGTTTTGCACATCTTAGTTGTTGTAGCCCTTTATGCCTTCTATCATTTTGGAACGGCTGCCATCAAAAAAACATTGCCTGAAACGGCTGAATTAACTATTACTTTTGGACTTGAAATTGGTTTTTATTTAATGCTTGCATCCATTCCATTTTTGATTTTGGCCATTCGCGGAATCAAGAGTGACGAAAATCTTGTGAAGTCGCTTGACAGACTTCGTTAAACTTACTTATGAATTATCTCTCGGTTGAAAATCTCACCAAGTCATTTGGTGAACGTATTATATTTAAAGATCTGACTTTTGGCGTGGATCGTGGTGACAAAGTTGCCATCGTTGCAAAAAACGGAACGGGCAAATCTACGATGCTCAAAATTGTTTGTGGAATTGAAGCGGCTGACAGTGGTCGCGTCGTTTTCAGAAATGACATTCGCGTAGATTATTTGCAACAGGCAGAAAATTTTAATCCGGAAAAAACTATTCTGGAAGAAGTATTATCTGCTGATACGCAAGAGGCTCGCGCAATCCGCGATTATCAAAAAGCAATGGACAATCCAGATGATCACAACGCATTTGAACGCGCCAGTGATTTGATGAACAATACGGGTGCCTGGGATTACGATGTGAAGATCAGCACAACCTTAGCACAATTAAAAATTGACGATCGTTCTAAAAAAATCGGAACACTTTCTGGTGGTCAGAAAAAGCGTGTTGCTCTTGCAAAAATTCTGATCAACGAACCGGATATTATGATTCTGGATGAGCCTACAAACCATTTAGATTTAGACATGATTGAATGGTTGGAAGCTGAACTTTCAAAATCAAAAGCAACCATCATCATGGTAACCCACGACCGTTATTTTTTAGAGGTTGTGTGTAATACCATTTTCGAAATGGAAGATAAAACACTCTATCGTTACAACGGAAACTTCTCATACTACTTAGAGAAAAAAGCCGAGCGTGAAGAGATGTTGCAATCGACCATCGACAAAGCAAAAAATTTAATGCGCACCGAGTTGGAATGGATTCGCAGACAACCTAAAGCCCGCGGTACGAAACAAAAAGCGCGTACAGATGCTTTTGTTGGTTTAAAGGAAACGGCTACACAAAAAGTTCAAAAAGATAAGTTGGATATTGAGGTTGTGATGAACCGTCTTGGATCTAAAATTGTAGAACTGCATCATGTTAGTAAACAATTTGGAGATAAAGTACTCATCAATGATCTTGATTACATTTTTAAACGTGGAGAAAAAGTAGGTATCGTTGGAAATAACGGAACCGGAAAATCGACTTTGCTGAATATGATTGTTGGAACGCAACAACCAACCAAAGGAAGAATTGAAGTAGGAGATACCGTTGTTTTTGGATACTATCACCAGGACGGCATGAAGTTTAAAGAAGGTCAGCGGGTGGTAGATGCCATTAAAGAGATTGCTGAATTTATTCCGCTTTCAAATGGAAAGACGATGTCGGCAACGCAGTTTTTGGAGAAATTTTTATTTCACAAAGATCTTCACTACAACATGATTGAAAAATTAAGTGGTGGTGAAAAGAAAAGACTTTATCTGATGACCATTCTAATGAAGAATCCGAATTTCTTGATTCTCGATGAGCCAACAAACGACCTGGACATTTTTGTATTAAGTGTTTTGGAAGATTATTTGATTGAATTCCCGGGTTGTTTAATTGTTGTTTCACACGACCGTTACTTCATGGATAAATTAGTAGAACACACCTTCTATTTCAAAGGCAACGGTGTGATCAAAGATATTTTTGGAAACTACACGGCCTATCGCAACTACTTAAAAGAAGAAGACAAACGCGATAAGGAAGAACAAAAAGAAAAATTCAAACAACAGGAAATTGCCCAAAAACAAGAAAGCTCCAAACCAAAAGTGAAGCTTTCGTACAACGACAAAATCGAATTCGAAAAATTAGAGAAAGAAATAAAATTGCTTCAACAAGAAAAAGCAACGATCAACGAAAAAATGCTTTCAGGTAATTTATCCGGTGATGAAATGACAAAACTTTCAATTCGTTTAGCAGAGGTTGACGGTGCAATTGATGAGAAGGAATTGCGTTGGTTGGAGTTGTCGGAATTGGCGGGGTAGGTATTTTGGGGTTGATAGGTTTTTGGTTGATGGGTTTATGGGTTTTCCGTTGATTGGTTGACAGGTAATCTGGTAATCGGTAATCAGTTTGATGAATTTATTTCCTTTTTTTCTTTGCGCGCTTTGCGCCTTTGCGGTGAAAATTAAATTTTTCAAACCTATAATTTATACCGTCATTCTGAACTTGATTCAGAATCTGTTGAAAATAACGTTCGATCTTTTCTCTCAGTGCTTTCTGTATCTCCGTAGTTAAAATTACAATCGGTTTTTTCAATCTAACGTCAACCTTTTAGGGATCCTGAATCAAGTTCAGGATGACGGTTCCCAGAGTGAAGAGTTTTCTAAACACAACGATCTTCAACGCATCTCTCCAATTTTTCGTAATTTAGTAAGACAAACTGTTACCATGAAATTACTCGTTGCTCTAATTACACTCATTAGCCTTCCTTTTTCAACCTTAGCACAAGGCCCTTATTGTCAAGATCGGCATCAGCATTTGCATGAATTTAAAACGCAATTTAAATCGGGGAACGAAAGTTTGCGTAGTGATACGATGGATGTTTTGAACTATGAAATCTATCTTGATTTTACCAACGCTACTTCAGGAATTTTGAAAGGGAATTGTGAAGTAAAATTTTCACCCGTGATGAATGCGAGTTCAATTAGTTTGGATTTATTACAACTCAATATAGATTCGATTGTTATGCATGGCAACCCTGTTGCATTTTCATACAATGATACGTTAATTGTTGCGCATTTTGGATCAACTATCAATGCAGGTCTCACAGATAGCTTAACAGTCTATTATCAGGGTTCACCACAAATGGATCCATCTGGTTGGGGAGGGTTTTACATGACCGGTGGATACTATTATAATCTCGGAGTTGGCTTTGCATCTGATCCACATAATTATGGACGAGTCTGGCATCCGTGTTTTGACAATTTTGTTGAACGTGCAACGTACGATTTTCAAATTTTAACGGATGGCGGCAATACTGCTTATTGCAATGGAACGCGTTTGAGTGTTGCAACCGTTGGAACTGATAGTTTGCTCACGCATTGGAATCTGCAAACTGAAATCCCATCATATTTAGCATCAGTTGCAGTCTCTTCGTATACCCATGTGGTACAAAATTATTTTTCTGTTTTACAAAGTCAGAATATTCCAATTTGGTTAGCCGCAAAACCTGCTGATACCACCAACGCAAAAAATTCTTTTCTGCATTTGACAGATGCCATGGAAGCTTTTGAAAATTTTTACGGTCCGTATAATTGGGAGCGCATCGGTTATGTCATGGTGCCTTTTAATTCGGGTGCCATGGAACATGCAACCAACATTGCTTATCCGCTCGCCACAGTGAATGGAAGCTTAACGTATGAAACTTTAATGGCGCATGAATTATCACATCATTGGTGGGGTGATTGGGTGACCTGTTTGACCGCTGAAGAAATGTGGATCAATGAGGGGATGGCGAAATATTCAGAACATCTTTTTACGGAATGGGTATATGATTATGACCAGTATATGGCTCTGATGCGTGATAATCATTATGATGTTTTACGCTATTCGCATATCAAAGACAGTGGCTTTTACGCGCTTAATGCTGTTCCAATAAAATATACATACGGTGATCACAGTTATAATAAAGGGGCTGATGTTTTGCATACACTGCGCTCGTACATGGGCGATGCGCAATTCATGGCGGCCTTGAAATCGATTCAAACTAATTTTGGCGGACAAAATATTTCAAGTGTTCAATTTATGCAGCACATCAATTCACTGGGCGGAATCGATGTAACTGATTTTTTTGAGGCTTGGATTTACCAACCGGGGTTTGCACATTTTGGAATAACAAATTTTGAGGTTACGCCTAGCGGAAGCAACTACACGGTAACTATTGTTGTCGATCAAAAATTAAAGGGTGGAGCATCCTATCATCAAAACGTTCCGCTTCAAATTACGTTTATGGATGCGTCGTGGAATGAGCATACTGAGAGTATTGTATTTTCTGGAGACTATTCAGCTTACACATTTACACTTCCAATCAATCCTGTTTTTGCCGGAGTCAATCTCAATGAAAAAATAAATGACGCAACAACAGCTGAAACACTTACACTAAATAGTTCCGGGCTTATTCAATTGGATTATGCAAATATTCGTCTGGACATTGATGCAGTTACTGATTCAGCTTTTGTGCGAATTGAACATAATTGGGTTTATCCGGATGTGATGGGAGTGCCTGAAGATATTCAGATTTCAATGCAGCGTTATTGGAATATTCATGGTGTTGATTTAGAAAACGTAACCGGTACGATGCGTTTTGAATTCAACGGAAAAACAACTTCAAATGGTTTTCTGGATCATGAATTGTTAGTTGATTTGGGCAATCAACCTTTCATTGAAGATAGTTTGGTTTTATTGTTCAGACCCGATGCGCAATCCAACTGGCAAGTTCACGGTGATTACGATATCAGTTATACCGGGTCGCACACCGATAAATTTGGATACATCACTGCGAACACATTTGCTGCCGGCCAATATACTTTTGGTTACCTCACAAATTCGGTCGGAATTCAGGAAGTAAAAAGTGCAGATGAGATTTACAGCATCTTTCCAAATCCTGCATCGGATTCGGTGATTATTGATTTGACAAGATGGAAGCAAGAAAATCTAACTGTTCAGATTGTTGGCATGGAAGGGAAGGTGGCGATGACAAAATCGATTTTCGGAGCACAAAAAAATACACTGGATATTTCCAACCTAGGAAAAGGAATGTACTTGGTTTTGATTTTTGATGCCCATGGTCAAACGTTGGGAAGCAAAAGAATAATTGTAAAGTAAACTTTCTGGAGATAAAAAAAACGGACAACCAAAGTCATCCGTTTTTAAAGAAAATCAAATTGCAATCTAAAAATTATTAATTCTGTTCCTCTGGCCAAAGGCTAGTCGCTCAATTAATGTCTCCCCCAAAGTGAAACTACTGCGCGGCCTTTTTGTGTTGGAGCAGATTTGTAATTGAGATTTACTTTTTTAATGATGCGTTTATTTCCAACTAAATCGATCACACGTGTTTCAGATCCTGCTGTAAATAATTTATCGAAAACTATATTTTCATTATCGCCATTTCCAAAAATGATATTGATGTTGAGCAAATGAATGGGCGCTTTCAGAATACGCAATTGAATAGCGGTATAAACCCCTTCTGTTGCGGTTACTAAAATTTCATCGTGATCGCCAGTCATGGTAACCACGCGTGATCCTAATTTTTCCCAGGCTTGATTTACAACGGTCAGATTTTTACCTGCCTGAGAAGTTGAAAATGCTGAGAGGCTCACAAAAGCAATCAGCGCAATAAAGAGTGATTTCATAGAGTAGTTTTTAAGTTCAGATTAAAGTTAATCAATCATCAGACCAAAAATAGTGCAAGGGGTTTAATGAGACCATTAAATAATTACTCAACCCTTGGCAAGTCTAGCCAGATCTGCAATTCGTTCTGAAATCAATCGATTCATTTCAGATCGGTTTCTCAAAAAGAGTTTGCGTTTTTTTTCATTGCGATTAAAAGGATCGCCGGCTAATTCAAAAGCAATCAGTGACGAGTCTACCGAAAGTTCGGCTTCTGTTACTTCCAGATGTACCTCGCCCTTCATGTTAATTCTGGCTTCATAGTATGCGGGTAAATTTCTCAGAAAAGCCATTGTGGTTTCGTATTCTTCTACTTCGGTGGCTCCATGTTCATCAATTGTACCGATTAATTTTGTTGCATAGGAATCAAATGTAAACTCTGCATTGGTTTCAACAGATCTGAAATAAAGATAACCGTTGGACATAATGCCACCTTCAAAACGGGTGGTGAATTTTGCTTTGTCATGCTGCCCGTAACGGGTCTTGGTTACTTTTAATTCAAATGATTTGTTGGAGACCAGCAACATATTTTGTTCGTGAATTTTCTGGTAGAAATCATTTGTCACTCTCAATTCATCAATGATCGCAAGCTTTAATTTTTTGTAGGCTTCTTTCATGTCTGATTCAAGAGACATGGTTTGTGAAAGATCTGGATTTGATGTTTCGGTTTCGAATTTGGATTCAAGTTCTTTGAACTCTTTGTATAAGCTTAGCAAATCACTCATTATTTTTTGGGTATAAAATTCTGAAGTCCTCCTTTCAAATGGGCAACATCTCTGAATTGATGTTTTAAACGAAGATATTCAACAGCAACACTGGAGCGAGTTCCGTATTGGCAAACCAATACAATTTTTTGATCACGTGAAAGTATTTCAACTGCTTTTTCAATGTCTTGCAACGGAATCGAAATTATATTTTTGTAATCTAATTTTGGTTCTTCCCAATCTTGGCGAATGTCAAAAATCTGCACATTATTTTTTTGCATCAGATCATTTAATTGCCCAGATTCAATGATATATTTGGTTTCTTGCTCGCCACAATAATGGGCATAATCGTACTTCAAAAATTGATCTGTTGTCATTAAATATTTACCCACGCCATCTTCATTTCTGCTAAATGAAAAAGTATTTGTACTTGATCGCAGCGCATCATACATTTCTAATTTTCCAGAAAGCACTTCACCGTTTTCGGTAATCATCTTAATCACTTCATTGGCTTGCTTGGCGCCTATTACTCCGCACAAAACACCCATTACACCAACCTCTTCACACGACGGAACAAATTGTGGCGGCTGTGGAAAAAGACAACGATAGGTTGGACCCTTTTTATAATTGAAAACACTTACTTGTCCTTCTGTTTTAAAAATAGAGCCGTAAACAAATGGTTTATTCAAAAGCACACAGGCATCGTTGATTAAATAGCGCGATGTAAAATTATCTGTTGCATCTACGATCAAATCATAGTTTGGAAACAGTTCAAGTGCAAGAGAATTATCGAGTCGTTTTGGATAAGCTTCAATTGATATAAATGAATTCATTCCTTTCAGTCGTTCAGCAGCAGCAAATGCTTTGTTGTTACCTAGATCTTTCTCTGAAAATAAAATCTGACGGTGTAAATTACTTTCATTGATGGAATCAAAATCTACAATTCCAATTTTTCCAACTCCCGCGGCAGCGAGATATTGCAATACCGGACAACCCAAACCTCCTGCACCGATCACCAATACGTTAGATGCCTTGAGTTTTTCCTGACCAGAAATTCCCAGCGAATCTAATTTGATCTGACGATCGTAACGGTATTTTTCTTTTTCGTTCAGCATGATTTATCCACCAGCAAAAGGAGGTAAAAGTGCAACTTCAGAATCTTGCTGAATGCTGTAATTGGATTCAACCAAACTTTGATTCACAGCAATCCGATAATCGATTGATTTTAATTTTGGATATATTTTTTCTAATTGATCTCGAAGATCTGAAACTGTTTGACTTTTCTCCATAGAAAGCTCTTCCTCTTGTTTGGCAAGAGATTCAGCAATCATTCCGAAATATTTCAAAGTGATTTTCATAAATCGTTTGGCGAATTAATATTACGAAAATTCTCCGGAAGAAAATCTTCCATGTCTAATTCACGCACTTTGAGATCATCAAAAATACCCATCACTTTCAATTTTTTTTCATCGAGATTTTTTTTGACAACCGGCAAGCAGGTCTTCCGACAAACGCCAACTAAGGGGTGAATTTTACCTTCTGATTTTGCAACCGTAATATCATACCCTGTGCATGAATTCAGCAGAAATTCCAATACGCCTTCATGGATAAAAGGCACATCACAACTTAATATCACATTATAATCAAATTTTGATTTTTTAAGTCCGGTATAAATTCCGCTCAAAGGTCCATATTCAAGATATTTATCTTTAAAAACCGGCAAACCAAATTGGGCATACGCATCCAAATTTGCGATCAGAATAATGTTGTCAGAGATCTTTTTGCAAGTGGCAATTACATGCTCAACCATCGCTTTTTGATTCAGCAGCATAAGGCCTTTGTCCTGACCCATGCGGGTACTTTTGCCTCCGGCGAGTATAATAATTCCTATGTTGTGGTAGACGGCCATGGTGTTTCTAATGGCTAAGTTAATTAGAAACAGTGTGATTTGTTGCTTGCTGTTTTTTAAACACATAGAATCATAGAAAAGACATAGGCACATAGAAGAGTTGGAGTCAGCGTAGAATTTAAAAGATTACGAAATGCCTATGTGAAATCTATATAACCTATGTTTCTATGTGTTAAAACGGGGGGTGGGGTACTACCCAAAAAACAATTTATAAGTAGCAATCAACAACACACCCGCCAGCAAATAGCGCAGTAGGGTATTATTCATTTTACTACTCCCTAAATAGCCACCTAAAAATCCACCAACAATTACGCAAAGGATCATCACCCCAATGTCAGGATGCACAATAAGTTTGTCAACTGAAATTAAACCTTGCAATCCTGCGACTGAATTTGCAAAAATGAAAAGGGCAGAAATTCCTGCAGCTTGTTTTAAAGAGGTCCATCTTAGAAAAAGTAAAATGGGTGTTAGCAAAATTCCTCCACCAATTCCAAGAAGTCCTGACAGAAAACCAATGCTGGCTCCAATAACTAATGCCAGAGCTATATTGGGTGGATTTAATACGTCATTTTCTTTTCTTTTAAGATTAAAAATACCTAGCAATTTAAAAACCGCAATTAGTAAAAATACTCCCAGTAATTTTTTGAAGAGATCGTCTTCGACTTCAACTTGACCACCAAAATAGGCTGCAGGAATTGAAATAATTCCAACGAGTAGAAAGAGATGAAAATTGAAATGACCCTTTTTGTAATAATTCCAGAATGAAATCGCGGAAACACAAATATTCAAAATCAAGGCAGTCGATTTAAGATCGCTCTCAGGAAAAGCAAAAAGAATCATTAGGGCCAGATAACCACTTGCACCGCCGTGCCCCACCGCTGCATATAAAAATGCGATTACCGGAAGCAAAAGGTAGAAGAATGGTATTTGGTCAAAGGTGGTCATTCTAATTTAGAGTTTTTTTTAACCACAGAGTGCACGGAGTTTTGCACAGAGGTTCACAGAGAAAAAATAATCTGCTTTGTGAACTTTGTGCCTTCTTTGTGCACTTTGTGGTTAAGTTTTTTGCTCCGGTCCGCATTAATTTTATTATTTGTAGGTTGACATTTAGACACATTAAAAAAGAAAGACATCAACCAAATTTCCCGCATCAACTAGTTCAATTTCTTCTGGTAAAAATATGAGACCATTCGCAACCGCAAACGTATTCAACATCGCTGAACTTTGTGAATCTGAAATTTCTACAAACTCATCATCCGAAACACTTTTTAGAAAATGCGCCAGACCACTTTTTTTCTGATAAGTATTTTTGAGTTTACGCTTCACGATTTTTAATCCTTCAAACTTTTTACCGGCTGATTTATTCAGTGCAGGCAGAACATAAATATAGAAGCAGGTGAGGGCAGAGGCGGGATTTCCAGGCAAAGCAAAAATCAGTTTTTGATTCAGTGTTCCAAAATAAATGGGTTTGCCAGGCTTTTGTTTGATTTTATAAAACTCTTCTTTGACACCTAGATTTTCAAGTGCTTTTTTACAAAATCATAATCACCCACTGAAATTCCGCCGGAGATTAAAATGACGTCATTTTTTTGAATGAGATCAGATAATGCTTTTTGCGTTGCAGCTAAATCATCTTTTACTTTTACCAATTCAGGTTTGTTGTGATGATGTTGCACTATGGCTGTTTCCAGCATGAGTGAATTACTTTCGTAAATCTCACCGTGCGAAAGAGGTGTTCCAGGTTTTATCAATTCATTGCCAGTAGTGAGTAATCCAATTTTTGGTTTGGAAAAAACTTCTACTTCGGTAATTCCGAGTGTTGCTAAAAACCAATGGCTGCTGGATTCAGAATGATTCCTTTTTCAAGTGCAGTGATTCCAACTTTGATTTGCTCACCCACCAGTCGAATATTCAATCCAACCTGAATTTCTTTGGTCAGCGTAAATTTATTTTCGATGCGATTCACAATTTCTTGCTGTGCAACAACATTGGCCGAGTCAGGAACAGCAGCGCCGGTAAAAATGCGCACGGCTTCACCCAGTTTTAAATTAAATTCTTGACCAGGTCCTGCAGCGACTTCACCAATCAATTTATATTCTGAAATCGATTCATCATAATTCAACGCGTATCCATCCATTGCAGATTGTCTGAAAGGGGGCATGTTGATAGGTGATAAAATAGATTCTGCTAAAACAAAATCCAAAGCATCCTGCAACTTAATTTTTTGTTTCAGAAGTTGAGTGGTTTTTGAATCAATGATTTTTAATGCTTGGTCTACAGAGATCATGATGTAAAGATAAGGGAATTGTCTTCTGGCACAGAACTGTGCTGATTATTTTTCCCCGCAGATTGCGCGGATAAAAAAGGCGCAAATACCGCTGATTTGATTGAAATAATGGATCTGTGTAATCTGCGAACCTTTTCTGCGTCATCAGCCCGAATGGACCACTATGTGGCAGGAAAATATTTTGCTCATCTGAAGAGTAATCACAAGCTGTTGTGAATATCAAAACACACTTAGATTCGGATTGAACAAATCACGTGTTGATATTTTGAGCAGTTCTATTTGTCAACAAGTAATCTTCACCCAATCCCTTTTCTGTAAATTTACTGAAACACTTTTTCCAATCGATTCCAAAAAAAATATCAAAGGTCGCGGCGCGCAGCATGAAGTGAAAAATCGCTTTTTGTCACAAGCCTATGTGCCTGATCAGGATTATGCTGATTTGAATTTGCACGAAGAAGATTCAGAAGTAAAAACTACCTACACCGAAATCTTTCCAAAGTCTATTTTAAACGAAGTAAAAAGTCCGGATATCAAATTGGATTGGTCTATGAATCCCTATCAAGGTTGTGAGCACGGTTGTGTTTATTGTTATGCCAGAACCACGCATGAATTTTGGGGATTAGGTCCGGGACTTGATTTTGAACGTAAGATTTTTTACAAAAAAAATGCGGCTGATTTATTGCGAAAAGCATTTGATGCTAAATCATGGAAACCTGCCGCAATTATGACATCGGGTAATACAGATTGTTATCAACCAATTGAACGAAAATTAAAATTGACACGCAGTTTACTTGAAGTTTGTCTGGAGTATAAAAATCCAGTCGGACTCATCACAAAAAACAGTATGATTGAACGTGATTTGGATTTGCTTCAGGAATTGGCAAAAGATAATCTGGTAAAAGTGGTGATGAGTATTACATCCCTGGATGAAGATTTACGCTCTAAATTGGAACCACGTACTTCCACCGCAAAAAATAAATTGCGCACCATCGAAATTTTGAAATCGAATAATATTCCGGTAGAAATTTTAATGGGACCAGTTATTCCCGGTTTGAATTCACATGAAATTCCGGCCATTATTGAAGCCGCTGCCAATGCCGGTGCAGATTGGGCAAGTTATACCATGGTGCGTTTGAATGGAGCCATTGGTGAGATTTTTGAGCAGTGGGTAGAACAAACTTTTCCAGATCGAGCGCAAAAAATTTTGAATCAAATTCGCGAAGTAAACGGAGGATTATTGAGCAATACCATTGCCGGTAACCGCATGTCAGGAAAAGGGAATGTAGCACAAATTATCAATCAACTTTTTAATTTGCACCGGTCAAAATTTATGACCTACAAGGAAACCCCATTTAACACAGGTATTTTTAAACGACCGGGATCACAGCTAGAGTTGTTTTGAGTGATTCTTATATCAGATAACAAATACAATTACGAAATGCTAAACAGGTAAGTTTTTAATTTTGGAATTTGAGTTTGGTGCTTTTGCTTTTTTGAGATTGGAACTTTTCTTTACCCCCCAATTCGAATCATACTCCGGTTTTCAAATGAAAAATCAGAATCTGCAAAATCCTTCAACCCGGCTCGCTCTTTATGTTTTGATTGAATTGATTTTTGAATCAACGGAATTACATCTTGACCATTTCGTAATGCGTTCAACAAATCAGTTTCTTCACCTGAAAAAAGACAGTTCTTGATTTTTCCATCAGCCGTTAAACGAATGCGATTACAGGTGTCACAAAATGGATTTGTGACGGATGAAATAATTCCAAAATCGCCCAAATAATTTTTAATTCTGAAATTGCGCGAGGTGCTGTTTGGACCTTCTGCGGCTAATTCGATTTGATCTTCACCAAAATGATTTTTTACTTTTTCAAGAATGGATTTATAAGATACGGTTTTAGACCAATCCCATTTATTTCCATCAAAAGGCATAAATTCAATGAAACGAATACCAATATTTTTTCTTTTGAAAGTTCAATGAAGTCAAGAATTTCATCGTCGTTTTCATCTTTCATTAAAACACAATTCAGCTTAACGTTAAACCCACGCTTTAAAGCTTCGTCAATATTTTTTTGGATTCGTGAAAAATAATTTCGTCTGGAAATCCTATTTACTTTTTCCTCAATCAATGAATCTAAACTGATGTTTAGACCTTTTACCCCTGCGTCTTTGAGATCATCAAAGTAAACGTCAAGCAGAATTCCGTTAGTAGTGATTGAAATTTCTACAGGTAGTTTTGCAAGTTCTTGTAATAGTTCTCTGAAGTTTTTTTTGATGAGCGGTTCGCCACCTGTTAAACGAATTTTGGTAACGCCTAAATCAACAAAAGTTTTTGCAAGTTGAATCGTTTCTTCCTGCGACATGAATTCTTTTTTATCGCGCAACTGAATGCCTTCTTCTGGCATACAATAGGTACATCGCAAATTGCACCGCTCGGTAAGCGAGATGCGCAAATAAGTGTGTTTTCTGGCGTGCTGATCAATCAACATAGTTTTCTAAAGGTACAAACAAAAAAACGGCCCTCGCTGGAGGACCGTTTTTCTTAGTTGAGAATGTTATCAATTGTGATTGGCCGTGATGGAATAGTAGTACAAGTACTTTGCCGTCTTGAGTTTGTATAAGCAAACTCAATCACTTTTCCTTCTACTTGATATTCTGCAGGCAAACTTAGTGGTTCAAGAAAGAGTTTCGTTCCATCTTCCTCGTCAATCTGAATCATCCAGCCACAGCCTTCTGCCTTACTCATGTCACGTACTACACCGGTATAGTTCATCTGTAAAGCAACGGCTCCGTTTTCAGACGAATCTGATGCTCCGTCAGTGTGAGCTGTTTCTACTGAAGAGATGATTTGTGTTTCATCCTTTTTGCCGTTGTGACAAGCACTAACGGATGAAATTACAAGGGCCGATATGATGAGCTTATTTAGCAAGGTAGATTTTTTGAGAGAGGTTCGTATTCTTACCAGTCAATGATACAAAATAAACGCCTGAAGCAAATGTGCTTACATTAATATCTTCTTGTGCATTTTGTGTATTCATCTGAGCGGATGCAATTATTTTTCCATTCATATCGGTAATCGTTGCAGTCACTTCTTCATCTTTTAGGTCATTCCACATTACTCTTACAGTTTCTGGATTTGGCTGATAAGCATTGAAAAAAGGCGTAGCAGCTTGTTGCTCTTCTTCACCTAAAAGATTCCAGCTTGAAAAAGAAATAATGCGGGTTCTTCTTGCACCTGATGGCCCGAGATATTCGCCTACATACCAGAATGTCAAATCATCGGTTGGATCCATAGACATTTGAGCGTAGTCGCCATAACGATTTCCTCCAGTTTGGAAGCCAGAACCTTCAACCCCAATTTGTTCCTGAACGGTCATTTGATTTAACGGGTCATCTTGGTAACGACCTGTATAGCGAATACCTGCGTAATCAGATCCGCCCATGAAAGAATATGCTAGAGCAATATTTCCATTCATATCCATTGCAATATTGCCCATCCATCTGCTGTGTTGTGTGGTAGGTGAGTAGGTAGATTCTTGATAAATATACCAGTTACCATCATTATTATCACGTAACTCATACCAGCGAACGCCAGCACGGTTCGTATTATCAACATCAACCGTATGGCATAACATTACCACGTTGTATCCGTCAAATCTTCTGTACTGCGCTCTGTACATAAAAATACCTGTAACAGCATCAAGCTTTTGGGTCGTTCCAGGTTGAGTAAGGTCATCCCAACTTCCTGTGAAGGTACTGTTGAATGATGCTGTTGTCAATGTTTGGTGGTTAGTTACTGAACCTGTGTTGGAATCCCAGTTAATCACTGCTTTTAATATTTTGATATTATCATCAGCTACTCCTGGCCATGAGTCATCCTGTACGGCAAAGAAATAACCTGGTTCGTCTGCATCTGGTTCGGTTGGCCCTTCAGCATATGCCGGCGCAACACTATTAAAGAACTGATAGAAGCTAGGGAAACTCATGTTTATTTTTCCTGCAGTTGGATCACCCAACAACATCTTTTCGCGCTCAAATGCAACGCAGTCATTTGATGAAGTATTTGTTGTCATAAAATACGCATTTGACCAAACGCTGTATTTTGGATAATCTGGAAACGATGGGAAAGAGAATGTGTATAAAAAGTATGATCCAAGTGGATCTGCAGTTTCAGATACTGCAATCAGGATTTCATTACTTCCGGTTTGAAACTGACTTAAAAACCATCTGTCGGCAAATCGGTCATACATCACAATCGGATCACCATCAGAGGTGCTTCCTGGCCACATACTTGCCAAAGAAGAAGATGACGCTGCCGCAGATCCATCTTTATTATAAATACGGAATGATGAGTTGACAGCTTCCATAAAATGATCTGGTCCGGCAGCTCCTGTAGGATCTGGTGGAAAAGCACCCGTTAATCCCTGAAAGTTAGCTCGGGTCCAGTTTGATCCATCGCGCGCTCCCATAGTTGTTTGGGCGACTGGATCCATTCCTCCAGTTTCTGGTATACCACGATCTACAATTCCTGTAGTATCCCATCTTCTGTATTTACGATCCTTGGCTACCCAGGTATCGTTGGCTGCTTCGTCGATGGCTGGTGCCGATTCAAGAATCTCACGAAGTGGAGGTGTTTTTAAGAATTTTGTGCATTGGTCGAAGGTGGATTTTACTTCCATCTCTTGCCCGGTTTGGGCAAATAGCAATGCTGATCCTGTCAGAAAGGACAGTGAAAGTGTAAATAGTTTTTTCATGGTAATCAATTGTTTGAGTTTTAAAGTTACGACTTTTTTTTAATCCAAAAAAATCCGATGGTCGGTTTTGATTGTATTTAGGCGCTTTGTAGCTTTAGTTGACCGACTTTCAGTATCTTTGTGGTCAATTATTTAACACTCAAAAATTGGCTTTGTTCAAACGAAATATTTTTAATCAGTCGGTACTTCTGAAAAAATCCACCATTCGTTTTTTTGGATCGATCGTTTATTTCAGATTTAATTATCGTTACAAAGCACGCATTGAAGGAGCAGAGTTGTTTCAAAAATTACCGGATCAAAATGTGCTGATTATTTCAAATCACCAAACTTATTTTGCCGATGTTTCTTTTTTCTTTCATGCTATCTATGCAGCCATAAGTGGTCGCCCCAATACCATAAAGTATCCTGGCTTTTTGAGATGTAAAAAGCACAATATTTATTATGTTGCCGCAGAAGAAACAATGAAAGCTGGTTTTTTACCTAAGTTGTTAGCACTTTCTGGTGCGGTTACAATTAATAGATCTTGGCGGGCAAACGGGCAAAATGTAAGACGTAAAGTGGATCGAAGTGAAACACAAAATATTGATAAAGCTTTACAAGATGGTTGGCTTATTACTTTTCCTCAAGGAACAACAACTCCTTATGCACCAGGGAGAATTGGAACTGCTATTATTGCTAAGAAACACAAACCAATTGTGGTGCCGGTTGTGATAGATGGTTTCAGAAGATCATTTGACAAAAAAGGGCTTCGGAAAAAAATGAAGAATTCAGAACTTCGCATGCGCATTAAGCCACCTTTGGAAATTGATTATTCAAAAACAGTTGAAGAAATCATGGCCCAAATGATGGAAGCAATCGAGCAATCGCCAAACTATAACACCATGGCTCAAATTAAAAAGCAGGAGCCTAAATAGACTCCCGCTTCTCCATCATCAATCCTTCACTCCAGTTTTTAGATTCTAGTAATAGGCCAGATTGATGCTTTTTGTTTTATCGTATTTAATTTTATAAATCAAATTGAATGTTTGTGTTTCTGCAGGCTTCATTCGAATTGCCCAGTTAATAATTCCGGTAATCTCATCAGCAACTCCTTTGCTCAAATCCAAAACTTCAACTTCAATTTCAGAATTTCTAGTTAGCGGTAATTGATCTTGCATGGTCATTCGGATGTTTTTGGATTTTTGATTTTTGATTGTGATTCGATACGAAACTGATTTTTCAATTTTATCGCCAACAACTTTTTCTTTTGATTCATCTTTCAATAATGTTCGGGTCACAACAATGCCCGGATCTTTTCCTAAACTTAAATTCATTGTGTCTTCCATGGTTGATGGATTCAAATAAGTTTCTCCAAGGTAAGCGCCGTCGTGAAATAAATTAGCTTTTCCCGGAATCAGATTTAAACTGCTCAAATCTGTGATTCGCGCTACCAAATAAACAGATAAATCCATTTTTGGAACAGCGTAATACATGTAATCTGTGTTAAGTGATTTTGTATTGATTAAAACCATGTTCATCTGATTGTCTGATTTGATGGTGTAGGGGAGATCAATTGCATATTCAACCGAAATTAATTGTTCTATCATCGTTGTATAGTTAACAGAAGTTTGAGCGTTGTAAACGTCTGCATCCAATATGGATTCAGATTCAGATTTACTTGATAGTTGCGGTGCGTTATTTCCAAAACCACTTCCGGTAGTTGTTGATCTGCTGTTTTCATTGTAGTATTGATCATTGCGATACGTATAGTAATCAAGATACCATGGTGTCAGTTCTGGTTTGGTTTTATTTGCGTACGGATTATTTGTTGAGAGATTCAGGCGAACACCTTCCCAATCAATGCCTGTATTTTGATAAACCTGTGCTTTGTAAGTAAGATCGATTGAACTTGTTGAAGCGGTGCTTCTGAAATCATAAAGTGGAACCCAACCTGCGTTGTTTGCTAGATAGGTTGCTTCAATTTTTCCTGTTGCTGCTTCTTCGGCAGAAACCATAATTTCAATGCGATGAATAGGTTCGTTGTTTTGATATGGAACCAGATTATTTACATTGTTGTAATTGTATAATTCATTTAGCCGGCCTTGCATGCGAGTTTGTTTTTTTGCAAGCATTACTTTTTCTCTGCCCAATCGTAAAAGTTCTTTATTGATTTGATTCATTTTTTCATGATAGAAAATGAGTGCGTCTTTCAAAAGAGGAATTGAATCATTGACTTTTCCTTGACCTTTGATGGTTCCGTTATTTTCGATAATTCTTTTTTCACTGTTCAAAACATCGATCTGATATTGAATTGCTGTGATGTCATATTCAAGATCAAATAAAGAGTCTTGCAGAAGTGAGATTTCGCGTTGAATTTTTACAGGAATTTCATTGGTTGGATTTTCTACGCGCTCTGGTTCTGGATAATAAACTGAATATTTTGAATCCAGTAAAACAATACTGCCAGAAGCATTAATTTGGAGACTGGCAGGATCAATACTTGGTGAAATACCTTCTATAATTAAAGTTGTAATTCCTTTAGCAACTGAATAGCTTGCCTTTTGTTGAATTTGTGCGCCTTGTTGATACACGGTCACATTGCTGAGTGTCGATTTAATAACCGTTCCTTTGTCTGCTCCAAAAGCAGCTAATCCAAAAAAGGATAAAAGGAAAATAACTTTTTTCATAATCTCTTTGTTTTTTTATCGGTACAGAGAGATTAAAAAAAGGTTCAAAAAAAAATCCCGCCTCAGTTTTGAAGCGGGATTTTTTGAAGTATAATTTAGAATTTACTATCTGTATCTTCCAAGACCTTTTGGACTTCCAAGACGATCCATCGCACAACGGAAACCAATTGTACAAGTAGCTTGATCTTCATCTAAAAATCTGCGGTTTGAACCAACGATCCAATAAGCACGATCTCTCCAAGAACCACCTTTATAAACGCGTGATTTATCAGAAACCAATGTCGTAGGCCAACCTGTTCTATCGTTTGGTCTGATGTCACCACCCACTAAATTGTATGCTTCGTGGTCATTTTGATACATCACCAATGACTCATCACGAACACCGCTGTTAATGTCACCTCGGCGTCTGTCTGATTCTGCCTGTGCTTCTTGTGTATTTCCACCGTAGAAAACAGATGACTCAAAATCACCGTCCTGATAATCTTTGTAGTCTGAATTTTTGTAATTGGTACGATTTACATTTTCTTCTGAAGTTACTTGACGCCATTTTAAATTACCCGGAGTATTTACGATGTAGTCAGAAATTCCCTGACGCAACATTGGAATAATTTCTAAAGGGTATTCATTTCCAAGTCCATCTTGTCTGATGAAACGTGGATCAATTCCATCAAATAATCCGTCAAAAATATTCGTTTGAATAATTTCAGAAGCCTCCATATAGAATTGGTTGTTTGCTGCCTCAATTGCCATGTCAACAACACGGTTTAACTCTTTCAACAACAATAATTCCATTGAATCTTTTGATTTGCTTTTCGACAAATACACTTGTTCTGGCGGACTATTATAATATTCAATATCGTTACGAGATTTCACATTCATAGACATACCGTTATACAATCCGGTAGAATCCAATGAATCTCTTTCTGTCATTGATTGCGTGTGATCTTGTGCCGAAATTCTTTGATAACGTACACG
This sequence comes from Crocinitomicaceae bacterium, assembly GCA_016709005.1. Taxonomy (GTDB): domain Bacteria; phylum Bacteroidota; class Bacteroidia; order Flavobacteriales_D; family Crocinitomicaceae; genus JADJGJ01. The sequence continues at coordinate 459,773 of JADJEU010000020.1, read as the reverse complement.
TTCAAATTCATGCAAGTATTCTTTAATTCCATAAACGTCATAAATCACGATTCCAGATTTTTCATCGATCACACCATCGTTACCTAATACTTTAGTAGTGAATACATTTCCTCTGAATGGTCTGAACTCATCGAAATCCTCATGAGACAAAGGACGATAAACATCCATAACCCACTCTGAAACGTTACCCGCCATGTGGTACAAACCGTAATCATTTGGCCAATATGAATCGACAGGAGCAGTTACATCAGCAGCATCATTCAAAGCACCTGCAACCCCCATGTAGTCACCTTGTCCACGCACAAAGTTTGCACGTATATCACCTTGGAATTGTTCGTCATCCTGACGTACCCAGTGACCAGTCCATGGATAAGTTCTGCGGTTTTCAATTACACCCGGATCCGCCTCGTTTGTCATAGACCCAATCAAACCGTAGTAAGCAAATTCCCATTCAGCTTCTGTTGGGAGTCTGTAACGTGGCAATAAAATACCATCTTCCATACGAACGATACGCTCACCTAAATCATTTCTTTTTCCGCTCCAACCTTGTTTTGGATCCAAGTCAATTAGTTTTTGTTCTTTTTCTTCACCTGGGTGATATTGATCAGCCAAATAAGAGTCAGTAGTAAAAGGATCACCAGATTGATCAGGATTCCATGTCAAAACACCTTCACGAATCAAAATATATTCATTCACGCGGTCCGTTCTCCATTTACAGAAGTCATTTGCCTGATTCCAGCTAACTCCAACTACAGGATAGTTTTGGTAAGCAGGGTGTCTTAAGTAATACTCTACATATGGTTCGTTAAACGCGAGAGGTGATCTCCATGAGTTTGTATCCGGTAATGCATTTTTATAAATCATCGGAAACTCTTCATATGTTCTTTTGGTCCAATACAAATACTCTAACCAGTTAAAGTTAGTTACTTCAAATTGGTCAAGATAGAATGACGAAACAGTTACCCTTCTAGGAGAGTTATTCCATTCATACGTTACATCTTGTTCACTGCGGCCCATTGTAAATGTTCCACCTTCAACTAAGATTAGTCCCGGGCCAGTTTCCTGATCATAGAACGGTACTTTTTGGAATCCTCCGTTGCGTGGGTTGTTATATTCCCAGCCGGTAGAGTTTGATCGCTCGCGAGCACATGATGTAATCAGCCCCAGAGCGGCTACTACGATTACAACTAACTTATTCCCTCTCATGATGTATGGTTTTGGTATTACAATTTTTAATTTGGTTATATAATCGACCTTTTTAAAATGGTTACAAACATAATTAAAAAGATGGACATGATATGGTTCTGAACTTTTGCGGTTTCGAAGAACAGTTAAAATTTAAGCCTAAAGATAATTCGTGTGATCCTCCAGAGGCATTGGATAATGGTGATACAGTAATGTCATAGCTGTAGCCGAATTTGAATGTTCCGGAGTCAATACCTACAAGTAAAATAAACGCGTCTCGTGCTCGCAGCCAAGCTCCTGCCGTGAATACACCGTACTTAACATAGGTACCGATATTCAACTGCATAAAGCCGTCTTGGTATGTATATATAATGTTAGGAGAAATAGAAGTCACGTTTTGATATTGAGAACCTTTTCCAAAATTTATGTTTGCTCCAACATGTCCGGTGAATCGCATTGGCAGGCGTGAGGTAGACAGAATCAATGACTCATCTGGTGTATTTAAATGTTTTGCAGCAAATCCAAAGTAGAAATTTTTAGAAAATCCAACCAATCCAGCCGAGACATCAAAGAATCCGCGCGTACCCCAACCATTTTCCATAAGGGTTCCTCTCGGTAAATCACCGGTTTGATAAATGAACCCTCTTCTTGGGTCAATCATATCACCAAAAGGTTAATTTATTCCAGTCTAAAACTTTTGATTCCAAGTTGCTTGTGCTCCAAATAGTAATGAAAATTTACGGGAAACATTAAGATGATAAGAATATGCCAGACTAACGGTTGACCAGTTAATGGTGTTTTTACCCGCCATGTCATTTGTAACCAATAAGGCTACTCCTCCCTGGAGAACATTAACAAATTGATCGTAAGAAATGCTATTTGTAATGAATGCGCCAGAAATTGAAGGCCATTGATTGCGATGATTCATGTTTAATCGGGGACAGCCGTGTGTCCCAGCCATTGCCGGATTCAAATAAATCGGGTTAGCATAGAACTGTGTAAATTCCGGGTCTTGCGCTCGTGAAGGCATTGATACCACAACAATTACACATGTTATGAGTCGTAAAAAAATATGGTTAAAAAAGTTCATCATAGTATGCCTATCGGACCATCTTACGTCCAGATAATTCGAAGGTTTCAAATTTCTTAAATTTTCCGGAGTTTTGCAATAATAACAAAAAAACCTCGTTTTTGTTACACCTTTGCACTGAATCGTTCAATCTATGCTATTTCAAAATCAAAAGTTACTCTTATTCGTCTTCATAGTAAAGAGCATACTGTCTACAACCGCATATGCGATGGAGCAAAATATTGAGATACAAACCAATTGGGATTCCAAGAAAAATGTATGCATTCCTTGTGATATTGACGGAACGGCGAATATAGTATACTCTGTTCGTACAGTTGATTTAAAACTTAAGGGACGCCATTTTTTTGATTATCAGATCTTAAATCCTCAGTACGAGGTGATCACGCTTCCAGCTTATTATTCTGCAGAATTATTGCCCTCGCAACCGGATATTTTAGTTGAATTCAGTAAATCACAAGGAGATAATTTTGTTGTCACCAACTTTAAGCCAATGATCTATTTGAACGGCGAGGTTCAGATTTTAAGATCATTTACAATTCATATTACGTCAACTCCAGACTACACTCCAACCACTCGCGCGACAACTTTTGCAGCAAGCTCTGTCTTAGCTTCTGGCTCCTGGTATAAAATTGGCGTGTCTGCAACAGGATTACATAAAATCGATGCTGCTTTTTTAACTTCTCTCGGTGTGTCAACATCTGGTTTAAATCCATTACATATCAACATTTATGGGAATCACTTTCCAAAATTGCCAACAGAGAATAATACTTACCGACCAGACGATCTCTTAAAAAACAGCATTTATATAGAGGGAGAAGGAGACGGTAGTTTTGACGCATCAGATTATATTTTATTCTATGCAACCGGACCAGATGTGGTGAAAACCGGAGCGTCGGATTTTGATGCAAGTAAAAATAAAATAGATTCACTTTCTTATTATTTCATTCATATCGATGCAAGTGATTCACCAAAACGTATTGGATCGACTTCCAACTCGGTTTCGTCAGTAACCCATTCAGTCACTACCTGTAACGATTATTATCTCCATGAACTAAACGAAGTCAATTTATTAAAATCAGGAGACGGTTGGTTAGGTGAGCATTTTGACATCGAGTTGACTAAGTCATTTACTGCCGATTTGGGATCTGTAGTTTCAGGTACAGACATTACCATGAAAACGGCTGTGGGATCAAATGTCGTTTCCGGAACTGGTAGTTTGCAAGTTTTGGTTAACGGCGTTCAGCGTGATTTAATTGCCTGCCCTCAATTATTTGGTTCTTATGTTGAGGCAAAATGGACTAGCTCAACTTCAACATTCCAATCAAACACTCCAACGTTGAATTTCACACTCAATTTTTCGAGGTCCAGTGCTGCAAGTCAAGCTTGGTTGGATTATATATTGCTTAACTATCAACGGAATTTAGCTGTAGGATCAAAACAATTTTTAATTCGGAATATGGCATCTGTTGGTGCTGGAAACACTTGTCAGTACTCAGTATCAGGAGCAACCGGCGCATTGCAGATATGGGAAGTTACTGATCCTTCAAATGCTTCAAAAATTACAGGCTCACTTTCGGGCTCAACCTTCACCTTTTCTCAAAATTCTGATTCTTTAAGAACATATGTTTGTGCAACCGTTTCGCAAGCATTTACACCTGTAGCTGTCGGCTCAGTTGTCAATCAAAATCTGCATGCATTAGAAAATGTGGATTACATTATTGTCACACACAGTTCCTTGCTAGCTCAAGCAGATCGCCTTGCGAACTTGCACCGTAATCAGGGCACCTCTGTACACGTGATCGAAATTCAAAAAGTATATAATGAATTTGGAGGAGGCGCAGCTGATCCGGTTGCTGTAAGATGGTTTATGAAAATGTTTTATGATCGCGCAGCTGGTGACCCAGCTTTGATGCCCAAGAATCTTTGTCTTTTTGGAGATGGGACTTATGATCCTTTGAATAGATTGGATGGAAACAACTATCTGATGCCCACTTATAACAGTATAGAGTCAGGCGATATCGAATACATTTCATCTTATACCGCAGATGATTTTTTTGGATTTTTAGATGATAACGAAGGAATGTCTGCTTTCAATTTATTAGATATTGGTATTGGCCGCATTCCGGTTTCAACAGACGAAGAGGCTCAGAAAGTAGTAGACAAAATTGAACATTACATGAATTTTGGATCTTATCTATATAGTAATACAACCGGTGTGCAATGTGATTCAGACGGCTATTCTTCAACCTTTGGTGATTGGCGTACGCGCATTGTTTTAATGGCAGACGATGAAGATGGTGGCCAGTTCATCAATGATTGTGAAGCATTGAGTGACACGGTAAGAAAATATTATCCAGAAATGAATGTCGTCAAAATATATTTGGATGCCTATCAGCAGATTGTTACATCAGGTGGGCAGCGCTATCCGGATGCAGAAGAGGCAATTAATCAGAATATGAATAAAGGTGCGCTTATTTTTAATTATGTTGGCCATGGTGGAGAAACCGGATTATCCCTTGAAAGGGTTGTAACAATTCCAATGATTCAGAATTGGACCAATATCAATAATCTCACTTTGTTTATTTCAGCAACCTGTGAATTTAGTCGATTTGATGATCCTGGACGTGTTTCTGCAGGCGAAACAACTTTAATTACACCTTTTGGCGGTGCAGTGAGTTTGATGACAACAACAAGACTTGTGCTTGTCACTGTTAACTCTATTTTAGTTAAAAATCTTTACACCGTATTATTTAGTGAGGTAGATGGAAAACCGCTCTCGCTAGGAGAAATTTTACGTCAAACAAAAAATCTCACAGCAGGCAGTGATAATGTGAGAAACTTTGCTTTGCTCGGTGATCCCGCATTAGTATTGGGTAAACCGCAACCTCTAATTGTTACAGATAGCATTAACGGTGTAAGCGTTTTGAGTTCACCAGATACGCTAAAGTCTCTTTCAAAGATCACCGTTTCTGGTCATGTCACTGATAAGGATGGTAATTTACTTTCTAACTATGACGGCATTGTTTTTCCAACCGTCTATGACAAGTACAAAACTAAGTACACACTTGGCCAGGATCCGAATTCGCCCGTTATGTCTTTTCAAAGTCAAAACAATATAATTTATAAAGGAAAAGCGACTGTCACTGATGGCTATTTTACTTTTTCTTTTGTCGTTCCAAAAGACATCGATTATAATTTGGGAAAAGGAAAAATCAGTTACTACTCGCATGATCAGAATTCAAATAATTACGGCTATGATACAACCATTATTGTTGGTGGTGTTGATCCAAACGGAATAAATGATGTGCTTGGCCCGCAGATAGATTTGTACATGAATGACGAAAATTTTGCCAGTGGCGGAGTGACGAATACCCGGCCACTGTTTATCGCTCAGGTAAATGATGATAATGGTATTAATACTACCGGCAATGGAATTGGTCATGATATCACCTTAATCCTGGATGGTAATACTTCGTCGCCAATTGTACTCAATAATTTTTACGAAGCCGATCTGGATACCTACCAAAGCGGCAAGGTGACCTATCAGTTTTCAGAATTGGAACCGGGAGAACATCAAATCACGTTCAAAGTGTGGGACGTAAACAATAACTCCTCAGAACAAACGCTCGAATTTGTTGTAGTCAACGAAGAAGAGCTCGGTGTAACACATCTTTTAAACTATCCAAATCCATTTACAACACATACCGAGTTTTTCTTTGAGCACAATCAATGTTGTTCGGCGCTAGAGGTAAGAATTGAAATCTTCACGGTTTCTGGCAAGCTTGTAAAAACCATCTTTGATAACGTAAATACTATTGCTTTCAGAAGTGAAGGAATTGCCTGGGATGGCCGTGACGACTTTGGAGATAAGCTTGCAAGAGGCGTTTATATTTATCGACTGACAGTTAAAACACCAGAAGGATTAAAAGCTGAGAAAATCGAAAAATTGGTAATTTTATAGCCTGATACAATATACGCTCTCGTTTTGCGTATATTTGTAGTAACTCGAGTTTGAATGAAAAAAATTACGATTCTTTTAACAAGTGTGATTGCTGCTGTAGCTGCGCATGGTCAAAATCTATCTAAGGATGATGAAGATTTTAGTATACAGCTTAACACAATTACGACAGCTGTACCTTTTCTGATAATTTCACCGGATTCGCGTGCCGGTTCACTTGGTGATGCAGGTGCAGCGACTTCTCCAGATGTGAATTCCTTTCATTGGAATACATCAAAACTTTCCTTCTCAAAAGAAAAAGCTGAGTTTGGTGTTTCTTACTCACCATGGCTGAGACAATTGGTTGACGACATTCACCTTTCCTATCTGGCAGGCTATACAAAACTCGGAAGCAATCACGTGGTAGGTGGATCACTCAGATATTTCTCATTAGGCAATATTACATTCACCGATAATTTGGGTAACGTGATGCGTGAATTTGCACCAAACGAATTTGAGGTTCTGGGTGGTTATGCTTTTAAGCTTTCTGATCAGCATTCAATCGGATTCAACGGTAAGTTTGTTTATTCAAATCTTACAGGTGGTGTAAATGTTGGTACACAAAGTTCAAAACCAGGTCTGGCAGGTGCAGTTGATTTATCTTATTCGTATTTCAATGAAGATGTTCGGATTGGCAATACAGATGCAACGCTTTCATTTGGGACATCCATCTCCAACATCGGAAATAAAATATCTTACACGGATAATGCGTACCGTGATTTTTTGCCAACGAACCTGAGATTTGGAACAGCCTTGAATATGCGTTTTGATAAATACAATTCATTGACGGCAACAGTTGACTTCAACAAACTGTTAGTTCCAACTCCACCAAAATATGATTCAGATGGAAACATAACTTCTGGTATGGATCCAAATGTAGGAGTTGTGAGTGGTATTTTACATTCATTCTATGATGCTCCCGGAAACTTGATAGTGAACTCTGATAGCAGCTACTCGGTTAAAAAGAATTCTCGTTTTGGTGAAGAGCTTCGCGAAATCAATATTGGCGGTGGTTTTGAATATTGGTATTCATCTACGCTTGCAGTGCGCGTGGGCTATTTTAATGAGCATCCATCAAAAGGTGCAAGACAATATCTGACTTTTGGTGCGGGAGTATACTACAGTGTTTTCGGAATAGATGTTTCTTATCTGGCAGCTTTCAGCAGAACAAACCCATTGGCAAATACAGTTCGCTTTTCACTGAAATTTAAATTCGGTGGAGCTAAAAAAGACGCTACACCAGGTGAATAATAATCGCCCTAATTTTAGAATTGGATTTGGAGTAGACATTCACCAGCTTGCTTCAGGTTATGATCTTTTTATAGGCGGTGTCAAATTTGAGGCACCTTTCGGAGCTGTTGGACATTCAGATGCAGATGTTTTGCTCCATGCAATTGCAGATGCGATCTTGGGCGCAGCTAATCTTAGAGACATTGGTTTTCATTTTCCGGATACCGATCCAAAATACAAAGGAGCTGATAGTAAAATCCTTTTGAAAGACTCTTTTTTGAAAGTAAAAGAAAAAGGATATTTAGTTGGTAATATTGATTGCACTGTCATGCTGGAATTTCCTAAAGTGAACCCACACATTCCTGAAATTCAATCTATCATTGCTGCAATTCTCGAAGTTGATGCCGACATGATTTCCATTAAAGCTACACGCGGCGAAAAACTTGGCTACGTTGGTGAAAGCAAAGGAATTCAGGCCTATGCCACAGCGCTTATCTACAAGGCTGATTAAGCAATCAATTTTTACTCTTCACCACAAACTCAACCGCAACGGTCAATCCGTTTTCGTCAATCACTGTTAGTAAATGTTTACCGATTGACGGTGTCGTTTCAAATTGATGTATTTTTTCAGTTACTCCTAAATATTTTTCATCGAGATGCCAATAGAGTTTTGTATTTGTATTCTTGTGAGTAGCTTCAAAAATTACTTTCTCCCTTTCTTCATTAAAATTCATTGGAAGATAAATTTCACTGAAAGGTTTTGGATACAAAATCACCAGATCTTTTTGAATTTCCTCAACAAAACAACCTTCCATCAAAGGTGGTTTTTCTAAATAATTTGGATCGTGATTTTTGTAATAATAAGCCGCTTCTGCAGGTAAAGTAAACCAACTTTTTTTATGCGCTAATGACATGTCATAGCAGTTTGCATTCACGGCATAAGTTTCTGTTTCATCTAAGTAAACTAATTCATGATATGGACAAACCGGCGTATTCAAACATAATTTTGGAATGAATGATTTTTTGGTCTGAATACAATTCTCACCTGCGCGATATCCACTTTTTGAACAAATATCTACTTCTGCCATCAAGTCATAAGGCTTACTGAACCACTCGGATTTTGGTAATGCAGAAAACACATCAAACAAAATAGGGGCAGCAACTTCTCTTCCAATTAGTCCCGGCCTTCCTTCGCCATCAGCATTTCCTACCCAAACGCCAACAACATATTTTGGAGTAACACCTACTGCCCATGCATCTCTGAAGCCAAAACTGGTTCCGGTTTTCCATGCAATTTGTTGTGAGGTTGAATACGATTCCCAGTTAATATCTTCTTCAGGTCGTGCAAGTTCTTTCATTGCATCAATGGTGAACCAACTTGCTGCAGGATCCAGAATTGGTTTTTCAGAATTGTACGTCGTATCCTTTAATTCAAAGTGCGCTTTTCTGTTCACTCCATCTCCATAATCCGGATAATTTTTAAGTGCCCTTGCCATCATTCCATAGGCTGATACAAGATCCCATAAATTTGCTTCTGCTCCTCCAAGAATCAAGGATAAACCATAATGATCAGGACTTTTATTAATAGTCGTAAATTTTAATTTTTGAAGAATGAATTGAAATTTTGCAACACCAAATTTCGTCAGCATCCTTACTAATGGAACGTTAAGTGATTTGGCCAGCGCTTCATCAGCTGGAATCACGCCATCATATTTTAAATTGTAATTTTTTGGACTATAACCAGACATCACAGTTGGAATATCCTGAATTAACATCTGTGGTGTGATTTCTCCACCAGCAAGCATGCCCGCATAAAGAAAAGGTTTTAAAATACTTCCGGTGCTTCGCGGTGCAGAAATAATATCGATGTCTTTTCCATGCTCTGCATCAACATCTGGTACATTTCCGGTATACGCTAAAACTTCCCCTGTACTCACTTCCATAACGAGTACCGCGGCGTTAAAAATCTCATTCGTTTTTAATTTTTCATGATGCAATTGAACAATTTCATTCACGCGCATTTGAATTCCTTGATCAAGACTTGAGTGAATAATTTGTCCTTTTAAGCCGTCGTCTATAATTCTATTCATCAGTTGCGGCGCCAACATGGGCATAGGATGAGGTTTGTCTGGCAGCGGCTCAATCAGTGAAAGTTCCCATGTCATGGAATCAATTTCACCAATCTCAAAAAGCCGGTTGAGTAATCGGTTTCTTTTTGCTAAAAGTTCGTCTCGGTTTTTTCCTGGATGCATGAGTGAAGGTGCATTTGGCAATACAGCTAATGTTGCGCTTTCTGCCCAGGTTAGTTCATAGGCAGGTTGACCAAAGTATCTCCAGCTGGCAGCATCCAGCCCAACCACGTTACCGCCCATGGGAGCATGACTTGCATACATGGCAAGAATTTCGTTTTTGTCATAGCGCCATTCTGCACGTGTTGCCCAAAAAATTTCAACACATTTTTGCCAGATATTTCTTGATTTTCCTTTTCGGGCCATGCGCATCAACTGCATCGTGATGGTACTTCCACCGCTTATTTTTTTTCCGCCAGAGATATTTTGCCAGAAGGCACGTCCCATGCCGCGGATGCTTACACCCCAATGGCTTTCAAAATTGCGATCTTCAAATTGTAATAGGGCTGTTTTGAATTTGTATGGAACTGAATCATTTGGTGGAAATCGCCATTGCCCGTCATCCGCAATAGTTGCTCCCAGTAAGTTTCCATCACGGTCAAACAATACTGTGCTGGTAGGATCTTCAAAGAGTTTTTCAGGCAGACAAAAAAGCCAGACTGCAAAAATCAATATGAAACTTATTCCAAGGGCATACCGGTATTTTTTCAGAAATCTGAAGGGGCCTCCAAGTATTTTTTTTTATCCGGTTCAAAGCGTATCTTTATTCTCCGAAAGCTAGTAATTATTGACGCATGCAAAAACCTCTTTTATTAATTGTTGAAATTTGATTTTTAATCGCCGCTATATTTCTAAAGGTTTATTAATTGCCGTTCTGTTTCATTTGATTTCAGGTCAGATATACAGTCAGGCTTATAATTTCAAGCAACTCTCAATTCAAAATGGTTTGCCACAATCTCAGGCACACGCTATTATTTTTGACAATCATGAACGCGCATGGATAGGTACTCAAGGCGGCGGACTTTGCAGATATGACGGCACAGAGTTTATTTACTTTACAAAAAATGATTCTCTTATTTCAAATCGCGTTTACTCCATCTATGAATTTGAAGATGAAATTTGGGTGGGTCAGCGCGGTGGTGTTTCTGTTTTTTATGGAGATGGAAGGTTTAAAAAAAATTATCGGTTTGTGGATGTCGGAACGGTTATCAATGATATCATCTATTTTGAATCAACTTTCTACTTTGCAACAGACAAAGGTCTATTTGAACTTGCTGATAAATCGCTTCAAAAAAACAATCAGAATATCAATCTTGAAAATGCACTGATAAATAAATTTTTTGTGGATCAGGAATCACAACTTTGGCTTTGCACGGATGATGGTTTATTGAATTTCAAAGATCCGTTTAACAAAATAAACAAAGCAAGAGGTTTGCCTGTTGATGAAGTGCAGTGTGCATTGGTTTTTCAAGGCAAAATTCTGATTGGAACCTATGGCGCAGGCTTGTTTGTATATGATAAGAATAAGGGCGTAGCTCGCCCAAAAGAATTTGAAACCTACACTGATGAAATAATTACAACCATGTTTCTAGATGGTAGCGGCGATATTTGGATTGGAACATTGAATTCGGGGGTATTTGTCTACTCCGCAAAATCAGCAACTGTAAAAAATTATTCGGTAGAAAATGGACTTGCAAATAATCATGTCCGCGCCATTCTAACTGATCGTTGGAACAACGTATGGATTGGAACCAGCGGTGGTGGAATCTCCATTTTTCAGAATAGTCCATTTGTAAAATACTCTTCTGAATCTGGGCTAAATGGCAATTATATATACGCAGTTTTACATGATCGAAACCAGAATATTTGGGTAAGTACTGAAGGTGGTGGAGTTGTTAGATTGAATGATACATCCGCAACGCTTTTTGACGAAGAATTCGGATTTTGTTCTGATAAAGTACGTTCCATTTATGAAGATTCAAATGGAGATATTTGGTTTGCAACAGAAAGCAGCGGTTTAGGAATTTTTAGTCCATCTTTGCTCAAAGACACGATTGTTCTTTATAATCAGCAGAGTGGTTTAACATCTAATTGGATTAAGGCATTCGCCCCATCATCTAATAAGGGTGAAACAGTTATTGCTACCATCAATGGTGGTATTTTAAAAGTGATTAAGAATCCTGATTTTCCATTCAATGTCAGATTTAGTCGCATGAAAATCACAGAAGGAAAACTACCTGAGCGAATTAATTTTTTATTCAACCGAAACGGTGAACTCTGGTTTTTAGGAGATGAAACAAAGTATGGTTTTATCAATAACGGTGAGGTTAAACAGTATGAAATTAAAGATGTCAATCTCAGAAATGCGGTGACCAATGGAAATAAAATTTGGTTAGGATCTTATGATAACGGAATTTTGGAATTGACCCTAAAAGATGATTCTATTCAAAGCCAGCGGTGGATTACGACTGCTGATGGGCTAAATTCTAACAATATCTATCAGTTAATTTCAGATGGTACTATGTTGTGGATTGGCACTGAAAAAGGAATTGATAAAATAGAGTTTGATGCAGATTTTAAGATCAAAACAATTTCACATTTTGGAAGTGCAGAAGGTTTTGAAGGTGTTGAAACGAATAGTAATGCCGGATATTTGGATCGCTCAGGAAACTTGTGGTTTGGAACCGTCAACGGCTTGTTTGCCTATAGCGGAACAGAAATTAATTATGCTCAAAAATCGCCGCCTTATTTGATGCTGAATGATTTTCGAATCTTTTATGAATCGATCGAAAAAACTGCATACGCTGCTAATTTTGAAAATGGTGAAATGATTCAGCCTTTGGTTCTGCCTTATGACATGAACCACATTGGTTTTAGTTTTAAAGCAATTCACTATTCGCAGACCGCTAATATTCGTTATCGCTGGAAATTGAGTGGCGTTGATCGTGATTGGACTCCGCCTTCTATGATCAATGAAGAATCGTACGGTTATCTGCAACCAGGCAAATATACATTTTCGGTCAAAGCTTCAATCGATGATAACTGGGATGTTGAGCCAATCTCTGTTTCCTTTGAAATTGAGGCACCTTACTGGCAAAAGTGGTGGTTTAAATTAAGTTATTATAGTGCTATTTTTCTAGTCATTCTGATTGTATTTCTAATTGTGATATTCCGATTCCGCTCTAAGAATAAACGCTTGCGTGAGAAATTGGAGATGGAAAAAAATCTGATTGAACTGGAGCAAAAAGCATTGCGCCTGCAAATGAATCCGCACTTTATTTTTAATGTGTTGAATTCAATTCATAACTTAATTATTTTGAATGATCCTGACAAGGCACGTTATGCATTGGCTAAATTTTCAAAATTGATGCGCCGCGTTCTTGAAAATTCGCGTGAAAAAATGATTTCAATTGACAATGAAATTGAAACACTTGAAAATTACGTGCAGCTTGAGCGTTTAACAAGTGGTGCTGAGGTTGAACTTGAATTCAAGCTGGATGAAAATCTCGATCCATCCGAAGAAATTTTACCGCCTTTAATGATTCAGCCCTTTGTTGAAAATGCACTGATTCATGGATTAAAAAATCTAGACAAAAAAGGTGTAATCCGAATCGCCTTCAAGTTACTTACAGATCATCTTCTTGAATGCGCTATTGAAGATAATGGCAGGGGTAGGGAAGATGCTGAAAAAATGATTGCGCAAAAAGATAATTATCACAAATCAACAGCGTTAAAAGTTACACAGGAACGTTTAGCTTCGCTTAATAAAAATTCAGAATTTATTCCGTTTGAAATTGTCGATCTCAAAGATGAAAATGGCAATGCAAAAGGCACAAAAATAATTCTCAGATTAGAGATTTAATCAGCTTAAAATTTCAAGTTTCGCAAATTTCAAGAGTAGTTGTTTATTTCCAACTTGCGGAAAAAATACAGTAGCTTTAATCGGCGGTGTACCTTCAAGTCCAACTACTTTTCCTTTTCCAAATCGTTCGTGCTTAACATTGTATCCAACTTTCAGATCGGATAAATCTGAAGGGTTAATTTCAGTGGTTGCACTTTGTTCATTAGTTGGATCTGAATCTTCTATTTTTTTGAGATTTCTTCTTGTTGTAAATAGTGGCTCTTTTGTTCTTCCTATTTTTCTTTCGAGATTAAACTGATTCATGGAAACGCCAGCACCGCGAGATGGATTGGCAATGTCTAAGAACTCAGCGTTAATTTCTTCGATAAATCGACTTGGTTCGCTTGTAATGATGTTGCCGTAGCGATATCTGCTGGTAGCATATGAGAGTGTGGCTAATTTTTCTGCGCGCGTTAATGCAACATAAAACAATCGTCTTTCTTCTTCTAGTTCTGGTCGTGAATGCAATGCCATTTGTGATGGGAAAAGATTTTCCTCTAAGCCAACAACATAAACGTAAGGGAACTCCAGACCTTTAGATGCGTGAATTGTCATCAGCGTGATGTGATCCTTGTTTTCATCCTTTTCCTGGTCTGCATCCGTAAGCAAAGCAACATCACTTAAAAAATCATGCAGATAACCAATTTCATCTTCACCAACGTTTTCGGTGAACTCCTTAATACCTGCAAGCAGGGCTTGAATATTTTCATATCGCGAGACTCCTTCAGGTGATTTATCATCGTAAAGTTCTTTTAAAATACCCGAACTCCGTGCAATCGCCTGAGCCATTTCATGAGCGTCAACTTTATTTAGCTGAACACGGAAACTTTCGATCATCGTAACGAATCCAGAAATCTTATTCATAGCTCCGGATGGAATGTCAGTCGGGTAGTCGCGTGGTCGTGAAATGATATCCCAAAGTGAAACACCGTAGTGATTAGCTGCAATAATTACGCGCTCAATACTGCTGTCTCCGATGCCGCGCTTTGGATAATTTATCACACGTTTTAATGCTTCCTCATCTGTGGGGTTTGCAACAAGTCTGAAGTATCCCAGCAAATCTTTTATTTCTTTTCGTTGATAAAATGAAAGACCACCATAAATTTTATACGGTAAATTCATTTTTCTCAGTGCTTCCTCAAAAGCTCTTGATTGCGCATTGGTACGGTAAAGAATTGCAAAATCTAAATTATTCGCCTGCTCGTTTTGTTTGGTTTCGTAAATGTGATTGGTGACAACTTTGCCTTCTTCATTATCAGTTAGTGTTCTGATAACTTTTATTTTTTGACCTACATCATTTGAAGTCCAAACTGTTTTTTGAATCTGATCCTGATTTTTTTCAATGACGCTGTTTGCTGCGTTGACAATGGTTTGCGTACTTCTATAATTTTGCTCGAGTTTAAAAATTTTGTAATCCGGATAATCATTTTTAAAGTTCAGAATGTTTTCAATGTTTGCACCTCTGAATGAATAAATACTTTGAGCATCATCGCCAACAACACATATATTAGTGAATACCGCCGCTAATTTTTTTACAATGAGATATTGGGAGTAGTTTGTATCCTGATACTCATCTACCAGAATGTATTTGAATTTATGCTGATAATAATGTAGCACTTCTGGATGATCACGCAGAAGAATATTAGTCTTAAAAAGTAAATCATCAAAATCCATCGCGCCCGCCATGAAGCAGCGTTTCTCGTAGGTTTTGTAGATTTCAAATAATCTGGGTTTTGCACTCATTCTGTCTTCACCAACAATTTCTGCATTGGCTTCATATTCGGCAGCTGAGATAAGATTGTTTTTTGCACTTGATATTCTGCCGTGCACTAAGGATGGCTTATAGATCTTATCATCCAGATTGAGCTCCTTTATAATAGTCTTCAATAAACTTTTTGAATCCTGAGAATCATAAATGGTAAAATTGGTAGGATATCCTATTTTTTGAGAATGGTTTCTGAGAATCTTTGCAAATACACTGTGAAATGTTCCCATGGAGATATTTTTGCTTCAGATGTTCCGATTATATCTGCAATACGGGCCTTCATCTCTTTAGCAGCCTTGTTTGTAAACGTTAAGGCAAGTATATTAAAGGGATCTACTCCATTACTTATAAGATAGGCTATACGATATGTTAAAACCCTTGTCTTTCCTGAGCCTGCGCCGGCAATGACCATGGTCGGGCCCTGTGTATTTTTAACTGCTTCTAATTGTTCTTTATTGAGCGTAGAAAGATAATCCATGGTGCAAATTTAACCAACTTCAAATCGATAGCCACTTGTTAATTATTTCATTCTGATTTGATATTTAATAAATAGGTTAAATTACTGATAATCAACAAAAGTTAACATTTTCACAGAATACTTTGAACAGAATGATGTGAAAAATCTCAAATTAATTTTACACAAGTCTTGTTTTATAAAAAAAACTATATACCTTTGCGCTCCCATTTTTAGCGAAATAGGGTCAATTTAGACGTGAAACATTAGATAAATAAGCGATATTAACTATGCCAACCATTCAGCAGTTAGTAAAAAAAGGTAGAACCGCTCCGGTTTATAAAAGCAAATCGGCTGCGCTCGACTCTTGCCCACAAAAGAGAGGCGTTTGTGTTCGTGTATATACCACGACACCTAAAAAACCAAACTCTGCAATGAGAAAAGTTGCAAGGGTGAGATTGACTAACAAAAAAGAAGTAAACGCCTATATCGGTGGAGAAGGACACAATTTGCAAGAACACTCGATTGTACTTGTTAGAGGTGGAAGAGTAAAAGATCTTCCAGGTGTTCGTTACCACATCGTTCGTGGTGCACTTGATACTGCTGGTGTTGAAGGCAGATTGCAAAGAAGATCGAAATACGGCGCTAAACGCCCTAAAGCAAAAAAAGCATAAGCTCTATTAGTTATGAGAAGAAGACAAGCTAAAAAGCACAACATTCTGCCTGATCCTAAGTTTAAGGAAGTGGTAGTAACAAAATTTGTGAACAGCATGATGGAACACGGAAAGAAAAGTACTGCTTTCCGCATTTTCTACGAAGCAATGGATATCGTTGGAACTAAGTTGGAAAACGAAAGTGCAATCGAAATCTGGAAAAAAGCTTTGGAAAATGTTTCACCAAACGTTGAAGTTCGTTCACGCCGTGTAGGTGGAGCTACTTTCCAAATTCCTACTCCGGTTCGTGAAAATCGCCGTCAAGCTTTAGCAATGAAATGGTTGATTTCATATTCTAGAAAAAGAAATGAAAAAACAATGGCTTCAAAATTAGCTTCAGAGGTTATCGCTGCTTCGAAAGAAGAAGGTGCTGCTTTCAAGAAAAAAGAAGACATGCATAAAATGGCTGAAGCTAACAAAGCATTCTCGCATTTTAAATTCTAATCCAGATGGCTAAGAAGAGAGATTTAACATATTTAAGAAACATTGGGATCATGGCTCACGTTGATGCGGGTAAAACCACAACAACAGAGCGTATCCTTTATTATACTGGTCTAAGTCATAAAATCGGTGAGGTACACGAGGGTGCTGCTACAACTGACTGGATGGAACTAGAACAAGAGCGTGGTATTACTATCACTTCTGCTGCCGTTACATGTAACTGGTTTTACCCAACTGTTCAAGGTAAAAAAGTAGACGATACTAAAGAATATAGAATTAACATTATTGATACTCCAGGTCACGTTGACTTTACGATTGAGGTAGAGCGTTCATTGCGTGTATTGGATGGTGCAGTTGCACTTATCTGTGCTGCTTCTGGTGTTGAACCACAATCAGAAACTGTTTGGAGACAAGCAAATAAATATGGTGTTCCAAGAATTTGTTTCATCAACAAAATGGACCGTGCCGGAGCAGATTTCTTCCGTTGTATCCACGAAGTAAAAACAAGATTATTTGGTAACCCTGTTCCTCTTCAAATTCCAATTGGAGCTGAGGATGATTTCAAAGGTGTTGTCGATTTGATTATCATGAAAGGTATTATCTGGAATGATAAAGATCTTGGAATGACCTACGAGGTGATTGATATCCCTGAGGACATGAAAGCTGAAGCAACTGAGTGGAGAGATAAATTGATCGAAGCGGTTGCCGAATCTGATGAAGTTTTGATGGAGAAATTCTTCAACGATCCTGAATCAATTACAAAAGATGAAATCATGGTTGCTATCCGCAAGGCTACAATCAACATGAGTGTTCAGCCAGTAATGTGCGGATCATCATTCAAAAATAAAGGTGTTCAGACAATGTTGGATGCTGTGATGGCTTTCCTTCCATCTCCTTATGATAAAGGTGCTGTTGAAGGATTGAATCCAAACACAGATGAGATGGAGAAAAGAAATCCAAATCCGGAAGAACCAATGGCAGCTCTTGCATTTAAAATTGCAACAGATCCATTTGTTGGAAGATTGTGTTTCTTCAGAATGTACTCTGGAAATCTAGAGGCTGGATCTTATATCTACAATACAAGAACTGGAAATAAAGAGCGTATTTCTCGTATCTTCCAAATGCACGCTAACAAGCAAAATCCAATCGATCACGTAGAAGCTGGAGATATTGCTGCAGGTGTTGGATTTAAAGATATCAGAACTGGAGATACTTTGTGCGATGAAAAACATCCACTTGTTCTTGAATCAATGGATTTCCCGGAACCAGTAATTGGTATTGCTATTGAGCCTAAAACTCAAGCCGATGTTGATAAATTGGGTATGTCATTGAGTAAACTCGCTGAGGAAGATCCAACTTTCAAAGTTCACACGAACGAAGAGTCTGGTCAAACAATTATCTCAGGAATGGGTGAGTTGCACTTAGAGATTTTCGTTGAGCGTTTGAAACGTGAGTTCAAAGTTGAAGTCAATCAAGGAGCTCCTCAGGTAGCATACAAAGAAAGAATTACAGCAGCGGTTGAACACCGTGAAGCATATAAGAAACAATCTGGTGGTCGTGGTAAATTTGCTGATATCAGCATTAAAATCAGACCTCAGACAGACGAAACAAAAACTGGTCTTGAATTCATCAACAACATTAAAGGTGGTAACATTCCTAGAGAGTTTATTCCACCTGTTGAAAAAGGATTTAAAGAATCAATGAAAAATGGTGTTTTGGCTGGATTCCCTGTTGATAGCATTATTGTTGAGTTGAATGATGGTTCTTACCACGATGTGGATTCAGATGCATTATCTTTCGAGATCTGCGCTAGAATGGCATACAGAGCTGCTATGAAAATGGCAAAACCTGAATTGCTTGAACCAATCATGAAAGTAGAAGCGGTAACTCCTGAAGAAAACATGGGTGATATCGTTGCGGATTTGAACCGTCGCCGCGGTCAAATGACCGGAATGGATGATCGTTTGGGAGCAAAAGTTGTTCGTGCTGATGTTCCTCTTTCAGAAATGTTTGGATACGTGACAACATTGCGTACACTTTCTTCTGGACGTGCGACATCAACAATGGAATTCTCACACTACGCAACTTGTCCGAAGAACATCTCTGACGAAGTAGTGGCAAAAATTAAAGGTAAAATTGAAGCTTAATAAAATAAAAAATGAGCCAGAAGATCAGAATTAAATTACAGTCGTACGACCACAACCTGGTAGATAAATCTGCTGAGAAAATTGTGAAAGCGGTGAAGGTAACTGGTGCAATTGTTAGTGGTCCAATTCCACTTCCAACTCACAAAAGAATCTATACTGTTTTGAGATCACCACACGTAAACAAAAAAGCTAGAGAGCAATTTCAGCTTTGCGCTTACAAACGACTGATTGACATTTACAGCTCGTCGTCAAAAACAGTTGACGCATTGATGAAGCTGGAACTTCCAAGCGGAGTTAACGTAGAAATTAAAGTTTAATTATAAATAAAGTATGCCAGGGATTATTGGAAAAAAAATCGGGATGACTAGCATCTACAGTGCCGAGGGTAAGGCAACACCATGCACGTTGATAGAAGCTGGTCCTTGCGTTGTAACGCAAGTTAAGACCCTCGAAAAAGATGGATACGCAGCTGTCCAGCTAGGTTTCGGAGAAAGACGTGCTAAAAACACGCCAAGTGCACTGAAAGGTCACTTTGAAAAGGCAAAAACAACGCCTAAACAAAAACTTGCCGAGTTTAAAGGTTTTGATAGCCTTAACATCGGAGACGTAGTTAGTTCTTCTGTATTTGCAGATGGTGACTTCGTTGATGTTGTTGGAACTTCAAAAGGTAAAGGTTTTCAAGGAGTAGTTAAACGTCACGGGTTCGCCGGTGTAGGTGAAGCTTCTCACGGTCAGCATAACAGACTTCGTGCTCCTGGATCAATTGGTGCTTGTTCTTATCCTGGAAGAGTTTTCAAAGGAATGAGAATGGGTGGTCAAATGGGGAACACTCGTGTTAAGACTCAAAATCTTCAAATAGTAAAAGTATTAACTGACAAGAATATCATTTTGATTAAAGGATCTGTTCCTGGTCATAACGGTGCTTTCGTTTTAATTCAGAACTAAGATGGACTTAAAAGTTATAGATATTAAAGGAAAAGAGACGTCTAAAAGCGTTGCACTTTCTGACTCAGTTTTTGCTATCGAACCAAATGATCACGCAATTTACTTGGATGTTAAACAGCATCTTGCCGCTAAAAGACAAGGTACTCACTCATCAAAAGAACGTGCTGACATTTCTGGATCAACTCGCAAACTAAAGAAACAAAAAGGTACAGGTGGAGCTCGTGCTGGTAGCATTAAGAACCCTTTGTTCAGAGGTGGAGGACGTGTTTTTGGTCCACAGCCAAGAAACTACGATATCAAATTGAACGCTAAGGTTAAGAAGCTAGCTAGAAAATCAGCTCTTACTTACAAAGCAAAAGAAAACGGAATCATTGTTTTAAGCGCGCTTGATATGAAAGCTCCAAAAACAAAAGATTTTATGAAAGTTTTGACTGACATGAATCTTGCTTTCGACAAAGTTTTATTTGTAGTAGCTTCTGAAAACAAGAATGCTTATTTGTCTTCAAGAAATATTCAAGGTGCAAATGTGGTTACGGCAGAAGGCTTGAATACTTATGAGATTCTGAACGCAAACAAACTTGTGATCATTGAAGAAGCTGTTGGAAAAATTGAATCTGTTCTGAATTAATAAGTAGAAGTGATGAGCAACATAGTTATTAAACCGATCCTTACGGAGAAAGCAACAAATGACAGCGAATTGAAAAATCGCTTCACGTTTGTAGTTTCCCGCAACGCAAACAAGATCGAAATTAAAAATGCAATCGAAAAAATGTACAACGTTCATGTGAACGGTGTGCGCACGCAAACATACGGTGGTGGCAAGCCAAAAAAGAAATATACTTCTAAAGGTATTTCTGAGCAAGCTAACCCAGTATGGAAAAAAGCGATCATTTCGGTTGCAGAAGGTGAAACAATTGATCTATACGATAACATTTAAGCAATTGAAAAATGGCAGTTAGAAAACTAAAACCTATCACCCCAAGCCAGCGTCACAAAATTGCGATGGATTACAGCGACCTTTCAAAGGTTGCTCCTGAGAAATCGTTGATGACGTCTCGTAATAAATCCGGAGGAAGAAATAATACCGGTAAAATGACCATGCGTCATGTAGGGGGTGGACACAAAAGACAATATAGAATTGTCGATTTTAAAAGAGAAAAATTCGCTATTCCGGCGACAGTGAAAACGATCGAGTACGATCCAAACCGCACAGCTAACATCGCTCTTGTATTTTATGCAGACGGTGAAAAAAGATACATCATCGCTCCGCAAGGATTAAAAGTTGGTGACGTGTTGTTGTCAGGTAAAGGAGTTGCTCCGGAAGTTGGAAATGCACTTTTCTTAGGTGAGATTCCTTTGGGAACAATCATCCACAACATTGAATTGAAACCAGGAAGAGGAGCAGCAATTGCTCGTAGCGCAGGGTCTTCAGCTCAGTTGGCAGCGAGAGAAGGAAATTATGCAGTTGTTAAGATGCCTTCAGGCGAAACACGTATGATTCTTACAACTTGCATGGCTACAGTTGGAACAGTATCGAATGGCGAACACATGTTGACAATTGCTGGTAAAGCAGGTAAGTCGAGATGGGCTGGACGCAGACCACGTGTTAGAGGTGTAGTAATGAATCCAGTTGATCACCCGATGGGTGGTGGTGAAGGTAAATCTTCAGGAGGACACCCTAGATCTAGAAATGGTATTCCTGCTAAAGGATACAAAACAAGATCACGTGTTAAGTATTCGAATGATTATATTATTGAAAGAAGAAAGAAATAATTTGGTATGAGCAGATCGTTAAAAAAACCTCCTTTTGTTCACTATAAATTAGTGAAAAGAGTTGAAGCAGCTCAAGGGAATGACAAGAAAGCTGTGATTAAAACATGGTCAAGACCGTCAACTATCACTCCTGATTTTGTTGGGATGACCTTTGCAGTTCACAACGGAAATAAATTCATACCAGTGTATGTAACGGAAAACATGGTAGGGCATAAACTTGGTGAGTTTGCTCCAACCAGAACTTTCAGAGGACATGCTGATAAGAAGAAAAAGAAATAATTATAGCTAAACAGAGAAAAAATGGGAGCTAGAAAAAGATTAAAAGCAGATCAGATTAAAGAGAAAAAAAGCACTACTGCTATTGCTCATCTGAATGACTGCCCGATTTCAGCGCGAAAAATGCGTTTGGTTGCTGATATCGTGAGAGGTGTTGAAGTAAATAAAGCACTGAATATTCTTCAGCACAACTCGAAAGAGGCTGCTGGAAGACTTGAAAAACTTCTTCGTTCAGCAATTGCTAACTGGGAACAAAAAAACCAGGGAAAAAACATTGAAGACGAAACGCTTGTTGTTTCTGAAATCAAAGTTAACCAAGCAGGAATGTTGAAACGTATTCAGCCTGCTCCGCAAGGAAGAGCGCACAGAGTTAGAAAAAGATCTAATCACACAACAATAATTGTTGACAGTAAAAAATAACTAGTAGAATGGGACAAAAAGCTAACCCTATTGGTAACAGATTAGGATTCATCCACGGGTGGGATTCAAACTGGTTTGGAGGTAAAGATTACGCTTCAAAAATTGTTGAGGATTACAAAATCAGAGAATATCTGATGGCGCGTCTTTCAAAAGCGAGTATCTCAAAAATTATTATTGAGAGAACAATTAAACTAGTAACCGTGACAATCAACACTGCCCGTCCGGGAGTAATTATCGGAAAAGGTGGAAAAGAAGTTGACAAACTAAAAGAGGAGTTGAAAAAGATTACTGGAAAAGAAGTTCAGATAAACATTTTCGAAATTAAACGTCCAGAGCTTGATGCGCAATTAGTAGCAGACAGCATTGCTCGTCAAATCGAAGGACGTATCTCATTCAGAAGAGCTATTAAAATGGCAATCGCTTCAACAATGAGAATGGGTGCTGAAGGTATTAAAGTGAAAATTTCAGGACGTTTGAATGGTGCTGAGATGGCAAGAAATGAAATGTATAAAGAAGGAAGAACACCACTTCATACTTTCAGAGCTGATATCGACTACGCAGTTGGTGAAGCACACACTACATACGGACGTATTGGTATCAAAACCTGGATCTGTAAAGGTGAAGTTTATGGTAAACGTGATTTGTCTCCAAACATTGGAATGACAAAACAAAGACCAAGCACTGAATCTTCTGGTCCTGCTCCAAAGGCAAAAATGGCACCAAGAAAAAAGAATTAATTACAGAATAAAGCAGTACAATCATGTTACAGCCGAAAAGAACGAAATTTAGAAGAGCCCAAAAGGGAAAAAACAGAGGGATTGCCCACAGAGGTAGCTTGATCGCCTTTGGATCATTTGGTTTGAAATCAATGGACGCAGGTTGGTTGACTTCACGTCAGATTGAAGCTTCACGTGTTGCCTTAACCCGTCACATGAAACGTGAAGGTCAGGTGTGGATCAGAATTTTCCCTGATAAACCAATCACGATGAAACCTGCAGAGGTTCGTATGGGTAAAGGTAAAGGCGCTCCTAGCCACTGGGTTGCAGTAATCCAACCAGGTAGAATGATCTTTGAAGCGGACGGTGTTTCAACTGAAACAGCAAAAGAAGCAATGAGATTAGCTGCACAAAAATTGCCTTTGCGTTGCAAGTTTGTAGTTAGAAGTGATTACGCTGAATAATATATAGTGAGATGAAATCGAAAGAAGTAAAAGAAATGTCTCTTGGAGATTTGAAAGATAAGATCATCGAATTGACAGTGAAACAAGATAAAATGGTGATGGCAAATGCTGTTACTAAATTGGAGAACCCTCTACAGATCAGAATGAATCGCAAAGATATTGCACGTCTGAAAACTGAATTGAAGGCAAGAGAGTTAACAGCATAAAACCATAAAAAGATTTTCTGTAATGGAAACTGAAACTAAAAGAAATTTAAGAAAAGAGCGGATTGGTGTGGTAACCAGCAACAAAATGGAAAAATCCATCGTTGTTTCTGTAGAAAGAAAAGTGAAACACCCGAAATACGGTAAGTTCGTGAAAAAAACTACTAAATTTGTCGCCCACGATGAAAAAAACGAATGTAACCCTGGGGATACAGTTCGTATCATGGAAACAAGACCTTTGAGTAAATCAAAGAACTGGAGATTAGTAGAAATTGTTGAAAGAGCTAAATAAGAATTAACAATGATTCAGCAGGAAAGCAGGCTTAATGTAGCCGATAATAGCGGAGCAAAGAATGTATTATGCATTCGCGTTCTAGGTGGAACCGGAAGAAGATATGCTTCCGTTGGTGATAAAATTGTTGTCAGTATAAAAGATGCGCTTCCTTCTGGAAACGTAAAAAAAGGACAAGTTACCAAAGCAGTAGTGGTAAGAACTAAAAAGGAGGTTCGCCGTCCGGATGGTTCATACATTCGCTTCGATGATAATGCAGTTGTTCTTTTGAACGAAGCTGGTGAGATGAGAGGTACTCGTATTTTTGGACCTGTTGCCAGAGAGTTAAGAGATAAACAGTACATGAAAGTTGTGTCTTTAGCACCTGAAGTACTTTAATATTTGATCAAAATGCAAAAAAAATTAAACATCAAAGTTGGAGACACCGTAAGAGTGATTAGCGGTGAATCTCGTGGCAGCGAAGGTAAAGTTCTGGTCATTGACCGTGCTAAAAGCCGTGTCACTGTTGAAGGAGTTAACGTCGTAAAAAAACATGTTAAACCAAGTGCTTCAAATCCGCAAGGAGGAATTGAAGAGAAGGAAGCAGGAATTCATATCTCTAACATCATGTTGGTAGTTGGAGGAGTTGCTTCTAAGGTTGGCAGAAAAGCAGACGCAAACGGTAAATTAGTAAGATTTCTAAAAAAGAATGGGGAGGTAGTTAAATAATGAGCTATACACCGAGATTAAAAGCAAAGTATTCTGCAGAGATTACAAAAGAATTGCAAAAACAATTCGGATTTAAATCTGTCATGAGAATACCAAAGCTGCAGAAAATTGTATTGAGCCAGGGATTAGGTGATGCAATTTCTGATAAAAAATTAATTGAGTCTGCAATTAAAGATATGTCTAACATTTCTGGTCAGGCTGCAATGTCAATGAACTCTAAAAAGGATATCTCAAATTTCAAATTGAGAAAAGGTATGCCAGTTGGAGTGAAAGTTACTTTGCGCGGAGACAAAATGTATGAGTTTCTTGACAGACTAATCAATATCGCGTTGCCAAGAACACGTGACTTCCGCGGAGTAAATCCAAAAGGATTTGATGGTTCTGGAAACTTCAACATGGGAGTAAAAGAGCATATCATTTTCCCAGAGATTGATATTGACAAAGTGAACAAAATTTTTGGTATGGACATCACATTTGTAACATCTACAGACAGTGATGAGGAGGCTAAAGCATTATTAACCGGATTTGGATTCCCGTTTGTAAAAAACTAAGGACATGGCAAAAGAATCAATGAAAGCTCGTGAGCGCAAAAGAATGAAGCTTGCTGCTCGTTACGACAAAAAAAGAACTGAATTAAGAAAAGCCTCTGCTACTGGTGACTGGGACGCGATGCTTGCACTTCAGAAACTGCCTAAAAATTCTATGAAAATTAGAATTCATAATAGATGTCAGCTTACAGGAAGACCAAGAGGTTATATGAGACAATTTGGTATCTCAAGGGTAACTTTCCGTGAAATGGCACTGGTTGGAAAAATACCAGGGATCACAAAAGCAAGTTGGTAATTAAGTAATAAAGAACAAAAATGTATACAGATCCAATAGCAGATTATTTGACTCGTGTCAGAAATGCTCAAATGGCCGGCCACAAGGTTGTAGAAATTCCTGCTTCAAATTTGAAAAAGGAAATCACTAAAATTCTTGAAGACAAAGGATATATCCTTAGCCACAAATTGCAAGAAGACGGAAAGCAAGGAATCATTAAAATTGCTTTGAAGTACTCAAACAATACACCGGCAATTCGCAAGATTGAAAGAGTAAGTAAACCAGGTTTGAGAAAATATTGTGGTGCAACAGAATTGCCTCGCGTATTGAACGGCTTAGGTATTGCGATTATTTCAACTTCAAAAGGTGTTATTACTGATAAAGAGGCTAGAACGCAAGGAGTAGGTGGAGAGTTAATCTGCTACGTTTATTAATAGATAACAAGACACATTATGTCACGTATAGGAAACGCACCAGTTAAATTAGAAAAAGGAGTTGAGGTTAAGATTGCTGGTAATCTTATCACTGTAAAAGGTCCGAAAGGAGAACTTAAACAGTCTTTTGATCCTCAAATCACAGTTGAACAAAATGAAACAGAAATAGTTTTTAAACGTACTTCTGAGCATAAAGACATGCGTTCAAAACATGGTCTTTACCGCGCACTTGTTCAAAATATGATCATTGGTGTTTCAAAAGGCTTTACAAAAAAATTAGAATTCCACGGTGTTGGTTACAGAGCTGCTGCAAAAGGTCAGATTTTGGAAATGTCTGTTGGATATTCACATGGTATTTCTTTCGAAATTCCGAAAGAAGTTAAGTTAACGGCTGTTACAGAAAAAGGTCAGCCGCCTATCGTAACGCTTGAGTCTCACGATAAAGAACTGTTAGGGCAGGTTGCTGCTAAAATCAGATCTTTCCGTAAGCCGGAGCCTTACAAAGGAAAAGGAATTCGTTATTCAGATGAATTTATTAGAAGAAAAGCTGGTAAATCAGCTGCGAAATAAGATAAGTTATGGCTTTAAGTAAAGTTGAAAAAAGAGCAAAAATTAAGCGCAGAATCCGTAAAAATGTTTTCGGAAGCACTGAGCAACCAAGATTGAGTGTTTTCAGATCTAACAAAGAGATCTATGCACAAATCATTGATGATACAAAAGGAGTAACTCTAGTTGCTGCGTCATCATACAAAAACAAATCTGCAGAAGGAAAGACAAAATCTGAGCAGGCAGTTGTTGTAGGAAAAGAACTAGCTGAAAAAGCAGTGAAAGCTGGAGTTTCTGCAGTAGTTTTTGACAGAAATGGGTATCAGTATCATGGTCGTGTAAAATCGTTGGCAGAAGGTGCCCGTGAAGCAGGATTAAAATTTTAATAAGGTAAGAGATGAATATTGTAAGAGCTGCAGATATTGAATTAAAGGACAGATTGGTTGCCTTGAATCGCGTTACAAAAGTTACAAAAGGTGGTCGTACATTTAGTTTCTCCGCAATTGTTGTTGTGGGTAACGAAGCTGGAATTGTTGGTCACGGACTTGGAAAAGCGAAAGAGGTTGTAGATGCGATATCAAAAGGCGTTGATGACGCTAAAAAAAGTTTAATCCGCGTTCCAATCATTAATGGAACTGTTCCTCACGAACAAAAAGGAAAATTTTCAGGAGCACGTGTTTTTCTTAAACCTGCTTCAAATGGTACTGGTGTAATTGCAGGTGGTGCGATGCGTGCTGTACTTGAAAGCGCTGGTGTAAAAGATATTCTTGCAAAATCTCAAGGATCTTCAAATCCGCACAACGTTGTGAAAGCAACAATGGCTGCACTTGGACAATTGAGAGATGCTGTTACAGTATCACGTGATCGCAATATCGCAATGGATAAAGTATTTAACGGTTAATCAAAACAAAATGGCAACCATTAAAATTAAACAAACAAAGAGCGTGATTAATAAACCGCTTGACCAAAAGCGTACTATTAAAGCTCTTGGATTTAGAAAATTAAATCAGGTTCTTGAAAAAGAGGCAACACCTCAGATTTTAGGAATGATCCGTAAGGTTTCACACTTGGTTGAAGAAGTAAAATAAGAATTTGAAAGATCTTAAAAGATGAACTTAAATAATCTTACGCCAGCAGATGGCTCGGTAAAAAACAAAAAAAGAATCGGTCGCGGACAAGGTTCTGGTCACGGTGGAACATCAACTCGCGGTCACAAAGGAGCTAAATCTCGTTCTGGTTACAAATCAAAAATTGGATTTGAAGGTGGACAGATGCCATTACAGCGTCGTGTTCCTAAATTCGGATTTAAGAATATTAACCGCGTAGAGTATAAAGGTATCAACCTTGATTCTATCCAGAAATTGGTGGATGACACAAAAATTTCTGAAATCACTTTGGCTATTTTGTCTGAGAAAGGTTTGGTTTCAAAAAATGATAACGTGAAGATTTTGGGTCGTGGAGAATTGAAAGCGAAAGTAAAAATTACTGCACATGCTTTTTCTGCAACTGCTAAAGCCGCAATTGAGGCAGCAGGTGGATCAGCTGAGCTTATCAACGCATAATCCTCGAAAAAGAAGGAATGAAAAAATTTGTTGACACATTAAAAAATATCTGGAAAGTAGACGAACTACGCACCAGAATTCTGTTCACACTTGGAGTGATCCTGGTATACAGAATTGGTTCGTACATCATACTTCCGGGAATTGATCAATCGGCATTATCAAGCACTGGTGCGTCTACCGGTTTGGTTGCTTTGTTGGATTTATTTGCAGGTGGTGCATTTTCTAAAGCTTCTATCATGGCGCTTGGAATCATGCCTTATATCTCTGCTTCAATCATCATGCAATTATTGGCAATGGCTGTTCCCGTTGTTCAGAAGATTCAAAAAGAAGGTGAGAGCGGAAGAAGAAAAATTAATGGTTATACACGTGTTTTGACAATTATTATCTGCGCGTTCCAAGGACCAAGTTATCTTCAAATGTATGTAATTGGTAAAGGAGGAATCGTAGATCCAGGAATGATGTGGTGGGTTTCTTCTATCATGCTTCTTGTTGCAGGGACTATGTTTGCAATGTGGTTAGGTGAAAAGATTACAGACAAAGGAATTGGAAATGGTATCTCATTATTAATTACTGTTGGTATTCTTGCCCGTTTCCCGGGAGCAATTCTTTCAGAGTTTGGTATCAGAAGTCAGGGTGCTGGATCTGTATTTATGTTTATTGTCGAGTTACTCGTTTTCTTTGCAATCATTATGCTTACCGTGCTTATTGTACAAGGAGTGCGTCGTGTACAAATTAATTATGCAAAACGTGTTGTTGGTGCTAAAGGCGCCGCTGCATCTGATCAAGGAACAAGAAGTTATATTCCACTTAAAGTGAATGCTT
The DNA here is from genome assembly GCA_016709005.1 of Crocinitomicaceae bacterium. GTDB lineage: Bacteria > Bacteroidota > Bacteroidia > Flavobacteriales_D > Crocinitomicaceae > JADJGJ01. Next base: position 430,738 of record JADJEU010000020.1, on the reverse strand, counting down.
CAGGTGTAATGCCAATCATTTTTGCTCAGGCAATCATGACTATTCCAACAATGATCAATCCAGAAACTACAAATGTTGTATTGATAGCATTGGCTGATTATCGCGGATTCACTTACAATTTGGTTTTTGCATTGTTGATTGTAGTATTTACTTATTTCTATACTGCAATTACAATTAATCCAAAACAAATTGCGGATGACTTGAAACGAAACGGTGGTTTTGTACCAGGTGTTAAACCAGGAACTGACACAGCTTTGTTTATTGATAACATTTTATCTCGCATTACGTTGCCTGGTTCCTTATTCTTAGCTGCGATAGCTATTCTACCGGCTTTTGCAATGATGTTCGGTGTAGGTGATGCTTTTGCGATGTTTATGGGAGGTACCTCAATGTTGATTATGGTTGGGGTTGTGCTTGACACACTGCAACAGATAGAAACTCATTTATTGAATCGTCATTATGATGGTTTAATGGATGGTGGAAAAATCAGAGGCAGAAGAACGACTAACGAAATGACAGGTATAGCATAATATGGCAAAACAATCGTCTATTGAGCTAGATGGAACTATTGTCGAAGCTTTGTCAAATGCAATGTTTCGGGTTGAGTTGCAAAATGGACACATAATAACGGCACACATCTCTGGTAAAATGCGAATGCACTATATCAAGATCTTGCCAGGTGATAAAGTTAAATTAGAGATGTCTCCTTACGACTTAACAAAAGGGAGAATAACATACAGATATAAATAAAGAGAAATGAAAGTTAAGGCTTCTGTAAAAAAACGATCGGCTGATTGCAAGATTGTTAAACGTAATGGGGTTGTTTACGTGATCAACAAAAAGAACCCAAAATTTAAACAAAGACAAGGATAAGAATAGTATACTGTTATGGCGAGAATTGCTGGAATTGATTTACCAAAGAATAAAAGAGGAGTCGTAGGACTTCAATATGTCTATGGTATTGGAAAAAGCACAGCTGTCAAAATATTGGCAACATGTGAAGTAAACCCTGACATTAAAGTCGGAGAGTGGAATGATGATCAGACACAAAAAATCAGAGCAAGTGTTGCTGAGATTAAAGTGGAAGGTGCACTTCGCTCTGAAGTTCAATTGAACATCAAACGTTTGATGGATATTGGTTGTTATCGTGGTGTACGTCACCGTTCAGGTTTACCTTTACGCGGACAGCATACTAAAAATAACTCAAGAACCAGAAAAGGTAAGAGAAAGACAGTTGCTAACAAGAAAAAAGTTACTAAATAATAGCTGAATTATGGCAAAAGTAGGCAAGGTAAAAAAGAAGAATGTAAAAGTTGATGCAATCGGACAAGCACACGTGCAGTCTAGTTTCAACAACGTAATCATTTCTTTAACCAATGCAAATGGTGAAGTCATTTCATGGTCTTCGGCCGGGAAAATGGGATTCAGAGGTTCTAAGAAAAACACTCCTTATGCAGCTCAGGTTGCAGCAGAGGATTGCTCAAAAGAAGCTTACGAATCAGGTTTGAGAAAAGTAAAAGTGTTTGTAAAGGGACCAGGTTCTGGACGTGAGTCTGCAATCAGATCTTTAAACAATGCTGGTATTGAAGTGATGGAAATTGTTGACGTAACGCCAATGCCGCATAACGGATGCAGACCTCCAAAAAGAAGAAGAGTTTAATAATATTAAGAGAAAAATAAAGAAGCGATGGCAAGATATACAGGCCCTACCTCAAAGATTGCAAGAAGATTCAGAGATCCGATTTTTGGACCTGACAAGGCTTTCGAGCGTAAACAATACCCTCCAGGACAACACGGTCCAAACAAACGCCGTGGTAAACAATCGGAGTATGCTGTTCAGTTAATGGAGAAGCAAAAAGCAAAATACACTTATGGTATTTTGGAGCGTCAATTCGAAAATTTATTCGAAAAGGCTTCACGTATGAAAGGTATCACAGGTGCAAACTTGTTAGCTCTTTGTGAATCTCGTCTGGACAATACTGTTTACAGACTTGGACTTTCTCCTACAAGAAGAGGTGCTCGTCAATTGGTAAACCATAGCCATATTACTGTGAATGGTGAAGTAGTAAACGTGCCTTCTTATTCACTTCGTATTGGTGATGTAGTAGCAGTTCGCGAAAAATCAAAATCACTTGAGTCAATCACAAATTCGTTGGCATCTGCTTCACAAAAATTTGACTGGCTTGATTGGAACAACAGTTCAATGACTGGAAAATATATCAGCGTGCCTGCACGTGATATGATTCCTGAAAATATCAAAGAACAGTTGATTGTCGAGTTGTACTCGAAATAATAATTAGAACGCACAATAAATTAATCATTGGGTTTCAGCTAAAGGGTTTGCAAGACTTCTTCAATCTTATAAACCGCGCAACTGAGAGACAATTAAAACGAAGATAAAAAAATGGCAATTCTAGATTTTCAAAAACCGGATAAGGTAATAATGGTCGAATCTGATGACTTTCGTGGTCAGTTCGAATTCAGGCCACTTGAGCCTGGTTACGGTGTAACAGTTGGTAACGCACTAAGAAGAATTTTACTTTCTTCATTAGAGGGTTTTGCCATCAGCTCTATTAAAATTGAAGGCGTTAGCCATGAGTTCTCAACAATTAAAGGTGTTGTGGACGATGTTACTGAAATCATTTTGAATTTGAAACAAGTTCGTTTCAAACAACAAATAGATGGAACTGATTCTGAAAAAGTAATCGTTTCTATCGGTGGTCAGGATAAAATGACTGCAGGTGATATTGGAAAATTTACAACTGCATTTCAGGTATTAAACCCTGACTTGGTAATTTGTACAATGGAACCAAAAGTGAAATTGAACATCGAAGTAGAAATCGTTAAAGGTCGCGGATATGTTCCGGCTGACGAAAATAAAACGGCTAACTCTACAATCGGAACAATTTTTACTGACTCAATTTTTACGCCAATTAAAAACGTAAAATACACAGTAGAAAACTACCGTGTTGAGCAAAAAACAGATTACGAGAAATTGATTTTTGACATTCAAACGGATGGATCAATCACTCCAAAAGATGCATTGCAAGAAGCAGCGAAAATTTTGATTCACCACTTCATGTTATTCTCTGACGAGCGTATCACGCTTGACACAGAGATCAAAAGTGAGACTGAAGAATTTGACGAAACTTCATTACACATGCGTCAGCTTCTTAAATCTAAATTAGTTGATTTGGATCTTTCAGTACGCGCTTTGAACTGCCTGAAAGCTGCAGATGTTGAAACTCTTGGAGACTTGGTTTCATACAACAAAAATGATCTTTTGAAATTCAGAAACTTTGGTAAAAAATCATTGACTGAGCTTGAAGATTTAGTTGAAGCAAAAGGATTGGCATTCGGAATGAACGTTTCGAAATACAAATTGGATAAAGAATAATAGCGAATATTACATTAAGCAATGAGACACGGGAATAAAGTTAACCACTTAGGTCGTAAAACAGCTCACAGAAAGGCAATGTTGTCAAACATGGCATGTTCACTGATCGAGCACAAAAGAATCAACACGACGGTTGCAAAGGCGAAGGTACTAAAAGGGTATATTGAACCATTGATTACAAAATCAAAAACAGATTCTACTCACTCAAGAAGAACTGTATTCAGTTATCTTGGTTCGAAAGAAGCAGTGAGTGAATTGTTCAGAGAAGTTGCTCCAAAAGTAGCTAACCGTCCGGGAGGATACACACGTATCATCCGCACTGGTTACAGAATTGGTGACAACGCTGAAATGTGTTTGATCGAATTAGTGGACTTTAACGTACTTTACAGTGCTGAAGGAGTTGCTAAGAAAACAACCAGAAGATCTCGCGGAAAAGGTGGAAAAGGTGCAGCAGCAAGTACTGATGCGGCAGCTGATTCAGTTGCAGATGCTACTGAAGCAACAGAAGCTCCAAAAGCAGCTAAAAAAGCTCCGGCTAAAAAGAAAAAAGACGAGGAATAGTATTCCGAACTTTAAAAAATACAAAAGGGATAGTGGTAACATTATCCCTTTTTTTGTTTTCTGTATTTTCCTTAATTGAAAGGGCAAGCAGAGCATAATTCCAAAAATCTTGTTAAAAAGCACAAGGCAGTTATGAACAAACTGTTTTCAGGCTCTAATAATCTTCTAACTTTGTAATCCGGTTCACACAAATTCTAAAGAATGGATAAAATTCCGGCAGTTCTGGTCCTTGAGGACGGAACAGTTTTCAAAGGACAAGCCATCGGAAAAATAGGTACTACCTCCGGTGAAATTGCATTTAATACCGGAATGACCGGTTATCAGGAGGTTTTCACAGACCCTTCTTATTTCAAGCAGATTTTAATCATGACTACGGCTCACATAGGAAACTACGGTGTTCATGCTTCTGAAGTCGAATCTGATTCGATGAAAATTGCTGGTCTGGTTACAAAAAAATTCTCTCCTAATTTTTCACGAACTTCTGCTGAGGGATCTCTGCAAGAATTTATGGAGCGTGATGCAGTCGTCGGTATCTCAGATATTGATACACGTGCATTGGTGCGCTTGATTCGCCATAAAGGGGCTATGAATGCAATTATTTCTTCGAGTGAGTTGGACGTTGAAAAGCTGAAAGCTGATTTGCAAAAAGTACCAAGTATGGATGGCCTTGAATTGTCATCGTTTGTTGCTACAAAGAAGGCCTACACATCGGGAAGCGAAAACGCCAAATACAGAGTTGCGCTAATTGATTTTGGTGTGAAGAAAAATATTGTGCGATGTCTGGTTGAAAGAAACTGTTTGGTAAAAGTGTTTCCAATGAACACAACACTTTCTGAAATTGTAGATTTTAATCCAGACGGAATCATGTTATCGAACGGTCCTGGAGATCCTGCTGCAATGCCTGCTGCTGTTGCCAATGTTGGGGAGATGGTGAAATCCGGAATTCCGATTTTTGGAATTTGTTTGGGTCACCAGATTCTTGCTTTGAGTCAGGGATTGCAAACCGCAAAAATGCACAACGGTCACCGTGGAATTAATCATCCAATAAAAAATCTTCTAACTGGAAAAGGTGAAATCACTTCACAGAATCATGGCTTCATGGTTACGAAAGAATCGATTGCAAAAAATCCGGAAATTGAAATGACTCACATTCATTTGAACGATGAAACTGTTGCAGGAATCAGAATAAAAAACAAACCTGTTTTCTCAGTTCAATATCACCCTGAGGCATCTGCAGGACCGCACGATTCACGTTATCTCTTTGATCAGTTTATTGAAAATATGTCTGCTGTATTAAAAGACAATTCAAGCGAAAAATTAACCGCCAAAAAATAATTTATCATGAGTATTATTGCCAGAGTACAAGCGCGACAAATCTTAGATTCAAGAGGAAATCCGACGCTTGAAGTAGAGGTATTTACCAATAACGGAGCATTTGGTCGCGCTGCAGTTCCATCTGGAGCATCAACGGGCGCACATGAAGCTGTTGAGTTGCGCGACAACGATAAAAAAGTGTACATGGGAAAAGGTGTACTCAACGCTGTCAATAATGTGAACTCTGTTTTGCAGGAAGCATTAATTGGTCAATCTGTTTTTGATCAGGCAGCTTTGGATAATTACATGTGCACCATGGATGGCACTGCTAACAAAGCTAAACTAGGCGCAAATGCAATCTTAGGAGTTTCTTTGGCGATTGCGCGCGCAGCATCTGTTGAATGTGGAATGCCGCTTTACAAATACGTTGGCGGAGTGGGTGCAATTACGTTACCGGTTCCAATGATGAATATCCTGAACGGTGGCTCACACGCGGATAATAAAATAGATATTCAGGAATTTATGGTGATGCCATTTGGTGCTGAAACTTTCAGTCAAGGTTTACAAATGGGAACTGAAATTTTTCACACACTAAAAAATGTCTTGAAGAAAAAAGGTCACAGCACAAACGTAGGTGATGAAGGTGGATTTGCACCAAATTTAGGATCAAATGAAGAGGCGATTGAAGTAGTACTGGAAGCGATTGAAAAAGCGGGATACAAACCAGGCGTCGATGTTTACATTGCTTTGGATGCGGCATCTTCTGAGTTTTATAAAGACGGTAAATATATTTTTGAATCTACCGGAGAAAAAAGAACATCTGCACAAATGGTTGACTTCTGGAAAGACTGGACAAAAAAATATCCTATCATTTCTATCGAAGATGGTTTGGCTGAAGATGATTGGGATGGTTGGAAAAAACTAACCGATGCCATTGGCAAAAAAGTTCAGATTGTAGGAGACGATTTATTTGTAACAAATACAGAACGTCTTTCACAAGGAATTGAAAAAGGAATTGCAAATTCAATTCTGGTAAAAGTAAATCAGATTGGAACTCTTACAGAAACAATTGATGCAGTGAATTTGGCTACGCGCAATTCATATACTTCTGTAATGAGCCACCGCAGCGGTGAAACCGAAGACAGTACCATTGCTGATTTAGCGGTAGCTTTAAACACAGGACAAATTAAAACAGGTTCTGCATCGCGTTCAGACCGGATTGCAAAATACAATCAGCTTTTAAGAATTGAAGAGGAGCTGGGAAGCATTGCTTATTATCCTGGAAAGAATTTCAAATTCATTAAGAAATAGAATATAGATTTCACAAAAAAATCGCCTGAAAACTCAGGCGATTTTTGTTTTAGACCGGTTCAACTTCTTTACTGAGTCTTTTAGCCTCTTCCCAATTCATGTGTACAATGGCAACAGAAAACATTTCTAGTTTTCCACTAAGCAGTTGTTCTTTAAAGAGTGTTTCAATCTGGTTAAACAAGAGACTTTTTGTTTTTGCTGTTAGGCGTGTTATAGCTGTACTTTTTAGTTGTCCTTCTTGTAATTCCAATCTTTCTGATTCAGATTGTATCGTGACATCAATCGCAAGATTTTTTTGCAGCAATAATTTACCAAGTTCTGTGAGCATTTTTCTGTCTTTACTCATTAAGTGTAATTGTATCATAGTTTGATTGTTTCAGTTGTTAATTTAAAGTACCAAGCGCATGCAGCGTTCCAATATAGGCTGTCTGATTTTTTGAAATCAATTCAATCAATTTGAGTTGTGCCTGAATAAAATCCATCTCTCTGGAGTTTACCATAAACAAGGAGCTTTCTCCAATTTCAAACATGGTTTTTTCTGCATTTAAGAGCTGATTATAATCTTGGACTGTTTGATTGAAAAGTATGACTTGCTGTTCGGTAAATCGCCATTCATTGGAAGCATAACTTGCTTTATAAAAAAGGGTTTCTTTCTTTAAGTTGATTTCGTAATTCAACTCTTGAATCTCAATAGAAGTCATTTGTAAAGCACCACGCTCTTCACGCAAAAAGAGCGATGAACTGAATTCAAGTCCCCAGGTGTAATTGTTAATGGAGTAGGTTGAAAAAGGATCACCGTTAATTGGCTCTGTAATGGCATTGTACTTTAAATTCAATTCCGGTTTGAGTTGCTCTTGCAGGTATCTTTTTGGTAGCCGAGGTAGTCCGATTTATACAAATAGATTTGCAATTCAGGATGCGAGCTGATCAAGGTGTCTATCTGAAGTACTAGTTCTGGATTGAACGTAACATGACCGGTCTTTGCCCAAGTTGGTGGCGTTTGTCTCTTCCAATTCTAAAGGCACTGCACCGTCAAACCACAAATACACCGAAAGCAATGCACGTGCATTTTGATATTCCAATTGCGCCTGTTGTAAATTTAATTTGCGATTTTGAACTTGAATTCCTGCTTCGACTGTATCAATAAACGGACGATCACCCTGCAGCGCTGCCATTTTAACGCCATCAGCGCGTTGCTTTGCAGTTTCAAACGCTTCTATAAACACAATCATTTTATTATACGCAACAAACCAATTCCAATAAATTTTTCCAGATTCATAAAGTAAATTGTTGATCATTATTTTTTGCTGTGCAATCGAACTTTGCTGAAAGATTTTAGCTTGACCCAGTTCAAGCATTCGTTTGTCAATAAAAAGATCTTGCCCCAAAGGAACTGATATCCCGGCATACAGCAGACCACTGTTTGGCAAGGTATGTTCTGGATTTAAATACACACCTTGATTCTGATCAAAACCTGAATATACTTCGATGCCAAACCAGGTTGGAATTTTTAGTCCGGCATTCAGAATGCTGTAATATTTGGAACCAGAAAAATATTTTTGATTGACATCGGTGCCGATGACCGGGTCAAAACTTCCTTTTGCTTCCAATACTTTTGCATCCCCCATTTGAGCCTGTAAAAACGCTTGTTTTGCAACGGGGTGGTTTTCTTTGACGATTGTGAAATAATCATTGAACGAAAGTTCTTTCGCGCTATCGCTTTGCGTCAATACAGGCGAAGCAATCAACAAAGTGACCAGGAATACTATGTCTTTCGTTGTTATCATTCTTGTTTCTTTTCAGATTTGGTTAAAGCATTTTGTTTTTTGTAATAATCAGGCGGGAATCCATTTATTTTTCGCCACATTTCATACCAGATCGGAACATCTTTTAAGAGAAGCATGTTCGCTGTTCCTGCTCCAACACGCAAGGCTTCAGGCCATAGATGATCTTTTGGGTCAGGTGTAACCAATACGCGGTATTTACCATTGTCACTGATAAAATTGTCAATCGCATACACTTTGCCTCCAAAGGTTCCATAGCTTGCATTGGGCCATCCTGAAAAAACAATGGATGGCCAACCGTCAAACTGAATGCGCACTTCTTGTCCTTTTTGAATGAGTGGTAAATCAATCGGGTCAACAAACATTTCAACTGCCAAATCATAATGTGATGGCATGATCGTTACAATCGGAGTTCCTTCTTTGATGACTTCACCCAATCCTGATTGAATTGCTTTTGTTATGTAACCGCTTTGCGGTGCGGTAATATAATACAGGTTGTTTCTGATCAGATAATTTTGATATTGATTTTCAAGTTTGGTGACTTGCGCAGAAGCATCAAATTTATTGGAGAGAGCTGTGTTTTTATCAGACTCAGTTTTTGAAATTTCATATTCGTATTGTGCCTGAATTGAAAAGAATTCAACTTGTGCATTGATGGCTTCATTTTTACTGGTGAGCCATTTATTTTCTGCAGAAATCATATCTGATTTTGTTTTTTGAACTGCCAGATTTCGGTTCTCTAATTCAGTCAATGATTTTAATCCTTGCTGATAGAGTTCTTTTGTTCGTTCATATTGATCTTGTGCTGTTTTATAATTTGCAGATGCTGCATTAAAGTCAATGCTGTCACTGCTGACTTTGAGTTCAGCTTGTCTCAATTTATTTTTGGTTTGTTCCAGTTTTAATTTACTGGTCAAACGCAAGGCTTCAATTTGATTTTCGAGGGCATTTACTTTGTCATCGTAAGATGTTAATCCTTGTTCTTTGTATTCAAGTTGAGTCTTTGGTATTGTTCACAAGATTTGGATCAAAATAATCATCCTTTACCTCTGAAATAAAAAGAATGGTATCACCTTTTTCTACATGTTGTCCTTCCTGCACATACCATTTTTCAATTCTTCCGCTGATGACTGAGTGGATTGACTGCGGCCGCTGATCAGGCTTCAATGCAATCACACTTCCTTGCGACTGGATATTTTGTGTCCAAGGCAAAAATAGAATGATGATAGCTACCAGCGTAAGTGCGATTACAAGGCGAATAAACACACGCCCAGTTTTTCGGTTTTGTGCTTTTGAAAGCGCGCTGAATTTATGTGCTTCAACGTTTTGAGAGATTTTATTGGAAGATATGTTAAGCATGATTGTCAGGATTAATAGAAAGATGATTTTTCAATTGATCGTAGGTACCTGAGTGAATAATTTTTCCTTGTTCCAGAATAATTATTTTATCTGTTTTTTGAGCAAGCTCATGAGACAAACCAATTACTGCAAGGGTCCAGGGATTGGATCTGTCCAGAATGAATTCTTCTATTTTTAAACGTTCACTTTGTTCAATGGCAGAAAATGATTGATTGAGTATGAGTAGTTTTGGTTTGTCTGCAATGCTGCGCGCAAGCATGAGTTTTTGAACTGTACTTTTTGACAGTTTCATTCCTGTCGGATCGAGCATCGTTTCATAACCTGCTTTTGATTGGCGAATAAAATTTTCCAATCCTAAATTCGCTACTGCCCATTTTACATTTTCAAAAGTTGCGTTCTTGCGACCCATGGCAATGTTTTCTAAAATGGTTCCTGAAAAAACTTGTTGTTCTTCAATTAAACCAGCGCCCACCAAATCACGCAGACTTTGTAATTCTAAATTTCCTTTTGGTAATCCGTTATAAGAAATGTGTCCTGAGGTAACGTCATAAAGTCCTGCCAGTAGCGCAGATAGTGTGTTTTTTCCAGAACTGTTTTTACCAGATATTAGAAGTCGTTCGCCAGGATTGATGTTTAAATTCAGTTCCTGCAAGGTAAATTTGGTATTGCCCGGATACTTAAACGAAACGTCCTCCAATTGAACTGACAAACCAGAAGTTTCACAATTTTCTTCGATTGAAAGTCCTTGATTTTTTTCTAATTCCAAATCGGTTACCTGACCAATTTTTTCAAGTGAGGTAAGTACATCGTAAATCACTTCCATGTTGAGTACTAATTTTTCAACGGATGCCATGATTAATAAAATGATAATTTCTGCCGCAACAAATTGTCCGATGTTTAACTCTTGCTCCATCACCAAAATTCCGCCCATTGCCAGAAGACCGGTTGCTATGAGTACTTTAAATGCAACCAGAATTCCGTATTGTTTAACGAGAATTTTGAAGTGATTTTCGCGGGCAACCAAATAACCTTCTACTTCTTTATTGGTGTTGGTTAAAGGAAGATCCGTCGTTCCGGCAAGTTTAAACGTAGAATTGGTGCGTGCAACTTCCTGAAGCCAGTGTACCACTTTGTATTTGAATTTAGATTCCTCCATACTGGTTGCAAGGCCACGCTTTACCGTCAGACTAAAAATAAAGTAGATGACGATGATTAAAAACAGACTGAAGAAAATAAAGAAGGGATGGTAAAATGACAAAACCAATAAACCAAAAACTACTTGTACAATGGCGGCAGAAAAATCGATGAGAATTTTTGAAAGTCCTTTTTGAATAGAGATGGTATCAAAAAAGCGATTCATCAATTCTGGTGCATAATGTCTATACAAAGCTTCCAGTTTGATGCGCGGCAGCCGGTAAGCAAATTCAAAGGCAGCGCGGGTAAATATTTTTTGTTGTAAGACTTCTGTGATTCGCAATTGAAGGATTTGAAGAACTCCCATTGCAGCAATACCAGCAATTACAAAAGAAACCAAAAGCACCCAGGAGGTACTGATGCGGCCACCTTGAATCAAGTTTATGATTGCTTGAATCCCCAATGGTAGTGACAGGTACACCAAGCCATTAAAAACAGCATAGATATAAATATTGGTGATTTCCTTGCGGTCAGGCGCAAGCAAACGCCAGAAGCGCTGGCCGGGAGTAGGAGGGGTATTCGTTTCTGATATCATTTTGTATTAGTTTTCTGAAATACTTTTAACAAAGATAGTAAATAATTTTAAAAAGATAGTAAAGCTATCATTTATGAGTGTAACAATCTTTTGTTATCTTTGTTCAGCAAAAGGAAAATAATTAAGAATTTGCTTATGAAACTGCAACTGCATATTGAGATGAATGAGGCGCTGTACCTGCGAAATCCGGAGAGTTCAGAGCTTGGTAAAAACATCATTAAGCACAGTATCGAATTAATTTACCAGCACGGTTTTGAATCTTTTACATTTAAAAAACTGGCCGAATCGATAGGGACAACAGAGGCGGGGGTCTACAGGTATTTTGAAAATAAACACCGCCTGTTAATATACATTGTTACCTGGTATTGGGGATGGCTGGAGTTTCAAATCAGGTTTCAAACCAATAATCTCAAAGATCCTGCTGTGCGGTTGCGCAAAGTGATCAAGTTACTTGCTTCCACGGTTGAAGATGATGAGCGTACGAGTTATGTGAATGAAGCGCTGTTACATCAGATCGTGATTTCAGAAGGGTCAAAAGCTTATTTAACCAATCACGTAGAAGAGGATAACAAGCATCAGTTTTTTAAACCGTATAAAGATCTGTGTTCATTGGTGGGTGACATAATTGCTGAATGTAATCCCAAATACAAGTATCCAAAATCATTGGCGTCTACCATTTTAGAGATGGCTCATTTTCAGAATTTTTTTATGCATCATTTACCATCCCTCACCGATTTTGCAAAATCAAAAGATGAAACAAAAATTGTGGCCTTTTTAAATGATCTGGTTTTTTCCAGTATCAAGTACTAGTTCTGATACTATGCGTGTTGGTTTTCCAATTTGGCAAGAATAGCAGGCAATAGTTTTTCTTCGGTGATATAAGGAATACCAAAACTTCTTTTGGATAGTTTTTCAGAAATGTTTTTGATGATTGCTCCTTCATTGAGGGCACGCTTTTTCAGTAACGGATCCTTTAAATCAGCAACGGCAGAAAGACATTGATTGATGACCCAGGCATACGGTTTTATTCCGGCGCGAATCAAATCATTCTGCAAAGCTTCTGCCTCACGCATAGGCGTGGTTTCAGGTAAAGCAATCAATAAAATTTTAGCAAAATCTTCATCTTGTAAAGACATGTAAGGCGTTGTAATTTTACCTGCATTTAATGCTGTGTTTTTTATAATTTCACGATGATAACTTCCGGTTGTATCTAGTAATAAAAGTGTGTGACCGGTTGGCGCTGTGTCCATGACAACGAATTGACGTTTGGCGCTGTGAATGGCTTTGGAGAACGCGTGAAAAACAGCTACCTCTTCGGTGCAGGGTGATTTCAAATCTTCAAGTAATAATTTTTTTCCTTCTTCATCTAAGTTGGCGCCTTTTTGTGCGGCTACTTTGTCCATGTATTTTTGGGTTTCTACTTTTGGATCAATGCGTTCGACAGTCAAATTTTCTGGAATATTTTCCAGCTGATTCATAAAGTCGTTGATGTGAGCAGCTGGATCAGTTGTGGTTAAAAGTACTTTGTGTCCACGATGTGCGAGCATGGTTGCAACCGTAGCGGCGACAATAGTTTTGCCTACACCACCTTTGCCCATGGTCATGATTAAACCACTTGTTTTATTTTGCTCCAATTCATCAACCAGTTGTTTGAGATTTGATGGAGTGATAGCAGGATCAGCTACCGCAGAAATTTCACGTTGCGCAATTTCTTTTTGTAAAGTGAGATCAAAAACAGAACGCAATTTTTCAAGTCCGAGTACATTATAGGGCAGGAGCGGATAATTTTCTTGTTGCAATTTTTTCAGCGCCTCAGGCATTGCTGCCAATTGTTTTTCTGCAATTTTTTGAATTTTTACCGCAAAAGGATCTGACTCATCCAATGGATGAAAAACACCGTTGATTAAAAGTTTTTGATTGGCCATTCCAAGTTCAATTAATTCAAGACTTGTTTTGGCGGCTTCTTTTAAAGCAGATGTTTCTGGTCGGCTTACCAAATAGAATGTTGTTTGTAATGGATCACGCAAACTGGTCACTACTTTTTTGTAACGCTCTTTGCTGCTTTTTAATGCGGATGATGGTCCGATGCACGAAGCACCGGCAGGATTTACTTCTAAAAAAGTATCCCACGCAGCGGGTAATTCCAATAGGCGAATGGTGTGACCGGTTGGTGCGGTGTCAAAAATAACCACATCGTAAGCACCCATGCTGCCTTCACCGGTAATGAAGCGGGAGAATTCATCAAAGCTTGCAATTTCAGTGGTACAAGCACCTGACAAACCTTCTCTTACTTTTTTAATTTCTTGTTCGGAGGCAACGCCCGTTAATGGATTCAGTACCCGCCCACGATATTCTTCGGCCGAAACTTCAGGATCAATATTAATAGTTGCAAGGTTATTGAGATTTTTATGAAGTGTAATTTTATCAGTGACTTTTGAATCCAAAACATCTTCCAGATTGGAAGCAGGATCAGTACTGATGAGTAAAACTTTTTTACCCTCATCCGCTAATTTCACTGCGGTAGCACAAGCCAAGGTTGTTTTGCCCACGCCGCCTTTGCCGGTGAAGAAGAGAAATTTGGAGTAAGTGCTTTCCATAGGTTTGATTTTGTGTTAAAGGTATTCAGATGTCAGCAAGTTTTATATGACAAGAGTCACTCGATTATATGAATACTTGTAACGGCAGACAATAATTTTGTTGAAGAACGAATGTTAAAATGGATTGGAGCTTGCTCGGTCGTAGAGAAAAACTAAATATCGAATATTGATTAACGAATGTAGAATATCGAATTTATAAACTAGAGAGCAATTCAATAAGTCATTCATCATTCGTTGATCAGTGTTCAGTGTTCGATATTCCTTTTAAAACTGTTGTAGAGGCATGTCGACCCCTTTTCCAGAAAAATTGCCCGCGCCTGATTGAAGTGGAAATGAATGCGGTTAAGCAAGCTTAGTTGAACACACTGCCCAATGCGACAGCAGGAGCGCTTGGGCTGGGTTTGTGAAACTACTTGATTGACTGCATGAATTGCAGCGGAAAGCAGGATGAACGCGCCAAATAGCCAATACCCTAAAAGTGGTATATTGATACTAATCGCTCTCCTTGCCAATGCAGATGCAGAACGGTGTGCAGATTAATATTTATATTTGTTCTAAATAATAAAAGTACCGTGAAACTATCAGAGTTTGCAGTGAACAAACAGGGCGTAATTGTTGAGATTATGGATAACCCTGTTGCTGCAAAATTGGTGGAGTTTGGCATTATGCCGGGTGCGCATTTTTTTATTGTCAACAAAGCTTCTTTTGACGGACCGATTTTTATTCAAGTTGGATCAAACCGTTTGGCCTTGCGCCAGTCAGAAGCATCAGCGATTTTAGTTGAGTAAGGTGAAAGATCAGAAAGAGCCTGCACCCAAAGGCCTGCGCATTGCGCTGGTAGGAAATCCAAACATTGGCAAAACCAGTTTGTTCAATAAACTTTGCGGCCTGAATCAAAAAACTGGAAATTACCCAGGAGTTACCATTGATAAAAAGCGTGGTCATTTTAATTCAAACGGCCACGATGTTGAAGTCATAGATTTACCAGGAATTAACAGTCTTTACCCAAATTCAAAAGATGAAGAACTGGTTGTGGATTATTTATTGAAACCAGATTCAGAAGATTTTCCAGATGCCATTGTGGTTGTTGTTTCAGCTTTGAATTTGAAACGAAATTTATACGTGTTTGATCAGCTGGATGATTTGGAAATTCCGTTGATACTTGCTGTGAACATGAATGACCTTGCAGCAAAAAGAGGGATCAGAATAGATGAAAAAAATCTTTCAAAATCACTTGGTGTTCCAGTCATTAAAGTATCAGCTAGAACAGGTGATGGAATTGATGAATTGAAAAAAAGTGTATTCAATTTGCAGCTTTCTAACAACCGTGATTTGCGTTTTATTGAAGACGATAACCGTGATTTGCTGCATCAGTTTTCAAAAATTATTCACTCCAAAAATGAGTACAAAAGTTTTTTACTGCTCACGCAGGATTTTCAGATTTTAAATACCGCACAACAACATCAGCAACGCGAAGATTTTATTACGGCCAATTCAATTCCGGTAAGAAAATGGAAAGTGAATGAATCTATTTTGCGCTACAAATTTATTGGTGAGATTCTTAAAAAGGCTGTGGTAGTTGAAAAAGAAAACGCCATTGATTTTACTACACGCGTTGACAAAATATTGCTGCATAAGTTTTGGGGATACATTATTTTTCTGTTGATTTTATTCAGCATTTTTCAATCTGTTTTTTGGCTGGCCAGTTATCCGATGGATTGGATTGATTCAGGTTTTTCATACTTGTCAGGCGCATTTACAGATTGGATGCCGGATGGCTATTTTTCACGCTTGATTACTGAAGGTGTGATTCCGGGAATTGGTGGTGTGGTGATTTTTGTACCGCAAATTGCCATTTTATTTTTGCTTTTTGCGATTCTGGAAGAAAGCGGTTATATGCCGCGCATTGTGTTTTTAATGGACCGATTAATGCAGCGTTTTGGCATGAGTGGTAAAAGTATAGTGCCGCTGATTTCAGGTTTTGCCTGTGCGGTTCCGGCAATCATGTCAGCGCGTACCATTGAAAATAAAAAAGAGCGATTGATTACAATTTTGGTGACGCCTTTACTGACATGTTCTGCACGAATTCCGGTTTATGTGGTGGTGATTGCTTTGGTGGTGCCGGATGAAATGATGGGCATTTTTAACATGCGCGGTATTGCCTTGATGGCCTTGTATTTATTGGGTGCAGTGATGGCCATGGTAGCCGCCTGGGTTTTCAACCGCTTCATTAAAAACGAATACAAAAGCTATTTGATTTTAGAGATGCCGGAATATTTAATGCCCGGTGTAAAAAATATTTTAATCAGTGTTTGGACGAGTGTGAAAGCCTTTTGTGGAATGCCGGAAAAATTATTGTGGCAACTTCCATCATTTTATTTGTGCTGGCTACAAATGGCATGAGTGATTTTAAAGCCGCAGATGATTATGTAACAACAAATAATCCAACTGCAAGCGCTGAAGAAAAAGATCAATTAATAGAGGCCCGAAAATTAGAAACTTCTTTTTTAGGAATGATTGGACATGGCATTGAACCTGCGATCAGACCGCTGGGCTACGACTGGAAAATTGGAATTGCAATTATTGCATCCCTCTCAGCCCGTGAAGTTTTTGTTGGAACTATTTCTACCATTTACACCATAGGTTCAGAAGAAGAAATGAAAATTGTGGATCGATTGAAACAAGAAAAAAATCCAAATACAGGCTTGCCAATTTTTTCTTTAGCCACCTCAGTTTCGTTGCTTTTATTTTATGCCTTCTCCTTACAATGTTTAAGCACGGTTGCCGTTACGTATAAAGAAACACAATCCTATCGCTGGACCATTATTCAGTTTGTGTACATGACCGCGCTTGCGTATTTTTCAGCCATGCTTGCCTATCAATTTTTAGCCTGATGCTAGACTTCCAAACCATACTCGTTTTTGTTCTGTTTGCAGGTGCAATTGGCTATTTAATTTATTTAGCGGTTGGCAAACGCAAAAAGAAAAAGAGCTGTGGAAGTGGGGGGGATTGTGGGTGTGATTAATAAGAAAATCTGTTTTTTTCTTTGTGAAATCTTTGTGTCTTCTTCGTGTGCTTTGTGTAATAGCTCGGTCACAAAGTTGCACAAAGGAAAGTAAGTTTCACAAAGGCAGTGTTGAATGAAGAAGTAGACTCACCGCAGAGGCGCAAAGGACGCAGAGTTAAGTGGTCAGAGAAAAAAATAAGTCATCATCTGGTCGTCAAGGAACAGACACAAAGGCGACTGATTTTAATTGAAGGACTTTTTGGAACCTCTGCGCTCTTTGCGCCTCTGCGGTGAAAAATTTAGCCGCGTTGCAAACGCTATCATCTCGTTAACTTTTGAAGATACACACTCGTCACAGACGAGCGCGAGGAGTAGATCGCTATTTCACACCGCGTGTCGCTGAAGCTTTAGCGGAGGCGCAAAGTTCCAAAAAGGAAAAGAAGTTGCACGAAGAAGAGTACGTGCTAATTAACCCGAAAACTAAATTTATTCTGCAAAATATAACTGTACGTCACCGTAATCAGAATAGTCAAAAAACGTGACGGCGTAGGATAAAATCCTAAACCATCTACCAGTAATTTCATGACCAGATACGCCAGCAGTAAAGCACCCATTCCAACAATCAGGTATCTGAAAAATTGTACTTGCCAGCGTAATTGTGAGTCTTGAAAGGTGATGAATTTATTGAGTAAAAACCCGGTAATAAATGTGATTGGAAAAACAAAAAACAAAGATGCAATGTGCGGACTCAATACCACAAAAATCAAATCCACATTTTGTTTTGCAAAAATGAAATTGTAAAAAACAAAATAAAGTACGGTGTCAAAAACTAAATTGCTTCCGCCACAAACTGCATAACGATAGGTTTTCAATGGCATGAAGAACCTTACTAAAAAGTAGAATGAATCAATAAATCGAATGAGTAAGTCTTTCATTTTTTTTGTGCGCAGCAACAAAGGTAGTGGGTGAACGGGATTTTGGGAGGAATATTTTTGATGGAAGAATTTCTTAGTGAACCTTTGTGTCTTCTTTGTGTGCTTTGCGGTATAGCTATGTCATACCGCGTGTCGCTTAAGCTTTAGCGGGGGCGCAAAGTTGCACAAAGGAAAAGAAGTTTCACAAAGGCAGTGTTGAATGAAGAAGTAGACTCACCGCAGAGGCGCAAAGGACGCAGAGTTAAGGGTTAGAGAAAAAAACAAGTCATCATCTGGTCGTCAAAGAACTGACGCAAAGGCGACTTATTTGAATTGAAGGACTTTTTGGAACCTCTGCGCTCTCTGCGCCTCTGCGGTGAAAAATTTATCCGCGTTACAAACGCTACCATCTCGTTAACTTTTTAAGATACACACTCGTCGCAGACGAGCGCGAGATTATTTTAGTGTATCGCACTTACAACTTCACCGTTCTCATATTTTTCCATGAGGATGGTTGAGCCGTCACGATTGTAATAGACGGTGTAGCCATGCAGCAAGCCTTTTTTGTAGTTGCTTTCCATATAGACTTGTTTTTCACCGTCGTAGAATTTTTCGCATTTGCCGGTGAAAGGAACATTATCAAGTTTGTAGACATTCACACCTTGAACAACTTGTGTTTCTAATTCAGAACAATCACAGGTTGTTGCACCGTCAGAACCACCGGTGCGTTTTTGATTTCCATCTTCATAAAATTCCTGAAGAATAATTTGACCTTCACGATCGTAATATTCTACCTTGCCGTGTAAGCGCCCGTTGAGGAGATTTTTTTCTAAATATTTTGAATCGGTGCCTTGATAATTGCTCATGCAAATTCCGGTAAAGGCTTTGTCATTTAAAAGATGATTACCCAAAGAATCAATCACAAGTTCATTGCAATCACAGGTGTCTCCTAAACTGATTTCTGAGTTAGAATTATCAGAAGAATTGCTTTGGTTTTGATCATCTCCGCAGGAAACAAAAAGTGTCAGACAAAAAATAAAAACTAGGTATTTCATAGAATATTAATCACGCGTAAATATCTTTTTTGATAACCGGGGCTATCTGTAAAACAAGTTATGGTAACACCAAAATGATTTTTGGAAGAAGAGCTGTGAATGAAATAGAGTTTGTTGTCTGTATTTTTATATACGATTCCGGCGTGCCCCACTTTTCTGATTTCAGAATTTGTTCCGGTAAAAAGAATGATATCACCAATTTGAGCTTTTTCTGTTTCAGTAAATCCTTCTGAATTTTCAAAGCCAGAACTGGATCGTGAGGTTTTAATTCCAAAATGATTAAAGACAAAATAAACAAAACCGGTGCAGTCAAAACCTTTTTCAGAAGCGCCTGCGTAGAGATAAGGCGTGCCTAAATAGCTTTCAGCAAATCTGACAATACTGTCCCGGAGGGCAGTTTGTTCAAGCTCGTGACTTCTTCCTGTCAAAGAGAAAACGAGCAATATGGCAACTAAAGTTCGTTTCATAACATACAAAAGTAATATGTTTTATAACTTTAATCCTTCTAAAAAGTAACAAAATGTCAAAGATTAAGAACGCACAGCTTCGATACAGAGTGATAGACCGGTGTCTGAGAAACTCAGCCAGAACCTTTCCATCCAAAGATGATTTGCGAAAAGCATGTGAAGAAGCGTTATACGGCTCAACCGGCGGATCTGACATTTGTGACTCTACGATTGAAAAAGATATGTTTGCGATGCGCGAAGAATTTGACGCGCCGATTAAATATTCAAAAGTGCATAAAGGATATTTTTATGATGATCCTGAATTCAGCATTGAAAAAATTCCGTTGTCAGAAGATGATATTGACGCCATCAAATTTGCAACCAAAACACTCATGCAATTTAAAGATTTGGGCATCTTCAAAAACTTTGGTTATGCCATTGGAAAAATATTTGACCGTGTTCACATCACCGATAATCCGCTTGATTCAGCCGTAGATAAATTTGTGCAGTTTGAAACGGTTTCTGAAACACCGGGTTCTGAATTACTCCCCGTTTTACTGAAGGCGATTAAGGATAAATCGATCGTCACATTTGATTACGCAAGTTATGCAACTGAAAAAGCAAAAGCGCGCAAAGTATTACCCTTGTTACTAAAAGAATATCGGAACAGATGGTACCTGATTTGTTTTGCAATGGATAAAGGAAAGGTAATCACGTTTGGATTGGACAGAATCAAAAATCTTGTACTCACAAAAGAACATCATTATAAACCGGTTGATTTTGATCCGGATCATTATTTCAAACATTCAATTGGTATCACCGCAAATGAAACTGAGCCTGAAGAAATTCATTTTAAGATGGATAAAGTGGGATCCAAATACATTGAATCCCAACCACTGCATGCAAGTCAGCGTTTAGTAAAAGAAGGAGCTAACCGAAACACGTTTGAATTAAAGGTCATTGTTTCAGAGGAGCTAAAGCGAACGATTCTTTCATATGGTGCTCAAATAGAAGTGATAAAGCCAAAGGCACTGCGGTCCGAAATACAATCAATCGCAAATGCTATGCAGGAAACTTATCTATAGCCGCTTGAATTTGCCGTTTCGGTTGAATTTTATCTGATCGAAAACCGCAAAAATAAAATTGCATGGAGGTTGGGTTGTGACGGACTTATTAATCTAAATCGTTGAGATTGATGACATTTTCAATTGTTGATTTTCCATTGATAACTCGATGACCTGAAATTGTTCAATCTGAATTTAATTCTAAACGACCTTTACAACGATTAAACAGGTGTTTTTGGCATAATACATTTTTCGGTTAGGTAATTCAATCAACCTCAAAGAACTTAACGAATACACTATGAAAAAAAAATTACTTACGCTTCTTACCTGCGTTGGATTTTCACTTTTATCAAATTCTCAAATTAGTGAAGGTGGCCTTCCAACCTCTTTTCAAAAAACATTATTTGATCAAACGAATCCATTTGATGCTGCTTACCAAACGCATGAGCTGCTTGCTCCAGATATGGATGCAGTGCGTCTCGAAGATGCAGAGAATGATGAGAAGGGAAAACCTTATCGTGTTGGAATTAATATTCCGGTTTCCTACAACATGCTTAATTCTGGAACTTGGCTTGAACTTCCAAACGGAGATAAAATCTGGAGAATGGGAATTCGTATTCCAAATGCTACCGGATTGAGTTTGTATTTTTCTTCTCCGGTTCAAATTCCGGCTGGTGGAAAATTACATGCGTACAATCATAGACATTCTCAATATGTAGGTGCATATACTTCAAGTACACCCACTTTTCAGTCTATGGAAATTATTCAGGGCGATCTTTTGACTTTGGAATATTATATGCCTGCCGGCAGCACTGAGTTGCCGACCATGGAGATCAATGAGATTGCATACTACTACAGAGGGTTTGAATCACGCCTTGCTCATTTTGAATCAGCGGGTGAAATTTCAGAAGACCGTGCACATGGAAGCTGTATGGTGGATGCCAATTGCGCAGAGGGATCAGCCTGGACAGCACAACGTGATGCTGCGGTTCATTATTCTTTCGTTGCTGGCGGAACTTATGTTTGTTCAGGATCAGTAATCAACAATACAGATAATGATTGCACACCATATATTTTAACTGCAAACCATTGCGGTGAACCAAATGCAAGTTCAGATATTGCTGGTCACGTTTGGTATTTTAATTATCAACGTCCTACATGTGAGCCGTCTAATACAGGGACATACAGTGGAGCACAATCAGAGACCATGTCAGGCGGAATTTTCAGAGCATCTTCTTCTTTAGGTACTCACCTTGCTTCAACCGGAAGTAATGTAGACGGTGCAGATTTTGCTCTGATAGAATTGAATACTTCCATTCCGTTAGCATACGATGCTTATTTTGCGGGATGGAGTCGTGCAACAACTGGTGCAACTTCAGGTGTAAGTTTCCACCATCCTTCTGGTGATGAGAAAAAAGTTTCTACTTATACATCAGCATTAGTTACCGATACCTATAACAGTGGTTGGGCTAATGCACATTGGAGAGTAACCTGGGCGTCAACAACAAATGGACACAGCGTAACTGAAGGCGGTTCATCCGGATCACCAATTTTTAATCAGAGCGGAAGAATTGTTGGACATCTTTCTGGTGGCTCATCATATTGTTCCACACCAACAGCGCCAGATCTTTATGGAAAATTTGACAAAGCCTGGGCTTCAGACGGAACAACGAACAGTTCAAAATTAGAACCGTGGTTAGATCCGGGTGGAACTGGAGCAACAACATTGGATGGAACTTATGCACCGTGTTCACCAGTGGCGCCAACTGCACAGTTCACTGCCAGCGCAACTACTGTGACTTCAGGCACAACAGTGACTTTTACTGATTTGTCAACGGGTGCTCCAACTTCATGGGCTTGGGTAATAGCACCAGCTACTGGTTGGACTTATGCAGGAGCGACCAGTGCATCATCTCAAAACCCGCAGGTGACTTTTACAACCGTAGGATTTTATTCGATCACACTTACGGCAACAAATTTACAGGGATCAGATGCTGAGGTAAAAACAAATTACATTCAGGTAACATCAGGCTCAAGCGCACCGTGTACTTCAACTTCAACCATGACTTGTGAGGCTGCAGATGAATTTATTTCTGTGGTAGAATTTAATAGCATTAATAGTAATACGGGCTGTGCCAACTATACCAACTATTCAAGTCTCAGTACTACTGTTACCAAAGGTCAATCGTATGATTTGACAATTACCCCGGCAATTGGTGGAACAGATGGTTCAGCCTATACAAATGATGAAATTGCGGCTTGGATTGATTGGAATGACGATGGTGATTTTAACGATGCCTTAGAACAAGTAGCCTATGTATTGGTTTCAGACCCATGGTCAAATGTTTTTAGTGTTACGGTGCCGGTAACTGCGGTTACTGGTTCAGTGGTGATGCGTGTAAAAATGTCTTACCAGCCATCAGATGGCACAATCACACCTTGTGGAACAGAAGTTTATGGAGAGACAGAAGATTATGTCGTCAACATCGTTTCTTCCGCCAATTTGGAAGAAAATGGTGTTGATCAGGTAAGCATCTACCCAAATCCAACTAATGGAATACTTAATATTAATCTAAGCAAGGTTGGCATTGAAATTCAATCTATCGAGTTAAGCGATGTGACCGGAAGAATTGTTGCGGTTGTAGTTCCGGTAAATGGAATAGTAACAATCAACATGACGAACGAGAGTGCAGGTATTTATTTTGTGACGATTAAATCAAGTGAGGGAACCCTTACACGCAAAGTGATTAAGCACTAAAAAATACTGCTTCAGTATATAAAAATCCGGTTGAAGAAATTCAATCGGATTTTTTTTATGTGTTGTTTTCTGAAAAGTTGCACATCAATTCATGAATGTTTCCTACTTTTGCGCCGGGTAAGTCCTGTACGACCAGCTCCCGTCGAATCCCCCAGGGTAGGAATACAGCAAGGGTAGATGGTTGAGCGGTGCGATACAGGTAGCTTACCCACTTTTTTTTCTCCCATCTAAATCTTCCCAAAGGGAAGACTTTCAAAAAAGATTATTTTTTTAGCATCTAAATCTTCCCAAAGGGAAGACTTTCAAATTTTTTTCTTACTGAATCTTTTAAAAGGGAAGACTTTTAATCTGATAATTCATTTGTGGATATGTCATGCTGTCCGTTAGCTAACGGATCAGCATCTGCCTGTACTAAAGGTTAATGTTGGTTGTAAAATGGTCGAACGTTAACATGAACGGATCCTGAAGCAAGTTCAGGATGACGTTTCACAGCAAAATCAAATTTCAAAATCAAGCTTTCTTCAATCGCTCTACAATTTTATCGGCTACTCGAAAAGCATTCGCGTAAATTGTAAATGTAAATGGCACGCTGCCGCCAGTTGGCATAAAACTTCCATCGGTGATATAGAGATTTGAAACCTCGTGTGATTTACAATTTTTATCCAGAACAGAATTTTTTGGATCATTTCCAAACCGGCAACCACCGGCCTGAAGATTAACGGTTGGTCCGGTTGAAATTCCGCCGCTGATATTTTTTGCACCTAATTCTTCAAAAACGCCTTTGGAAATATCGGAAAGAAATTCACCCGGAATTTTGTTTGCATCGTGATAACCTAATCTGACTTTTGCCACCGGGTCACCCCATTTGTCTTTGTGTTCTTCGGAAAGGGTTACAAAACAATCGTTATTTGGAATCCAGTCTGTAAAAGCTTCGTAGCGGATACGTTTTTTTTGCGTGAAATAGTTGAGCAGATTTTTTTTGAATTCAGATCCATAGACCAGTCGCTCGCCGTCTTTTTT
This sequence comes from Crocinitomicaceae bacterium, assembly GCA_016709005.1. Lineage (GTDB taxonomy): Bacteria > Bacteroidota > Bacteroidia > Flavobacteriales_D > Crocinitomicaceae > JADJGJ01. Next base: position 406,422 of record JADJEU010000020.1, on the reverse strand, counting down.
TGCACGCACCGCTTTTGGCATTGGGTTAGAATGTTCAATTAAAAAATCAATGGTGCCGCCTTTTATTTTTTTGCCGGATTCTGGTTCATCAATCTCATAAAAATCCAATAGAGTTCTATTGACAAACGTCATCGGGTTATTTATTTCTGCAATTTTTTCTGCACTGAAATCGTTAAACTCAATCAAACCTGAGCCGGTTGCGACAGCTGAGAAAATCAGGTTCTTGCCAACGTTTCCCGAATTATTCGCAAGACCGTTTGGACACGATGGATTTTTACTCAGTAATAAAAGTCGTGCAGTTTCTATCGCTTGCGCGGCAACCACAAAAAGTGTTGCTTCAACCGAATTTTTTCTGCCCACTAAATCGTAATAATGTGCTTTGATGATTTCATTTTTTTCATTTGTTTCCAGATGAAAAACTTTTGAGTCAGGCCGAATTTCTACGTTTCCAGTTTTGAGAGCATCGTTAATTAATGCAGCACGAGCACTTCCTTTGCCATCTGATGAACAACCAAAACTTCCGCAGTAGTTTGAAAGATAACAAGCCCTGCGATCTCCTTTTGGAACAGAGATAATTCCACGTGCTGCAGGAATGATGTTGTAATTTTTTTTTGCACCAGCTTCTACAAACCAATCAGCAATTTTATTTACCACCAGAGGCGGAAAAGGATAGTCGGGAGTAGAACGTGGTTCTAAATTTTTATGCGGCACAACTACCCCAGAAACTCCAACAACACTTTCTACTTTTGCATAATAGGGTTCCAGCTCATCGTACGAAATTGGCCAATCTGTAATGTTTGCATTTTCAATATCACCATATTCTGATTGTAATCTGAAATCTTTCGGTTTCAATCTGTGAAAATAGGCACTCATGAAATTGGATGATCCACCTACTACACTGCCATTCCAAAAATCGCGCTTGCTTTCGTGGGTTGGAACTGCATTCCAGTTTCCTTCACTGTCTTTTGTTTCCAGAACGTGAAATTCATCTTTCAGTGCAGGCGCATAAATATTTCGGCGAGTTGCCGTCATATCATCTTTACTGAAGTGTTCTGTTTTTAACCAGGGACCTTTTTCAAGAACCAGCACTTTGAATCCGGCGTTAGCCAGTTCGTAAATGACTGGGCCTGCTCCGGCACCACTTCCAACTATACAAACATCATATTTCATACGCTTGATTTTGGATAAGCATTACGTGCAGTTGTGAGCACATTTTCGTACCGATTGGATTCATCAGGTTGCGGAAAACCGGGTGTGTGATCCAACCATTTCCATCCAGCTTCATTTATATTGGCACCGTAAATTGGATCGAGGAGGAGTGATTCTAAAATCAGTGTCATCATGATTGAACACCATTCTTTTCCATACTCCGTTTCGGTATAATAGTGTATTGCGCGTTCGCGTTCAGCCTGATCTAATTCACTGTATTTTTTACCTGATTTTTCAATTGCAATTTCATCAGCCCAATCTATTCCTTCAATCAGATAAGTTTGATGAGTAGGATTTGCACCTGAGTCTTTCAATACCCAGAGTATATAATTCAGTGTGTTGAGTAATTCAATCGAAGGTCCGTTTCCATCATCTGGAAAAAGAATATTCAGAGCAGATTTAAGGATGGTCATTTGATTTGAATCCAGTAAATCATTTCCTTTTTCTATTTCAATTGCATCATCACAGGATTGTAAAAATGAAAATTGAGAGAGTGTTCCTGCAATGATAGCTGCTTTTAAAAGTGATCTGCGATTCGTTTGCCATTGAAAAAAAGCATCCATATCAGTCGGTGCTTTTCGATCTGATTTAGGTGTAAGTGATTTCTTTTTTTCTGAATCTGACATGGAACTGTGAAGTTAGTGAAAATGCCTTTTTGACTCTAACAATTTTTTTGTGGGCTGAGCCTGTCGTTTTTTTGCGGGCTGACATTTTTTTTTGGTCACTGAGCGGAGCCGAAGTGCAAAAAAAAAACCCTGATGACAATGTCACCAGGGTTAATTTTCTTAGAATTGAGTTACTCTTAGTGAGCAGCTTCTGTTCCTTCGCAAGCAGCATCACAAGCAGCAGCTGTGTCAGCTGGAGTTTCAACTGGAGCTTCAACTGGAGCTTCAACTGGAGCCTCAGCAGGAGCTTCAGCAGGAGTTTCTGTTGTTTCTTCAGCAGCACCACCACAAGCAGCCATAGCAACAGCAGCAAATACTACAAATCCGAATTTTACTAATTCTTTTTTCATAACTTTTCTTTTTTAGATTAACAATTGATTAACTTTTGATTTTCTTTAATTGCCGCAAACGTACGTCATTTTTCTGTATCAAAAATGCTTCGTCCTGACTTAAAGGCGTCTTAAAGGCGTTTGTTAACAATCTTTAACAATTGATTTACCCTTGAATTACAGGACTTTGAGGTCAAATAACTTCTGATCCTCAATGAAGCCACTAAGTTGATCTCCAATCTTTACCGATGCCACTCCCTCAGGAGTACCCGTATAAATAAGGTCACCAACCTTGAGTGTAACGTACTTTGATATATGTGCAATGATTTGATCTATACTAAAGATCATATTAGCTGTAGTTCCTTTTTGGACTACCGTTCCATTATTGGTCAGTGAAAAGGACAGATTAGTCAAATCCAGTTTTGATTTGTCTATAAAGGTGTTGCTGAGTACTGCACTGCTGTCAAAGGCTTTCGCTTTTTCCCAGGGCAACCCGCTTTCTTTGCAGATTTTTTGAATATCACGCGCCGTAAAATCTATTCCAAGACCAATTTCTGTGTAATATCCACTGGCAAATTGAGGTTCAATGTTTTTTCCAACCTTATTGATTTTAACTACGATTTCAATTTCATGATGGAGGTCTTTTGTAAAATCCGGCAAATAGAAATCTACTTCTCGATGCAAAGCTGTATCTGGTTTCATAAAAAAGATAGGCTCTTTTGGAACCGGGCTGTTCATCTCTTTGGCATGATCAGCATAATTTCTTCCAATACAAATGATTTTCATATCAGGTAATTAAGGTTAGCTTTTGAATTTGTTTTTTAGTTGATCCAGTTTATCTGTCAGCTGAGCGGACTCATCTGCTTTCTTCTTTTCTTTTAATACGCGGTTAGCCGCAAGCAACTTATCAGTTTCTTTTTTGACAAGTGATTTTGTATAAAGAGGAAATTCGTTATCCAAAATCCAGCGATGATATCCGGGTTCAGTGGTCAGAACTTCTTTGATTGTTTTACCCGCATGTTTCCCAAAATTGTAGCAGATTTCGTTTTTATCGTTCAGTGCTAATCTGCCAACAAAATCTATTTTTTTTGATTTGTCAGTTGAGGTAAATTCTGAAAGATAGCCGATGTCATTTTTGAGATCTGAGTATTTATCCAATTGCGCTTTTAATACTTCAAAGGTTGCAACAATATCAGCTTCTGCGCTATGTGCATTTTCGATTTCTTTGCTGCAGTAAAATTTATAGGCTGCGCTTAATGTGCGTTGTTCCATTTTGTGAAAGATGGTTTGAACGTCTACAAATTTTCTGTTCTCCATTTCAAGTTCAATGCCCAATCTCAAAAACTCTTCTAACAAAAAAGGAATGTCAAACTTGTTTGAATTATATCCGGCCAAATCAGCTTCGCCAATAAAATTTTTAATCTCTTCAGCTAGTTGCGCAAAGGTTGGACAATCTTTTACATCTGCATCGGAAATACCATGTATGGCTTGTGATTCTGCCGGAATTGGAATACCTGGATTGATGCGTTTGATATAACGTTCTTCACGCTGATCAGCATGCACTTTCAAAATACCAATTTCAATGATTTTGTCTTTGGAAATATTCAGACCTGTTGTTTCAAGATCAAAAAACGCCAGCGGTTTTATAAGATTCAGTTGCATGCTCCGGAATAGGATTTATATCTACAAAGATAGATATAAGTCAGCCATTTCAGGAATTTCAATCTTGATTTCAACACGGCGGTTCAACTGGCGGTTTTCTTCACTGTCAGATCCATCTGGATTCATGTTGTCCACTGTTGGCTTGGTTTCACCGAACCATTGGTTTTTGATTCTGTTTGGTGAAATTCCTTTGTCGATCAAATATTTATGCGCGGCCAAGGCTCTGCGCTCAGATAGTTTCACGTTGTAAGGTTCAGATCCAAACCAATCGGTATGACCATCCAAACGAATAGTGATACTTGGATTAGCTTTCATGAAGTTATAAACGTCATCCAAAACATTTTTGCTTTTGTCACGCAAGAAAAATTTATCAAAATCAAACAGGATGTTAGCAAAATCCTGACCAGATCCGCTTGTGCCTGCAAGATCTTTCAACTCAATAATATCAATATACTCTGTGTATGCAAGCTCAGTTGTGTTTGGATCAATGTGCATGATGTATGCTGAGAAGGTAACTTCTACATCAGATAAATCCAGATTATAAGAAATTGCTTTTGATGTATTCAGATTTGAAATAGCAGTTGGGTCACTCGCAACATTTGTGAATTCAAATTTACCAGTTCCATCTGTTACGATACTATTTGAAATTTTGCGTTCACTGTTGGCAATGTAGATGGTTACATTTGGTCGTGGAGTAAATGAAGAGGCGTCTTTAAATTCACGAATAATTCCCTGAACAGTTACTGTGGATGAACCCGTTACGTTATCACCAAGGAAACTTGCTTTTGCATCGTCTTCATTGATCACCACAATGTAATTTGCATATGGATCCATTTTTTCAAAGGTGAAATTTCCGTTTTCATCTGTTTGTGTCATTCGCAAAATTTGATGCTTGTCATTCATCAGAATTACTTCAACAAAGCATGCATTCACGGTTCTGTTGTGAGCAATGTTTCCGGAGATTCCCTGATGAGCGGTTGTTGTTCCCGCGCTGCTGAAATTTTTAGCGTTGTAAGTTTTTTCCACTTCGGCTTCAATATCAAACATTGCATTTTGGAAAGTTGCGCGTTGGGCGTAAGGCTGACCATCTGCATCTTTCAGGAAGTCGATAGTGATCTGCTGAAATAAATTATACTGCACACATTGCTCAGGAATAAAAAACTCTTCGCGGTGCGGGCGAATTTCGTTGTATTTGCTTTGCGCAATCACAAGTTCTAAATAGTAGGTTTCATTTGGAGGTAATACCATGGTGTATTTGCCGGTTTTAGGATCGATGTTATACGTTCCCATTACCTGACCAGTTGTTTTATTGGTGATTTTGATAACCCCGTTTACGGGTAAATGATTTTCTGCAAAAATAGCGTATCCTTTAATGGTTGTTGTTGCCAGATTTTTGCAACCAAAACTGGCAGTATACAAATCCAAATATCCAAACGAACCGGGGCGCATAGAAGCGTAATAGGCTAACGTGCCATCTTCATTTTCTACATAATAAATATCATCACCGGCTGAGTTGATTGGCGCACCAATGTTGATGGGTGCAGACCAAACACCGTTTTCATCACGCACTGATTTAAAGATGTCAAAACCTCCCATTGTGTTATGACCGCGGGATGCAAAATAAAGTGTTTTGCCGTCGTTTGAAAGATAGGGAGCGTCTTCATCATACGGCGTGTTAATTACAGAACCAAGGTTTACCGGTTTGTCCCAGGTGCCGTTTTCATTTTTGCGTGAGTAGTATATGTCACGTCCGCCAAATCCACCATCAGCACCTACAGAAACGATAAACATTTCCTGCTCATCCGTGGTGATAAAAATACTCGGATTGGCATCGCCGATGTTTACGTTTTGATTCATGCGAACAGGCACCGTCCATTTTCCGGATTCATCTTTACTGCTTTTCCAGACACTGTTTTCTTTGTAGATGTAAAGTGTATTTCCGTCCGGTGATAGACCAATCGGAGCTTCATGCGCTTTACCGTCATTAATTTCTTTGTTCAGATAACCGGATGACTTATCAATTACCTCTGCTTGTTGCCAGATTCCATTTTTATTAGTGGTATAGAAAATATCTTCGTAATAAAGTCCATCCAGACCTTTCTTTTTACCCGGAGGGCGTCGTGAGCAGAACAAGATTAAATCTTCTTTATTTGTAACAACGGGAACGTAATCAGGATAATCTGAATTTACCAGTTTTCCCATGTTGTTTATTTCAGCATTTTTAGTTGTTGTTTTTCCGCGCAAGTCAACTCCATTATTACAAATTTCAATTTCGCGAATCACTTCCTGGCGAAGCTCCATTCCTTTTTTGCTGTTTTTTACATTGTTTAAAAACAAGGTGTAAAATTCAATCGCTTTTTCATATTCACCGTTGAAGTGATATGCTTTTGCAGTGTAGTAAAGTATTTCAGGAATGGTATCTGTTGTCGAAAGTTCAAGTGCCTTCAAAAAGTAGTTTAATGATTTTTCACGTTCTACTTCTGAATCATAGTAAACCAAACCGGTCTCTAACCAATATTGTGGTTTGGTTGGTTTTTCTGCAACAACTTTATCGTAGTAAGATTTTGCTTTCCAGTATTCTCCTTTGCGATAGGCATTACGTCCTTTTCGAACGAATTTTTTTCTTTTCCTCCGCTGGTTTTTCAATTTTTTCATCCTCTTCCTCATCATCGTCTTCTTGTCCATACGAAGCCGTAGAGATACTTACCGCAAAAAGCAGCAGAAGCATAGAGGCTATTTTAAAAAATCGTTCCATCAGAGTTGAATTTCAAATTTGATGTATTGATAACGTTGATATACATTTGCTTTTTCGATCGCGTCATTATTGTAATCAGGTCCTTGAACAAGCGCTTCTTTTTCAATAAATGTAATTTTGCTTACATCGATTCCCTCTGATTTCAGTAATTTGATTAAAATTTCTTTGCCGGATTGTAAACGTTGTTTTGCTAATTCTCCATTGCTTGGATATGATTTTGTAGGCACTTTAGAAGCGCTTGACGAAATCACAATTGTAACAGTTTGTCCGCTTTCAACTAATTGTTTAATGCCTTTTACATACAATCGGAGTGCTTCATTTTTGATGTCGAATTTATCTTTGTTGTAGCCGAAATTATATTGAAAAATTGGTGTAGTAAGAATAGATGAGTGATCGCTTACTGTTGTTCCTGTTTCACAATTTGCTTTGAAGGTATAGGAGTCAACAATCACACTATTACTGTCAACCAGATTTAAGGTGAGATCTTCACAGAAATCAAAATCGTCTTCTGTTAATTTCAGCAAGTGTGATTTATTTGGATCTAATTCTTTGTAAGGAAACTGACCATATTTATTGATGACTTCCTGATAAATCAGTTGTTTGTCTTCGTAAATTTCTATTTGTTTACCTGAAAGATCTGTCAGGTGATTGGTGTTTCCAAATACCCAATGCTGCCCGCCAATCGGCAAATCTTGCTGCATTGCAACTGCATCCAGATTTACCATGTCTAACAATAGTTCATGTTTCAGTTCCTGATAAGATGAGTTACACGGCACGTAAAGTTCTGTTTTGTAAAAAGTCTTTCCGTTTAATTGATAGTCTAGTTCGTAGGTGTGACATGGTTTCAATGCAAGCACATAACCACCATCACGACGGCGCGGTGAATAGGCTTTTGGTGGAGTTGCATCTGTTAAGTCAGTGACAAAAATGTTGATCCCTTTTGGAATCATGCTGTTGTCACTGGTGAAAATAAATCCGGTTAATATGGCTACATTTTTAATGAGTGATTTTTCAGATTCAATCATGTAGATGTCTTTATCACCTTGCCCATCTTCTTTGTCTGAAGAGTAGTATCCAGTAAGACCGTCAGCTGTGGTGGTATAAAAAATATCATCATCAAATGAATTCAGCGGATATCCCATATTAACCGGTTGTGACCAGAGTTCAGATTCATCCATCTGTGTGACAAAAATATCAAATCCACCCATGCTGCCAGGACCATTTGAACTGAAATACATGGTCATATTGTCGGCACCTAAAAAAGGAGATTCTTCATCGTAGGGCGTATTCACCGGAGCACCTAAGTTCATTGCTTTGCTCCATTCACCATTCGGTAATTTTTTCAAACGATAAATATCACGTCCACCCATTCCGCCCGGACGATCAGAAACGAAATAAAGGTAGTTGCCATCCGGACTCACGGTAGCATGTGTTTCCCACGCATCTGTATTTAATTCTTCAGCCGGAAAAGGCATGATGTTTACGAAAACTGTATCTTTTAATTCAGAAAAATAAATGTCACCGCCACCTAAATCCTGATAGACATAAACCGTTGATCCATCTGGTGAAACAGAGACTGATGCATCATTGCTTTTTTGTCGGCAAAAAGATAAATATTGTGGTGATTCCCATGCGCCATCGTAATTGCGATAGCTTACATAAATATCTTCATAGTGCTGACCGTTCATCATGTTGATAAAACCAGCATTGCTGCTATCTGGTCTTAATCTTTTTGAAGTAAAAAAAAGTGCGGAACCGTCAATTGTAATTACCGGAGAATATTCTGGGTTTGTAGAATTGATTAAAGCACCCATGTTGGTGATGACATAATTGACCGGGTTTGCCATGAGTGTTCTTGCAACCTGACATTGGGTAATTCCTAAAATTGCCGGATCATAATTCACATGCTTCTTTTTTGCGTTTTGCAGAAATTGGTCATATTGGTAGAACGCTGTGTCAATGTTTCCTTTGCTGTGATTTGATTTTGCCAGATAATAGAGAATCTCTGTTGGTGCATTGCGCTCGATAGATGAAAACGGGTTGTAAGTTTTGCTGATAGAATATTGTGCTTTTTCAAAATATGGGAGCGCTTCAACTTCACGATTCAGATAAACCAGACACATGCCTGCTTTGTACAAAAGATTAGCATTGGCCGGGTCTTCTTCCAGCATAATTTCCCAGATAAAAAGTGACTCGTTGTAGATTTTGTCGAACATGAAATCATTGGCGAGTTCAAATTTTTCGTTGAAGGGCACCGTTTTAAGTGATTCACGAAGCTCGTCACGGGTAGGGCGTGGCTGTGCAACTACAAGGGTAGTAACAAATAAGAATCCCAATAAGATATTCGTTTTCAGCACAGGTTGGGTCAAAATTATCTCCAAAGAAAAAAAGAAAACCCGTTGGATTTGGCCAACGGGTTCTTAACTTTTTTACGTGGGATTGTTTATAACTCCCGATTCATGTCAAATTGCTCAAGGTAATCTGCAACGCGACGAACGAACTGTCCGCCTAGTGCGCCGTCCACCACACGGTGATCGTATGAGTGCGATAAGAACATTTTATGGCGGATTGCGATTGCATCTCCCGATGGTGTTTCAATTACGGCTGGCATCTTGCGAATTGCTCCAACAGCTAAAACTGCTACTTGTGGTTGATTGATAATTGGAGTGCCCATTACGTTTCCAAATGTTCCAACATTGGTTACGGTGTAAGTTCCGCCTTGGATGTCATCCGGACTTAATTTTCCATTTCTTGCTTTGTCGGCAAGGCTGTTCACTTGTTTTGTAATTCCAACAAGATTCAACATATCCGCATTTTTAATCACCGGAACAATCAGGTTGCCGCTTGGAAGTGCCGTAGCCATGCCAATGTTGATCGCTTTGCGTTTGATGATATTGTTGCCGCTCACAGAGATATTCACCATTGGGAAATCTTTGATTGCTTTTACAATTGCCTCAATGAAAATAGGAGTGAATGTTAGTTTTTCTTTTTCTTTTTTAAGGAATGAATCTTTAACTTTTTCTCTCCATAGAACAATATTTGTTACATCTGCTTCAACATACGAAGTCACGTGTGGTGAAGTATGTTTTGACATCACCATATGATCTGCAATGATTCTGCGCATGCGATCCATTTCGATGATTTCATCACCTTCCCAAATTGGAACTTCAGCGGCTTTATGTTCTTTGGCAGCGCCGTTCGACGAAGGAGTAGCCGTTTGTTTAACAACCACTTCTGCTTTTTCAATCTTAGGTGCAACCGTTTCCACAGCTTTTGAACCACCGTTGCTGATGTAATTCAAAATATCTTTTTTAGTCACTCGGCTGTTTTCACCAGTTCCCTGAATACTTTCAAGCTGCGCCATGCTGATGCCTTCTTCTTTAGCAATCGAGCGAACCAGCGGAGAATAGAATTTTCCAGAAGGACCATTTTTTTCAACTTCACCCGCATACTCAAGAACAGGTTCTGCTTTTTCAGCAACAACTGTTTTTGCCGGAACAGCGACTGTCGGCTGCGCGGTTGCAGTAGGCGTTGGTTTGGAGTCAGAACCACCGGTAGAAATAATTGCAATTACTTCACCAACCTGAACAACGGCATCTTTTTCATAAAGTCGTTTAACCAAAACACCTTTTGCTTCGGAAGGAAGTTCGTTGTCAACCTTATCAGTCGCAACTTCTACCAAAGGTTCATCCATTTCAACTGTATCGCCCACTTCTTTGAGCCAGTTTGTGATGGTAGCTTCAGTTACGCTTTCTCCCATTTTAGGAAGTCTGATTTCAATTTCAGCCATGATTCTGATCTTATTTTTAAGTGAACAAATTTAGTTGAAATTTTAGTTTGTACCAAGCCGCTGGGAAATTTAATGATTGCAGATATTTAGGCAGTTGGCAGTCTTTTAGTTGGAAGGATATCAGTTGGCGGCGTTCAGTTGGCAGTGTGCGGTCTTTTAGTTGGCAGTTCGCGGTCTGCAGTGGGTAAGCGTTATGGGAAATTGTTTTTTCACGGAAAATCTAGTCCCAATTAATCTTTTTCGACTGCCAACTGTCTATTGCTGACTGCGAACTAAATTAATTGAAACGAATTGCCTTAACCGGTGAGATTTTAGTAATAACCAGACTCGGGAGTAATAACGTCAGAAAACAAACGATTACGGTCATCAGATTGATCAGCAAAATGTGGAAGATGTTGAAATTCATCGGAACAGTATCGAGATAGTAGATTTCAGGATTGAGTGTGAAGAATTCGGTTTGCTGCTGAAAAATCACTAATCCAATACCAATAATGTTTCCAATAATCAATCCGCGAGTGAGCAGATAGAATGAGTTGTAGATAAAAATTTTGCGTATAGACTTATTGGTTGAGCCAAGAGCTTTTAGAACACCAATGGTATTTGTTTTTTCAAGAATCATCACAAGTAATGAGGTTACCATATTGATGACCGATACAAGCAGAATCAAAATTAAAATGATGACAATGTCGATGTTCAGAAATTTCAACCATTTAAAAATCTCAGGATGCAGATCTGTAATTTTTGTAGTCTTCATGTCAAATGGAATTTCATTCAAAATGATTTCATCCATTTCCTCCAATGATTTCCAGTCTTTCAGAATGATTTCAAACCCCCCGGTATAAAATTGATGCGTGCCTTCTCCATTGTGAATTCTGATTTTTCCAAAAGGCATTTTTACTTCGTGTTCTGAAATATATTCAATGGGTTTTTGTTTAAGAATTTCATCCGAACAGACACACGGCTCATCAATGGTGATTCGTGCAGTGGCTGTATCTGCAATGGAGTTTGGATTTGGAGACAAACCATAAATTTCCAGAATAAAATCTGTCGAAATCAACTTCACATTTTCTTCGGCTTTGCCGGTAAAGACGTAATATTTATTTTCAGAGTAGCCTTTCCCCCAATCATAACGATAACCACCCGTTCCATGGAATGTTTCTGCCTTCAAGACAAAATAATCTCCCAGACAAGTATCCATTACTGTGATGTTGGTTTGCACGCCCCAATTATTTAAAAGCTGAATGTGTTGGATCTGAGCATAAATAAATTGTTTGTCAAATTCTTCAAAACCGGTCCGGTAAATTCCGCACACCACAAATTTTCTTTTTTTGGGACCGGTATCATCTTTGATAAAAAACGCATCGACTTCATCACCCACTTTATAACCAAGCATGGTGGACATGTATTGTGAAACCAGTACCTCATTATTTTCTGAAGTAAAATCAATCAATCTGCCTTCAACTAATTTGTCTTTGAAAAAATCCCAATCATAATCTTTGTCAACACCTTTAAAGCTTACTCCTAAAATATCCTGACGTGATTCAATGGTTTCAGTACTATCTGCTAATTCGATTCTGACGGAGTCCTGATGCGCTTGCAGAATAGCGGGCTTGTATGCAAATACCTGAATGTTTTTAATGCGATCGTCGTCTTCAATCTCAGGATAAAACTCCTGATCAATTAAAATGGGACTTGACTCCATCGATGAGTTATCATCAAAATGCGTAACTTGAATGTGCGATCCAAATCCAATCACTTTGTCGCGGATGCCTTGCTGAAAACCAGTTACAACAGCAACTGCCAGAATCATAAAAGCAATTCCCAGCACAATACTCACCAGTGAAATCATCACAATGGGTTTTGTAAGGCGGCTGGAATTTTCTTTGCCCTTGATTAATTTGCGCGCTATGAAGAATTCGGTATTCAATTTGCTACATTTGATTTCAAAAGTACGAATTCTTACACGGATCACCTTAAAATAGTTCTTATGCGATTTCTTTCAGCCTTTTTAGTGTTGTATGGTTTTGTTGCCTGTTCTTCCGGATCGCCCGCAGATGAAGTGCTTACATCCAATGATGCCGAACTTGTTTCAGATACTTTAAAAGAGGAACCGGCTCCGTTATATTGTAATAAAGATGTTGTTACGGGTGCTGCACGCTTCGATCAGTATGTTGATTTGTTGAAAGATAAAAAAGTTGGAGTGGTAGGGAATCAATCTTCCATGATTGGATCTGTCCATTTAGTTGATACACTTCGTTCGTTGAATATTAATGTGGTCAAAGTATTTTCTCCTGAACATGGTTTCAGAGGTGATGCGGATGCAGGTGAAAAAGTTGCAAATGGTATTGATTCAAAAACAGGTTTGCCAATTATCTCCTTGTATGGAAAAAATAAAAAACCAAGTATTGAACAATTGGCTGATGTTGACATTCTCCTTTTTGACATTCAGGATGTAGGTGCACGATTTTATACTTACATCTCTACACTCCATTATGTGATGGAAGCTGCCGCAGAAAGTAATAAGCAAGTGATTGTACTCGACCGTCCAAATCCAAATGGACATTATGTAGACGGACCTGTGTTAAATCCAAAATTCAAATCATTTGTAGGTATGCATGAAGTGCCGGTTGTTCACGGAATGACGGTAGGTGAGTATGCGCAAATGATTAACGGAGAAGGTTGGTTAGCTGCCGGAAAAAAATGTGATTTGAAAGTAATCACTTGCACTGGTTGGGATCATACCAAATATTATGAATTGCCCATAGCACCCTCTCCCAATTTGAAAAATATGACGGCGATTTATTTATATCCATCTCTTTGCTTTTTTGAAGGTACGGTTGTAAGTATTGGGCGCGGAACAGAATTTCCATTTCAGGTAATTGGCCATCCAAAAATGGAGGTCGATGTACTTGAAAAATTATACAAATTCACGCCGATGCCAAATGATGCCGCAGCTCATCCTGTGCTTGAAGGAGAGCTTTGTTACGGATATGATCTTTCCAAAACAGATGTAAAAGAATATCGTGAAAAACGAAAATTGGATTTGAGTTATTTACTTGAGTTTTACAAAAAATTAAAAATGGGCGCAGCTTATTTTTTAGCGTCAAACTTTATCAATAATCTTGCTGGAACAGATCAACTCAAAGCGCAAATTCTTGCCGGCAAAACATTGGAAGAAATTGAAGCAAGTTGGCAAGAGGATTTGAAGGCGTTTAAAGAAAAGCGCAAGGGGTATTTGTTGTATTCTGATTTTGAAGATTAGAGACAAAAACTTTCCTGCTGATTACGCAGAAAAAACTGCGCTGATTGCGCAGATGCCAAATCAAAATAAGTCTAATGGAATCTGTGTAAATCTGCGTTTTTTTTTAATCTGCGAATATCTGCCCGAATGGACCACTATGTGGCGGGAAATTAAACACAGGGAGCAATCCTAATTACATCCCCAAATCAGCAATTTTTTGAAGCAAGGCTTTCCGTCTAACCGCAAATTTTTCTAAAGTTGGTTTAGATACTTTCAAAATCTTAACAGTGTCTTTCAACTTCTCAAAATACGCATGACCAATAATCAAACTCAAAGCTGGAACAGTCAGGAAGTACAAAAAGCCCAACCAATAGCTTGGGTAAATGTAACTGTGAAATAACCAAATTACAGGCAGATTATAGAGTGTAGTTACAAATCCACCCAACAGCATTTTCACACCACTCCAGAAAACATCACGTTTGAATATTTTTTCAACTAAACTTTTTACTAAAACGTAGGGAATAAAATTGTGTACGACGCCTACTAAAAAAACAGGAAATAAAAATAGTAAATACAAAAAGCGCAGCGCCAGATTTTTACTTTTTGATTTTGAAAAGGCATACACCCAGTTCTCGTTTACATTTTCTTTTTTTCGTCTCTGAAATAACCTTCCGTTTCGATTTTAAGGTCTTGCCATTTGGCATCTTCAGCGGTGTAATTTGCGTTGAAGAATTTTGCAAGATTTTTTGAATAGAGGTATCTTTTTTCCAAACCAAGTGAACGATCGTGGTGAAAGTGATTCATTCCTTTGCGGGTGAGAATTTGAATGTTTTCTACAAAAGGCGCCAGACTTTTTTCTTTTATGTAGGTGATTTGCTCTTGCATCGCGAGCTCAATATCACGCGTTAGTTTGGTATGAGCCTTAGCAGGACTTTCATCATAGAGCGCTTTGTAATCTTTCAAATGAATGACATCACCTAACGAAATCAGGACATCTGTTCTGAAATATTTTGGATGACCGTAATTAATGCCTGTTGGCTGAACCAGAATATCCAATTCCCAGTTTGTTTTTACCATTGCACTGAAACCAATTCGCGCGGGACCTTTTTTGATGGGTTTTAAACTTCTGATAAAAACATCATCGGTATACCCTTCGCCAAACATAATGAGTGAATTTTTCTTCTTCAGAATTTCAATTGCCGCACGAAATGATTCTGCATTTTTATCCAGATTTTCTTTTCCATCTTCGGCCAATCTGTAAATAGGAACCATGTGACTTGCCCACGTGATGGGTTTCAGCCAGGGTTTAAAGACATCGCTGCGAACCATGAAATGAAAAATTGGCCATTGAAAATTAGCTACAACTAAAGGATCAATAAAAGCACTCGGATGATTTGAAATAAAGATGGTGCGCGTTTTGAACGTTTTTTGCGAATTGAGTGTCTTGACATCACGATAAAATACGCGCATCAGATAAGGCAAAACAACTCGCAGAAAAAAATACATTGGTCTCATAGCAGCGTCAAAAATACCAAAAAAACCGCGCTAACTTCTCGCGGCTTCATTGAATAGCTTCTTTTTATCACCCAGTTAAAAAATGTTAACCCTGAAATATTCTTAGATTCGTAAAGTTACCTTTGATTAAAACCCTGATATCCCTTGAATAAGAACAGATTCAAAATTCTGATTTTTTTAATGACCGTTGCGGTGCTGGGATTGTTTTTTCTTCAGTTTGCCTGGATACGCAGTGTTCACCGAACGACCGAACAAAAATTCCAGGAGAATGTTCAAAAATCGATGGTTCAAACAGCTATTGATCTTGAGCAATTTGAGCTCATAAAAATGGTCAATCCGGCATCGCTTGATCAAGGGCTGGCAGGCTCACTCGACGATTTTATCCGAACTGAATATGGCGATGTGATTCAGCCTTCAGAATCTTTTTCGGTAAGAGATACAATCATTTATACCAACGGTGAAAAAACACGATTTTTATTAGTTCAGGGGAATCTCATTGATACCGCAACTGGTTTGCGCGCAGAACATCGCATCATTCAAAAAGATTTAAGAGGTATTGCACCCGCTGAACTTGACAATTCCATTTTGGGATTGGACAATGACACAAACTCATTTGCAATTAAATGGACCGAGTGGAATGAATCGTACGAATATCAGATTAAGAAAAAAGCATACTTTCTGAATAGTTTGATTGAAAAATTATTTACTACAAATCCAATCGAAAATATTACGCTGCGTTTGAACTTGGATACCCTTGATTATTTTCTGAATCGCAATCTGCAGCTAAATGGTATTGATACAAACTATAAATACACTGTTGTCAATCTTAAAAATCAACGCTATAAATTTAAGAACACAAGTTTCCATTATGATGAGACCATGATCAAAGCTGATTTTTCGACTTTGCTTTTTCCGAATGACATTATTCCAAGTGAGCATATGCTTTGGGTTTCTTTTCCAAGTCAAAATTTGTATGTCTGGAAGGAAATGGCAGGAACGCTAACAGCTTCGCTAACGTTGGTATTTATCGTGATGTTCGCTTTTTATTTCGCAGTTCGTACAATCTATCAGCAAAAACAACTATCAGAAATAAAAAATGATTTTATCAGCAACATGACACATGAGTTGAAAACACCAATTTCTACCATTTCATTGGCATGTGAAGCGATTGCTGATCCTGATGTTCAGAATGACAGAGAAACGGTGAGCAGTTTTATTCAGATGATTGAAAAGGAGAACAAGCGTCTGGGAAAATTAGTTGAAAATGTCTTGCAAACCGCATTGATTGATAAAGGTAAATTAAAGCTCAACCTGGAGTCAGTTGAGGTGTCAGGGTTGCTGAAACAAGTGGTTGAGTCATTTCAGATCCGTTACCATGATAAGGGTGGTGAAATAACCATTGATAAAGCAGATTCATTCTACTGGGACGTAGATAAAATGCATTTTGCAAATGTGATTTATAATCTCCTTGATAATTCATTAAAATATTGTGAAGAGAAACCGCATGTTCATGTGCGACTTGAGAAAATCAAAAACGGCTTTATACTTGAAGTCGCCGACAACGGAATTGGAATTAAAAAAGAAGATCAGAAACGTATTTTTGAAAAACTCTACCGCGTGCCAACCGGCGACGTGCACAACGTTAAAGGATTTGGATTGGGATTGAGTTATGTAGTATCAGTAGTTAAATTGCACAATGGTGTCATCACTATTAAGAGTGCATTGGGTAAAGGTTCAACATTTAGCATCACATTTAATTTATGAGCGAAAAAGTAAAAATTCTATTAGCCGAAGACGATACCAGTTTAGGAACTGTTTTGGCAAATTATCTGAAAGCAAAATCTTTCGATGTAACACTTTGCGTAGATGGTGAAATTGCACTCAAGCGATTTAAAGAGCAGTTGTTTGATTTCATTATTCTGGATGTCATGATGCCTGTGCGCGATGGTTTTTCAGTTGCAAAAGAAATTCGAAAAACAGATACAGAAATTCCAATTCTTTTTCTGACGGCGAAGTCGATGAAAGAAGATAAGTTAGCCGGCTTTGATGCTGGTGGAGATGATTATCTGACCAAACCATTTGCCATGGAAGAATTATTGGCGCGCATCAATGCCATTTTGAAACGCACTTATAAAGAAGGTAAAAAGGAAACTACATTTACCATCGGTGATATTTCATATGATTATCTTTCACAGACGATAGACATCAACGGACAGAAAAATAAGCTCACTACAAAAGAGAATGAACTGTTTTATCTGCTCATTAAAAATCAGGATGAAATTCTGGACCGCAATGACGCTTTAAAACACGTTTGGGGTGATGACAATTATTTCAACGGCAGAAGTATGGATGTGTACATCACCAAACTTCGCAAATATTTGAGTGCGTCAGATCAGGTTGAGATCATGAACGTGCATGGAAAAGGCTTTCGTTTGCTGATTAAAAAATAAGTTCGGGCCGGAATCTTATTCAGGCATTAACTGTACTTTTGTGCCTGCATGCAAACCACTAACATCACGCATATTGCTCACCTTGTTGAACTTTGTTCGCAGCACGGTATTCGTCATGTTGTACTTTCACCGGGTTCACGCAATGCACCATTGATAATAGCTTTTGATGAGCATTCTCAAATTAAAACATGGTTGATTCACGATGAACGCAGTGCGGCATTTTTTGCATTAGGAATTGCTGACGCTTTGAATGAACCTGTCGCAATTGCATGTACTTCTGGTAGTGCCCCTTTGAATTATTCGCCAGCGGTTGCGGAGGCTTACTATAGAAATGTTCCTCTTTTTATTTTGACTGCAGATCGTCCCGTTGCACTCATTGATCAAGGCGATGGACAAACCATCCGTCAAAAAAATGTCTTTCAGAATTTTGTAAAAAACTCATTTGAACTTCCAGATTTTTCAATAGAAACAGATCTTAAAAAATCAGATGAAATTGCAAATCAGGCTTTGTTGTCTTTGACCCAGATTCCCAAAGCCCCGGTACATTTAAACATACCTTTGAGTGAACCGCTTTATGGAATTGCAGAGCTTGAATCCGTTCCGGTAAAAAAATTAAATGATCAAGCGCTCCATTCTTTCATCAGATGATCAAAAGCAGATTCATGAGATTTGGAAAAAATCAAACAAAAAATTAATACTGATTGGGCAGCATGAGTCAGACATAAAACTGCAGCTTAGTTTGATTCCCTTGATTGGTCAGGCTGATGTTGCGATTTTGGTTGAGAACACCTCCAATCTTCAGCATTTTCAAAAACTGGTTCATTGCATTGATCGCACACTTGCTGTTATCAGTGAAGATGAATTGGAATCTTTTGCACCAGATTTATTAATCACCCTGGGTGGGGCGGTCATCTCTAAAAAAATAAAAGCGTATTTCAGAAAACACAAACCAAAAGATAATTGGCGTGTTGGAAATTATTTATTTGAAGAAGATACTTTTCAAAGTCTCACTAAATCATTTTCTTGTGCGGCTTCAGACTTCTTCGATTTTGTTGCGCGTTTAGAACATACACCGGAAAGTAATTTTGGAGCTAAGTGGAAACAAAAAGATTTTATTGCCCAAGAATTTCATCAGCAGTTTTTAGAAAAACTACATTGGTCAGACCTGAAGGCTTTTGAATTGATTTTAGATTCTGTTCCTGCAGATGCAAATTTGCATATGGGCAATTCATCCGTGGTTCGATATTGTCAGCTTTTCAATCCGGTTCAGTCAACAAAATATTATTCCAACCGTGGTGTGAGTGGTATTGATGGATCAACCAGCACAGCGGCTGGATTTGCAGCCGTTACTCGCGATAAATTGAATGTGGTTATTTCTGGCGACGTTTCTTTTTTTTACGATTCAAATGCTTTGTGGAATAATTATCTCCATGAAAATTTGAAAATCATTGTAATCAATAATGGAGGTGGTGGAATTTTTCAGATTCTGGAAGGTTCAAACAGCGTCAAGCAGAAAGATTATTTTTACTCACCGTACCAGGCAGAAATTTCCAAACTCTGTGAAGCTTTTCACGTGACACATCTTTTGGCAGAGAATGAAATCGAATTGGAAAGTCAGTTGAACCAGCTCTTTTTGATGGAATCAAAACGCCCCGTACTCTTGGAGGTTAAAACGTTTAGCCAGAACAATTCCGGTGTTTTGAAGAACTACTTTGACTTTTTGCGTGATTCACGCTAAGCGCTTCTTACCAACTTTTTCTTAATTTTAGCCGTAATACTTAATGTATCCATGAATTTATTGATTATGAAAAAATCATTACTTGCCTTTTCTCTTGGTTTCTCAGCCTTCAGTTTTGGACAAATGACTATGAACTCCAGTGCCACTATGCTTGTGTCGGGTGATTGTAATTGTTATCGTTTAACTACCACAACACCGCCGGATAGAGGAGCAATCTGGAGTCCGGGAACAATCAACCTGACTGCGCCGTTTGACATGACGTTCAATATTTATGCAGGTAACCCTGCAGATGAATTTTATGCGGGTGACGGAATGGTTTTTGTCCTGCAGCAAAATGCTACGGGTATCGGTGGATATGCAAACTCTCTTGGATATGCGCTCCCTGCCGGCACACCGGCTATTTCAGCTAAGTCACTTGGAATTGAAATAGACACATACGACAATGCACCTTCTGTTGCTACTGATATTGCTTCAGACCATATTGCTATTAATTCAAATGGAAGCAATAATCATAACATTTTAGCACCTGTTGCAATTCCAAATATTGAAGATGGATTGTATCATGAGTTTCGCGTAATCTGGAGTCCAACTTTGACTTTACTTACCGTTACTATAGATGGTGCTTTTATTTTTGCGCACACGATTGATATCACGAATACTATTTTTACGGGCAACCCGGTAGTGCATTTTGGTTTTACAGCAGCAACCGGTGGTTCCACCAATGAACAACGCGTATGTATGTATCGCAACGCAGCCTTCACAGCTGATCTAACTTCTGTTTGTTCAGATTTGCCTGTTTCGTTCACAGATAATTCAACCAGTGATTTGAATATTTTTACTGAGTATGCCTGGGATTTTGGCGATGGTTCAGCTATCGACTTTAATGAAAACCCTACGCATAGTTTTAATACTCCGGGAACCTATACTGTTGAACTTATTATGACGGATGCTTCTGGTTGCACGGATAACTCAACCTTGAATATAACAGTATTGCCTGATTTGGTGGTGAATGTTGTTGGAACGGATATTACTTGTTTTGGAGATGGAGACGGTCAAGCAGTTGCGACATCTTCTAATGGAACCGCTCCTTTTGATTATTTGTGGGATGATGGATTGGCACAAACAACTCAAACCAGTACAAATTTAAATGCTGCGACTTACAACGTTACTGTCACAGATAATTTAGGATGTGTGGGTACAGGTACAGTCACTATTAATGAACCGGCTCAATTAGTTGTGGACATACATGGATCCGATTTACTTTGTTTTGGTGATTCAGATGGAGAAGCGGCGGCTCTTGCGACAGGCGGAACCGGAACAGCAACTTATCTCTGGGATGATGCCCTGGCTCAAACCACAGAAACAGCTACCGGCCTTTCTGCAGGAACTTATTCAGTTACAGCTACGGATGCAAATGGCTGTATTGCAACAGATACTTATATTCTTTCGCAACCATCTGAAATTATTATAACCGGAGTTGTAACGACTGACAACGGAACGGGAAGTGGCGCGGTAGATGCAACAGTGGTTGGTGGAACAACTCCTTATGCAAGTACAGTTTGGAGTAATTCAGCAACCACAGAAGATATCAGCGGTGTTGCAGGTGGTCTTTATACGATTACAGTTACAGATGCTAACGGTTGTACAAAAGACACAACGTTCAACATTAAAGGAAGCGTAGGATTGACGGAACCAACTGGATCTGAATTTGTGATTTATCCAAATCCAACTAACGGTCAATTCCAGATTCAGCTGATGGGTGATTATCAAATCATCATTCACGATGCAGCGGGAAGAATTGTATTTACTCAGAATGCTACAGACGATACAAACATTAATCTGACTGCCGAGAGCGGAGTCTATATGGTAGAAGTGATTAAAGACAATCAGTCTTATTTCCAACGACTGGTTATTCAGTAAAAGAAAGTCTTTTAGTAGAACAAAACGCCTGGGTTTAACTCAGGCGTTTTCTTGTAGCCCGATTTTTGACGGGGTAGATTGCTGCGTACATTTTCTTAAATTTGATTCCATCCTAATTTTGTTGCTATGCGTGTAATTCTGATTTGGTTTTGTCTGGTAACAAGTGCTGTTGCGCAAGAGTACAATATTTCAAATGCCTGGCAATTTGTGGGGCCTTATGATAAACCAGATTCACCGTCAAAAATTTCTGCTTCTGGAGTTGGTCCAATTGAGTTTATACGGGTCTATCAAAAAAATCCAAAGTTTCTTTTGGCAGGTTCAATTTCGGGTGGCTTGTTTTTTTCTGAAGACGGTGGTGAAAATTGGATGAACAGCGGTTCAGATGCTTGGGATTATTCTGGTTGTGGCTGGGCTGATTTTTATCCTGAAAATGAAAAAATATGGTTTGCTTTTTCGAATCATGCCGATAACAATGGTAAGCCCGGCAAAGCAGGTGTATGGGGCGGAATCATGCGAAGTATGAATAGTGGAACAACGTGGGAAAGGGTTGCAAGCGGTGGATCTCTTTTCAATAATGAAGATGTTGCGATTTACGGGTTCAGATTTTTACCTGGTAAACCAGAAGTACTTTTTGTGCTATCAGATGCAGGACTTTTTTATACTGAAAATTGTTTGAGCGAATCTGTTGTCTGGAAAAAAGTTTCCGCTTTTGATGGAATGATTTACGACATGGATTTTATAAATGACAAAGCTTTTGTTTCAGTTTTTCAGCACGGAAAATGGAATCTGATGCAGTTTGATTTTACAAAAATGACAGCGCAACCAAATCAAGCTATTGCAGATTTGGCGGATGACAAACGCACAATCACGATTGAGCCGCGCGGTGAAAAATTATTGGTGCTGATTGATTACTCAAAATTGAACGATGAGCTTTGGGAAATGAATCCTGAAACTGGAGAAGCTACAAAATTACTTTCAAGCGTTACGGTAAATTTTGGAAGCGGACATACCTTTGCTGTTAACCCGCACAATGAGGATGAATTCATTATAGGAAATGCTACTACGCTAAAGCGCTGGAATTACAGCAATCTGCGTGAAAAAAAATTGGGAAGTGGTTATCATGTGGATGTTGAGTTTGTTGCATTTGATCCGGTTGACAGCAATAAGATTTATATGGCTTGTCACGGTGGAGTTTATATTTCACCGGATCAGGGAAAAACGTGGGTCAATAAAAGCAGTGGTCTCGGTGTAGCAGAAGTGATGGGTATGGCTGTCTCTGAAACTGATCCAAATGAAATTGTGATAGGCACTTTTCACGACGGCTCATCTGTACTTGCAGATTTTGATAAAAATGGAAATTACACCTGGCGCACCGTGGATGGGGGAGATGCACTTACTCCATTAATCGATCCAACCAATGCAGCTATTGTTTATACATCCACACAATTCACTGGCGGCGGAATGTATTACTCAAACGACACGGCGAAAAATTTTATAAATGTTCATGCCAATAATCAAATCAATACATCGGGCTGGGAGTTGTCTGCTGTATTGCATCCTGAGAACTCATCTATTTTGTATTTCAATTTTGCCAGAAAAGAGGAGCCATCAAAAGGTTGTTATGATATTGTCAGGACCTCTGACGCAAGTTTGACAAAAAGCGCAGAAATTATTTCTGATTTTGGGACCACTCACCAATTGGGTTCATACAAGGTTTATGGCTTGTTTAACACCCCGTTTTTTCCGGATCATCTCTATGCTTATATTTTACATTTTGATAAAGATGAAGAAGGAAAATCCATTACACGTCACCGCCTTTTCAAAACAGAAATTGCGCGTGATTCTGCCCAACAGATTCTGGAATCGTGGTACGAACTGGAAATTCCAATAAGCAGCTGGATGGGTGACATTGAAGGCGATCCAACCAATCCGGATCAGATTTACATTTCCTATGTTGGTGCGCGTGATGTTCGTTCCAATGCTGAATGGACTACCAGTTTAATTTATTCGGTGAAGTACAACAAAAGAACGAAAGCACTCAAACGATCGATGGATATTTCTCGCAATCTGCCATACGGAATTAGTGGAAGATTTAATCTTGAATTTATTTCATCGGATAAGAAGGAACTGTTTTTTGCAACCCGTTCAGGCGTTTATTACGGCAACGAAAAAACGTTAAAAGGAAAGGCTGATTGGATTCAGGTTGGATACGGTCTTCCGCATTGCAAAATGTATGGATTGCATTATCACGAAGAAACAAAAACGCTGACAGTTGGTATGCTTGGACGAGGTGTTTGGAGATATTATTTTTAAAGTGGAATAGGTCGTTTTATTCCGATTTCCGATTTTCATCAGTGAAATTTAATCGGCATCAAAACGTGACAAGAAGATTCGAAGCAATTGCTTAGTGAGACTGGGAAGCTCCGCTGATAACTCTAATTAATTAATGCAAATCGTAAACGGAGATCACCCAGCCGAACTTTGCAATTGAGAGAATGTTTGCCGGAGCGTTTTGTAGCCTTGAATTTTTTTGCTTACTTTTTTGTTTCAAGACAAAAAAGTGAGAATGGTGAAATGAAATTGTGCTTCTGAGATTATTTAGAATAGTCAAATGTTTCCCCGTTGAACGGCTTTGCAGTGCGTTCCGGCAGATGCTGAATCAAGTTCAGTATGACGTTCCACTCGAGCATTTTGAATAAAAATTACTCAAGATTAGAGCAAAGAGCCTCCAAAAGAGTAATTACTTTAAAACTTCTTTTTTAGGAATTTTCGAAATGATATAATAAATCACCACACTAATCAGCGCAGAGAAAAAGCACCAGACAGAAAGCAAATAATCTCTGTAGAAAATGAAGGTGACGATGTATGAAATCAAAATGATCGTAGCAAGAATCCACATGCCTTTCACTCTTGAAAAATAGGGCGGAGAAATGGTGACGAAAATGTATAGCATCGCGCCAAATTTTCCAATACTTGCCGGATAGTCTAAGGCATAATGAATGTGATTGGAGCCAATTCGTGCATCCACATCAAATATGAAAAGACAGAAAAGAAGATAGATTGTTACTGTTAAACTGATGGTAAGCATGATTTTTTGAATGCGCTTTCGTTCTTCTTTTTTTTCCAGAATCATAATCGACCACGGAACCCAAATGGGCCAGATCACCTGTGCAAAAAACAGAAAGGTATAGGTCGCTTCTTCTTTTAAAAAACGATACTCAGGATGCGTGAGTGCAAGCCAGAGAATTCCTTCTGAAAATTGTTGCACCGCAAAAATGATTGGAATACTTGCAAAAGCAATTTGATTGGGCTGTTTCGCTTTTCTGACTGTTGCAATTCCTATTACCGTGAGCGCGATTCCAGCGGCAAAGCTGGCATTGGCTGAGAAACACATAGTTTTGATTGCCCAATTGAAATTCAATAACTTGTTTTCAGTCTATTGTATTGAATGGTCAGGAAGTACAAAGATGCACCGAAAGAAACTAGGAATCCACTTTATTATTTTAATTCACGTTTTGGCTGAGAAAGCGCTGAAATGGCTGCTCATATCACTCCAAAGCAGCACAGCATCTGATCAATCGCTACTTTAACAACCTTTTAACACCAGCTGGGCGTCATCCTAATTTGATTTTCAGCTAACTTTAGAGTCACAATGAGTAACCGCAGCATTCGAATGGTAATTATTCTGGGAGTGATTTCAATCCTCTCTATTCTTGCTATTCAATTATTCTGGATCAAAAAGAACATCGATTTTCAGGCAAAGAATATTACGATTCAAAGTCAGCAAGACAGTATTAGTACAAAATTATTTAATGACAATGTAACCGTTGCGTTGAAAAATGCTGCGGCAGAAATTAAACGGCTGCAAAATCAACCTGGCGATCTGTATGGAAACGTGCGCCAGCTTACATCAAATTATTTTACGGTAGATATTCAGGATACGATCATTCCATATTTATTGGAAACTGTTTTAAAGCGCGAATTTTATCAGCAAAATATTGAGCAAGATTTTCAGTATGGTATTTATGACTGTTATCGCGACAGTATTATTTATGGAAATTACATTCGTTTTGTGGATGACTCAACTTTTATTCCAGATCCAAAGAAGGATAAGGCTAAGTTGAATCCAGCGCTGCAGATGAAATTGAATAGCGATGCACATTATTTTACAGTTTATTTTCCGGAGATCAAAAATGTAACCATCACTGATTTTCCAAATGCAGTAACACCGTGGTATTATCTTTTTGCAATTATTTTGTTTGTGCTTGTCTTTTTTGCGTTTGCTGTGAGTGTGATTTTAAAACAGAAAAAACTTTCAGAAATAA
This sequence comes from Crocinitomicaceae bacterium, assembly GCA_016709005.1. Lineage (GTDB taxonomy): Bacteria > Bacteroidota > Bacteroidia > Flavobacteriales_D > Crocinitomicaceae > JADJGJ01. The sequence goes on along the minus strand of JADJEU010000020.1, from coordinate 380,823 downwards.
AAAATGATTTCATCAACAACATGACGCACGAGTTGAAAACTCCTATTGCCACCATTAGAATTAGCAGTGAGACACTCTTGAATTTGGATCAGGCAAAAGATGAATCTGAAAAACTGCAACGCTATGCCGGTATAATTTACAAGGAGAATAAAAGGCTGGAGCAGCAAGTAGAACGTGTATTGAATATTGCCAAACTGGATAAAGATGAGATTAAACTCAAACTTGAAACTTTTTGTGTACATGAAATTATTGAAGAGGCAAAAGATAATTTTCAATTCAATCAATTGGAAGAACTTGGCGGTGATATTACATTGGACCTTCAGGCGCAGGATCATTTGGTGAAGGCGGATTTGGTACATGTAACCAACGTAATCAATAACCTGCTTGATAATGCGGTCAAGTATTGTGATAAAGTTCCTCAAATCAAAGTTGCCACGCGCAACCTTAAGAACCGAATTCTCATTTCAGTAAAGGATAACGGACTCGGAATTTCAAGAGATAATATCAAATACATCTTTGACAAATTCTATCGGGTTCCGACAGGTAATTTGCACGATGTAAAAGGATTTGGTTTGGGTTTATATTATGTAAAAACAATTGTGGAAGAGCTGGGCGGAACTGTTTCTGTAAAAAGCTCCCTGGGTAAGGGAACAGAATTTATTATTTCACTTCCCGTAACACACGAATAAAAAATTATGGCTGATAAAATAAAAATATTGCTGGTTGAAGACGATTACAATTTAGGTTTTGTAATTCAGGATAAATTGAAAGAGCAGGGCTTTGATGTTCATTTGTGCACAGATGGTGTAGAGGGCTTGAAACGTTTTGGTGAACATCCTTTTCAGATGTGCATTTTTGATGTGATGATGCCAAAAAAAGATGGTTTTACATTGGCGCATGATATTCGAAAAGTAAATAAAAATGTTCCGATTCTTTTCTTAACTGCAAAAAATCAAACTGAAGATCGGATCGAGGGATTCAAAGCTGGTGGTGATGATTACCTGACTAAACCATTTTCAACAGAAGAGTTTTTATTACGCGTGCAAGCTATATTAAAACGCGTCAATTTGGTGAAGGAAGAAGTCGCTCCTAAAGATTTGACTATTGGTACAATCATTTTTGATACTGAAAATTTTGTTTTGCGCTATGCAAATGGTGAGAAACAAAATCTAACCAAAAAAGAAGCAAAAATTTTACAACTCTTAGTTCAACATACCAACAAAGTTTTGCCTAGAGATATTGTTTTAAATTCGGTTTGGGGTCAGGATGATTATTTTGTGGGGCGCAGTCTGGATGTCTTTATCACCAAGCTGCGCAAGTATTTGAAAGAAGATGAAAACGTAGCCATTGCTAATATTCATGGCGTAGGATTCAAACTAACGGTTGCCTGATGAACTCAATCAGCTGGGCAGATTTTGAAAAGATTGACATGCGTGTGGGAACCATTCTTCACGCAGAAATTTTTACCGAAGCTAAAAAGCCAGCCTACAAATTGCAAATTGATTTTGGTCCGCTGGGCATCAAAAAATCAAGTGCACAAATCACTAAATTTTATCAACCTGAAAATTTAATCGGCAAACAAATAATTGCTGTCGTAAATTTTCCACCCAAACAGATTGGACCCTTTATGAGTGAGTGTCTGGTGATGGGTGCAGTGGATGACGACAGCGGTGTGACCTTGTTGTCAACTTCATTGAAGTGTGAGAATGGGTTGCGGGTTGGGTGAGTCAAATAGAAAGAGCACCGCGGAGACGCTAAGGACGCAAAGAAATTAGATTATAATTCTAAAACCATTTTTTTATATGTGATCTTCCGTGCGATCTGTGATAGAAAAGAAACTAGCTCACAGATGGCACAGCTATGCACAGATGATATGTTCTTGATGTAAGCGGATGTGATTTTTGAGGCTACTTTTCAAAATAGGTTTGATGGCAGCTTACTCTTGCAAGAAGACGAAATGTTTTCAGCAAATCAAGAACATACCTATTGGTCATCTAGCACATATGGAACTTACCATCAACGTGGCGATACCATTTTTTTGAGTCCCGAAGTTGTGGAAAAATCACACGACTTATTTTCCGATCGTTACTTGATGATTCAGGATAAATTTTTGATTTCCATTCGCAAACGTGTTGCTGACATTGTTAGTACAAGCTGTTTGACGATTTTAAAAGGTTAACTGAAAGTCCTAAAATATGTTAGCTTTTTCTTAAGTGAAGGTTGTAAAATTATCTTTGATTTAAATCGTTCGGTGAAGTGAATCGCCGATTTACTAAAAAAACAACTATGAAAAAGTTATTATTCATCACTTTATTAATGAGTATTTATGCAAGTGTCTATACTCAAGAAATAAAGAAGCCTGCGGCGATGCAACGAAATTCAATCTATTTTGAAGCTTTTGGTCAAGGGCTTTATAATTCACTTTCATATGATCGGCTTTTTTCGTTGGATAAAAAAGTGAAAACATCTTTTAGTGCAGGTATCACCCTTATTCCGCATCCAGATTTATTTGTTGTTGGAACTCCGGTTTCGTTCAATTTTATCTTTTTTCAAAAGAGTCATCATTTAGAATTAGGTTTGGGCTTTACACCGCTTTTCATTCGTTTTGGAAATATCTATGCAAATGAATGGTATCTGGACGAGAGTGGTACACTCCAGGAAAATTATTTTACTGGTCACTCCAATGATATTTATAATTACTTCACTCCTAAAATTGGTTACCGTTATCAAAAACCAGAAGGTGGATTATTTTTGCGCGCAACTTTTACTCCGCCGTTGGCTGGTATTAATTTATTCGGAGATACAAAAGGTGGCATGACTAATACCAGTAATAATTACCGCACAGAGTATTTTCAAAACGCGGCTTTTTATTCAGGTAAAGTATTTCCTTGGGCGGGAATTAGTATTGGCTGGACGCTAAAATCAAAATAGAATTTTTTTCAGTTTGAGATTGCTATAGAACTAAGCACTTTTTCACGCTTGCAATTTATAAGAAGTGATCATCCGTGTTATGAGAGAAAAAAAAAATATGCTCACAGATGGCACAGATATGCACAGATGAGTTGTGCTTGAAGGAACACGGATGACACGGATTGAACGGATTTTTCACGGATTTTATCTTTGCGTTCTCTGCGACTTTGCGGTGAAAAAAACAATCTCAACTCGCAATCTTCTTTCTCAATCTTGAATGTGCTGATTGAAACTCTAAAATATCACCTGGATTGCATTCAAGCACTTCACAAATGGCATCAAGCGTTGAGAAACGAATAGCTTTTGCTTTTCCTGTTTTTAGAATGGAAAGATTGGACATCGTGATTCCAACTTTTTCAGAAAGTTCAGTCAAACTCATTTTTCTGCGAGCCAACATGACATCTACATTTACAATTATGGCCATGGTTTTAAATTGTTAGGTCGTTTTCTTGTTTTAAGCGCACGCCATTTGCAAGAATGTGTCTCAATCCCCACATAAGCAGCGCAAAGAAAAATACGGTAACCTGGAAAGGGATCATATGTGGAACAGGGCCGCCCTTAACATCAGTAAATGTGAACTGAACGAAAGTATGATGAAAGATGTGAATCAAATCAAAGACGATTAAGCCAATTGTTATTTTTTTTAAAAGTGAAATATTGTAGTCAATAAAAGTCAGGTCATTTTTTAAGTTTTTGAGTAATTGTCGAAATTTGAGAACTACAATTAAAAACATGACGGATAGGATGATAAAATTTAACTCCGCGATCACCATAATCATATCGAAATTGTTTTCAGAAAAGGCGTAATCCAAAAGTTTTGGTAAGTGATAAATGGAACGCATTAAGAAAACATACGCCCAAAGGACAATTAAAAGATTAACTGTCCAATACAGAACGTGCCAAGCAATTTTTGATGTTTTCATAGTCGAAATTAAATCGATTAGAAAACAAAGATAAAACAAGAAATACTAAAAAACAAGTATTATTTATTGTTTATCGATAAATAATGATTGAAAAGAGTGATTTTTATTTGAATGAATCACCGCAGAGGCGCAAAGGACGCAGAGGGATTATTCTGGGAAAGGTAGTATATCGTTTTTAATTTTTGCACGATTTGATCTTTGCGTACTCTGCGCCTTTGCGGTTTAAAAAAAACTAGAACAAAACATCTGAAATACTTACATCTTTCTTAAACATTGCCGCTGCAAATGGACAAAGCGGTAAAATCTTTACATCTTTTTCACGCGCATATTCCACCAGGTTCATGAGCATTTTTTTACCAACGCCTTTGCCACCGAAATCGGTTCCAACTTCTGTATGATCAATGATGAGTTTAGTTTCACCCGCCCAGGTAAAAGTCATTTTGCCAGCTGGTATGGTACCTTCAAGTGCTTCAACAAATCCTTTTTTTCCGTCGTCGTGTCGTTGTATCGTGAGCATAAATTATTTTTTTCGTTGGGGTAAGGGAACATATTCTGTTTCGCCGGGAACTTTTGGAAAGTTTTGAAGCGTCCAGTTTTCTTTTGCTTTTTCAATCCGGTTTTTATCAGATGAAACAAAGTTCCAATCAATAAATCGTTCTTCGGGAAAAGGTTCTCCACCAAAAATGTAAACAGTTGTGTTGGCTTCAATTTCAAATTCGCAGAGGCTTCCAGACTTTGCAACCAGCAATTGTTTTGAGCCAAATTCATGTTCTTCACTGTGCACAGATCCTTCTAAAATATAGAGCGCGGATTCACCGTATAATTGGTGCCCCAAATTGATCGTTGCACGTTTTTCACTTTTTATTTCAATTAAAAATAGTTTGCTGTAAACCGGAACCGGAGATTTTTTTCCGAGCGCTTCACCGGCAATTAATTTAAAGTTGACACCGTTTTCAGTCCAGGATGGAATTTGATCTTTTGAAACATGTGTAAAAGAAGGTGCACAATTTTCATCTGCTTTTGGAAGTGCCACCCAAATTTGTAAACCGTGTAATCTGCTTGCTTGTTTTCTTTTTTCAGATGATGTTCTTTCTGAATGTGCAATGCCGCTTCCGGCCGTCATCCAGTTCACGGCGCCAGGCTCGATTTCCAGTTCTGTTCCCAAACTATCTCTGTGTATGATGCTACCCTCAAACAAAAAAGTAAGCGTTGATAATCCGATATGCGGATGCGGTGGAACATCCAAACCCTCTCCAGCTTTCAAATCAGCCGGACCCATGTGATCAATAAAAACAAAAGGTCCAACTGCACGCTTTTCACGGAACGGAAGTAAGCGACCCACCATAAAGTTTCCAATTGAGGCAGATCGTTCTTCAATAATTAAATCAATGTTTGACATGGTACAAAAGATTAGTCTTCTAAATATCCGAATTTTCCGTTGTTATAATCATCAAATGCCTGAACTAATTCTGCATGTGTGTTCATGACAAATGGTCCGTGCGCTGCAATGGGTTCCTGAATAGGTTCACCGCTCAAGATTAATACCACGGCATCTGAAGAAGCTTTGATTGTAAAATCTTCACCTGTATTTCCAAACAATAAAAAGTGATCTGTATTTACTTCAGTCTCGCCATTCACTTCAATAGCACCTTCAACAACAAGTAAAGCCGTATTGTAATTTGCGGGAAAAGAAAAATCAGCTGAAGCATTTGTTTTCAATTTTGCATTGAGCAAATGAACAGGGGTAAATGTAGATGCAGCACCTTTTACGTTTTTGTATTCACCAGCAATCACTTCAACAATACCATCACCATTGGTAAGATTGTATTTAGAAATATCCGCATTTGAAATTCCCTGGTATTTTGGTTTTGACATTTTATCTTTTGCGGGAAGATTAACCCAAAGTTGAATCATTTGAAAATCACCGCCGGTTTTGCTGAAATTTTCTTCGTGATATTCTTTGTGCAAAACGCCTGACGCAGCCGTCATCCATTGCACATCGCCTTCACCAATCACACCTCCACCACCTGCACTGTCGTGATGTGCTACTTTTCCTTTGTACGCAATAGTCACGGTTTCAAATCCGCGATGCGGATGCACGCCCACACCTTTGGGTTGATTAGTTGGCGCAAAATAATGTTTGGAACCATAATCCAACATGATAAATGGATTCATGCGTTGCATGTTCAAATAAATTCCGGGAATAAAATTATGCACTCTGAAACCATCTCCCACCATGTGCGGTTGACCTGGAGCCACCACACGTTCTATATGTTTTGTTTTCATAAAATCTGCTTTTAATCTATACAAAGTTACGGCAGATTGAACAGGTGGGCATTGAACTAGATTAAGAAGTGTAAGTTTAACACCCAATCAAATCTCTTTTTTCTCTCTATGTTCTCCGTGTCTCCGTGGTGAAATAAAAATTGATAGAAGCTAACCACAGAGTCACAGAGAACACAGAGAATCACGGAGCAATTTGTGAAATCTATTCCTATCACCTTTTTATTAATCTGCAATCTCACAATATTTTTGATTTTATCAAGTTTCATTTATTCAGATCTAAACTCGTTTTGAAAAAAGTATTCAGCATATTTCTTGTTTTGTTTTTGATTCTTTCATGCGGATCAAATTCCAATAAAAAGTATGGAAGTGATGCAATGACTCCTTCTGAAGACAGTGCTTTTCAAGCCTGCAAGAAATCTAAAGAAACACCCAATCTACGCGCAAACTATGTGAACGAAATTCTTGTTTTGGATTCTATACTTCATTATGATCAGGGAATTCGAATTGAACTTGACTTACGTATTCGGGCTCACGGTCAGCAATCAAAGGAAGTTCAGGAACTTTTTGGATTGATACGATATATAGATTCAGTTAATTGTATTAAAGTCACAAAAATTTTAGACGAACACGGATGGTTGGGTATCAATGAAATCGGGTCATCGGGCAATACAACGTTGTTTTTGGTGATACAACATTCTGATTTGCGGGTTCAGGAAAAATATTTACCAATGATGCGTCAGGCAGTAGAGGATGGGAATGCAGAGGCTTCATCGTTGGCATTATTGGAAGACAGAGTTTTGTTAGGACAAGGTAAAAAGCAATTGTATGGAAGTCAAATCGAATATGATCCGTTAACACTTAAGTATCTCGTTTCACCGATCGAAGATGAGCCCAACGTCAACAAAAGAAGAGCCGAAGTAGGGTTGGACCCTTTGGAAGATTATGTGAAAATTTGGGGGATTGAATATGTTTTGCCAAAGGAATAGCTTAACAAAAAAACAGATTACTATTTATTGACGATTCATTTACCTTTCGGGCGGCTGAATCGAGTTCAGCATGACGGTAAAAAGGGCTGCGGCTTTTTGAATTTTGTGATTTTGAAATTGTAATTTTCCTTTGAATTACGTTCTTTCCTCCGTAATAAATTTACCCAAATCAGGCGCCTCATAGCTACGCATTTTTTCTAAAAGATCATCGGCATTTTCGCTGACAAGAATCAATTGTTTGTGGATAGTTTTGAGAAAACCTTTATCAACCATATTTTGAATAAATTCTAAAAGATCTTTGTAATAATCTGCCGTATTTAAAATGGCGATTGGTTTTTTGTGAAGACCTAATTGTGCCCAGGTAAGAATTTCAAAAAACTCTTCCAGCGTTCCGATTCCGCCAGGGAGAATGATGAAGCCATCTGCCAGATCATGCATTTTTAATTTGCGTTCATGCATGGTTTCGACGGTGATGAGTTCGGTCAGATTATAATGTGCAATTTCTTTGGTGCTGAGAAATTTTGGAATGATGCCAATCACTTGTCCGTTGTTTTTTAAACAACCGTCAGCCACTGCACCCATTACACCAATGGAGGCACCGCCATAAACAACTACAATTTTTTGATCAGCTAATTTTTGACCAAGGGCAAAGGCTGTTTCAGTAAATATTTTTTCAGATCCGTTTGAGGATCCGCAGAAAACGGTGATGCGGGTTAGGGTGTTTTGCATGACGCGAAATTAGAATAAAATTTACCGCAGAGGCGCAAAGTGCGCAGAGAAAAATAGTGGATTCGTTTTATAGCATCTGCTCCTAACGAATCATTTTTGCAAATAAGCTCTGCGACCTTAGCGCCTTTGCGGTGAAAAATCTGCGTAGTAAACTTTACAAATGGAATTTATATCCAGACTGAGTAAGTTAAAATCTTACCCCAATCAAACAAACATCATCCAGCTGTTCAATAGAACCTTTCCAGGTTTCAAAATTTTCAGCAACCCGATTTTTTTGTTCATCCATGGAATATTGCTGAATAGAGAGTAGCATTTTTTTGAGATTGGCGGCTTTGTATTTCTTTTTCTTTTCTCCACCAAATTGATCGGTGAAACCGTCTGAAAAAATATAAATGGTATCGCCGGCATGCAGCTGTACTGTGTGTGTGGTGAATGATTTCTCGCTGGCATATTTACCAATGGGTTGTTTATCGGCCTTTATTTCTTCTACTTCTTGAGCACCTTTGCGGATAATCCAAAGCGGGTTATTGGCGCCTGCATATTGCAACACATTTCCATCCAATGAACAGAGAGCAATGTCCATTCCGTCTTTTACAACTTCTTCTGATTTTTCAAATTCCTGAATGACAATTTCACGTGTTTTGTCCAGAATTTTTCCCGGATCGGTTAAGCCGTGTTCGCGCACAGACCGGTTTAAGCCGTTGTTGCAAACCACACTTACCATTGCGCCGGGAACACCGTGACCCGTGCAGTCAGCAACCGCAAAAAGTGTTTTGGAGTTTTTTTGTTCAAGCCAATAAAAATCACCTGCAACAATGTCTTTTGGAAGATAGAGAATAAAGGATTGTTGCAAATATTCTTTCACAATTTTTGCTGGTGGAAGAATTGCAGATTGAATGCGTTTTGCGTACGTAATGGAATCCAGCACTTCTTGATTTTTTATTTTTAATTCAAAGTGTGCTGTTTCAACTTCCATTTTTTGTTTGGCAATTTCTTCATTCTTTTCACTCAGTTCCTGATTTTTTAATTTGCGGATTTTTGCGTTTCGAATCATGGCTACCATAAAAATTAAAAGCAAAGAAAGCAATGTGATTCCGGCGATGGCATAAATCCAATAGCGGCGCAATTCTTCTTTGTGCTGGATTTGCGCAATGTGCTGTTCTTCCTGAAATTTAAGGCTATCTGCCAAATGCAGATTTTGGTATTCATACTTATACTCCAGGCCTGCAATTTCGCGCGAGTTTAATGGGTTTTTGAGACTGTCTCTTAAGTAAATAAATTGCTGATAGCTTTCATAAGCGGGTTGATATTTTTTTTGTTTATAGCATATTTTATGAAGCTGATCGAGCACTTTAATTTCATTGGCGATAAAGAATGATTCTTGTGAAAAACGCAATCCCTCGCGGGCATGGGATTCACTTTTTTGAAGATCGCCTGTTTTTTCATAGAGGAGCGAATAACCGTAATGCACGTAAGATAGTCCGTACTTGTCATCTTTTTCTACAAGAATTTCGTTGGATAGACCGAGGTAGTAAAAGGCGCTGTCGATTTGATCCGTTTTTGCAAAAACGGTTCCCATAAGCACATAACTATACGCCACGTATTCTTCAATGCCCATGGCCTGATGCAGCGGCACAGATTTGCGGTATTGATCGAGTGCTTTATCATATTCACCCAACATTTCATGCGAATAGCCTGAGTTGATTAATGCGGTTGACATGCCTTCAATGTCATTGCGCTCAGCGGCCAAATCATATAGGAGCAGATAATATACGTTAGATAAGTCATACTCATCATAGATGGAATAGTTAAACCCAATTTCATTATATGCGGTTTGCAGACCTGCGAGATCATTTGTTTTTTGATAATAGGGAATACAATTGAACCAATAGGAGTTTGATAAATAGACTTTGGATTGGTAACTGTAAAGTGTTCCAAGTGCAGCATGACTGGCAACATTCATGCATTCATCATTGAGCTTTTCTGAAATGCTGAGCGCAGACAGATATTTTTGTTCAGCACTGTCAGGATAATTTTCATTTGCTAAAATATTTCCTTCAGTGAGGAGGTAATAAGCGTACTGATAAAGTTTTGTACTGTCCAGATATTGATTGGCCTTTTGCAAATAGTCTGTTGCTTTCTCGGTTTCCAGTTCCAGATTTAAAAGCGATGCTGCATGAAGTGCTGCTTTAAATTTTTCGGTATCATCTGTACTTTTTTCGTAAACCTGAATAAGTGAATCAATACTTTCATTGTTTTGCGAAAACACAAAAAGCGGAGAAAGTAAATTGACGAAAAGCAGTGGTTTAAACAGTTTCATTCTATAAAAATATTCTTTTTCATGAAAGAAGAGCCTTGCTGACTGAATCTTTTATGACTTTCTGCGCTTGATTGAAATGAAAGGCTTTGCTGAAAGGACAGGTTGTTTGAATGTGCTTTGCAATGCGACTAAAAGAAGCGCTTGCAAAGTGCTATGAAAACCCTGTACTGAAACAAACCTGAAATGAAAAGCAAGGTGACCGCAGCCAAAAGAAAAAATCAGAACGGACTTTGGTAGGCAGGATTGGTGAGGTAGGTATAATCTGTTAACGTTTTCAGAAAATTGACAAGATCTGCTTTCTCTTGCGCATCAAGCATGAGGCCAGTTGAACTTGTAAATAATATTGCCGGATCTACCGAATTGGAATTTTGTATGCCGCCGTTGTAATGATCTACCACTTCTTCTAACGTAGTGAAACGACCGTCGTGCATGTATGGACCGGTTACCTCAATGTTGCGAAGTGAAGGCACTTTAAATTTACCTTTGTCAGCCAGATCACCGGTTGCATTTTGACGACCGTTGTCTGCGATTTCAGCCTCAGTATCCAACCCGTTGTTCATGTACAGATCATTTTCAAAATTATTACCTGCATGACAGTGCGCACAATCAGCACCGGTTTCTGAGGGAAAGGATGGATTGTATTCTGCAAAAAAGAGTTGACGGCCGCGCTCTTCACTTTCTGTTAAAGTTACCAGACCTTTTAAATAACGATCGTATTTAGAATCATCTGAAACAATGGACATCATAAAGTTTTCAAGCGCCAGCGATATTTTGAGTGCGGTGATTTCACCAGAACCAAAAGCACGAATAAATTGATTGCGGTAATCGCCTGAACTTTTCAGTTTTGCAATAACGTTGGCAAGTGTTTCTTTCATTTCAAAGGCATCCTGTATAGGCAGCAACGATTGATGACGAAGCAACTCAGCACGGCCATCCCAAAAGAAACCATTACTGTGCCAGGCCAGATTAAAAACGGGCATGGCTTGTCTTTTTCCAAGTGTTTGATCTACTCCAAAAGAAAGGGTATGCTTATCTGAAAATCCATCTTCCTGAACGTGACAACTTGCACAACTGATAGAATTATCCAATGACAATTGTGTTTCGTAAAAAAGCATTCGGCCAAGTTCTACCTTGGCAACGGTTAGCGGATTGTCAGTTGGTAAATCAGGAATTGGCAAGGTGTTATTCACATATTGAAGCGTGTAGGGGGTTGGATCATACGCAACAATTTCTGCCTCATCTTTTCTGCACGAAAAAAGGCTTAATGCAATCAGACCGATGAAAGCTGATTTTGCGAGGTGCATAAATTTTTAGAGCGAACTGATTTTTTTAGTAACAGGCTGCTGGCCTTGAACCGATACCTGGACAAAATAAATACCTTTTTCAGGTAAACTAATTTCAAATTGAGGTCCGCTTAAATTGGAGTAGCTTGCTATAAGTTTTCCAAGTGCATTATAAATTTTCAAATCAAACGGTGCGTCTGAATTTAAAGAACTGACTGTGATAGCGCGATTTGAAGTTGGATTTGGGTAGACCTGAAATGTATTTTCAATTTCATTTTCTGCTACACTCACAAAGGTTTGACCAAAAACAGTGTTATTGAAATTTAGAATGCACACTTTAGCATCACCAGCGCTGCCATGTGCCATAAGGCCGTTGGAAACATTAATGTCTCTTACGGCTTCAATATAATTTGCGTTGAGGTTAATGTAAAGCGAATCATTGCTTAGATTCGTTGAAGCAGGAACAACCCCGGTTTTGAAATAATTTTCATTGCCGATGACGTGAATTTGAAATGTTTGTGTAAAACCAGTTCCGCCTTTACCTTCAAATGCTACAAAGCGATACCCTGAAGCCCAGCCCCAGTGCATGGATGGTGATTGTGGTGCAAGCGGTGAACCGACATCTTGTAGTGCAGGATCTTCATTATTCAGCGGGGCGTAAACACCGACATGTAAAAATACACCTTCTACATTGGTTGCGTTTAAAGTTCCCAGATCAATTAAGGTATAAGGGCCATCTGCTGCGTTGACAAGTGCAAGCACGGTGTCATGCATTTCTGTAACCTGATTGCCGTCATGTACAATCGAAATTTTGCTGACATAATATTGCAGACGCGTAACCTGAAGGTCATTGCTTAAATTATTTTGCACGGTATAATCCAAAGCAAAAGGATCGTTGCCCAGCATGTGGTTAATTTTTAAAAAACCTGTGACTTGAGCCTGCGCTAAATTGCTTAGAAAAAACAAAGAGCAGATGGATACTTTTAAAAATTGGTACATAGGAAATTATATTTGAAAGCTAAGATATTGAAAAATCAGCTAAGCAGTGCCTTGATTTTTGTCAGAAATTGGAATCTTAATTGCTTAAAGTCTTTGCAAGTGATCTGTTTATCAGGTGACTGGGCTTATTCTACATTCTTAAGAACGAAGCGGTAAACCGTGCCGTTTTCGTTGGTGCGTGTAACTTTTCCATCTAACTGCTCAGTGAGCGTTTCAATAAGTTCTAATCCAAAGCTGCCTTCTTTGCTTGGCTCAGACCAGATACCATCATCTTTATACATGAGTTCGAACATGTTTTTTTCACGCGGAAAAAGTTCAACGGTAATTTTGCCCTGGTCACGATCTTGAAAAGCATGCTTAAGTGAATTTGAAATAAGTTCGTTGAAGATTAGTGCAACAGGAACCAAGGTGTTATTTCCAAGACGATCTAATTTGGAAGAGATGTCCAGGGTAACGTGAATATTATCAGCATATGTTTTAATGAGGTCAATGGCCAAGGTGTCCAAATAATCTTTCAAATCTATTTTAGAAAGATTTTCATTCTGATACATTTTTTCATGAATGAGTGACATGGCAATGATGCGCTGAACGGCATCCTGAAATTGTGCTTTTGTTTTTTCGTCATCAATTTCACGTGATTGCAAACGAAGCAAACTGGTAATTACCTGCAAATTGTTTTTCACGCGGTGGTGAATTTCTTTAAGCATGATTGTTTTTTCTTCATTCTGTGCCTGAACCAACCGATTTCTGTTTTCAAGTTCAGCATTGGCAGCTTTGAATTTTTTTTCAGCAAACGACGTGGTGTTTTTAAATTGACGAAGTAAATAAGCAATGATGGCAAACGAACCGCCAATGGTTACAAGTGTTGCCGTTACCTGATAGGTTTCCAGATGCTGCGCAAGCAATTTAATGTTGGTTTGAAAATGGAAATAAAAATAATTGGTGACTGAAATGAAATTTAGAATGAGGGCAAGATAGCCGGCTTTTTTACCGATGGCAAAAAAAGTATAAAGCGTAAAAACAATCATCCAAAAAAATTCAATGGCATGAATGACATTGGGCATGAAGTTGAGTGTGTACCCTAAAAAAAGACAACCGTGGATTGCATAGAAGGCGCCAATGAGCCGATACTTTTTAAAATAAGCGAGCGCAAAGTTGAGCAATAGGGAGATTATCCACGCATAGAGTGCTGCACCTACCGCCTTGGGTTCAAATAGTAAATAGCCTAACGTAACAATTCCCAAAAAACGGAATTGAAAACAACCATTTTCCAGGTCAGGTCAAATTTGCCGACGTCGTAAAGATCTTTGTAATCAGTTTTGGGAGGAAGTAATACTGCAAGGTTAAAGTTCATTCAATTATAGGCGGATTTTAAGTTGGATTTTGATGTCAGATTTTCGTTTGCCATCTATTTGTTCCAAACCTGAAGAAATATCATCTACGTTCTGATAAGACCATAAACCATAACGCGCCCACAAATCAATTTTATCAGTAATAGCCCACTTAGCCATAAAATAGGTGCGAATGCCTTTGTAATAATAAGACGGAATGCTAAACACGTAAAGCAAATCATTTTCATACGCATACAAACGTGAATCATAATCATCTGAATCAAAAATGGCATAACGTGTATACAGTTTTAAGGGAATTTTTTTGAAAGAATATTCTATATCCTGAAATAATAAAATACCGTTGCTGCGCTCATCACCGTATCTGAAATCAACCCATTCAACACGTGATTGAAGGGAGAGTTGCGAATTAATGCGTTGATCAAAATTGAATCGGATTGTAGTTCTTTTTAATTCAGTTTGTTGATTTAAGCCTGGAAAATCTTCTTTGCTATTACGCTCGGTGACTTTATTTTTAAAACGGATGTAAAATTTAGAAGAGCGTGAAAGCACAAAATCAGCCTGTACAAAAAAATCTCTTCCGGCAGAATAATCATCGGTCAGCCATTTTAAATACGTGAAATTAAACTGATCGTAATAGGCACTCAAACTCATACGTTTGTTGACGCGCAGTTGCGCTCCAAAATAAATTCCGTTTTCACCGGTGTTGTCAGATGACTCACCAAAGCCAGCTGAATAAATAGAATGAAAAGCTTTGTCATAATAACGGTGAATGAGCATTAAATCTAATTTTGGATCAGCATGCCAAACGAGGCCGTTAATTGTACCTGCTTTGAAATTATCACTCATGGAAACTTCACCAAAGAATGACATTTTGCGATAGAAAACTTTATAGTTGACTCCACCGGTAAATAGTGAGCTGCTGTTGAATTTGTATTGATTGGCAACGCTCAACGATGCATTTAAGGGCAGATCGTAATTGGTGTAAACGCCGGCAATACCAATTCTAAAATTTTCACCAGAGTATGCAAATTCGCCACCGGAAATAAATTCATGCACTTTATTTTTATCTTCTAATTCGCCAACTGTTCTGTGATAACCAGAAATTTGAAACGATGAAAAACTATCGTCGAAGATTGCTTCAAGTGTATCGGCCGCATTGACATTAGCATCCACTGCTTTATACGATGCAAAACCTGTGAATTGAAATTTGCCTGTTCCTAAGGTGAATGCTCCACCGCGTAAATAAAGGCTTTCATTGACCGATGTATACGGTCTAAGAGTTTGCGCATTTCTTCGTCCACTAAAAACATTGGGTGTTTTTCCCATTGCAAAACCAGACCACATGGTTAAGCCCTGACCAAATTTTACCTGATAATCTCCCAGGGCAACGGCATCAAAAATCCAGATTTTTTTTGCGTAGATATGTCCTGAGTAAAAATCAAATCCTTGTGATTGGGTACCTCTGAAAAATTCTTCACCCGCATCTTTTTCTGCTGTTACACCCCAGCTTACGCGATCTTTGTATTGATTGCGATAGCGCACGTAAAATTTATCAGGACTGCCTAAATATTGTTTGTTAGGACTTTCTGCCAAAACGCTGTCCGGATAATCCAGGTAGCCTGCTTTTTGTTCGAGCACTCGTTCATAGCGCGTGAGTATTTCATGATTGCCATATTTGAAGGCATATTTCCATTTGAAATTGTCAACGACAACAGGTTGCACGGTGACAAAAGGCAACATCATGTCAATCACTTCACGATCCAATTCTGGAATTGCACCTAATTCATAGATCGTAATAAATTGCCCGTATTTTTTTTTGTAATTGAGAATAGATGCAATTTGTACATCTGATAAGAGATGCAAACGCAAAAGCTCTTCATTGGTAGCGGTGTTCAGGTTGAGTGGATTTTCTAAAAAGAAATAAAAATCTTCTAAAAAAACGGTGAGATCCAAATCAGAATCTTCTAAATTTTCACCAATAAATTCAATGCGGCGTTCAATTATTTTTTGACTTTCCTGATCAATTTGCGCGTGGATATTCAGCGCAAAAAAGAGTCCGGTGAAAGCTAATACAATGCGCATCATTTAAACGAATAATGAAGACCAAATGAAGGACTCAAACCAAGAGCTGTATGCCATTGGGCCGCAGCATCGAATTTGAAGTTTTTCAATTTTAATCCAAATCCAAAACTGGTTAGGAACGGATATGAGTTCACGCCTAAACGCACCGCAAAAATTTCATGTGCCTGAACTTCGAGTCCGCCTTTGATATTGATTGGATGTATTAAATCTTTTTCGGCCTCTAAGGTGACGAGTGCTTTTTTACTGATTTGATACAAGAGACCTAATCCAAAATTGGTTGGCAACCGTTCGTCATTAAAATCAGTCAATTTTGTACGCGAAACATTTTGTGCACGCATGCCAATTTTTAAATTTTTGGTTGGAGCATAAATTAAACCAAGTCCTACAGACATCGTACTTTTTGATCCATAATTCTCTGCCAGAAAAATACCGTGATAATTAACAGAAACACCAGCAGAAAAATTATCAAAGAGTTTCATTCCATAGGTAAAACCGCCGTTCATTTCACGATACAAATTGTAGCCGTATTGTTGAAAATGAATTCCAAAATTTCCGCTTTTTTCTGTATGATAACCAAAGGCCAGTGCTTGACTTGAAAGTTCTTTTAACAAAAAGCGGTTTTCAGCAGCCAGACCGATTGACGTTTCTTTCATCAAAGCAAAAGCGCCCGGGTTGTTGTAAACTGACCAAACATCTTCGAGGGCAAGACCGGTATTTCCGAGTGCCAGGGATCGTGCGCCCATTTGCGGATGCACCTGCGACTTTGCTGTGAGGCCAAGGGAAAGGAAGAGTATAATGATTCTGTAGCGCATTAGAAGGGAAAGGTAATGAATCTGAATGAATAGCTTGAAATCGAAACATTAAATTTTTTGAAATAGTTTTGAAACTCATAAAAGTCAATGAGATCGGCTATCTTTATAGGCATTCTGCTTTACTAAATTGTTAATTATGGATTGGTCTATGGAGAAGATAGAGGATATATTATTGAAAATTGATTCACTAAAATCTGAGTTGGATGGCCTAAGACCTTTTGATGAAGACCGGATGAATAAGGTTGAACAAACATTTCGTCTTTGGTGGAATTATCACTCGAATGCAATAGAAGGAAACCAATTGACTTTGGGAGAAACAAAGATGCTTTTAATGCATGGTCTCACTGCAAAAGGAAAACCGCTGAAAGATCATGAAGATATCAAAGGACACAACGATGTTGTTCAATTACTAGGTGGTATAATTTCAGAAGGCAGACCATTAAACGAAACGCTAATTAGAGAATTGCATAAAGCACTTTTGAGAGAGCCGTATCTTGTTAAAGCCGAGACTCCTGATGGCAAGCCAACATCGAAAATGATCAAAATTGGAGAGTATAAAACTTTGCCAAATAACGTTAGAACTTCTACAGGAGAAACACACTTTTACGCATCACCTGAAGAGACTCCATCAATGATGACTGATCTTATAGATTGGTATAATAAATCGGAGCAAGAAGAATTGCATCCCGTTTTAATCGCAGCTTATTTTCACTACAAGTTTGTATGCATTCATCCGTTTGATGATGGAAATGGACGTATGTCAAGAATCTTGATGAATTTGATTTTAATCAAGCATGGTTATGTTCCAGGGATTTTGAAGATTGAAGATCGTAATACAACTTACATTCCTGCTTTAGAAGATGCTGATACAGGAAATGTGGAGGGTTTTATAGCGTATATTGCAAATACAGAATTGGATTCGATTACAAAATATTTGAAGGGAATCAAAGGAGTAAATATTGATGAACCGGATGACTTACAGAAGCGGTTTGCGTTGCTAGATAAGAAGGTTTCAGGTCTTGAGTTGGAGCGAGGAAGGTACAAAAATAATGAGGTTTTATACGATCATTTTCGGAATTGGATAGAACCTTTTTTAAAAGAACTTCGAGTCATTTTGGATCAAACTAAAAAATATTTCAAGCAGTGCAATATTATCCTTTTGATAGATGGTGATCAGTTAGTCAAAGAATTTACTTTGACAGGGAATCTTTCTCAGATTATTTCGAATTCATTGGCTAATGTAAAGGAAGGAATTCAAGTAGTTTATGTTTTGAAGGATTTTGATAAAGCAGGTTTGAATTCATTTGATATTCAAGTGTCTATAGAACTTAAGTTCTTTGAAACGGCTTATGAGCTATATTGTAGAAACACTAATTCAAAAATTGGTAAGAGTTATTTAGAGTATTTAACTGTGGATGAAATCAAAGAAATTGTTACTCGTGAAGGAAAGAATTTGGCAGATATGATTGAGAAGAAAATTGAAGAGGGTATGAATTGAGAAATTCAGAACAACTTAATCTCCTTTGAATTATATAACGTTAAAGTCATTATGATCACCTTAAATACTGCATTTTGAAAAAGCAAACCTGGATTGTATTTCTGATTTTTGTTGTCATCACCTGGTTTTTGCTAACCACTGATAACATGCAGTTTGTCAGAATGGCTGACCATGTTTATGGAGAAGAAATTGTCTATGAAACAATAAATGAAAATTTATTAGATCAGTTTGAAGAGCCTGAAATGATGGCGGCGCTTTGCATTATATTTTTCTTTCCTTTTTTACTAATGCTCGAAGCCACCTTTTTTCCAAAAATCCGGAACGGCTGGTGGCGAATTTTATTTCTGGTTCAAGCGTTGGCTTTGGGTTACGGAACACTCATTGTTATGTTTTTTATGGTGTTTAAGTTATTCACTAATCTTCAAGAACAGCCGGCGTTTTATTTTATAATTCTCTATTTGCATTTGGGTGTGCTTTGGAACTTGCTTTTAATCTTACCGAATACAAAGAAATTAAGTTGGATCCAAAAAAGTTTTGAGATGATGTCATTTCGAAAATTGAAAGACCATGAATTGAATTCGAATTTGTCATAAATGAAATTGATTAGATGAATAAACGGGTTCTGATATTTTGCTTCATAATCGCAGCTATAATTGTGGCCTTGCTGTTTACGAATAATCAAGAGTACAGTGTAGATGTTTACGATCATGATGAATTAGGTAATGAATTGTTTTATGTTGAATGGATGCCTCAAAGTATTGCAGATCAAATTGATTTGGATCTCCAATCACTTTCTGTTATTCTTACTTTTTGCTTTCCACTCATACTTAGTTTGGAGTCTACTTTTTTTCCTAAAATGAGAAACCATTTATGGAGAACATTTTTTATCATACAGGCGGCTTTGTTATTTTGGATGACATTAGCTATATGGGTTATGATGGTATTCAAGTGGTTTAATGAGATTCATTTTTTTGTTACCTATTATTTAGTTTTGATTTATTTAACTCTTGGCGTTCTTTGGAATCTCTTACTTGGAATTCCTATTGTTGAAATAAACTTCATTCAAAAAAGTTTTGACGTACTTTCACTGAAAAAGAAGAAAAGTAATGTCTGACAAACCACTCAAAATAGTAAACGCATCTGCCGGCAGTGGAAAAACCTACACGCTGGTACAAGAATATTTGCGCATTATTTTGCATGATAAAAATCCGTTTAAGTTTCGTTCGATTCTGGCAATGACCTTTACCAATAAAGCGGCCAATGAAATGAAATCACGTATTCTGGATGGCTTGATTCAACTGGCTAAACCTGAATATGAAAAGACTGACAAAGATTTTGGTTTTTTGAAAGACACGGCAAAAAATTTGGGAATCGGGCCCAAAATAATTGAAGATCGCGCACAAAAAATTCTGAATCAGATTTTGCATAATTACAGTGCATTTTCGGTGATGACGATTGATAAGTTTACGCATCGAATTATCAGAACTTTCGCAAAGGATTTAAATATATCGGTTGATTTTGATGTGAACTGGATATTAAAACGCTGCGAAAAATGTAACCGATCAATTGTTTGATCAGATTGGTAGAGATGAGGATTTGACCAGCTTGATGATGCGTTATGCTCGAACGAATTTGAATCAGGATAAATCGTGGAATTTTCCAAATCAGGTATTTGAATTCAGTGATTTGCTTTTTAAGGAAGATGCGATTAAATCAATCGGACTTCTACGAAAATTAAGTTCAGAAGATTTTTTGAAAGTACAGGAAGAGCTTCAGAAAGAGAATGCAAAAATTACTGCGTCTATTGAAAATAATGCAAATGAAGCCTTAGATCTTGTTAAGTCAAAAGGATTATCATCGGATGATTTTGCTGGAAAATCAAATAGCATTTTATCTTTCTTCAAACGTATTTCAAAAGGTGATTACAAAAAAGCAAGCGATACCAACTATAAAAATGTACAAGCTGGTAACTGGTCGCATCCATCAAGTCCAAATATTGTTGCGGTAGAACAAATAGCACCCTTACTTGAAAAATATTTTAATCAGATTGATGCTTTGTTGGAAGGCGCGCAAAAACAATTAATTCTCAATAAGGAGATTCTCAAAAATCTCAATAACCTTTCTTTATTAAATCATTTGTTGAGTCTGGTTGAAGGAATTAAAGACGAACAAAATATTTTGTTGATTTCTGATTTTTACAAAAAGATTTCGGACATCATTGTCAACGAAAAAATTCCGTTCATCTACGAGCGGATGGGAAACCGCTACGAACATTTTTTATTGGATGAGTTTCAGGATACCTCACAATTGCAATGGATCAATATGATTCCGCTCATTCACAATTCACTTTCATCGGGTAATACCAATTTGATTGTGGGTGATGGCAAGCAAGCCATTTACCGCTGGCGTGGTGGAGAGGTAGAGCAATTTACCAATCTTCCAAATCACATTCACAATCCTGAAAACATAGCTTCATTGAAAGAAGCAGAACAACAATTTAAAGATTCTGGTGAACTTTTCAGATTGGAAAAAAATTTCAGATCAGCTCCAGAAATAGTTGATTTCAATAATAAGTTATTTGTTGAATTGAGTAAGACCTTAGCGCCAGAAATTCAATACATCTATAAAGATTCAGAACAACTTCCAGTCAAAAAATTTAAAGGTTATATTGAAGCTTTGTTGCAAGATGCCATGGAAGATGAGCAGCAACTGGATTATATTCACGATGTCATTCAACGATCTCTTGAGAAAGGTTTTCAATGGAAGGATATTTGTATACTGGTGCGCACTAACCGCAATGGATCTAAGATTGCAGACTTCCTGGCGCGCAAGGGAATCAAGGTCATTTCACCAGATAGTTTGTTCATAGGCAAAGATCAGCACGTAAAATTTATTTTCAATTTGATTTGTTCTTCAGCGGTTTCAGCTGACCGAAATTTTAAAATCAAAACGCTGGAGCATTATGCATCGTTGATTAAAAAAACGGATCCTGGATGTTGATTGAGAAATTAAGACCTCAGTTAACGAAACTTACTATTGAAGAAATTTTTGTGTCCGAAAATATCGCGCTAAAAAATTATGCGTCCTTCGATAATTTATATGAGTATGTTTTTTATCTGGTAAATACATTTGAACTGGATTTATTATTTAATCCCTACTTGCAGTTTTTTCTGGAAGAGATTCACCTGTTTGAAAAACGAAACAATTCCAACATCCGTGATTTTATGGATTGGTTCAATACCAAAGGGGCGCAGCGTTCGATCGTGAGTCCGGAGGGCGCCAATGCAGTTCAGGTGATGACAATTTTCAAAGCAAAAGGCTTGGAATTTCCGGTGGTGATTTGTCCGTTTTTTGATTGGAAATTGGAATTGCATAAACAAATTTCTTGGGTTGAAAATGCGGGCAGTGATTTGCCGGCATATTTCATCAACATGACGAAAGACATTCAGTCAACAAGTTTGAATCCTGTTTTTAATGCAGAAGAGGCAAAATTTTATTTGGATCAATTGAACCTTTTATATGTTGCTTTTACGCGACCAGAGGTAGCGCTCTTTATTTCGGCCAACCCAAAAGTATCACCTTCTCCTGCTAGTCTTTGGCTGAATGGTTTTTTCAAATCACAAAACTGGAATGCATTGGCAAGTGGTGCGGTGTATAATGGTGAATTTGAAATGCCGGAATTGGAACAGAAAAAAATGGCTCCGGGATTTGTGATCGAAAACGATTTTCCAAAACTAGGCCGGCCGCAAATGAGTTTCAAAAGTGCTGAAAATTGGAATGTCGATGAGTTGGATGAAAAAAGATTGTTTGGTTCAAAAGTGCATTTGATTTTATCCCGAATCAAAACAGCTGCAGATCTTAAAATTGAACTGGATCGATGTCTTCACAAAGGATTGATTGAGGATAGCGATGTGGATCTGATTCAATCTGAAATTGAAAAATTATTTCAGGATTCAAAATTTGCGGCTTATTTTTCTGCTAACGCGATGAATGAAAAAGTGATTATTAACACGAGTGGAAAAAAATTCATTCCTGATAAATTAATTTTTAATTCAGACGAAGTGATTGTAGTGGATTTTAAAACGGGACAGCAATCGCCAAAGCACATTGAGCAAGTGTTGGAGTATGTCGGTCTTCTAAAAGATATGGGTAATTCAGCTGTGCGCGGTGAAATTTATTACACTGAAAACGGCGAAGTTATTTCAATTTGATTTACTCTGCTTCAATTTTTATCGTCACCACTTTTCCTGGGTATCCAACAACTTCATCTGATTCAAAATGACATGATTTTGATTTGCGATCTTTCACCTTGTAATGTCCCATAAAATTTTTGCATTGTGCATAGGCCATTGTTGTGGTATCGGTTTCAGATGTGTCAACATAAAATTGAAAATCACCACCAATATTAAAATAGCGCCAGAAAAAATTGGTGTGACTTCCGTTTGGATGTTCCCACTTTGCTTCACAATAATCATTTGTATTCCCGCACTCGTAAACTTGCCACTTTGGAAGTTTGGTGTATTCGGTTGTTCCGGCTGTTAATGTATTAGTGACCCAGCGACCTTTTTTGATGAATTGATTGGATGCGCGTTTGGTCTTGTCACAAGACAAAGAGAGCAGTAAGAGCAGAATTGCTCCAACGATTAATTTGATATTCAACTTCTCCATCGCCACCTGTTTCTATGTATAACGAAAAAATCAAGAATTAGTTGTGTTTTTGATTGGTAATAAAAGACTTAAGCTATTTAACCGAACTGCAGACAGTCTTGTTTTTCTTTGCTGGCTTTGGTAAAAGAAATAGTTGTGGCAGATTTTCGCTGATCACATATGGATAACTCAGCGGCCCTCCGCGCATTCTCTGCGAACTCAGCGGTAAAAAAGAACTTCGGTTATCTTCATACGACACAGGTGAAATTATTTTTCTCTGCAATGCCGCAGCGCTGTTTTTTTAGTTAGAATCAACCTAAAATTTCTTTATAGTGCTTATTCAAAACAGAAGAATCCGTTCCGCTCAAAAAAGAAGAGTAGGTGAGGTGTGTCAGCAAAAATCTTTTATCACGAATCCACGGCGGAAGGTATTGCGGTTTTTCAATCAATCCCATTTCGCTCATCATTTTCAAAGCTGGAATATCTGACAAATCTAATTTACCGCAGAAAAGTAAATCCAAATATTCAAACTTACCCAGCGCAACAGCGACACTTAAAAAATTCTGCACGCGCACTAGTCCCTCTAAATAAACTATGTCTTTGGTGAACGGCGCACGTCCATTGATATCGCCACCTCTGAAGACTCGTTTGGCACTGTCAAAGGCTTTACCCGGATCATCTGTTTTTTCTAAATAGTTTCGATACAAATCAATAAAATTTGCACCGTCAATTACCATTTGTGTAGCAAGCACGCGATCAGATAATCTGCGCGTACGATCCAAATCAATACATCCGGTAATAAATTCAGAAAACACAGCAAGACCTTCCTGTGTTTCTGTTGTACCGGCGTGGCCCGCTCCCAGAATTTTTATGTTTTTTTGCTTGTGTCCGTTGATGGAAGTTGCTACGTGAATGTAAACTTCATGTTCAATCAACTGTTGAATATCTTTATCTGTAAAACACGCGGCAGGATTAATTGCAATTCGTCTTCGTCCTGCAATTGCGTTTGATGAAATGGAATCATCCATGACAATTTTAGGTCCTTCATCACCGAACATTCCGCTCACTGCTTTTTCCATTTCTGCTGCCAGAGTTGACGGCATTACACAAGCTTGTGGCGGTGCACCCAAATCAAAATTTTTAACGTTGTCAAAGAGTTCACCAAAATGTTGGGCAAGATTAAGTGCTGTACTTTGACCATCTGGTAAAAGATCTTTTGGACAACCGTACATGTTTTTTGAATGTCTGAAAAAATCTTGCGTTCCTCTTGCAGAAAGCAAAAGGGCGCTGCTTTCTAATTTGTTTGCAATGCGCCCAGCCCAATTGTCAATGATGTCATTTGCTCCAAAAAGATTTCTTGCTTTTTTGAGTTCGTCCAAAACTGGTTTGGGGTCGAATGGTTTGTAATCAACCTTAGGTAATTTCTGCGCATCGTTTTTGAAAAATTCCTGCTCAACATCATTTGGCCAGGCAATGTTGCGCAAAATATTGATGTTGGAAGCTGCTTCGTCTAAAGCGTCAGAGATAGCAATGATTCGTTCTTTTTCTTTTTGCATGAGAGAAAATTCTTACAAACGAAGATAATGAAAAACCAATAGGATGATCTTCACAGATGACCTGAAAGCTAGTCTATGAGCAGGCAAAAAATTATTCCAAAATGAGCTTAATGGATTCAGTATAACTTGCAGCCTGAACAGTCACAATGTATATGCCGGTAACAAAACCTTGACAGTTGATTGCGTGACTACTTTGTGCAGTGTAGCTTTGTTCCAGAATTTTTCCTGACAGGTCAGTCACTGTAATTTTTACATTTTCATTTTGTGGATTCTGAAAATTCACTGTTGCAATTTCACGAGCAGGATTTGGAAAAACAGATAAACGGGTTGTTTCGTCAGATTCCGTTTTTGAAATTCCAGCAGTTTCTTTTCTTGTACCCAATAGAATAGAACCTCTTTCACCAAGCAGATAAACATTGTCAGCATCTAAAACATATACAGCTGAGATATCATTTGCAGTGATGCATGGGTCTTCTTCCCACGTGACACCTCCATCTTCAGAAAATAAAACTTTTCCATCAGCACTTGCGACGTATCCAAAATCTCCAAAGAAATGAACATCGTTATACGTCAATCCGACATTAGAAGGATTGTAAATACTCCAATTTGCTCCGGCATCTGAAGTATGTACAATTTGTCCACCATTGCCAACAGCTACTGCATTACTTTCATCTGTAAACCAAATGGACAAAAGATTACAAGGAGTTGCTAATACTTGTGTTGTCCAATTCAAACCTCCATCAGTTGTTTTTAAAATTCGTCCGCCATTGGCAGAAGCATATCCCAAATCAGCAGTTAAAAAATAAATATCTCCAATAAAATAAGTTGTACCGCTGTTTTGCAGCGTCCAGGTAATTCCGCCATCAATTGTTTTGAGAATTAGACCAGAACTTGTTCCCCAATCGTATCCGCAAATATAACCCGTGTCATCTGTTGCAAAAAAGATTCCCTCCATCAGGTAATCACTGTCAATGGTAGTTTCAGTCCAATTGGCGCCGCCATCAGCTGTTGTGAAATACGAGCCGTTGTCACCAACACAATATCCATGATCAGCATCTTTGAAAAACATTGCATGAATATAATCTGTAGCACCGTTTTGTTGTGTCCAGTTATCTCCGCCATCGGTTGTTTTTAAAATAGTTCCGAAATCACCTGCAGCATAACCGATAGACGCGTCAATAAATTGTACTGCTTGAAATGCATAGGCGTCGTTGGTGTGAACAGTAGTCCAGTTAATTCCTCCATCAACCGTTTTTAAGATTGTACCAAAATCGCCAATGGCACAGCCGTGCATTGCATCTGTAAAATAGACACCGTTTAATGTATATGTTGTATTGCTGGTTTGTGTCGTCCAATTCACTCCGCCATTTGTTGAAGCGACGATTAATCCATATGCACCAACCGCAAAACCATTTGTTGAATTACTGAAGAAAACACTATAAAGCCATAACGTGCTTCCGGATGCATTTGAATTCCAGGTGGCGCCACCGTCTGTTGTGGAGAGTATTGCGCCGTTCATGGTCGAAATCCATCCGTTGTTGTTATCTGTAAAGTAAATAGAAAATAAATGTTGTACCGTTCCGCTTGCAATCGTTGACCAGGTTGATCCTCCATTGGTTGTTTTTAAAATCAATCCTGAAACACCGATTACAAATCCCGTATTATCATCTGTAAAAAACAGCGGTTAACTGATCTGTGACACCACTTGTTAGAGATGACCATGTTAAGCCGGCATCGGTTGTTTTGAGAATAACCCCGTAATATCCGATAGCATAGCCAACGGATGCAGATGGAAAATGAACATCGCGCAATTGTGCGGATCCAAAACTTTCATCAACCCAGGTAGTACCTGCATTGGTTGTTTTAAAAATAGTACCACTGTCTCCTACACAGTATCCGTTATTCAAGTCTGTGAAGTAAACTGCGTGAAGATTATTTTCTCCAAAATTTTTCAAAGTCCAGGTTGTTCCCGCATCAGCTGTTTTCAGAATAGTCCCATGCTGACCAACTGAATATCCATTGTTGGCATCTGCAAAAAAGATTGATTCAAGTGGGTTTCCTTGCAATGCTGGTTTTTTCCATTCCCAATTGAGTTGCGCATTCAACGATGAAAAAGTGAAAAGACAAAGCGTAAATAGCGCTAATTGTTTGAAGAATTTTGACATAACGGCTTTAAAGTTTTAAAATTGAACTACACCAAAAATAAACTATTCCGGAAGAATTGCAAGGCCTAAAAGTTTTAGGGATTCATGAAACAAAAAAAAACAAGAGCAATGTGATAAACTATTTCAACCTAAATACCTGAAACAAGCAGTCTTGCCCAAGACTTTCAAAAACTAGCTGAACATTTTTCACAAAATCTTTGCAATTAATAAAAAGCTCTCTATATTTGCACCCCGAACCACGAGGGAGATTAGCTCAGCTGGTTCAGAGCATCCCGACTTTAGTCGGGAGAGTCACTGAAAAAGTTGAATTAATGAAGTAACAAAAAGGGAGATTAGCTCAGCTGGTTCAGAGCACCTGCCTTACAAGCAGGGGGTCACTGGTTCGAACCCAGTATCTCCCACCAATAACAAAGCGCCTTTCGAAAGAGAGGCGCTTTTTGTTTTTTAGGTACTTACCATCTCCAAGCAAACTGAATATCCTGTTAATAAGATTTTACCAAACCTCAGCCTACACTGCCTATCTTTGCTGGCATACTAAATCAAAATCATGAAATTTTTTATCGATACCGCTAATCTTGATGAAATCAGAGAAGCAAATGACATGGGCATCTTGGACGGGGTTACTACCAATCCGTCACTGATGGCTAAAGAAGGCATTATTGGTGCCGACCGTATTTTGAAGCATTATGTAGATATCTGCAACATTGTAGATGGTGATGTAAGCGCAGAGGTAATTGCTACTGATTATGCCGGAATGATTAAAGAAGGTGAAAATCTGGCTGCCTTGCATAAAAATATTGTAGTGAAAATTCCAATGATTAAAGACGGAATTAAAGCTATTCGCTATTTCTCTGATAAAGGAATCAAAACAAATTGTACGCTTGTTTTTTCTGCTGGTCAAGCTTTGTTGGCGGCTAAAGCGGGTGCAACTTATCTTTCTCCTTTCATTGGAAGATTGGATGACGTTTCACAAAATGGCGTTGATTTGATTGCTCAAATCAGATTGATTTATGATAACTATATGTTTGAAACGCAAATTTTAGCGGCGTCAGTACGTCACACCATGCACATTATTCAGTGCGCTGAAGTTGGCGCTGATGTCATGACCGGACCATTGAGTTCAATCAAAGGATTATTGAATCACCCGTTGACTGATATCGGATTAGAAAAATTCTTAGCGGATTACGCAAAAGGAAATAAATAGGATTTTTATGTTTTTTTGAAAAGGACAATTGATTAATCGGTTGTCCTTTTTTTTGCCAGTTGAAGAATGGTGAATCGGGCGTCTTGATAATGGCACATCTCTGCGCGTTTTTGTGATGGAATTTTGTATGTTTGATCTTTAACTATCGGCCAGATTATGAGGTTTTATATAGCCCCAGTACACTTGATAACTTTCTCTTTCGTTTTGACGATGTCCAGTTTATGTATTGCACAAACTGATTCGGTTAAACAAATAAAATATGAACGCCAACGCGGCCAATATGTAAAAGTCGTGAATGGAAAATTGATTGAAGTTTCTACTGGCAGCTATCATCCATTTCCGTTCGGAGAATCATCTGAATATGACTCAACGGGCAGGACAATAGCAATCAATTATTACCAAGAAGGGGATATACTTTATAGCACCAACAGATATGAGTTAGGTGAAAGTGGTTATAAATATAAAGTCACAATTACAGATTACAATTCAAGAGGAGAATTTCTCGATCAAAGTTATAAACACAAATATATTTTCATGAATGAAGATTCGTCTTGGCAGTTTATAGATTCAATTTTCAATGAATGGGGCGAGCTTGAACGTGTAGAAACTGCATTTCGTCCGCAAGATAATTCCTATTATGAAACTATATCAGAGCACATTCCCGAGGGGACGACGACACGGCGAATTCTGGAAAATCTAAGTTCAAAATTTGAATATACCTGGGTAGATTACGGACCCGACGGAAAAATTAACTCTATGAGTTATCACTTGACAGATACTTCAAAAAACACGTACACATATTATTCTTTTATAGATGAAGACACTACTTTCATTCATTTTGAAGAATATGACAAGAATTTTTTGCCTATTTACGAGCGAGATCAAACAACCGACTTGAGAATTTTGGAGTATTGGTTTGAGTATGAATTTGACGCATATGGAAACTGGATTAAAAAGCTGGTTTACGACGCCAACCGAAATCTGATTTTTATTACCGAAAGGGAAATAGTGTATTGGTGATTTTTTTTAGAAAAAGACTAAGGTTGCAAGATTCAAAAAAATGCAATTGAATAACTATTTAATGATTCCCAAACAAATTTTGAGTCGAATAATTTTTCTGACCGAAGCATAAATTTCTTGTTTGAAATTTTCATTTTTATTCAATTCGCCTAAAATATCAAGAACAGCTTTTTCTTCGTTCACGGGCATCAATAACAAATCACAACCCGCTTGTGCAGCTTTCAGTTCGCAGTTTGGAATAGATGCTACGCCACCCATGTTTAAAGCGTCTGTAACCACCAATCCTTTGAAGTGCATTTCTTCTTTTAATAGGCCGGTCACAATATTTCTTGATACTGTTGAAGGCATATCATTGGTGTTGTATTTTTCATTGTTCTTAATTGCAATGTGCGCTACCATAATTGAAAGCACACCTGCTTTGATCAATGGAATATAATTTCCAACTTCTTTCATTTCACCATCAATATAAACGAGTTGTTTATGTGTATCGCCCACAACATAACCATGACCCGGAAAATGTTTTGCTGTTGCTACAATTCCTCTTTTTTGAGTTTCTTCAATAAAAATGCGTGACCAGATTTGGGCTGTGTCGGAGTTGTCTCCAAAACTTCTATAAGTGATCGCTTCATTTGGTGACATATCAACCACCGGGGCGTAATTATAGTTGATACCGATATCTTTTAAGTCATTGCAAATAGATGCTGCAAACATTCTTACTTCTTCACGGCTCACCATTAGGTTTGCTTTTTTAACCGGTGTACAGTTTTTAATTTTATATCCAATCAAACTTGGCTCAGCATCCGCAGAGTAGAGCAGAGGTAATCCGCCCGCGTTTGAATTGACACTGTTAAATTGTTTTACCATTTCAGTAAATCCTTCTTTGGTTCCGTTCAAAAGTAAAATTCCGCCGATATAATTTTTCTGAAGTAATGCATTCAGATGTTCGGTTGGTTTACCATGTCCTCCGGCAGCGGGAATGATCATTTGACCCACGCGTGCAGTATCATTTAGAGTTTCGAAGATACTGTCGGTTACCTGCTCCAGTTTCGCGTCGTACATGAAAAAATCGCTGAGTGAAAAACGCTGCGCTTGCAAATTAATTGAAGCAAATAATAGAAAAGAAAAAATGAGTTGTTTCATAGGGTTGTAATAAAAAAACTCCGGGGTTGAGTCCGGAGTTTCATTGTATCATTAAATATTATTGACTAATAATGGTGACGACCGTTCTTCTGTTTTGCTGGTGAGCAGCTTCTTTTTCAGCGTTGCTTCCCATGTTGGAAATTTGTTCACCTGAAACTTCTGGATTGGATTCTCCATATCCTACTGTTTTGATTCG
This sequence comes from Crocinitomicaceae bacterium, assembly GCA_016709005.1. Taxonomy (GTDB): domain Bacteria; phylum Bacteroidota; class Bacteroidia; order Flavobacteriales_D; family Crocinitomicaceae; genus JADJGJ01. The sequence continues at coordinate 350,655 of JADJEU010000020.1, read as the reverse complement.
TGACGCATCGATGCCTTTAGAAACCAAATAAGCTTTTGCAATTTCTGCGCGCTCTTCAGATAGCTGTTGGTTGTATTCTGCTGCTCCTCGTCTGTCAGTGTGTCCTGCAAATTGAATGACAATGGTCGGATTTTCCAGCATGATTTTTACTAGTTTGTCTAATTCATCTACTGAAATGTGACGAAGGTCTGTTTTATCAAAATCAAAATAGATATTGTGTAGCGCAAAGGTCAAGCCAGCAGAAGGAGGGAAGAGTTCAAAGTTCATGGTGACCTCTGTATTTGTATCGTCTTTTGAACTGTTTAAGGTTTTAGAAGCGATCGTGTAAGAAGTGCCTGACACAGTTACTGCATAAGATTGACCAGGAACCAAAATGACAGAATAAGTTCCATCAGAATTGGTAATGATGTCTGTTACTTTTTCATTTGTTTTAGCATTCGTCACTGAAAGATTAGTAGAGATTCCCACTTTTGTTTTTCCGTCTACAACTGTGCCTTTCAGAACAAATAATTTTGTGTCATCAAATTCAGAGGCTAATGTTGTTTTGTTTGATCCGAAAAGTTCTGAATCCGAACTCAAAATATCCGCTTCAGCTAATAATGGATTTTTTTTATCTCCAAGGAAAGTGATTTTGTAAATGTCTTTCTCACCGAAACCATCTTCGCGGAAAGAAGAATAGTAAGCGTAACGCTCATCACCAGTTACCACAAAATAGATGTCGTCATCAGGTGTGTTAATAGGATAACCAATGTTTTCAGGTTTTGACCAGGTACCTGTTTCAGGGTCACGTACTGTTTTAAAAATATCCAAGCCGCCCATCGTATTATGACCGTTTGATGAGAAATAAAGTGTTTTGTTATCCGGGTGAAAGAATACACCCTTCTCTTCAAATTCTGTATTGATGGTTGGTCCTAAATTGATTGCCGGTCCCCAGGTTTTTTTCTCTTCATCCCAATATGAAACATAAAGATCATGTTGCCCAAATCCTCCAGGTTGATCTGATTCAAAGAACAAAGTTTTTTCATCAAATGAAAGCGAAGCACTCGATTCGTGATATTTGGTATTGATCGTAGTTCCTATAGAAACGGGTGCTTGCCAGGTTCCGTCAGAATTTTCACGCGTGATAAAAATGTCGCCGTTTTTACTGTTGATCCCTTGATAAGTTAAGAGAGATTTACCATCCGGTGCAAGACCTACTGTAGCATCGTGAGAAACTGTATTGATTGGATCGCCGATGTTTTGTGAGCCTGACCAATCCTCACCATAGCCTCTTTCAGAATAGTAAATATCTTCATAGAAGGATCCGGTTTCATCTTGTTGTCCTCCTTCAGAGTCTGGACGGCGAGCGGTATAAAACAGAACGCGGTTGTCAGCTGAAATTACCGGTGAGAATTCAGGGTATTCAGTATTGATACTATCTCCTAAATTATCGATCCAAACACGAACTGGGCTTGCTTTTAATTCTTGGCCTGTTCTGCACTCAGATATTTTTTTGTTGATGTAGTTACGTTGAATCTGATCGTTTTCACGAATCAAATCTTTGTGTTCACGATAGAGAGTGATCGCTTCTTCAAAATTACCACCTAGTTGATGTGCTTGTGCCAGATAGAACCGAATATTTGGATCGACATCAGGATTTACTTTGTAAGCAAATGCAAGGTAATCCAGACTTCTGAATTTTTGATTGCTATACAAATAACAAACGCCAATCTTATAATTCAATATCGAAGAATAAGGATTAAATTCTTGTGCTTTCAGGAAATGCGAAAGTGCAATTGCAAGATCACTGGTTCCACCATCATAGAAATGCAAATCACCATCCCGAATTTCTTTCACGGCAATATCAAATTCTTCTTTGCGATCTTCAAATAGACGTTTGTCAAATGGAATGTCTTTATCCTGTCCAAAAGTGTTTGCCACAATAAGTAACAAGGAAAGACTCAAAATATGTTTCAGCGACTTACTCATTACACACAGGACTATTTAAATATTCTTCAGCAATTGACGAACCAAGGATAAATGCTTGTTCCCAGTCCATACATGCTGCTTCTACATTACGTAACATTTCATTTGCTATTCCGCGGTTGAAATAAGCCTCCATCATCTCTGGCTGTAAATCAAGTGCCTCATTACATTTCTCAAATGCTCCCTGATAGTTTTCAAGTTCAATCATAATCGAAGCTTGATTATTTAGAATTACAGCATTTTGATTATCAAGTTGAAATGCTTCTTCATAAGCTAAAGATGCATTCTCAAATTCACCAATTGTTTTGTAATAATTGCCTTTCAGGATAAGCAGTTGTATTTTTTGATCACCGGTAGCGGTTTCAATACCTTTGTTGATGTATGTCAGGGCCGTTTCGTTGTCTCCTAATGCCAAAGATACGTTAGCCATGTTGGCAAGGGCACCAGTTGACTGCGGATTTAAGGCCAGTGCTTTTTCAAAATCTGCCTTCGCTAATTCATATTCTCCTAACTGAAAATAAGCACTGCCGCGCTCATTATAGGCTACGCCATTGTTGGGATTAATTTCAAGTGCCTTGCCAAAATAGAAAGTCGCATCGCGGTATTGACCTTGATAAGCCATACATTTTGCAAGATATAAATAGTCAGATTCAGCTTTTGCGCCAAATGAAATGCCTTTGTTCAAAAAGTAAGCTGCACTGTCATATTCTTCAAGATGATAGAAACATTTGCCTGTTTGAATGAAGATTGGCGCCTGAAATTGATTGTATTTCAAAGCTTTTTTTGCATTGACAAGGGCTTTGACAAAGTTATTCTGGTCAAAAGTGATATAAGAAATGTTTAGGTATGCTTCCGTATAGGTAGAATCTGCGGCAACACATTCTTCAAATAATTTAAGCGATTCAGCATGATTCCCGGCGTTATATTGTGTTACTGCCTGATCATATAATTTTCTGACAGCCAAGGATCTTTTTGGTTGTGAGTAGGCAAATAATGGAAACAAGAGAAGAAAGAGTAATCTAAGTTTCATTCAATCAAATTTGGGCGAATTTAATACTTTATCTCTTTGTTTTACAAGATTTCAAGTAAAGAAATTCAAAATAATATCTTGATAACTTACTCTTTTTCCGAATAGCTACATGCTCAGAATTTTAAATTCAGTGCGTCTGTTCTGTTGATGGGCCTCTTCTTTGTCGCCGGATGAAGTCATTTTGGCAATCGCTTCATCGCTGATGAGGGTTTTAGTTTCACCATAACCGGCATAGGTCAATCTGGAAGCATCAATACCATGAGCAATGAGATAGTCAACGACTGCTTTAGCACGATTCTGTGATAACTCCTGGTTGTGCTCTGCACTGCCTCGTGTATCGGTATGTCCAGAGATTTCAATCTTCATCGTTGGATTTTCATTCAACAACTTAATCAATCGCTCCAACTCGTTTACAGATTCAGGGCGCAAGGTATATTTGTCAAGATCAAAGAAAATATTTCTTAAGACAATTGTTTGACCCACTTCTACTTTTTTCAGATCAGCATCTTTGTTGTATTGTCTGAAGCCACTTTCATTAGGAATGACAAAGTTTTCGGAGTGAAATAAATAGCCGTCTTTACGCACGGCAATACCATAGTTTTTTCCACCCGGCAAGGATACCAGATACTTACCTGAAACAGCGTCCGAAGTAAATTCTGCAATCACTTTATTAGCCTCATTGTCGATCAAAACAATTTGTGCCTTTAAAGGTTGTTTTGTTTTTTCATCGCGAATAATTCCCGTAAGAATGGCCATGTTACTTCCTTCACTCACAAGCGTTGGCTCAGTAATTTTTTCCTTGATAGGCTTAGCGATTGATGCGATCAGGTTGTCTTCATTGGATAAAACGGGTGGTTTTTCTGGCCCAAGAAAAGTAATCACATAAATATCTTTTTCACCATAACCACCCTGTCTGTAAGATGAGCAATAACCATAACGACCGTTACCAGCAACAACTAACTGGACATCGTCATCAGGTGTGTTTAATGGTGGTCCAAGATTAACTGGAGCTGTCCATTTTCCATCAACAAGTTTTGAGAAGAATAAATCATATCCACCCATGGTGTTGTGACCTTTTGAAGCAAAGTACATTGTTTCGCCATCGGGGTGAATAAAAACGCTGCGCTCTTCGTAAGGGGTGTTTAACACATTTCCAACATTGACCGCATCGCCCCATTTTTGTTTTTCATCATCCCAATCAGAATAATAGATATCATGTCCACCAAATCCGCCGGGCTTGTCGCTTGTAAAATAGAGTCTTTTGCCATCAAAAGTCAGAGATGCATCAGGTTCGTGGCCATCTGTGTTGATTGTTTTTTCCATCAATTTAGGTTGCGTCCATGCCCCGTCTTCATCGATTGATTCGTAGATGTCACCATTGCCGCGATCGTCATTATAGACATAGAGTGTATGACCATCTGGTGAGAGACCAATGGTAGCATCATGCTGACCTTTTACGTTAACGGGTTTGCCAATCGGAACAGCTTTTGTCCAAACTCCATCTACCCGACGTGAGATATAGAGATCTTCAAAATAACCACCAATTGGCGCCATTTCTTCTGTATCAGGTCTGCGCGTGGTAAAGATCATGATGGCTTCATCGGTAGAGATTACTGGAGCATAATCTGGATAATCTGTGTTGATTTCTTTTCCAACATTGTCAATCCATACTCTTGCTTTTTTACCTTCAAGAAGTTGACCATTTTTACATTCCTGAATTTTCTTGAATGCTTCTGTTTTTAAAGGTTGTAATTCAGGTGCGGTAGCTTTACCTGCAAACATGTTGTAGTATTCGATTGCTTTAGTCCAGTTTGATTCAAGGTGATAACACCATCCTAAATAGAATAAGATATCTTGACTGACAGTAGGTTTAAGTTGATATGCTTTTTCAAAATAAGTCTTCATTTGATACTTGTCAAACTGAACATAACACAATCCAATTTTATAATTCAGATCACCGCTGTTTGGATTGAATGCATTTGCTTTTAAGTAATAAGTTACAGCAAGCGGATAATTGTATGCATAGACATTGGCATCACCTGCTTCAATGTTCTCAACGGCCAGTTTAAATTCGTCTTTTCGTTCTTTGAAGAGATCTTTTTCGAATGGAACATCTTGCAAAAATGAACTTGAACCAATCAGTGCGAGTGCAAATAGGAGAATATACTTTTTCATGGTTTCGGTTTCTTAATTATTACCTGCGCAAGCGGGACTGTTAATATACTGTTCAGCATTTTCACTTCCGAGAATAAATGCATCTTGCCAATCTGCGCATGCGCCGACTAAATCTTTCAGCATTTCTTTTGCAATTCCGCGATTGAAATAAGCCTCCGTGTATTCACCGTTTAAAGCAATTGCCTTGTCACAAGCAGTAACGGCTTCTTGATATTTTTCTTGTTTGATATACACACTGGCTTGATTATTATAAGCAAATGCGTAATCTGGATTAATCTGAATTGCTTTCGAAAAATCACTGAGTGCATCTGCATATTTTCCCTGTGCAAAGCGGGCAGTTCCTCTGTTGTTGTATGCTATATAGTAATCGGGTTTACGTTTTATTGCTTCGGTATAATATTTCTCAGCGTTCGTGTAATCCTCTTTATTGCGGTATACTGATCCAAGGTTATTGTATGCAAAGTGCATATATTGATCATATTTAATTGCACTGTTATAATCGGCAATGGCGCCGTCATAATTTTCCAGCATCATTTTTGAACTTCCGCGATCATTGTATGCGTAAGCGTAATCTGATTTTCTGCGAATGGCTTCATCAAATGCAATGATTGCTTCGTCGTATTTTTCCATTTGAAACAAAGCCACGCCTTGAAAATATGGGTAGGTCTCGTTGGTTTTATCGATTTCACCTGCTTGCTTGTAAGCATTGGCTGCTTGTTCAAAATCACCTGATTCTTCAAATAATTTTGCTTTCATGTAAGCAGCTTCTGCATTGGCTGGGTCAAGTTCAATGGCACGGTTAAAGTCTGCAACGGCCTTGTCATTCATTGCAAGTCCCTTATAGGCCATACCACGATTGTAATAAGCTGCAGCGTAAGATGGATTCATCAAAATTACTTCTGTGAATCGTTGTGAAGCCTCCATGAAATTTTGTGAAGTCAATGCCCGAACACCTTCGTTATATTTCTTCTGAAGTTCAGGGTTAACAAGTCCTAAAGAGTCAAGAATATGTTGGTCTACACCGCCACCTTGAAGTGTTTTGCTTGTGTCTGTTTGAGCAGAAACAAAGCCACTAAACGTGATCAGAATTAGCAAGGCTTTAATTTTTATCATCATTATCTCTTTTAATTAGTGCTAATTTATAATTTTATACGGTATATACCAATCTAAATCTCACAGGCATGGCTAAAAACAAATCAGTTTTAACGAAAAAATCTCTTGAATTTCTTGAATCATACATAAATAACGCATCACCAACTGGATTTGAAAAAGAAGGGCAAAAACTTTGGCTCAATTACATCAAACCTTATATTGATGATTATTGGGTTGATACCTATGGAAATGTAGTTGGAATTGTTAATCCAAAAGCAAAATACAAAGTTGTGATTGAAGCGCATGCTGATGAAATCTCGTGGTTTGTAAATTACATCACAAAAGATGGTTTTATATACCTCAAACGAAATGGTGGTTCTGATCACATGATAGCACCATCCATGCGGGTAAACATTCATACCGATAAAGGTATTGTAAAAGCAGTATTTGGCTGGCCTGCAATACATACGCGTGCTGAAAAAGATGACGCTCCATCCATGAAAAATATCTTTTTGGATTGCGGTTGTACCTCAAAAGAAGAGGTTGAAAAATTAGGCATTCATGTTGGTTGTGTTGCAACTTTTGAAGATGAGTTTATGATTCTGAACAAAGATAAATTTGTCGGTCGTGCACTTGATAACCGCATTGGAGGTTTTATGATAGCAGAGGTGGCTCGTTTGCTGCATGAAAATAAAGACAAACTTGATTTTGGTTTGTACATCACCAATGCTGTTCAGGAAGAAATTGGTTTGCGTGGTGCTGAAATGATTGCAGAACGCATTCAGCCGGATGTTGCAATTATCACCGATGTATGTCATGATACACACACTCCAATGATTAATAAGATTCAGCAAGGTGATTTGAAATGTGGTGATGGGCCTGTTGTAACGTACGGCCCAGCTGTACAGACCAATCTTTTAAAGTTAGTGATTGATGCTGCTGAGAAAAATAAAATTCCATTCCAGCGTGCTGCGGTTTCAAGATCTACAGGCACAGACACTGATGCTTTTGCATATTCAAACAATGGAGTTGCATCTGTCTTAATTTCTACGCCACTTCGTTATATGCATACCACGGTTGAAATGGCTTATCGTGATGATGTTGAAAATGGAATCAGACTGATTTATCAAGCGGTAAAAAAATTAAAAAGCGGGCATGATTTTCGCTATTTTAAATAATTAAAAATCATGAAATATTTTCTCCTGTTGTCCTTATGCTTTTTGGTTGGAGCGTCGTTTTCTGCGATTCAGCCAGAGGTTGTTATGACTACCGGTCACACCGACCAGATCAGTTATATGACCGTGAGTTCAGATGGCAGATTTTTAGCAAGTGCGGGAGACAATAAAATCATCAAAATCTGGGAAATCTCCAATACAATGGAGTATAGAACCATTGCCGGTACCAATGGGCGCGTTGAACAAATGTGTTTTGCGCCAGATAATATTCACCTTGCTGCTACAACTTCAGATGGCGAGCTTCTGATATGGAATGTGATTACCGGAGAAAAAGTTCAAACATCAAGAGCAAGCCATAGCTCGGTGGGACTGGCGTATATTGAAGATGGAAAAAAACTCGTGCATGTGGATGAAAATAGCAACCTGGCTGTACTTGATCTGGTGACAAATGAGTTAAAATCAATGACCGATGTTTACGCTATGTCTTTTGTGGTGGATGATTCTAAGTTGATGGCTTACTCACTAGATCATTTGGGTAATCTTCTTTACGTGAATCTGAAAACAATGACACTGGTTAAAACTGTGAAGATTTTCAACGAGTTTAACTTTCCTTTTTCACGCGGCTCTATATCTAAAGATGGTCAGCTGGTAGCCTTTGGATTTAATGATGACAAGCTTCGGTTTTTTGATGTTGTACAAGAGAAATTTGTTTATACATCTCCAAAATATGATGGAAAAATAATTGATCTGGAATTTGATAAAAAAGCAGATCATATTTATGTTGCCACGCATACTGGTGCGGTTCAAATCATCGACTATAAATTGCAAAAATTGGAAACAGAATTTACCGAACAGTATCTTGCATCGCAATGTATTACTAGTCATCCAAATGGCGACATTGTTTTCTTTGGCAATTTTGATGTAATTCGGATCTACAACAAGAAGACTCAAAAAATCTTCAAGGAATTGGATGGAAAAGTTTCTGAAATTGTCAACATGGCTTATAGTCAGGATGGAAATTATGTTGCCATTGCAACAGATAAGTTAAAGATTCAGATCTGGGATTTGAAATTAAATAAAGTGGTCAGTGAAGTGCAAGGTTTTTTTCCATGTGAATTTACAAAAGATGGAAATTTTCTGATCAGCATGCAGTATAATTTAACGCTCGCAGTTTGGGATATTCATACTGGAACTTTGTCGCGTGAACTGGCAACTGATTCTGAATTGATCCAATGTCTTGCGCTCTCAAATGATGGAAAGTATCTGGCCGGTGCAGGATTTATGAATGTGGTTAAAATATGGGATCTCGAAACTGGAAAAAAGGAAGTAGAATTGAAAGGCCATACGGCCGGAATTTTAACGCTTGATTTTCATCCAAGCAATTCATGGATTGCTTCTGGCGGCCATGATCAAACTACCCGTGTCTGGGACTATAAAACCAAAAAAGAAATCAAACAATTTACAGATCAAACGATAGTCGTTAACTCGGTCAAATTTAGTCCTGATGGCAAAACGCTTGCAACTTCAGCCTGGGATAAAACAATCAATTTGAGAAGCACTTCAACCTGGGAAACAACGCGCACACTTACTGGACATGTGAACATGATCAGCTCCATTGATTACAACAAAGATGGTTCTGTTTTAGTTTCCGGTGCAGGTAATAACTCTGTGTGGGAATCTGACAATTCACTTATTTTCTGGAATACTTCAACGGGTGAAAAAATTTGTCAGCTAAAAGATCACAACAGCGCGATTACCAAAGTAATTTTTGACAAAGATGCGGATCGCGTTTTTTCTGCATGTGCAGATGGAACAATGAAAATATCAGACTATAAAAATTGCGGTACTGTAGTTACATATCTTGCTGTGGGTGGAAACGATTTTATGATTTACACACCGGATAATTATTACATGGCTTCCAGAAATGCTTTGAAGGGAATTGCTTTTCGGGTTGACGGCAAACTAGTTTCATTTGAGCAATTTGATATCTATTTAAATCGGCCAGACATAGTTGCAAGCCGCATTGGTAAATCACCTGAGCAGTTAATAAGGGCTTATAATTATCTCTATAAAAAACGCCTCCGCAAATTACAAATGGATGAAGGAAGTTTGAAAATGGATTACCAGATTCCGAATATCCTGAATGAATCAGAAGCTCCTTTAGTTACAAGTGAAAGTGTGCTTAAATTATGGGTAAAGGTATGGGATGATCAATACGATATTCAACAAATCAATGTTTTTGTAAACGATGTTCCGGTTTATGGAGAGCTTGGATTCAGACCTCCTCAAAAAGTGAAATCACTGCGCAAAGAATTAGAAATTCCATTGATGACCGGCGTGAATAAGATTCAGATTTCATGTATCAACAGTAATGGAGCTGAGTCTATTTATGAGACGGTTGAGTTGGTGCGTGAAACAGATAATATCAAACACAATCTTTATATAGCATCAATTGGAGTCAGTAATTACAAAGACAATCGCTTTAATTTGACTTACCCGACCAAAGATGCAAAAGACATGATTGCAAAACTGACTGAGTCTGCGTCACTTTATAATCAGGTGTATACAAAACTATTGCTGGATGATCAGGTCACCAAGGCAGGTTTTCAAGATCTGATTCCATTTTTTGCGAATTGTACACATGAAGATATGGCCATCATTTTTATTGCTGGTCATGGGGTTTTGAACGTTGACTTTGATTATTTCTTTGCTACATATGATATGGACTTTGACAAACCAGAGTTGGGTGGTATTCCATATGACCTTATTCATGGCCTTCTTGATAAAATTAAATCATATCGTAAATTACTGATCATGGATACGTGTCACAGCGGTGAATTGGATAAAGAAGAGATTGAACGTGGACCAGAGCCTGAAATGGAAATAGGTGGGGTTGAGTTCAGGTCGGCTGGAGTAGGAGTCAGGGAGAAGGAAGGATTTGGTTTTGAAAACAGTCTGGAATTAGTAGAAGATATTTTTTCAGATACGCAAAAAGGTTCCGGGGCTACCGTGATCTCAAGTGCCGGTGGCGCAGAGTACGCCATGGAAAGTGATCAATGGAAAAACGGATTGTTCACCTATGCCTTTCTGTCTGGACTTACGGATATGGCTGCTGATGCCGACAAAGACGGAAGTATTACTGTCACTGAGATTCGGGCATACGTGAACACAAAAGTGAAGGATTTATCGAAGGGAAAACAAATTCCTTCCTCCCGTGAAGAGAATATTAGCTTGGATTACATTATATTTGGAAAATAATGGGCCCGATTTACGAGATCATAAAACCTAATATTCCAACCGGTCAGGTATATCATTTTTCAACTGATTTTGGGGTAGAGTATGAAGTGAGATTCGCACGCAAAAAAGAAAATATTTTGCATGCGGTGATTGCTTTTGGGGTATTGAATGAAGAGTATGAAGGTGAGGAATATGCACTCACTAACAAAGGTGATGTATGGAAAGTAATGCGCACCATCATTACCATTATCAGCATTTACGGAGAGAAACATCCAAACACACAGGTCTACGAATTTACAGGCGTCCTCAAAGAAGGTGAAGACAACGAAATGTCTCAACGTACAAAACTTTATCTGAGATATCTGCCCATGATATTTGATAAAACCTGGTTGATCACCATTGAAGGAAACAAAATTGTTGTTTCCAAAAAGCGTAAATAATCGCGCAACATTTAATCTGATTTTTTTATGAGTGAATCCAAAATAACCTGCCCTAGTTGCGGAACAACTTTCAATGCTGAAGAAGCAATTGCAAAAGGTCTGGAAGAAAAACTCACGAAGGAATTTCAGGAGAAAAACAGAATCATTGCAGAGCAGAACGAGCAGCGCAATCAGGATTTTTTACGTAAACAAATCGAACTTGAAAATCAACGTAAAGATTTTGAAACGAAACAAGAAAAAGCAAGAGAAGAATATCAGCAAAAATTAAAAGAAGATCGGGAAAAAATTCTGGCTGAAGCAAAAGCAAAAGCTGAAAAGGAAGCCGGTGAAAGTTTAGGTTTGCGTCTAAAAGATCTTCAAGAAACACTCGATAAAAAGCAAAAAGAAAACATCGAACTTCAAAAAAAGGAAATCGAATTTTTGAAGAAAGAACAAGAGCTGAAAGACATCAAAGAGAAAATGGATCTGGAACTTCAGAAAAAAATTCTGGAGGTTAAAAAACAAAGTGAAGAGGAGGTTTCACGCCGCGAATCTGAAAAATTTGCCATGCGTGAGCAGGAGTGGAAGAAGCAGATGGAGGATCAGAAAAAACTCAATGAAGAAATGCAACGCAAAATGGAACAAGGTTCGATGCAGTTGCAAGGTGAAGTTCAGGAATTGTTCATTGAAGAAGTTTTGAAGTCAGCTTTTCCGTTTGATGTGATTGAAGAAGTTTCAAAAGGTGCACGTGGTGCAGATTGTATTCAGATTGTCAGAAACAACCTCATGCAGGATTGTGGAAAAATTATTTACGAGTCAAAACGAACCAAAGCATTTTCGCAAGAGTGGATAAGTAAACTCAAAGATGATATGCGCGCGAGCGGTTCTGAAATCGCGGTATTGATTACTGAGACTTTGCCAAAGGATCAAAAACATTTCTCTTTGATCAATGGTGTTTGGGTATGTTCGTTTTCTGAGTTCAGAGCTGTGGCTGCAGTTTTAAGAGATGGATTGATTCGTTTAAAAGTAGCATCAGAATCCAATGAAAATAAAGGTGAGAAAATGCAAATGTTGTATTCATATCTCACCGGAAATGAATTCAGACAACAAATAGAAGCCATTGTAGAAGGTTTTTCTACACTTCAATCTGAACTCGACAAAGAGAAAAAAGCCATGCAGCTCATCTGGAAAAAAAGAGAGAAGCAAATAGAAAAAGTAGTAAACAATACAATAGGACTTTACGGTTCTGTAAAAGGAATAGCGGGCGCATCAGTTCAAGATATTCAATCGCTAGAAGGCGGTGATTATGACATGCTCGCAGAGGGAACAGGTGAAGAACCACCCATCGAATAATCAGAATTACATTGCGTCACTGAGATACATCACAATCAGAATGGTTGAGAAAATCAGCGCTTGCAAGATCAAAACACCATTCAAACAACCCACGAAAGATTGTGGTGCCAGGTTTTCTGTAAATTTTGAATTTTCAGGACTTTGCGGCAAATAAAAAACTTCTTTTTCTGTCATTGTCGGTATGAGACCAATCTGAAGTTTGCCAATCACTACAGAATCTTCGCTGTTGTGTATGCGCCCATTTCTATCTGTGAAAGAATAGTAAAATCTTACCTTCGGATTATCGTTAATAGTAATATTCGTGTCTTCATATCGTTGAATTGTCGCCATAGTTTTTTCACCGTAATATTTTAATTCACGATCATTCCCCGTTTTTTTCGACGACCCGAGTTTGCTGATTCCTCGAAAAACCAGCCACTGAAAAACCAGAACGCCAATAAAAATGAATCCCATAAGTGGCATCGGCCCATCTTCCATAAACAGCTCATCCACTCGAGACCAGTCATTACCTACTTGCACCTGGGTGATTTTGTACAGATACCAGCTTCCATAGAATGCCGCTGAAAGAAGGATTGCTGACAGAAGTAAAAAACCTTTTCCAACAACTGTTTTTCCACCAGAAATTTTAGCCACGGGCCCACCTTTAGCCATGTCATCAATTAAAATGGTGATGCGATTTCCTTCTTCATAACGATGTTCTTCCGGCCTGCTATCAACAAAACGAAACTCTTCTTTGATTAAGGTTTGTGAAAGATTTGGAAACTCAACCGTCATACGAACGGATTGAAATCTGCCTTTTCCGGTTTTAGCAACAGAGATAATTGTGCCGGTAACCGGTCGTCCTTTCTCTGACTCGTCAGCAGCTCTGCGCAATTTGAAGTAACGCAGAAGCGTTATTTTGAGCACAAAGAGTAACCAAAAAATAACGATTGCGGCAATAATGAAGAATGAAAGGTGGTTAAGGGTCATTCGGCTTTGGTTTAGAACCCAAATATAACAAAAGCCTGATTTAATGGAGATTCCCGCCGTACGTGAAAATTTCATATCTTTACCTCTTCATTTTACGATTTTAAAAAACAGGTTGATATGCCAAGAATTCTCATCATTGACGACGAGCGCAGTATCAGAAGAACGCTTCAGGAAATTCTGGAGTTTGAAAAGTACGAGGTAGAAGCAGTTGAAGACGGTATTGCCGGAGTTAACGAAGCTAAATCTGGATCGTATGATGTCATCTTTTGTGATATAAAAATGCCTCAAATGGACGGAATGGAAGTTCTGGCGAAATTGCGAAATGATGGATTGCAAACACCTATTATCATGATCTCGGGTCACGGTAATATTGAAACGGCAGTTGAAGCAATTAAAAATGGTGCTTACGATTTTATTGAAAAGCCGCTTGATTTGAATCGCATTTTGGTCACGATCAAAAATGCGATCGAAAAAAATGGTTTGATTGAAGAGACAACGGTGTTGAAATCGCAAATCAAAAAACAAATTGCAAATTCAAATATCATCGGTGAGTCAAAACCAATTTTGGCAATCCGAGAAATGATTACTAAGGTTGCTGCATCGGATGCACGTGTCATGATTACCGGTCCAAACGGATCAGGAAAAGAATTAGTCGCTCGCCAGTTGCATGAACAAAGCAATCGTAAAAAAGCACCTTTTGTTGAGGTGAATTGTGCGGCTATTCCATCTGAATTAATTGAGTCAGAATTGTTCGGTCACGAAAAAGGTGCGTTTACATCTGCTATAAAAACCAAACAGGGAAAATTCGAATTGGCTGATGGTGGAACTTTATTTTTAGATGAGATAGGAGACATGAGTGCTTCTGCGCAAGCAAAAGTATTGCGTGCATTACAAGAAAACAGAATCACACGTGTTGGTGGTGAAAAAGATATTAAAGTAAATCCAAGAGTGGTTGCTGCAACCAATAAAGATTTGCGTCAAATGATTGAAGAAGGAAAATTCAGAGAAGATTTATATCACCGTCTTAGTGTCATTGTGATTGAAGTTCCTTCGTTGAATGACAGAAGAGATGATATTCCTTTACTTGCAAATCATTTCATTGACATGCTTTGCAAAGAACACGATATGCCGCCAAAAAAATTCACAGATGCGGCACTGAAAGAATTGCAAAATGTAAATTGGACAGGAAACATTCGTGAGCTTAGAAATATTGTAGAGCGTTTAATTATTCTTTGTGGAAATTCTATTTCTGATAAAGATGTAAAGACGTTTGTGCCTTCGAAGTAATTGCAGGTAAATTTTTTGATTTCCGAATGACGAGTAACGATTTTCGATTTCTAATTTGGTTGCATGAAATTAGAATTATTGGTGTGAAATTGTCATTCCGAGCGCAGCGAGGAATCTCCTCAATTTAACGTTAGATCTCTATGCTAGAATTCCAAAACAATCAACTCACTGATTCCACCAAAAAAGAAATTTTAGAAGTAATTGACTTTGCGATTCGTGAAGATATTGGTGAAGGCGATCATACTTCGCTAGCAACGGTTCCTGCTGACGCAAGAGGTAAAGCAAAACTGCTAGTAAAGGATTCAGGAGTTTTAGCGGGAGTCGAATTAGCGCAAATGATTTTTCATCGTATTGATCCAGGTTTGAAAATGACCATTCATATTTCAGATGGAGAGTTTGTAGAACCCGGTTTGATTGCATTTGAGGTAGAAGGATCATCGCGTTCTATTTTAAGTTCTGAAAGATTGGTCTTGAATTTTATGCAACGAATGAGCGGAATTGCAACAAAAACAAATCAGTTATCTTCTATTATTCGTCATTTACCAACGCAACTTTTGGACACGCGTAAAACAACTCCATGTGTTCGGTTAATGGAAAAGTGGGCGGTAAAAATTGGCGGTGGAAATAATCATCGATTTGCTTTGTATGACATGATTATGATTAAAGACAATCATGTTGATTATGCGGGTGGAATAAAACAAGCGATTGAACGCACTAACGCTTATCTCAAAGAAAAAGGCAAAGATCTGAAAATTGAAATTGAAGTCAGAAACATGCATGAATTGAAAGAAGTTTTGGAAGTTGGAAATGTGCAACGAATCATGCTTGATAATTTTTCTCCCAAACACTTGAAAGAAGCACTTGCAATCATTGACCGTAAGAAATATGAGACTGAAGCGTCTGGTAAAATTACAGATCACAATATTTTAGAATATGCTGAAACAGGCGTTGACTTTATATCATCAGGATCTGTAACACACTCTTACAAAAGTTTAGACTTAAGCTTGAAGGCAGAGTTTTAAGTGCACCAGAAAGTCTCAGATTATTTCAATAAATCATCCAATTCTTTGTTTTCATCTTGCTCTTTGAGGGCTTTCTTCTTTTTGTTTTTTCGAATGGCAACGATTGTAATTATCAGTCCGATGCCATAGAACAAAAGGTAAAACGACCAGGAATGCTCAAAGGAAACAGCTTCAAGAAAGTTAATTAAATCATCCATAAATCTTCTTAAACAAGTCATCATATTTAGCCATGATGACTTTTCGTTTTAGTTTTAAAGTTGGAGTCATTTCACCTGTTCCTACAGTCCATTGATCAGGTGTTAATTCAAAACGCTTCACGCGTTCCCAATCTCCAAAGAAGGTGTTATAATGATCTACTTCTTGTTGGAAACGTTCAATAACTTTTCCGTTTTTAATGATTTCTTCTTGTGTATTTCCACAATCCACACCATTAAGTTTAGCCCATTCTTTAACCGCATCAATTGCAGGAACAATAAAGGCACCTGGCATTTTTTGATTTTCACCAATGATGATGATTTGCTCAATAAATCTTGACTCTTTGAATTTATTTTCCATCAACTGAGGTGCAATGTATTTGCCACCGGATGTTTTAAATATTTCTTTTTTACGATCGGTAATTTTCAAAAATTTGCCTTCCACTAAAGTTCCAATATCACCTGTGTGAAACCAACCTTCTGCATCAATTACTTCTGCCGTTTCTTTTGGCATTTTATAGTAACCCAACATCACGTTTGGTCCTTTTACTAAAATTTCACCATCATCTGCAATCTTAACAGTGACTTTATCAATGACGGTTCCTGTTGTACCAATTCTTACCAGATTATCTTTTTCCCAATTGACACTGATTACAGGAGAAGTTTCTGTTAAACCATAACCTTCCATAATCGGAACGCCCGCTGCCATAAAAATTCTAGCCAATCTTGGATTTAAAGCTGCACTTCCAGATGCGACAACTTCAACTTTTCCTCCCAAGGCGGCTTTCCATTTACTAAAAATTAGTTTGCGCGCAATGCCCAATTTGAATTTATACATTGCCGATTTTCCAAGCACATCATATTCTTCACCTAAAGCAATCGCCCAGAAAAATAGTTTGCGTTTAACCCCTGTAAGTTCTTCCCCTTTTGCCATGATTTTATCGTACACTTTTTCAAGCAAACGAGGCACGGCAGTAAATACATTCGGTTGTACTTCGCGCAAATTATCACCAATCGTATCCATACTTTCTGCAAAGTAGATTGACACACCCGTGTATTGGTACAAGTACAAAAGCATCCGTTCATACACGTGACAAACAGGCAAGAAACTTAAGGCAATAGCATCTTTTCCAACTGGCAATCTTGGTTCACACGCAAGTACGTTACTTAATAAATTGTTGTGTGAAAGCATAACCCCTTTCGGGTTTCCGGTGGTGCCTGAAGTGTAAATAAGGGTTACAAGGTCTTCCCCTTTAATAACAGATTTTCGCTTTTCGATTTCCTGATCTATAGACGAATCTGAACTCATATGTAATTCAGTCCAGATTTTTGCGCCATTGACAGGCACGTATGAATAGATTTCGTTTACAGTTGGAACTTTATCAATGATCCGGTTTACTTTATCAGCAAGTTCCTGATCACTTACAATGACCAATTTTACTTCAGCATCGTTAAAAATATAGGTGTAAATATCTTCGTGAATAGTAGGGTAGACAGGAACTAAAATGGCCCCAACCTGCTGAACAGCAATGTCCGTTATATTCCATTCGGAGCGATTATTAGAAATGACGGCAACTTTATCTCCCGCTTGAATTCCTTTACGAATCAATCCACGGCTCAATGAATTGGCCTTTTCTATATATTCTTTTGTACTTGTTTTGACCCATTTACCTTCGCGTTTATCACAAAAGGCATCAGGTTGTGGGTAAAGTTCTAATTGGTGGTAAGCAACATCGAATAGTCTTTTTACGTCCATAACGTTTAGATTGGGGGATTGAACAGGGCTAAAAATAGAACAAAATTGCGGGATTTACGTATTGTGAATCAAGATTTTCGTAACTTGTCAAAAAATAATCGTTAAAAAAACATTACCAGGTGTAACTTTTAGAGGAGTTAGATTGTTTTAGCTGTTTGAAAGGGACCCCGTAGTGGTGATTTAAAACCAGAATTTGGAAAGAGCAGAGTACAATATTGCAGTTAAAGAATTCTCCGGAAGGCTTTATGGCTATTGCCTGAAGTATCTTCAAAACAGAGAAGATGCGAGTGATATTGTGCAGGATGTTTTTGAAAAACTTTGGGAGAATCGGAAAAAGGTTGAGTTTGAAAAAGCCAAACCTTGGTTGTTTACCTGCGCGCACAATGCGTTGTTGAATTTGATTAAAAAGAACAGTAAGATCTCTTACGTTGACAAATTTGCAACTCAGGAAGGCTCAGAGAACCAGTCAAAGGCTTTTGAAATGAATGAAGTGGTTGAGCGTTGCCTGGCCACCTTACCTCCGGTTCAAAAATCAGTAATTCTTCTGCGTGATTTGGAAGGTTACAACTACAATGAGATTGGTGAAATCCTTGGGCTGTCAGAGCCTCAGGTGAAAGTCTATCTCTTCAGGGCCCGGAACAAAATTAAAAAGCAGTTAAAAGATCTTAGCCTGGTGATATGAAGATATCGAATAATTTTGATCGATGGATGTTCGATTACAAGGAAGGCAATCTCTCTGCCGCTGAGGCCGAGGAGTTTGAAAACTTCCTGATCCAGCATCCTGAATTTGAGGTTGACGCAGACGCCTGGGATATGGCCTATGTTCAAAGTGAACCCGTCATTTACCCACATGCCGAAAAACTTGAGAAAAAACGTCGCGTTGCTGGTTGGTACTATTGGAGTGCAGCAGCAAGTCTTCTTTTATTGTTAGGCTCGACTACCATTTATTTCTTTGGCGATTCAGAACAAGCCTTGGAAAATTCCATGTTGAGCAATTCAAAAAGAGTTGTTTTTTCTCAACTAACATCTGATAATCAAACACAAATTTCAGCCTACCAGCGATCGTCAAGTTTGTTGAGTTCAATTACGAATGGAACGTCAGATTACACAAGCGGATCATACGTGACGGGTTCAATGCCAGTTTATACGAATTCAACATCATCAGGAAATATCGCTGAAAATACCTCAAACACCAATACTGAACTGTCTTCAGGCAATAAGCAATATGGATCCGATGAGAATCTGCTTGCTGTTGAAAATGCCAAGCTTAAAGGAGATAATAATATTGGTAAGTATGCTGGAAACCCGGAATCAAAAAACTTAAGTTTTGATGTAAGCAAAAAGTCTTCAGCCAAATCAGGCTCTGGTCGCGGAGTTGTTAAGAAATTCTACCGCAGAGTTGAAAAGATGTTAGGATATCCGCCTGGCTTAACGAACCTGAGAGATCCTGAGTTAATCTTGCCACAAAACACACTCTTGGCCTTTAATTCCTCATTCACCGGCGGCATGCTGAAGTCAAGATTTGAAATGAATTACCGCAATCAATGGTTAGGCACTGATCAGGCATCCCAGGAATTGAATATCTCTTACGACAATTATTCATATGGATTGCGAGGTGGAGTTGGAATTCTGGTAAACGCGCAGGACTATGGCATGGGTCAGTTTGGTGATTATAACATGAGTCTTTTGTACTCTCCAAAATTGGTCATCAACCGCAATACTGTAATAGAGCCATCTGTTAAATTTACGATGGGGTCGCTCATTGCAAATGGCACCAGCTTAACGGCCGATTCAGACTTTGAAATGGATCGCGGCCGGTTGCTTCAGGTAGGGAGTGCTGATCAGCTAAATGGAGTGTCCCGCCAATGGTACAAAGATTACGGTTTGGGAATTATGCTTAACACCAAGTGGTTTTATGCCGGTTTTAATGCAGATAATTTGAACGGACATTATGAAAATGTTTACGGAAATGATTTAACTTCACCGACCAAATCGCCAATTAAGCTTTCTGCAGTTATTGGTACTGATTATAAATCGAATAAAAAAACAATGATTTTTAGTCCTTTTATTGCTTATCAACAATACGGCAAACAGCCTGAATTCTGGGGCGGATTGAATTATCGCCAAGGATTTTTTATGATTGGTGGAGCGATGTCAACGAAACAAGAATTCACCGCATCCGTAGGAATGAAGTTCGAGGGCTTTAAATTGGTTTATCATTATGACTACACTGAATCCCTTTTAACACAAAACAGAATGGGCTCGCACAATATAGGGGTCAGATTTAATGCCAAACGTAAAACGCAGCGATTAACACATTAGAAATATGAAAAAGTTAATATACATTTTCGCGATTTTGATTTCATTCCAAAGCCATGGGCAGGACCCTGAATTCACACAATTCTATGCTAATCCGATTTATCTGAATCCGGCATTGGCAGGGACACACGGATGCCCAAGAATAAACATGAACCACCGTAATCAGTGGCCATCTTTATCTGGCGCGTTCATTACGAACAGTATCTCTTATGACCAGTATGTAAATGCAATGAATGGTGGGGTTGCGCTCCTTATCACAAATGATATGGCCGGTAAAAACACCCTGAACTGGACAACCGTAAATCTTGCATACTCTTACCACTTGAAAGTAAACCGTAAATTCACGATGTTGTTTGGTGTTCAGGCTGGTTGGAATCAAAAGTTTTTGGATTGGAGTAAATTGAGTTTTGGAGATATGATTGACCCGCACAGAGGATTTATCTATCAAACGGGAGATTTGCCGCGTGGTAAATTAAATGGAAGCTGGGGAACAAAAGGGTTCTTTGATGCGCAAGCAGGAATCGTTGGATTTTCAAAAAACTTCTATGTTGGTTTTGCTGCAAAACATTTGAACACGCCAGAAGAATCGCTTATTTTGAATCCACAAGGTGACAGCCGCCTGCCAATGCGTTTTACTGCGCACATGGGTGCAAACATCGAATTTGGAAAAGGTTCACAATATCAAAACGTGACCGCTATATCTCCAAACATCATCTACTCATATCAAGATGGTTTTATGCAAATTAACATTGGTACTTATATTAAATACGGTGTGTTTACTGCAGGTGCCTGGTTGCGTGCACGTGACGCGTTTATTTTATTAGTAGGTATCGATTCAGGTACTTTTAAATTTGGATATAGCTACGATGTAACAGTTTCTAAATTGACAAATGCATCAGGTGGGTCACACGAATTATCAATGGGATTCAATTTGAATTGCCGCACACCAGTTAAAAATTTCAGAACGATTTCTTGTCCTTCGTTCTAAGAAGATAGTATGGCTTCACAACGGTGAAGACAAAATGAAATTTAATGTAATTAGCAATTAAGAAAAAACTACTGCTCTCAATTTAATTGCTAAGTTTTCAGGGGTGGTTCCCTGATGGTTTTCTTTGTTTTGGTTTATAAAAAGCGGAGTACGATTGATCGTACTCCGCTTTTTTAGTTTTTGGCGACAGTATATTTTCTGAGAAGAGACGAAACAACTAAGTTCGCTGCGCAGGAAACTCAAACTACGCTATGCACAAAATCGGCGACATTCATCGCCTAATGTAAATTTTGAAACTGTTATAATCCACTTTCAACTTACCTCAAATTCTGGGTTTCAAACCTCACTCCCCCGAGTAAACTTCAACCCCATCCACAAAGGTCTTCACAACATACGTATTCAGAATTTCAGAAACCGGAATTTCCATAATGTCTTTTGTGAGGATGACAAAGTCTGCTGCTTTACCTTGTTCTAAAGATCCTTTTTTGTGCTCCTCAAAATTGGAGTAGGCCGCCCAGCGGGTCATTCCTAAAAGGGCTTCTTCACGCGTTAAAACTTGATCTGGATAGAAACCGCCGGATGGATTTCCTTCTTTATCTTGTCGGGTGATGGCAGCGTAAAATGTTTGCAGCGGAGAAATATTTTCAATAGGAAAATCGGTTCCCAGTGCTAAAATTCCGGCGTACTCTAAAAGTTTTTTGTAAGCGTAAGCATACTGCACACGCTCTTTGCCCAAGCGTTCTTCCGCCCAACGCATATCCGAAGTACAATGTGTGGGTTGAACAGATGGAATAATACGGAGTGATTGAAAAAGCGGAAAATCTTCGGGTGCTAATAATTGTGCGTGTTCAATTTTCCAGCGATGATCAGGTTTGTTTTGAACTACTTCGGCATAGACGTTCAGCATAGTTCTGTTTGCAGAATCACCAATGGCGTGCGTGTTAATTTGATATCCAATTTCTGCTGCAAATTCTGCAATCTCTTTAATCTCTTCATACGATCTCAACATAAAGCCATAATTGTGTGGATCATCGTGATAAGGCTCTAACAAGCACGCTCCGCGTGAACCCATGGCTCCATCAGAAATAATTTTAAAGGATCGTATGGATAAATTTCCAACTTCAAAAATTCCGGAATCACTTGCAAACGAAATATTTTCTTCGTCTGGAAAAAGCATACAATAATCTTTGATTGTCAAATCGCCATTCGAATACCAATTGATATAGTTTTGTCTGTCTCTGCTTTCAATTCCTGCATCGTTGATAGAAGTGAGCCCTTGCTCAAATAAAAAGTATTCTGCCTCTTGTAAAAATTTGAGTTTGGTATCGGCGTCTAATTCCGGAACAAATTTTGCAACCGAATCAAACGCATTGTCTAATAAAATGCCGGTCAATTTTCCATCCACCAATTCAATCAATCCTCCTTCAATTTTGGTTTCAGTAGTTATGCCTGCAATCTCCAAAGCCTTTGAATTTGCAAGTGCGGCATGGCCATCCACACGTCTGATTAAAATCGGAATGTCTGGAAAAAGAATATCTAAAGTGTCTTTATTCGGAAATGTGTTTTCAGTCCATCTTGTTTGATCCCATCCTCTTCCTGTGATCCAGGTTTGTTTATTGGTTTTTTGAAATTCAACCAATCGATTCACCACTTCATCAAAGGAGGAAGATCCGGTTAAATCAACTTCGGTTAATGTTTGAGCATACGCCCAAAAGTGGCAATGCGCATCGTGAAATCCGGGATAAACCGGTTGTAAATTGGCATCAATGATATTATCACAATCGTAACCATTCAGAATTTCACGTTCGGGTCCAAGCTGTAAAATTTTACCGTCTTTGATTGCCATCGCTTCGTAGATTGTAAAATTTTCATCGCACGAATAAATTTTCGCGTTGTACACAATCAAATCAGCATCTTGCCCCTGATAACAACTGCTTAGTAAAATAGAAAGAATGATGAGATGTGAGAATTTCATTTGCTTGTGATTTTTTTTGATTTCAATAATATAAATAAGGCACAGAGTAAAAATAATTCAGCCGGAACTTTATAGCGGGCGATAGCGCCAAATACGGGCGTTGTCCAGCCAATGATAAAGGTGATCAGCAAAACAGATCCCAGTAAAAAAAACAGCCAGAAGAATTCAGCTTGATTTGGTTTTCGGAATCGGAACAAAACAAAAATTCCAAAAAGTATGAGCGCCATATTTTGAAAAAACGAAGCCAGTTTTAAATTTCCACCGGGATCATTTGGAAAAGGTCGTACCCAAACATTCCAAATAGTTTCGGGCATACTTTTTATCAGATTCCATCCGTCATAATTAATAACCGTACTTTCAAAATAGCTTGATGAAGGCGCAACTACCAAATAGAGATCATAATTTTTTTCTGAAGAATTAATTTCAAACGGATGAAATTCATCTTGCCCAAATAATTTATACTCACCCGGTGTGTTTTTTTTAACTACAATTTTTTGATTGGCAATGGTATCAAAATTTTCAAAGTAGGAATAGTTAAATGCACAGAATGAACTGTCTGTAACAAAGAACACACCGCCTTTGGCTAGATTGATTAAATCGCGCTGCTTGTAAGAAATTTTATCAAGCAGATTCATGTTTTTTGGTGCGTAGGTGAGGAGTACAGAAATTGAAATGGCAATGATTGTGCTAATGGCAAGAATAATTTTTCTCCACTGAAAATAATATCCAACGCAAAAAACAAAAATAAATGGTAGAACAATCAGTCCAACATAAGGCTTATTAATCAGACTGAGAAAAACACCAAGCATCAGCAACAGAAAACTGCTGAGGTTGAATTTTTTTTGCGCTAATAAACCCAGCGGATAAATAATCATACCCAAGGTTAGGATCATCATGGCTTCCTTCGTTGTTCCGCTGCCCCAAAAGCCAACAGACGGAAATAGAGAAATCACATAAAAGAACACTACCGGATAATGAACGTGATTTTTGAAAGTTTTAAAAACTAGAATCAAACCAATCAGAGCCAAAAAAGAAAATATAAGGGCGTGAACATATGGATTGTTGTCTGAAAAAAATGAATCACAGAATTGATTCGAATCATCAGTCGATTGTCATTGATCTGATCACCATTTTCACCGGCAGCCCAAATGACTGTGTTTTTCAATTCGTTTTGATGCAACTCTGGTTCATCTCCAGAAAATCCAAACAGAATCTGAACATATTTTGAAAAATCTTCTTTTGCAACTTGATTTAGAATTCTGCCATCTTCCTGAAATTTATAAGAGTCACCCTGCAAAGCTTCACCCGGGCCGTAATAGTTTGAGAAAATCTGAATGAAGACAATCGTATAAATAAGTTTTATTCCCCAAATGAAGAGAAGGTGTTTTTTTTTAACTCCAATTTTTTCTGCTCTGAAAATCAGGATTGCAGAAACAGCAGCTATAATTAATATGCTTACAAGAATTCCCAAGGTTTGCTAAAATTACTAAATCCGCGACAGTATGCAAATCAGCATAATTGTTGAAAAAATGAGATAACCTAAATTACGTCATTCAACGTGGGTCAGAGCATTGTTCGTATAAAAACTCAATCAAATGGTTGAAGACCTTGCCAAAAGATGGTCCGCACATGCTTGTAAAAGCGGGTGAAGAGAATGCAGGATTGGTTGATGTTGGGGATGGAGTTGGATGTGCATTTAAAATAGAATCACACAATCACCCAAGTGCATTGGAGCCTTATCAAGGTGCGGCAACCGGTGTTGGAGGAATCAATCGCGATATTTTTACAATGGGTGCGCGTCCAATCGCACAGTTAAATTCATTGCGTTTTGGTGAGTTGGATAAAGCAAGAACAAAATGGTTGGTTAAAGGTGTGGTGAAAGGAATTGGCGATTACGGAAATGCCTTTGGTATTCCGATTGTTGGTGGTGAAGTTTTCTTTGACAAATGTTACAATACAAATCCTTTGGTGAATGCTTTTTCTGCCGGAATTCTGGAAGGAAAAATGATTTCTGCCAAAGCAAAAGGTCCTGGAAATCCAGTTTATATTGTAGGTTCATCAACTGGTAAAGATGGTATTGCGGGTGCAGCTTTTGCAAGTAAAGATTTGACAGAAGAATCTGCGGCAGATTTACCAGCAGTTCAAGTAGGGGATCCGTTTCAGGAAAAGCTTTTGTTGGAAGCAACACTTGAATTAGCAAAAACAGATGCTATTGTAGGTATGCAAGATATGGGTGCTGCGGGCATCACTTGTTCAACAACTGAGATGAGTGCTGGTGGAGGAGTAGGGATGGATATTGATTTGACAAAAGTTCCTACGCGTCAGGAGAACATGAAAGATTGGGAAATTCTGTTGTCTGAATCACAAGAAAGAATGTTGGTTGTCATTCACAAAGGAAAAGAAAAAATAGTTGAAGATATTTTTAAAAAATGGGATTTACATGCCGTTCAAATTGGTGTTGTAACTGAAGGCGGAACAGTAAACTATTTTATGCACGGTGAAAAAGTTGCATCGGTTCCTGCACACTCGTTGGTGCTGGGTGGTGGTGCTCCTGTGTATGAAAGAGAATATACAGAGCCAGCATATTATCAACGCTACAAAAAATTCAATATTGAATCAGTTGATCAGCCAGATGATTTGAAAAAAGTTGCTTTGGCTTTAATGAAGAGTCCAAACATTGCTTCTAAAAAATGGATTTATGAGCAATATGATTCGATGGTTGGAACAAATACCATGACAACCAACCGTCCATCTGATGCTGGGATTGTGAATTTGAAAGATTCGAATCGCGCACTTGCTATGACGGTAGATTGTAATTCAAGATATGTGAATGCAGATCCGGAAATTGGAACTCAGATTGCAGTTTCAGAAGCTGCCAGAAATTTAGTTTGTTCTGGTGCAATTCCGAGTGCAGTAACTAACTGTCTGAATTTTGGAAATCCTTACAACCCTGAATGTTATTGGCAGTTTGTTGGTGCCATCAAAGGGATGAGCAAAGCTTGTTTGAAATTCCAAACTCCGGTGACGGGTGGAAACGTTTCATTCTACAATCAAACAAAAATTGACGGAAAAGAAGAGCCTGTTTTTCCAACTCCAACAATTGGAATGATTGGTGTGATAAAAGACAAATCAAAAATCATGACACTTGATTTTAAAACAAAAGGTGATTTGATTTTCTTGGTTGGTGAATCAAAAGATTGTATTGCATCGTCAGAATATTTGGTGGCGTATCATGGCATCACTGAATCACCTGCACCGTATTTTGATTTGGAGAAAGAATTCGCAATGCAGGAAACTGTAAAAGGTTTGATCGATAAAAAATTAATTAACGCTGCGCACGATTGTGCTGATGGAGGTTTATTCACTGCTTTGATTGAAATGTCTTTCCCAAATAAATTAGGTTTTGATATTGTAACTGATTCTGAAGTACGTGAAGATGCTTTCTTATTTGGTGAGGCACAAAGCCGAGTGGTAGTAGGTGTTAGTGAAGATCAGGAAGATGAATTTATTGAATTTATGATGAATCAAAAAGTTCCATACACACTTTTAGGTCACGTAACAAAAGGCAAAGTTTGTGTAGACGAAACACCGTTTGGATTTTTGGAAGATTACAGAACTGTTTACGATAACGTGTTGGCTGAGGCTCTGGCTTAGTCAGATTCGATATGATTCGCACAGCAACTGCAAACGACGCCCAACAGCTAGCAGATCTCTACAACTATTACATCCGTCACACGCTCATTACGTTTGAGGAAGAAGAATTAACTGCTGATCAATACGCAGATCGCGTTCAAAAAATCTCAGCCATGTATCCGTTCATTGTTTTTGAAGAAAATGGTGAAATCTTGGGTTTTGCATATGCCAATAAATGGCGAGAGCGCTCTGCCTACCGCTTTGCATTGGAGAGCAGTGTCTATGTTAAACAAGGACATTTTGGCAAACACATCGGTACCAAACTTTACGAAGAACTTTTTGATCTGCTAAAAATTCAAGGTTGCAAACAAGTCATAGGTGTAATCACTTTACCAAACGATACCAGTGTGAAAATGCACGAACATTTTGGTTTTGAAAAAGCCGCACACTTTAAACAAGTTGGTTTGAAATTTGGCCAATGGAGTGATGTTGGCTTCTGGCAAAAAGCTTTGTAAGATCTTCTCATTCCTTGATAATCCTCTTTATTTGGTGGTTTAACAAAAAAGATTCAAAAAAACTTGCAAATACAATTAGATAATTAGACATTTGTCTAAATAACTAATTAAAATGAACCGACTTTTCAAAGCACTCAATGACGATACACGCCGCAAAATTCTTGAGCTTTTGCGCAAACGTGACATGACGGCCGGTGAAATTGCAGATCATTTTGATATGACCAAACCCAGTATCTCACATCACCTGGATCTTCTAAAACAATCTGATTTGGTAACCACTGAAAAGAAAGGTCAGTTTGTGGTTTACAGTATAAATACTACAGTCATTGACGATTTGCTGAAGTGGGTTCTGAAAATGAAAAAATAATTGTACCATATTAAAATTAGAATTATGAAAACAACTAAAATTATTCGTGAACTTCTGTTTGTAGTTCTCCACGCAACACCTTTTATTTATCTCTGGATGATATATGATACCATGCCTGAAATCGTTCCTTCGCATTTTAATATTCAAGGTGAAGCTGATGGATTCAGCTCGCGTGAAAGCCTGGTCTGGATGCTTTTAGGATTGAATGGTATTGGCTATTTACTTTTCGTAGTGATTCCATTTATTGATCCAAAAAAGTTTGCAACCACACATGAAAAAATTTATTTCAGAATCAGATTGGGAATGACTTTTTATTGGTGGGACTTAGTATTCTGATGGTTTACCTTACTACGGGTGATGCGCTGAAAGGAATTATGGCCCTAGGAATTGTTTTTGCCTTGTTATGCATATTTCTTGGTAACTATCTGCAAGCGGTAAAACCAAATTACTTTATTGGAATTCGCACCCCGTGGACTTTAAACAGTGAAGATAATTGGCGCAAAACACATTTGTTATCAGGGCGCATTTTGTTCTATGGAGGGCTGTTGAGTATTCCTGTTTTATTTTTAGTTCCCTCAAATCTGGCTCCAATTGGCGGTGTGAGCGTGCTTTTATTTGGAACATTTTTTGGATTAATTTATTCATACATTCTTTTTAGAAACGAAAAAAAAGAGACGGCCTAAGTACTTAGTCTCAATTCGTTGCGGCGACAAGTTTCTGCAACAAATTTAATCTGATCCAGCTGTCAATATTTTTACTTTTTGAGATTGATTTTTTAGTGTCCGCAATTTGATTATTTTGCGGTCGAACTTTAATCCAACACTCATGAAAAAAATAGTGACTTCAGGCTTTCTATTGGTTCTGTCTTGCTTCGTTCTTGGCAGCACCAATAATTTGAAAAAATTAAATAGTGCTATCACCCAATCTAAAAGTGGTCAAAAGGAATTTGTTCAAAGTATTTGGACTGAAATACGGATTGATTACGAGGCCAAAAAAGCTTTGTTTTATCCATACAATGAATACGAGGTTGGATTTAATCCAATGACCTGGGATTATGACAACGCCTTAATGGAAAAGCATTCCAAGGCGCACAAAACCAATCTTTACAATATACTTTTCAAACACATTTTAAGAGGAGAGTTGACGGTGTACAATCCTACTGATCCCATGTGGTTTGCAACCAGAGATAAATGTTATTTGCATTTTCCATTGAACACAGAAAATTTTTCATCAGAGAAAGGTAAGGTATATGCAAATGATTCTATTTTAAAAGAATGTTTGAAAAGGGAGCAAATTTTAGGTTATCGCGATTATTCCAATTCGCTCGTCGCTATAGAAAGTATGGCATATCCTGGCGAGGATTCACTGAATAACGGTCGCGTTGTTTACTATGAAAGACCATTTCTGTGGTATATTGATAGAGATATATTAGGTTATTTGCTCAGGGAAGAGTTAGTTATGGATGAGAACGGTGTTGTCGTAAATCGCAGAATCAAGGCGATTGCCCCAGTTGTAAATTTGATAGATTTTGGCACCGGTAATGTCATTGGAACAAAATTACTTTTTTGGGTAGATTTTGAGGAATTGAATCCCATTCTGAAAAACTATTACGTTTTATTAGATGGTATTTATGAGAGAAAAGTAAAATCATTTTCTCAAATTTTCAAAGAGCGCATTTTTATTTCAAATGTGATTGAGCAAGATTCTTCTTTTGTAATACCATCGAAATAAAATTCGAAATCACTAGATGGCTTGCAGTCACTGACCATTTGCATTGTTGAAATAAAAAAAGGAGACCATCTGATCTCCTTTTTTTATTCATTTCATTCTGTTATCAATTAATTTTCTGCCAATTCAATTCCAAATTGTTCATGTAGTAAATGATCATAATAATCAGCCTTCTTGAACAGATCATCCAAAATTGATTTGCCGGTTTCAGCGTTTAAATCATCATCAAAAATGATAGTTCCTAAAATAATGTTCTGACGATCTACTGAAAAAGTCAATGACTCAAGCGTTGAATTTTCACGCAAAAGATATTCGTACAATTTTCCAATATTCTCTTTTGGTAATGAACCTAGCGTTGCATCGCAATAGATGAAACGATTGTTTGTATTGTATGAGATTTTTACAAGTGCGCTTCCATTCTCAACATCCCAACCCACTTTACCCACGCGTGATAATTCTACATTTTTTCCAATGCCAACCAAGATGCCTTCAATGGTTGCTGAAACACCTGCAGGCTCATAAGGCGTTGCTTCAAATTCTTTAACATCAAATTGATTTCCGCAGTGTGGGCAATAACCATCTTGCAAACTTGATTTCGTTAAAAGGTTGGTACACGAAGGGCATTTTGAAGAACGCTCGTTATTTGATTTAGTAGCAAACTCTCGTAAAATTTCATTCAGCGTAACGGACGGTAAGGCAAAACCAAGACTTTCACCATCTCTGTAAATAAAGGTGTTTACACCAACTACTTCACCGCGTTCATTGATCAAAGGACCACCGCTATTACCTGGATTAATAGCCGCATCAACTTGAATATAATCGACGTTATTGAATTTGCGTTCTGCTTTGGAAACAATTCCTTGCGTTGCGGTAAATCTTAATCCAAGCGGATGACCAATTGCAATAATTCTTTCACCCGCTTCAACTTTTTGATCTGAAATACTTACTGGGCCAGAATTTTCATATCCATCTGGAATGCGCAAAAAAGCAATGTCATTCAATGGATCTGTATAGAGAACATCTGCCATTGTTTTGGTAAATTTTTCTCCACGTATCACAACGCGCTCATGACCAAAAATAACATGGCGGTTTGTAACAATCAGATTTTTATCTTTTACAATGAACCCACTGCCAGAACCGCCTGGCGTATGAATTTGAACAATGATGTCCTGGTAGCTGCTAATTATATCTTTCATAAATTTTTTTAGTTTTTGGTAAGGTTCAACTTGTCAAGTTCAACAATCAATGAATCAACAAAACTGGTTACGCTGGTATAGTTTAATACATTCACATCCAGCTTCACTTGAGGATATTCTGCATTGGCACGTTTAACCATGCGATTAATTTCAGATTTAATATTGGCTGCGTTTAATACTCTGCCTGCATCCACTAATTTTGGTGTTGCGCCAAATTTTTCATAATAATCATGGTACATGACGCGCATTGCCAGGTTGAGTAAATCCGTCACCGGATAAACCATTCCGTAGTTGAAAAAGGCATAACTCACCATATAACTGTAAATCGCCTCATGAATATAAGGCTGGTTGTTATCGCGATACCATGCCACCTTATTGCGCTCATCAAACATCATATCCATGACCGTTTTATGCGCAGTTGGATTAGCAATTGCAAACGTACATTTCACGTTATAAAGTCCTGCTTCAATTTTTTCTTTTGGCCAATTCGAAATTTTTTCAAACTCGGCCATAATGTTTTTATTTTTTTCTACAGTAGACAAATTGTCTTTGGCAAAAAACATTTGTTGAATTTTTTCAAGTGAATCGGTCAACGCTCCTTGCGGGCAAATCAAATAGTCAATTTTATACGAAAGATTTAAGAGCATGAATGCTATTCCGCCCGCCATATAAGCCGGGTCGTGTTTTGCGATTTCAGTTTTGGTTTCGTTAATCCAGCTCACCAGTGCTTGATATTTAATTTCTTTTTCTTCGGCAGTTAAAGGAATGGTCTGATCTGTGTCAATTGATTTTAACGATGCAAATTCTGTCGCTAATAAATCATCTTGCTGATCTGCTTTTTTTGCAAGTTCTTTTAGTGCAGCATACAATTTATTGGGTGAAGCGTCAATTGCATTTGAGCTGAATTTCATAACCAGCACATTATCTTTCAATGCAAATTTAGAATATAGCAAAGTGTAATTGATTGCCATCAGTTTGCGCATGACAGGAATGCTGGGCGTGTCCATTTGAATGATTGGTGATTCTGCAGAAATTCCGGTTGCAGTTGCTCTTCCACGCACAACTTTGGATCCTTGCAACATTTCAAACTCAATTGAATCTGATCCTCGATTTATTTTTACGTTGTTGGCTTGTTCATCGCGCACATAGTTTAAAAAAGCCTCGAATGAATCTAAATATGCCTTCTCTTTGAACTTAGCAACAGCCGTATTCCAGTAATCAATTTGTTTTTTGGTTTTATTGCAGTCTGTATAACGCCCGAACTTTACTTCGTTAACAGCAGTTGCACTAGAATTGGCAGATCCATTGGCTATCGCCGATGTTGCACCTTCAGCATTGCCGAATATTTTCTTTAAGAATGACATAAGTGATTTTGAATTTTTCACGTCCAAATTAGCAATTTGTTCTATAAATGGCTGGTTTGGATCGATTAAATTTTGAATAATTTTCCTAAATCGTTTTTTTGGCACGTGAACTGATATAGCTTTGTACGTCATTTGATTGACTATATTTGTTTGGTATGTTGATTCGATTGATTCTTGTTGTTCTGATATTGCTTCCAGTTTTTGGTCAAGCGCAGCAGTTTCATTTTAAAAAATATTCGCTTGAAGAAGGTCTGCCGCGTGTTGGTGTCTATGACATCTTTCAGGATTACAATGGCTTTCTTTGGGTAGGTACCGAGGGCGGTGGGGTTTGTAAATTTGATGGTCATCACTTTCAATCCTACACGCGCAGAAACGGATTACCTTCTGATAATATTCGTTTGATTTTTGAAGATACCGACCATGTTCTTTGGTTGGCAACAGATGAAGGCGTTTGTTTTTTTGATGGCCATGAGTTTATTGAAGTTGAGCTGTCGGATTCGTTGTCTGAAGATCGGATACGATCCATGAGTCAGGATGCTCAAGGACGCATTTGGGTTGGAACCGATCACGGTGTAAGTTTTATTGATTCAAAAAATAAATGCGCGGATACACTTTTTCTTTTTGAGCAGAATTTCATCGACAGCACAATTCGAACCTTGGTATGGCATCAGAATGAAATGTGGATTGGAACCGACTCTGGTTTATTTACTTTTTCAAATGGAAATTTAAAAGAGTTTGAAAGACAATCAAAACTGCCATCGTATCGCATTCTGAAAATTTATGTCGATTCAAAAAATAAAATGTGGATTGGTACTTCTCAAGGTTTAGGAAAAATTGAATCAGATTCTATTTATAAATGGACAACCGCAGATGGACTAATCAATAATCGTGTACGCTCCATTCAGGAAGATTTATACGGCTCAATCTGGCTTGGAACCATGCGCGGTATCAGCGTGTTTGATGGTGAACAATTCATTTCAATTACAGCAGAAAATGGCTTGAGCAATGAACGTGTGCGCTGTATTGCCCGTGATAATTTTGACAATATCTGGATAGGAACTTTTTTTGGTGGCATCATGCGCTACAACTATAAAGATTTTACCGGATTTACCATGCATGAAGGTTTGGCAAGTAATCAGGTGCAAGCATTACATGAAGATGAATATGGAGATATACTTGTTGGAACCAATGCCGGACTGACTAATCTGGAAGTAGTAGATAATAAACTTTACAATTACGCTACAATTAAATTGAGTGATTCTTATTTGGGTAATTCAATTCGCACCGTTTATTATGATGTTAACGGCTATACCTGGTTGGGAAATACGCGTGGTGTCACCGTCATTAAAGCAGATTACAGAAAAGAAATTTTGTTTCAGACTGAAAAGGATGAAGCCGTTTCCGTGAATGTGATCGAATTCCTCAATAATAAATATTACGTGGGCACTAATCACGGATTGTTTCAGGTAAATGTAGTGGGTGATTATGAATCATTTCAGGTCATCAATTTATCCGCAAACAATAAAATGGGTGGAGAAGAAGTATCGACTATTGTAGGAGATCGTGAAGACCGAGTGTGGATTGGTTTTTCAGATGGCACGCTGAGCGTCTACGATGAAGCTCGAATAGTCACGCCAATCGTCGCAGATGAAGTGGACAAAGTAATTTCCATAGCTGTTGATTCAACTGGCTATTTGTGGATCGGTACAAATGGCAATGGATTGTTCAGAGGTCAATACAATAGCGAATCCAAGTCAATTGAAATGCGCAGTTTTTCAAAACGTGATCATTTGTCATCAGATTATATTTACTCAATCTTAGTTGTAAAAAATCAACTTTGGATTGGTCATGAACGCGGAATAGACATAGCCCAATTGGATGCTGATACAATTTCATCCGTCATTCTTTGTGGCAGTGAGATTGGTTTTACCGGATTACAAAATTATCCTAACGCATCACTGCTTGATTCTAAAGGAAATCTCTGGTTTGGTACAATCAATGGTTTGTTTAGACTCAATGGCAAAGAGCTCGAAACTTTTCTGAAAGGTTCAGAATCTAAAATTTATATCACAGGAATAAAAATCAATGGTAACAAAGTTGACTGGACAAAATCTTCCTGGTCAGATTCTGTAACAGGTCATTATCAATTGCCAGAAAATCTTGAATTACCATACAATAAAAACAATTTGGATTTTGAATTTATTGGAATAAACTACATCGCCCCTGATAAAATAAAATACAGCTGGAAGCTTGAAGGTTTTGAACATGATTGGACCGCTCCTTCTTCGGACAGACACGTATCCTATACAAATCTTGATCCCGGTTCTTATGTCTTTAAATTGCGCGCATCCAATGAACTTGGAGTGATACAGGAGTATGAAGAATCATTTGCTTTTGTCATTCACAAACCTTTTTGGACAACCTGGTTGTTTAGAATTTTTGTGATCATAGTTTCAATCGTAGCCGGAATATTTATCATGCGCTGGCGAACAAAACAGCTGCGTGAAAAGCAGAAAAACTGGAAGCAATTATTGAGCGACGCACTTCTGAAATTTCAAGTCAGAATGAAATGCTTGAAGAAAAAAATAAAGAGATAACGGATTCTATTTTCTATTCAAGACGAATTCAGCGATCAGTTTTACCGGCGAAAGAAAAAGTGGCAAAACTTCTGGCGAGTTATTTTATTTTCTTCAGACCAAAGGACATTGTTTCGGGTGACTTTTATTGGGCTGAACGATCATTGGATAAAAGGAAAATTTTCTTTTCAGTAGCAGATTGTACTGGTCACGGTGTACCGGGAGCAATGGTTTCATTGATCGCAACGCGTGCGCTAAACACGGCCTTGCGTGAACAAGGAATAGATGTTGCCTCACAAATTTTAGATTCAGTAAATGATTCGATGATTGAATCTTTCACCGATGCAGAAACGGGAACTGTGATCAAAGACGGAATGGATATTTCACTCTGTTCACTCGAGTATAATTCGGATACCAATGTCAGTTTTCAATATGCGGGTGCGCAAAATTCGGTTTGGATTGTGCGACCAGAATCGGACGAAAATCTGGTTGTGAATAATGAATCAATCGAACCTAATTTGATATTTGCTGGCTATAAACTTTTTGAAATTAAAGCAGACAAACAACCCATCGGATATTTTGAAGGCCGAAAAAATTTCA
This sequence comes from Crocinitomicaceae bacterium, assembly GCA_016709005.1. Lineage (GTDB taxonomy): Bacteria > Bacteroidota > Bacteroidia > Flavobacteriales_D > Crocinitomicaceae > JADJGJ01. The sequence goes on along the minus strand of JADJEU010000020.1, from coordinate 315,720 downwards.
GAAACAATAATGCAACCTTGAAAAAGGGTGATCGCGTTTATTTATATAGCGATGGTTTTGCAGATCAGTTTGGCGGTGACAAAGGAAAAAAATTCAAGTACAAAACCTTGAAAGAATTAATTCTGTCAGCGCAGGAGGTTTCAATGAATGAACAATATGGAAGTATTCGTAATGCTTTCTACGATTGGAAGCGAGAGTTTGAGCAGATAGATGACGTCTGTTTAATGGGAGTTGAAGTCTAAATATCGTTCAGCAGTTTTACGAGCTCGTCAATCCGATCTCTTTTTTCAATGAGATAATTTTCGGTATCTTTTTTTAACGCAAAGATATTTTTGAGTCGGGTATCTTGCATATCATCTGCCGCTTCAATCAACCTTGGATTAAATCTGAAATAATGGAATTTTTTTTTTGCTGCAAGTTCTTCACAGATTTTGTGAGTCTCTCTGACTTGTAATTCAATGTCGTCTACTTCGCGCAAAATTCCAGTTCCTAGACTTAGTAAAATCACATCTTCATTTTTTCCAGAATTCTCCAATGCAAGGAAGGATGGATTCTTTGCACTCAAAAAACCATCCACATAATCAATTCCATTTATTGTGATGGATTCAAATATTCCCGGCACAGCACATGAGGCTTTCAAAGCATCTGCCAGATTAACGTCTGTGTTTTTTTGAAAAACAGCAGTTGCATAATCTGATTTTTGACAAGTAACAACGGCAAGTTTTGGCATATCAGCAAGTGTCAGAAAACCAAAATTTTCTTCCAGTATTTTGTGTAATGCACGCTCAGGATGTTTGGCTCCAAGTGGATTGATGGATGAGGTTGATCTGAATTCGTAAATGTCAAGTACGTTTTGAACTGCTTCATTAAAATCAGTTTTATCTTGAATCAACAACGCAGCCGCAATGACAGATCCTGTTGACGTGCCATACCAGTTTGCAGTAATTGAATTTATTTGTTTTTGACAACGCGCCTGGATTGTTCTGAGCACAACAAGCGGAATGATCCCTCTGATGCCGCCACCGTCAATAGATATGATGAGTTTCTTTTTCAGCTAGCGGACTTTCAATACCTGACCAATATGAATAATGTCAGTCGCCTTTATACCATTCAGTTTGCAAAGCTGACTAACTGTAGTTCCATATTTTTCAGCAATACCACCTAAGGTATCACCGCTTCGTACTTTATGAGTTTTGGATGTAGTGTTTGTACTTGATGTTGTACTTGTGGTTGTTCCGCCACCGGTGCCCATCGTTCCCGGAGGCGCCGTTACGCTGGCTGAAGAACGATAACCGCCTTCTACAAAAACACCTCTATGTACCAATAAATTGTCATGCACATCTTTATGCTGAAAATTGAAAACAAGCTCTGGGTCAATCGGAACGTCATAAAAACGAATTTCAAAATGTAAGTGAGCTCCGTACGAGTGTCCGGTATTTCCTCCAAGGCCAATCACATCCCCGGCTTTTATTTCCTGATTCGGAGCTACCAGAAGTTTTGAGCAATGTGCATAGTAAGTTTCTAATCCATTATAATGTCTGATGATGATCAAATTTCCAAATCCGTTTTCATGGTAACGCGCGTAACGTACTTTGCCATCAAATGCTGCACGAACAGTATCGCCTTCTTCCAGGTCAATATCGACACCATTATGATTGCGCCCATGTCTGTAACCAAAGCCTGAAGTGATTCTTCCATCAAACGGAATGCAGAAATCAGAGTGGGTAGTATCCAGAACACACATCCAGATTGTATCGTTCATGTTACCTACATTATTCTGATTGCAGGTAATAGCAACATCAGTTTTCCAGTAGGCCTTATAATGATACCCGCTGTCTTGCTGAATAAAATCATGCAATGATGAATTCATGATTCCATCAAAATAGATGTCTTCCAAATAAACCCATGAACGGTCAGGGTATAAAAGCACAGTGCCGTGTTCAGTATAGAACGTGTCAATAGGTTCATACAAAGGTTGAGCGTTCAGTGAAGACAGACTGATGAACAGAGCGGTGAGGGCAATCAATTTTTTCATTCGTATCAATTAGGTTCTTTTTTGAGATTGCCTAAGGTAGGGCATTTATAAAGAAATCTGCTAAAGTGTGTTAATTCTTTGGTTGTTAAAAAATGTTATTTCTCATCTAATCAGTGAGATAAATGAACTTCTCAAACGATTTGGTTGATTTATACGAAAAATAGTGTACCTTTGCACCGCAATTGGCCGTAAGTAAGTCCAGTTCACTTTAGTCCTGAGATTAATTCATGTCGCATAAATTGGAGAATTTAGTTATCGAATTAGGATCAGGAGAGGGGATTAATAACTAAATAAAACAAAATGACATTTCAGGAACTTGGTCTGAAGAACGAAATTCTTTCAGCCATAACAAAAATCGGATTCGTAAATCCTACGCCGATTCAACAACAAGCCATTCCATATTTATTGGAAAAACAAGGAGATTTGGTAGGTCTCGCGTCAACAGGAACAGGAAAAACAGCCGCTTTTGGTTTGCCCATGTTACACCTGATCGATTCCAGTTCAAAACATACACAAGGTTTAGTATTGTGTCCAACACGTGAGTTGTGTATTCAGATTACAAATGATCTCCAAAATTATTCTGAATTTTTAGGCGGTGTGAATGTTGTTCCAGTTTACGGAGGAACAGATATCGTAAAACAAATTCGTCAGATTGAAAGAGGCGCACAAATTGTTGTTGCCACTCCGGGTCGTTTAATTGATTTGATTGAACGTAAAAAAATCAAACTTCAAACTATACAATACGTTGTGTTGGATGAGGCTGATGAAATGCTGAACATGGGCTTTAAAGAAGACATCGATCAGATTCTTACTCAAACTCCAGCTGAAAAAAGTGTTTGGTTGTTTTCTGCAACCATGCCAAAAGAAGTTGCCAGCATTGCAAAAAATTATATGGAATCTCCTTTTGAAATTACTGTAGGTGGTAAAAACGAAGGAAATAAAAATATTGAACACGATTATTATGTTGTTCGTGAACGCGATCGTTATGAAGCGTTGAAACGTATCATTGATTTTAATCCAGATATCTACGGTTTGATTTTCTGCAGAACCAGAATGGAAACAGGAAAGGTTGCAGATAAATTAATGGCTGAAGGGTATAATGCAGAACCACTTCACGGCGATCTTTCACAAGCTCAACGTGACCGCGTAATGGATAAATTCCGTCAACGTACACTTCAGATTTTAGTAGCTACTGATGTTGCTGCGCGTGGGATTGACGTTACAGATATTACACACGTTATTCATTACAACCTTCCAGAAGATGTAGAAAACTACACGCACAGAAGCGGACGTACTGCAAGAGCTGGTAAAAAAGGTATTTCAATTGCGCTTGTTAACTCAAAAGAGATGTACAAGATTAAAGCAATCGAGCGTATCATTAAATCTAATTTTGCTGTAAAATCGGTTCCTTCACCAGATCAGATTTGTGAAATCAGATTGATGCACATGGTAACTAAAATTGCCGATGCACCTGCTGATAACAATCGCATGAATAAATACATGCCTGCGGTGATGGAAAAATTGGGACACTTTTCAAATGAAGAGTTAGTTCAACGTTTTGTTTCAGGTGAGTTTAATAAATTGCTTGATTATTATAGTGGATCATCAAACGACTTGAATGCAGATTCAAAATCGGACAGAGGTTCTGATAGAAATTCAGATCGCAACAACAGACGTGATCGTGATGACAGAAATTCAGATTCGGGATCATTTTCAAAAGGTCGTCGCAGTGAATCTTCAAGCAGAAATGATGAAAATTTCCAACGCTTTTTTGTAAATCTTGGACGCAGAGATGGATTTAATCAAGGCGCTTTGTTGCGCATGGTTTGTGACAATACTGGAATGGATAAATCAGGTATCGGTAAAATTGATATCATGAATAATTTCTCATTTTTTGACGCTGAAAAATCGCAGACAGAAATGATTCTTTCAAAATTAAAAGGAACTGATTTTGAAGGAAAAGAAATGTCAATCGAACAAACTTCAAAAGGTGATAGCCGCGGAAGTGGAGAAAGTAAAGGTGAAGGAAGAGGCGGAAGTCGCAGTTTTGGCGGTGGAGGAAGAAGCGAGCGTTTCGGTGATCGTAAACCTAAAAAAGAATTTGGTTCATCTTACAGAGATCGTGACGATTCAAAACCTAAAAGAGAATTTGGTGCAAAAAGATCGGGTGGATTTGATGACTCAAAACCAAAAAGAGAATACGGTGCTAAAAAATCTGGAGGCTTTGATGATTCAAAACCAAAAAGAGAATTTGGCGGTGGATTTAAAAGAAAAGAAGAAGGGGCTGGCGCTGGTTTTAAATCACCACGCAGATCAACAAGTTCATCATCTTCTTCATCTGAAAGACCAAGAGTAAAAAGAAAATAACGCAGGGGCGGAGCTTGCCTCCGACCAAAAAAATAATGCAAGGGCGGATCTCGCATCCGCCCGTTTTAAAAAATAAAAGTTTAACACATCAGCATAAAGTAAAATGGAGATTAGAAACATCGCAATTATTGCACACGTCGATCACGGGAAAACAACCCTGGTGGATCGTATGATCGAAGCCGGAAAAAATCCAATCAAAAGCTCCGGTGATCTTATTATGGACAGCAACGATTTAGAGCGTGAACGTGGAATCACAATCACTGCAAAAAACGTATCTGTATTTTATAAAGACACAAAAATCAACATCATTGATACTCCTGGTCACAGCGATTTTGGTGGTGAGGTTGAGCGTGTATTGAACATGGCAGATGGTGTTTGTCTTTTGGTAGATGCCTTTGAAGGACCAATGCCGCAAACGCGTTTCGTTTTGCAAAAAGCGTTGCAGTTAGGTTTAAAAGCTTTGTTGGTAATTAATAAAGTCGATAAAGAAAATTGTAATCCGGAAGAAGTGCATGAGAAAGTTTTTGACCTCATGTTCGAATTGGATGCAAACGATGAACAGTTGAATTTTGAGACAGTTTACGGTTCGGCTAAACAAGGTTGGATGAGCACGGATTATAAAAAACCAACTACGTCAATTGAAACTATTCTGGATAAAATCATCACGTATTTTCCACCAAGAAAATTTGCTGAAGGAAATACACAGATGTTGATTACATCATTGGATTATTCATCTTTTGTAGGTCGTATTGCTGTAGGTCGTTTGATGCGTGGTGAAATAAAACCAAATCAACCAATCATTCTTGTAAAAAGAGATGGTACACATGAGAAATCAAGAATCAAAGAAGTTTTTGTTTTCGAAGGTCTTGCTAAAATTAAAGTGGAGTCAGTAAAGGTTGGAGATATTTGTGCTGTGACCGGAATTGAAGGATTTGAAATTGGAGATTGCATTTGCGATTTCGAAAAGCCAGAGCCTTTGGATTCAATCACGATTGATGAACCAACCATGAGTATGTTGTTCACAATTAACGATTCTCCTTTTTATGGTAAAGAAGGAAAATTTGTGACATCAAGACATATTTACGATCGCCTTCAAAAAGAACTTGAAAAAAATCTTGCATTAAAAGTTGGAACTACTGGTTCTGCTGATAGATGGAATGTTTTTGGAAGAGGTGTCATGCACTTATCTGTTCTATTGGAAACTATGCGCAGAGAAGGATACGAAGTACAAGTTGGTCAGCCGCAAGTTATCTTGAAAGAGATTGATGGTGTAAAATGTGAGCCGGTTGAAGATTTGACGGTGGATGTACCTGAGGAAAATTCAGGAACTGTAATTGACGCTGTAACTCGTAGAAAAGGTGAGATGCTAAGCATGGAACCAAAAGGTGAACGAATGATCTGTAAATTCAAAATTCCGTCAAGAGGCTTAATTGGATTAAGAAGTTATTTGTTGACGCAAACTGCTGGAGAAGCTGTAATGTCACACCGTTTTATTGCATACGAACCTTACAAAGGAGATATTGCAGGAAGACAAAATGGTTCGTTGATTTCAATGGAGATGGGAAAAAGTATTCCGTTCTCGTTGCATAATCTTCAGGACAGAGGTAAATTCTTTATCGATGCAAACGTTGAGATTTACGAAGGTCAGGTAATTGGTGAAAACTCAAAAGCCGGCGACATGATTGTAAACGTTACTAAGACTAAGAAACTGACGAACATGCGTGCAAGCGGAACCGATGAGAAAATGAAAATTGCTCCGCCTAAAGCATTCTCCCTTGAAGAAGCACTTGAGTATATTCAGGAAGATGAATATGTTGAGTTAACGCCTCAGAACATCCGTATTCGTAAAGTATTGTTGAAAGAACACGAGCGCAAACGTTCTGGTAAATAGGCTTTTCTATTCGCCACTGAACACAATAAATTGTTCATAAGCATGTTAATAATATTGGATCGGCCCAGCCGATCCATTTTTTTATAGTTCTATTTTTGTTTAGACTCTTTTTGGCAGCCAAAGTATGACATGATTACCTTTGGAATAAAAATTGAGCAAACTGCAAAAAGGAGGTATCTATGTTTGACGACGAAGAAGAAGAAGAACTTTTTGATGACGGCTTCAAAGCCGAGTTGGAGCGATACGAAGAAATGATTCAGAATAAAGATGCGTACTATTTTGACGCTGAAATTCTTGAGCAGATTATCGATCACTTTATCATGAAAAATCAGGTCAAAAATGCGTTGATGGCTATTGAATTTGCTAAAAGCCAGCATCCGCTCAATCGCACATTTGACTTGAGAATGGCACAGGTTTTTTCCACAACAGGCAAGCTCAAGGAAAGTTTATTGATCTTGCAGGCGCTTGAAAAAGCCGATCCTTATAATCCTGAAATTTATATTACCAAAGCATCTGTGTTCAGTCAATTGCGCGATCATGACCGTGCTATCAAATATTTTGAAAAGGCTATTGAAGTCTCGGAGGATTTTGAAGAAGAGGAGATTGATGACATTCGTTTCGATCTTGCACTTGAATATGAAAACATTCACGATTATCAGAATGCAATTAAGGTATTGACCAAAATTCTGGATCATACACCTGACAATGAATCTGCGATTTACGAGGTGGCCTATTATTACGAGCGTATTGGCAACTTTGACATGTGTATTGAATTCTATACAAAATACATTGACAATAACCCTTATTCATTTACGGCCTGGTACAATCTTGGAAACATCTATTTCTTAAAGAATAATGTTGAAAAGGCAATCTGGGCTTACGATTATGCCATTGTCATCAACGACGATTTTTCATCAGCTCATTTTAATCTTGGAAATACATTCATGCAATTGGGTGAGTATGAAAAAGCATTGGAAGCATACCGCAGATGTATTGAGATTGATGGTGAAGAGCCCCTGACGATGAGTTATTTGGCTGAAGCGCTTGAGCGTTTGGAAAGATATGATGAGGCACTTCACTACTATGAAAAAAGTAAGGAGATGAATCCTGAAATTGCTGAACCGTGGATTGGAATTGGTATTGTAAAAGAAGTTCGCGGAGAATTAAATGAAGCGCTCGCTTTTATTGAACACGCGGTTCGCATCCAACCTGAGAATTCCAATTATCGATTGGTTTATGCTGAGTGTTTGTATAAAGCGACTCGTATCGAAGATGCTATTGTAGAACTCGAAATGGCAATTCAATTGGATCCGGTTTATTCCGATGCGATTGTCCTGCTCGCTGCTATCTATGAAGAAAAAGATTTACAAAAGGCAATTGACTTCATTGAAAGCTTTCCGGATCTTGATAAGTTAGAAAGCAAAGTTCATCTGAGTCTGGTTGGGCTTTATTACAAGGTTGGAAGAAAGACAGATGCTTTACTCATTTTTGATAAAGAGATGAGAAAAGATAAGAATTCAGCCAAAACCTTACTTTTGTACTTACCGGAGGCAGAAAGCATACCGGAATTTATTCAAATAATAGAATCATACAATGACTAGAAATTTCGATCTACCCTACATTCCTGAACGCACAGAAAGACCAAGAAAAGCTGGCCTTACGATGATGATGGATAAAGGAATGAGTGTGTCTGAAACGGCTGCGTTTATCGAGGGAAATAAGGAACTAACGGATCTTGCCAAGTTTGGATTTGGTACATCTATGATCACTCCAAACCTGAAAGAAAAAATCAAATTATATAAAGACGCAGGTATCAGACCATACTTTGGTGGCACCTTGTTTGAGATTTTTCTTGCGCGCAATAAATTCAACGAGTATAGAAAATTGCTTGATAAATTTGGTATGGATCTATGTGAAGTTTCAGATGGATCTATCATTATTCCGCACGATAAAAAATTAGAATACATTCAAAAATTATCGAAAGACTTTACCGTATTATCTGAAGTCGGTTCAAAAGATGCGGGCATCATTATCAGTCCTGCAAAATGGATCAAGATGATGAGTACTGAATTACAAGCCGGTTCATGGAAAGTGATTGCTGAAGGACGCGAAAGCGGTAATGTTGGTGTGTTCAGACCAAATGGAAACGCGCATACTTATCTGATTAATAAAATCATTGCAAAAGTTGCTCCAGAAGATATCTTATGGGAAGCTCCTAAAAAAACACAACAAGTTTGGTTTATCCGACTTTTTGGCGCAAACGTAAATCTTGGTAACATAGCTCCGAATGAAGTGATCTCACTGGAAACTCTGAGACTTGGTTTGCGCGGAGATACATTCTTTGAATTTTTACCGGAAGAAATTGGAGCAGAATTGAAGCAGACTCAGGAGACTGAAGATGAAGACTAAAAAGAGTTTTTTTGGCCTCTTCGGAAGAGGTCTTGCAATGGGAGCTGCAGACGTAGTTCCTGGCGTATCTGGAGGCACGATAGCATTCATTACCGGAATTTATGAAGAACTCCTTGCCACAATTGGCGGGGTCCGTTTCAGTCTATTAAAGGTTTGGAAGAATGAAGGCTTCAAAGCTTTTTGGAAAAAATCAAATTTTTCTTTTCTGATTTCATTGCTATCTGGTATTGCCGTCAGCATTATTACCCTCTCAAAAGTAATTTCATGGTTATTAGTTGAGCACACTATTTTGGTTTGGTCTTTCTTTTTTGGTTTGGTAATCGCTTCGATCTGGTTGGTCGGAAAAACAATTCCTAAATGGAATGCACAAAACATTATAGGCTTGATAGCTGGTGCGGCTTTTGCCTATTGGGTTACAATCATCACCCCAACTTCCGGCAGTGAAAATCTGCTATACATTTTTATTAGTGGAGCCATCGCCATTTGTGCTATGATTCTGCCTGGAATTTCTGGTAGTTTTATTCTTGTCTTGATGGGTTCTTATATGACTGTTCTTGGTTCTATTACAGGAGCTATGTCTGCATTAAAAGTGGGTGATTGGGATTTATTGCTCGGATATATTTCAATCATTGTTGTTTTTATGGCAGGCTGCCTGGTCGGAATTTTATCTTTTTCACGATTACTGAGCTGGCTCTTTGCTAAAGCACATGATCTTACTATTGCAATTCTTACTGGATTTTTGATTGGATCACTCAATAAAATCTGGCCATGGAAAAAGGTTGAAGAGTACTTTGTAAAGCATCCGGGTGAGCCAAATGAAGAATTAGTGCCGCTCGTTGAGAAAAATGTTTTGCCCTCAACATATACTGAACTCACCTCAGAGTCGAATCATTTGCTTGTTGCCGTCTTGCTTGCTCTTGCTGGTTTTTTAGTTATTTATATTCTCGAGCGGCTTGGCTCCAAGAAGAAGACTGCAGAGAATTAAATTGAGTTTCTTTTAAGCTTCTGAATTTCTCGATTGGATTAATTATTGTGCAGGTGAGCACACCATTCATAGTTTAATTACGTCTATATGTCTGTGAAAAAAACAATACAGAATAATTTTGTGATCCGTTTCTACTCTCTGTTGCTATTATCGTTATTGATGCTCTCGTTTTCAAATCAAACGAATTACCATTTTGTGCAGTTCAGAGTTCTTGCGATTGCAGATGCTGAGACTGCAAAATTGATTGACCAAAAAATTGGTTCAAAAGCAGGCATAATTGAATCCCGTGCTGATCACATTACAAGTACATATTTTTGCCTTTTAACTGCGGATTCAGGTTATACCGAAGAAGATTTCAAAACTTGGTTTGCGAAACTTGGATTTGAAATAACATGTTATACAAAAGGTGTTCAAAATTTGGACGTCATGGTTTCTCCACACGTGCTTAAAAACTGTACTGAAGAGCATGAATAGAAATGAAGAAAGAGGTTTGGTAGTCGAAGGAATATCTTGCTTCTACTTTAGCTCGAAAACTGAAAAATGAGTGTGAACAAAATATTTTGTAACTTTTGAGCCAAATGCATTATCTAAACAGTCATTTTATTGGGGCTATGATTTATGCAAATCCAAATCCAACGACTGTCTTTAATACTGAAGTAGATTTTAACAATACCTCTACCCCGGGAAATAATACATATCAATGGATTTTTACAGGAGGAAATCCGGTGACATCAATTGAAGAGTCTCCAACTGTTCAGTATCCAGAAGGCATAGCATCGACTTATCCAGTTAAATTAATTGTGATAAACGAGTTTACATGCTCCGATACGATTTTGGGAATTGTAGACATTCAGAGCGACATTCTGATTTTTGTGCCAAACGCGTTTACACCGGATGGCGATGAGTTTAATGAGTACTGGCGAGTTTATATTGACGGAATTGATATTTACGATTTCCACTTGACTGTATTTGACCGTTGGGGAGAAATAGTATGGGAGTCTTACAATCCAGAAGGAATGTGGGATGGAACGTACGGATCAACTGAATCAAAAACCGGGACCTATGTTTGGGTAATTGAAGCCAAAGATAGATTCTCAGATAAAAAGTTAGAATGGCGCGGACACGTTACCGTTCTGAAGTAACATTTTTGAATAACTAAAAACGAAAAGGAGAGGAGTTAATAGCTCCTCTTTTTTTTTTGCCATATTTTTTAGTCAAGTTTTAAGGATGTGATGCTAGATGACAACAAATCTTTTCTAAACAGAAATAAGAAACCTTATTTCAGATTGGTGGCGTCGCTGCGAATTACACTGTTTATCATTCTCCGATCCTTTGGATCAATTTATTATTCAAACCATTCATAGAGAATATTAATACTTCAGTTGCTTGCAGTTTTTGCAATTGGCACTTTCGCTTTACTAGTCAATGCAATAATTTATTTGCTGCGATCTAGACAGGTCCTTGAATTAAATGCAACGGTACTGAAGGAGAAGGTTTCCTATGCAAAGTCTGTTTCGATAAAATGGATAACATAAATTATTCAGAAATCAGAAAATTTAATAGCTCAGATCAGCTGATGATTTTTTTAAAAGACCCATCCCTCGTGCTCGATACTGAAGTCGTAATGAAAAAAAAGATGAATGAAAATATTCTAATCAGAACAGGGACGCCAAGCCCTATAAACTTAATGCTGCTAGCTATTAAGCCGGAAGAACTCGTCGCCAAGATTGAAGCCAGGATCGAGCTGGATTAAATGCAAGAATAGACCGATCAAATAATGTGAATGCTACTTTAGTTTTGAATTTTGGATGAAAAACAACTAGTCTTGCGGCTCTAATTTTTCAGGGATATGAAATTGCTGGGTAATTGTTCCAGTCAATCGCATTAAATCAAAATGGGTTTTGACAAGCTCAAACAAACGATCGTAATAATTCATCACCGCTTGTTCATACGCCAGCTTGATATCATTCAGCGCAAAGACGTTTAAGGTGCCCATGTTATAGTTTTCAACGCCCATCTCCCAAAGCATTTTACCATACTTAACGCGTTCTAGTGACATGTCTTCTACTTTAGATTGTGTCTGATACAATTCAAAAATTGCCCGCAGGTTGTGTGAAAGATTCAAAACTAATTCATCTGCCTGCATCACTGAAATCTCTTCTTGAATTTTTGCAATCTCGACGTTACGATCACGAGTATAACCATTAAACAAAGTATAGCGAAGCGCAACATTTCCATAATAGTTTACAGAATTGGTACTTGTAGTAAATGCGTTATCACCAAAAAGTTCAATGCGGCCAACAGATGGTGTTGCTCCCAGATTTAAAGTAACAACAGGGTAGTAAGCGCTTTGTTTTGCTTCCGTATTTAATCTTTGAAGTTCAACATTGATGTATTGATTTTTGATGTTTTGATTATTTGCGATCATATAGTCGTACAACTCTCCCCACGTAGCAGCTGGAACATCAAACTCAATTTTATCAGTGAGTGTATACTCATTTTCAAAAGGCTCACCCATCTCAAGATTCAAGTTTCGTTTTGAATTTTTGAACGATAATTGTTGCAAGAGATAGTTGCTTGAATCTGTCAACACTTGTGTTTTGTATTGTAACAAATCAATAGACGGTTCTAAACCCATATCTGCTTTTAACTGCCAATAATCTAATTTTGATTTTGAAAATTGAAGCATCTCTTTTAAAATATCCAGTTTTCTTTCTTGAGTAACGGCAGTATAGTAAGCGACAATGATGTCATAGATTGTTGTTTCAATGACAACAATTGCGTTGCCTTTTGTTTGTTCTTCCAACTGATCAAAGCGTTCCTTGTTGATTCGAATTCCGAATCCAGAAAAAACTGTCCATGACATATCCAAACTTGCATTCAAATTATCAGACAAAACAACGCCTGGAAAAAATGAAGCCGGGTTATTTGTATTGTCTGAGAGATTGTTGTTGTTGTTGACGTTCAAAGAAAAGGTTGGAACAAATCCGGCCATGCCCCATGAATTTTGCGTTTGTGAAATTTCATAGTTTGCCTTGATCAGTTTAATCTGATAATTATTGGCAAGCGCTTTTTCGATTGCAGACGCCAATGTCAGCTCTTGTTGCGAAAAAGAAATCACTGAAACAAAAAGACCAAGGGCAGAAAGAATTTTTTTCATAGACTTAAATAGTTCGTTCTTCTTCTTTTTTGTAGTTCAAAAGGGCTGGCTCTGATTCAACAGCTGGTCGCATGCCAGGTGATTTCCAAATAGCACCAAGCAATCGGCCAAACAACATATTTGGGAATAAAACCACAAGGGGTGCTAAAGGAATTGCAAGAATATAAATGATCATCGTAGCATTCATTTTTAGAACGCCAAGCAATGGATTTTTTTCATCATTTAAAAGATGATTCCACGCTCTTCTAAAATCAGCACTTGTCAAAATAATTGCAGGGAAGAAAAGTAGAATGAAGATGGTTCCAAATAAAATTCCAAATGAAATGGAAGCTGCCATCGGAATTAAAAATTGTGCTTGAAAGCTCGTTTCCATAATCAGCGGCATCATACCTGCGACCGTCGTCACAGATGTCAGCATAATAGGTCTGAATCTAGATTTTGCAGCTTCGGCTACAGCATCCTGAACTGACATTCCGTCTAAAATATTTCGATTGTATTGATCTAAAAAAACAATAGCATCATTCACCAAAATACCAATTAAGGCAATCATTCCAAATGCACTTAAAATAGAAACGGGGATACCGATCAGTGAGTGACCTATAATTCCGCCAGCAACACCTGCAGGAATAACCAGCATGATTAATAAACCTTGATACACGGATCTAAATGAAAGCGAAATAATCAAAATCATAATCACAAATAGAATCAGCAGATTTATTTGCATCGATGCCAATGCCTTTGTGCTTCGTTCACCCTGACCTCTTTGAATTATTTCCACATTTGGGAATTGAGCCTTCACTTTTGGTATAACATCTTTCACAATTGTGCCGTTCACCTTGCCAACTTGTTCCGGATCATCTATACTTGCATCAACAACTACTTCACGGCGGCCATCTCTTCTTTTTAAACTAATAGGTCCGCGTTCAATCGTGTAATCTGATAATTCAGAAAGCAGAATTTGTTTTCCATCAGCTGATTTTATTCGCGTATTTTTTAAATCAAACTGATCTTGTCTGCCAGATTTATCATAACGCACCCAAATTTTCACTTCTTCAGTTCCAATGATTACACGTTGGACTTCTTGTCCAAAAACGCCTTGTCTGATTTGTTTGGTGACTTCAAAAACGCCGAGATTGTAAAAATCTGCTTCCGGTTTCATCTGTAAATTGATTTCTTTTCTGCCTAGTGGTTCGTTATCTTTTAAATTACTTACTAAAGGAATGTCACCAACCAATTCTTTGAAAAGATTTTTTGCACCACGCACTTCTTTGTCATCATTGCCCGTGATAGAAAATTCAACCGGTTTTCCAAAAGTCATCGTTGGAGCTCCGACAAAAACAGATTCTGCCAACTTGCTTGATTCAAAGGCATTGATTTTTTCCATGATTCTACGTTGGAGTGAATCAACGGGAGTCGCTTTATCTTCACCTTCTATGGTGAGTGTAAACATACCGGTATGAAAACCATTCTCGCCCAAACTTTGTGACATACCAACCGTCATCGTGTATTGTGTCATCAAGGTATCACCATATAGGTCAATGAGCTCCTGATTGGAAGTTAGAATTGCTTTTTCAGCCTGTAACAACCAAGACTTGGTAATCTCTTTAGATGTACCCGGCACAAATGCAACTTCTACATTAATAATTTCCGGTTTAATCTCTGGAAAAAACGTATAGTTTATAATACCTCTTGCGCTAAAAATAATAATGAAGATTGTAAAAAGCAATGGAAGCAGAACATACGCTCTGTATCTTTTTGCAATAAACTGTTGAACATCCGAGAATAATTTGTCACGCAATAATTCAATAATTCCATTTAAGACATTTCTGAATTTAGCGCTGCGTGTTCCTTCTTTAGGCTTTGATAAAACCTTTGCGCTGGCCATATGAACAGGCAACGTAATAAAACCTTCAATCACAGAAAATCCTAAAGCCAACATCACCACAACAGGCATCTCCCACATCATCTCCATCTTATCCACAAAGAGCAACATACTGAATGCCGCAATGGTAGTTAAGATTGAACTGATAACACTTGGAAAAACTTCCATTGCACCATCTAAAGCTGCTTGCGCAGGTGATTTGCCGCGTTCAAAATGAACCATGATATTTTCAGCAATCACAATACCATCATCTACTAAAATTCCTACCACCAGAATCATTCCAAAAAGAGTGATCATATTGATGGTTAAACCAATCATGACTGCAATAATGAACATGCCTAAAAATGCAAACGGAATACCAAATGCAACCCAGACAGAAACCCGCAGACTCAGAAATAATCCCAGCATTAGCAGAACCAATACCAGTCCGACAAAACCATTTGACGTAAGCAAATCAATACGGTCTTGCAGATTTTTCTCTGCCTCATACTGGATGTTTATTTCTGCCGGATGATCACCTTGGTTGTATTTCTCAGTATACTCTCTGACATATTCTGTGATGGCACCTAAATCCTGATCAGGTGTTTTTTTAACCTCAATCGTAATGGATCGTTTACCTTTGTAATATACCTCTGCAGACGTTTCAGAGAAATCAAGTTTTACTTTGGCTACATCTTTAATTTTGATTTTTTGACCAGCCGCTGTAGTACGTAAAACAATGTTCTCTATTTCTTTTGGATCGGTTGATCGCTGGCGTGAGCGAATTACTAATTCTTCTTTTTCACTTCTAAGAATTCCGCCGGTTAGATCCTGATTGTTTTTTTGAATGGCCAACGAAATCTCATCAATCAGAATTCCATATTTCAACAGATTTTCTTCCTGAACTTCAACCACCAGTTCAAGTTCAGGAAAACCTCTCATTTCAATCGTAGAAATCAAACCTGAATTGAAGAGATCATTTTCAATCTGATCTGCCTCATTTTTTAAAGTCATAAAATCACAATCTCCACTCAATGAAATGGTGCTCACCATTTCAGACATTGGATTTGCTTTGAGTCTTCTGATAATTGGTTTTTCAGCGCCTTGCGGAAATGAATTAATGCTGTTTACACCGTTCTCAACATCTTTATAGACTTCATCCATATCTGCATTTTCAAATGCCTGTACGGTAATGGTAGCCATGTTTTCAGATGAGGTAGAATTGATTTGTTCAACACCGCTAATGCCTCTAAGTGCTTGTTCAATTTTGATGGTAACGCCTTCTTCCATCTCGTCTGGTGAAGCGCCTGGATACATCACGCTGATGACAACACGTCTTGGATCCAGCTCAGGAAAGAGCGACTTGTTCATCGTGAACATGCTGTAAATTCCAAAAAGTGAAATCACAAAAATGAACGCGTTGGCGTAAATCGGATATTTTATAAAATAACGAATGATACTTCTCATGATTCCTTATTTTAGAATAACACCATATTTGGTTGAGTCAGAGAAATTGACGACTTCCTGAATGATTACAATCTCATCATCAGTTAAACCAGAAACAAATGCACCGGTTTCATTTTCGTTGAGTATAAGAATTGGTTTTTTGCGCAACAAGGAATCTGAAGGATTATACGTGAAGACTTGTCCCTCATTAATTGCTGAAAGTGGGATACGAAATCCTTTCTGAGAAACTTTTGCATCAATTTTTACCAGCAAATATTCACCTTCAATATAACGTTCATCTGAAGAGCCTGGTTTTACATAGATTGTAACGCTTTGTGTTGTTTTATTGATGACTTCAGATATGCGCGCAACAGAGCCACCGCCACGCTCTGTTCCATCTGTTGAATAAATTGTACATTTTGTGCCAACATCAATCATGCTTAATTGACTTACCGGAACAGAAACCGGAATTTCAAAATTGCCAGTTTCTACAATCTTGATAATTTTTGTTCCTGGATTGACAAATGAAAAATCATTCATATACACTTCTGTAATCATTCCACTGAAAGGTGCATAGACAGCATATTTCTGAAGTTGTTCTTCCAGACTCTTAATATTGAAATACTCGCTCAACACATTGCGTGTTGATAGAAATATTTTTTCTTTTTCTGAATTCCAGGATGGCAGTTGTGGCAATGATTCATTGAGTTTAATGCTGGCCAGATAATCATTCCACTTATTGAACTCAGATGAATAATCTATTTTGATATCCGGCATCATATTCGCCAGTAAATTGATGAACGAACTTTTGCGCGCTCTCACTGAATATCGTGCTTCAACATCATCTATGCGAAACAATAAATCACCTTTTCTGAATTTTATTCCAGGCTTAAGTGCTTTTCCCTGGTGAAGTTTTCCCTGAACCTCTGCGGCGACATCTACAATACTATAGGAAGACAAGGTACCGTATCCGCTCACCATTAAATCTTCAGAAGTATTAATCACCTTGCTTGCTTCAACATGTGGAGTAAATGTTTTTTGAGTATCATCTTCAATTGCCTTTGGTTTGGCATTCATAAGCGCATATATGATAAGGCCATTGATGACTACAAAGAGTCCAATAATTAAAATGTGTCTCAGTTTCATAGCAAAATGATATGATACAAAATTAGCCAGAATGTTTGGAGTGCAAGTTAAAGGCTGATGAATCAGTAGTTTTTTTCAATTAAAAGCAGATTGACTCCTACAAAAGCCAAAAGAAAATCTATCAAAAAAGGTCAAAAAATGGGTGTCTGGCGCAGATGTTTTTTAGATCGACTTGTTTTTTGCGGATATCGCAACAAATTTCCAAAGCGTCGCGGTATTCAATTATAGCAGGGGATATCATGCACATACCTTTGGCTCAGAAATCGAAACAAAAAACAGTTTTGAAGTCGCCTTAAAAATCTAAGTAAACTAAACAATAGAAAACGTATGAAAACAAAATGGATGATGATTACCCTGCTGATGTTGACACTGTCAATCAGCCTGCAGGCAGAAACAATTGCGGTAACCAATTTCAGTACCAATGGTGTTCACGCTACACCTGAGATCGCTGCAAAACTTGCGCGTTTGGAATTAGTGAAGTTAAACAAGTACACCGTGCTTGATGAATTTGACATGGCGGAGGTAATTGAAAGCGATGCTTCTTATGTTACATGTTATGGACGAACATGTTTGGTTGAGATTGGAAACAAGTTAAATGTCGACTATATTCTTTCTGGAAATGTCGATGGTTTGGGTACTAAAATAGTTGTAACGATTAAACTGATTGATGTAAAAGGCAATTCCCTTAAGATGACCCGTTCAATGGAGTTTGATAATCAAGAAGCTGAGTTGCAGCGAATGATTGGAATTGTTTTAGAAGAAATGCACAACGTTGAACCTAATGCAGTGACAAAATCACAACTAGAATTTAAAAATGAAGTGATCACTTCAAACAATGTGGGTCGTGCAAACAACAATGGTCCTAGAGTTGGATTTTCTTATGTAGCGGTTGGTGAGATGAATGAATTTTTTACACGAAAAGAAAGTCAGGGTGGATTGGAAATTTTACCTGTCATGACCAATATCGGATATCAGTTTGAAGCACAATATATAGGGACAGAAAATTTTTCAGCACTGGGTGAAGCCATCTTTAATATTGGCGGAATGGAACAGGGACAATTTATTCCAAGTTTGAGTTTGCTGAATGGATTTCGATTTGGTAGTGCGGGTTGGGAAATTGCTTTTGGACCAAGCTTTGGGCTGCGCAAAACAACTTCGGGTTTTGTAAATGAGGAGGATGGAATCTATTACAGAGAAAGTGAATGGGAAACAAAAAATTATGAAGCCTGGCATTCAAATTCGGCCAATTTTGATCAACTCACAGGTGAGGTTTTAAAACCTTATGTGGCGCCTGATCCATCGATATACTCGAAACATCTTGATAAAAGAGGAAATGCAGAGTTGAGTGCAAACTGGATTATGGCTTTTGGCCGCACATTCAGATCGGGTGCGCTAAATATTCCAGTTAACATTTATTACTCATCGAACAAGTTTGGCGGAGTAATCGGTGCAAGTATTGGGTTCAATGTCAATAAGCGCATCAAAGCAATTAATCAATAACACTGAATTTTTATGAGAAGCCTGATTTATTTGATACTGCTAATGGTTTCGATTCCTGTTTTTTCGCAAGAAAATCCCTGGACACCAAAGGGAGAAAATCCATGGGTTGCTTATGAAAACAATTCAGCAAATCAAACCGCTGAACAAGTCGTGGTTGTAATAATTGATACCGTACAGCTGGAAAAGACGAGTGAACAAAAAATGTCAGAAGCTGATTACAACCAGCTCATGAATGATCTGAAAGCTGACGTCATTGTGAAATACCAAAATGGAAAAGATTTTGGGGTAGGATTTGGAATCGGAATTGTGTTTGGGTTCACGGGAATTGTTGGAGATGGAATCTATGCGCTTACAAATTCAAAAAGAGAGAAAAAAGTGGTGGAAGAAATTCTCATTGATTCTACCTATCAAGTCATTCCTGATGAAGTGCTAACGAAAGAAACAAAAAAAACAATGAGGGGAAAAAAAATTGCAAAAGCAATTGGGGGTACAATGGTAGCCGTACTTGTTCGAATCACAGTTTTTGGAGCTATAATATTAACAAGTTTTTAATTTAAAAAAATATGAAATCAATACTTAAATCTATTTGCCTTTTTGTCGCAATGACGACATTAAACTTTGCTCAATCACAAACAATTGTGGTAGCACCAATTAAAAGTTACGGATTACTTGCAAGCTCTTACACCGTAACAAAATTGACACAGCTTGAATTGGTAAAACTTAACAAGTATGCAGTACTTGATCAGTTTGACAAAAACGAATTGGAAGATCTTGAACGCTTTGACAGTTGTTTTGGAAAGACTTGCCTGGTTGATTATGGAAAGGCGTTAAAGACTGATTTTGTTTTATCAGGAAATGTTGACGGACTTGGAAATAAAATTGTCGTCAATTTGAAAATGATCGATGTAAAATCAGGACAAATTTCTCAAAGTAAATCAATGGAATTTGATAATCAGGAAGTCGAGCTTCAGCGCATGATCGGGATTGTGTTAGCCGATATGCATGGAATTGCTACCGATCCTGAAACGCTGAAACGCCTTGCATTTAATAATGAAGTGATTGTTTCAAATAACGTTGGACGTATCAATAACTCAGGTCCGCGAATGGGAGTTTCTTATACAGTTGGAAGCGTAAACGAATTTGTAACACGTCCAGAAGCTCAAGGTGGATTAGAAATCGCCCCTTTTGTTTCTAACATCGGATATCAGTTTGAAGGGCAGTATGTAGGTACAGAAAATTTTTCAGCGCTGGTAGAAGGTTTGTTTATGTTCAGTGGATTGGAACAAGGAAAATTCATTCCAAGTTTTTCGCTCCTGAACGGCTATCGTTTTGGAAAAAGCGGATGGGAGTTTGCTTTTGGCCCAACCTTTTCCTTATCAAAAACAAGCATGGGATTTTTTGATACAGATAGTCTTTTTGGGCCCATCGGTAATTATTGGAGTCAGTCTGATATGGCTTTGGCAGGACATGATATTTCTGAAACAAATTATATCTATTCAAAACAAATGGATGCCCGCGGTAATGTTGTTCTCTCTACGCGTTGGTTAATGGCTTTTGGTCGCACGTTCAGAACTGGTGCCTTGAATATTCCAGTCAATATATTCTACTCTTCACAAAAAGGTGGTGGTATGATTGGATGCAGTGTTGGATTTAACGTCATCCGTTCTAAAAAATCAATTAACTAATTCTAATTCGTAACTCAACTTAATAATGAAAAAGATGGTTTTGTTAGTTGTAGCTTTAAGTTTATTTGTGTCTTGCGGCAAAGAAATTGAGGAAACCAATTACCTGCCGGGCAAATGGAATCTGATTAAAACAGAACTTTATGAAAATGGAACATTGCAGGCATCTAATGTAGTTGCCGAGGTCAGTACCGTGTATTATTTTTCATCGTGTGAAACATCAAATAGTAATATGTGTGACATGTACATTGAAGAAGATGGCGATCAGCAGTATTATTCCTATTCCTATGATGACGCTTCCGGATATCTTCAACTCAACGGTTCAAGCAATTTTCTGGTTGCTGAAATTTCACCATCAAATTTATTATTGGTTCGCACCTACGAGTCATATCAATCAAAATATCTTTTTGTGAAGGGGGATTAATTTATACGTTTTCATTTAACCCCGTGAAAGGCATCTTCTAAGGAAGGTGCCTTTTGGTTTCGAGATTTTAAAGTTTCACGCAAAGTCCGCAAAGAAAAAAATGCGCAAAGATCTCAAAGAAAAAAGCACATAACCTTTGCTATTCTTTGCGCGCTTTGCTTGAAATATGTTTCATTTGGTAATCGGTTTCACCCTTTGATTTGCCGCTGATGGATTTCCAAGACAAGTGCTTTCATATTATTTGTAACTTCGGCTGCAGCGATAATTTGAAACCATGAAATATCTTTTTAGTCTTTTAGTTTTTTTTAGTTTGGCGCATGTTTTTTGTCAGGATGAGCCTTATCTCTCCAATCAAACCTATACTTATGATGAGGCGATTCAAGAATATAAATTGATGGCTAAGAAATACCCTAAATTTTGCACGTATCAGGAATATGGAATGAGTGATTATGGATTACCGGTTTCACTTTTTCTGATTAATAAGACTGGAAAATTCACACAAAAGGAACTTGATTTAAAACCTGTTTTTTTAATCAATAATGCTATTCATCCCGGAGAACCTGAAGGTGTAGATGCTTCAATTAAATTGTGCAAAGATTTGTTGGCAGATTCAAAATTGATTCCTGAAAATGTAATCATCGCAATCATTCCAATCTATAATATTGGTGGGGCTCACAATCGAAATTGTTGCAGCCGTGCCAATCAAAACGGTCCGCTTGAATATGGCTTCAGAGGCAACTCTAAAAATTTAGATTTGAATCGTGATTTTATAAAATCGGATAGCAAAAATACCTTTGCGTTTTATAAAATATTTCACACGTTAAAGCCTGCTGTTTTTATAGATACGCATACTTCAAACGGCGCCGATTATCAATATGTGATGACCTTGATCACCAGTCAGCTGAATAAAATGAATCCAGTTCTTGCAGAGTTTGTAGATACTTCAATGAATCCTTATCTGTACAGTGAAATGGAAATGAAAGGTTTTCCCATGATTCCTTATGTCACAACAATGAAAGAAATTCCGGACGATGGTTTGGTTGATTTTTTAGAAACACCACGCTATTCAACGGGCTATACAAATTTGTTCAACACAATTGGTTTTGTTGCCGAAACGCATATGCTTAAACCTTTTGATCAGCGCATGCTTGCTACCTATGATTTGCTTTACACGATTGTGGAATTCATGGAAAAAAATCACACAGCATTAAAAGAG
Source organism: Crocinitomicaceae bacterium (assembly GCA_016709005.1). Classification (GTDB taxonomy): domain Bacteria; phylum Bacteroidota; class Bacteroidia; order Flavobacteriales_D; family Crocinitomicaceae; genus JADJGJ01. The sequence continues at coordinate 293,598 of JADJEU010000020.1, read as the reverse complement.
ATTAGAAAAAAGGCGGATGAAAATTTAGCGCAGACAAAAAAATTCCCATTGAATTGGGAGTTGGATACAACCCAATTTGATTCCATTCCATTTATGGGATTTGAGGCTGAATATAAAATGAGTGATGTGACCGGCCAAACTCGATTATTTTACAATCGTGACCGACCGTTTACAAAACAAATTCGTTACTACAATACCTACACCGCTCACGATTATGTGGAGCGTCCCGCTTATTATATTATTCCCCAGGCATGGGATGTGTTGATTCCAAAATTGCAAGCGAATCAAGTTGAAATTTTCCGATTAAATGAAACGATATTAATCGATGTTGAAGTTTATGACATCATCCATTTTGAAACAACCAACGGACCGTATGAAGGACATTATTTGCATCATTCAATTGAAGTAGATAAAAATTCAAAAAAGACAGATTTACGAAAAGGTGATTATGTAATTCCAACCAACAATTCTAAAGTTCGTTTTTTGATTGAAACATTGGAGCCGCATGCCGTTGATAGTTATTTGGCCTGGAATTATTTTGATGCTGTTCTGCAACAAAAAGAATGGTTTTCAGCCTACGTTTTTGAAGATGAAGCACCGCTTGTTTTAGAATCCAAACCAGCTCTTAAAATTGCTTTTGAAGAAAAGAAAAGACAGATCCGGATTTTGCAAACAGTTCTTTTGCGCAACTTTATTTTATTTATAAAGGATCAGATCACTATGAACCTACACACAATCAGTATCCGGTTTATCGTGTTATGCAATCGATTGCTCCTGAATTATTGACTGAATTTGTGGTTGACTGATTATTTCTTTTTGTGGAATATCATCAACAGAACCGGTAAAAGAAAGAGGTCTGCCAAAAGCGCAAAAATTAGAGTAAGGCTGATTAAAAGGCCAACGTAGAAGGTTCCCAGAAAATCTGAAAACAACAGTAATAAAAATCCTGCACAAAGTATTACGCTCGTTAATACAATTGCTTTTCCGGTTGACAAAAAAGTTCGTTTTAAGGCATACAAATACGTTCTTCCTTTTGAAAGTTCAAGACGGAATCTACTCATAAAATGAAGTGTGTCGTCAACCGCAATTCCAAATGAAATGGTGAAAATAATTGCGGTCGAAACTTTCATGTCAATTCCTGCAAAACCAAGTAGCGCACCAATCATGAGCAGCGGTAAAATATTTACAGTAAGTGCAATTAATACCATCTTAACAGATCGATACAAAAAGCCCATAATAAGACCAATCAAACCACATGAAATAAGCAAGCCGTACATCATGTTGAGTGAAAGGGAACTCATGTTAAGATCAAGTAAATGAGCAGTGCCTGTAGATTTAAATTCTACCAATTCAGAGTTGACGTTGGTTGACATGAATTTGTGAAGTTCCTTATCTCTTTTTTTGATTTCATACATGCCTACATCACCCATTGTGCTGGAAATACGCGCATATTTTTCAGTGCTGTCTACAAATGAGGCAAGCATATTGCTTTTATCAAAGGTTCGCAATTGCTCTATGTATTTCACACATGAAGCTGAATCCGGCAAAACAAAATAATCAACTTGTCCGCTGTGCTCAGATCGATTGGCTATTTTTAACACATTGACGATGGAGAAACATTGTTTGATTCCATAATTCTGCGTGAGGTAGGTTTCGACTTTATCAATCTCTTTTAATACTTGATAATCTAAAACTGAACGCTGAGGATCTTTAACTTCAACAGCCATCTCAAATGGTCTGAGACCCATAAACTCTTTGTCAAAATAATCGTAGTCTTGTCTGAGTGAACTTTTTTTACTAAGATCTTCCAGTAAGTAATAATCTGCCTTTACCAGCAGCGTCCCGAAAACGCTCAATCCAACTACAAAAATGGAAAGACCAAATACAAATTTTCTTTTTCGGATAAGGTATCGGAATAGTTTATGCAGAATAATATACCAGGTAGTTTCGGTTGTCGTTTTGTCTGAAATTTTGGGTGCTTTAGTATGAATTAATAGTCCAGGCAAAACGGTGTAAGTTAGCACGTAAGCCAGCATGACACCAACTGCCGTATAAATTCCAAAATCTCTTACCGGCTCCATGCTCACTGTGATCAAGGTGATAAATCCAATGGCCGTTGTTACGGACGTCATCAAAGTTGCCAGGCCAACTTCTTTGTAAGCAGTTTTTACAGCATCGTATTTATTCTTTCCGAGCCTGATTTCATCCATGTATTTTGAAACAAGATGAATCACATCAGACATGGCAACGACAAAAATAATAGAAGGTAAAACAGTTAACACTAAATTCATGGGTTGGCCAACCAGTGCCATGAAACCAACAATCCAAACCATGGAAAGTGTGACTATTGTGAGCGGAACCCAAACACCCCATAGTGATTTGAAGGTGAAAATTAAAAATGCAATGATGAGAATAAATGAAAGCCCTATGAAGAGCAGCGTTTCATTTTGCATTTTATCAATATAATACCCAAGTCCAATCGTTCGGCCGGCGTATTTAAAATCTGTAAGCTCAAAATGTGCAAGCAGGTCATCTATGTGTGATTTTAAAAGATCACATTTCTTTTTGGAAAGATATTGTTGATGTTTGACATAAATTAAAATGCCGTCTGCCTTTTCGTTGATAAAAAAGCCTTTGAGTTCAGCCCGGTTGAAAATACGCGCTGAATCTTTTGAAAGATCTGAGTTGGCATCCAGGTTTAGATAAGGTGTTTTAAAAACCATCGGTGAAAACGGAGTCTTTAAATAATCTTCCATATTGGTCAGACATTGAACTCCGCGAACCAAACTGTCTTTTGCCAATGAATCTGCAAAAGCATCTACCTTGTTTAAGAATGCGTGATTAAACACTGTTGGTTCATTGCGGGCAACAATAAATATAAAATCATTGTCCGATTCAAACCGTTTCCGGTGCTCTTCGAAATATTGTGTCTCAGGATCATCAGGCGGAAAGAATGCCTCAAAATCATAATCAAACTTTAGATTTTTAATTTGAAAGCCCAGAAACAGTGTGATGAGCAACACGATTGCCAAACTAACCTTCGAAAACTTTAATATACCTTCCAACCTATTCTTTGTTACTTTCGTTAGCAAAGTTGTACATTTAGTCACTAATTCAAAACAAAAAAAAATAAATTATGAAAAAAGTTTTACTTCTTTCTGGTGTATTGACAGCACTCTCTGGTATGAGCCAGACTTTTACAGTAGATGATACCCTGGGCTTAGGAATGAGCACAAATTATTTTGTGATGGACAGTAATGCGGTGTCATACAGCGCAGTTACCGGTACCGGCGTAACCTGGGATTATGATACTTTGTGGGCTTATGAAACCGCAACAAATCCAGATAATATTGTGGATGCATCATCCAGCATTTACGCGCCAGATTTCACGAATGCAGCTTACAATGATGATTTGAGTAATGGGGTTTCCATTTTCTTTTCAAATAGCCCTGATTCAATGACTGTTCATGGTTATGTATTTACTGCAAGTGGTAATGAAGTTATCGTTAGACATAGTTCAAATCCACTAAAAGCTATTGTTTTTCCAATGGCAGTAGGGGACTCTTATACAGATGCAATTGTTGGAGAAGCTGATATTATGGGAAATACATTTCCTTCGACTGGTACTGGAACAGTTACCTGTGATGGTTTTGGAACCTTGAAAGTATCCGGCAACACACACACAAATATTTTGCGTATTAAACTAGTAGAGATTTTGGATGCTTCAATTACAATTCCTTTTCCTCCAATGACTATTACTGGAACGGTTACACGTACAGTTTATTCATATTACGATCTGGCAAATGATAAGCAACCAATTTTTGTGCACGGTACAATTGATATCACAAGTGATGCTTTAAATGATAACTACACTGCGGTTTATTATTCAGGAACTCCGGCTAATTTTTTAGGATCAGAAGAGATGGTAAATACTACTTTCTCAGTTTATCCTAATCCGGCTAACAATGTGTTAACGATTACAACAGCTGGTACTTCAGAGTCAATCAACATTTTCAATGCAGCTGGTCAGGTTGTGTTTTCAGTAAATAACCCTGCAACAACTGTAACTGTTGATGTTGCAACACTTCCTGCAGGTATCTACGTTATCCAGGTTACAACAGATGGCGTGATCTCGCAAGAAAAATTAGTGGTTGAATAACCGCCGTTTTTAAATTTGGAAAACTGCATCGGATTCCGGTGCAGTTTTTTTTATGTCTAAAAACTTATCTTTACGGCGTGAAAGAAGAAGTTGACAAAGCTGCAAAAGTTATTTCTGAAGGCGGTGTAATCTTATATCCTACAGATACAATCTGGGGTTTGGGTTGCGATCCAACCAATGATAAGGCCATTGAAAAAATCTGTGCGATTAAAAAAAGAGACGAATCAAAAAGTTTTATTGTTCTGGTGAACAGTGAGTTTTTGCTGAATAAATACGTACATACCATTCCTGAAATTTGTTATGATTTAATGGACATGGCAGAAAATCCGCTGACAATTATTTATCCGAAAGGTGTAAGCGTCTCCAAAAAAATTCTGGCAGATGACGGGAGTATTGCAATTCGTAAAACAAGTCATGATTTTTGCAATGCCCTGATGCAACGGACTAAATCAGGTATTGTGTCAACATCCGCAAATATATCTGGACAACCTTTTCCAAAACAATTTCAGGATATTGATCCTCAGATTCTGAAAGAAGTAGATTACGTTGTAAATTTGCAACATGATCAAAAAGCAGGCACACCTTCTCAGATTCTTAAAATTGGTTTGAAAGGTGAGCTGAAAATTATCCGCAAATAAGTTTGAATTTAAAAGACAAATTAAATCATCGCGTTTTTCAGGCTGTGTCTGATGTCGCTGCGCGTGAAGGAAAATCATCCTTTGTGATCGGCGGTTTTGTGCGTGATCTGATTTTGAAAAGGCCTTCAAAAGATATTGATTTTGTGGTATTGGGTGATGGTTTGGAATTTGCTGAAAAAGTGGCAAATGAACTGAAAATAACGAAAGTTGCTTACTATAAAAATTTTGGTACGGCTGCATTTCGCTGTGATGATCTTGAGATTGAATTTGTAGGCGCTAGAAAAGAATCGTACAGCAGAGATTCACGCAAACCTATCGTAGAGAGTGGATCCCTGAGCGACGATCAAAAGCGCCGTGATTTTACCATCAATGCGCTTGCCATCAGTTTGTCAAAAAGCAGTTTTGGTGAAGTGTTGGATCCCTTTGAAGGTTTGGAAGATTTGAAAAATAAAATCATTCGTACTCCTTTAGAACCTGATCAAACTTATTCAGATGATCCACTGCGAATGATGCGCGCCATTCGTTTTGCCTCTCAGCTTGGATTTAAGATTGAACAAAATTCATTGTCGTCAATTTCCAAAAATGCTGAGCGGTTAAAAATTATTTCCATTGAACGAACCATGGATGAGTTCAATAAAATTGTCCTCTCAGAAAAACCTTCACGTGGCTTAGGTTTGTTGTTGGATACAAGATTATTGCATCAGTTTTTTCCAGAGATGGTTGCCCTTTGTGGTGTAGAAACAATTAACGGAAAATCGCATAAAGACAATTTCTATCACACGCTTGAGGTACTCGATAATATTTCAAGCGATACAGATGATTTATGGTTAAGATGGTCAGCCATTTTGCATGACATTGCAAAACCAAAAACCAAAAAATTTCATCAGACAGTCGGCTGGACTTTTCATGGACACGAGGAGTTGGGCGCGCGTATGGTAAAAGGAATTTTTACACGATTGAAACAACCTTTGGATGTTAAAATGAAGTACGTTGAAAAACTGGTTCGTTTGCATCTGAGACCAATTGCTCTTGTGAACGGAGCCGTAACAGATTCTGCTATTAGAAGATTGCTTTTTGAAGCCGGTGATGATATAGATGATCTGATGACTTTGTGCAACGCAGACATTACTACCAAAAATGAATTTAAGGTGGTAAAGTATCGTCAGAACTTTGAACGTGTGCGTGAAAAATTAAAATCGGTTGAAGAAAAAGATCATCTTCGAAACTTTCAACCGCCCGTTACTGGTGAACAAATCATGGACATTTTTGGTCTGGAGCCATCGAAAGTTGTTGGAATTCTGAAAAATGAAATCAAAGAAGCAATCCTGGAAGGCCTCATTAAAAATGATTACAACGAGGCCTATGAGTTTCTCCTGAAACAGGCTCAAGCAAAGGGAATACAAGTGAAGTCAAGGAAGCAATAAAGACCTCTGACTTAACATTAACTTAACTCCTCTAAACTTTTTGCTGTGAATAACTACCGTCTGTTGGCGTATAGAGCATATGCCTTCCCGCTATCTTAGCCTAATATTCTGCATAAACCAATGCTATGTTTGGATTGTTAGTAAAGAAAAAACTTGACCATAACCGGTTGGCAAACGTGTTTGTCAATTCACTCAATGAAGCTGTAGAAAGCGGTTTTGGTGATATTGCCGGAATGATTAATGATGATGCTGCTTTTGTACACGATCCAGCGATCAATGAATCGTATGCGGATAGTTTTATGATGATCGTACTTGCCGGCAATTTGAAATACCTGGATGCACACTTTGAAGCCGAAGATGCAAAAGAAATCCGGTCAAAAATCATTGAAAAGTTTGCGCTGATTTATGAGATGACAGTTTTTGAATTTGAAAAGGTCGTCAATGAATACGATTCGTTCATTTCGAGGGTGAATCACCCTTCTAAAAATACACTTTATGGAATGTCAAAGGCTCTCTTCCATAAATTTAATCTCAATGAATATCAAGAGGTTTATTTTAAAAGCATGCGTGCTCCAAATCCATTATTTCTGAAACGCATGGACGATGTGATGATTAATTATTTGTGGGATTAGGATGCGTTTTTCAAAAAGCATCGCCTGCAAAGCACCGCCTAACTTCTTGTTAATTCACTTTTTGTCAAGTTCTTAACATTTGATTGGGGTTGATTTTATTTTCCTAAATTAGCTTCCATAAATCTTAAAAATCCTTTACATGAAAAAAATCTACTTCGCAATAGCGGCAATATGCTCGTTTGTTGCCGTTCATGCGCAAGGCCCGGATGGAAAAGTGTTGCAACCTGTAGGTGGAACATTGACCCCTCATTACTTAACGACTCCGTTAATTAATCCGGCTAGCACCGTTGGGTTGTCTGGTGCATCGACGCATACCTGTAAATCACATGAATTCACTGAGCAGCATTATGCTGACCAAGGATTGAATTTTAATCAAATGGTGATCGACGATCACAATCAAATTGCGGCAGAAGCGCCGGTAGGATATAATAAAACGCCGGGAACCAATACAATCTCTGTAATTTTTCACGTAGTTCACAATACACCTGCAGAGAACGTTTCCAACGCCTTGATCATGCAGGTGTTTAATGATCTGGTTGAAGATTTTCAACTTTTAAATGCAGATGCAAGCGGTGCAAGAACAGGTTTTGGTTTTATTCCGGCAGATGCAAATATTAATTTTTGTCTTGCAACACAAACGCCTACTGGTGTTCCTTTAGCGGAGCCTGGTGTGGTAAGAGTTGCGACTGCAGAAGCATTTTATGATTCTGATAATGGCGAGGAAAACAAAATGAAATCTGCCGTAACTGGTGGGTCCACAATTTGGAATCGCAACAATTATTTGAACATTTGGATTTGCGATATTTCTAACGGTGCTTCTTCCGGAACTGCCGGTTATGCATATCGTCCAGTGGGTGGTGTGTTACCCGGATCGACGATTGATGGTATAGTTCTCGATTATAATCTTGGAATGAACAATGAAAATGTACTTACACATGAAGTAGGTCACTATTTAGGTTTAGATCATACCTGGGGTGGATCTGGCTCTTGCACTTCGGATGACGGTTTTACAGATACTCCGAATACACAAGGTCCTTCTTTCAATTTTCCTGGTTCTTGCAGCGGAAGTCAAACTACTTGCGGATCGACTCAAACACAATATGAAAACTACATGGATTATGCGAACTGTACGTGCATGTTCACTGCCCAGCAGGCAACACACATGTTGACCGTTTTGACTGGAATTCGTGGCTCGTTATTGCTTTCTCAAGGTTGTGACCCTACAAATACACCGCCAAACTCAGCATTCACAGCCGATATAGTTTCACCGATAATCATTCCGGTAGGAGCAACAGTTAACTTAATTGATCAATCTACAAATGTGCCTACTGGTTGGGCTTGGGTGATTTCTGGAACAGCTGGAGTGAACTGGTCTTATGTGAGCGGAACAACTGCAGCATCGCAAGATCCTTTTGTAACATTCTTAACGGTCGGAACCTACAACGTAACACTTACGGCGTCAAATGGATTTGGAACCGATCCAACTCCGGCAACACAAACAGCCTACATTCAGGTTGTAGCACCTGCTGCAGGTACCGGTTGTGATACGCTTAGAAACTGGGATCCTGCAGATGCAGATGCTAATGGATATTACTACTACAATCCAGGTGCAGGTGGCTGGGGTAATCTGCCGGGTCACGTTGATTTGGATGGAACAAATTGGTATTCGTATCAATATGCTGAACGTTTTACCTATGCAGGAACTGCAGAAGTGCGCAGAGTAAGCATGCCATTCTTTATTGCGTACGGCACAGGTGCTGCAACAATTGAAATGCATGTTTATCAGAACGCAGCTGGAGAACCAGGGGCAGTAATTGCAACAGAAGTTATTGACATCGCCGATATCAATGAAGGTTTCTGGAATGAATTTGAATTTACAACTCCGACATCTGTTACCGGAACTTTCTGGGTTGGCTTTGAGCTTTTTTACGGTGCTGGGCAGGATACGATTCTGGTTGGTATGACTAATACCATTGCTGGCGGCGTCGATTCCTATTTTCTAGATCTGGATGGTTTAGGCTGGACTGATGGAACACTTCTCGGAATTACAGGTTCAATAGCTATGGATGTGATGCTCAGTAACGGTGCTGCACCGATCGCTGATATGACTTTCTCTTCAGATGAAGTTTGTCCGGGTGGCGAAATCACGGTGAATGGATCAGGTTCTACCAACGTGACAAATTATTTCTGGTATCAAACAGATGAACCTGTTACAACCATTATTGATGATAGTGATCAAGGTGCTGCTACATTTACATTTGCTGGTCCGGCAGGAGATTATAATATTTTCTTATATGCTGATGGTTCTTGCATGACTGATGCTATTTATTTGCCAGTAACGGTTAACCCTGCTGTTACCGCTACAGCATCAATTGTCAATACAACATGCGGCTATAATAACGGTCAAATTACCGTAACGGGCGCAACAGGTGGAACAGGTGTCTACGAATACAAATTGAACAGCGGCGCTTGGCAAACTTCAAACGTGTTTACAAATCTTGCGTCGGGATCTTATACGGTTTATGTGAGAACTCCTGGTGATAATTGTGAATTATCATTTGTCGCCAACGTTGCAAGTTCTGCGGCATTCACAACCGCCACGGTTTCATCGAATCAGGATATCTGCCCAGGTGGAAATGCAAACATCACTGCTGGTGGAGGAGTTACTTATTCATGGTCTGATGGTGCAACAGTTTTAGGAACAACTCCAACAATCAACGTAACACCTGCAAATACCACGTCTTATACCTGTACTGTAACGAACGGAACAGGTTGTGTGGCAAACGTAAATACAACAGTAGTAGTAGATCCATTAGATAATGCATCGTTTGATTTCTTTGATTTCTGTTTTGGAGCTGCCAACAGTGCTGTGAATATTGCAACACCGGGTGGAACTTTTGCTTTCAATCCGCTTCCGGGTGGTGGAACTACAATCAATGCCTCAACCGGTGAAATATCCAATGAAGTTGTTGGAACAACTTATACTGTTCAATATACAACTAATGCAAACTGCGCTAATGTTAGTACTCAAACAGTATTTGTAAATACTTCCGATGATCCGCAGTTTACTACGGGTAACTATTGTTCAGGTGGAACAAATACAGTAACAGGAATTGCGACGCCAGGTGGAACCTTTACGTTCAATGGAACACTTCCTGCTACGATCGATGCTTCTACAGGTGTTATTAGTAATGGTGTTGCAGGTACAACGTATCAGATCACTTACACAACTCCGGTAGGCGTTTGTCAGTCTGTATCTGCACCAGTTTCAGTTACCGTAAATACAACGCCGACCATTTCAGCGGTCAGTAACCAAACAGTGTGTGACGGTGCAAACTTCACTGCAATCAATTTTGCGGGTACGGGTGCTCCGACTTTTAACTGGACAAATACAAATAATACAATCGGTCTGGCTTCATCTGGTAGTGGAAACATTGCTGCATTTGCAGGAGACGGAACAAGTTTAGGTGGTTCTGCTGTTACTGGAACCGTAACCGTAACTCCAGTTACCGGAACTTGTTCTGGTACACCGATCAATTTCACGTTAACAGTAAATGCCTTGCCGGATGTTGATGCTGGTAGTGACCAAACAGTTTGTACCGGTACTGCTGTGACGTTGTCTGGTGGTGGCGCAGCATCTTATGTATGGGACAACGGTGTTACCAATAGTGTAGCATTTACGCCTGCAATTGGATCAGTTGTTTATACAGTAACAGGAACAGGAGCTAACCTTTGTACGAATACTGACGCGGTGACCGTAACAGTAACATCAGCTGATGTGGCGACTTTCGCTTCTACAAATATCTGTGCAGGTGATATCAACATTATCAGCGGCGTGGTTACAACTGGCGGAACATTTACTTACGATGGCACTGATGGTTCAAGCATTAATGCATCTACTGGTGTTATTACAAATGGTGTTGCAGGGACAACTTACAACATTACTTATACAACTCCAGCCGGACCTTGTCAATCTGTTTCAACACCGGTAGCCGTTACCGTGTTTGCTAATCCTGCTGCTGCAGGAGCAGTAACCAATGATGACGGTTCAACAAATGGTGCTATTGATGTTACCATCACTGGTGGATCTGCTCCGTACATAACAGCTTGGGATCACGGTCCGTCTTCAGAAGACTTAACTGGTTTGGCTGCGGGATCATATGGTGTAACTGTAACAGATGCTAACGGATGTTCGGCTTATCAATCATTCACTGTTATTTCAGTCGTGGGTGTTGACACCAATCCATTGAACGCTGCTTTGAGTATTTATCCAAACCCAACGAATGGAATGATTACAGTTACGTTGGAAGGTGATTTCAATATTGTAGTTCAGGATGCACGCGGAAGAGTTGTGATGCAGCAATCTGGTAACAATAACTTGAGTATTGATTTGTACTCGTTAGAGTCAGCTGTTTATTTCATCTCAGTTCAACAAGGTGACCACGTGGTTGTCAGAAGAATTGTGAAACAATAATTCAGACTCAATTTTTTTGAAAAGAATCCCGGTGCTTGCATCGGGATTTTTTTTTTGAGTGACAAATATCATTGCCAGATAAAAAAGAGGTTGTTACTTTTAAATCAATAAAGCATTGATAGAATAACCGCATAATGTCGATGCAAGGAAAACCAAGAGATGGCCGTCTGAATTTTTTTCGGGCGGCTGTCTTTTTTTCGTTAAGCTCGCGCTCGTCTGCAAGACGAGTGTGTATCTTATTTTGGCGTTTGCAACGCCACTACCACAAAGGCTCAATAGGGAAATTCTTCGGTGCTAATTCTTCTTTAAGCTCGCGCTCGACTGCAAGACGAGTGTGTATTTTATCTTGGCGTTTGCAACGCTAATAAAAAAATGTTCAGTGGAAAATTCGACAATTAGCTCGCGCTCGTCTGCAAGACGAGTGTGTATCTTATTTTGGCGTTTGCAACGCCACTACCACAAAGGCTCTATAGGGAAATTCTTCGGTGCTAACTCCTCCTCATAAACCAAATAACTAGAATTAACCCAATCACGCTCATGAAAAACAAATCCCGCTTCAAGGGGATTGTAATGAATATATCTCACACGTTGATCTCTTTTCAAATTGGTATCCAAAATTACCGGATGAAAACCATCTTGCCACAATTTGTAATTTGTTGCGCGACCACTTCGATTTGCTTCAGAGGAAAACTTGTTCATCAGCCATACTTTTCTGCTTTCATGAATTGAGTCAATGGCATCAACAAGTTTTTTTGAAGTGTACTTTTTAAAATCTCTGACAATATCTTCAAGTTCATTTATGCGACTGCTTACGATTAAATGCAAATGACTTGTCATATAAACATACGCATGCACAATGAGTCCTTTTTCTTTAATACAATATCGTATTGATTCATCTAAAATATCGGTGTACTGTTTGCGAATAAATAAATCAACCCAACCAACAGTGGTCAAAGTAATGAAAGTGGGTGTGGAGCTTTCGATGACTTTATATCTCTCTGACATAGAACGAAAATAAAAAAGAATTGAATTGTGTTTAAGGACAGTGGGTAAATTTTATCCGCGTTGCAAACGCTACCATTTCGTAAACTTCAAAAATACACACTCGTTTTGCAAACGAGCGCGAGGAAGAATTTGAGCTCGCGCTTGTCTATAAGACGAGTGCGTATCTTACCTTGGCGTTTGTAACGCCACTACTAAAAATTAGATTGTTCAGAGATCTTAAATCCAAGCAAGATTGTGTCGCAAATATCCTCGTTGCAAACGCTACCATTTGCAGACTTACGACCCGTAAACTTCAAAATACACACTCGTCTTATAGACGAGCGCGAAGATATGGGACTAAACCAACTCTCGAATCTTATCCATAATCTTAAACGCAATTTCATTAGCCTTGGCTTCTGTTGCGGCTTCAGAATAGATGCGGATAATTGGTTCGGTATTACTTTTTCTTAAGTGGGCCCATTCAGAACCGAAGTAGATTTTTACACCGTCGGTTTTGTCAACTTCAAAACTGGAATATTCTTTTGCAACAGATTCTAAAATAGCATCGACATTCATACTTGCTTCCAACTCAATTTTATTTTTTGAGATGAAGTAGGTTGGATATTGTGCACGTAATTCTGAAACGGTGAGTTGTGATTTTGCTAATTGTGATAGGAAGAGTGCAATTCCGGCTAAGGCGTCACGACCATAATGCAACTCAGGATAAATCACACCACCGTTTCCTTCACCACCAATTACTGCTTTTGTTTCTTTCATTTTGGCTACTACGTTTACTTCACCAACTGCTGCGGCTGTGTATGTACACCCGTCATATTTTTGAGTGACCTCACGTAATGAAATCGTAGAAGATAAATTGGAAACCGTATTACCCGGCGTGTGTTGTAAAACATAATCTGCAATGGCAACTAAGGTATATTCTTCACCAAATAAAGTTCCATCTTCACATACAAATGCCAAACGATCCACATCTGGATCCACTACAATTCCTAAATCTGCTTTATGCTCTTTTACTTTTGCTATGATGTCTGTTAAATGTTCTGGAAGTGGTTCTGGATTATGCGGGAAATGTCCAGTCGGTTCACAGTATAATTCAATGACTTCTGTTACTCCGAGTGCGTGCAATAAAGCGGGAACAAAAATTCCGCCTGTAGAGTTTACACCATCCACAACAACCTTAAAGGTAGATCTGCGAATCAATTCACGATTCACTAATTTCAAATCTAAAATGGCTTGAATGTGTTTTTGAATGTAGGTTTCAATTTCGGTAACATTTCCTAAGTGATCAACATCTGCAAAATCAAAATCTTCATTTTCTGCAATCGCTAAAATATCTTTTCCGTCTTTATCTGAAATAAATTCACCCAGCTCATTCAAAAGTTTTAAAGCATTCCATTGTTTTGGATTGTGACTTGCTGTGATGATAATTCCGCCTTGCGCATTTTCAAAAGGAACAGCAACTTCAACTGTAGGTGTTGTAGAAAAATCTAAATCAACTACATCAATTCCTAAACCTTGTAGCGTAGAAATCACCAAATCAGAAATCATTTTACCAGAAATGCGGGCATCTCTTCCAATAATTACTTTCACAGGTTTTCCTGCAAAGCGTTTTTTGAGCCAGGTTCCGTAAGCGGCTGCAAATTTTACGGTATCAACGGGTGTCAGTGCATCGCCTGCTTTTCCACCAATTGTTCCACGAATTCCTGAGATTGATTTTATGAGAGTCACAGTGTTGTATTTTAAGTGTTTCTTGTTTTAGCCATTGATAATGTGCAACTAGGCTTGTCCTATCGAAACAAATATAAACTTTTATAATCTCTATTAAGTGCAATTTAAGACGGATTAATGTTAGAAACCTTGTTAAAAAAGAAGTTCAGGAATAGCGTGAGATTAAATAATATTCTTAATATTGCACTGTATTCAAGAGTCGGGATACTCATTCCGGCAAATTAATCACCAACAGTTTAAGTTTATCCATCACATTACTATCCATTTCTATTTATGACTGATTTTTCTGAGTTAAACTCGAAGAAATTACCCGAGTTACGTGCAATTGCTGAGGCATTAGGTGTAGCGGGAACAGATTCAATGAAAAAAAACGAATTGATTTCTGCTATTACTGGCGGCGCATCGGATGCACCAAAAGCAGCTGGAGAATCAGCAGATGATAAACCAAAACGCAAACGTGTTCCGGCTGAAGCAGCTCCAAAAGAAGCGGCTGCATCATCTGATTTGTTTGGAAATGCACCTGTTGAAAAAACAGAGAAACCCGTTCATGTTGAGCGACCTGCGAAACCAGTTCACGTTGAGAAAACTGAAAAACCAGTTCACACTGAAAGAATAGAGAAACCTGTTCACGCTGAAAAGGCAAACGAACAAAAATCTCAGGAAGAAAAACCAAGACAAGAAAATCGTCCACCAAAAAGACCTTTTGAAGATCGTTCTAAAAAACCTTTTCAAAAAGAAAATAAACCAAAACCACCTGTTGATTTAGGAGCAGATTTTGCAACTGAAGATTCAGATGACCAAATGGATCCAATCATTCCGGTTGAAACTGATCAATCAACGATGAGCGCTGCTGCTTCAAACAATGAAGACAAACCAGCAGATGCTCCAAAAATGGAAGAAGGATCCAACGGAAACGGTGAACAAAATCAAAATCAGAATCAACCGCGCCCGCAACATCAGCACCAACATAATAAACCGCAACATCAGCATCAGCAAAAACCAAAAGCAGAAGATTTCTACGGATATAATTTTGATGGTTTAGTTGTAAGTGAAGGTTGTTTGGATGTGATGTTGGATGGTTATGGATTTTTAATATCATCCGATTACAATTATTTAGCATCACCCGATGATGTTTATGTATCACAAAGTCAGATTAAATTATTTGGATTGAAACGCGGTGATACGGTTCGTGGAGCAATTCGTCCACCAAAAGAAGGTGAAAAATATTTCCCTTTGATTCGTGTAGACAGTATCAACGGTCGTGAACCAAGTTATGTGCGTGACCGTGTTCCGTTTGAGTATTTGACGCCGTTATTTCCAGATGAAAAATTCAAAATCACCGGTCATAAAAACGAATCGATTTCAACACGCGTAATGGATTTATTTGCGCCAATTGGAAAAGGTCAGCGTGGTATGATTGTAGCACAACCAAAAACAGGTAAAACAGTTTTACTGAAAGATGTCGCCAATGCAATTGCTGCTAATCATCCTGAAGTTTATTTGATTGTGCTTTTGATTGATGAGCGACCAGAAGAGGTAACAGATATGGCGCGTTCAGTAAATGCTGAAGTTGTTGCATCAACTTTTGATGAGCCTGCTGAAAAACACGTGAAGCTTGCAAACATTGTTTTGGAAAAGCAAAACGAATGGTTGAATGCGGACATGATGTCGTTATTTTATTGGATTCAATTACACGTCTTGCACGTGCATACAATACTGTTCAACCAGCATCCGGAAAAGTATTATCGGGTGGGGTGGATGCAAACGCACTTCACAAACCAAAACGCTTTTTTGGAGCTGCGCGTAAAATTGAAAATGGAGGTTCACTTACCATTCTTGCAACGGCTTTAACTGATACCGGTTCTAAAATGGATGAGGTAATCTTTGAAGAGTTCAAAGGAACAGGTAATATGGAGTTACAATTGGATCGTAAAATTTCAAACCGTCGTATTTATCCGGCGATTGATATTTTGGCATCTGGTACACGTCGTGAAGATTTGTTGATGTCAAAAGATGCTTTACAACGCATCTGGATTTTAAGAAAATATCTTGCCGATATGAACCCGGTTGAAGCCATGGAGTTCATCAAAGAAAGAATGGAACGCACCTTATCGAATGAAGAATTTTTGATTTCGATGAATGATTAAGATTGCCGATTAAATTAATATTTCAGAAAAATCCGCTCTCGTAAATGAGGCGGATTTTTTTGTGGGTGATGTGTTCACTTAACGCTGCGCGGGATATTCGTTTTGCGCCTCAATCACAGTATTAGCGATATTCATCGCCTAACGTATCTCCTGAAAAGAAAATCAGAAGACTAAATCTTTTCCCAAAATTTAATATCTTACATTTAGAATGGAAAAGATTTTTGGAAAGTGTTTCATCAATGTTTGAATTCATGGTTAAATCTTCGAGTTATGTTGTATTGGAAAAGGTCACTGTTCTTAAGCAGAGGAACCTATTTGAATTGGTGCGTGCCACGCGAAAGGATCCTCAAATCCGCAAGTCTATTTACAAAAAGCTGTAAAAGATTATTTTTATTAGGTTTTAGAGGTGATGGTGTTTCACCTAAATGTGATGCTTATAAACACTAACATGAAAGTACTAAACTTCAATCTCAATCCTTTTGGATTAAATTTTGTCATGGAAGAATTGTAGGCAAAAAATTTTTAAACCAAATTAAAACGGCATGAAACACAGTCAATACTATGAGAGAAAGAAATTTTACAGCTAAGAGTTCAAGATTAAAGGTGTTGAATTGAGCAGAAGAGCTCAGCAATATTCAGGAGATTTGTACCGTAATTTTCTGTTCCAACCAGATCTTATTTATCGATGGCGCAAACGCAACGGGAAATAAACCAAGTAGAGCAAATTTTCTGAATTTGTGGAACAAGAAACAGCTTGACTGAAGAGCAAATGAATCGCCAGATTAAAAGGAAGCTGGCAGATATGGAGATTATGAAAATAATTTTAAAAAGGCAAAGAAGATCTTTCTCCTTGAGCGAAACGGGATCTTCCAATTCATTAGATCATCAAAGGTTGTTTCCAGTTGGAGAGGATGTGTAAAGTTTTAAAAGTAAGCAGAAGCAGATTTTATGAATTTGGCGAAATTATATTCCAATTCAAAACTTGATAATGAGAATAGAGCGTTACTTTTTGAAATCAGACAAATACATGAGCAAAGCAAAAGCCAGTTATGGAAGTCCACGTCAATTACAGATGAACTTAGGAATCACGAGGATTTAAAGCATCCAAACCTCGGGTAGCAAGATTTGAGTGAAGAGATTGGAATGAACGTGCAGATTCAAAACAAAAAGTTTGTTACCAGGAAAGAAAAGGACTCTAAACATAAATATCCAGTGGTTGTAAACAAATTGGCCAGAAATTTTTGAAGCGCAAAAGAGCGCCCAAGTTTGGGTGTCAGATATAACTTATATACGAACCATGAAAGGGTGGCTTTATTTAACCATTATCCTGGATCCTTTATGATCGCAAAGATAATTGGCTGGGCGCTCAGCACAGATATGAGCGCAGAAAGCACAACTATTGCTCCTTGGCGCATGGCAATTAAAAACCGACCAGCAACAGAATCTCTCGTTTTTCATTCAGACAAAAGTATTCAAAATGCGTGTAAAGATTTTGCTGATTTGGTAGCAATACTATAAAAATGTTGAAACGAAGCATGAGCAGAAAAGGAAATTGTTGGGAGCAACGCTGTTGCTGAAAGTTTTTTTAACCTTAAAGTCGAGCAACTACAGACATAAATACTTGAATAGTCAAAGCCTCGCTATCAGTTTTTGAGGAAGGATTCGAAACTTTGTATTCTATTGATAATTGAAAAAGATTATCTTTAAAAGAGAAGTAGAGGTGACCTATGATTCGCGCTAAGTGTCAAGACTTATCTCCCGCATTAGTCCTCTACATTCTCTCTTTTGTTGAATTGCTTCAAATAGAATAATAGATTCTAAGATCTAATAAAGGCTGTAAAGAAATTCAACTCTTTTTATTTACCTAAACCAAAGTTATGAAGAATTATGATGTATTTATTGGAATTGATGTCTCAAAATTAACGTTGGATATCTGTGGTATTGATAATTGCAACGAGGTTAGAATTAAGCATTCAGTCATTAAAAACAGTGTTAATGAAATCAAGAGTTACTTCAAGAAAGTAATTAAAAATCAACGTAAGAATATTATTGTTGGTTTTGAAAACACCGGTATATATGGTGCTTTAGTTGCGTCTGTGCTTAACGAATTATGTATTGACTACTCTCAACTACCGTCTCTTGAAATTAGCAAATCCAAAGGTATTAGTAGAGGAAAAAGTGACAAGATAGATGCTTTACAAATAGCCCAATACTTATTAAGTCATAGATTTAAGATAAAGCTTTCGACCATTGCAGAAAATCACATAACAGAAATGAGACTCTTGTATACTCATAGAGAAAAGATAATTAAGTCCATTTCTCAGTATCATCGCGAATTTGAGAACAAGAATTTTTTACCAAAAGAAATACAAAAGGATTTAATTAAATCAACCAATAGTATTTTAAAAAATTTGAATAATAACTTAGAAAAAATAGAGAAAAAATTAAGCGATTTAATCAAGGAAAATAAAACAATAGAAAAGAATTTTAATCTCATTAAAAGTGTACCAGGAGTAGGTAAACAAACAGCAATTTATTTATTGTTAGTCACGAAAAACTTTACCGCTTTTAAAGAGGCAAGACAATTAGCGTGTTACGCAGGTGTTGCCCCGTTTCCATATCAATCAGGTAGCAGTATTAATGGTAGAAACAAAGTGAATAATTTGGCCGATAAAAAACTCAAAAGTCTTTTAAATATGTGTGCGTTAAGTGCAAATAAATATGATTATGACTTAAAAGAATACTTTGAAAAAAAAGTAACAGAAGGAAAAAACAAAATGTTAGTACTTAACAACATTAGAAATAAAATTCTTTCAAGAGTTTTTGCAGTTATTAATAGACAGGAGCCCTATGTAAACCTAAAAAAGTTCGCAGCGTAATTTTTTTTAGAATATGTTTGTTTTTTACGATAGAATGCGGGAGCGGTGTGGAGGGAAGAACGAGCTAGCAAATCTAATGGTTTATGATTTGGCGGGCAAGTTATGTTATTCAAATACCGTTTCAAATCAAACGGCGCTCAACCTTCCGCTTGAAAATGGCGTATACATTATAGAACTGGTTGTTTCCGGGATCAGACACAATGTTAAATTAATCATTCAGTAAGATGACGCCCTTTTATAGTTTGCTAATAGTCGCGGTGCTTTTCTTCTCTTGTAAAAAGGATGAAGAAAGCGAACTATGGACCGAGGTGCATGTTTCAGCAACTAATTACGTTACTGGTGAGCCAATTAATGATATCATTGTTGGTGTTTATGAAAGAAAAACCAAACTTATGTTACAAGACTCAGAAGTTGAAGTTTTAAAAGAAGAATTACTTGTAAACGGACAATTTAATTTTGGTTGGAAGGCAAAAAAGAATTCAAAATATGCTTACGAGTTTGCAGCAGCGACCGACTTTGAAAAATACTATAAAATTTCAATGACTCAATTTGCTTATTTAGACAAGGGTGAGATTCATAACTATGATTTAGAGTTAATTCCGTATGCAAAATTAATTTACAGCATTGAAAATCAAAATTGTTTTGACGTTACCGATACGATGTGGTTTAAAAGGGATCACGCGTTGATAACATATCAATCAGAAGATTGGAATCCGTTGCCCAGAACCGGATGTTATTCGTTGTTTTCTGAAATTGAATATGAAATGCCAATAGGAGACTATGAGTTTACGATGAAAATAAAGCGAAATGGAGTGATAAGTTATATCACTAAGAATATAACTCTAAATGAAGGAGAAACGAAGACTATTGAATTATTCTATTGACGCATGCATCATTTTCTGATAGGCATTCTGTCATTAATGTTTGTTTTCTTCTCTTGTAAAAAGGATGAAGAAAGCGAACTATGGACCGAGGTGCATGTTTCAGTTGCAGATGAGTGTACGATCTATTATCTTGAGTATTGAAAAAAATTACCACAAAGGCGCAAAGAGAAATTTTTCACGCAAAGACGCCAAGGCGCAAAGAAAAAAAATCGGTGAAAAAAAACTCAGTGAAACTCTGTGCAAAACTCCTTTAACTCGGTGGTTAAAAAAAATCTTCTTTTATTGCTTCACCAACTTTTTAGTAGCGACCAAAGTTCCCTCTTCATTCACAATCTGAACAAAATAAGTACCGCGTGCATAGATCGATGTCAATTCAACAAGCGTGGTAGGTGAGTTAAAATTGTAGCGATATATTTCTCTTCCCATCACGTCGGTGATGATGATAATTCCTGCGCTCAAATTGCCCGTTGTAATAGTTACAAAACTGTTGGTTGGATTTGGATAAATTGAAATACCATTTGCAGATGATTCATCTAAACCTAAACAGTCAACTATATTAATCGTAGTTGTTTTTGTATCCGGACAAATTGTTCCAACAGAATAAGTAACAGTCCATGCTCCAATGCCTGCAAGACCAATGTTGAATTGACCTGTCGATGCATTTATACATGCGCCGCAATCTGCTGTCCAGGTACCTCCGTTTTCTGCAGCGTCAAGTGTTATGATTCCTTGCTGATTACAAATTACATCTACTGGTGTGATGGTTGCATCTGACTGTTGATTCACCGTTATCGTTTCTGTATCTGTTCCTCCACATGCTCCGCCAATGATGTAGGTCACAACATACGAACCTGCACCTGCAATGAGTGGATTAAACATTCCGGTTGACGTATTTGTGATTCCAGTTCCGCTCCAGGTTCCACCGGCATCTGCAGCACTTAAGTTTACCGGAACATCTTCAGAACAAAAATCTGCGATTGAATTAATGGTTGGATCTGCTAATTGAGAAACTAAAATTGTTTCGGTATCAGAGTCTCCACATGTTCCAGAAATCGTATATGAAATAGTGAATGATCCAACACCAGAATTTGAAGGATCAAAAGTTCCATTGACACCATCTGTAATTCCAGTTCCACTCCAAAGTCCACCCGTTTCAGCTGCGCTTAAATTAATGGCAGAAGAGTTTGAACACAATTCAGAAGTTGCAGAAATGGTTGCATCGGTTTGCTGTGTTACGACGATTGTTTCTGTATCAACATCACCGCAGGTACCTGAAAAAGTATAGGTGACTACATGTGATCCAGCGCCTGCAGCAATTGGATCAAACTGACCTGTTGAAGCATTTGTAATTCCTGTTCCGCTCCAGGTTCCTCCTGCATCAATACCTGTCAATGTAATCGGGGCATCTTCTGAACAAATAGCGGCAACCGGATTAATGGTTGCATCAAATCCATCAGAGACTGAAATGACTTCGGTATCGCTTGATCCACAGAGTCCGGCGATAGTATACGTGATGGTATGATTTCCTATACCTGCTGCTGCAGGATTAAAAGTTGATCCAGTCACACCTGTACCTGACCAGGTTCCACCGGCATCAGCAGCATTTAGAGCAACTGGTGAATCAGTTGTACACAATCCACTTTGTGGCGTGATGGTTGCATCGAGATTTGGATTCACCGTTGCAATGACAGGCGCTCGTTCTGACAAACATGAATATTCTTCAATCTCCCAATTGTAAAAGAAGTAATAGAATGCACCGCCTGCACTGCTTGATGTGATGCTGATTTGCCCCGCAAGATTATACGGATAACTTGCGCCTGCATTGTTACGATAAAGTGAAGGACTGCTTCCGGTTAAGGTACCGAGTTGTAAATTTGTTCCGACAGGTACATCAAAATTTAACGTGACCGTGCTTGTCCCATTCGGAACATTTACGACAGCCTCTTGTAAGACTGTTCCAACACTATTGCGCAGTTGAATGGTTCTATTACCTGCGCCATTTGCGTATACTTTTACTGATTTTAAAATGACGGGTGTGGTGCAATTGAAAATTTGATATTGATCTCCGTTAAAATTACCACCAGTTCCAAATGCATTTGTCGTTGGTCCTACAAAATTTATAGTTCCCGGAATTTCTTTTTCGACATAATAAGTTGTTGTTGTGCTTAACGGAACAGTTGTATAATTTGTGCCCGTGTTGAGCAACGTTCCACCACTTGGAGCATCATACCAATTCAAGGTTCCCGGACCCGTTGCGGATAAATCTGCTGTTGTATTTTCACAGATTACATCACCCATTACAGCCGGCGCTGCGGCTTTATTGACGACAATATAGTTTGTTTTTATTTCAGTATCGTTGCCAAAAGTATTGGTTGCAATTAACTGCACGGTATAAGTTCCATTCGCAGCATATGCGTGTATAGGGTTTTGACTTGTTGATGTATTTCCATCACCAAAATTCCATGCCCATGCATTGGGTGCGTTGGTGGATAAATCAGTAAATGAAATTTCACCGTTACAGGTTGTCGTAACATCCGCAACAAAATTTGCAACGGGTGGGATAGTTGGTAGAGTACAATTCCAGTCCATTTCAAATCCGGCCTCTTCCAAACCTCCGTCTGAGTGAAAACGAATGGTGATTGAACTCCCTGTGGAATTAATCGTTGCAGGTGGTAAATTGTTGTTGCAGTAAGTCCCAATTAATGGAGATGCTGTGCTGGGACCATTATAGACACGCACATAATCATAATCACAATTTGTACCTGAAGTTCCTGCCTCTACATCAAATAAAGCAAAAGATACCGACACGATTGTAGCACCGGTTGGAGCAATGGTAATCGTAGCATCTTCATTTGCACCATAGTTTCCAGATGGTCCGCCGCTGTCAAAAAGAGTACCTGAACAAGCTGTCTGCAAATTTCCTGTACCTGTTGATGGCATGTTCACTGTGCACGGTAAAAGATTGCTGATGGTGATATAATCAATGAGTGTTGTTGCATCTGTTCCGCAAGATCCACCATCTGCAATTAAGCTTACAGTGTATGTCCCCGGAGCAGTATAAGTGTGAGATGGATTATTGGTTGTACTAGTTCCGCCATCACCAAAATCCCAGTCAAAAGAAGTTCCATTGGTACTTGAATTTGTAAAACTCACGGTGAAAGGAGCGCTGCATGAACTCAAAACAGGTGCAGAAAAATCAGCAATAACAGTGGCAACATAAACGCCTCCAACTCCAACAGCATACCATGCATTGGTGGTTGTTTCAACTTGTGGAGTGCATCCTCCAAATAAATCGATTGCAGATTGGATGGCATAAAAACGTGCATCTGCATAATCAGAAGTTGGAGTTAAATAAACGGTAAGATTTCTGAATGCAATTTCACTGGCGTCAGTGAATCCCAATCCGGTTACATTATAAGTTTCGCTTTGATCGTTTGTGCCAGATCCTCCTTGTACCATGAGATAATACCAGAAATTTTGGACGCCGCTGTTTGTGTGTACACCGCCGTTATCACCGCCGGTTAAGGAAGCCCAATCTGTTCCAAAATAAGTGTCAGGATTTCCAAATGCATTTGGATTTGACATGGAACGAATCGGTGAACCAATATCTTCACCAATCAACCAATTCCAGTTGGATGGTCGCGCGTAATTTTCAATAGAAGTTCCAAAAATATCACTGAACGATTCATTGAGTGCGCCAGATTCTGCGCTGTAATTTAAATCGGCTGTAAAGGTTGTCAGACCGTGAGTAATTTCGTGACCCGCAATGTCTAAAGATGTTAAAGGATCCCAGCTTCCGTCACCATCACCGTACGTCATGCGTGTTCCATCCCAGAATGCGTTTGCAAAATTTACATCGTAATGCACATAACTGTTTAGTGCAAAACCATTGTCATCAATACTGTTTCTGTTGTGCTGATAGAAAAAATAATCGTAAGTCATTTCAGCTCCCCAATGTGCATCAGTTGCATATTGATCCAGTTGAGCATTCACGTTATTCCAATTGTTGTCGGCATCTGTAAAATCAACTGAACCACCATACGAGGTTCCCTGATTCATATCATAGGTATTCACACCATCACCTCTTCCTGATTCACGTAAGCGAAATGTTCCGCTGAAACTATCTGTGATAATAGGTTGTGTACCGCTATAAGCTGTTACCGCTGTTCCCGGTGTATCAATGTCGTGCAATAATTCTTGTTCTGAAATAATTTCGCCGGTAATCGCATCAACATAAACATACGCACGGTACAATTCTGAATGTGCATAGATATTAAATTTATAAGCTGCGCGATACGTTGTATTTTGGTATGTATCATTTGAAGAGATATAAACTTTTTCAGCAACCGGATAATAGCTAGCAGCCGGATCTCCGCTCTCAACTTTCAAATGATTTTCTTCTGTTTCAATTTGCCACTTATAGGAATCTGCACCCACATAATCAAGCGCTTTTTGTAAAGCAGCAGATTCTGAAAGAGAAAAAGATCCCGGACTAGAAAGATTTCTGTAAATCATTCCATTCATTGAACTTACCTTATTGTTTTTTACATGAACAATCCAGATTGCATCTTCAATCGCAAATCCATTATACGTTTGTTGAAATCTGAAATGCTGAAAACCTAAGCCATCAATGTTTGAATTTTTCAACTCAAAAGTCACGTTGTTCTCCAGACCAAAATTTTTACTCAACCAAGTCATGATCTGATCAGATTCAGGTTGTGCTTCAGGTTTAAACCGAATATAAGAAGGCAAATCTGAATACTGACTTGTGCGCACTACTGCAGCTCCAGTGTAATATCGTTCAGCTTCAGCTCCTTCGAACACTTCCTGACTGAACAGGTTTAAATAAAATAAAAGTGAGATCGCCAAAAAGGCAATAGATAGTAAATTGATTTTCATGAATCTAGTTGTTGAGACTTCTAAGGTATGAAATTAAATCTGATCTGATTGCGACCGTGAGACTATCAATTGATATCGTGTATAATCTGTTAGAAATTTAATGTTTCCTTAATCCTGCAATGGCTTGAATAGTTGTAATTTTGGAAGAAATCTTTTTGTGTTCACCTTGATAGCAGAGTCTTGTGTTCTGTATTGAAACCGCAAAGGGATCCAACTTAAATGTGCCAAACAATCTTGTAAGATTTTTTTTCTTTCATTTCTACGCTACTTCATGCAGATTTTGGCGTCTTATTTTCAGGCATTCTTTTTCTATACTTTATGATTCAATTTTTTAAAATGCGTTTTTATCTACTCACAAAAATGGCAGCGCTTTTTTTTGTGTTCGGATTATCAGTTCAAAATCTTACTGCGCAAGTAATCTTCAATGAACCTTTTGATGAAGCCAATGGTTCAATGACTGGAACTGATAATGTTGGTGGGGTGAATTGGACGTCCACATGCACGGCATGTTTAGCTGGAGATCATTATCAGGTTGAGGCTGGAGTTCTGGAAGGTCAAGATACAAACGGACCGGCAACATGGGAAACAGGTTCAATTGATATTAGTTCGTGTTCATTTATTGAGGTTGGTTTTTCAATAGCAAGTCTGGGAACCATGGAAGCGTGCGGTACCGGCTGCAACTCGGTTGATTGGGTACAGTTAGAATATAATATTGACGGCACAGGCTGGCAAACACCTTCTAATTCTAGTTTTTGTGCAGGTCCTTGTGCGGATTTAAATGTTGTACAATCGGATGATGTTGTCGGTGGAACAACACTTTACACAACTGGATGTATTATGGGAGGAAACTCTATCCAACTTCGTATTTCTGTTCAGGCATGGGCCGGTGATGAATTTTGGAGAATTGACAACGTAACCCTTTCCTGTTCAACAGGTCCTTCTGCAAATGCGGGCAGCGATATTTCAATTTGTTCAGGAACGTCTACAACATTAGTTGGTTCAGGAACCGGAACACCAACCTGGGCACCAGGAGGAACTTTATCATCAAGCACAATTTTAAATCCAGTTGCAACACCTGCAGGAACTACTACCTATACATTGACAATGACTTCAGGCGCCTGCACGTCTACTGATGATGTCACGGTTACAATTCTTTCTGTTACACCAATTGCGGTGAGTCCGGATGAAACAATATGTGAAGGAGATTGCGCAACACTTACTGTTTCAGGTGGTGATTTTTTTGAGTGGGGGGCAGATCCAGATATCTCAGACGCAACATTGACATCACAAACCGTATGTCCAATAACTACGACCACTTATTCTGTTAGTTCATTTACCGTGGGTTCCAACTTAATTACCAACGGTGATTTTTCTGCGGGCAATACTGGATTTAATTCTTCTTATACGTTCACAAATCCAACCAACACAACCGAAGCACAATACAATGTAATTGCAAATCCTGCTACTTTTAACGGAGGTTTTTCAGCATGCGGTGATCATACAACAGGCTCTGGAAACATGATGGTGGTGAATGGTTCAGCAACTGTTGGTGCAACTGTTTGGTGTCAGACAATTGCTGTATCACCTAACACAGATTATTTATTTTCTGCGTGGCTGACTTCTGTTTTTCCTACAAATCCTGCGACACTTGAATTTACAATTAATGGAATTCCTGTAGGTCCAAATTTGAATGCAACTTCAACAACGTGCGATTGGGATGAATTTTTCACTACCTGGAATTCTGGTCTTGCAGTTTCTGCTACAATTTGTATTACCAACTTAAATACAAATGTTGCCGGTAATGATTTTGCCTTAGATGATATTTCATTCTCTACTGTTTGTGAGCAAACGGAAACCATTACCATTACAGTGAATGATGCACCGGTTGTCACTGCTGAAACTGATTTGACGTTTTGTGAAAATGAAACCGTTCCGTTGAATGCGTTTGTAAGCACGCCGACGGGTGCAAATTTTGCCTGGACTAATTCAAATACCGCTATTGGTTTAGCCGCAAGCGGAAGCGGAAGTCTGCCATCGTTTACAGCAAATAACACTACTTCATCTTCGATTACAGGAACAATTACAGTCACGCCATCTTTTGGTTCGTGCATTGGTCTAGATGAAGTATTTACAATTACAATTGATCCGTTGCCATCCGTGGGAGCAGGAGTTGATCAGAGTGTTTGTGAAGGCACTGCAGTTACATTAACCGCTACAAATCCGGATGCCGCAAATATTGCATGGGACAATGGTGTAACTAACGGTGTTGCATTTACGCCTGCAGTAGGAAGTACGAATTATACCGTCACTGCAACCGATCCATTGACGGGTTGTTCTTCAACAGATATTGTGAATGTAAATGTGACAGATCTTCCAACCGTAACTGTAACTGCTGCGGGACCTTTTGGAACGACATCCGGAATTCAGAACATGACTGCAACACCGACTGGTGGAATGTGGACGGCAGATTGCGGAGCATGCATCAACTCAACTACTGGCGCATTTAATCCGGCAACTGCAGGTGAAGGTACCTGGCAAATTTGTTATGCAGTGGGAACATCGCCATGCATTGTTATTGAATGCATTGACGTCATTGTTTCGGATCTTTGCCTGATGACCGCTACGTCAAGCTTCAATAATCCGACTTGCTTTGGGTTTAATGATGGATCTGTGACTGTAAACAGCGTGAATGCAAATGGTAGTCCCGATTTTGTCATTACAAATTCTGGCGGCACTGTGGTCAATACAGCCAATTCAAATACAGCGAATAATTTAGTGGAAGGCTGGTATTATTTTTCCGTGACAGATGATTTAGGGTGTGTGATAATTGATTCTGTTTTATTGGAAGATCCAGGACAAATATCAATTAACTTGAATGTTCAAAATCCACTTTGTTATGGTGTTCCAGATGGCTTTGCTTTTGTGGATACCGTTTTTAATTACACGGGAGCATACAATCAGATTGGATATTTCTGGAGTCCAAATCCATCCGGATTAAATGGAACTGGTGAAGACTCATTAATTAATATTGGAGCGGGTTCATACAATCTTATTATCAATGATCAGAATGGATGTTCTGAGTCCTTTATTTTTAGTATTATCTATCCAGATTCTCTTTATTTAATTCAGTTTGGTGCTGATCCTGCTTATTGCAGAATGTTCTCGTATCAATCAGGCAATGGTGTGGTTTACGCCGGCGCTTCTGGTGGAACCCCTGACTACGATTATGAGTGGATGAATTTAACAACAGGAGCAACCACGTCAAATACCACCTGGGGAGGATTAAACCCGGGAAATTATCAGATTACCGTTACAGATGATAATGGATGTGTTTTGTTAAAAACGATTACTGTTGATTCGTTAAATCCGATTGCAGATTTCACGTTGGCATCTCCTGAGTTCACTGCGGAGTATGAAGGTAATGCGGTGGTTAATGTTCACTTCGAAAATCAATCACTCAACTACTCAAATCTAAATGATCCAAATGCAGATACAACTTTTTTCTGGCATTTTGGTTTTGATGGCGAGCCATGGATTTTGAGTGAAGATATCTCAGAAAATTTTGATATTTCCTATACCGATGACGGATTATACAATGTTTGTCTGGTTGCCTTAAATCAAAATGGTTGTTCAGATACGGCCTGCGTCTTGATCACGGTCTATGATGCTTTTACGTTCACACCAGTCAATGTTTTTACACCAAATGGTGACGGTGCAAACGATGGTTTTTCATTTGATTATAGAGCATCTTCAGTTGAGACATTTTCATGTGTGATTGTGGATCGATGGGGCGTGGTTGTTTATGAACTTAACGCGATTACTGATGTCTGGGATGGAAAAGATTCAAAAGGAAATGAGTGCACTGCAGGCGTCTATTTTTACACCTACGAACTGGAATCGTTTAATGGCATTCAGGAATCTGGACAAGGAACCATTCATTTGGTACGGTAATTTTTTTGAAAATAGTTTCACTATTTGATGATTGGTTAAGTTCTATTGAAAATTTCGATTTAGATTTGTTCTAAATAATTTTTGTGGAATCTTTTCAACCAACAAATAATATTCTTGATTCAAATTCAGGTGATCAGCGAAAGGCCACTAAAACGGCTTTGACGTTTATTTTTCTAACCATTCTTGTTGACGTGATTGGTATTGGAATTATTATTCCGGTAATGCCAACCTTAATTACAAAACTTACTGGTGGTACATTAGCAGACGCGGCGGTTTACGGTGGCTTGCTCATGATTTCGTTTTCTGTCATGCAATTTCTTTTTGCACCAATCGTTGGAGAATTAAGTGATCGATTTGGAAGACGCCCGGTGTTGCTATTGTCACTTTTTGTTTTGGGTATTGATTATATTTTTCATGCATTTGCACCAACGATTACATTTTTATTTTTTGGAAGAATTTTAGCCGGAATGGCGGGTGCCAGTTTTTCTGTTGCTGGAGCCTATATAGCAGATGTCAGTTCGAAAGAAAATAAGGCAAAGAATTTTGGATTGATTGGTGCTGCGTTTGGTTTAGGTTTTATTCTAGGACCTGCCATCGGTGGGTATTTTGCCAAGTGGGGACCAGAGCTTCCATTTATGATTGCGGCGGGCTTGACCTTACTTAATTTTTTATTCGGATTTATTTTTGTTCCTGAATCTTTACCCGTTGAAAAAAGAAGGCCAATAAAATATTCGAATCTGATTCCGGGTGTTTCACTTTTTCATTTAGGTAGATTTAAATCAGTTTTAGGTTTGATTTTAGCATTTGGTTCGGTTCAACTTGCCGTACAAGTAATCCCATCAACCTGGACATTCTTCACCATGGAAATGTATCAATGGGATGAGTCGCAAGTAGGTATCAGTTTAACCGTCGTTGGAGTACTTGTAGCAATTGTGCAAGCTGTGTTGATTGGAAAATTTGTCAAAAAATTTGGAAGTAAAAAAGTGATTTTGATGGGCTTCATTTTTTGGACTGTTGGCATGATTTCATTTTGTTTTGCGTCTAATCCGGTCATCCTTTACATCGCATTAATTCCTTATGTCCTTGGAGGTATAGCAGGTCCATCCGTGCAAGGCATTGTTTCAAATTCTGTTTCAGAAAAGGAACAAGGAAATTTACAAGGGGCGCTTGCTCAGGTAATGAGTCTCACGGCAATTATTGGCCCGCTCTTATACACTGCATTGTTTGCAAGGTTTAGTGGAGTAGAGGCATCTTATTATTTTCCCGGGGCACCTTATATGGCTGCAGCTATTATAATTTTAGTTGCGTCGGTGATTGCCTTTTTCTCACTTAGAAATTACAAAGATCCTGTTTCAGAAAAACAAACGCTGGCTGAAACTGTTAATGTTAAAGAAGTTTATTAATCACCTAAATCAAATACAATGAAAAAAATAATCGCATCGCTTGGATTAATTTTTGCGGCAGGTTTTATATCTGCGCAAGAATTACCAAAACTAAGTCCACTTTCCAAATCAGAACATGTTGTTGGATTGAATAAAATCACGCTTCAATATTCAAGACCAAGCGTAAGAGGTCGTGTTATTTTTGGAGATCTTTTACCGTATGGCGAAATTTGGAGATTAGGTGCAAATGAAAATACAAAAATTACTTGCACACAGGATATGTTATTCGGAGGTGAAAAAAGTCAAGTTTTACCTGCAGGTACTTATTCCGTTTTTGCATTTCCTGCTGAAGATTTAAATTGGAAAATTGTACTTAATTCTAACACTGAGCAATGGGGAACTGGTGATTATGACGAGGCAAAAAACGTTGTTACGCTCATGGTAAAGGCTATTGCCAATGCGCATACCGAGACTTTATTGATTGACATCAATGAAGTTACAACAACTTCTGCTTCAATTGTAATTGCGTGGGATAAATTGAAAGTTGTTATTCCTTTTACTGTTGAAACTGATAAAACGGCTCAGTCAAATATTGATGCTGCTATAGCTGAAGGAAAAGATTTGGATAAAGTATATTCAAGTGCAGCCAATTATTATTTCAATGCAAAGCAAGATTACGACAAAGCGCTGGAATATGTGAATTTGTCTATAGGTGTAAAACAAACACACAACAATACCTTCTTAAAGGCTCGTATCCTTTATGCAAAAGGTGAAACTAAAGAAGCAATCAAATTGGCTGAAGAAGCAAAAAAGATGGCTGAAACTGCTGAAGATAAAAGATGGACTGAATATATTGGAGAGACTCTTGATGAGTGGAAGAAAAAATAATTCAGAAGCAATTAAACAAAAAAGGCCAGTCAATTTTGACTGGCCTTTTTTTTCGTTTTTAAAGATTAGTTACTTGCGTTTACACCTTCAGTGATCAGGTTCATTTCAATGGTTTGTTTGCCACTTCGAACCACTTCTGCCTTTATAATCAGGTAGGTGATGTTTTCCCACATAAAGAAAAATCCTTTCATGTGGCGCCCTTTAAAGGGGAATGAAATAATTTCCGGAGTCTTCTCCAGAAAAAAGTTTTTGATCGCGTCACGAATGCTGGACGACAGATCATGATAATAAACGATGTTCTTCATATCACTATTAAAAATTCTTATGATCGAATTTACTGTTTTTTTGGATTCAATCGGATATAAAATCTGTTATTTATATGTTAATAAGTTATTTACACTATCAAATTAAGGTATTTCAGTAAATAGTGTTGGTAATCTAAGCTATTCCCTTCTTTTTAGTTGAATATCGGCTAAATGGCCTGAAAATCAGTAAAAATAATTAGTTCTGAATTCGCAACGAGATCAGGGTTTGCTTAACGCAGAATTAAAAATGGGACAACTAAGGATTAAGAAGTTTATTGAATTCTTCCAGCGAGTAGTATTTTTTATCGTAGTAGACATAGATCTGCAGATTTTCCAATCCATAAGATCTATAGTCTGACATTCCATTCTCAGCATCGCCGAGGGTTTTAAACTCCTGACTGTAATAGGTTGTTGATCCATCAGAGGATTTCACACCCTTCACTCCTCCAATATCAAACAGTGTGCTTACAAGTGTTGTCGGCAGCGCATCTTCTGTATAAGCCATTTTTACATGGTAACGAACTTTAGACATGTCAATACCGTTGGTTATTTGATTCTGCGAAGTCGTATCTCTAGGTTCTACAAAAGTTGAAAGCTCCTTATTCTCATCATAATTAGGTGGAAGTTTATTTTGATCTACTCCTGCTTCAACTAATGTCTTACGTTCCTGGCCTTCATAAACAACTACAAAGGCATTTTTATATCCTTTGGCAACCATCTTTTTGCGATATGCTTCAGCTTCTTCATACGTTTCAAAATTGCCGGAATAATATCGAGTAATTCCATCATTGCCCGTTCCATGAATCACGTCCAGATCAGGAAAAGCGGATTCGGTATCGACTTTATTTTTAAAGGCCCCAATCTGTACACGATATACTTGTGTTGGCACTGAATAATCTGGTCCTGTTATTCCATTTTCCAGATTGTATTGCTCCACCTTATCTATGATAGCAGTATCTACCGGTGTGAGCGTACCATTACGAATATTATCTTTTCCAATCAAATCAACCTTAACACCTTTATTTTCCAGCTCCGTTTGTGCTGCAACTGCGTCCTCAATATTTTGATACTCCCCTAAGACATAATAAACAGTATCTCCGCGTTGAATAGTTTTATAGTCATTGTATCCAAGATACTTGTGAAGTTCGTTTGCTTCTACATCTTTATGTTCCTTACCAACAATGATCACGTAGTTTTTGCCGCTTGGTACATCATATGGATTTTTGGTAGTCACACGATCATCAGAATGAAACTTAACAGTAGTTTTTTGTTCGGCAAAATCATGCAGATAACCGGTGGAGTCGTTGAATAATTCCCAATGTCTGTCGAATTGTTCTTTAGTGATCGTTACTCCATATTCATCTACATAATTTCCTGCAGGAGTATCTGGTTCGTCATCGTTATAATCAGGTACACCATCGTCATCGTGATCCTGCGGACAACCGTCATTGTTGACAATAGCCTCAAGCGGAGTTCCTGCGCAATCATCCAAAGCATCAATCACACCATCATGATCCCAATCGCTCTGATCCCATTCAGCGTACAAAGGAATATCTTCATCTTCAAAAGGTGATTCCTGAGTGCCCTTTGAAAATTGTAAATCATACGAAAGTGAAACGTAAGAGTATAAAAGTGCATCTTTTTTAGGGTCGCCTTGTCTGATTCCTTTGCCTGCAGGTGAAATATTATCAATTAAATCGGTGAAAGTGAAATTGTAGGTGGCGGCCATTCTAAAATCCCAGCGCGGTGACAAGTGCATTTCAAATCCAATTGAAACTGGTATTGCGAAACTTTGCTCACGATATTTTCCAAGGCTGTCGTAATTCTGCTCGCGCAAATCAGTCTCATAGGTATAATCTCGTTGAAGCGGTTTCGCAAAAGATGCCGCCAGCGGATCATTTTCGTCCATATCCATAATTGATCCATCCGACCAATAATGATAGGTAAGACCAGAGGTGTCCTGCATCAAATCTGTTTTAGATAAAAACTCAAAAGATGAAAACCCTAGTCCGATATACGGATGAAAAAGGGCTCTGCTGCTAGTGAATAGTGGATAGAAATTATAATAGACCTGAACGGACCCCATGCGCACGCGAGACATGAAATTAAAATTGCGTGTCAGTGTTCGTTCGTTTGCGGTGAATCTTCCATAAGATGCAGAAAATTCAAGATTGAATGCGCGTGAAACGGGTGTATTGACAAAGGCCATTCCACCATATCGGTTTACAGTTGGTGTAAAACCTTTCTGATAGTTTTGAACTTCGCCGTAATAAGTGAACGTTCCAACTGCCAGGCCAATTCTGGGACGCAAAACTGACGACATGGTATCTGTACTGCCATAGGCAGCTGTTGTCATCAGAAACAGCAAGGAGAGAAATATGTTTGTTTTTGGGGTCAAACCAGTAATTCAATTTCAGCTAAAGTAATCAGAAAACAAGGGGCAACTTAATTGATGACTTAACATGTTTTCAACATGAAGTTAGTGAAAAGAAACGAAAGAGCCAAAATCGATTTAAGGCAACTTGTAACCAGCCATATCTATCTCAAAAATATCACGTGCGCCGACTCCTTTATTTTCAGCATTTGTGAAGGTACTGTAATACGCTTTATTTAGCTGCTGATGATAGACAAAGTGTGTTTCATCCGATACGGTGTTTATCGGATAACCTAAGTTTACAGGCTGACTCCATGTTCCGCCAGTATTTACAGATACATACACATCATATCCGCCCATACCCGGATGGCCGGTTGAAGAGAAGAACAAATATTTATTGTCAGGTGTTACAAAGACTGTAGTTTCTTGTCCTGACGTGTTGATTACTTTGCCCATGTTGGTTGGTTTTGCCCAGGCATTTCCATCTTTGTTTGCCATCCAGATATCTGCGCGACCTTCGCCCCCGATTCGTTCTG
The DNA here is from genome assembly GCA_016709005.1 of Crocinitomicaceae bacterium. GTDB lineage: Bacteria > Bacteroidota > Bacteroidia > Flavobacteriales_D > Crocinitomicaceae > JADJGJ01. Next base: position 259,296 of record JADJEU010000020.1, on the reverse strand, counting down.
ATACAAAATACATGATTTTACCATCACCGGTAAATGTTGCTGAGGCCTCAAAGTAAGAAGTGCGAACTGGTTTGTCTAATGGTCTGGGCGTATTCCACCCACCTTTGTTGTTAATCTTGGAAACAAAAATATCAGCGTGTTTTGTTTTTGGTTTAGGTGTTTCGAGCGTCATGGTGTTGATGGTAAGATAGAGTGTTTTTCCATCCGGAGCGATATAACTTACCGCATCCATGCCATATGAATTCAGACGTTTTACAATTTCGTCATCGTTGCTTGCAGGAGTCCAGTCGTTCAGTGAATCACTCCAGACACAAACATAGATATCTTCAAAAAAACGTTTATCTCCTTCACTGACGCCACCACCTAAATTGTCAGCTCGACGAGAAACAAAATAGAAAAATTTACCGTCTGGTGATAAGGTTGGAGCATAGTCATCAAAAGGTGAATTGATAGCCATACCTAATGCACGAACGCTAACGTTGACAGGAGTCTTCATCATCTCTTTGGCGCGATTACATTCATCTATCAAGGTTTGCACACGTAGTTCTTTCAGTCGGGTTTCGCCCAACGTTGCTAATAGTTTGGTAAAGTTTTCAATTGCTTTATCCAGTTCGCCTAATCGATGATAACAAACGCCCAGCAAATAAGGTGATTCGACATAAACGAGCGGATCAACAGCAAGTGCTTTTTCTGCATTTTCAATGGCCTTTTCATAGTTGCCCATAGCGAGGTGGCATTCGCCTATCCAATAGGTAGCTACGGCATTGTTTGCATCTTTTGAGAGTGCCTCTCTGAATTTCACAAGTGCGAATTGATATTGTTCTTCGGAATAAAGTCGACGACCTTCTGTAATAAAATACTGTGCAGTTCCTTTTTCAAAGATACTATTGGTAGAATCTGGTGGAGTTGAAGCAAATGCAGCGGACGCGGAAATCAATACAATCAATGCAAAGAGAAATTTTTTCATAAGACTTTTTAGAATGATTCAAATATAATGATTTTGAATACTAATCAGCAGGACTCGTTGTGGTTTTTAGGAATTTGGTTGTGTTTCAGGTTTTTTAGTCGCAAACTCATTCTTGGAAAGATCTACCAATTCATGCATAGACAAGGTTGCTGAAGTGATTGCGATGATGGGTGCAATAACTGCAAGGCTAAAGGTGATTACCAGAATCGTTCCCCACAAAAGCTGTGTAGCCGTATCGGTTGACAGACTTTCAAATTTAAAGAACACTGCATGGTACGAAAGGAAAAAGATGGAATAAATACTTCCGATTGCAACTGCCAATCCACGATGTCTTGAAACGAAATAGACACTTTGCTGAATGTTTAGTCTGCGTCTTTCATTGATGTAATCGATGAAGCTGAAGCCATAGAAATAAAAACCAAAACACATGGGGATTGAGAAAATCAGAACTGCCCGCACGGTGCCGTCAAAAAATGATGCCAGACCCAGAACGAGAACAATAAAAAAATACTCCCACATGATATTCCGCAAGGCAATCTTAGCACCGCGTTGAACATCATGCACTAATTGCATAAACCTGAAGGGATATTTGTTACCTGTGATAATTTCCTCAATCTTTTCAGACAGTAAACTAAGAACAGGCGCCAGTATTATCACAACGATATAAAGCGCAAACTTGGTAAATAGCATGTGCAAAGAATCTATGAAAATCATTTTTGCGGTAAACCAGGTCATCTCATTTAAAGTGTCAATTCCTGAAGCGGTATGACTGAGCTCCAGAGAGATTCTGTTTTCAACACGCAGAAAATAGCCGCCCAATAAGTAGATCAGCATAAATAAGCCTACCGGAAATATGACATACCAATAGAGTTTATGGCGAATCAAAAATTGAACTCCTTTCCAGTAGTTTTTATAACCTAATAGCAGTAAATCAAAAAAGTTCTTCATGATGTATGACGTAAAAATACAATTCTGTAACCGAATACCGAAATAATAATTTTCAAACCAGATCAAACTAATTACTAATTTTAGGCAATAAACAAAACGGGTTGGAATTCGATAACAAATATCATTTGGGACTTTATCTGCTCATAACGGCAATTGCATTTTTGTATGCTTTTGTGCTTTATCGCAAAGACAGTTTGCTGGAAGAGGTTTCAAAAACGGTAAAAATGGTCATGGCTGGTTTTCGTTTTGCATCTACCTGGCTCATTCTTTTTTTACTGATTGGAATGATCATAGAAAACATGCAGGAGAGAAAAGAGAATCCTGTTGTATTTATTGCTCAGGATAATTCTGAGTCTATTGTAATGACAAAAGATTCTTCATTCTATCGCACACAGTATTTAGATGATATTGCAAATCTTTCAGAAAAATTAAAGGAAAAATATGAAGTAATTGAGTATTCTTTTTCAGATGTTCCGCAAAATAATATTGCAGGAACTTTTGATGGAAAATTCACAGATATCACTTCACTTTTTACGCAGATTTTTGACCAGTATTCAAATCGCAACATCGGCGCAATTGTGCTGGCTACAGATGGAATTTATAATACAGGGGCTAATCCGGTTTATGCGGTTGCACAAAAAAGTTTTATTCCGGTTTATACTGTAGGAATGGGAGATACGAACTTAGTTCGCGATGTGAAAATGAATCTGGTCAATCACAACGATATTGCTTTTTTGGGAAATGAATTTCCGGTAGAGGTTGTTTTTTCTGGCATCAAGGCAAATGGCGAAACAGTTCAGATTTCAATTTTAAAAGATGGAAAACAAATTGCGCGTGAGGAATATAAATTTGATTCTGATTTCAGTCAGGGCAAAATGCTTTTTATGCTCAAAGCATCTGGAACAGGTTTTCAGCGGTACACAGCAAAAATTTCTACGATCAAAGATGAGTTTTCGATCAAAAATAATGAGTTGAGTTTTTATATCGAAGTGATTGATGGAAGACAAAAAATTCTCATTGCCCACGATGCGCCTCATCCGGATGTTGCTGCCTTGCGATTTGTAATTGACAACAATCAGAACTATCAGACTGAAGTAAAGTCAATCAAAGAAATTACACAGGTCAATGAATATGATTTAGTTATCGTTCACAATTATCAAAAAGGAAGTTCAATTTTGGATGAGGCCGTAACAAAAGGGATTGTTCCGTTTTTATTTATCAATGGTACTGCAACTGATATGCGAAATCTTCAAGCGCTCAAAATTGGATTCAGCGGATCAGGCAACTCCACAGAAGAACTCGGCTTTGCTCACAATACGGCATTCAAAGACATTCTCTTGTCGCCTAAAATTATTCAGATGATCACATCATCTCCGCCTTTGCACTCGCCGTTTGGAGGGTTATCATACAGTGATGCTTTGGATGTATTGGCTTATCAAAAAATTGGAAATATTCAGTTGGATGATCCGCTCATTTATTTTACGTTTAAAGAAAAATCACGCATTGGAGTGATCATGGGTGAAGGGATCTGGCGCTGGAGGTTGTATGATCAAATGCGCAACAATTCTACCTTGAATTTTGAAGAGTTTTTCAGCAAGTTGATTACATATCTTGCAGTGAAAGACAACAAAGATCCGTTTCGAATCAACATTGAAAACGAATATACTGAAAGTGACGAAATCATTATTGGTGCAGAGCTCTACAATAAATCATTTGAACTTATAAACGAGCCTGAAGTGATATTTACTTTTTCAGATGAAGAAGGCCGTGAGTTTTCTCCTGCTTTTTTCAGAACAGCAGACGCCTATCAACTCAATATCGGAAAACTAAAAACGGGAATCTACACGTGGGAAGCCAAAACAAATTTTCAGGAAAGAGCTTATGTAAAAACCGGAACTTTTTTGGTGAAAGAAATTAAACTCGAATGGATGAACACGACTGCAGATCACCGCTTACTGCGTAATATTTCAGAGAACTCAGGAGGCAAATTTTACTTTCCAAATCAGTTAGAAAAATTAGGAGATGATCTGAAGGCTGACAAAAATCTGGCAACAATTGTTTACCAGGAAAAATCATTTGATGATATCATAGATTTTAAGTGGTTGTTTTTTCTGATTTTCGTTTTAGTTTCGGTCGAGTGGTTTTTCAGAAAATACAGCGGAGCATATTAAGCGTCAGATGAATGTCGATTAATAGTAAATAGTTGAAAGCTTCCCTTGTTAAGCTGAGTTTAAGCGAATGTTTCTTTAAGCGTGCAATCTGTTTTTTTCACAATCTGTTATTCTTTCGGGTAAAATGTTTTTCTGATTTTAGATCATCGTTTTTCGTTCGGAATTGAATCGCTTTAGCCTATATTTGGCTCAATAAAATCGACCCGTTCATGCAAAAAATATACGTTTATCTTATTTTAATCCTTTTAGGTCAAAATTCGTTTACTCAAACTAACTCATTCACGCAAAGTTTGCCGTCCGCTAATTATGCAAATGAGTTTCAAATTGCTTATACCGATTTTCCTCAGATCCCAAAGGGCATGCTAGAAGCTGTTGCTTATGCGCAAACTCGAATCACACATATCACTGGTAATAATGAAGGCTGTATAGGACTACCACAAGTTTCTGGTGTAATGGGCTTAACAGAAAACGGTCAGGGATATTTTGACAATAACTTGATTTTAGTCTCACAACTTTCTGGTATTTCTGTGAATGATATCAAGACAAATCCGCAGCAAAACATTTATGCCTATGCTGCGGCTTATAATTCTGTTTTGACTGATTTATCTGCTGACTTAAATGATCTTTCTGTGCATGAACTTGTGCTACACGTTTTATCTGAAATCCCAAAAGATGATAATGTTGCAAACCGCTACGCATTGAACTGTTTTACATTCGAGGTGTTTCGTTTTTTGAATGATCCTTTGCGTCAGACACAATATGATTTTCCAGCACGAGAAATTGATTTTGTTGCAATTTACGGTGCAGAAAATTTTCAAGTCCTTACATCTGCACAAGTATTGATTGGTGAAAATTCAGTTATTGATGAACAAGGAAATGAATTTACACCCAACTTAAAATCGCTTGAGTATGCGCCAGCTTTATGGGTGGTAGCTCCGTCTTGTAATTATTCATCACGAAGTGGAACAGCAATTTCTGCTGTAACGGTTCACACGATTCAAGGGAGTTATGCAGGTGCAATTTCATGGGCGCAAAATTGTGCATCCAGTGTTTCATATCATTATGTTGCGCGATCATCTGATGGTCAAATTACCCAAATGGTTTATGAAGCAAACAAAGCCTGGCATGTTGGTTCAGAAAATCCTTACACAATAGGAATTGAACATGAAGGTTATGTTTCAAATCCGGCTTGGTATACTGAAGCTATGTATGTTGGATCAGCAAATTTGGTAAAAGATATTTGTAACAGTGGTTACGGAATTAATCCACTCAGAACTTTTCAGGGACCTGCAACTTCGGGTTCAAATGTCTTAGGTTCTTGCACAAAAATAAAAGGACATCAACATTATCCGAGTCAAACGCATACTGACCCGGGCATCAATTGGAACTGGGAACATTATTATCAACTTATCAATAATACAACGCCTGTTATTTCATACACATCAAGTACAGGAACTCTTTATGACAGCGGCGGCGCTGCAGGTAATTATCAAAACGATGAACGAAAATTTTACCTCATTCAACCTGCTGGTGCGGCAACTATCTCACTTAGTTTTTTAAGTTTTAATCTGGAAAATAATTGGGATTATTTATACATCTACAACGGCAGCACTACCAGTGCTCCTTTGCTTGGAACATATACCGGAGCTACATTGCCATCTACTTTAAACTCAACGGGTGGAAGTATTTTAATTGAATTCAGATCAGATTGTTCAACCGTTGCAGCAGGCTGGCAAATAAACTGGACCAGTGTTTCAGGTTCTGTTCCCGGCGATGTGATTCCACCATCAACAACGGTTTCGTTTTTATCAAATTGGAAAACAACGAATTTCACGAGTTCATTTACAGATACTGATAATGTTGGTGGAACTGGTGTGCTTTATCAAACCTATCAGGTCATTGATTTTGATGGAACTGATTGGCGCGCAAATGCAGATCACGGATTTTTTTCTGACAATTTTGATTTGGCTCTTCATTCAGATTGGACGAGTTCGGTTGGATCTTGGGCAACGGTTTCTGGCTTTTTAAATCAGAGTGATGAAAGCAATGGAAATACAAATATTTACGCATCACTCAATCAAACCGATCACGATGTCTATCTCTATCACTACGCTGGAAAGATAAGTGGTGGTGGTACCAATAAACGCGCCGGTTTTCACTTTATGTGTGATAACGCAGCGCTGCCCAACAGAGGTAATTCTTATTTCATTTGGTTTAGAGAAGATGATAACAAAGTAGAAATTTACGAAGTGATCAGTGATGTTTTTACACTAAAAGCTGAAGTATCTTATTCGATCAATCCAAATCAATGGTATGATATTAAAACGAGTTTTGATAAAAATTCAGGTGCCATAAAAGTGTGGGTAAATGATGTGCTTGTTTTAACATGGGTTGATTCATCACCGTATACAACGGGCAATGCAATTTCTTTCAGATCTGGAAATGCAGTCTATGATGTAAATGATGTGAAAGTATATCATGATCGATCAACAAGTGAATTGATTACAATTGGCGCAACTGGGGACATTCGATATCAAAACACAAATTCATCTACTGCATCTGGAAAAATAAAATCTATTGTGATTGACAACTCATCAAATATTTCTTCTGTCTCGTCACAACTTGCAAATGTAGATTGGACTGCACCGCTTGATGTTTTGATGATCAATGATGGAATTGCTGCAGATATTTCGTCTACGACTTCTAATACTGAGTTGTCAGCAAACTGGACACCAACTTCAGATCCAAATTCAGACATTGCTCGTTACTGGTATTCCATTGGAACCGCCCCAGGTCTTACTGATGTTGTGAATTGGACAGACAACTGGTACGATACACTTGTCACGCACACAGGTTTAAGTTTGGTTTACGGAACAACTTATTATTTTAACGTACGTGCAGAAAACGGTGCTGAACTTTTATCGAATGTGATCAGTTCAAATGGTCAGATTTTAGATCTTCCGGTCAATCCACCGGTTGCAAATTTTGATGTGATGAATACGTATACTTGCATCACAGATTCTATTCAGTTTTTAAATTCAAGTCAGGATGCCACGAGTTATCAATGGACAGTCCCGGGCGCTGCTCCAGCAAGTTCCTCAGATGCCAATCCGTATTTCCAATTTCCGGTCTCCGGAACTTATGAAGTAACATTATTAGCAACTGGTCCTGGCGGAACAGACACTGAAGTTCAGTTCATCACCATTGAAACACAAAGTTTACCAGATGCCTCTTTTACACAAAGCGCAACCAGTGTAAATCTGGATTATGCCTTTGTAACATTCACCAATAATTCAATCAATGCCAATGGTTATTTCTGGGATTTTGGAGATGGCAGCGGCTCGTCTGATGCTGCTCCTTGGCATGAATACAGCGCTGCTGGTTTGTATGATGTGATGTTGATTGCAATTAATGGATCGTGTCCAAATGATACGGCCTGGTCAACGGTTGAGGTGATTGAAGTTTCTGCGCTGGATGAACACGGAGCTAATTTGTATTCGTTATACCCAAATCCGGCTTCATCACAAATTGTGATCAATTGGTCAACAACTAATCTTTCGGAAACGGTTACACTTGAAATTCGGGATGCGCGAGGCAGAATGGTTTATCACCTAGAAAATGTTGCCACTTCTGAGCCTACTTTAATTGACTTGAAAGAAAATCAGATTGAATCTGGTCTTTATTTAGTTCAGATAATGACCACCGAATCCACAGTCATTCAAAAGATTATTGTCGAGTAGAAGACATGCAAGAATTTTTTTTGAGATTTTAACATTTCGTAAAAGAATATATCTTTAACTTTGTTCTGAATCTGTGAATAACAGCGCAGGTTCTTTGGGTTTTATAGTTTTTGCAAAAGAAAGGAAGTATCACACTGGGGTACTTCCTTTTTTTCGTTTTAGAAGATTCAGTCCAATCCACCCAAATCCAATATCTTTGCAGTAATTTCCAAGCCACATGAAATACAACCTCAGTGAAATTACTGCTGTCATAAAAGATCGCCGAACGATTTTTCCGGAAATGTTTTCGGATCGCAAGGTGCATCGTGAACAAGTTGAAACAATTCTCAACAATGCAATTTGGGCACCTACACACGGATTAACACAGCCGTGGTCTTTTACCGTTTTCAGGGAAGAGGGTTTGCAAAAACTTTCTGATTTTTTGTCTGACACATATATAAAACTTACTCCCCCGGAAGCTTTCAGCGAGATGAAATTGAATAAACTGAAATCACGACCTTTGATGGCGGGAGCAATTATAGCGGTATCTTTAAAGCGAGACTCAAAAAGTAAAATTTCTGAATTGGAAGAAATTGAAGCAATCGCTTGTGCAATTCAAAACATGTATCTAACATGCACGGCATGGGGTTTAGGTGCATTCTGGTCAACACCTGGTTTGATTTATAAACCTGAAATGAATGAATTTTTAAAGCTGAATCCAGAGGATAAATGTCTTGCGCTTTTTTACATTGGATATCCTAAACCTGATTTAGAATGGCCAAAATCACACCGCCGACCAATTGAATATTTTACAACATGGGTAGAAAAAATATAGGCATGTTTGGTCTCGTCAATTACAGACGACACCCTGAAAACCCAAATTATATTGTTTTTGGTTTTAATTCTGAAGCCGAGGCTTTAGTTTTTGAAGCCGAATTGAATAAATACAAAACGCGATTTGAAAAAGACGTAGAAGGAAATGTTTACCTATATGCTATCGCTGAAAGCAGCATGGATGAAGCAAATAAGGCTAACGCAGCAGTGACGGTTGCCTTTAAAGATCCAATGGTCAAAAATAAAATACTACGTTACTCGTTACTGATTTTAATGGCTCTTTTGATTGTGATTGGCATTGTTGGATATGTAAAGAATTCCAAAAAAACGCAAAACGAAGAAGAGCCAAATTTAAAAGATACAACTACCTTGGTCGAATGAAAAAGCGATTAGTCATTCTACTTTCGACCCTTTTTATGTGCAGCTTTTTATCAACTGCGCAAAAAGGTGTCACTACATTTGGACTTCAGTACAAGCCTATTATCCCTAATCGATTTATAGGAACCTTTGAAGAGGATTTCAGTGCGGAACAGATGGTTGCATCAATTCGTCAAAAAATTGGTCACTCTTTTGGAGGTGTTGTCAGATATGGTTTTACTGATAACTTAAGTTTTGAAACCGGAATTAATTTAACCCACCGAAATTTTGGGTTGAATTTTGCAATTCCTGATTCTTCTTTTGAAGGCACAGGAGATGTTTCAGTCGTCAGTTATGAAATTCCAGTTTCGTGTTTGGTTTATATTCGTTTGGGAGATAAATTATTTATGAATGCGTCACTAGGAGCTGCCATGACTTTTTTTCCGTCCAATGTTTCAGTTCCGGTTTCGATTCCAAACGGTGATTATTTTTTGATGGAAGGCGCCTATAAAAGTAAAATGCAGGGAGCTTTTATTGCAAACTTTGGATTTGAGTACCGGACCCGAAGCGCTGGCTATTTTTATTTAGGCACATCGTATCATTTGCCTTTTGCTCCAATCATGACAATGGCTTTGTCTTATGAATATTCTTCGAGCGACGTGTTGAGTATCCAGAATGTTAGAGGCAGTTACCTCACGCTTGATTTACGCTATTTTTTTAATGAGCGTCCTGAGAAATAATTAAAGAGATTATTCTTCCCAAAAGTCTGAACAATCTTCTTCTACTAATTCATACGAATCTTTTTCCTCTTCATTGACAAAACGGTTTAGTCCAATAACGTCTCCGTTGAAGTCACACCATTTTTCAGCACGATTCCAATAGAAGATAACCGCATCAGCAGTGGTTGTGGATTCTTTGTAAGGAATCAGACTAAAGCTTCCTTCTACATAATCGAGCGAATCATATACAATAGCGTTAGCCTCAAAATTCATCAACTCCCAACTTCCTTGTTCTTGACCATAATTAAAAGTAAAACTCCATGCGTTGTTTTCGTCCTTGGTGAACAAGACTTGTCGCGTGTCTGAATCACACCATTGATTAATATAATAATCTGAACCATCTTCACCGCCGTCCAAGGCATACCAGCGATCAGGAAATTCAAAGATTGTAATTGGATATGAATTAATAGGCTCGACGATTTCTGTAGTATCTGTATTCAAATCATTATTTGAATTTTCATTTTGATTTCCGCTACAAGCAATCAAAGTGAGCAGGCCAAAGCCAATTACCAGTTTCTTTTTCATAGACACAGTTTAGGGATTTTTTTAATTGATTATCAATGACTTTGAGTTTTTTTGAAAAAAATGAGGGTTTGAATAGGGGTAGAATAGTTTCCAGTTGTCTTGAATAAAAACACAGTAATTTTTAATTATATGAGATCAACAATTTTATTTTCCGCAATCCTATTAACCGGATTCGTATCGTGTGAAAAAAACGGATTCGTTTGTTATAACGGAAATGGAAACATCATCACCGAACAACGCACAACCGATCATTTTGACGGAATCGATTTACGCATTTCAGCAGATGTTCATGTAGAACAATCTTCAACTTATTCAGTCAGTGTAACTGCCAGTGAAAACTTAATGTCCGTTATACAAACAGAAGTTCATGGTACAACTTTGTGTATCGATACCAAAAAGAATAAATGCATTAAAGGCAATGATAACATCGATATTTATGTTACCATGCCGGAACTTTTAAAGCTTGATATTTCAGGTAGCGGAGATATTGTGAGTAAAAATAATTTCATTGCTCCAAATCTGGATATCAATATCAGCGGAAGCGGAAACATTACGATGGATAGTTTGCAGACTAACAATTATGAAATGAATATTTCAGGATCGGGAAATATTAAATTGGCAGGAACGCAAATTGCTTCCACTCAAAAAACAAAAATCAGCGGTTCAGGAGATATTAATACGCTCAATCTGCCAACCAATGATTGTACTATAACTATTTCAGGTTCGGGTAAAGCGCAGGTATGGGCCATCAACAAACTCAATTCAGATATTTCTGGAAGTGGTGATGTGATTTATAAAGGCAATCCAATTGTCACGTCTTCAACTTCTGGTTCTGGAGATGTCCGACCATATTGACTTCACTCCTAAATCCCCTCTCCAAAGCGAGAGGGGCCTTTTCCATTGAATTAAAATTTCATAGAAAAGTCTGCTGAATTAATCAACAAATTTAGGATGACCAATTATCTTTGCAATCACTGGAACAAACAAAACACATATCATTAAATGACTTTGAGGGCTTGTTCAAAAGCCATTATGGAGAGTTATGTGCATTTGCCAATAAGTATTTGGAAGATCTGGATGCCGCAGAAGAAGTAGTGCAGGATTTGTTTGTAAAGTTTTGGGAGAATCGCGAAAAAAATGAAATTCCAAATTCGCTTCGCTCGTATTTGTTTACGGCGGTTAAAAATGCTTGCTTAAATCAGTTGAAACATTTGAAAATTAAAGAGCAATATAAGCAACACAATGAGCGAGAATTGAACTCAGCAAGCAGTTCAGCTGATGAAGAGTTTGAAGCAACTGAATTGGATCTGAAAATTAAATCAGCGATAGAAGCTTTGCCCGAAGGTCGTCGAAGAATTTTTATTCTGAGCAGATACGAAGGTTTAAAATATCAGGAGATTGCAGATCAATTGAAGATTAGCGTAAAGACAGTTGAAAACCAAATGGGCGAGGCGCTGAAGTTTTTGCGCCTGCAACTGAAAGATTTTTTGGTGAGCTTATTTGTACTCATAAAAATAATGGACGACCTCTGGTAGGGGTAAGTTAGATTTAGATTGTCTTAATAAAAGAGACGTGGAAAAAAGAGAAGATAACATAAACGAATCCCTGTTGATTGCATACATCAACGGTGAGCTTGCCGGCGAAGAAAAAACTTCGGTGGAGGAATGGATTGCGTCGTCTTCTGAAAATAAAAAATACTTTGAAGAGCTGGAAAAAACCTGGATCATTTCAGGAAAGATATCTCCAAAACCAGTTGTTGTTAATACAGAAGATGCCTGGTTAAAAATCAAAAATAAAATTTCACAACCTGTTGTTGAGGTTAAAGAAACTCCAGTATTTAAATTGAGTCCATGGTTAAAAGTGGCAGCTGTTGCCATTTTGCTTGTTGGTGTTTTCGGAATCTACAAATACATGAATTCGTCTGTTGAGCAGATGACGCTGACAGCAAAAAATGAAATTTTGATTGATACGTTGCAAGATGGATCAGTTATCTCACTGAATAAAAATTCAAGTTTGACTTATCCTGAAAAATTTGCAGACAATGAGCGTCGCGTTGAATTAAAAGGAGAAGCTTTTTTTGAAATTGAAGCAGATGCTGAAAGACCATTTATTATTGAATTGAACAACGAAGCACAGGTAAAAGTTTTGGGAACTTCGTTTAATATTGAAGAAGGTGATTCAACCACAGAGCTATTTGTAAAAACGGGTAAGGTAGAGTTCACTTCCAATAAGTCGAGCGTGATTTTGATACCCGGTGAAAAAGGAATCTTGAATTACGCTACCGGAGAAATCACAAAAGCAAAATCAGAAGAACTTGATTTTAACGAAACCTATTGGTTAGATCAAAAACTTGATTTTAATAACACGTCTTTGAACGAAGTAATTTCGATTTTGGAAATCATTTTTGAGACAACAATTGAATTGGAAAATCCAGCTGCAGGAAATTGCGTCTTGATGACTTCCTTTGAGCGTGAGTCGCTTGATCAGATTCTGCAAATTATTACTACATCTTTTGGATTAGAAGTTGAAAAGAAGCAAACTGGATATACTCTAAAAGGCAATGGTTGCTAGGTTTCTACTACTCCTGACTTTCGCTTTTGCCGCTTCATTGGTGGGGGCTGAAAAATCAAATCCAAACCCAAATCCGGCTGGAACTAAAATTGTAAATCGGATTATTTCTGTTGATGTAAAAAACAAACCTTTGGGTGGTGTTTTAAAATTGATTGAGCAAAAAGCCTATTTCAAATTTTCATACAACGCTGATATTTTAGATGAAGCGCAACTCGTTAGTCTGTTAATAGAAAAGCAAACGGTTGCCTATGCATTGAAACAGTTATTCAATGAATCAATCCGCTACAAAGAAGCTGGCAATCACATCATCCTTCTCAAAAATGATGACGTGAAGGCTATTGTTGAAGATAAGAATGACACCTACTACTTCAGTGGAAAAATTACAGATGCAACAACTGGGGCGCCAATTTCAGGAGCAAGTATCTACGACGTGGAAGCGCGTCAGGCAAGTGTTTCAGATGCAAATGGGAATTATCATTTAATCTTGCCAAAGACAGAATCCATGCATGGATTTTATTTCAGTAAGCTTGGATATTATGATACCACCTTGGTGGTAATTGCAACAATTTCTCTGGAAAACAGCATTGCACTTTCTCCAATGGATCATACCATTGAAAAACTTCCATCAGCGGGTGTACAGTTGATTGAAAAACCAATCGAAGAGCGTCCGATTGGAAAACAATTTGTGCCTGAAGAGACGTATATTCATTCTGAAAATTTAAAAGCGATTCAAGAAACACGGGCAGCCCAGATTTCATTTTTACCATCCATCGGTATTGGCTCTAATCTTTCTACAAATGGGCTCATCGTAAATCACTTTTCATTAAATGTACTTGCAGGCTATTCAAACGGGGTAGCCGGTTGTGAGATTGGCGGAATATTGAATCTCACCAAAAATGATGTAAACGGCGCTCAAATTGGCGGCATTGGAAATTTAGTAGGCGGAAAAATTTACGGCGTACAAGTTGGCGGAATTTCAAATGTGGTTTTGAATGATATTCGGGGAGTGCAAGTTGGCGGAATTAATAATTTGGTTCGCGGTCATGTTGAAGGAGTTCAGATAGGAGGAATTTCGAATATGATTTCCGGAGGGTTTGATGGCTTGCAATTAGCAGGCATAAATAATTTTGCGCGCAGATCATCAAACGGATTTCAAATTGCGGGCATTAACAACGTCGTTGCCGATACCTTGTACGGTGGTCAGATAGCAGGAATCGGAAATTGGGCAAGACGAGGGGTAAATAGTTGTCAGATTTCAGGTTTTGTCAATTTAGCTTATGTAAATCAAGGAGCACAAATAACAGGTTTTTATAATTACGCAAACGTAAATGATGGCGTTCAGATTGGTATTGTAAATTCCAGTTTGTCTGGCAAAGGTGTTGCCATTGGATTAGTAAGCTTCTGTAAAGAAGGATATCGTGCAACTGAAATTTCGGCCAACGAAGTTTTTCCAATTAATCTGATATTTAAAAGTGGCGTCAATAAACTTTATAACACTTATTCATTCGGTATTCATTTTGTCGATCGTCCGCGAATTGGTGTCGGTTTGGGTCTTGGAAATAAAACCAAATTGGGCAAACGACTTTCAATTACTACGGAACTTTCAGCGCACCTTGTGCAGTTTGATAATTTTGATTCGTTTCAGGGAAATAGTTTTTACAGAATTGCAACAAGTTTGGATATTCGCCTGGCCAAATGGCTGACTTTTTATTTAGGACCTGATTTTAATTTTGGTACCTCACGTTATTTAAATGACGAAGGAATTTATACAACCTTCATCAATTATGAACCATTTTCTCGTATTGATAATGAAGATTCTGAATTTCAGTATTGGTTTGGCGCTCAGGTTGGATTGCGCTTTGGCATTGACCGCAACGCGGATTAATGAATCCGTCAAATAAATTTAAAATAGCATAGGGGGCTTTTTAGTTTCAATTGTCATAGTAGAAATATGACACAATGAAAATCACTTTTGCAACCATTCTTTTTTTGGCATGTATATTTTTGTTATCCTGTTCCAAAGAAAAGTTTCGGACGGAATTAGAAGCATCTGACACCTTTCACATTCAAAACGGAGATTATGAAATTCCAGTTTGGGTAAGAGGAAATACGGCGAGTAAAAAAATTATTCTTTTTGTTCAGGGTGGGCCTGCGGGAAACACGATGGACTTTGCTACCATTGATTATCCGGGCTGGAAAAACACACTTGAAAAGGATTACGCGATTGCCTATTATGAGCAACGCGGAACAGGAAACCGACAAGGAAATTTTAGTTTGGGTGAAAGTGTTTTGGATATATACGTGCAGGATTTGCATGTAGTCTCTGCTTTTCTCAAAAAGGCGTACGGTGCTGAAATTATCATGATGGGCCATAGTTTTGGTGGCGGTTTGACGTTGCGTTACATGATTCATTATGGTGAGCAAGGAATTCCTGAAAAGTACATTTCATTAAATGGACCGGTGACTACAGATGAAAGTTCATTTGTTCTGCGTTGGCAATTTCGTAGAGATTTTTTGATGAATTCAGCCAATTTGGAAATCAGTCGCGGAAACAATGTTGAAAAATGGAATGAGGTTTTGATTTGGTTGGATGCAAATCCGGTAATCGAAAAAATTTCTGGCGATGAACCGTACAAGCTCTTGAATCAATGGAATAATTATGTGGAAGAACTCATCTATGTTTATTATGGTGAACGTGATTTGAAATTCAAAGATTATATGCAGATTTTCAGAACACCATACAATCCAATTCCGGCTTATTTGGGTGCTGATTTTGGTGGAGATGACAATCTGGGAAGTCTTATTTTAAAAGATGAAGAAGGATATGAAATGATCACCAAATTAGCTGCGATTGATCATCAAAAATTGCTTTTAGTGACAGGAAGATTTGACGATATCTGTGTTCCAGAGGAGCTTCAATATGTGTATGATCAGATTCCGTCACCATTGAAACAAATTGAAATTGTTGATTACGCAGGGCATGAGATTTTTACGCATCAACCCGAAAAACTGAATCAAATTATTAAAGCCTTTATCCAATGAAAAAAGTCCTGTTCATTTTGTTTTTGCAGATTTCTTTTAGTGCAAGTTCTCAGCTATTGAATCCTCAGACTTTATCTATTTCTTATTATGGAGAGTCGATTGCTCATCCGGGTTTGAAAATAGGTGTAGACTATGATTTGAAAAATTGGCAAACGAATAAAACTAAAAAAAGTAGTGAGTCAATTACTAAACAAAAATCTTTGGTACTCAGTCCAACGCTTGGTTTTTACAGGCACAAAGCCTATCAAACCGGACTTTTTATTTTACCCGAATTGAAGTACAATCGTGAAAAACCAAATGGTAATTTTTTCCAAACCGGAATAGGACTTGGATACATGCGCACCTTTTTACCAGATGTGTATCGGTTGAATCCAGCTGGTGAAATTGAAAAGATTGGCGCAGGATATAATTACATGGTAGGTACTTTATTTGCAACGTTTGGAAAGAAAATCACTCAGATAAATGAAAAGCCATTATCAGTTTATGCAAAGCCTCAACTGATGTATGCAGCACCAAATTATGCGGGAGGAATTTTGTATTTTAATCTGGAGATGGGATTGCAGTTTGAACTCTAGGACTGCGGAAAATTAAACCACAATAAGCCCATTCAATCGTAATAAGGCACCGCTTTCACCAAGCCAGAATTGATCAAATTCAACCGTATTATTTTTTTCAAAATCCTCTTTGAATTCTTTGAGCGTTAAAATAGTGTGATTGCCAATTATCAGTTTTGGAAAGATAGTTTGAAGCCATTTACCAAGAGGTTCTTTTACTTTTATGCTTTGTTCGTCCTGACGATTGATGAATGTGATTTGAGTGGCAGATTTAAATAAGGGAGAACGACCTAAAAATAGAATTCGTGCACTTGAGCGTGTATTTATTTCTTCCGATTGATTCAAAACAGATTCAATAAAATTTCTGGAGATTTTTGTTTTTGGAACATCTTCTTCAAACCAATCCTGTAAAGGCATATCGAAGCCTGTGCCGTGCATATAATTATATAGTGAAACACGCAAACCTTCACTGAAAATTTCATGATCAATTGCGTTTTCTTCAATGTATTCCAAATCATTGTTTGCAAAAGTTCCGATTTCAGAATGCAGTAATTTGGATTTGTACGCTGAAGGATTCATTCCAACCGGACTATGCGTTGTCATTGCAAAGCGATGCCAGAAGCCTGATTGAATAATGCCTTGCTCAAATAATTGACGCACCATTTCTAACGAGTCGATTGTTTCTTGTGCCGTTTGAGTTGGATATCCATACATCAAATAACTGTGAACTAAAATTCCTGCTTCTGTAAAATTTTTGCAGACCGTTGCAACTTGTGAAACCGTAACCCCTTTATCAATCAATTGCAGCAAACGATCCGATGCAACCTCTAAACCACCAGACATGGCAATACATCCAGACGCTTTGAGCAAACGGCATAAATCACGCGTAAAACTTTTTTCAAAACGAATGTTGGTCCACCAAACTACTTTTAAATCACGCCGCAAAATTTCAATTGCTAAATCACGCAGTAGGGCTGGTGGAGCTGCTTCGTCTACAAAATGAAATCCATTTTCACCGGTTTGTCTGATCAATTCCTCCATGCGGTCACACAAAAGCGGTGCAGAGGTTTGTTCGTAACGTTTAATGTAATCAAGGGAAATATCACAGAAAGTACATTTACCCCAATAGCATCCGTGCGCAAGGGTGAGCTTATTCCATCTTCCATTGCTCCACAAACTGTGCATCGGGTTTGCAAGTTCAATGACAGAAAGATATTTATCCAAATTTAAATCGGTGTAATCAGGTGTTCCTGTTTCTGCTTGTGAATAGTCTTTTTCAGTTGAACCATCTTTATAAACCACCTGATTATTTTCAAGTAAAAAAGTCCGTTTTAAAGAATCTGAATTTCTTTTTCCATTGATATATTCGATCAGATGTAAAATAGGTGCTTCACCATCATCCAATGTCACAAAGTGAATATAATCAAAGACTCTGATATCACTGAGTGAACGTAATTCGGTGTTTGCAAAGCCACCGCCCATGGCAATTTTTGTATCAGGGTAATTTTTTTTAATCCATTGTCCGCATTTTAATCCACTGTATAAATTTCCGGGAAAGGCAATGGAGATTGCAACCAGTTTGGGCTGAATCAATTTCATTTTTTCTGAAAGCAATTCAATCAGAATTTCATCAATGAATGTATTGGGTTTTTTAAGTTCTTGATTTAATTCGTCAAATGTACTTGCAGATCTTCCTAGACGTTCAGCATAACGACTAAATCCAAAATGCGGATCTAATTCTTCTTTAATTAGATCAGATAAATCTTCTAAATAGAGTGTCGCTAAATGCCTTGCCTTGTCTTGCTGACCCATGGTTCCAAAAGCCCACTCCAAATCATCAAGTTGTCTGAATCGGGATGCTTCAGGCAAAAAATCATTCTCACAAATGGCATGCGCAAGCGTTGGATTTTTATGCTGCAAAAATGCAATTACCAAATCAATGGTTGAAAGATAATCCTTTTGCAGAGCGAGAATTCGTTGACTATTTTCAGATTGAATAACTGATTTTTTATTCAGTTTGTCAAATACTTTTTTCAGACCATCTGCTGAAAATAATTTTAGAATGACATCAATTCCCAAATCACTTTGAAACGCGGAAATGTCTTTTGTATTTAAAAATCCTTTCAGATAGGCCGTTGCCGGATAAGGTGTATTCAACTGCGTGAACGGTGGCGATATGAGGTAGATGTCTTTTTTCAAGGGAAAAGCTGTCGGGTAAAAATACTGTTTTTTTTCCTATCTCCTCGGTCCCCTTTCCGAGGGAAAAAGGAGGACAGTGGTAAAATGAGTCATGAATTTTGATTGTTCAATATTGCATTAACTGAAAAATGGAGGTTTGAAAGTCCATTCATTATTCGATATTCGTTAATCGGTGTTCAGTGTTCAATCTTTAAAAATATTGATCTGAAAGTAGAATGCTTATTATAAATATGCACTTAGAACTGTTCCAGAAATACGATTCAAATTAATCTCAGTAATTTTTAGTGTGAAAAGAAGACTATTCAAACTGAGTTGCGCATTTAGCAAAGAGAGTTGTGTGAGTCTGAATTCATAGCCGTTGATGTCTCCCTGGCTGAATTGCTGTGCAGCAATCTCGTAAACTTTTTGCATGGTGTCGACATTTATTTTCGCCATAGCAATTCGATCAGCAAGTGATTTATGTTGTAAGTATAAATCGTAAACCTGCGCCTGAAGATTTTGTCTGACCTGCGCTGTATTTAATTCTGCATTTTCATTTTCAAGTAAGGTGTTTTTAATTGCCGTATTATTTATTCCACCGTTGTATAGATTGAAACTTACGTTTAAACCTACAACAGGGCCAATGTTTCTGTTGAGCTCAATGAAGCCAACTTCGGCAGTAGATTGTGACACCTGATAGCCTGCAAAAAGATTAATGGTTGGATAACGATTTGCTTTTTCCATGCGCAGATCTGCTTCAGAAATTAATTCTTGCAACATGAATTGTTCAAGTTGCGCATTGTTATTTTCTGTTTGATTGAGTAAGGTGTCTTTTTGAAGCAAAGGGGTAAAGGTATATTCACCAGCGTCAATCGTGAGTGGTGTTTCCAGAGGATTGGATAAAATACGGTTGAGCTCAATCTCTAAACTTTGAATGCGATTTAGTTGCGCCATGTAGGCAATGCTGTCTGTGTTATAATCGACATTTGCCTGACCATATTCTACCATCTTTCCAGAACCCACACTGCGTTTTTTTTCTTCTAATCGAACGCGATACGAGGAGATTGTCATCGCTAATTTGTGATTCGCCAAAAGTTGTTTTTCAAATACCAATTGATAGTATGCAACAACAAGATCTGCAACGGTTTGTTCAATGTAAAATTTGGAATTGAGTTGACCCAATTGTTCAAGATATTCCAACTGATCTTTTCTTGCGTAAACAGCAAAGCCATCAAAAACAGTCCAGTTTGCAAGTAAGGATAAATTAGCATTTGTTGAGCGCGCGTTGCTTCCTTCTTTTAAAGAACCATCTGCAAATTCTTGACGCGTTGTGTTTGATGCAGTTGTTATTCCACCGTCCAAAATCACAGTAGGTAGTTGTCCCGAATTACCAACAGTATTTAAATTGGAAGCCATCGCTTCTTCATTTTTGAGAATGCGAATCTGGTAGTTATTCGTTAGTGCCAACTGAATTAATTCACTGAGTGATTGCGCTGATCCAAATGTGGTTGTCAGCAACAAAAAAAAGAGCGTGGCAAGTTTTTTATTGATAATCTGATTCATCGATAATTTTATTTTCTTTAGAAGCGATATACGTATAGAGTGCCGGAATAATATATAAAGTCAGTACAAGTGAAATGAGCAAACCACCAATGATGGCAAGCCCCATAGGAACTCTACTTGTTGAAGATCCACCTAAAGCAAGTGCAATTGGAAGTGCTCCTAAAACAGTAGACAAACTCGTCATCAAAATGGGCCTGAAGCGTTGTGATGCAGCTTCAAATGCGGCGTCTCTGAGTGACATTCCTGCATCTCTTTTTTGATTAGCAAATTCAACAATCAGGATTCCGTTTTTGGTAACGATACCAATCAAAACAATCATTCCAATTTGACTAAAAATATTTAAGGTCTGATCGAAAATCCACAGCGTAAAAATAGCTCCTGCCAATGCCAATGGCACCGTGAGCATTATAATTAATGGATCTCTGAAACTTTCAAATTGTGCAGCAAGTGTGAGATAAACAAGTACAAGGGCAAATACAAAAATTAAAGATGTGCTATCTGAACTTTCAGCAAAGTCTGCTGCACTTCCAGATAATTCTGTACTGAATGATTCATCTAAAACCTGATCTGCAATGCGATCCATTTCTTCAATACCATCACCCAACGTATATCCTTCAGCAGGCGAGGCCTGAACGGTTGCGGAGGTATATCTGTTATAACGCAACAAAGAAGGTGGACGACTTTGTAATTCAACATCCACTAAGTTGTCAAGCGTGATCATTTGACCAGAATTATTTCTGACAGTTATGTTATTCAAATCAGCAGGATCATTTTTTTTCTCACGATTTGCCTGTGCTAAAATGTAATATTGTTTTCCATCTTTCATAAAATAACCCATGCGTTGGTCACTTAAAAAAGTTTGTAAGGTCATTGCGATATCTGCAACATTTACGCCCATTAGCAAAGCCTTATCACGATTAATCGTCAGAACCAATTCGGGTTTATTAAATTTCAAATCAACTGTTGAAGCTGAAAAAACCGGACTGGATTGAACACTGTCCATGAATATTGGAAGTACTGCTTTTAGTCTGTTCAAATCTGGCGCCTGCAAAACATATTGAATGGGTAGACTTCCACTTCCTCCACCGCCCGCTTGAATAGTCGGTTCTTGCACAACAAAGGATTGCGCAAAGGTCATTTTTTTCAAAATGGCGTTTAGTTCTTCTGCTAATTCTGCTTGCGATTTTTCACGCTCATCAGCCGGTTTTAAAGTCATAAAAACAAAAGAAGAATTTGCTGCGGTTGATGCGCGAAATGTGGGTGAAGTTACTCCAAGCAAAAATGCTTTTTCAGGAATGGTGTCCAGGGTCTTCATCAAATTTTCCTGATAGTTATCCATGGCTTCAAACGACGTTCCTTCGGGGGCTGTGGAAACAATGCGCAGTTGGTTTTTATCTTCCATCGGTGCTAATTCTGAATGCAAAAAGGACCCAATCACAAAAACAGAAACTAACATTAAGGCAAAAATTGGAATCGCCAACCAACGCCTTTTCATAAATGTTTTTAGCGTCGAGGTATATCTTTGTGTTCCTCCATCTACAACTCTTCCTAAGAATCGCATCAAGGCGTTTTCTTTTTTGCTTTTTTTGAGCATTCTAGAGCTCATCATCGGTGTTAAAGAAAGCGTGATAAAAGTGGAAATGACAATAGAACTGACCACAACCATAGCGAACTCACGGAACAATTGTCCGGTTAATCCTGACATAAAAAAGATTGGAAGAAAAACGCAGATTAAGGTTACTGAAGTAGCAACAACGGCAAAAAATACTTCACGCGATCCTTCAAAGGCGGCCTTCATCGGATGCATACCCTCTTCAATTTTGGAGTAGATATTTTCCATTACAACAATGGCATCATCTACAACTAAACCAGTAGCAAGGACCAATCCGAGCAAGGATAAAATATTAATCGAAAATCCTGCAAGGTAAAGCGCGGCAAAAGTTCCAATCAACGAAATTGGAATTAATATAATCGGAATAAGTGTGGTGCGCCAGTTTCTTAAGAAGAGAAAAATAACTACGAGTACAAGTAAAAATGCTAATAAAATAGTTGATTGTACTTCTTTAATGGCGTGACGAATGCTGATCGTAAGATCACGTGCAACGTTGAGTTCAATGTCTTCTGGTAAATCTTTTTTTATGATTTCTAATCTGCGAAAAGCTTCATCAACAATGTCAATATAATTTGAACCCGGCTGCGGTTGTAAAGCAATTCCGATCATTGGGATGACTCCGTTTCCGCGCAAAAGCGATCGTTCAACTTCAGCGCCTAAACGCACCGTGCCAACATCTTTTAGTCGAATCAAGGTGTTTTCAAATTGACCAATAACTAAATTTTCAAATTGCTCTGGAGTTTGTAAAAGACCAACTGTGCGTACAGTCAATTCTGTTTCTGTTCCTTCAATTCTTCCAGAGGGTAATTCAATATTTTGGGTGTTGAGTGCTGCCTGAATATCTAACGGAGTCACATTCAACTCACGCATCTTGACCGGATCAAGTTCCAGACGCATCGCATATTTTTTCTCTCCCCAAATTCGAATACTACTTACACCCGGTATGGTTTGCAGACGCTCTTTAAAAATATTATTTCCAATTTGAGTCAGATCAAGAAGGTCACGTTTTTTACTTTGAACCGTGATGGATAAAATGGTTTCAGAATTGGCATCCGCCTTATTTACAATGGGTGGATCAGCATCTGGTGGAAGATTTCGGACAGCTTGCGAAACTTTATCTCTGACATCGTTTGCAGCATCATTCAAATCAATCGATGCTAAAAATTCAATTGTAATTGTACTTCGTCCATCGGTACTTATTGAACTCAATTTTTTTACTCCTTCAACACTATTAATTTGTTCTTCTAAAGGTTCTGTAATTTGTGATTCAATAATTTCTGCATTGGCGCCTGGATAATTTGTTGTTACCGTTACCACCGGTGGATCAACACTTGGATATTCTCTCACGCCTAATGAAAGATAGGCCACCGATCCTAACAAAACGACGACAATAGCAAACACTGTAGCCAAAACGGGTCGCTTGATACTTAATTCTGATAAGGTCATGCGCTCTTATTTTTTGATTGATTGAAGAGTGATACTTGCACCGTCTTTAATTTGCATCAGACCTGTAGTTACGATTGTATCGCCCACTGACAAACCGCTTAAAACATGAACTTTATCTGCCGTTCGATTTCCAATTTCTACAGTGCGTTTTTCTGCTTTTCCATTTTTGTAAACATAAACGGTTTGTTTGTTCAATTCTGGAATTACCGCTTGTGTAGGAATAAGTATAGCATCTCCCATAAAATTGGTAGATATTAAAACTTCTGCATACGATCCTGGCATAATGAGTGCAGATTTAGATTGAGGCAAAACCGCACGCAAATTAATGGTTCTGGAGTCTGCGCTTATTTGTGGATTGATGGCATAAATTTTTGCTTCCAATGTATCACCTTCTATAACGACCAGAATATTTTTTCCAACTTCAAGACTTGATTGATACTCTTGCGCAACTGTAAAATCTACTTTTAACTGATTGACTTCTGTAATAAATGTGATGGACTCACCTGCTTGTAGGTAGGCTCCTTTACTGAAATTACGCATGCCTATGACACCAGAAAAAGGTGCAGTGACATTTGCCAAATCAATGTTGATGTTGAGTTGCTGAATTTGTGATTTCAGAATTTCAACGGCTGTGTAGGCCTGATCGACTTCTTGCTGACTGCTGCCTTCAACATCAAGTAAAGATTTTTTTCGATTGTATTCATTTTCAGCGTTAGCAAGTTGAGCTTTTAGTCCAATCAATTGTGCTTTCCAGCTTCTGTCATCCATGCGAATGATGGATTGTCCTTGTTTTACTTTTTGACCCTCTTTGAAATTTATTTCAAGCACTTCTCCTGAAATGGGTGCTTTTAGTTCAACCTGCTCACTTGCCATTAAATTGGCTGTCGTAGCAAGTACATTGTCAAATGAACCTGACGAAACAACAAAACCTTCTACCTGAAGATCTGGCTTTTTTTCTTCTCCGTTTTTTTCTGAATCACCTGCGCAAGAAGATAGTATCAGTGTGAAAATGAGAAGTGCGCCATTAAAACTATTCGTCTTCATTCAATTAATTTTTTGTTTGTTTAATCGCTTCAATTCTGAAATCTGGTTCTGGCATGCTGCTAATGACATCCATCAGTTTGTGCATTCCTTTTTCGAAATCTTTTTTCTCTTTTTGGGTAAATTCTTTTAACAGTACGTCATTCGTTTTTTGAATAGCCGCTTCTACTTTAGGCAGAATTTTTTTTGCCTTTGCGGTTACTTCCAGAATATGACAACGTCGGTCATCTGCATCCGCTTTGCGCACCAAAAAATCACGCTCACACAAGTAATCAACAGTTCGCATTATGGATACTTTGTCTTTACCCAAAGCCGTTGCCAATTCATTTTGCGTGATGGTTCCGCTGTGTTCACATAAATAAATCAAAGCGGTAAAATTGCGCTCAAGGCCATGTGGCTTCATCATTGCTGATAATGTACTTAAATACACCTCGGCAATTCGCGCCATCTCAAAACCATATACTCTTAATCCTTTCACTGAAATTAGTTTTATTTGAAACTGTTACAAATGTAACCATTAAGCCGCCAAATTGTTTTTGTGGAGAGTCAAAATAATTTAAAGGGATTATTGTAGGGCTAAATGGTAGGATTATGGAGATCAGATTCACGTGATTTAACGTAAAGTGCGAACGTGAATTTCTTGAATTCTAGTGCAAAAAGCGTATTTCCCGCAATGACTGCCTCAATCTTTTACTATTGGTTTTAAGATGATTATCGGCTTTCGAAATGACTTGATTTGTCTTTTAAATCTGCCCATAAAAATACCGTATTTATCACCTTGTTTGGGAAAAAGGAAGCGCTTAAATTTGTGAAGTACTCAGTTTTGCAGCTGACAAAAAAAGAAACTATGGAAACAAATGAATCAAAAAAAATAATTGCATCTGATCAAAAAGGAGAGTTCAGATCTATTGAGGCAACGGTTAATTTAAAAAGAGATCCGCTTGAAATCAGAGTTCTTGGATCACTCTATCTGAATTGGGCCTTGTCTGATTCAAGATTGACCAGGGTAGAGAAAGCAAATGAACCGGAAGATTTGTTGATTCTGGAATTTACCTCGGTTACTAAAACCATTTCAGATAAAGGTGTCTTCAATATCTTTCAGTACGTTGAAAAAATTGATTCGCCAACTAAATACAAGGCGGTGAAAATTTGTTTTGAAGGACAGGAATCAGTTGTGGTTTCAGTTTCGGTCACTCAGTGAACTTAATTTTTTTCTGAGATTGATTTTTTAAGTGGGGGCTTACGCTTTTGCCACTTTTTTTTTGAAATTTCCCTTTGTTTAAAGGAGAACTAGAATATTTTTTCACCCTCACTAGGGGTAACTTAATCTACGGTTGTCTTAAATCTGTAAACCGAAAAAAAGACAACAATGAAACTGAGATTTTTTGCAAGTATTTTATTAATTGGATTATTCACCTCTGCGCAGGCGCAGCTTACACAAACCGTGCGCGGAACTATTGTGGATTATGATGCCAAGACACCCATTGTCGGTGCTAAAATTATTATTGTAGGGACAGATCCATTGCAGGGTGCAATTACTGATGCAGACGGAAATTTTAAAATTGAAAAAGTTGCAGTGGGTCGTGTAACGATTCAAATTAAAGCAATGGGATATCAGGAAGTGTACTTGCCCGGAACTTTGGTTGAATCTGGAAAAGAGCTTGTGCTTAATTTAGAAATGACCGAAGATATTAAATCACTCAACACGGTTACGGTTTCAAGCAGTGATCAGGATAATTCAGAATCAATTAATAAAATGGCTACCGTCTCCGGCCAGACTTTTACTGTGGATGAAACTCAACGCTATGCAGGAGCGATTAATGACCCTGCGCGCATGGTGTCCGCATTTGCAGGAGTGACAGGTGATGCAGAAGGGGATAACGATATTGTTGTTCGTGGAAATTCACCAAAAGGAATTTTGTGGAGATTGGAAGGAATTGATATTCCAAATCCAAATCATTTTGCCAATGAAGGTGGAACAGGTGGACCAGTGAATGCATTAAACGCATCCATGCTTGCAAATTCTGATTTTTTTTCCGGTGCTTTCGCGCCTGAGTATGGAAATGCCTATTCAGGTGTTTTTGATGTGCGGTTCAGACAAGGAAATAATGAAACAAGAGAGTATGCTTTTTCATTGGGTTTGATGGGAACCGAGTTTACTCTTGAGGGTCCGTTCAAGTCTGGCTATGCTGGTTCTTATCTTTTTAATTACAGATATTCAACCATCGCGCTGTTAGATAAAGCAGGCATTTTAGATTTTGGAGGAATACCAAAATATCAGGATTTATCTTTCAAAATTGTATTGCCTACAAAACGATTCGGACAATTTTCTGTAGTTGGCTTAGGTGGTTTAAGTACCATCTTTCAAAAAGATGAAGACGAAGAGACGGAAATGGTTTATGGCACGTATGATTTTAATGCAAATTTAGGTTTGGTTGGATTAAAACACACGTATTTTTTTGGAGAGAAAACACATTTAAAAAGTTTTATTGCCGGAACGACGGCGTCAAACGGAGGCAGTGCAGCCTGGTTGAATTCAGACAGCAGCGCACTTTACAAAGCCGAAAATCAACTCTTCACAGATAACCGAATTAAAATAGCAACAACACTCAATCATAAATTCAACGCAAAAAATAATATTCAGATTGGTGCGATCTATACTCATTTGAACTACAATTTGATTCTTGAAGAAAATTATGACAACACAGGTGTTTTCAACAAACTGGTGGATGGTGATGGAAATTCAGCCATGCTTCAGGGATTTGCAAGCTGGAAATACAGAGCAAATAATAAACTCACCTTTATCTCTGGATTGCATTACACACATTTTTTTCTGAACGATCACTATGCAGTTGAACCACGAGTTGGCGCTAAATGGCAATTGAATCCTTCCAATAGTATTTCGTTAGGAGCGGGCTTGCACAGTCGAGTGGAGAGTCTTTCAACCTATCTCTATACAGAAGAAAAAACAGATGGAACCGAGTATAAACCGAACATGAATTTAGGTTTGACTAAATCAGCGCATTTTGTTTTAGGATATGGTTTGCAATTGACTGAAAATTTGCGATTCAAAACAGAATTGTATTATCAGCATCTCTATAATATTCCGGTTCACGATGATACCGCAAGCTCACTTTCACTGATCAATTATTCAAATTGGTTTCCGGATGTACATCTTGTAAACAAAGGCACAGGCAGAAATTATGGAGCAGAGGTAACTTTGGAGCGCTCGTTTCAGAATGATTATTACTTCATGATGACGGGATCGCTTTATCAGTCAAGTTATACTGCACTGGATGGCATTGAAAGAGATTCTCGTTATGATGCCGGATATGCTGCCAACTTTTTATTTGGGAAAGAATTCAAATTCGGTGATGAAAAAAATAACACCATTGGTTTGAATACAAAATTCTCGTTGCTTGGTGGAAACAGATATACACCAATTGATTTGCAAGCTTCACAAGACGCAGGTTACACCGTTCTTCAAAACAAACCTTACGCCTCAAAAGGAGATGATATTTTCTTCATCAATTTAGGAGTTACTTATCGTTTAGATAAACCACGAGCAAGCCATTCAATTAAAATTGATATTCAAAATCTCACTAACAATAAAGCTGCTGTAAATGAATATTACAACTCACGCACCGGGCAGATTGAAAAATCAACACAACTTTCTTTTATTCCAAATCTAGTTTACACAATTAAATTTTAGACCTCACTGCTTCTTCCTCTCTCCTTTGGAGAGAGGCGAGGGGTATGGTTTCAATGAAGGAAAATAAATAAAAAATTATGAAAAAAAATATTCTAACAATACTTATCGCAACAACAATAACAATAAGTGGATTTACACAAAAGGATACTGTTGTCGTAATTCACGAATTTCCAAATCTGAAATTGAATTCTGAAAAAGATTCAGGTGAAAACAGACCTGTACAATTCACTTTTTTTTATCCGATTGGTTCAAACGGAATTCAATCACCTCAAATTGAAAATAATTTTTCGATGAATGCGCTTTATGGAGTGAACGGAGGGGTAGACGGAGCTGAGATTGGCGGACTTGTCAATGTTAATAACGGAGATGTAAACGGCTTTCAGGTAGGAGGAATTGCAAACATTACCAAAGGTTCAACCAATGGAACTATCATCAGCGGAATTGCAAATGTGGTTACAGATTCCAGTAAAGGAATTTTAATAGCAGGAATCAGTAATGTAGTTGGTGATTCATCAGCAGGTTTTCACATTGCCGGAATTTCAAACACCGTAAACGGAACATTTGACGGAGGACAAATTGCAGGAATCGGAAATTTAAACAATGGTGCGGTCAATGGATTTCAAATTGGCGGAATTTCAAATGTCACCAATGGAGATTTTAATGGTTTTCAATTGAGCGGCATTGCCAATATCTCACATGGAAAAACAAGCGGCGCTCAGGTTGGATTTATAAATTATGCGAAACACATGAATGGTCTTCAGCTTGGTTTTCTGAATGTCGCAGGCGAGTCTGAAAACGTTATTCCGATTGGATTTTTGAGTATAGTAAAGAATGGTTATCATGCGTTGGAAATTTCTGCAGGAGAATCTATTTATGGAAATGTTGCGCTGAAATTAGGAGCTGAAAAATTTTATAATTCCTTCCGGTTTGGTCTGGGTTCATATAAAGGTGATTCATTTTTATCCTACGGTTATGGAATCGGGACACTGATCTCATTCAACGAAAAAAATAAAATGGCGCTCGATATTTCAGCTAACACTATTGTAGATAATTTCTGGAACAATTGGGATCTGGATTTGCTTAGTCGTATAGAGCTAACCTATCAGCGAAATCTTGGCGAATATTTTACCGTATTTGGTGGCCCTGCTTTCAACGTATATGTCACCGAGGCCTTTAATGACGGTGAGTATGGGTCAATCAATGTTCCATACACACTATATACTGAAGATTGGTCAAGCGGAAATGTTTCCATGTGGGTTGGTTTTCAGGCGGGAGCAGCTTTTCGATTTTAATTTATAAAAAAGGGTGTAACAAAACCAATCTTGAATCGTCACTAAAACATACAAAAAATAAAAACACTTTACGATTAACTTATGAAACAGATTACGCTTCTATTCATTACAATTTTCATGATCACAGCTTATACATTTGGTCAAGATTCAACCACATACAAACTGAAACTGACTGTGCCGGTTCTTGATTTTCCGCAAAACTCATCCTTACCCAATTATTATCCATCCATGAATCAATCGCTTGAATGGTCACGTGATCTTTACGAATTATCTTTTTGGGGAATTGATGCGCTTGGAAATAAAATTTTTAAACCACATCAGTATCCGGAAAAAAAGTGGCGAACTTATTCCAATCATGTATTTAAATATGCGCTTGGTTTAGGTTTTTCGAAATACGGAAGTGAGCTGCCGGTTCCATTAGGCGTGTGGGGGCATGAAGAATTTCACCGCACTGCGTTGGGAGTCAAAAATATTTCATCCGAAAATGGTAATTGGTTTTTGAGCAGATGGGATGGAACTGTTTACGGTGTTTCGGATGAGACGCTGGATGAATTAAAAGCAAATGATTTGAATCAGCTTTTATACTCTTACACTGCCGGTGTGCAATATGAGGTTTTGCTCAATCAAAAAATAACCGTCGATGATTTTTTTGCAGATCGTACCTTCTATAAAAATTCCTTGCTGCTTTATAACGCGCATTATATATTCAATTATTTCAAATTCTCAACCAGTGCTATTTCTGATTCTGTAAAAGTAATTGCTCCAGAGCATGAAGACGCAGATCCATCGCAACGTGACTTTGCAGGTGCTGATTTGACGGCCTGGGTATATGATATGTACAATCCTGATCTGCCGTTTACCTTCCGCGATAGTTTTCCAAATGGAGAAGGTGTGAATCGTCGGGTTGGTTTTTCTGACCTTTCACAAGAGGGGCAGAATTTTCTTATAAAACAGAAGAAACTATCCTTGCTCAACTTTGTGAATCCTGCTATCTTTTTTGTAAATAAAATTCGCATAAACCAAAATCTGGCTTTCAATTTTTTTGCGCAATATGCGCCAACTCATTTTGGAAATGATGTTGCTTTTTATCTTCCGGTCAGCTATAAAAAGTTGAATATGCTTGTCGATTTTCATAACTACTCCAGTAGAAACGACAATGGATTGGGAATTGGACTGGGCCTTTTCAATTATTCAATTACCGAAAAGCTGAATATGGATCTTGTTTTAAATTATTGGAATCAGCCACGATCTTTTAACGGCAACGAAAAAATCAACGGAGGGGCTTTTCAGATAAAAACAAATTACGCCATTAAAAATAATCTTTCGGCATACGCTGGCGTATCAGGTAAGACAGAAGGCTGGATAATGGGCAATCCTTATCTGACGAAGAATATTTCTTTTGAAGCGGGACTGAAATTTAATTTGATCAAGAAGTAGTGATTTACTTTTTTCCTTTCCCATTCCCTTTTCCTTTAGAAGGAGTTTTCGGATGAGTAGATTTTGGATGATGCGGATTTTTTGGATTTTTAAACCAGCCTTTGTGTTTGCCATTGTCTGATTTGAATGTAATGCTGCAAGATGATAAACTGGTAATATATCCTGTGAATAATAAGAGTGCCAAGAGCAGGCGTAAGGTTTTCATGAGTTAGATTTTGAGTGCAAAGATCGCCTCAAATGACTGCGCTAGTGTTACATTCAAAAAGCATAGGGTTATATAAATCACTGATTTGATTTGGAGCAGATGTAACAACTGCTTTGCTGCGTTCACACTAAAAGGGGTGGGGAAGATTATCGCAAGTATAGGTTGATTTAAAAAAAAAGAACGGGTGAAGCATTGCTCCACCCGTTCCAGTATCAAAATAAGAACTAACTATTTTACTGCTTTAGCCAAAGCTGCACCAGCTTTAAATTTTGCTACTTTTTTAGCAGCAATTTTAATAGTTTTTCCTGTTTGTGGATTTCTTCCGTTTCTAGCAGCACGTTTAGATACTTTGAAAGTTCCAAATCCAATTAAGGCAACGCTGTCACCTTTTTTTAATGCTTTCGTGATAGCATCAAGTGTAGCTGATAATGTTCTTCCTGCATCAGCTTTAGTAACACCAGCTCCTTTAGCGATTGCGTCAATTAATTCTCTTTTGTTCATAAGATTGATTTTAGTATTTTGTTGTAGTCAAATCTAATAACTTTCTTTAAACCACAACACTGAAAGGGCTTTTAGATTATTAAGAGTAATTCACAACGGTTTTTTATGGATCTGTATATTGCTTATATCCCTCTGTTGACAAGGGATATGCCTTGTTTTTCGAGCTTTAAAAATTTGCTCCGAAAAAGGGGCAAAATCACCAGATTGTTGATAATTAAAGCCCCGTAAAGGACTTTTGATCTAAAAAAATCGAGCACAAGGAGAGAATATTCGGCGAGATTTCTTCAAAATGTAATGACAAATGAGTCTAACATATTGTCAATTTACCCTGTTATAGATGCTGATTCTGTTTAGGGGGTATACTTTCAAGTTCAAATGTTTATTGCACTAAGTCTTGAATGTGATCAACATTTTAGCAGTTGAAGCGCATTGGGCGAATTGTGAGGAATACGAATTCGCTAATTTTTCAACCTTTGATTTCAAACCTAAATTATCCGTTCCTGAACTATTTTTTCCATTGCTCAAGTTAAACTGCATGTCCTTTAAGAAACGACGATTTTTGAAAAAAAAAGAATATGAAATTCATAGTTTTATTGAGTGCCATTCTGGTTACTTGTCAATTTAATTATTCCTTTGGTCAATCCATTCACGACCCTGCAAAAGTTGAAGGAACAGTAGAATTAATTCCAGAAGGAGTGGAGACGCGAAGTCAACAAGAACTTGCCGCATTGTGGATTGATAAAATGTACTTTTCATGGTATCCGGAAACGGCTAACGGTATGATGAAAATGGGAACCTCTCAGGTAGTAAAATTCATAAAAAAGGGCGACTATGTGAGTGAAATATGGGTAGGTAATGAAGGGGTAGAAGATAAGTATCCGTTGTCTGGCGTAAGCGGTTCTTATTTTTGCGATCGTTATGCATTTAATCATATGCACAATCTTTATCTAACCGAAAAAGCAATTGTGTGCTATACTATTAATACGAGTGACTATACCGTTAATTCAATTGATTGGTGCGCTCGTTCAAGAAAAAGCTATAAAGCAACTATTAAAGAAATTCAGGCTTATTTAGATTATGCAAAATTGAAAACTCAGGCAGATCGAACAGCGCGAGAAAATGCACGTGCAGAGCATCGTAAAAAATATACGTTGGAGGGAAAAGATGTAGTTTCAATTGAAATAATTTTTCCAAATGGCGCACCTTCTGTTATGACCTTAGATGGAGTTGAATTAGGCTTCGAAGCGACGCTTGCTGACGGATCAAAAATCAAAACTGCAAATTTGGGTGGACAAGGGTACGTTGAAGATTATGAGTTTGAATTTCATAACGGAACAATTTCTGGAGCACGTAAAGATTATTCACCTGGTATGTACGGTGAGTATTATGTGCCTGAAACAACTATTCACGGTGCCTATACAGACATCATGGATAGAGATATCTTTAAAATGACAGTACGCTCACAATATGGTGGTTCGGCTGTTGCAGAATTAATTGTTCCACTTCGTTATCCTTACAATTTTGAACATTTTTCAAGTGGAGAAGATGGTTATACTTATCCGGGATTAGGTAATGCAGCGGGCGGTGCAGCAGGTCATGGATCGCCTTTAACGATCAGTGTTAAAACTGTAAAACATACAGAGACTAATGAAGATATTTATCTCGTTAAAATTGTAGATGGTTTTACCGGCGCAGCAAAATATATAAAATTGTCACAAGGAGGAAGTCTTGAAGTAAATGTAAACGGAGGACGCGGTGGTGACGGACAACGCGGAACATCAAGAGGAAGTGATGATTCTGGTAAACCAGGTACAGGAGGTAATGGTGGCAGAGGTGGAAACGGTGGAGATATTGTTTTGATTAAAGATCCAGGCGCAAAAGATTTTTCACTTGTATATAATAACAAAGCAGGTCAAGGAGGCGGCGCAGGTGCTGGCGGTAATTGCTTCAGCTGTCCTTACGGAAGCACAGGTGATCGCGGAAAGGCTGGCATCGCTGGGGATACTGGTTCGTTCACAGAATCCGTGAAGAAGGTCACTTTTTAATTGGAAATAGATTTTTCGTTAATCATGTCATGGATTTTTTTCTGTGACATGATTTTTTTTTGTCCACCTTTTATTGCATTGAAAAAATTTTAAATGAAAAATCTCCGGACTTCGCTGGTGATAGCAATAGTTCTAATTTTTATTGTACTCAGTTTTATAGTCACACTACATCACCAATTTAACTGTGGAGTCATAATTTGACTTCACAAAATATGCAGCAGATTCATAGCTACTTCAAGCGGGAGTTTCGGCTGTATTTTGAAATGTCAAACTTTCCTGACTTCGAACTGAACGAATAATTACTAATCATCGGCTGTTGGATTGCACAAATCATCCTCACAATTTTTTGAGTTTTTGAAGGTGTATAGTCATTAACTATTGCTGAAAAAATGCGTTCAAAATCGAATCTGTGTT
This sequence comes from Crocinitomicaceae bacterium, assembly GCA_016709005.1. Lineage (GTDB taxonomy): Bacteria > Bacteroidota > Bacteroidia > Flavobacteriales_D > Crocinitomicaceae > JADJGJ01. Next base: position 225,383 of record JADJEU010000020.1, on the reverse strand, counting down.
TTTAATTGCAGGTCAAAAATCCAGCAACCAAAATCACTCAACTAGTCAAATGTACCGTAATAAATTTTCCCACCAGAAGCCGCAACTACAAATGTATTTTGATCAATGATATCAACAATATAAAATGTTTCGTTGAAAGGATTTTTGTCCGCATCAAGCACTTCTTTGAATGTGTTGCCTTCCTTTTTAAATTCTTTGGTTGTTACAATAGAGTTACGTCCAACCGCAATGTAAAAATCATCAAAGCGATCAATTGAGTAGTAGTCGTTTTTATGAGCATGGTAGTTTCGGTTTGGATATACAAGAGCATTTGCCTCATTTTCGTTTTCAGGTAAATTTACGGAGCCTATGTAGCCTTGTCCTCCGCAAGTTTTAAACTCACCAAAACCACTGCAAATATCAACTGGTTTTTCGGCATCGGTCCAATCATTCATGAGTTGAAAATATCCGGGGGTATTGTAACTATATCCAATGATGGGGTCGTAGGCAATATCCAATGGAATAATAATCATATATCCCATATGACTTTCAATGCGGCTTACCTTTGGAGCAACTACAGAATTGAGTCCATAATAACCAATGGTGTCAATAAAATGAAAAACAGTATCCAGCGGATCCGTTTCATACATGAGTGAATAATCTTTTGACAATTTATCCAGCGCAATAACTTTTCCTTCGGCAGTCATACAAGCGTATTCAAAAGGGGCGTTAACCGTCCATGTCAATCCGCCATCGGTTGTAATACGACCATTGGGTAAAACACCAAAATTGCGGTTGTGAAATTGAATTATTCCTTGATTGGTTTGATCTAAAAAAGTCCAGTTTTGTCCGGCATTCATGGTTTTGAAAAAACCAGCGTTTGTGATAACATATCCGCAATATAAATCTGGAAAAGAAATGCTCAGCACGGTGTCACTATTAGGCGCAGAAATTTCATGGTACTTAAAGACCGGTAATTTATTATTTATTTTTTTACAGCTGCTCAAGAGATGGCACACTGTAAAAATCAGTATCATTATTAGCGCTATTTTTTTTAAGTAATGGAACATTGGGTACTAAAAATGACTAGAGTAGACCACAAGAAAAGCGATTTTGGTTTTAGTTTGTTGAATAACAATTTAGTGAAGGTTATCTTCAAATCTACGATTTTTGTGATTATAGAGCGAGTTGTGTCGCTTAATATTTCAATGACTAAAGTTGCGGCGAAATTGTAGCATGAGGTTTTGTAGATATGTTAAAATTAGTATCCAATTGTTGCTACAAAAAAATGAAGGCGATGCGCAATGTTTCCCAATCTGACTTTCAAATCTTTTATTTTATTAGAGCTACAATCAAGTCCAAAAAGAAAAATATTAGTTAGTAGAACTGAGTTCTTGGAATTTAGTCAGGTATTGAATTATTCGAATTCATCTTTGCAGAGTAGCATATTGGAAAATTTTTGTGTCTAAATTGAAAAAAAAAAAAAAAAGAAAAAAGGAAAAGAAGGAAAAGAAAAAAAAAAAAAACTCTCTCTTTTTTCCCCGCGGGGGGGGGGGGGGGGGGAAAAAAAAAAAAAAAAATTAAAATTTTTAAAGAGGGGGGGTGTTTTTTAAACATAATTTTTTTTCTTGTTTTTTTTCCGGGGAATTAAAAAACAATCTGTTCTTTTTTTTTTTATAAATCTCTCTGGATAATCAGGTAAAAAATTTTAAACCAGAATGATAGCTAAAACAGTACGTACAACTGAATCTTAATGAAGTACAATTTTCTGCAAGTATCTGATTGAGTCAGTTGATATAATTACAACGTATGTTCCGGATGAAAGATGTCCCAGCGATAATTTTTGTGAAGCACCGGCAAAATCAGTACTGATAACTGTTTTGCCCATAACATCCATTACTGAGACATGTATAATGGAACCTGGATTTTCATTCACGTAAATTGTAATTTCATCTGATGTTGGGTTTGGATAAATTGAAACACCGTCAATCATCCATCCATTATTTCCAAGGCAACCATCTACAAAGATTTCAAGAATATCTGATCCAACACATCCGTTCAAATCTGAAAAGGTGTAAGCAATAGTATGTTGTCCTTGCCCGGCAATAGAAGGATTAAATTGTGTTGCTGCTATACCGGGTCCGGTAAATGTTCCACCTGCAGGAATTGCTGAAACAGGTATGAGTCCGCTATAAATACAAATTGTGTCATTTGAGAATTCATCGATTTGAACTACCGGAATTTCATTTACTATGATGGTTATCACGGTATCACTTGATTCACAAAATACGGTGGATGCCGACAAGGTTAAACTGAGGTTGCCAGCTGTACTGGCTAACCAGTCGTAATCTGCGCCGGTTTGTGTATTTATACCATCTAATACCCAAACATATGATGCGGGTAAAACATTATTAATTTCTGCGTGGAGATTTGTTCCATCGCATACTTCCGTATCAACCATCAGCCCATCGTGCAGGCTACTGCAGTCAAAAATGGTATTGACTTTTGTATTTGTAATAACTGCAGGATTTTGATCAAAATAAATCTCTGCAGTATTCTGAATAATTGTTCCTGACGATAAGTTTGGTTTGAGATTGATTCTGAATTTTACAAAACCATGACTTGCAGGTTCATTGATATTACTATCTGCCAACATAATATTTTCAAACGTAAAAGTGGCAACACCATCATAGTCCACATCAATTTCCATATCATGACTCCAGGCTAAAGGAACTAAAGAATTCCATTGCAAGTTAATATCAAGTTGATCTTCAATCACTACTGTGTGCGCAGTATCTGTGCCTGTATTTTGAAATCGTATCGTGTATTCAAGATATTCAGTTGTATCCGGAATATAACCTTGCACCAACACACCGGCCGGATATGCAATTTTATCATTGGGGTCATATGCACACACCATTATCTGATCAAATAAAACTGAATCAGCATAGACCGAAGGCGCAATAGAATCAATATACACCACGAGATGACTCAACAAAGTATCTCCCATACTTGTAAAATCCGGGGCTTGAACTTGTGCAGCAAATGTTTGACTGTTGAAATAATAAAGACTATCAAAATTCCAATAAATGTTCTGTCCGACTATCGAATCCGGTACAATTTCGGCGGATAAAAAGGTAAGTTGCGGATCGAGTTCTAGATGAATCATTCCTGCTGGGATAGTTGTGCCAATGTTCCCAACACTTAGCCAATAGTTTAAATTTTGATTACAACTTGCAAAGTCACCCGTTAAATTGGCAACAACAGAGTTTGCAATTGTGTCAGCAAAAATTCCAAAATCAAGACTATCAACAAATGTAAAACTGTTGTCAACTACAAGATGATAGAGTAAAGAATCGCTTGTTATGTGCCAATATGGATGAAGTTCAGGAAATAGTTCGTAAGTGCCAAAGAGGTCTTCATCAAAGTTTACAAAATAGTCACCATTACTAAAGGTAAAACTGTAATCATTTAACGGGTTTGTTAATACCTTCATAAGGTGGATGCCTGTATCACCTGGTTCAAAAATTCCGTTTTCATTGAAGTCAATAAATACTTTTCCTCTGGCTTGATAGGCGTCATACGTGTTGTTTTCCAGCCAACCTACATGATTTGGTTCATAGCTTGGCGAAATTGACCAAGCTGTAAAAATCAATTCGTTATCACCGTCTGAATTCAAATCAGCAAAAGTGATTTTCCTAGGGTCTTGAATTCCACTGGAGATTAATTGCTCAGCACCAAAATTACCTGCGCCCAAATTTTCATGCCATACAATTTGATTATCATCCGTCATTGATATATAAATATCCAAATCACCATCTTCATCTGCATCCATGAAAGCACATCCTTCTATCGCATTTATTGAATTATCACTAATGGTAACCGCAGGAGCAAATCCAGTTCCGGGTAATTTTTTTATCAAAAAAAGGTCGCCCCCAACTGCGGCGATAACATCAACAAAACCATCTTGATCAACATCGCCGAGGGCGATATCAGGAACGCTAAAAGATGTAGTATTGAAAATTAGTTGCTGCGGTTCAAAATAACCTGAGTCATTGTGTCTCCAGTAAATGCCCTGTACTGGATTTGACGAAGTGTAAACAGCATCTTCCCAACCATCCTGATCGATATCTGTAAATTCTAACATTTTATCAGAATCACTGGCTGGATTTAAAAAATTTGTGTAAGTTCCAAAGACCCCGGTTCCCGGATTGTCATAACGCACTATTTTTGCACTTAAGCATGCCATGATATCCTCATCTCCATCGTGATCATAGTCTATGGTTCTGATTTTTGATGGGGCATCTGTAACTCCAGGTAACACAACCTGTGGACCAAATATACCTCCACCAAGGTTTTCATAAGTTGCAAATTTGTCGTCGGTAGTGGATGCCGATAAAACATCGAGATCACTATCACCATCTAAATCGGCAGCGTAGACTGAGTTAACACCTACCGTTACGGTTGAAATATATTGAAGCGGTGTAAATTGATGATCACCCAGATTTTCGAACCAACCAATTGTTCCAGATGCGTCAAAACTTGCTAGTATATCTTCTTTTCCGTCGTTATTCAAGTCTGCGCAAAATACTGAAGTTGGTTCACGGTTAGCACCTGAAAGCAAAATAGGCGGCGTAAATGTACCAATCCCTGAATTCATGAAATAAGCAACATCGCACTTTGAAGACGGGCTGTAAACTTCATATACTGCAGCAACATCACCAAAACCGTCTCCATCAAAATCCGCCGCACAAACCAGGCTAGGCAATGTATACTGTGTGGAAATAATTTGTTGCGGCCCGAAAAATCCTGTGCCGGAGTTTGCGTACCAGGCAATTTTATTATCCGCACTTGATGCCGAAACAACATCCAAGTCACCATCGCCATCCATATCGAATGGATATATGCCATCACATTGATCCACCGCAGTTGTAATTATCTGCATTGTTGCAAAAGTACCAGCACCTAGATTTCTACACCAGAAAATCTTATCATCCGCTTGCTCTGAAGAAGCAAGTATATCTTTTAGACCATCGTTATTAAGGTCAATAAAATAAATCTGATTGGGAGACTCAACATCGGATATAATCAATTGTTAGTTAAATATTCCTGCGCCTTCATTTTCAAACCATTTAATACTGCCTCCAGAGAATGAGCCTATTTCCAAAATGTCAATATCACCATCGCCGTCCACATCTTCCATTCGTGCATTGCTCACAGCGTTGGTAGGCGACATATTAAACATGGTCCAGGAAATTGCATTCCCATTATTTCTTAGCCATTTAACATATGGCCAATCGGAGGTTGAAATAAGAATGTCAAAGTCGCCGTCACCATCAAAGTCGCCCGCATCAGCAGAACTAACCACATCGCCTAATCCTTCAACACCATCAACGTAATGTTGCACAAACGCTGCATCGCCATTGTTTTCGTACCACACTAAATTAATAACGCCGCCAACATTATGTTGGTCGGAGATGATATCCAAATCACCATCCTGGTCCAAATCAACTACTTCTAACGCGTGACCTGTATAACAGTCGCTAGAAATCAGGCGTTGACTAGAAAAAACTCCACTAATATTCTCATGCCATACCAATTTGTCAAAAGTTGAGGTGTAAGATGTATAGACAATATCTTCATCTCCATCACCGTCCAAGTCACCTGTTGTTATAGCTCTTGAATGAGCGTGACTTGTTACTAATTGTGGAGAGCCAAATTGCGAAAACGAAATTATAACGCAGTTTAAAAGAGCTGAAAGTACAAGGATGGATTTCATTATTGTTTTTTCCTAAAAGGTCTAGTCTACCAAATGTAAGAAAAAATATTCCTGCTTGTTGCATTTAAAAGTCTGAGCCATAATGGTTCGAGATACGAGGCGCCAACAAAGAGACCGATGGATCACTTTTTAAATTGTGATACTTGACATACTAAGGCAGTTTTTCCAATGTGAGAAAGTTTGAATATACCATTCATAAAGGCCCAGTGCATAAACTCGCTGCATCGACCACCAGTTAATTTTTGTTCTCGTCCATGGCTCGATACAAGTTCGGCGCTGTCAGAAAACAAAAAACGACTGCCTTAAGGGAAGACGTTTTTATCAGTGTGGCCTCGTTAGGATTGCAGATCCATTTCACGACCGAATATCTATGAAATGTGAAAGTGAGTGTAATTTTTGCAGAGAAAAGGAATCTGTTTTTGAGGATTTGGGAGATTGTTTTGGAATAGTTTGGATATTTTTAAACAGTTAAAATTCCATGTTGTGTCATGTTACGAAATGATTTCTATGCTTATAATAGACAGGCCGCTTAATCAATAATCACTTGGATGGCGCCCACAAAATTATTTTCCCTGATCAGTTGAAAGATGTACGTGCCAGCGGGAAGCTGGTCTCGGTTAATGATTACTTCGTCTGTGGTAATATTATGCCTCTCAAAAATTAGTTTACCTGATGCATCGTATCCGATTAAAGAATGAACAGCATTATTTGTATTGGGAAATGTAATTGTTGTATTTGCAGAGAAAGGATTCGGATACGCATTTATTTCAGCAGCATAATTATTTTCAAGAGTACGGAGATAGTATCCTGAGCCTCCAAAATCAACCGTGCTGAAAATATTACCAAACCAACTATATCCGCGATCATTTCCTCCGGCAGTCCAACCAATATTATCCTTAAAAAAGACGCATTCTAAAGACATGTTGTGCGTTGGCAAAGAATCCTTTTGTACCATCCAGCTTTGTCCACCATTTATGGTTCTCAGTATAGTTCCAGGTTCAGAATAAGCTCCACCAACCACCCAGCCTGTATCCGGACTTATAAAGTAGACATCATAAAATACCGGCTGCCACCAATCGGGTGCAATAACTGCTTGCCAGTTCGTTCCTCCATTCGTTGTGTGATAGACAATACCTTTCGTATAGGGGCCTCCGAAACCTCCGGGATTAAAAACTCCATGGCCAACCGCCCAGCCATTATTCGCATCTGTAAAAAAAACTGCATTGAAACCAGAGGAGAGGTCTGTGATATCTGTAGTTTGTGCTGTCCAGGTAGTTCCTCCATTTGTTGTTTTTAGTATCGTCGCTTCATTGCCTACAACCCAACCTGTTGAACCGTCCACGAAAAAAATACTATTCAGGTTAACCGTGGTGCCGGATGTTTGATCAATCCAGGTAGTTCCTCCATCTGTAGTATGTTTTATCAGGCCATTTTTACCGGCCAGCCAGCCATTCGATGCATCTGTAAAACTAATGGAGCAGATATCTGAGGTGGTTGCAGTATTTTTTTGTTGCCAGGAATCTCCACTGTTTTCGGTTGTGATAAAAGCCCCGTTGGATCCAGCCACATAACATACCGAATCATTAATAAGGGCAATCGAACGAAGGTGATCAGTCAAGGTTGCATTTTGTGAATACCAGTTGGCGCCTTGATCATTGGTGCGTAAGAGACTTCCGAAACCACCAACTACCCACCCATTTTGATCATTTGAAAATGCAACATCATAAAAATGTCTTCTTATATCAACCGGCTGTGGGGTCCAGCTAACACCAAAATCAAGAGAATGTTTAATGAATAGTCCGGTTACCCAGCTTTCTCCCGAAGGGTTTAGTGTGACATCTAAGCCATGGAACAGCATATCTGATGTGTTTTCCACGAATGACCAATTTGTTCCAAAATCAACTGTGGTAAGTATGACACCATAACCACTGACTAATCCCTGACCGGTTGGGAGCATTTCCATATCTAGCAGTATGGTGGTTGCACCGGTATTTTGTACCGTCCAGTTTATTCCGCCATCAGCTGTATGGATCATGGTTCCCAGCAATCCACAGGCCCATATATTCATCGGATCTAATACTTCTATTTCATAAAGGTCTTCTTGTGCTGAGGTAACGTTGGTCCATGTGGTACCGCCGTCGGTTGTAAAATAGACGAGATTGCCTGCACATGCATAGCGATTAAAGGGATCGTTAAACTCAAAATCGAATACCCAGTTCAGCGTAGGGAGGGTTTGGTTGATCCACGTAATGCCACCATCAGTTGTCTTAAGTATGAAACCATTTCCGTTGGAATTATCTCCTCCGCAAGCCCATCCCGTTAGATCATCAATAAAAAACAGTTGTTCGAAAATAATTGTTCCAGATGCTAAGTCATCATTAATCGTAATCCAGTTTGTCCCGCCATCTGTGGTTTTTTGAATCGGTCCACTGGCAGACCAGGCAGTGTCAAAATTTTTCCAATACATAGCAGGGGCACCCAATTCTTGAGCTGGTCCATTCAGCTGATTCCACGAATTTCCGCCATCCAGGGTCTGAAAGAGAGTTGAGTTTGAGCCCCATGTCCAGCCGGTATCGCTATTGATGAACTGCATCCCGGTGAATGTTCCTCCCTGAAGTAGATCGTCTTGTTCCTGCCAACCCGTTTGGGAATATGCAGGTAGTACAATCGTAAGAAATAAGAGTAAACTAAGCGCTTTCATGTTGAGTTAAGTTTTGGATTTCCTAATTTAGGATAAATATCTATAATTGCCCCCAAAGAAAGGACAGCTGATAAATTGTAAATTTAACAGTTGAATATGAAAAGAGAACGAGGAAAATTCAGTGCTTCTTTTAACACAAAAGTGGTTCTGGAAGCACTTTTTTTTCAGAGCGAGAAACAGAATGAGAATGAAGTAAAAAACAGAAAGAGCGAATCGCTCTCGCTCTCCGCTCTCATTCTGTTTTTTGTGACCGCGCTAGGATTGAATATCCATTCCACGACCGAATTTCGAAAGCAAAGTCAACCCAGAAAATGGCTTTGCTTTTTTTGTGATAATTACGATTTCAGGGTGATCTATAGAAGATAGGAAAATATAAGAGAAAACAGGCTTTTGAATGATGGCTCTTCAATTAAGTTGTCTGCAAATCCTCCAGGGTGTTAAGTGTTAATTAACGTGATATTTGAAGCTTATAAGAGCAGCATCAAATTTTAGATTACAAGTTATTAACAGATTAACTTAATCCAATCTTCTAATGTACTCTAAAATAAGGGTCAATTTTTTGCGAGTTTATAAAAATGGAATTTAGACCCGTTTTGAAACAAAACGAAATAGTTACCGATTGGATGATTCGTTAGATCAACGAGCAGTACATTACCTGCAAAATGATAGTCCTTTGATATGAGTTTTCCATTTGAATCCAGAACAAAAATTACTCCTTCAGTAACAGTTTCTTCGAGAACCAATTCTGCATAATTTTTTGTCGGGTTTGGATAAAAAACAGAAGACGATGCAAGTTCTTTTTCTGAGAGTGTTAAGTTGAACGGAATCATTTTTTGCACAAAACAATTGGGGGCACTATAGCCATTCAGTTCTAGGACACCCGAGCCATAGTTAAAATCAACGATAGATTTAAATGTACCTGTAGTATAAATGTAGCCAAGTTGATCTACATAAATTGCATGTCCTGCATCAATTCCTACATTACCATAGTTCTGTGCCCAACTGTAGTCACCGCCTCCAGTAAGCCTAAGAATAAATATGTCATTTTTTTGAGAGGGTGTCAAAAAATGTGTACCTGTTCCCGGGTCAAAATCTACTGGGTTGGTTGTAGCATCAAGATTTCCATTGAAGTAACCAGTTACATAAACGGCTCCGGCACCATCTGTATCTATGCCCAGGCCACATTCGTTTTGAAGACCTCCTATTTGTTTCGCCCATATATAATTTCATTCGCATCAATTTTAAAACAAAAGATCTTCCTGACCGGAAGGCTTAACATGTTAACAACGGTTCAGGTTAAAATCAACAGAACCGTTGAAATAGCCCGTTATAAAAAATATTGCCCGTAAAATCTCTTGTTATAGATTTGGGTTCATCATGTCCTGATACACCGCCAATTTTTTTTGCCCAAACGAAATTACCCGATGCATCCAGATTGGTAATGAAAATGTCATAATTAGCGCCAGCTGTCAAATTATAGCTTGATGAACTTGGGTCAAAATCGACTGTTCCAAAGAAACTCCCTGTTATGTAAATGTTTCCACCTTGGTCGGCTACAATAGCGGTTCCAAATTCATTTTCAGAGCCGCCCATTTTTTTTGCCCAAATAAGATTTCCAGTTGGATCAAACTTCGAAACAAAAATATCAAAGTAATTTGTTGGAATCAGATTGGATGTGCCGGATGATGGATCAAAATCTGTGAGACTGCTAAATTTCCCCGTACTATAAATATATCCTTGTGAATCTATACAGAGTGAATTTCCAGTTTCATCGGATGTTCCTCCAAATCTATGTGCCCATAAAAAATTGCCATTATTATCTAATTTTGAAATATACTGGTCTTCATATCCTGATGAGGTTAGTTCAAAGGCCACTGCCGGTGATGGATCAAAATCAGCGGTTTCTTTAAAGCTACCTGTAGTATAGATATTACCATTTTGATCTATGGCAATATCATTGACAACGTCAGTGCTGGTACCTCCCATTTGGCTCACCCAAATAACGTTGCCTGCGCCATCAAGTTTTGCTACAAAAATATCATGACTCCCTGCAGAAGTCAAGAGCCAGCTCGCACCTGTCGGATCGAAATAAGCATCGTTCGTAAATTGTCCTGCGACATATACATAACCCGCTTGATCTGAAACAATCGCATTTCCATAGGTGAATCCATAGTATCCGGCAAAATCACTATGACCAAAGATTTTTGCCCACTCGAATTCAGGGCTTTGCGCAAATACATTTGGATTTGTCAGCAGGCAAAAATAAAATCCGATTTTAAAAAGAGATTTCATAGCTAGTGTTGATCATTAAATGTGATGATTCTAGAAAATGAACAGGTCAAATTGGTTGCTTGTTTAATGGTTTTTTTTCAACGTGCATGAAAATTTTTCAGGGTCGCAGCTGGATAAGAATAAAGATTATTCAATAACAAGCATGCTTTGAAAGATTATACTTTTACTTCCGACGAGTGAAATTGTATATACTCCTGGCACTAATTTGCCTCGATATATTATAAATTGATTACCTGTTAAATTATTTTCAGAATAAACCAATTTACCAGTAAGATCATAAATACGAAGATTATTGTTCCCGATTAATTGCTCTTCGAAATAAATAGTTGTAAAATCTTTAAACGGGTTAGGGTAAATAGTGATTTTTGAGAAATCCAGTTCATCTATCCCTAGGCAGTCAGTTACGTAAATAAGCGCTGAGTCCATAGATGAGCATCCGTTTATATCCGTATAATTATAATAAAGATGATGGCTGCCGATTCCAGATAATTGCGGATCAAATTGGTCCGTGGTTAGACCATTACCAGAGAATGTTCCGCCTGATGGCGTTGCATCTACAGTTATAGTTCCCGAGAGTAAACAAATTGTATCATCCGGCATTGTATTGAAATCTACATCAGGAATAGGATGTACATCAATAGAAAATGTTGAGTCAGAAAAACAGAATTCTGTTGAGGCTGTAACATTCAAATCAAATGTTCCAATAGTGTCTGAATACCAATTAAAACCGAATCCTGAAGTATCTAAAATATTGTCAAGATCCCAGTTTATTTGAGCCGTTGAGGGTGAATTGATAATTTGTCCCTCTACTAGGGTACCGACACAAAACTGTATTGGAATGATGATGTTTTGCAAAATACCAGGGCAATCATATATCGTGTGAATTTTGGTGTTAGTAATAACGGCTGGGTTCAAATCAAAGTAAATGTCAGCGGAGTTATAAATGCTTGTACCGATTGCTAGATTAGGTTTGAGATTGATTTTATATTTTACAAAACCCTGACTTCCCAAGTTGTTTACATTACTATCAGGTAACATTATTTCATAAAATGTAAAGTTCATTTTTCCGATCTGGTCAACGCTCACTTGGACATCGTGACTAAAAGAGAGTAGTGTTAAGGTTTCCCAAGCGAGATTTGTATCTAATTGATCGACAATAACAACAGTTGTAGCAGTATCGGTTCCGGTATTTTGAAAGCGAATGGTGTATTCAATATATTCAGTTGTTGGTGGTATATAGCCCATAGAGTCAATTCCAACCGGATTCGAAATTTTGTCATTTGGATCATATGCACAAACCAATGTTTGATTCAAAGAGTCCGAAATCGTGACGATTTCGTTGCCGAGTGTGTCAATTATAGTAACATCTAAATAGCTCGTTAGGTCATCCCCGGCGCTTAGAAAATCAGGCATTTGCACATGCAACGTGATCAATTGATTTTCAAAGTAAAACAAGCTGTCATAGCTCCAGTAAATATCCTGACCAACAATTGAATCTGGAATTGCATCTGAACTCAGAAAAGTTATACTGTCGTTCAATTTTAGATGAATGGTTCCCGATGGAATGGTCGTTCCCGTATTACTGAAAGCCAACCAATAGTTAGTAATTGAGTTGCAGGTAGGAAATCCTCCGACAATATCTGTAGATAAGGCGTTAAATAAAGTATCCGGGTAGATACCAAAGTTAAGACTGTCAGCAAATGTAAAGGATGAATCAATATTAATGGAATATGAAAGGGAGTCAGATGTAATGCCCCAATACAATGGCAAATTAGGCTGGATTTGAAAAACTCCATCTGTTGTGTCGCTGAATTTAATAAAGTAATTTCCAGTAGAGTGTGTGTAAGAAAATGCACTTAAAGGTGAGGATATAACTTGAACAAAACTTGCGCCTTGTTCATTCAATTGCATATCACCACTTTGATTGTTATCAATAAAAATTCGACCACGTATTTGAAATAAACTTAAAAAATAGTTTTCATACCAGGCTATTTTATCGTCAAGTTCGGAGGCAGAAAAGACATCCAGATCTCCATCCAGATCAATATCCGAAAGATTAACACAGATAGCTCCATCGGCCTGCACAGAGATTGTTTTTTGTGCTCCGAAAACACCGTCCCCAAGGTTTTCATACCAAGCGATTTTATCATCTGTACTTGAAGATGAAACAACATCAGGATCTCCATCCCCATCAATATCACCAGAATATGCAGAGGTACCGCCTAATACTTGTGTAGTAATAATTTGCTCTGGACCGAATGCCCCACCCAGATTTTCGTACCAAACTATTTTAGTTGAACGGGCAGCAAGGACATCATAATCTCCATCCTGATCAAAATCATCAGCATAAACAGAAAATGCTTGAGTACTGACAAATATTACTTGCTGACTACCAAAAACTGCTCCTCCCATATTCTCGTACCAAGCTATTTTTCCGTCAAATTTTGACGCAGAAAGAACATCTTGATCTCCATCGTTATCCAAATCGGCAGAATAGACCGAGCAGGCGTGGTCAGTGGCAGCGCTAATCAGCTGAAATGGACCGAAAGTTCCTCCTCCTAAATTTTCAATCCACGCTATTCTGTCAGAAGATGAACAGGCAGCTAAAATATCAAGGTCACCATCGTTATCTAAATCTGAAGAATAGACGCTCTTTACGCCGTTGAGGAGAACGGAGGTTAGTATTATTTGTTGTGGTCCAAAGTTTCCTCCCCCTAAATTTTCATTCCATGCAATAGTACTGTCTTGGAAAGAGGCAGACAAGATATCTTTGTCACCATCGTTATCAAGATCTGCAGTGGAAACATCCCAGGCAACGTTCACGTCGAAACTAATCGCTGATTGTTTTGCAAATGTTTGATTTCCCAGATTTTCATACCAAGCAATTTTATCATCTGCTTTAGAAGAAGAAATTAGATCATAATCGCCGTCACCATCAAGATCATCTGAAAATACAGAGGTGGGTTCATCCGCTTTAATAGAAATTTCGTACTGCGAGCCAAATGTTCCTCCTCCAATATTTTCATGCCATGCCAATTTATTATCGCCTCCAGCGGCCAATTTAGTCGTTGTATACACATCCAGGTCTCCATCGTTATCCGCATCTGCGATAGCTGAAAAAATACATTTATCAGTCAAGAAACAAATAACCTGAGGTGTACTGAAGTTACTTGAGCCAAGATTCGCAATCCAGTAAACTTTTTCGCCCCAATTTGAAGAGACAAGGATATCAAGGTCAAGATCACCATCAATATCTCCCAACGAGATATATTCCGGGTCGTATTCCGAAGTTAAATCCATGAGTATTGTATCTTTAGGTGCAAAAACTCCTCCACCTAAGTTCTCATTCCATATAATTAATCCGCCGCCAGCATGAGAAATTGTTAGGATGTCTTGATCATTGTCATTATCCATGTCACCAGCACAAACGTGTCGAGCATTTTGAACCGCGGTAGCAATTACTTGCGCACCGGCAAAGTGCCCAACCCTGTATTTTCAAACCATATAACTTGATCATCCTGATCACCACAGGTCAATACGTCTGCATCGCCGTCATTGTCTAAATCTGCGCAAGAGAGTCCGGCAGGATAGTCTATGGTGCCGGAAAAAATGTTTGCAGCACTGAAGTTACCTGACCCCAGATTTTCCCACCACAAAACCTGACTAGGTACATGAGATGTAGCTAGTAAATCATTATCACCATCTTGATCCAAATCTTCTGCACGTACCAACACTCCACCCGATATAGGCGGTGTCGCAATGAGATGTTGGTTGAATTGACCAGCACCATCATTTTCGAACCAGGCCATTTCACCATAAACACCGGCTACAAACAAGTCTATGTCAGAGTCATTATCAAGATCACTGGCATAAATGGAATTCGCCAGATTAAAAGGGGAGATATTTTTTTTTTCACTATAAAATCCTGATCCCAGATTTTCATACCAGGCAACTTCATTACCATTTCCAAATGCAACCGCAACATCCATATCTGTATCACCATCCAAATCTGCAACAGAAATACTTCTCGGGTTTTCACCAAAAGAGCTATGATCAAGCAATACATTCTGCGGTCCAAATTGGCTAAAAGACAGTATGGATAAAAAAATAGAATTTAGAAGAGAGATTAGCTTTTTCAAATTTTTAGTTTTGGGAATATAAAAATAAGTCGCGTATTATTCAGAAAATGACTCAATGTGGGGAAAATGTGGGGAAACAAAAGAGGCAAGAAATTGATTTCCAATTACTTGCCTCTTGTTTTAGTGACCGCGCTAGGATTCAAACCTAGAACCTTCTGATCCGTAGTCAGATACTCTATTCAGTTGAGCTACGCAGCCAGTTCAAATGCGGATTTACCCGTTTTTGAGCGCACAAAGATACGGATTCATTTTCATTGCACCCAAATTTTTAATGAATTTTTGCATCAAGGCCTCGCTCACTTAAGGCTTGGCGCATCGGGCGCAACACATCGAAGCTGCCTTTCTTTACTGCACATTTACCATTGTAATGGATAATCCAGGTGCATTGTTCAGCCTGAATCACTTCGTGTTTGCAAACTTTAACCAACGATTCTATTACATAATCAAAGGTGTTGTAATCGTCGTTGTAAATAATCAAATCTTTTGTGTCTTCAAGTGTTGTTTTGGTTTCTACTAATTCCAACACATCTGTTTCGGTTTCTGTCTCTGCCATATCCTTTTTTATTGTCCGAGTAATTGTCTTGCTTTTTCTACACTAATCATATCATACTTGTGATAAGCTACCAGCTTGGCTCCGGTAAAACCTTTGGCAACCAAACGGTCGTACATCTTTTTAGCATCCGCATATGACTTAATATTCTCAGAGTAAAAATACGTTTCGCCCTCAAAAGTTTCTTCTCTTAAAATGTTTTCTTCTGAGTTTTCGAATAACAAGTTAGCAAATTCTTGCGGAACTTCATCCTTGAATTTTCCTAAATCTACTCTGAAATAAATAGCATCCTTCTGATACAAATATGGATCAGCGCTGATTCCCTGAGGGTTTGAATAGAAGTTCAACGAGTCAATTGGCTGGTCATTCAGAATCTTATTTCCTTGATCAAATGGAATTGGATCGTATTTGTAATAGGTCACAATTTCCATGGATTCAATTCCTAATTCATTCAACTCTACCAATCGTTCTTTTACTGTGGCAAAATTTTCAATTTTTGTTGAAATGATATAAGTATTTCCATCCGCATCAACTTCGGTTTCCAGAATGTTTTCTGTTTGCAATAATATCGTCGCATATTCTCCCGGAATTTCATTTGAGTATTTGCCAATTACAATTCGGTAATAAACACCTTCTTTATAAAAAACTTCTTTCGGTTTTTCAATCACCGGAATTTTGTTTCCAAGCTCATCGACATTCGCCGGCATTTTTTCGGTATCAGCATTTACAAATCCTTTTTTTACTAATTCATCTTTTCTGATTTCTGCGCTTGTGTTTGTGTTTGTGTTTGTGTTTGTGTTTGTGTTTGTGTTTGTGTTTGTGTTTGTGTTTGTGTTTGTGTTTGTGTTTGTGTTTGTGTTTGTGTTTGTGTTTGTGTTTGTGTTTGTGTTTGTGTTTGTGTTTGTGTTTGTGTTTGTGTTTGTGTTTGTGTTTGTGTTTGTGTTTGTGTTTGTGTTTGTGTTTGTGTTTGTTTTTTTTTTTTTTTTTTTTTTTTTTTTTCCGTTCCCGCGCAATCAAATAGGATAGAAGGCCCATTTTTAGCAATCAAATCGTTGGCTTCGGCTATTGTAATTCGCTTGCCATTGTAGTATGCAGTCACAAATGCATCAGTAATTCCAATACCTACAATTTCATCTTTACGTTTGTTTGCATCGTTGATGTTGCAATAGATTCCGGTTGTATATCTGATTTTATTCGTTTCAGTTAATTGACTATTTAAAGGTGAGATGTTGTAAAGTAAACTTGCCTTTACTGGTTTAGAGTAAACACCAATTTGAACCGTGAAGAATAATCCTTTGATAATTTCAACTTGATTTGCCGGAGCAGCGTCAGGTACACCGGTATAATAAGAGGTTAATTGTTTTTCTTCTATAGTTGTTGGTGTAACAACCGGCGTTGTATTTCCGGTTTGTGCATTCGTTGTATTCGTACCGGCGGTATTAGTTGTATTAGTTCCAGTGGTTGATGTATTAGTTTGATTGATGCTCATGTTGTTCACCGCAACCAAATTAGTTCCAGGACATTCTTTTCGTCCCGCTTCAATTTCTTTTGCTTCCGTAATTGAAATTCGAACGCCATTACAATAAGCAACTACAAATGCATCGCCGTATCCTAAGTCGTGAATTTGTTCTTTTGATCCATCTGCAACAGTGAAGTTGGTAAAATACCCAACCATGTAGCGCGTAATTCCATCGCCAATTTTTTGACCGGATATTAGCGCAAATTTGTTGAAGTATTCAGGTGGTAATGGTTTTCTGAATGCGCCTACTTGTACTTTATAAACCAAACCACTTGGTTGCTGCTGATCAACCGGAATTGGTTTTTCAGAATTGTAAACTGGTGTTCCATCCGTAGTTCTGAAGATAGAACTGTTTAATTGCTCAGGTGCTTTGTAATCTGCATCAGCTGGATTGGTTGTCACTGTAATTTTTTCTACCGGAGCTAAATCATTTCCTGAAATCGCAACTATATAGTCGCGCGTTTGTGAATCTGTTTTTTCAAGCACTGCATTTGCATCTTCATAATTTGCCAATGCTTTATCGCGATATTGTTCCTGAAGATTCGTTAATCGATCAATCTCTGCCTGCGTATCTTTTAATTCCTGATTGTTTGCCAATGCCTGATCTAATTCAGGTCCAGTTCCATATTGAACAATTGCATCTTTTATGATCCGCTGTTTTTTAATCTCCAATTCTTCAATGTCATTTCCTAATTCGTCAGCGCGGAACAAATTTGAATCTCCAGTTGTTTTTGCTTCGTAATAATCTTTGTATTCGTTGGTAGCAATTACATCGTTGGTAGTTGATTGATCAACCGATCGGTTTGAACTTTCTGGCAAAACTTCTGCAATGGCATCTTCTTGCGATTTGATGTCGTTGGCTTCTGTGCGAATTTGATTCGCTTCATCTCTGTAAACGGCTGCAATGCTGTCTAATTTTAATGCTTCAATTACGAGCGCTTCTCTGTATTTTTTCTTCACGGTCAAACTGCTGTCACGCAATTGAGTTGCTTGTTGATTTAATTCGTTTGCTTTTGAATCCAAAGCGTTTGCCTGATCAAATAGTTCGGTTGATTCTCTGTCTGATACATTTTCAGGAACAGAGGTCACCACTGTTTCACTGGTACTGTTCAAGTTATCAATAACCTCAGCTGTTTTAAAAGTTCTGTTAGCTTCTTCAATTAATTTTTTTGCTTCTTGCTCTTTTGCAAAAGCAAGTTCTAATTTCTCGTTAGCAACAATCGGATCTTTTTCTACTGCCGCTTCATTTCTCAATTGTTGCGCTTCTGCCATCAACTGATCTGCTTTTGCCATGTTTGAGTTGGCTTCCAAAATAGCTGCGTCATTCGGATCTTTCGCCGTAGCAATATCTCCGTTTAATTCTGCTACTGTTTTTTGATCAGCAAATTCATTTTTATTGACGTCGCCTAAATCTTCCAATACTTCGTTCTCAATTCGGGCTTGTGAAGATTCTTTTTTGTCAATTTGTTTTTCCAGTTTGGCTTGTTCTTTTGGATCAGATGTATTTGCTAATTGATTATTCAAGTCTTCAATGTCTTGATCAATTGCTTTTATTTCTTCCAGGTCAGCTTCGTGTGTTGCAAGCACATTTTTTCCTTGTTCTGAACTAAAATCTTCGGGATTGGTTTCAAGAACTGATTTGGTAGATGCCGTGCTACCTCCGAGTGAATTAATCAAGTCATTATTTTTTGATATTTCAGCAGTTTTCGATTCCTTTAATTCTTGAAGTTTATCAATTTCTTGTTGTATAACTGAAGCGTTTGCCGGATTTGTTTTTAACTCATTATTAAGCGCGGCAATTTTAGAATCAATGGCTGAAATTAATTCGCGATTCAGCGCATTTTTCTGCTCAAGTTTGGCAATTTCTGAATCACTGCTTGCATCAATGTTTCGCATTTCGGGTTCGTACTTCGGCAGCAGTGAACTGATTGTAATTGGACTGCGTCCGCTTGTCGTTCCCGAATTTATTTCAGCAATGCGATCGTTGTTCAGATTGATTTCATTTTGTTTCTGTGTCTTGATGTTTTGTAAAGTCTGAATGTCTTTGTCAATTGCAGCAGCGTTTGCAGGATCGCCCGCTTTCTCACGCTCAAGATCTGCAATTTCTGAATCAATTTGTGAAATCAACTGACCGTGTAAACTGTTCTTTTCCGCAAGTTTGGTTTTTTCATCTGAAGTTTTTTGTTCGATCTTGGCAAGTTTTGGCTCGTAATCAGGCATGATGGATGCTATGGTTACAACTGGTCTGCCATTTGGACTTCCATTTTCAATTTCATTGATGCGATCATTATTCAAATTAATCTCATTCTGTTTTTGCGTCTTGATATTTTGCAAACTTTGAATGTCTTTGTCAATGGCTGCTGCATTGGCAGGGTTTGATTCTTTCTCTTTTTGAAGCTCAGCAATTTCTGAATCAATCGCAGTAATGAGTTGATTATTTAAGGTGTTTTTCTCAGTCAACTTCGTTTTTTCATCGGCATTTTTTTGTTGAATCGCTGCCATTTTTGGATCATAATCCGGCATGATAGAAGCAATCGTTACAACTGGACGAGAACTGATTGTTCCGGAATTAATTTCATTGATACGATCATTATTCAAATTGATTTCATTCTGTTTTTGCGTTTTGATATTTTGCAAGGTCTGAATGTCTTTATCAATTGCCGCCGTGTTCTCTGGATTTTTTTGTTTCTCCTTTTGAAGATCTGCAATCTCTTTATCAACCACAGAAATCAATTGATTGTTGAGTGTGTTTTTCTCAGACAGTTTCGTTTTTTCATCTGCTGATTTTTGATCAATGCCTGCTATTTTAGGTTCGTAATCTGGCATAATTGAAGCAATGGTCACAGCTGGTCTTGATGAAGTTGTTCCGGAATTAATTTCGTTGATGCGATTGTTATTCAGATTAATCTCATTCTGTTTTTGCGTCTTGATATTTTGCAAAGTCTGAATGTCATTATCAATGGCCGCAGCATTTGAAGGATTGTCTGCTTTTTCTTTTTGTAAATCTGCAATTTCTGCATCAACCGCAGAAATCAATTGATTGTTGAGCGCGTTTTTCTCAGTCAGTTTCGCTTTTTCATCCGCTGATTTTTGATCAATGCTTGCCATTTTAGTTTCGTAATCCGGCATTATTGAAGCAATTGTCACAGCAGGTCTTGATGAAGTTGTGCCTGAATTAATTTCGTTGATGCGATTGTTATTCAGATTAATTTCATTCTGTTTTTGCGTTTTGATATTTTGTAATGTCTGAATGTCTTTGTCTATGACACCAGCATTTGCAGGATTGTCTGCTTTTTCTTTTTGAAGATCAGCAATTTCTGCATCAACAGCAGAAATCAATTGATTGTTTAACGAATTTTTCTCAGTCAGTTTTGTTTTTTCAGCGCTATTGCTCTGTTCAATGGTGGCCATCTTAGTTTCGTAATCCGGCATGATTGAGTTAATAGTTACGACAGGTCGTGAACTAGTAGTGCCCGAATTAATTTCACTGATACGATCGTTGTTGTTTCCAATTTCAATTTGTTTCTGTGTCTTGATTGTTTTAAGTGCTTGAATGTCTTTGTCAATAGCCGACGCGTTTGATGGATTGGCTATTTTTTCTTTTTCAAGCTCAGCAATTTCTGTATTGATTACGGTTATGAGTTGATTATTCAGTGTGTTCTTTTCAGTGAGTTTTGCTTTTTCATCAATTGATTTTTGTGTAATCTCAGCCATTTTCGGATCATACTCCGGCATAATGGATGCAATTGTCACAGCTGGTCTTGACGATGCTGTTCCTGAATTAATTTCATTGATGCGATCGTTGTTCAAATTGATCTCATTCTGTTTTTGCGTTTTGATATTTTGCAACGTTTGAATGTCTTTGTCAATCGCCGCAGAATTCGCCGGATTATCCGCTTTTTCTTTTTGAAGATCTGATATTTCAGTATCAATGGCAGAAATCAATTGATTGTTTAATGTATTTTTCTCAGTCAGTTTGGTCTTCTCTTCACTTGAACTCTGCTCAATAGTTGCCATTTTAGTTTCGTAATCCGGCATGATTGAATTGATTGTCAATACTGGACGTGAAGTAGTGGTGCCTGAATTAATTTCATCAATACGATCGTTGTTTGTATTAATCTCATTCTGCTTTTGTGTCTTCAGATTTTCAAGTGAAGCCAGGTCTTTATCAATCGCTGCTGCATTTGCAGGATTTTCGGTTTTTTGTTTTTCAAGATCATCTGATTTTTTGTCAATAGCAACAATCAGTTGATTATTCAATGTGTTTTCACTGGTGAGTTCAGTTTTTTCATCTTTCGAATTTTTCTGAATGTCTTCCATTTTTTTATCATACCCCGGAAGAACAGAGTTAGCAGAAATTTGTGAAGAACCAGTTGTTGTAGTGTTGGTATCTCCAATTTTAGTTTTGCTGGTTTCAATTTCTGCAAGCGTTGTTGTTTTGATTGCATTGAGTCCGGTAATGCGTTTGTCAATGTCTTTTGCTGCCGCTGGATTTTCTGTTTTTGCATTTGTCAGAACAGCAATTTCATTGTCAATCAGTGAAACTAAATTTTCATTCAATGCAATTTTATCTTTTTCTTTTTCAATTGCACTTTCAGGTGAACCATTAATCGTGTTCATTTTGTCCTGATAGTCTGGCATGATTTCACCAATAGTAGGTTTGGTATTGATTGAGGTTACATCAGTAGCCTTTGTTAACGACTCATCTGGATTGCTTTGTATTTGTGTTTTTAAATTGGTGAGTTCAGCTTTTTCATTTAAAGCAGATTGATCATTTGGATTTAGTGCAAGCGTTTTATCCAATGTCTCAATTCGATCGTCAATTTTTTCGACGGTGTTTGTATTTAAATCGGTGATCGCGTCTTTTTTCTCTTGCGGATCTTGAATTTTTTCAATCTGATCAACCTGCGCCTGATAATCTGGATTTATTGTTTTGACGTCACTTTCTTGTACCAGATTTTTATCCGGCTGTGGATTTGCTTTCATCCAGGTTTCGTTGCTTACAATTGTGCTGTTTAATTGATCATCCAGCTTTTTCAAATTTTCAATGCGATCAGTGATAGATGTATTACCCGGATTTTGTTCTTTCAAAACTTCAAGTTCTCTGATTTCATTTCTGACTTCATTACTCAATTGGGTATTCAAATTGTTTTCTGCTTCACGGCGATCATAAGGATCTGTAATTTTTGCAATGTCTGTTTTGCGTTGTGTATAATCTTCCAGTAATTGATCTGGAGATACTTTTGGTGAAATGGTAGCTACATCAATGACAACGGGTTTCACAAGTGGTTGTGTGGCATCGGTTGCAACCTGGCTGTTTAATCTTTTTAATTCTGCAAGTTCTGCTTTGGAAACGGCATCATTTGGATTAGATTGAACATACGCTTCTAATTCCTGAACGCGCTCATTGGATTTGTCAGCAAAACTTTCGTTAAGAACAGTCATCTGTTTGTTACGTTCAGCAGGATCTGAAATTTTATATATCTCATTTACTTTAGACTGATAACCAGGGTCAACTTCTGCAACAATTTCTTCCGTATTGACAACTACCGAACCTGTGTTTTGTTTAATCCAGTTTTGATCCGTAACAATTTCTGCGTTGACTTCACTCAACATTTTATCAACGTTGGCAATGCGCTTTTGAATGTTTTTATTACCCGGATTTTCATCCAGCATTTTTTGAAGATTTGCTTTTTCTTTTAATAAATCATCGCGCAGCTGTTCGTTGAGATTGAGATTTTGGTTGTGCCGTTCACCTTCATCTGTAATTTTATTGATTTGATCTTTTTGACTTGTATAACCAGCTACTATATCATCTTTATTAATGGTTGGTTCAATTTTCGTTGGATCAGTTACACGCTCAAATTCTAATTTCTTTTGTTCTTTCAACTCTTCATAGCGCTGAATTTCCTGATCAATTTTCACACGCTCTTCTGGCGTTGCGTTCATTCGCTGCGTATTCAGTCGGTCAATTTCATTGTCAATAGATTCATTCCATTGTTGCAAACTATAATTTTTAGTGGTTTCATTTGTTGCAAATAAATTGAGTGCAGGTCCACCAATGTTGTTTTCATCTAACACTTTGTTGACCTCTGCAATATTCTCATCCAGTTTATTATTGTCAACTTTTGTGGTGATTGCATTTTTTTCAGAATCACTCAGCGTTTTGGTGTTTTCAGCTGTATTGTTTTTTGGATTCTCTACTATGATTGCCGCATTCCCCAATTGCGAATTATCGCCAGATTTGATCGCCTGATCATATGCTTTTTCTTTCTCAGCAATTTGAATTTTTAAACCTTCAATCTGATTGGTATTGTCAAGAATTTCCTGTTTGATCGTTTCTTGTTCTTTTTTGTTTTTGGTGTTTGCAAGTTGTTGTTCTAATTGCGTATTTTCTTTTTCAAGATCCGTTTGTTCTTTTCGAAGTGTAGCTATGTCAGCATTTAATCTTTGCGTTGAATTGGCCTGCTGAGCATTTGAATTAATTATTTCATCGACAATATTTTCATGCGGAGAATTGTCTTTGACATTTTCTACAAAGAATGTTTTGTTTTCTGTGACGGTGTTTCCAAGTGCAACTTTATCACCTTCAGGTGTTGCTTTTAAATCTGCTTTTACTTCATTTGCCTGTGTGAGTGAGATCTGTTTTTCATCAATAGATTTGTCAAGCTCATTTCCCAACGCTACCAAATCTTTTGACTCATCATTCAATCGCTCAATCTGATTTGTTTTGTCATCGACGTCATTTAAGATCCTGTTTTTTTCTGTCGGATCAGTTGTGTTTTCAGCTTGCTCAACCATTTTGTTCACTTCAACCATCATGGCATTGGCAGAGTCACTTTTCATTTCCGCCAGATTGTAAGCGATGGCTGCATTTTTTTCATCAGTTGCAATGGCGTTGTTTAAATCTTTAATCTCATCATCAACTACTTTTTCAATTTCATCTTTAGTCAGGAATGGATCAAGTCCTGCTTCAACAAATACATTATTATTTTCGTTTGCTTTGTTCAAGCTGTCAATATTGAATTTCGCGGAGTTTGGAATCAACGCAGACATCTCACGATAGATTTCTGCCATTACCGCAATTGGATCTTCAAATGCCTCATCAAAGAGATTTTCAATTTTTACATATTCTTCACCGTTGTCATCTCTGGCAACCGTAATGCGTTGTTTCAATGGTCTGAATTCAGATGTGAATGGAATATCGACGATGGCTTTGTGTGTGACATCACTACCCTTGACTGTTACGAGATAAATGTATTTTCCAGGTTTTGGAAACGTAATGAGATAATCGCCGTTGGATTCTTTAGAATTGAAAGTACCAACCGTTTCACCAGTAGAAAAGTTTTGCACTTCAATCGATACAACTTTGTTTGCCGCAAAAATTGAGTTGACAAAATTTCCCTTGATAACGGCAATCTGCAGTGGAATACGTTCAACACGTACCTGGTAAACGAATATTTTTCCATCCTGACTTTCTCGCGCAGATGAGAAGTAAGCGACCTGATCCAAGCTATCAACTACAAAAAGTAAATCATCATCCGGTGAACTAATTGCAAAGTCCATATTTTCTGCCTGACCAAATGAGTTGGTACGTTCATCATACGCGCATCTGAAAACATCATAGCCCCCCATTGAGTTGTGTCCTTTGGAGCAGAAATATAAGTAGCGACCATCGGGATGCATGTAAGCATAATCTTCATCCATACCGGTATTAACACCACCTTGCACTTTTTGCGGTTCACCAAATTTTCCATCCGGTAATCTTTTTCGGACATAGATATCTAAACCAGTGCTGCCATCTTCTCCATAACTTGAGTAGTAGATACCCGGCGAGTTTGCCGGAAAATGAATAACTGACCGGTGGCCACGCTGCTTATCAAGCTTCGACTGGAATTGATCAGTGACAAGGATGGTTCCACCAATATTTGACAAATCGTAAATCTCATAGAAATCTTCTTTTTTGATTTCCGTTTTTTTAATGACAATCATGTCGGTGACATTCGACAATAATTTTTTTCCATTCTTACACGATTGGATTTGCTGATCAACCTGAAATTCTTTTAGCTGAGTAGGTGTGGCAACGGTCTTGAACTTTTCATATTGCACGATGGCCTCGTTGAACTGGTAATTCAGATGATAAGCCCGCGCGAGATAAAAAAACGCACGCTTGTCAATCGTCGGATCTTTCACGGCAAAACTTAAATGTTTGATTGCATCAGATTTTGTGCGCGAGTTGTAAAGCAAACAAGTTCCGTATCTGAAATTCAGATCAGGATCTTTGGCTGCGTTTGATAAAAGCTTTGAATAGAGTGGAGTAGCCTCGACAAATTTACCTTGTTCAAACAACAAATCAGCCTCTTTTCGCATTTCCTCAAGAGTTTGGGAATACGAGGTCAAACCGCTCAGCACTAGCAGTTGCACAAAAAGTATGATTCGAATAAATCTGGTCACTTATGTTCTGAATGCCTTGCAAAATCGCAGACGCACTCGTGTGTTAATACGTTTTTAATCTCAAAAGGTTCAGTTTTTCTGTCAACCTCCTTTTAAAACATCAAAAGCTATACTCAAACGGGTTAAGTATAGCTTTTAAAGATGAATTAAGTTTTTGTTTTTATTGCCCGCCCCAATGTGATTTAAAATTAGCCAATGGTTCAGCGTATTTAGCGCCAAACTCAAAAGAGAAATCTTTTCCTTTTGTTTTATCTTCTTTTAGTGTGCCTAAATAAGACTGCAAAGCCTTATCAGTCGAGTACACTTTTAGTTTTGTTTCTTTTTTAAATCGCTGGAATGAATAGTAGTACATATTACCAGGCAAGCCATCTTTACCAGGCAGCTCAACATAAAAGCCCATCTTGGTTCCGTAGTCACCTGAACGATAATACTCAACAGCCATGCGTACCGTGAAATCTTTCAGCAACGGAACACCAAACAAACTCACGATTCCGGAAATTGGCTGTGATACAAACGCATTGGTTCGGTCACTCCATTTAAATCTTAGGTTGGTGAGATACATAGTGTAAGCCTCCAGTTCCTTTGGAATTCTTACTTTCTCTAATCCACCAATCGTGTAATCAGCTTTGATGTTGTCAGCTTGTTCTTCACTCACATCTGCTTTCAATGCCTGGCTTAATGTTGTACGATCCCAGTCAATTCCAGAAAGTCCTTCACTCGCAGTAATTGCTGATGACATGTATTCCATCGCTTTTTTATCATAGAAGAAATTCAATCCGCCTGATAAATTTAGGCTGGTTTGTTTTGTTGACATGTCATAGCTGAAGGTTCCGTAAGATTTGAATTCAACTCCTGGTAATTCCATTGCTAAATCAACTAAACCGTCACCTTCCATTGAGCAACTTTGTGTTTGCAAACTGATGTAGTTTCCTTTTTCATTTCGGTTGATTAATTTTTCAGGACTTGCAATTCGGAATTCACTCGCCTCTTCGTTGTAATTCAATACACCAAATGATGTAAATATGATTGCATCTGCAGGTCGTTCCAATGCACTTAGGAAGGCTGGATAAATTCCAGTTGAATCAGGGTGATCCGAGTTTCGCTTAATAATTCCAACTGAAATAGGATTGCCATCCAAATCTGTCATTTTTTCAGAAACCGGAATCTGAATATTATTAGGATCTATATCGGTTCTGAATTTCAACCAGTTTTTAGCAAACTGACTACAGTCGTGATTGATTCGGGTTGCACCGTCAAAGGTTAAAAACTGATCAGCAGCTTTCAACTCAACGGTTCCATAAAAATCAAATCGATCACTCAAATGGAAGTTTACTTCCTGACCAATTGTTCCAACCGCAACTGTTTGGAAACTCGTATCCGGAGCGATGTTGGCAAAGAAGATCATCTGCTCTGTTCCTTTGCTGTCTTTGTATGGATATTTTCCACTCGCTTTGTATTTTTTCTTGGCAAGTACTTGAACATTTGCTTCGGTAATTGTATGGAATTTTGTAATAAAGTTGGCAACGATTTTTGCATCCACAAACGGATCCATCTCTGCTTTTTTACGAATCACAATTTGTTTGTCAGCCGGATAAATTCTTGCATCGGCAACATCGATGAATTCTACTTTTTCACAATAGATTGTATTTTCCTTGAGAACGTATTTAGCTTTTGGCGCCGCAAAATTTAACGAGTCCTGATCAGGATGGACAGAGAAGAAATTGGAACCGGCCAGATCAAGTTCAGAATCAATTGAAACATCTGCTTTGTCTTTTGAAAGTTCAAGTTCATCGTTGTCCATTAACCACGTGAACATATCCATGTAACAGATGTATTCGTTTTTAGGAAACTCAACCACCTCAGTTCCTGAATTTGATCTGAATTCTCCACGTCTGGTTTCAAAATCTACGTGTGCATTGACGTTACTTGTATTAAACGCAAGCGGCGTTTCACCATTCACAGCAGGTTCACCGATTGCTGCAAGATTGAAATCTGCCGTATCTGCGTTTATAACCCACCGTTCATAACTGAAATTTTTTGAACCCATTTCAGCTTCTTTGAAATACATCAATCCTCTTCCTGTCATGCCTTTTGGCGTCAGGTACGTGATTCCCTTCATATAGGCTTCTTTGTTAAAGAATACCAGCGGCTCTGATACAGCACGCGCTTTTAAAATTTCTTTCTTCGGAACAAAGGTTACCATCACACCATTCCCTGTAACGTCGGGTACAGAAATACCTTCGCTTTTTGTTTGTCCGCGATTGGTGTATTGCGCAATTCCCATCGTAGAATCCGGGAAGAAAATAAAGTTCTCAGAGATGGAAGTAGAAGTAACAAAATCAATTCTTCCTGCTCCTCTTAATCCTTCGTTGCTCAATCTGATTTCATTGTCAAATTTTGCATAATCGCCATAGAAATTGAAACCTGTTGCAGGTGCTTTGGTTTTGAATCCAAATGAATAATCTTCCTGAACTTTGAGTGATTCACGAAACACCGGAAAGATACCGGCTGATCGCATCTCTCCAGGAAATTGTAAAGTGTATTCGTCAAAATTATCGAGACTGTCTAACTCAAAAGGATCAGCTTTGAAATAGAAGGTTGCACTATCATATACGCTGTTATAAATAGATTCGTGGTCATAGAAAACGTATGAATAATCTTTAGATTTCAGAACCGGATACTGCGGATATTTGCGCTGGTCTTTGCCGGATCTGTTTGATGGATCATCAATCGAAATGTATCCTTTCAAACCTTCGAAATGGGAAGCCATCGCAACCAGTTTATCACTGCCTCCAAAAATAGGTTTCACCCGTAGCAAAGCCGCTTCTACATTTAACAAGTTTATTCTGAAGTTTTCATAGTCAAAAGAACCTTGCTCCAGATACACTTCCAGCTTACCAGCCATTACAGCACCCGAGAACAGAAAGTCAAGATTTTTTTTCAAAAGAACATGTCCTTCATCTGGAAATACAACCACGTGCTGTGCAGGTGAAAGTTCAATCGGTTCAACTTCGTTCAGATACATATCGAACGATTTCAGATTGATCGTTCCAAAATTGGGAGTTGTTTTTTTTCTGGCGTTCAGTTTTTTTGCACGCTGATAATTTTTCAAACCAACCTTGTCAATTTTGCGCGGATTACCCTCAACAAGTGTATCCGGATATTCAAGTTCAACAAAATTTGAAGTAAAAACAATGTGGTCATAATCTGTTTTTCCGGCACGCGCATCGATGTATTTTTTTGTCTTTGCCTGAAGGACAATTGTTTTTT
Source organism: Crocinitomicaceae bacterium (assembly GCA_016709005.1). Taxonomy (GTDB): domain Bacteria; phylum Bacteroidota; class Bacteroidia; order Flavobacteriales_D; family Crocinitomicaceae; genus JADJGJ01. Next base: position 196,700 of record JADJEU010000020.1, on the reverse strand, counting down.
TGTTTTTGTTGTATGTTAGAAACCACTGGTTGGCCAAATCTAAAATAATAGGAAGCGCCTGCTCTGTAGTAAAGCCCATTGCTGTTGCAGCATCACCTACTGGAATGACTTCAATGTCGTAACGATACGCATGCTGGTAGATTGCCACTAATGGATGCTTGGCATTCATTCCCTGAATTTGATTGTAAACGCGTTCGCTGAAGTAATTCTGTGATTCAAAACGTGCAAACTGGCGTGTGGTCAGATAATTTTCTTTATGCCAGGCCAGGGTCAGGTTTGGATCTGATTTGTCCCAGATGAGTTCATCTACATACATATCAAGATCGTGATATGAGTTTTTAAAAGGAGCCTGAGCCAATCCATCTGCAGATCGCATAAAAGTCATGACAGCATTGCCCCCTTCAGCAACTACATAACGCATTTCCAAACCCGGATGAAAAATTGAATCTTCTTCACTCAAATACATTACTACTGAACAGTCCACAGCTTGTGCACCTTTTTCATTAATGGTCATGCTGAGCGCACTTGCTTTTACAAATGGGACACCATCTTTATAAAAGACAAGGCTTGCAGGTTCATTGTCATATCCAATTCCATTGAAAGAGGCTCCTTTGATTGCAAATCCTCCGACATAATCTACCTCGGGTAAAATGCTTTTACGAACAACTCGTTTACTGAAAGACACAAACTGTGGGTTGTTTCTGTCAACTTCACGATTGATTTTTTTTGCATCATCTTTAAACGTACCCGCTAGTGGCGTTTCATAGTATTCAGTGTACGTGACGCATGAGTCCGATTCAATTTCAGTAGATTTCAAAGACAACATATAATCGGTAATGATTGCGTAGTTTTTCTTTGGATCCATTCCAACTTTTTGCCAGTCTACTTTTCCTCCTCGGCCGGTCCATTTTGTGATTAACGGTTCATAATAACCAGATGTTCCTCTTACAATGGTACTGTCGTGATAAGGGTTGTCTTTTTTATCTGCATCGCGATTAATGATGTAACATGCCATTGTCACATTTTCAAAACGGATAATTGGATTTGTATTATTGAATTCAAACGTATATGTTCCTCCTGTTACTTGCCATTTATGTGCTGTCATTTCAAACAAAGTTCCATCTGTAAAAAATCCGGCACATACTTCAATGAACTCTTGAAACTTGGTTACCTTTTTACTATTCAGTAATTGATCAATGGTGTTGTGCCATGATTCAAAACTTTGTTTCGGTTGGTTTGTCTGTACAAATGAATGGACTGAAAGCAAATAGCCATACATGTCAGGGAACGCATAGAGATTTTTGGCGCGAATCAAATTACACGTGGCAATAACTCTGCGCTGGTATTCGCTTGAAAAGTTGGTCAGCCAGTTTGGTTCAAAAACATCAATGAACTCTTTTGTTTTAGAAGGATTGGAATCACCCAGGTACTTTTTTATTTCTTTCAAGAATGTTTCCGGATCACTTGAAAATACTGTTGTCTGTGAAAAAACACCGGTTGAAATAAAAAACAATGAAATGAAAATAAATGATCTCATAAGTGTATCAGGTTTCGGGTTTTATTTTTTTGTAAAATGTATCAGTGCCCAGCCCTCCTTGGTATCCATCTTCTCAAATTTGAAGCCATGTTTTTCTGCTTCTTCAACTAACTGATCACGATCTGTTTCAAAAAAACCACTGATCAGGAGAATACCGCCTGTAGGCAAGGAAGATGAATATACTGAAAATTGCTGAATCAGCACATTCTTGTTGATATTAGCAAGGATAATGTGAAAATTTTTTCCCGCAAGAAGCTCAGCGCCGCCAAGTGCAATTTCAATTTTGGAACAAGCGTTTGTAGCACAATTTTCTTGGGCATTTTCGAAAGACCAGGTGTCAATATCCGGCGCAAATACGGAGGCCACTCCTAACTTTTCGGCAAGAATGGCAAGGATTCCCGTGCCTGTTCCCATGTCCAGCATGTTTTTGTTTTTCAGGTCAAGGTCAAAGAGCGCACGTGATGCCAACCAGGTAGTTTGATGATGTCCGGTTCCAAAAGACATTTTAGGCATGATGGTAATCACTTGTTCAAAGCCTTGAGGAGAATCGTGAAAAGGAGCAACAATGGCTAATTTCTGATCTACAAAAACGGGTTCAAAATTTTGTTCCCACGTTGCATTCCAATTCTGATCTTCAATTTTTTTGAATTCGTAATTTTCAACGGATTCTATTTGCAGAACAGGTTCAATCATTTCTGGTTTGTAAAGGTTTTCAGGGATATAACCTAAAAGCCAGAATTGGTTTCAACGAAACTTTCAAAACCTGTTTCAGCCAGCTCAGCGATTAAAATATCACGCCATGGCTCAACGGTTTTCAGGACAACCGTTAATTCAAAATAATCCACTTAAAAAGAATTTGAAATATGAGAAAATTCGGCGGCATCCAAAGAAGCTCCTCCAATCAGGCCGCCGTCAATATCCGTTTGAGAAAATAGTTCTTTTGCATTATCTGATTTGCAGCTACCACCATAAATCAAATTTATATCCGCTGCAGTTTTATCACCAAATTGTTTGGCAATTCTTGCGCGAATCAATCCATGAACTTCCTGCGCCTGAACGGCAGTTGCAGTTTTTCCTGTGCCAATTGCCCAGATAGGTTCATAAGCAATAATTACTTGGGCAATTTCTTCAGCTTTAAGCGTAAACAAACTGTCTTCAATTTGTTTCATGATAAACTCTTTGTAAACATTATTGCTTCTTACTTCGAGTTGTTCACCGCAGCAGAATATTGGCTGAATCTGATGTTTTAAAAGCGCCTTTGCTTTTTTTGCAAGTAAGTCATAGCTCTCGTTAAACTGTTCACGTCTTTCTGAGTGTCCAATGATGCAATAATTCACACCAAGAGATTTCAATTGTGACGGTGATATTTCTCCTGTATATGCACCTGAATCCTGATGAAAACAATTTTGCGCTCCTAATTTAACAGCGCTCTGCGATTTCAAAATATCTGAAAATGCGGCAAGATAAATTGCTGGCGGACAAACGATGATTTCGGCGTTGGTGTTTCCACTTTTAGCTGAATTAATCAGTGTATTCAAAAGTAGTTTGGCCTCCTCGTAATTGAGGTTCATTTTCCAGTTTCCTGCAACAATTTTTTTTCTCATTTTTTGTTTTTCTTATTTCAGATAATCACTGTAAATGTCTTCAAAATCCGGTACGCTTCGCCATGGCCACATGTCGATAACGGTGGCCTTTTTGATCAGTAATAATCCTGGATTTGAGCGAATGATAATTTTAACTTCAGTTCCATCAATTGACAAGAACATTGGACTAAAATCATGTTCGGTTTTGAATTGATTAATTTGCTCAACTGTTGCCGGAGTCAATACCACAAATGGTATTCCTTGCTCTTTAGCTTTTAAATAAACAGCTTTGATATCGGCCAACTCATCCTTCCCTACGGTTGTAATATCGCGCATCGTCATTACAAAAATGGCATCCTCATTTAAGATATAATCTGTCAAATCCATTGAGAAAGGTGCAGATGGATCAATGAGCGAAACGTAAGTTGCAACTTTTGTATAAACTGAGTCAGGATAATATAAGGTATCATATTCCATCGCTGCAATAGTGTCTGCACCCCACGCATGTTTTAAAACCATTTTCTCTTCATAGTAGAAGTCGTAATCTGCTTTGATCAGTGAGTCAATGTAAGGAATTGCTTTCTCTTCTTCTGTTAAACGCGCGTAATCAATGCCCGCAGAAAAATCTTTGATTGGTGCATCAACACCTTCTGAAATTACTTTTCAATACGATCATGATATTTATATTTTGTTGTATCGGTATAAATCTCCCACTGATCAGCTTTGAAGTCAATTATTTTTCCAGTGGCTTTTTCTTCATATTGGAATATAAATTCAGACACACCTGCTACTCCCATATTCATTTGTTCACGAATGTTGTTACCGATTTTATAAGGACGATAATCTTTAATTGGCAGATACATTGAAGTATATAGTGAAAAGATGAAGGCCACCAGACCTGTAAAAATAGCCATCTTCCAAGGTTTACCCATAGAGCCTATGTTGAGGTTGGCAACGATAAATGCTCCTAAAATGGTGAAGATTGAAAAGAAGATTGGGAACATCCAGCTGAAAACCCATGAGAAGAAGATTATAACAATTAAAGCAGCCGGAACCATCAACCAGTTTTCTTTTACTTGATTTAATCTGATTTTCCATTGATTAATAAAGATGATCAGAACAAAATAGAAAAGCGTTAAATCTTTCCAGAATGATTCGATAGGCGTGAGTGATCTGCCCACAGAGCCTCTCATCGCATCTCCAAAACAACCACAATCTGTAACACATTGACGGTTGAATTCTGCGCCAAGTTCCATGGCAATAATTTGTTTGTCGTTGCACGAAGTAGTATACCATGTCAGCCATGTAAAGAAACCCATCATGATAACTAAAGACCACGCTGCTAATTTTATTTTTCCACCAACAATAACTGCAACACCTAAAATAATTTCAGCAACACTGATTAGAATGGAAAGATGCAAAGCGTAAGGAGTGAATTGTTCAAAGAACGGATAGTCAAACGCAAGACCGTCAGGTGCAAAATATTCTTCGAGTTTAAAAGCAAATCCCCAGGGATCGTTTGCTTTTATTAATCCGGATACGATGAAAAGTCCTCCTACTAGTGCTCTGGCAACATAAGAGAAAAGAAAAATTCCTTTTAAAACAACGAGAAGTCCTAAGCTTACAAAAAGCAAAGAGAATCCAAGAATTTTATAAAGTGATCCGCTCTCTGCTGATGAAATGTGAAATCCTTTTACAATAAAGAACACACCAATCAAGTTCAGAAGTATACAAATTGAGTTCAAAAGAAGTGATCTTCCTTGTACGTCAAGTTTCTGGTTTTTCGGGTTAAGATCTGCCATGATTTTTTTTTGATGAAGTTATTTCAATTTTAAGTGAGCTTGAATTCGATTAACTATTCGGTAACAATTTTATTTATTTTCATCTAGTTTGATCAATGCAAAAACAGCATAGTTCAGCATGTCCAGGTAGTTTGCATCAATACCTTCAGAGATCAAAGTTTTTCCCTGATTGTCTTCAATTTGTTTGGTGCGTAATATTTTCGTCAAAATCAAATCTGTTAATGAACTGATGCGCATATCACGCCAGGCTTCGCCGTAATCATGATTTTTTGCCATCATCAATTCGAAAGCCTGATTGGTTTTAGCGTCGTAAAGATTTAAAGTGTCCTGCAGTGGTAACTCCAGTTTTTCTTCATGTCCTAAATCCAATTGAATCAGTCCCATCACACAATAATTTACAATGGCTACAAATTCACCATCTGCATCATCACCAACTTTACTCTCTCCGGTTTCCTGCAAGGTACGAATGCGCTGCGCCTTGATAAAGATTTGATCAGTCATGGCACTTATGCGCATAATGCGCCAAGAGGTGCCGTAATCTCTGGCCTTTTTTTCAAAAATTGCCCGACAAGAAGCAATTACTTTTTTATATTGTTCAGTTGTTTTTGACATTCAGGACTTCTGCCTTAAATTTGAGCCGTGAAAGATACATCAATTTACCCAAAAAGGACATTCAACTGCAAAGGTATTTTGCATTCGTTTGATCATCCTTTGGTTATGGGAATATTAAATAGTACACCTGACAGTTTCTATGCTCCCAGCAGATCGCATGGGGCTAATGAGGTTGCTAACAAGGTTCAGGAAATGATAAGTCAGGGTTTGGATATTCTTGATATCGGAGGCTATTCATCCAGGCCGGGTGCAGCTGATGTTTCAGAAGATGAGGAAATGCAACGTGTGACTCCGGTCATAGAAAAACTGCACAATGAGTTTCCTGATTTATTAATATCAATCGATACCTTCAGAAGTAAAGTTGCAGATGCCGCGATCAACGCAGGAGCTTCGATTATCAATGATATTTCTGGTGGTGGTTTAGATCCAGCTATTTACGCTGTCGCGGCGAAACATAAAGTGCCTTTATTTTGATGCACATGCGCGGTACACCACAAACAATGGGGCAATACACAAGCTACGATTCAATAATTCAAGACATGTTATTCTATTTTGGTGAGAAGATTGAATTGGCAAAGGCTGCGGGTGTTACGGATATTATTTTGGATCCTGGAATTGGATTCAGTAAAACCATTGACCAAAATTTTGAAGTTCTTTCCAATTTGCATCGATTTAGTGTTCTGAATTGTCCAATTTTACTTGGTGTTTCAAGGAAGTCTACGATTTATAAAACCTTGAATATTTCAGCAGAAGAAAGTTTAAACGGTACGACCGTTTTGAATACAATCGGATTAATCAAAGGCGCTGATATTGTGCGTGTGCACGATGTATTAGAAGCAAGACAAGCAATCCAATTGGTGCAGAAAACAGGTTTGATCAATTAGTTTTCTCTTGGAATCACATTCACTTTGAAGCTGAGAATCGTAGGGTTTTTAGGTGAATTCGAGTACAATTCAATTTTTCTGATCTGCAAGCCGTATTTTCCTTCGGTGTCAAATCGCAAATGAATTTTTCCACTCTCTCCCGGTTGAATCGGGTGAGTAGGAAACTGAACGCTTGTGCACGAGCACGACACTTTATATTCCGAAATTACGAGCGGACTACTTCCAGCATTGGTGAAGTGGTAATCGTGTTCGAGAATTTCACCTTCGTTGGTGTCTGGAAACTTAGCGCGGGTTTCCTTAAAATAGAATTCCGCACCACCCGTGAGAGTGAATGCGGAACTCAGCGCTATTATGATCGCAAAATCGAATAGCCTCATCAATTGTTAAAGAAAAGTTTTAGTTGGTTGGAGTGGTTGTTCCACCTTCACCTGGTTTTGCAACAATGTTTCCTTTGATACGAATCATTTTCGAAGGCTCATTTGTAGCATTTGAAGTAACAGTAACCGTTTTGTTGATTGGACCTACTCGGTTTGTATCGTATTTTACAGTAATCGTCGCTGAAGCACCCGGAGCAATTGGTTCTTTTGGACAAGTAGGCACAGTACATCCGCATGATCCTTTGCACATTTGAAGTACCAACGGTTCAGTTCCTGTGTTAGTTACCGTGAATGTACACTCACCGTTTCCTCCTTGCTCAACAGTACCATAATCGTGAACTTCTTTGTCGATTTTAATAGACGGTCCGCTTGCTCCAACTTCCTGAGCCATTGCATTGAATCCTAGCATTCCTGCAACAAGAAGACTGAGTGTGAAAATTGCTTTTTTCATGATTTTATTTTTTGATTTTATAGATTAATTCTCTTTTTAGATTACTGGTTTGTTGGACCACCTGTGTTAACTGGTGCACCACCAACTGGTTTAGCTGTTACGTTACCGCTGATACGAACTGTTTTGCTAGGTTCATTGCTGGCGTTAGAAGTAATAGTTACTGATTTGTTGATTGGACCAGGATTATTTGTGTTGTATTTAACGGTGATCGAAGCAGAAGCACCCGGAGCAATTGGCTCTTGAGGACAAACCGGAACTGTACACCCGCAAGATCCTTTACACAATGAAATAATCAATGGTTCAGTACCAGTGTTTGTTACGGTAAATGTACACTCACCATTAGCACCTTGTTCAATGGTACCATAATCGTGTACTTCTTTGTCAATTACAAGCACCGCTTTGCTTGTAGGCTGCGGAGCAATGGTCGTTGATCCTGTTTGAGCTGCTCCTGCCAGAGCGATAAAGGCAACTGCGATTGAAAGTATTGCTTTTTTCATATTCTATTTTGTTATTGAATGAGTTTCTAAATTTTTACTGTATCAAATATACTACCAGTTTTTAGTCAGCCTATAAAGTTTAACACATCATTAACAAAAATCAGCCTTATTTCACCTTGTAGTTATTGATTAGCCGGCGATTCGTGTGAAACAGTGGCTACAATATTCCCTTTAATTGTTAACGTAGTCACTGGTCCATTAGTTGCATTTGAGGTGATGCGCACGGTTTTATGAATAGGGCCCACACGATTCGTATCATATTTAACAGTAATCTTTGCCGATTTACCAGGCGCAATAGGTTCTCTTGGCCAATCCGGAACAGTGCAAGAACAAGATCCCCGGCATTCAGAAATCACCAGAGGCTCACTGCCGGTATTTGTAATGATAAAAACACACTCACCGTTTGCGTTTTGTTGCATGGTGCCATAATCATGGACTTCTTTGTCCACTTTTAGTTCTGCGCCTGAAGAGTCGGCAGTAACGGGCTGTCCACTTGCGTTATTAAAAAATCCAATTGTTGCGATCACATATAGCGCGAAGGAAAAAACTTTTGATTTCATAAATTCATTTTTAGTTAGTGACTTCGTTTATTCATTTGTAAATCTAAGGCCACCTTTTTGAGTCTTATAAACCTTAACAGAAGATTAACAAGCAGCGATTTCAAAAAATCTGTTCGAATTTTTTTAATAATTAAATAGGATATAAAGAATCTTTTGACTTAACTTAGAAGGGCGGGAGCAGATTTGTACCATGAAAAAATTGACTTCCTCAGTCGAACGATCCTCCGCATCAAAAAAAACAGTTAGAAATTAGATCAATGAATGTAGTAAGTGAAACAACGCTGAAAGAAGCTCTCCGGAAATATTTCGGATTTAATAATTTTAAAGGCGAGCAAGAACGAATTGTTCAAAATGTTTTGGATGGCAAAAACACGTTTGTTATAATGCCAACAGGAGGTGGAAAATCTTTATGTTATCAACTTCCCGCATTAATCAGTGAAGGAACTGCCATTATCGTTTCGCCGTTGATTGCATTGATGAAGAACCAAGTGGATGCAATTCGCCATGTGAGTGACTCAGATGAAATTGCACACTTCTTAAATTCGTCACTTACTAAAGGCGAAATCAAAAAAGTAAAAGACGATATCACAGATGGTAAAACGAAATTACTTTACGTTGCACCAGAATCACTAACAAAGCAAGAAAATATAGATTTCCTCACGGGAGTTCCGATTTCATTTTTTGCAATCGATGAAGCTCATTGTATTTCAGAATGGGGGCATGACTTCAGACCAGAATACCGAAGATTGCGTGAAATTTTTGAAAAAATCAGTACGGTTCCAATCATCGCATTAACAGCAACGGCTACACCAAAAGTGCAGCACGACATTCAGAAAAACCTGAACATGCTGGATGCTACCATTTTCAAAATGTCGTTTAATCGTGACAATCTTTTTTATGAGGTGAGACCTAAAAAAGATGTCGAAAAAAATATTATTCGTTTTATTAAAGATCGTCAAGGTAAATCTGGAATTATTTATTGTCTCAGCAGAAAAAAAGTAGAAGAGATTGCGGAGTTGCTTCAGGTAAATGGAATTAATGCACTTGCTTATCACGCAGGACTTGATTCAGCCGTTCGCGGTCGTCATCAGGATATGTTTTTGATGGAAGAAGCAGATGTCATTGTTGCAACAATTGCATTTGGAATGGGCATTGACAAACCAGATGTTCGTTACGTAATTCACCATGATATTCCAAAAAGTTTAGAGAGTTATTATCAGGAAACTGGTCGGGCAGGACGTGACGGCGGAGAAGGATATTGCCTCACTTTTTACAGTTATAAAGACATTGAAAAGCTTGAGAAATTTCTGCAAGGCAAACCAATCTCAGAACAAGAAATCGGCAAACAACTTTTGCACGAAACGGTTTCTTATGCTGAAACATCCGTCTGCCGAAGAAAATATATTCTCCATTATTTTGGTGAACAATTTGATGAAGCGGGTTGCAATGCACAATGTGATAATTGTAAAAATCCGCGAGAAAAAACAGAAGGAAAAGATCGTGTATTACTTTTCTTGAAATCAGTTGAAGCGCTTAAGGAAACACAGAAAGCAAAATATGTTTGTGAGTTTGTGCACGGTCGTGAAACAACTGAAATGAAATCTTACAAACATGACAAAGAAGAATTGTTTGGACAAGGAAAAGATAAAGATTTGATTTTCTGGAATGCAGTTGCGCGCCAATGTTTGGTGAATGATTTGCTGATGAAGGAAATCGAAAGCTATGGTACTTTGAAATTGACAGAGAAGGGCAGAGCATTTATTGAAAAACCAGTTTCTTTCTTACTGTTAAAAGAGCACGATTACACCGGTGATACCGACGATGAGTTTGCTGAGCCAAAAGGAAATAATGTGACCGATGAGGTGCTTTATAAAATGTTGTTGGATCTCAGAAAAAAAGTATCGAAAGAAAAGAATATTCCACCTTTTGTAGTTTTCCAGGAACCATCTTTGCAAGACATGGCAGTTCATTATCCAATCACCCTGGAAGAGCTAACCAATATTCAGGGAGTTGGTCAAGGTAAAGCATCGCGTTATGGCCGTCCATTTGTTGAATTGATTGCGCGCTATGTTGAAGAGAATGACATCGATCGCCCACAAGATTTTGTCATGAAATCGATTGTCAACAAATCAGGATTAAAAGTTCAGATCATTCAAAATGTCGATCGAAAAATGCCGTTGGAAGCAATCGCAAGTTCTCAAGGTAAAGCGCTTTCAGATGTTATTGAAGAAATTGAGGCGATCGTAAGTTCAGGAACTAAAATCAACATCGATTATTATATTGATGATGTTTTGGATGAAGAAGATCAAACGGATATCTACGACTATTTTCTCGAAGCAGAATCAGACACACTTGAAGATGCGTTAAAAGAATTTGGAGATGATTATGAAGAAGATCAGCTTCGTTTAATGCGCATCAAGTTTATGAGTGAAATGGCTAATTAATTTCCTCACCGACTAATTCATCTTTTGAATTAATTGGTTCATCATTAAGTTTATTTTTTTTGGGTTCCAATTTTGTTTTGAGAATCCAAAATCCGATTGTATTGACAATGCCTAATGAAATCAATACTACAAACATTGTATTAAATCCATATTTATCGGCAATGCCCAATCCTGCAAGCGGGGCACCTACGTTGGCAATTCCAAATGCTATTGAATAAAGCGCAGCATACTCACCTCTCCGCGAAACCGGTGGCCGTGACAAAGTGAAATTCATCATAAAAGGCATCGCCAGAATTTCAGAAAATGTAATCACCAAAGTGTATAACAGAACAACAGGCAGCCAACCATTTCCTGAAATCAGAATTGTCAAGGAAACCGGCACGCATAGGGCGCCTAATACAATGAAACCAAAATATTTCGACTTGTGTTGCAAGGCAGTCATCAATGGCATTTCTACAACCACCACGATTAATCCGTTCAAAATAAGAACAAGTGACATTTCAATTTCGTTGTAATTCCAAACTCGTGTAAGATATTGCGGTATGCTCGCGAAGAGTTGAAAAAAGCAAACACCATACATCGCAACCATCAAAATGAAAAACAGGTATTTGTAATCAAGATAAACTGATTTTGAATCTGAACGCGGTAATTGATCTTCTGATTTTTTACCAGCTGCTTTTCTGGACACGTAACGGATCACAACAACCGCGGTCAGTACGCTTGTAAATCCATCTATAATCATCAGCGGTTTATAGCCAAAATAAAATGCAACCACTCCGCCAATCAAAGGCCCCAATGAAAATCCAAGATTAATTGCAAGCCTTATCAGACCAATAGATCGTGTTCGGTTTTCAGCAGTGCTGTAAAGCGCAATACCAGCAGACATGGCTGGCCTGAACATATCTGCACAAAAAGCATACAAAAAGATTATACCGCTTATCAAAATTAAATTGGAGGTCAGTAAAATTGTCGGCAAGATTAATCCACTGCTGAGCAATGAAAATACCATCACATCAAAATAATTTTTTCGATCGGTCAACCATCCACCTGCAAACGAGCCCAAAATACTTCCTGCACCATAAAAGCTTACAGCAATTCCGGCATGAGCAAGTGAGAATTTGAGCTCTTCAGTAAGATAAAGTGAAGTGAACAAAAGTACCATTGACCCAGTACGGTTGACAAACATGGCAAAAGCCAGAATCCAGACATTGCGATCCAGGTTTGTAAATGCATTAGCGTATAGTGATAAAATGTATCGCATGGTAAGGTTCTGTTGCAAAACTAGCTACATTATTGATGTCATCAGCGAGTTCGATAAAATGAATATATTTGAATATGGAATCGTTCAAGACCGAAGGAGTATCTGTTTATATCAGACCTGACGGAATTCTACATATTCATTACGATGACGTGTTTTTGACTATTGAAGACACCAAACGAATTTTTGCCTTTATAAGAAGCCATTGTCCCTGGGAAAAATCACCGGTTTATCTAACCGGGGGCTCCTTTACCAGTCAGGATCCAGCTTCACGCAAATTTAATGGAAGTGAAGAGGTAACAAAACACTGCTCTGCAATAGCGATGCTTTCAACCTCAATGGCACAAAAGATTTTTGCAAACTTTTTTATGCGAATCATCAAACCTGCTGTGCCTACAAGATCATTTAGCACTGAAGAGGAGGCATTGGTCTGGTTGAAAAACTTTGAGACGGTAGATCTTGTCAAATGAAAAAACTTGCAGTTTCAGAACTCAAAAAAGTCTCAAGTTTTAGCAGCGGCTATATCAGTGGGGGCAGCGACTATTGGACACTTTATGAATTTCCAGATCACCCGGATAAAATTTTAGTGAGCTCATCTGGTTCCAATTTTGGATGGGAGTATGACGATTGGGGGGGTATAAAAAGACCATCCGATCAAATTTTAGCACAGTTTTTAGACGAGAAAGTTTCAGAGATTGAAAAATGTAAATTGATTCTTGCGCAAGATAGAATAAGCATTTACGCGCTAGGTTTTTCAAAACCAGATCAATCTCTGTAGATCAGAATCTAAATCCAATAATACAAACATCATCTATTTGCTCAATTTCACCGCGCCATCTGGTGAGTGTGTCATTCAACATAGCTTGTTGAGTTGCAGAATCTTTTAGCGCGATTTCCTGAATCAATGTTTTGAGTCGCGAGTACTTGAATTTTTTACCACCTGGTTTTCCGGCTTCACCACCAAATTGATCGGCATAACCATCTGAATAAAGATAGAACTGATCGCCTTTTTCTATGGAGATAGTTTGGCAGGTGAATGCCTTGGCGTGGATGAATTTGCCGATGGGTTGTTTATCTGCTTTGAATTCCATCAGTTCTCCGTTTCTTACTAAAAAAAGACCGTTGTTGGCTCCGGAGTATAAAAGAGTATTTGTTTTTTTATTGAAGGAGCACATCGCTATATCCATTCCATCGTTAACCTGATCTTCACTTTTTTCAAAAGTTTCGAGCACAAGTTCACGCGTTTTATCCAGAATTTTTTGAGGTTCAATCAAACCAAATTCTTTGACCGAACGCGTCAATGCGTTGTGACAAACTACACTCACCATCGCACCGGGAACACCGTGGCCCGTGCAATCAGCTACTGCCAGAATAACGGTGTCTCCGACATCCTCCATAAAATAAAAATCGCCGGCAACAATATCTTTTGGCAAATAAAGAATGAAACTATCCGGCAGATGGTTTTGAAAATAACGTTGTGAAGGAAGAATAGCATTTTGAATGCGCTTAGCATAATTAATACTGTCTGAAATTTCTTTTTGTTTTTCTTCTACTATTTCTTTTTGATGTTCAGCTTCCAGACGTTGTTTGTCTGCTTCTTTTTTCTCACGAACAACCTCTGCTGTACGGTCTGTGACTATTTGTTCTAACTCAATACTTTTTTTGCGTAATGCTTTTTCGCGGTAGCGGATTAATATCAAAATCGTCACTCCAAGAATCATAATACAAATTAGAATAAACCACCATTTCAAAAAATAAGGTTTATCAATTGAGATTGGTATTTTGAGAATATTTGATTCTTGTCCAAATGTATTTGTTGCTTTTATTTCAAGAACATAATCTCCATAGCTCAGGTCAGCAAGTCTTATTCTATTTGATACTCCATTGTCTTGCCAATCTGTATCACGGCCAGTGAGTTTATATGAGAAACGAGTAGGAGTGAGTGTGAATAGTTGATTTGAGTAAAATTCGAAACTGAGATAGTTCTCATTATTGCTAAAAAGTTTGGCCCCGGAAAGAATCGATTCTGTATTTATTAAACTATCATGCAAAAAAACATTTTCTAGATAGATTTCAAATGGGTAGTCGGGAATTTTAAGATCCATTGGATTGAATATCAAAATACCATTGTAGCTTGCAATGTAGATGTTTCCAAGACTGTCTTTTTGAGCAACAGAAGGCAGAAAATTACCAACTTTTAAGCCGTGCGATTTGCTGTAGGTAAACAATGAATTGTTCGCACGATCCCATCTTACCAAATCTTTTGCAAGCGCAATCCAAAATATGTTTTCAAGATCTTGTGTAATGGCATTTACTTTTTCTTTTTCAGCTAGCCCAAGTGTTTTATTTTCTTTGGTGATGGAATTTTTTGTTTCATCAAAGCAATAGATTCCGGTTTGTGTTCCAATCCATACTAATCCGTCTTGATCTTTGTAGGCACAATTGATCGTACTGTCCGGGTAATAATGTGTTGTGGATTTTGAATCATAAATTTCTTCCGTTTTCGTAGTTGGATTGTAGAGAAGGAAGTTTCCGCTATTGAGTGGAATCATCCATTTTCCGCTGTTCAGTTGCAAGGTGAATTTTTCACTTATAGCTAATTCGTCTGAGAACTGATAAAGGGAATCAACTTGATTTGTGACAGGGTTAAATTGTGACATTTTATTTGGATTCCAATTGTTGTAAAAAATAATTGGATCGTCTTGATCGCCGTGTCTGAATAGAAGTTCATGCATGAGAACTGTCCTTGGAATTATTTTAATCGTATTTGTTTTGTAGTCAAGTTGCACAATCTGATCACCGTGACGAACATTCGACTGTTGCACAAAATAAATGGTCTCTCCAACTTTTCTGAAATGACCTATTTGGGTATGTGTTTCTCCTTTAACCGTTTTGATGGGGTTGCAATATGTTTTTACTACTTCACGAAGGCGCCAGTTATATTCGACCAACCCAGTTTTATTTGAAATGAGAATATTTCCGTTCGCCTCAACCAGCATTTGATTCACCGGAACCTGTTGAACACTTCTGTTGCTAAAATCCAGTTTCATTTCACTCCATGGATGTGTTTGGAAGTGCTGAACAAAAGGATTGTATATACTGAAGGTTCCTGCATCCGTGCTTATCCAAATGTTTTCAAAGGGGTCTGTATTAATCGATGAAAGTCTGTCGTCTGCAATTCCCGTAAAGGATGATTGATTGTGTCTGAGATATTTTACTTTTTGTGTTTCAGGATCAACCAGCATGATTCCTTGATTGGGCGTGGTAATCCATAATCTGCCTTGCTGGTCTGTTATATAGGCGCGCATATTCTCAATATTCAGCCGGTAAAGGTCATTGGAATCACCTGAAACACGTTTGATTATTTTCTTTTGCAGATCCAAATAAATAAGTCCAACATAAGTTCCGAACCAAATGTTTTGGTTATAATCGATGTGAATAAAGTTGACGATAGATAGCGAGGTTTTGATCAATTGAGCCATACGCTCATCTAATTTTTGAAGATAAGGCTCAAAGTCAAAAGGTGAAAATTTTCTGGTAGACGGAACGAAGTAGTATGGTTTCGAATTTGGATGTTCCAGAAAAAAAGCACAGAGGTACAAGTCATCGTTGATTTTAGTCAGATCCTTTACAAAGTTCACCGGCGGCTCACCATCCAAAATTTGCGCGTCGTCATTTTTGTAAAAGACGGCATGTTCATTTTCAATATTCAACCTGCATAAACCTTCGCCCCAGGTTAAAAGCCAACGGGTAGAGTCGGTATCAAAAACAATTTTGGCAAGATCAACTTCAGCAATGCGATTTGGATTTAAAGTATCTGTATGAAAATGTTTGAATGTGTTTTTGATCGGATCAAACTTGCTGATTGATTTTTGATCTCTATAAGTCAGCCAAAATTCATCAGGTTGAACTTCGTAGATACTTCTTACCTTATCTGAAAGGGGTGAATGCAAATCTGTTGATGATGCTTTTAGAATTTTTGATTGATAGCCGTCGTAGCAGAGCAGGCCTTCATCGGAGGCTGCCCAAAGTTTTCCACGACTGTCCCAAACTTGAAAAATCGCACTTTTTACACCCATCCCATCCATTTCCAAAGAGTGAAAAATGGGCTCAGGAATACTTTGCGAAAAAGCAAAGGCTTGCAAAAGTGTACCCAGAAAAAGAAGCAGTGATCTGATTTTCATTTCGGTGCAAAGATATAGAAATCAACTTCTGACAAGATGCCTTGTGCGATTTTCTCATTGAGTAAAAATTTTTTGTTCAGGATTCCAACCATGACCTGTTTTGTTTTTAATTTCTGAGATATGCAGAAGCAACCTGCTTTTCAGTTTGCCCGTTGTTAGAATTAAATACAGGATCTCATGAAAAAAATCACTTTCTTAATTTTGCTACTTCCTCTACTGGCAGCAGCACAAACAACGAAGAAAGTTTGTTTTATTGGTAACAGTTATATCTACACAAATGATTTGCCAACCATTATTTCGAATCTTGCCACCGCAGATGGCAATACACTGGTGAAAGATCAAAATACAATTGGTGGTTATACCCTTGAATCACATTCAACCAATGCTACTACACTAACCAAAATTGCGGCTAACACGTGGGACTATGTTGTCCTGCAGGATCAAAGTCAAATTCCTTCTTTTCCATGGTCGCAAGTTCAAACCGACGTTTTGCCTTTTGCTGAAAGTTTATGTGAGTCCATTCGCGCAGCAAACAGTTGTGCTATTCCTGTTTTCTTTGATACCTGGGGACGTCAGAATGGAGATCCTCAATGGGATTCCATCGACACTTTCACTGAAATGAATCAACGTTTATACAATGCATACGAATACATGGCAGATGCAAACAGCGGACTTCTTTCACCGGTTGGAATTGCTTTTGAACATATTGCTAACGATGGAGCCGGTGACGTAACCTTTGCGCAACTTTATTCTGGAGATGGCAGTCATCCGGCAATTTTTGGATCTTACCTGGCTGCTTGTGTTTTTTATGAGCAGATTTTTGAAACAAGTTCAGTAGGCAACACCTATTTACCGGCTGGAATTAATAGCATTCAAGCTGGCTATCTTCAAGGCGTAGCACATCATGTGCTAACCAGCGTGGATTCAATTTCAACTTCATTTATTGAACCAATTGCTGAATTTTCTTACACAGTCAATGGTCTGGAAATAGCTTTTACAAATGAAAGCTTACATGATTTTGAATGGCTCTGGAACTTCGGAGATGGAAACTCTTCAATAACTGAAAATCCTTCTCATAATTATTCTAGTGGTGGTGCGTTTGCTGTTGAATTGATAGCTTATTACTGTGACCGATCGGATACCATTGAATATACGATTAACACGTCGGCATTATCTTTAACTAAGATTGAAGATGCATTCCTGATGTATCCAAATCCATCGAACACAGGTTTCGTTAAAATCTCCAATTTGCTTGATGAATCTTTCGTTGCAATCTATTCAGCAGATGGACGATTAATTCAAACAGTTGAGGTAAATTCAGAATCTCTTGAACTTAATCTGCCTGCAGGAACCTATCTGGTAAAAACAAAAACGAGCAGTCAATTGCTGCTCGTTCGTTAATATTTTTAATATAATTTTATTCTGTAAAATCACTCGAATATGCTTCAGGCTGATCTTCTGGGATAAAGTAAATTTTTACTTGTGCAGTATCTTTCAAAAAATCAATTTTACCCACTTCAGCTTTTACAATTTTTAACCCGGTTCTGGTTTTCAAATCTTCAATCAGCAATTTGTAGTTTTCTGGTTTGATGTTTTCAATTTTTTCATAGAGAATGGTTTTCACTGTTTCCTGTTTCATCAACCACCAATACTCAAGTCCAAGAACCATCAAGGTTACAATTCCATTAATGAATACCATTTCAAGAATAGAAATTTGTTTGCCTGAAAGTGAATTGATCACTGAAAGTCCAATTGCAATAAATAAATAAGACATTTCACGAATACGGACAGTGTCAGTGCGGTAACGAATAATCCCAAAAATCGCAAAAAGGCCAAGCCCCATACCTGTATCAATGTCCAGTTTTTTTAGGGCAAAACAAATCATGAATGAAATTACTGAGATTGCGTAGTAAGTAAATAGATAATCTTTATTGGATGTTTTGCGATAATAGATGTATCGAATTATGATAGTAATGAAAAGCATGTTCACGCCAAAGCGGATCATCAACTCATATAAATCTGGACTAAAAAAGGTCAGGTTAAAAATGTCCTCTTTTACGGCACTGTTTGGATTCATGGTTTTTTCAATTTGTCAATTAGTAAAACTTTATCTTTAAAATTATTAGCTTTCAATTCTGGGTTCAATGCAATTCCGCCTACGCAATATTTACTGATACTGTTTGGACGAATGTGATGTTCTTTCATCAAGGAGTAAAACAGACTATTGCGATTTACATTCTCTTGTTTTAATTCAGCCACCACCAAATGATCGAATACCTTTTTTTTATCCTGCCATTCAAAGGTTAGATTCAAATCAAGGGTTAAGCGCTCAACTTCTTTGGTATTCACTAATGTAATACGCTGAAAAGAATTCCAGAGTTTCGGTACTACTTTAATTTGCTGACCTAAAACTTTGTTGATATAGTGTTCAGATTCTGCTGAAAGTTCTAGTTCAAAATCTTTGACCTTCGTTCGTTTTTTATCCGTACGACCTTTAAACTTGCGTTTTATTTCCAGATAGAAAAGGTTCGATTCAACGTAATTACGTATTCTGATTTTGTAACGATCCCCTTTTTCATTGTGATGGTCTAAAAAGAGTTGGAAGCCTTGTGTATCGTAGTAAAGCGTTTTATAACTAGCAAGTCTTTTGTTGGCGATTTCTAAAACACGATACGATTCCGAAAATTGTGGCAGCACTGAATTGAAGAAGTTGCGATTCAATACAAACTTAGTGTCTGTCCTATTCATGAGTTTAACCGCGTCCATTTCTTCCAGGGTAATTGGTTGAAATTTTTGCAGGATTTCTTCTTCCCGATATTCGCTTGCGTTATTCATGCTGGTAGAAACAAATGTAAGGGATTTTTGATTCTGTTAGTTAAATTCTTACGGATGGAACAATTTTCAATAAGTTTCGTAGAATCAATCCACCTTATGAAAGAGCATCAGCTTCATATTCAGTATCGCTCAACCACTGATACCAGTGTGTTTGATCCCAACGTGCAAGTGTTGATTAAAGAAACCATTGCCTTTGCGGCAAACGCATATGCACCTTATTCCAACTTTAAGGTGAGTGCAGCTTTGCTACTGGAGAACGGTAAAATATTGAAAGGGACTAACGTTGAGAATGCATCTTATCCGGTTTGTATTTGTGCTGAGCGTACACTATTATCACATGCCATTTCAAATTATCCAACTGATAAGATTTCAATTATGGCAATTTATGTGGATAAAGATTTACCCGCTCCGGTTCCTCCCTGTGGTCTTTGCAGACAATCCCTCGTAGAAGCAGAAGCGCGTCAGAATCAGAAATTTAAAATTTTATTGATTTCCAAAAGCGGAACAATTTTACAATTTGAAAGTTGTGGGGATTTGCTGCCGCTTGCATTTAATGGTGATTTTCTTTAGTCTTAATCTTGAGACTCATCCTCTTCGTCTTCGGGATCAGGATCTGGAAGATCAGCATCTTTAAACGTTCCGGACAAACTCATTAAAGGCATCTGAACGTTGAAATAAAGTTGTTTGATTTTTTTCTTGCGCACTTTGCGTTGACTTCTCTTCTCAAAGATCAGCAAATCACAATCATCAATCAGCATCTGTGCCCTTACTTTCAATCCCAAATCACCCACGATCCGATATTCATCATCCACTGAAACAACGACAAATGCAGTTTGCGCGGTTTGCCCATCGCCGCTGGCATAAATTACATCCAGAAAATTAAAATATTTGTGCCCGTAAATTTTTGCAGAAAGGGTATCTTTTAATTCAAGATAAGAGTAAATCATTTTAAGTGTCACTTCAATGTCGACAGGGTTTTCATGCAGTACATCTTTGCCTTTTTCAATGGCTTCCTTGTGTTTTCTTTTTGAATATAGCTCAGTAAACGATTTTTTAGTATCGCTGGCACCATATGGGTGGTAGGTATCCTGAAAGACTGATCCGTAATACAATCTTTTATAATGTTTGACAGTGAGGGTAGTGTCATCTGCCCAAATTCTTTCTAATAAATTCGGGTAATAATAATCAGATTCAGGGTTTTCGATTTCAGCCTTAATCTTGCTGAAATTAATGCTGCCAATATTCTGAGTGAATCCTGAGCCAACGCCAATCAGGAAAACAAGAATAAATGAAAGTTGATACTTTAACGACATCAGATAAATATAATCAAAAAACACTCCAAAGGTTACGCCATATTCCTTCAAAATAGCGATTTAAACATATTTTAGGAATTTCAGGCCTATTGAAACTGATCCCCAAAATCGCCGTACAAAGGGGTTGCAACAAATAATTAATTATCAAATATTGAACTATATTTGTGAGTTCAATGGAATTTTAGTGAATATGGCTACAAAAACAGCAGATAAACCGAACAAGGCAAATCGCAAATCAGCATCCGATAAGTTTTCAAAAGAGACTTATATCAAGTGGTACAAAGACATGTTACTGATCCGTAAATTTGAAGAACGGATTTCACAACTTTATATTCAACAAAAATTTGGCGGATTCCTTCACTTGTATATCGGACAAGAAGCAATTGCAGTTGGAACAGCATCCGCTTGTAAAAAAGGAGATAAACATATCACTGCTTATCGTGATCATGGACATCCGATTGCATTGGGTTCTGATCCACGCATTTTAGCTGCTGAGCTTTATGGTAAAATTACCGGTTGCTCAAAAGGAAAAGGAGGGTCGATGCACTTTTTTGATGTTGCCAACGGATTTTATGGTGGACACGGAATTGTAGGTGCTCAGATTCCAATGGGTGCAGGAATTGCTTTTGCTGAACAGTACAACGGAACTGATAATGTTTGCGTTTGTTCTTTTGGAGATGGTGCTGCCAGACAAGGTGCTTTGCATGAGACTTTCAACATGGCTATGATGTGGAAACTTCCAGTCATTTTTGTTATCGAAAATAATAATTACGCAATGGGTACTTCGGTTGAACGTACCACCAACGTATTGGATCTTTCTAAAATTGGTTTGTCTTATGAAATGCCGTCGTTTGCGGTTGATGGAATGAGACCAGAAGCAGTTCACGAAGCTTTTGAAGAAGCAACTGCAAGAGCAAGACGCGGTGACGGACCAACTCTTTTAGACATCCGAACATACCGTTACAAAGGTCACTCGATGTCAGATCCTCAAAAATACAGAACCAAAGAAGAGGTTGCTGAATGGCAAGAGCAAGATCCGATTGAACATGTATTGCGTGTGATCAAAGAAAATAAATTTCTCACTGAAAAAGGCATTGAAGAAATTGATGCCTGGGTGAAAAAAGAAGTTGAAGAGTCAATCAAATTTGCCGAAGATTCTCCACTTCCAACAGCAGATGAATTATACAAAGACGTTTACACAGAACCAGATTATCCGTTCGTAAAAGAATATTTAGCATAACACAAAACCAAACTCACAAGACAGCTTAAGATTATGGCAGAAATAGTTCGCATGCCGAAATTATCAGATACAATGACCGAAGGAGTTGTTGCAGCCTGGCATAAAAAAGTAGGTGACGCCGTTAAAGAAGGTGAATTACTTGCAGAAATTGAAACCGATAAAGCCACCATGGAATTTGAATCATTCTATGACGGTGTGCTTTTACATATTGGTGTTGAAAAAGGAAGTGCTGCTCCAGTGAACAGTGTTTTAGCTGTGATTGGAAAAGCAGGTGAAGATATTAAAGCTTTGCTGGCAGATGCTGGTGGAGCAGCTCTCGTTGCAGAAACTAAAAAACCAGATCCAGCACCAGTTAAAACAGAAGCGCCTAAAGTTGAAGTTGCTGTTGCTGCAAAAGTTGAACCTGCTGTTGTTGCCGCAAGTCATGCAGCGCCTTCAAATGGAAACGGAAGAATTTTTGTTTCACCGCTTGCCAGAAAAATGGCAGAAGAAAAAGGCATCAATTTAGCAACAGTAAGCGGAAGTGGTGAGAATCACCGCATCGTTAAAAAAGACATTGAAAATTATACACCTGCTGCATCATCTGGTGCAAAAGGATCGAATGTAGTTTACGCTGCTGCAGTTGGAGTGGAATCGTATACCGATGTTCCAAACTCACAAATGCGCAAAGCAATTGCACGTACTTTATCTGCATCTAAATTCTCTGCGCCGCATTTCTATTTAAAAATGGAAGTGGACATGGAAAATGCAATGGCCGCTCGTGAAGCAATCAACGCAGATGGAGATGTAAAAATTTCGTTCAACGACATGGTTGTGAAAGCAGTTGCTGCTTCGTTGCGAAGACATCCAAAAGTAAATGCAGATTGGATTGGTGACGCAATTCGTTACAACAATCACATTCACGTAGGTGTTGCAGTTGCAGTAGAAGATGGACTTGTTGTTCCGGTTGTGAAATTTACCGATACAAAAGGGTTTGCTCAGCTTGGTGCAGAAATTAAAGATCTTGCAGCAAGAGCAAAAACTAAAAAACTGCAACCTCAAGAAATGGAAGGCGGAACATTTGCTGTCTCTAATCTAGGAATGTTCGGAATAGAAGATTTTACTTCGATCATCAATCCACCTAATGGATGTATTTTATCAGTAGGTCAAATTAAATCTACACCTGTCGTAAAAAATGGAGCGATTGTTCCAGGTCATGTAATGAAACTAAGTTTATCATGCGATCACCGCGTTGTTGATGGAGCTGTTGGATCTGCCTTCTTGAAAACGTTAAAAGAGATTTTGGAGAATCCAGTGAAGATGTTGGTTTAAGAAATAAGTTATAAGATTGAAAAAAGAGAGGAGGCTGTTGGCCTCCTTTTTTTTGTTTATCCTTTTAGTTCCTTAATCAAATCCTCTAGTTTCTGTTTCGTCTCTGCCAACTCTGTTTCCAAAGTTTCTATTCTTGCTTCTAAAGAACTGACTGATTTTCGTGCAGGTTCGTTTGGAGAAAAATCTTGTTCGGTTTCATCCGGAATACCTGAAAATAAATGACAGAATCGAGCTTCTTTTTGACCGGGGCGTTTGGGTAGTTCTTTCACCAAAGGCATTTCATAAGAGGCTAACATTTGTAATGTCTCCTGAACTGAAGCCAACGATTGAAATTCGTGAAGTCGGCCCGAGTTGGAATTAATTTCTCCTGATGTAAGTGGTCCGCGTAAAAAAAGCAAACACATCGCAGCAACGCCTCCGTTTGGAATGTCAAACATGTTGTTGAAGTTGTGTTTGTATTTGGCAGTTCTGCTTCCGCCACCAATAACAGGACTTGCAAAACCTTTGCGTTTGAGGCCGTCAATAGCAAGTACAACCGTTCCTTCATCGTATTCAACAACCGGGTTGCGTGATGATTTTTGATTGCAGGCTGCAGTTAAACCATTTAAAGTCATTGGATAATAATCCGGTGTGGTTTTACTTTTTTCCATCAAGGCTCCCAACACGCGAACTTCTTCTGCGGTGAGTTGAGGTAATTGAAATGTTTCTTCTGATTCCATTTTTTTTAAGCTCCAAATTGTGACAAGTGATGATCCAGATGTTTATAGAATTGATTATTCCATTCTGTTTTGGTCATCTTTCCAAACGACAACGATTCTTTTCCTTCAAAATGGTTTTCTCCCAATTCAACGCACTTTTTGATATAGTTAGTCAATCGCGTTTTTTCATTTTCAAAATTACGTTTATCTGTAATCAGAAACGCAGGAGCTGTTCTGCCACCTTTTGAATAGGGCTTTTCGCTGACGACTGAATTTTTAATGAATGACTTTAAAAGGAATCGTGCAAAACCATTTGGCTTTTTGTGTTTGTCTTCAAATGCCATTTCATAACTCACATTGCAATGCGCAAACATCTGGTCAACTGTCATCGTTCCCCATTTTGCTTTTGTTTCAGCAGTTAATGAATTGATTCTGCCAATCATTTGTTCAGAAACTTCTTTGGTAAAAATATTAGGTAGTGCCATTTTGGTAAAGATTGAATTTGAATCTAAGGTCTGATTTTTTTTTGAGATAAATTATGCCAAAAAGGTTTTGTTTCTTTCTCCTACTGTAGAAGGTGTCCGACGCAGGCGGAGGGATGAGGCCGGGGGCGGGGAAGAGCCGATTTTTTTCACTACCTTCACGTATTCCAACAAAACATCATGAAATTAATTCTTACTCTTTTAGGAATTTATTCAATCACCTTGATCACTGCGCAGAAAACAGGATTTACAAAAGTATTTCCAGAGCAATCAGGTGTACACTTTAGTAATGACATTATTGAAACTGATTCGGTAAATATCACCATGTATGATTACCTCTACAATGGCGGTGGCGTGGGGGTAGGTGATTTCAATAACGATGGTTTGCAAGATTTATTTTTTACGGGAAATTTTGCAGATGATAAACTTTATCTGAACAAAGGCAATTTTGTTTTTGAAGATATTACACTGAAAGCCGGAATTACAAAAAATGGGTGGAGTACGGGCGTTTGTATTTTTGATATCAATGGAGATGGGGCTGATGATATTTATGTTTGCCGGTCAGGTTGGTATGACGATTCTACCAAATTGAAAAATGTACTTTATATCAATCAGAAAAATCCAAAGAGCGTTCAGTTTAAAGAAGAATCTGCACTTTACGGTTTAGATCTAGCAGGTCATCACACACAGGCAGCGCCGCTTGATTATGACAGAGACGGCGATTTGGATTTATACGTGATGGGGCATCCCGGAAAGTTTACACACAAATCTGATTTTACAAATTACGTGACATCAATTGTGAAGGGTGAAGTTGAAAGTGATGCGCTGATGGAAAATGTAAATGGAAAATACATCAACGTGACTAAAAAAGCAGGAATATTTGAATTCGGTTACGGACTTGGTTTAGCGATTACCGACATAAATAATGACTGGTATCCGGATATTATTGTCTGCAATGATTTTGATGAGCCTGATCATGTTTTTGTCAATCAAAAAGACAAAACATTTAAAGATGAAACGCAGAACTATTTTAAGCACACTTCCAATTATTCAATGGGGAATGATGTCAGTGATTTTAACAACGATGGTTTGATGGATTACATTTCAGTTGACATGGCATTTGATACGCACGAGCGTTCTAAAATGAACATGGCTTCAATGACTCCGGCAAAATTTTGGGCGCGTGTAAAATTAGGCTGGGGTTATCAATACATGCACAACATGTTGCATCTAAATACGGGCAAAGGAGTTTATCAGGAGATTGCACAATTCAGCGGAATCGCAAAAACAGATTGGAGCTGGGCGCCTTTATTCATGGACATTGATATGGATGGCTGGCAAGATCTTTTTATCACAAACGGCTATAAACGCGATACCAAAAACAACGACATTCAGAACATGATCAACGCCGAGTTGGAAAAAAAATCAAAACTCACAGTCATGGAATTATTGGATTTAATTCCTTCAGTTCAAATTGAAAATTTCTTTTTTCAAAATAGACGTGATTTAACTTTTGTTGATAAACGCGCCGATTGGGGAATAGATGAAAAACTAAATTCTAACGGCGCGGCCTATGCCGATTTGGACAATGACGGTGATTTGGATTTGATCTTGAACAACGTGGATGCAAAAGCTTCCATTTATCAGAATACAACTCAAAATGGAAATCATTATTTGAAGATTGATTTGTCAGAGATACCGGATAAGCAATTGATGGGAATGCGCTTTTATCTTGAAACTGAAAATACCAAACAAATGAAGGAAGCCTCTTTTGTGCGAGGGTATCAATCAACCGTCGAACAGTCGATTTTTTTTTACTGGACTAGTACTGATGTTGCGGTTAGCTTAAGAATAGAAGGAACCCAAAATAAAGATGGGTTTTATAATAAAAATCTGACTGATCGTATAATGGAATTAAATCTTGGTCAGGTACTTTACAAACGAACTGCTGATTCGACGTCAGTTACTACTAAAAAGTTGTTGCGCGATTTGGATAGCTTTAGTCTTTTCAACGCTGCCTATACAGACAACGAATACGATGATTTTAAAACCGAAACATTATTGCCTCATCGCATGAGCGATGCTGGTCCGCAAATAGCGGTGGCTGATTTGACAAATGATGGCTTGGAAGATTTTGTGATGACATCAGCCGTGGGAAAATTACCACAGGTATTTATTCAGAAAGCAGATGGAAAATTTGAAAAAGTTTTTTCATCTGCATTTTACACGCATCAAGGAAGTGAAGATGGTGGTCTTTTTATTTTTGACGTGAATGCAGATCGTAATAAAGATTTGATCATTACATCAGGTGGTTATGAATATGATCACGGAGATTCAAACAATATCAATCGCCTCTATATTGGAAACGGACAAGGCATGTTTGGCTATGTGAAGAATGCACTGCCCAAAGATCTTTACAACTCTGGAAAAATAATTGGAGAAGACATCGACAAAGACGGTGACACTGATTTTTTGATTTGCGGAAAAGCATCACCTAAAAAATATCCGTATCCGGGTATCACTACAATTCTTTTAAACGAGAAAGGATTTTTCTACGACATCACCGATAAAATTGCACCTGAATTAAAATACATCGGCATGGTCAACGATGCTGAATTTGTAGATGTGGATGGTGATAAAGATAAAGACATTGTTGTAGTTGGTGAGTGGATGGATATCACGATTTTTATTCGTGATGCCGGAAAATTTACGAGACAATCAACTGCTTTAAATATGCCGGGCTGGTGGTCAAGCGTCACGGCTTCAGATATTGATACAGATGGAGACATGGATTTACTGGTGGGCAATGCAGGAATGAATAACAAGTTCAGACCAACCAAAGAAAAACCGTTAGACGTTTATGCGAATGATTTTGACAACAACGGAATTTTGGATATTGTTTTAGCGCATACTAAAAATGATCACCTCTTGCCTGTGCGCGGAAAAGAATGTTCAACCGGTCAGATGCCTTTCTTAGCAGAAAAATTCCCAACCTATTTATCTTTTGCAACTTCTGATTTGTATCAGATTTATTCAAAAGAAAAATTGGATTCTGCTCTTCATTATCGTGCCACCGAATTCAGAAACGGAATTCTCTATAACGATGGAAGAGGGAATTTTGATTTCAGAGCTTTTGGCAATGAAGCACAAGTTTCATACATCAATGATTTTGTGGTAAAAGATTTGAATGGAGATGGAAGACTAGATATTCTGGCTGTTGGCAATCGCTTTGGAACAGAGGTTGAAACAACACGTTACGATGCTGGTTGTGGAATAACATTGATTCAAAATTCAGATGGATCTTTCACATTTATTCCGGTAACTGAATCTGGATTTTTTACTCCAGGTGATGCAAAATGTATGACTGAAATCAAACTTGGAAAAGATGGGAAATCAGGAATCATTGTTGGAAATAACAATGGTAACGTTCAGATTTTTCAAGTGAATTGATCTCTAATTTTTCATCATAGGTTTTCAAAATTTTAAAACCAGAGGAGTCATTTCGACAGAATGGTGCGCTTAATTGCGCATAACGACGAGAAATCCCGTAATGGTTTAAGCTCAATCGAAAAACGATCAAACCTTACTATAACGGGATTTCTCATTCCGCTACGCTTCATTCGAAATGAGAACTTCATTTTAACATTCTTGGAAAAATCTCAAAAAAAAATCCCCACCGAAGTGAGGATTTTAAAAGCAAATTTTATACGATTTACCGAATTTATTTTTTCACTATTTTTTTCGTAGTCACACCATTTTCAGTATAAACTTTCACGAAATAGATTCCTGTTGGTAAGTCTGATAAGTCAGCAGTGTTGGATGTTGTGGTGATTAAAACTCTTCCGTTTAAATCTACAAATTCAACACGCTCAATTTTTTCAGAAATTTGAATATTACAAATTCCACTGGTTGGGTTTGGATACAACGTGAATTCTGAATTTTCATTTTCAGTAATGCCAGAAGTAAATTCAATTGTATTCAAAACGTAATCAGTCGTGACTGCAGGGTTAGTGTCAAAATAAATATCAGCGCGATTTTTTATTTCTGTTCCTTCTGCAAGGCCTTGTTCCATTGCAATTTCAAATTCAACAAAACCATGACTTCCTGGCTCATTCGCATTGCTGTCTGGTAAATAAATACTGTTGAAGTTAAAACGAATCACATTGGATCCTAACCATTCAGGAATCATTGTATGGCTTGCACTGATGATGTGGAATGTCTCAGGCAATAAATTTGATTCAAGTGTATCGATGATGAATATATTGATTGCATCTGCTGTACCTGTATTTTGAAAATGAATGGTGTAATTTAATTTTGGTGTACTAGCTGGAATAAAACCTTCAGCACCTGTTCCAGCCGGAAGAACTTTTTTAATATTTGGATCATACGCAGCAACAACTGGAATACAAACGGTTTCAGTATTATTTGTAGGTTGAACATCATTTCCCGGTATGCCGGTGATTAATTCAAAACACAGAACATCACCTGTTACCACACTTGGATTTGGCATTAATTCAACACCTCCAACTAAACTATTCCAATAAGCGCCACCTGCAATGTTGTTCAGGTTTACATAGTCCCAAAAAAGAGTATCACCATCTACATAGTCAGCAGGATTTGGGCTTCCACCAGCATTGTAAGTTACGTTTGGATCTAAAACCAATTTTAACGTTCCTGAAATTTGATCACATCCAATATTTGAAGCTGCAGCATAAAAATGAAACGGCAACGCAGCATGAACGTTTGAAGCCGCATTCCCATTTACATAAGTATCAACATCTGCACATTCTAATACAAAGTCTACCCCCGTTTGTGGTAACGTAGTAAAATTATAAGTCAAAGGTGTACACACACCATTTGGAAAAATGAATTGATAAATGGTAGGCACTGCAACCGTATAGTCAATCATCCAACTTTCTTGCATGGTGATTGAATAATTTCCCGCACCATCTGTGTAGCCAGAATTGTATCCGCTATAGGGTGTGTTGATGAAGTTGATTGCGGGCGCCAGCCAAAGTGAAGTAATTGCAGAATCAGCAACACTATAGCTGCAGTTTGCATTGTTGTCAATATAGACTTGACCACTTACAGTTGAATAAGCACAAAGATCTGGAACGAAATCACTGAAGAAGTGTGGAGGAACAAATAAGGTGTCTGGTCCGCTGATTAGTTTATACATCATAGACGGAATTACACCATTGACAACACCGCCAGAAGCGTTGATGTCATAGATCATACCTCCATCATTGAACGGAAGAAAAACGTTCCAGGATGATACTCCCATAGTGTTTTCCTGAGAGAACATGGTTTGACCCGTGAAATCAATTACTTTGATGCTATCACCCACAAAAGAGTTCATGATATTTACATTGTGCCCAACCATTACAGAAGTTGCGCAAAATGTAGAGTCATGGCTGGAAGACATTACAAATGAAAAATGGTTGAGATCACCAACGGTTTGACCAAAGCTAGCGCCTGTAGCAAATAATGCTGAGAATAAAAAGGGTTTGAATTTTAGTATCATTTTAGTTAAGTTTCTACATCGACGCACAAATGGAGGATGGGTTGCTGGAAAAAAAAATAAAAAAAATTTTTTGCGGATCTTTAATTTTCTAATAAACGATTTAGGATTGAGCAAAGGAGTATTAATTTTTTTTTAGATCAAACAAGTAATTTTTCTTCGCGTGCCTTTGCGTTTTTTTTCTTTGCGCACTTTGGGTGAAAAAAAGTAATCGTGCGGTGGTTCACACAAAGTGCGCAAAGATCGCAAAGTGATATTTCTTCGAGCACAATCCTACTAGCTAGTCTCTCATTGCTAGTGGCTCAACTAATCCTTGACCAATTAGGCTTCGCTTTCAAAATTTTCTTCAACTCTTTGGCAATATTCTGATGCTCTTTCATTTCAAATGAAGGATCCATCTCTAACAACTCTCTTGCTTTATCTCTTGCCAGTGAAACAATTTGTGCATCTCTGGATAGATCAGATAATTTTAAATTGAGCAAACCACTTTGTTGCGTTCCCATAATATCTCCCGGTCCTCTTAATCGCAAATCTACTTCTGCAATTTTAAAACCGTCATTGGTTTCACACATCGTTTCTATTCTTGCTTTTGCATCTTGCCCTAGTTTATAACCCGTCATCAAAATGCAATACGATTGATCTCCACCACGCCCAACGCGACCGCGTAATTGGTGAAGTTGAGACAAACCAAATTTTTCAGCACTTTCAATAATCATCACACTTGCATTTGGAACATTCACACCTACTTCAATCACCGTTGTGGCAACCATAATGTTGGTGATGCCTTTTACAAATTGCTGCATTTCAAATTCCTTCACATCTGCTTTCAACTGACCATGCACAATGCTTACGCGGTATTTTGGTATCGGAAATTTTCGTGTGATGGATTCGTAACCATCCATTAAATTTTGATAATCCATGGTTTCAGACTCCTGAATTAATGGGTATACAACATAAATTTGTCTGCCTTTTGCAATTTCATCTTCCATAAACTGAAAGACTTTTAGTCGCGATGATTCAAAACGGTGTGAGGTTTGAATTGCCTTTCTTCCAGGCGGCATTTCATCAATGACTGAGATATCTAAATCGCCATAAAAAGTTAAAGCCAATGTTCTTGGAATAGGTGTTGCAGTCATCACCAAAACATGCGGAGGCAACGAATTTTTAGTCCACAAGCGTGAACGTTGTGCAACTCCAAAGCGATGTTGTTCATCAATAATTGCGATTCCCAAATCTTTGTATTCAACTACTTTTTCAAGCAATGCATGCGTGCCACAGAGAATATTAATCTCACCTGACTTTAATTGTTCGTGTAAAATTTTGCGTTTGGATTGTTTGGTTGAACCAGTAAGCAATTCAACTTTTACATCCATGTCTTTTAAAAATTCACAAATTGTATTGTAATGTTGCGTGGCTAAAATTTCGGTCGGCGCCATGATACAAGCCTGATATCCGTTGTCGATTGCAATCAGCATCACCATCAGAGCAACTAACGTTTTACCACTTCCAACATCACCTTGCAACAGGCGATTCATATGCATGCCGCTTGCCAGGTCGGTACGAATCTCCTTAATCACTTTTTTCTGTGCACCAGTTAATTGATAGGGAAGATGCTTGTTGTAAAAATCATTGAAAACATCTCCAACTTTTGTGAGGCGAATTCCTTTTAATTTTTTTTGAGTGATTTGTTTTCGCAATAAAAGCTCAAGTTGCAGAAAGAATAATTCTTCAAATTTTAATCTGAATTGCGCACGTTGAGCAAGTTCGTGTGATTGAGGCGCGTGAATTTCGATCATCGCTTTTTCTTTACCAATCATGTTGAGCTCGCCTAAAATACGTTGTGGCAAAGTTTCTTCAATTTGATTTTTGAGTTGCGGTAAAAGTTGTGCAATGATATTTTCAATACCCTTTGTGGTGAAACCAAGCAGTTGTAATTTTTCGCCTGAATGATAGATGGCTTGCAAACCTCCGCTGACCTCTTCTTTGCCAGTGAGAATTTCCATTTCAGGATGCGCAATATTTACTTTGGGACCAAACTGTTTTGGTTTTCCATAAACAATTACTTCGGGCAAGCTTGCAATTTTTGGTTTAATCCATTTGGCGCCTTTGAACCAAACTAAATCGATGCTGCCGCTTCCATCTTCCAATCTTGCTTCCAGTCGTTTTATTCTGCCAGTTGCCACTTCGCGAATGGATGTGATTTTTCCTTTCAGCTGAACAAAACCTTCCAGGTGAGCGATGTCTGAAATCTTCTGAAAACTGGTTTTGTCAACATATCTGAAAGGATAATACGTTAACAAATCACCAAAAGTAAATATGCCTGCTTCCTTTCTGAGAATAGCTCCGCGTTGCGGTCCAACGCTTTTTAAATATTCAATGGGTGTGCTCAGCAAATCGCTCATCTCTACAAAAATTCATATATTTCGGGAACTATTGACTCAAAAATGATTAAAAATTTATTACGCTTGATGTTTGTAACTGGTGGCCTGATGTTGGTGCTTGCCTTCCAGTACAGGAATGGCGGCCAGATTTCAAACTACATTCCACCTCAAAATGATAAAGGAGTAAATCTCGCAGAGCTTGGTGTAGAGGAGATCTTGATTAAACTCGGTGAAAAACCACCAATTCACTACATTCCGGTTCTTGATAAAGATTCTGCCCGAATGGGGGAAGAAATGGTTCGTTTTGGAAAATTGAATGACGGCTCCAACAAAGAATATCTAAATTTTTTGTGTGTACAGATTGTCATAATCAAGTCAAAGAATCTGCAGATCCTGGTGATGAATCTCCTGAAGCTGTCTTGGAATACGGAAAAAAAAATAAAATACCTTTTCTGCCGGCGGCAACTTTTTACGGTCAATACAACAAGCGCCACTGGTACAATGGCGATTATGATAAAAAGTATGGAGATCTCGTAAAGCCAACACGTGATTCGCTTTACAATGCGATTCAACTTTGCGCTACACAATGCTCCCAAGGACGTGAAATGACTTTCTGGGAAATTCGCTGCGTGATGCATTATTTTAAATCGCTTGAATATAAAATGGCTGATTTGGTTTTTACTCCCTATGAAATAAACTTACTGGGAAAAGCGGTGGTAAATAACCATGATATTGCCCGGGAAATTATTCACTCGCGCTACAGTGAAATCAATGATGCGACGTTTGGTACATCACAAATTCCAGAAATTGAAGGGCATGTTCCAAATCTTGAAAATGCTGAATACATATATGTTTTCGGCTGTCTGCATTGTCATGCCGCCGAAAAAGAGATTACTAATTTTGATCTGGGTATGGATAAATTGTCATTCAAATTTTTGGAAGCAAAACTTTATAAATACAATTCATTTTCTCTTTCTCACATTACACGGTATGGAACTTATGCGATTAGTGGCCGCAAACAATACATGCCACAGTACAGTATGCAAAACATGAGTGACTCACAGTTGCTGGATCTCATTGGTTACATTAAACATAAAGCAAACGAATGAACGTAAAAATATTTTTTGGTCTGATTTTATTAAATGCGTCATCGCTGGCGGTATTTAGTCAGGAAAGTAGTGAAAACATAATTTCTGAGCCGGCAACGTTTACCGCAGATGCGAACACGGGAGGGGGCTATGTAACTGAATCATTTGCATCTATTCGTGTACTGAACAATCACTCGGTTGAAATGATTCCCAAAAATAATTTGGAATTTATTGTCGCCCATAAATTTGGTGATATCGCCGGCTCGAGAGGTGGTGTTCAAAATTGGTTTGGTTTTGATAATCTCGCCGATGTCAGAATAGCTTTTGAGTATGGTATCACAAACAATATGAATATTGGTCTTGGTCGCAGCAAAGGTATAGGTTTGCTTAATCAGGTTGCAGACGGTTATTTTAAATACGCTATTTTAAAACAGAAATATTCAGCGATGCCCGTGAGTCTCAATTTTGTAACAGCGCTTTCGATTCCTTATGCCAAAGCAACGACAGATTCTACTTCCATTACATCGTATCCAACATTTGCGCATCGGATGATTTATACAACGCAAATCTTAATCGCCAGAAAATTTTCAGATCGCATTACATTGTAAGCTAATGTTGGATACAATTATCGCAATTATGTTCATTATTCAGACCAGAATGGACTATTTTTCGCCGGCCTCAGCGGAAGATTTCGTTTTACAAAAACCTTAGGCATTTTATTTGAATACAACCATATTTTGGAAAGAACCCCAGATGTAAATTATACAAATCACCTGGCTTTTGGATTTGAAATTTTAACAGGTGGTCACGCATTTTGCCTCATGCTTTCAAATAGTACAGGTGTTACTGAAAATCTTTTTATTCCCGGTACAACAGAAGATTGGTTGCAAGGACAATTTCGATTTGGTTTTTCGATTAACAGACGTTTCAAACTTTAGTCGTCGATCTCTAGAAATCCAATAATCTCTTTTTTATGAAAGCTATTTTCCAAACTTTTGGCCTTGGTCAGGCGTTAAATGAACTATGAAAATCACTCACTTCCTTTTTGCAATACTACTTACCGCATTGGCAATTCTGCTTCCTTCAAATCAAGCTAAAATCTCAAGATTTCATGCGGTCGATTCAATCGAAAAGTCAGGCAACTCAATAAATCCACCTGCTGCGCGAACGGGTGCACCCGGCGAATCCAATTGTACAATTTGCCATGGTGGAACAACTCAATCTGCTTCAGGCAACATCGATGTGACTTTTTCAGGCGCAGGAAATGAATACATCGTTGGTCAATCGTATACAATTACAATTAGTATTTCTGCGGGAGCAAAGAACGGTTTTCAGGCAACGATTCTAGATAACACGAATACAAAGGCTGGAACATTTACAAGTGGAACTAATTACGGTTTAACTAATTCTGGTGGTCGTCAATATGCGCGTCAAAATGTGTCGTCGGGCGTTACGAGTTGGACCATACACTGGACAGCACCGGCCACTGATGTCGGGGACCTTACCTTTTATTTTGCATTCAATAAATCAAATAACATGGGCAATACATCTGGAGATATTATTTATCTCGGGCAATTCAATATTGCATCAGCTGTATTCAACACAATTACCGAACATGAAAAAACAGATCAGCAAATTCGGATGTGGTATGATCAACATAATGGAAGCTTGAATTATAACTTTACCCTGCAAGAGTCAGCAGATATCATGTTGAATGTACAGGATCTCTCTGGTAAATTAATTTTTCAGCAAAAATCGGGAGTACATGCACCGGGAGAATATCAAACCAATAGTGTGTTGACTGAAAGACCCGAAGCTGGAATCTATATTGTATCCCTGTTTATCGACAATCAGGTTTTTAATCGCAAGATTCTGATTGATTAGGACAGTTAAATAGTCTTATGCTCCTATGAGTTGAATTAAAGGCGATTCTGATCTGTTAACACCACGTTCATAAATTTCGCAATTGACTGGCATTGGTTTCTCTTTATCTGCAATCAAACTTTTATCTTTGGGCTCTCAAAAACTGATTTGTTATGAAGTCCATCTCAACCTATGATTTTAAAGGCAAACGTGCTTTGATTCGTGTTGATTTCAATGTGCCGCTAAATAAAGAAACCTTGGCGGTGACAGATGATACGCGAATTCGTGCGGCAATTCTAACCATTAAAAAAGTACTTGAAGGTGGAGGCAGTGTTGTTTTGATGTCACATTTGGGACGTCCTAAAAATATTCCGGAAGATAAATTCTCTCTGAAAAATTGTATTTCAACCATTGAAAAATACCTGGGATTTCCAATTCAGTTTGCGACCGATTGTATTGGTGAACGTGCTTTTGAAAAATCGGCAGCATTAAAACCGGGAGAAGTATTGCTCCTTGAAAATTTGCGTTTCCATCAGCGTGAAGAAAAGGGTGATAGAGGTTATGCTGAGTTACTTTCAAAACACGGTGATTGTTATATAAACGATGCTTTTGGAACGGCGCATCGTGCGCATGCTTCAACGACTATTGTTGCAGAGTTTTTTCCAAATGATAAAATGTTTGGTTATCTGCTGGAAAAAGAAATTCACAGCGTTGATAAAGTCTTGAATTCGCATGAAAAACCATTGACTGCAATTGTAGGCGGAGCAAAAGTTTCTTCTAAAATTACCATCATCACCAAATTATTGGATAAAGTAGACAATCTGATTATTGGCGGTGGTATGGCGTATACCTTCATCAAAGCACAAGGGGGTAAAGTAGGTAAGTCATTGGTAGAAGAAGATCATTTGCAAACAGCACTCGATATCATGCGCATTGCAAAAGAAAAAGGAGTGAACATTTTGCTTCCGGTTGATACCATTTATGCCGATGAATTTTCAGATTCTGCAAACATGAAAGAAGGCAAGATTGGTGAAATTCCAGATGGCTGGATGGGACTCGACATTGCAAAAGAATCCATTGAAATTTTCCGCAAAGTGATATTAGAATCCAAACTCATTTTATGGAATGGACCGATGGGCGTTTTTGAAATGAAAAACTTTCAAAAGGGAACTTTGGAAATTGCAAAAGCAGTTGCCGAAGCAACAAAAAAAGGAGCTTTTACTTTAGTTGGTGGAGGAGACAGTGTTGCTGCAGTAAATCAATTTGGATTAGCAGATCAGGTGAGTCACGTTTCCACTGGCGGCGGCGCCATGCTTGAATATTTGGAGGGAGTTGAATTGCCTGGGATTGCGGCTATATTGAAATAAGATTTTCCGTCAACATTTTCTTGCTTAGGGCGTCCGTCAACTGACGGATCATTCGCCCAATACCACGATGGTCATTCTATTTAAATACAACTTACACCAACAAAAAAGGGCGAATGATGCTTTGACGGAGTTTATCCTGACAAAGGAAGGGCTCAGCAACCTCGCCCTTACGTTAATTAATCTAACCAAAAAAAATCCCTCTGTCCTTTTGCCTCTGTCCTAAAACCTAATCAAGGCTTAAAAACATAATTCGAATAATAAATCTCAATCTTCCCTTTCGTCTTTTCACCAATGGGTTTGTCATCATCTGTATCTTCCAAATCACCCGTCATAGATGCTGGTAACTCTTGATTCTTGATGTCAAAAACAACAGTTACTTTTTTGGGAACCGGATATTTTTCTGCACCATAATCCAAAAACAAAGTAAAACTTCCTTCTTCTTTCGTTACAAAAGTCATTTTGCGAATGTTGACGTTTTGGTCAATCCAGAACTGACCTAGCACAACTTCTGATTCAATGTCAGACGGAATCACTTTTACTATTTCACACGGAACATTGTTGATTGCTTGCTTACCCAGATGCAGCGCAACATAATCACCTTCGGTTACTGAATTTAATTGCGAGTTGTAGCCTTGCTTTGGAAGAAAAGCAAAGCCTTTAATATCATAATTGATGCTGTCGGGCGGATAGAAATACACTTTGCCGGTGCGTTCTTTAATGTTGATTCGCTCCACATCTACCAGTATGCGAATGTCACAAACATATTCTGGAATTTTTTCAATGCGTGAAAGTGATGCTTTTAAAAGTGAATCTGCAAAGGCTGATTGCGCCATTGATTTCCCCGAAACCAAAAGCAGTAAAATGGAGAATATAAAAAATCGTTTCATGATAAAATGTCTTTACGTTTAAAGTTGATGAGCCCAATGGTGGTGAACAAAATAATGTAACCAATCTGCACAAACAAGCCCATGTAAACAGAGCCCCACTGTATTTCGGTTTCAAAGAAATATTGCCACTTGATAAAATGTGTGGTGAAAATGTAGGGAGAACAGGTTGCATCACGTTGGCTGCAACAGTGCTAATGATGTTAAGTACAATTAAAATGGCAATCGTTCCAACAATAGGTCCAATGGAATTACTGGTGAAACTTGAAATCATAATAGATAAAGAAGAAACAACCAGCATCGAAATAATTCCCATTCCAAAAGCGTAGAAAAATCGCCAAGCCACATCATCTGCTTCAAAGACGTGCACACCGCGTCTGAACACAATTAAATCTCCTTCACCAAACAGCGCATACCCTAAAAGGTAGGACGACAGTGCGAGAAAGAGAATGAGAGCAATGGTATAGATTGTTCCAGCAAGCCATTTAGCCATGTAGATTTTCATTCGGCTGTAAGGTCTTTGCAGTAAAAGTCTAAGTGATCCATTGGCTGCCTCACCGGATATAATATCTCCCGTCACCAGGCAAATTAAAATCGGTACGTGAATAATCAAAACATTCAGCAACATGTACGTCAAAAAATTCACTGAAATAATTTTTCCTTCAAGTCTGAATACACTCTGCAAATTTTGCATTGCAAGACCAATCAAAGTTTCACCCTCTGCAAAAAAAGCAAATTCAAGTGCTACCACAATGAGTAGAATGGCGCCAATACCAATATAGGTTCTGGGCCGTTTTAGAATTTTAAATAATTCTGTTTTAAGTAATGTTCTCATGCTGTTAGTTGAATAAAGTACTCTTCAAGTGTGCGTAATTGTTTTACCTCATAGATTGAAAATCCGGCATCCACAATTTTTTTGGTCAGTTCAGGTATTTTAGATTCTTCACATTTGGCGCGTACATAGTCATCGTGTATTTCACAGTCAAATCCATTTGTTTGCAGAAAAACCAGAACACCTTCTTTGTTGTCTGATTTTATATTTACACTCATTTGTTCAGCTGCCATCAACTCTTTTACACCGCCTTCTCGCAATTTTTCTCCATGTGATATAATCAGCATTCGGTTTGCAATTTGTTCTATTTCTGAAAGAATATGTGAAGATAAAATCACGGTGATGTTCATCTCCTTACTAATGCGTAAAATCAATTCACGCATGTCTGCCTGCCCTTGTGGATCCAGTCCGTTTGAAGGTTCATCCAGAATAATCAAATCAGGTTTATGCAACAAGGCTTGCGCAATTCCAAGGCGCTGTTTCATTCCTTGTGAATAGGCTTTCACTTTTGTTTTTTGACGGTCTTCCAATTTTACCTCACGCAGTACCTCTTGTATTCTGTTTTCACGATCCGGAATTTTAGAAAGTTGCGCAAATAAGGACAGGTTGTTATATGCAGATAGGTTGGTGTAAAAATCAGGGCGTTCAATCAACGCTCCCATGTGTGCCAAATAGGCGCGTGAGTTCGCTGTAATTTCTTCTCCTTTAAATTTAATTGTTCCGCTGCTTGGGTAAATCAAGCCCAAAATCATACGCAGTGTGGTACTTTTTCCGGCGCCGTTGGGTCCCAAAAAACCGTAGATATCGCCTTGGTTCACTGAAAAGCTTAGATCTTTGACTGCCTGAAAATCTTTAAATGATTTATTCAGATTGGTAACTTCCAGCAATTTCATAAGTCATTGAATTTGTATTACAAAGGTAACATCAAACAACTACTATTGTTCTGCAGTTGGTTGATGAAAAAGGGCGATTGATAGAAATTAATAAATGACTATAGAATGATTGAACAAATGAAAGTTCATCTTTGTTAAAGCATAAATAACATGATACAACCGCGCCCATTTATTGAAGTTAATACTGAACGTGCAAAACCGGTAGAAAAGTTTATGCATGAAGTCTTGCGTCCAATTTTAAAAAAAATCAATGAGCAACTCATCACTGTTGCGCTGAATAAAATGAATGAATTGAACTCAGGTTTAGAAAATCTCTCAGCGCCGGAAAAAAAAGCATTGATCGAAAAGCTGGTAGGGCAGCATCAAAAATTTAAAGAAGAGATGAAAGCATTGGTGATAGATCAATTTTCAAAAGACGAATTCATTTTCTATCAAAAAAACAAACGTGACTTGAACAAACGAATTTTTTCAATGACGTTGCAACGTCTGTTAAGTCAACTCGTGAAATAAAGGGAAGGTTTATTAATCAATAGCAACCGGTACAATCTCAAATGGCATTGTTAAAAGCATGCGGTATTCTTCACCTGCTTCTTCCATCGCTTCATCATCTTCAGCAATAAACCATTTTACTTTTACGCGTGATTTGCCGTTAGCGTGAAGTTGTTCCAACTTTTTGAAAATATCCAAAATTTGTTTCGATGAGCTTGTATTGAAGTATTCAAATTTTGCGTGAACTTCAGTTTCTTCTTTTGGATTTTTGCCGTAGTCATCCACCCACGCAATGATTGGTTGATAAAATTCAAATGAAATCTCAGGAATAGATCTGCCTGATAATTCTAGTAAACCGGACTCCTGACTGAAATTAATTTCCGGCGTTTTGGTGCTGCCTTTAAGTACAAAATCGCTCATATCCTCTTTTAGGTTTGGGTCCTAATATTACAAATCTACGCCAAATGTAGCTAAAACGTTTCATTATTCATGTTTTATCGCCAGACATCGTTAAATTCAGGACGAATTACAAATTTCGTCCGATGTGTTGTTTCTGAAATATAGGGTTAATTTTTCACTTGTCCAACAAATACTTAGCAAACAATTAGAGGTTATTCAGGCTCAACGTCAAAACTAAAATCTTATAAATTTGATAATCAAACCCTAAGTAGAAATTCAGTGCTCATGCAAAGTTCTTTATTCAGGCTGCGTTATCCGTCTTCCGCTCTTAGTTTTTGGTTGCACTCGGCGGCTTGATCTGTTTTTCAGGGGCTTCCTCCGGTCGCACTTCAAAACTGTCAATCCGTTCTCGCGCATCCAAAAAGCTAACCGCTCCAGCCGGCGCAGAGTCAAGCAAAATTAAAATTTCAAAATTCCAAGCATAAAACGGCCTTCTCAATTACCAGAATCCTACCTTCTCCTCCAGGAGATGGTGTCCGTCAGCTGACGGACGGATGAGGCGGGGGAACAGTTATCCACATTTTAAATTCCTAAGCACACAATCCGTAATTTTAGAACATCTGAAAAAAGCATGCCTGAAATTGTTGACAATAAACAAGTCTTCACACTTACTGAAGTGGCAAATAGCATCCGCAAAACAATTGCAGATCGCTATACATCGGGCTATTGGATCAAGGCTGAAATAAATAAGCTCAACGTCTACGCAAAAAGCGGTCATTGTTTTCCTGAACTCGTTTACAAAAACGACGGCAAAATTGAATGTGAAATGCGCGCCACCATTTGGAAAACAGATTTTGATCGTATCAACAAAGTGTTTAAAAATGCAGTGAGTGAAACCTTGAAGGATGGAATCAAAGTTTTACTGCTAGCTACTATTTCGTACGAACCAAAATACGGTTTGTCCTTAATCATTCGGGATATTGATCCTTCGTTTTCATTGGGTGAATTGGAGCGTGAAAAAAAGGAAACCATTGACAAGCTTCAAAAAGAAAATCTCTTTGGAAAAAATAAATTAGTACCAATAGCTTTGTTGCCAAAACGTATTGCTATTATATCGGTAGAAACCAGTAAAGGCTATCAGGATTTTATCAAAGTCATTGAACAGAATATTTTTGGCTATCGTTTTTTCCACATGCTTTTTCCGGCGGTTTTGCAAGGTGATGCTTCTATCAAAACAATTAAAAGTCAATTGAACCGAATCAAAAAAGTAAAAAAACATTTTGACGCCGTTGCCATTATTCGCGGCGGTGGGGCAGATGTGGGGCTCTCATCGTTCAATGATTATTCACTGGCAAAGACAATTTGTAATTTTCCACTTCCGGTTTTTACAGGAATTGGTCACTCAACCAATCTCACTGTTTCAGAAATGGTAGCCTGGCAAAGTGCAATTACACCAACTGAATTAGGCGACTTCTTTTTGCAAAAATTCCACAATTTTGCCGTGCCGCTTCAACGCGCTGAAGAGAGTGTGGTCAGTGAAGCAAAACAAATCATTGAATTTGAAAAAAGACAATTTCAGCACACCACTCAATTGTTTCGTTCGCTCACAAAAAATCGCCTGAATGAATTGCAGCATGAACTGAAGACACTCACGCGCGGTGTCCTGAATGAAACAAAATACCGTTTAGGTTCTGAGCATGAAAACTTAGCACAGTTTAGACATCAACTTGCACGCTCTAGTCGTGATCTTTTTAAATCGCACTCAACAAATCTGGAACGAACATTACTTGATATCCAAAAAGATTCAACGCGTTTATTAAAGCAACAACACGATCAGTTAAAGAATACCGAAAAAATTATCCAATTGGTAGATCCA
The DNA here is from genome assembly GCA_016709005.1 of Crocinitomicaceae bacterium. Classification (GTDB taxonomy): domain Bacteria; phylum Bacteroidota; class Bacteroidia; order Flavobacteriales_D; family Crocinitomicaceae; genus JADJGJ01. The sequence goes on along the minus strand of JADJEU010000020.1, from coordinate 155,039 downwards.
ATGAATGTTGTGAAACGCGGCTATACCATTACCTCGGTCAACGGTCATTTATTGCGCAGCGTTGATCAAATAAAAGCAGGAATGAAAATTGAAACATTAACCTCAGACGGAACTATAGAAAGTGAAGTCGTAAAAAAAACTAAAAACAATGAGTGAAATAAATTATACCAAAGCATTTGATGAGTTGCAGGAAATTGTTCATGAAATAGAGAACGGTGAAATCAGTGTCGATGTACTTTCCAAAAAAGTAAAACGCGCCGCTGAACTCATTAAAATCTGCAAATCAAAACTCACATCAACTGAAGAGGATGTTTCTAAAATTCTAAAAGAACTGGCATCTGCTGATGATTCAGAGGCGGAGGTTTAGATAGGTTAGGTGAATCTCACCATATTTCTTTAACGACGTTGCGCTAATAATTTGCTTTCAAATTCGTTTAGTAGATATGGACGCCAGAAAATTAGTAATCCTTTTGATTGTATTTTTTTCGAGTATCTGCTCACCCGTTTTAAGAGGCCAAACGCAGCTTGGGGTAACGGTGGCGTATGGCCCCGGTGGCATGTTTACAAAAAAGAAAAGTATTGAGTCGCCGAAAGGTACGTTCAGACATTATCCTTATTTTTTGAATCCGCAATGGCACGTTGATTTTACAATTAAGGATGAAGTGAATCAGATTTCAGTCTCGCTGCAGCAAAATAATTATGGCATGTCGGCATTTGACCGATCCAAAAATATTCTCTTTTTTCCTGAGTTGGATAATGGTCGCGGAACTGGCACAATAGGTGGAGGAGGGGCAAAGTCAATTTCTATCTGGTACGGCCGGCATCTCACAAAAAAGAACTGGACATTTGCACTTTATGTCGGCGCTTTTGCTGCACAGTTTGATGCTGAGTTTAAAAGTGTGTGGGGATTAATTCTGAATGAATTGGATTCGAATGATGCACCTATTTGGGAGTGGAAATTTATTCCAAAATCAGATATCGTGTATTTCAATAACCTTAGGACATACGGGCTCGGAATCAAACCTGCAATCTCCTATAATTTTAAGAATGGATTTAGCATAAACGGTATCGTCGAATTTAATAAGGGCTTTGTTAAAATCATGGAGCAATCTTATCAAACTGATTTTTATTCAGTGCTTGAACCTGAAAAAAATGCGGTTTACCAAAACTCAATTAGTTCTTCTGGAACAAATCTTCAAATTCTGATTGGCGTCAGTTATTTCTTTAAGCTAAAACCAAACAACTCGTCAAAATCTCCAAATCAAAATTAACGCATCCACAAGAAGAAATTTCAAAAAAAATTCTGATCACCGCGTGTCATCAAAATTCCATTGAAAGCTTAGTTATTGTATAATTTCTGATTCGTTATCTTCGTAAAAAAAATGAGAATGAACTATTTTATCGCTTTAAGTTTGATACTAACTCTTTCCGCATGTGCTGAAACAAGACAAACACAAACAAATACAACAACAACTGAACCTGAAAAGTCAACGAAACAAATTACGCTGAATCCATTAATGGCCTTTGACTACCTACTTCAAATTAATCAAACTGCATTGCTGGAAATGTCGGAGCATGGTTCAGTGGGCAGCACTTCCGAGGTTTTAATTCAAGATGAAACAATTTTGACATTGGTATCAGACGAGTTTAAGTATACCAAAGAACCCAAAGAAGGTATGACTGGTGGTGATGCCGGCACACGAAGCTATATCTTTAAAGCCTTGAAAACAGGTGAAACTACCATCACCGTAAAAGATATTTACAGAGGAAAACTGCAAAGCGAAAACATCTATAGCATTACGGTTCAATAGGCTTTTATTCGCTCTATTCTTGCTCGCGCTCGTCTCCAGACGAGTGCGCTACTGCTCGATTAGTAAGGCCTATTAAAAACGAAATTGAGTATGCAGGAGTATAGAATGTGGAATCACAAAAACTCCTGCACCAAATAAAAACTTCCAAAAATCACAATCAAATCATTTTCATCAGCAGCTTCGTATGCAACTGCGATCGCCTTTCTGGACTCATTAAAAAAATCAGCTTCTAAGTCAAAAGCTGTCGCAAGTTTTTGGAACTCGTCAACTTTTGTGGTGCGTTTTGAATCAAATTCTGAAAAATAGTAATGCGCGTTTTGTGGAAATAATTTGAAAATAGTTTGCAAATCTTTGTCATTGGCAGCACCATAAATTAAGTGCAGTTTTTCAAATTGAAGTCTATTGATTTCAGCAAATAAAACCTTTACGCCGGCTTCGTTGTGGGCAGCGTCAATCAAAACGGTAGGGTTGTGTTGCAAAATCTGAAAACGGCCTTTGAATCCTGTGTTTTTTTGCACCTGCATCAATCCCAGTTTTACTTTTTCAGGTTTGAAACTCCAACCTGATTTATTTAGAATTTCAGTGGCAGTAATAACGGTAGAAATATTTATTTGCTGAAAGGTTCCGCCTAAATCAGTTTGATAGCTGGTTGTTTTTTTTGCAAGAATCAATTCCGCATTTTTTTCGGTGGCTGCTTTTTCAAAAACGGGTAAGGTTTTTTCATTCCATTCACCAATTACGACGGGCGTATTCTTTTTGATGATACCGGCTTTTTCAAAAGCTATTTCTTCAAGTGTGTCTCCCAAAAAAGCGGTGTGATCTAAACCAATGTTAGTGATAATGGATATCTCTGGTTCAATTACATTCGTTGAATCTAATCTGCCGCCCAAACCTGTTTCAATCACACAGATATCGCATTCATTTTGTTTAAATGCAGCGAATGCCATTGCGGTCGTAATTTCAAAAAAGGACGGATTAATTTCCTGCCAATGATCTTTATATCTGGCTACAAAATCAACAACAAAATTTTCTGAAATCAATGCTCCGTTAATACGAATGCGTTCTCTGAAATCTGTTAAATGCGGACTCGTAAACAATCCAGTTTTGAATCCATGCTCCTGCAATATACTTGCAAGCATGTTGGAAACAGATCCTTTTCCATTGGTGCCTGCAACATGAAAAAACCGGAGACCCTTTTCAGGATTTCCGGTTAGTTTTAAAAGTTGTGTGATATTTTCAAGACCAGGTTTGTAAGCTGATCCTCCTTGTAATTGATAGTTTGGAAGCTGAGCAAAAAGCCAATCAACAGTTTCCTGATAAGTCATTAGATTTTTGTGAATTCAAATCTTTGGTAACCTACGTATTCTTTAATTGCACCTGGTTTTTTCTCATACTTCATTGTTTTTGCAGCACGAGTTGCAAGTGTGATTAAGTATTGACTTCCACTGGTTGATTTTGCTTCTTTGTATTTCACCTGAATTACATTTCCGTTTTCATCTACCCAAATATCAAGTGCAATAATTCCGCTTTCCTGAGCATTTCCATCAATCGTTGGTGCAGTTGTAATCTTTCGGTTTGGATTAGAATTTCCGTCGCCGTTTGGTCCCGTTCCGCTACCTACATTTGTTCCATCTCCATCACCAAAACCGTTTCCATCACCATCACCATTATTGTTGCCATTGTTACCATTAAAACCTAAAGATTGATCTGGTTGCGGCTGATTGTTGACACCGTTCTCCGTTTGATTTTGATTTCCGGCATTGACTTCTACACTATGCTCTTGCTGCGTTGGTTGTTCTTCTGCAGAATTTACAACTTGTTGATCAACCGGACTAGGTCCACCTTGTGAACCACCACCTCCGGGATTTTCCATAAATTCTTCCGGAATTTCGATGTTCTCCATGTCAATCGGCACAATAACCTCTTGCAACGGTGGATCTGGTTCTTCTAAACTCACCAGTAAAAAAAACAAAATCATCAGCATAATGAAAACCAAAGAAGCATACAATGCTCTTCTGTGATCTTCCTCTTTCAGCGCGCGCAAACTTTTTAAAATAGTCATAATCCCCTCCTCCTTGTTTTAGTTAATTACATCTGATAAGATAATACGGGTTTCCAGCTTCTTTGTTTCGCTAATGCGATAATTGAGAAGATAGCTTCGTAATTTGCCGTTTTATCACCTGATATTTTTAAACCATCTTGTCCGCTCTCTGCCATCTTGCCTTCAAGAATCGGAACCACTTCTTCGAACGTATAATTCTCAGGGTTCTCTCCGTCGAAAAAATATTTGTTGTCAGCAGTAATTCCAATTTCAACACCGTCTTTAGCTGATGCCGATGAACTTTCATTCGAAGGCAAATCAACCGGTAAGGTTTGACGACTCATGGTACTCATGATGATGAAAAAGATCAGCATCAGGAAAATAAGGTCGGTCATGGATGCCATGCTCGCCTCAACTTTCACTTTATTTCTTCTGCCTAAGTTCATAATCTCTCGAGTTAATACAACTATTTACCCGGTTCGTTCAATAAATCGAGGAATTCAATCGAAGCGCCTTCCATGTGGTGAATTACTTTGTCCACTTTTGACACCATAAAATTGTATGCCATAAACGCTATAATACCAATAATCAAACCAGCAACGGTAGTAACCATCGCTTCCATAATACCGCCTGAAATATTGGCAAGTTCAATGGTCTTTTCAAACTTCAAAGCATGAAAGGTTTTGATCATCCCTAAAGTAGTTCCAAGGAATCCAATCATTGGAGCAGCACCTGCAACGGTTGCAAGAAAGCCCATGCGTTTTTCAAGTTGATAGATTTCTAGTTTACCTACGTTTTCTATTGAACTCACAATGTCTTTCATCGGTTTTCCAATGCGTGAGATTCCTTTTTCTACCATGCGCGCAGCCGGATTATTAGTTTGCGAACAAAGCGCACGTGCAGCGTCAATTTTTCCTTCAACAAGATATTCTTTTACCTTGACCATGAAATTACGTTCATCTTTCAAGGCTTTTTGAATCATCAGAAAACGCTCTACAAAAATATAGATCGTCATGACAGACAAAATTCCAAGTGGAATCATGGTCCATCCTCCTTGCATGACTAAGTCCCAAACCGGAATTTCTCGGGTGAGTTCAGTTACACCTTCAGCTGCTTGCTGATTGTCTGCTCCGGTGAGATCACCTGTTTGAAGTAATACCGTGAAAAAACTCATAATGACTTGTTTTAGTTAATTAACGCTTTATAATTCTCTTTGTTACAATTATGCCATGAAATAGAAAACGGCAGCACCAGCTAAATAACCAACCAAAGCATATCCGCTAACTTTTTTCAAATACCAACCAAATGGAATTTTTTCAAGTCCCATTACAGCAACACCTGCAGCAGAACCAATGATCAAAATAGATCCACCCGTTCCTGCGCAGAATGCTAAAAACTGCCAGAATTCTCCATTCACTGCAAAATGTGTTCCTTCCATTAAAGGATACATACCTTGCGCAGCCGCAACCAATGGAACGTTATCTACAATTGCAGAAAGTAAACCAATAGATACGTTGATGGTGTACATATTACCGCTTAAAGTTGTATCGAGGAATTTTGCAGCAGCAGTTAGGTGCCCTACTTCCTGCAAAGCAGCAACTGCCATCAAAATACCGAGGAAGAACAGCACACTGGAAGTATCAATTTTTTGAAGTACCGCGATTACAGAAAGACCTTTTTTGTTTTCGTCGTTTTTCTTTTTGTGCATCAATTCACTTACTACCCAAATAATACCTAAACTGAACATCATACCAGTATATGGAGGAAGATGTGTTACCGTTTTCCAAACCGGAACAAAAAGTAAACCACCTAAACCAAGTGCAAAAATCACGTTGCGTTCAAAAGTAGAAACGGCACTTGCATGACCGTGCGATCCTGCTTCAATTTTAGCTGGTCGGGTTACTGTTCCTCGCATAAATAAGGAAGCCATCAAAAGAGGTACAGCCAAAGAAACAATAGATGGTAAGAAAACATGTGTAATTAAGGCCATTGAATCAGGCAACTGACCGTTGTTCCATAACATTGTAGTTGTAACGTCACCAATTGGAGACCATGCTCCACCAGCGTTTGCTGCTATGATAATAAAGCCACCAAAAATCCATTTCGTTTCTTTGTCATCAATTAGTTTACGAATAACCGAAATCATTACGATTGCGGTTGTAAGGTTGTCGAGTGCTGCTGATAAAAAGAAAGTCACAATACTTACGATCCAAAGGAGTTTAACCCGGTTTACAGAGCTGATCTTGCTGGTGATTACTTCAAACGCAGAGTGCGCATCCATCAACTCAACAATAGTCATTGCACCTAATAAAAATAGAAGAATACCTGCAATGTCAAATAAATGATGCGACAAACCATGTTCTACATAGTGCTGCACATAAGTCCCAGTTTCAGATGCAGGAATTTGTTCTTTTCCGGCATATTTTGCAGGATCCAGCGCAACTTCTTTATCATATTCATGCGCCTCGGTTACAAAATATTCTGACAATCTTGGATTAGATTCATGAAGTGATTGATCATGCGCTAATTCATGAACAGATCTGGTTTCATCAACCTTTAAATGTTCTGCCGGCCACACAGCATAAATTCCCCAACAAATCATACCAATCAAAATTGCACTGGCAGCTTTGTTGATGTGGATGCTGTGTTCTGTTGCAATCATCACATATCCTATGATAAAGACGATCACCATAATGTATTCAATTCCCATAATAATTTTTCGTTTTAGGTTATATTATATTAGTTTATGTAGGGCGATTTCAAATGCCGTTTTGGCAATATTTGTTTTTGCATTATTTTTTTTGTGTGATTCCACTAATGCGTTTTTGATGGTGTTTGAGGTGTCTTCAAAAATTCCCTGGTCGGTTAGTTTTGGAAGATCACTGCTCATGAGGTAAGCAAATACACGGGCCATTCCACAGTTTGAAATAAAATCAGGAATCACTGAAATTTTATTGTCGGTATCTGCGGCAATGGGTCCAAAGAAAATTTCTTTATCAGCAAAAGGTACGTTGGCACCAGATGAAATAACTTCTACGCCGGCTTTGATCATACGGTCTGCCTGATCTTTAGTAATCATACGTGAACCTGCGCAAGGAATAAAAATATCTGCTTTTGTATCCCAGATTTTGGAATTCACATCATCATAAGAAAGCATGTTTGGTGCTACCAACTCGTTTCCGTTTTTGTTTAAAAAGAGTTGTCTGATTTCTTCAAAAGAAAATCCTTCTGGTTTAATTAAACCACCAACGCGGTCAATAATACCAACTACTACAGCACCTTGTTGTGCAAGATAATAAGCGCCTGCGGAACCTACATTTCCCCAACCTTGAACAAGGACGCGTTTGCCTTTAATATCTCCACCCCAAATAGCGTAGAAGTGTTTGATAGATTCTGAAACACCGTAACCGGTGATCATGTCTGCTACTACATATTTTCTGGTGACGTCGGGAGAATAATTTGCATCTTCAATCACTTTCAAAACTCCTTGACGCAGCTGACCAATGCGATTTATTTTTTGAGCTTCACGCGGTTGAAAGTGCCCGTTAAAAACACCTTCCTGCGGATGCCAAACACCACAATCTTCTGTTATTGGAATCACTTCATGAATTTCATCCACATTCAAATCACCGCCCGTTCCGTAATAATGTTTCAGCAAAGGAGTAACTGCAGCATACCATCTTCTGAGCACACCTTCTTTGCGCGGATCTTTTGGATCGAAATTGATTCCGGATTTTGCACCACCAATTTGCGGACCCGCAACGGTGAATTTTACTTCCATTGTTTTTGCAAGCGACTCGACTTCACGTTTGTCAAGACCGATTCGCATGCGTGTACCGCCGCCGGCAGCACCACCTCTTAAAGAATTTATAACCACCCAACCCTCAGCTTCCGTTTCGGAATCTTTCCACTCAAACACTATCTCAGGTCTTTTGTTCTCGAATTTTTCGAGCAGCTTAATCATGTATCTTCAGATTTAAACGTTCAAAATTAGAAAAGATTTCCGCTCTGGTTCTGGTTAAAGAAGGTCTTAATCAAAAAGTTTTAACCAATCATTGTTGATGACCAAAATGTCTGACACCGCCTATCGAATCTTCTGATGCACCCGTCACTGATTTAAGGGTGTTGATCGAATTGTTTAAATTGAGATATCCGAGAAATGCAAAGATTAAAGCCTCCTTAAACTCTACAATTTCAGCAGGTGGAATGACAATTTGGGCTTCACCTTTTTTCAGATAGTTGATAAGATATTGGTTATAGGCTCCACCACCGGTAACCAGAACTTCCTTAATCTTATTATTCTTCAACGCCTCGTTGATTTGAAAACCAACATGATCCGTGATCGTTCTGATCAGAGCTTCCGGTTTGTGATCAGCATAACCGTCTACAATCGGCATAAATTTTTCAGTAAGCCATTCAAAACCCAATGATTTTGGAGGTGACTGTGAATAATAAGGAATTGCATTTAACTCATTAAACAAAGATTCAATCAACGTTCCTGATCGGGCAATATCTCCATTCCTGTCAAATTCAAGGTTGAAATATTTTTTACAGAGCTGATTGATTGGAAGATTGCACGGTGAAATATCAAAGGCAATCCGCTTCTGATTTTGATCAAAACTGATATTTGAAAATCCTCCAAGATTGAGACAAGCCTGATACTTTGAAAACAAATGAAGATCTCCAACAGGCACCAGCGGAGCGCCCTGACCACCCAATAAAACATCCTTTATTCTGAAATCATTGATGACTTTTATTCCCGTCAATTCATTCAGTTCTTTGCCGGAACCAATCTGAACGGTGATTTTGTTATTGGGCTGATGAAAGACCGTATGACCATGTGAAGCAATTAACTCAACCTTATTTTGAAGCACGTTTTCTGAAATAAAATCAAGTGTATTTTGAGCTAAAAATTTTCCAAAAACTGAGTCAAATATTTCAAGATCAGGAGGACTGAGATAAAATGCGTTTTTCAAATCGTGTTTCCAGGTTTCTGAATAGGCGATTGTTTTGGCTTTTAGATTTCTGAATTCGTAGGTATTATTGATAAATGCAAATTCAACATAACAAATGTCAAGACCGTCCAGTGAAGTCCCTGACATTAATCCAATGACACCTGTCCATTTTTGATCTGCCATTCTTAATCTTTGAGCGTTTGAAGTTAATCCAACTTTTTTGAAAGATCGAATAAAATATATAGTTAAATTTGCTCACTCAAATTACAAACCATATTAAAGTCACCCTTATGGATTTCAAACTAACAGAAGAACAATTAGCCGTTCAGGCAGCAGCCAGAGATTTTGCTCAGAATATATTAAAGCCGGGAGTTATTGCGCGTGATCGTGATGCAAAAGTTGCTTACGATGAATTGAAGCAATTAGGAGAACTTGGTTTTTTTGGAATGATGGTCGATCCTAAATATGGCGGCGGAGGTATGGATACTGTTTCATATGTTTTGGCAATGGAAGAGATTTCTAAAGTTGATGCTTCAGTTGCTGTTTGTATGTCAGTTTGTAACTCACTCGTTAATTGGGGACTTGAAACATTTGGAAACGAAGAGCAAAAACAAAAATACCTGGCTCCAATTGCACGCGGAGAAAAAATCGGGGCATTTTGTTTGTCTGAGCCAGAAGCAGGATCTGATGCAACCTCACAGCGCACAACTGCGATTGACATGGGTGATCACTATTTGGTAAACGGTACAAAAAACTGGATTACAAATGGAGGAACCGCTTCAATTTATATCGTGATCTGCCAAACAGATCGTGAAAAAGGACATCATGGAATCAATGCATTAATCCTTGAAAAAGGAATGCCAGGATTTATTGTTGGTGAGAAAGAAGATAAGATGGGAATTCGCGGATCAGATACGCACACGTTGATTTTCAATGACGTAAAAGTTCCAAAAGAAAATAGAATTGGAGAAGAAGGTTTTGGTTTTAAATTCGCCATGCAAACATTGGGTGGCGGAAGAATTGGAATTGCTTCCCAAGCAATGGGAATTGCATCGGGTGCTTTAGAATTGGCAATCGCTTATGCTAAGCAACGCAAAACATTTGGTAAAGAAATTCATCAGCATCAGGCAATTGCTTTCAAACTAGCTGATATGGCAACGCAGGTTGAAGCAGCACGATTGATGTGTTTGAATGCAGCAGGAATGAAGGACAGTGGAGTAGATTATACAGAAGCTGCATCCATGGCAAAATTATTCTCGTCAGAAATTGCGCAATTCGTCACAACCGAAGCTGTTCAAATTCACGGAGGATATGGTTACGTGCGTGAATATCACGTAGAGCGTTTAATGCGTGATGCAAAAATTACACAGATCTACGAAGGAACTTCAGAAATTCAGAAGATTGTTATTTCAAGAGGGATATTGAAAGATTAGGCGAAGGTGGCTTCGGCTCCGCTCAGCCACCGGAACACCTAACGTAGATATTTGAAAAAAAAATAGTTCGCTGAAATTAGTTACTGAACGGGGTCAACTATTGAAGCGAGTTTACTAACCAGTCGCTGAGCAGGACTAGAAAAATAAACGAAACTCTCCGAAAACCGGTCACTGAGCGGAGCCGAAGTGAAGGTTTGACGAGATTTTTTTGAGCGAAGGAAAATGAAGGGATGGATGTATATTCTTAAATGTGCAGATGACACATTTTACACAGGCAGCACAAATAATCTTGGAGTGCGATTGATCGAACATGAAAATGGTCTCGGCGCTAATTATACTCGAAAAAGATTACCTTTTGAATTAGTGTATTATGAAGAATTTTCTCGAATTGATTATGCTTTCTTTCGGGAGAAACAAGTTCAAGGTTGGGGAAGAAAAAAGAAGATCGCTTTGATTCAAAATAATGTAGTTGACCTTCGAAAATTTGCGGCTTGTCAGAATAAATCACACAGTAAGTATTTTGAGAAAGAGATAATAAATGGTGGCTTCGACTCCGCTCAGCCACCGCTTTAGCGCTGACGCAGCAATATGAAAAAAGTGTAGGAAAAACTGGTCAACGATCAGATTGGAAAACTAAACACTAAAAAACTGCTGCATGATTGACCTGAAAAAAATGAACTAAACTCTCCGAAAACCGGTCACTGAGCGGAGCCGAAGTGAAGGTTTTCTACAACTCCGTCAAAACCAGTTCCAACTTAATCCCTCTTGATCCTTTAATCAAAACCAAATGATCATTAATTTTTGGTAGTGATTTTTCAGCAAGGAGATCATTCACGTGTGCATACTTTTTAAAAGCTGTTTTAGTTGCGCCGAATTCTTTTCCAACAAAATTCACTTCAATATTTTTATCACTTAAATAGTCGGCAATTCTTTGATGCTCCTCTTCTGAAATGGGACCCAATTCAAGCATGTCACCAAGTATTGCTAATTTACTTTTATGTGGGATAGCGACAAAATTTTCAAGCGCAGCCATCATACTGGTGGCATTTGCGTTATAACAATCAACAATTAGGGTATTGCGTTTTGTCCTTTCAATTTGTGATCGCTTGTTCGACGGAATGTAATTTGCAAGCGCTTAGTTGATTGATTCATGACTGACTTCGAAAAAACGTGCAATCGTTATAGCAGCAAGGAAGTTGGTGAAGTTATATTTGCCAACGATGTGTGTTTTTATTTCCGGAGATTCGTAGTTTTTTTCTTTCCATTTAAAATTAACTAACGGATCCAGTGATGTAATATAGCCCGTAATGTCTCCCTGGGATTCGCCGTATGAAATGGTTTGAATTCCGGCAGGTAATTTTGATGTTAGAATTGAATCTGCCGCATGATAGAAAAGGATGCCGCTTGTTTGTGCTATGAAGTTGTAAAGTTCTGTTTTTGTTTTGATCACGCCGTCTAAAGAACCAAATCCTTCAATGTGTGCGGCACCTATGTTGGTGATGATTCCGTGCGTTGGTTCTGCAATTTCAGAAAGTTCTTTGATGTCACCCGGTTTGCTTGCGCCCATTTCTATAATCGCAATTTCGTGATCCATATTCAATCGCAAAAGTGTGAACGGAACACCTAAGTGATTGTTGAGATTTCCTTCAGTGATGAGCGCGTTATAGGTTGTCGAAATTGCGGCACCAATCAATTCTTTTGTAGTTGTTTTTCCGTTGCTTCCAGTAATTCCAATAACCGGAATTTTAAACTGTCTCCGATGATAATTCGCTAAATCTTGTAAAGTCTTCAGCACATTCTCTACTAAAATAAACTGGTCTGAAATCGCAAATTCTTTTTCATCAATCACCGCATACGAGCAACCTTCTGAAATGGCTTGTGCAGCAAATTGATTGGCATTAAAATTATCACCTTTCAATGCAAAGAAGATACTGTTTGGTTTTAATTTTCGGGTATCAGTAGATATACCATCTGCGTTCAGAAATAGTTTGTGGAGCTCTTCAATTTTCATTCTGAGAAACTGATTTACGGTTTAAAAAATTCTGCAAGACAAGATCGCCGTGTCATCTACATAACGCTTAGCTCCTCGCCAGTCATCTAATTTTGAAAAAATAATCTCATTTAAATCTTCCATCGAAAGCGGATAAAAACTTTGAACAATTTTAGTGAGTCGTTCGGTTTCAAATTGTTCTTCGCTATTGTTTTCCAATTCAACCACACCATCTGTATAAAGAATTAACGTGGTATTATTTTGAATTTCAATTTCGTCACTGGCTATGCTCGGAATTTCTTCCAACATACCTAATCCAATACACCCTTTGTTTAAGAAAGAAGATGATTTTCCACGAATCAAAATAGGCCAGTTGTGACCAGCGTTCACATATTTCAATTTACGCGTGACAGAGTTGTATTCTGCAATAAAAAAAGTAATGAATTTTTCACCGCCCGAACTTGCAAAAACTTGTTTGTTTAATTCCACAACCAGCTCTTTCAAATCCATTCTTCGGTAATTGTAAATAGTGCGCACGGTTGCCTGAAAGTTTGCCATCAGCATGGCAGCAGACAATCCTTTTCCACTGACATCTGCAATACAAATGATAAATTCATCATCATTCAAACGGATATAATCATAATAGTCACCGCTCACTTTACTGTGCGATAAATATTTTGCTGAGATATCAATTTTCTGATTGGAGGGTAGATTAGAAGGGTAGAGTAGACGCTGCATTTCTGAAGCTTGCTCTAATTCCCTTTTGACTATTTCCTGCTTGACACTTTCTTTCGCTAATCGTTTATTTTCAATAGCAACGACAATGATATTAGTGAGTGTTTGAATAAAATTAAGATTCGCAAAAGCAACCGAAGGATTCGTTTGCAATTCTTTTAATCCGCCAATCACAACATAAGCCAGTGCATTGTCTTTGTGCATGACCGGAATGATCACATCAAAATCATTCAGTGATTTTTTGTACGAGGATTCAATTACGGTAATTTCTATGAAGCGCAGAATATCGGTTTCGACGCAAATGTCTTTGATGCTACCTTTGATGCCAGACTTTACCAGAATCTGCCAGCCACGTTGATTTGTGTAGAGTATAAATTTTCTTAATCCGAGTTGCTCGTGAAGAATGAAATGATAAATACGGATAAGTTCATCGACTGGTTTATTGAGATTAATCGTTTTCGTAATCTCCAATAGAGAATTCAGTTTGAAGTCCTTTGCCTTCAGTCTGCTTTCAAGTTCAATCAATATTTTTTCCGGAACAAATGTCATAAGTTTTCGATGATGCTCGGCAATTTTCTGAGTGCCGCCATCTCACGCAATACGGTTCGTGCATCGTTTGCCGGCGAACCAAAATAAGTAGCATTGCCCTCTAAGCTGCGCGATACTCCTGATTGCGCTTGAACAACTGCATTGGCACCAATGGTTACATCACTCGTTACACCTACTTGTCCCCACAAGGTCACGCCGTCTTCTATAATCACACAGCCAGCTACTCCAACATTTGCTGCGAACAAACAATTTTTTCCAACAACAGTATCGTGACCAATATGAACCTGATTGTCAATTTTTGTTCCTTCACCAATAATGGTATCGCCCGTAACACCGCGATCGATAGTGGTCATTGCTCCAATCTCAACACGACTTTTCAAGATTGTTCTTCCACAAGTGTGCATGCGGTTGTAACCATTACTTTTCTTTTTGTAATAGAAAGCGCTGTGTCCAATCACCGCATTTGGACCAACTACAACATCATCTTCTATAATCGTGTAATCGCATAATACTGCTCCAGAAAGAATGGTTGAATTTTTTCCAATTGAAACATTATGTCCAATCGAAACATTTGGGTGAACAACTGAACCTTCACCGATTGTGAAACTATCTCCAATTGCTTTTGTCCAGACTTTATAAGGTGAAAAATGAAGTGTGATTTTATTGAATGCATCAAATGGAGCATCTGAAATAATGATTGCTTTGCCTTCTGGAATGTCATCAACAGGTTTATCAATGATGACAATATCAGCCTTACTGTTAAGTGCTTTTTTATAATATTTAGGATGATCAACAAATACAATATCGCCGGGTTCAACTTTGTGGATTTCGTTGATACCGGTTATTTTCATTTCGGGATTGCCCACAAAGGTGCAACCCAAAAAATCCGCAATGCTTTGCAGGGTCTGTTCTGATGTGAATTTCATGAAGGTAGATTAATCCAAAGTAAAGGTAGGTGTTCTGAAAGGCCAATTTCAACTGAAATCGGCCGAATTATGAAACGATCAATGTTAGCAGTTTAGTATCTGAAAAGAAATTCCGTTACAAAGATGCCTTTGAATTTTTTAGAGTCATACGCTTGAAATTCAGTGTTTATCAATCTTTCCAATGAATTTCTTATTTTTGTCTGCGAAATGAAAAAATGCCTGGTTACACTCCTGATTCTGCTTGCTGCGGTTTCTTTGCATGCCCAGTCAACAGTGGTAAGCGGTTATGTGACCGATTCACTCACGGGTAAACCTCTGACTTTTGTTAAAGTAAAGTATCAGTATAGTGGAATAGGGGCGTTTACAGATACTTTGGGATTTTACTCCATCAAAACTAATCAGCCATCAGATACGCTAGAGTTTGTTTTTGTTGGTTACAAAACGGTCAAAGTAGCAGTCGTAGGCGGAATCAAACAAACAATTAATGTTGCCCTTTCTGAATCGTCCAAAAGTTTGGGTGAGGTTGTCATCGAGTCAAAAGAAAATCCAGCCTGGCGAATTTTGGACTCGGTGCGTGCACACCGTGATCAAAATGATCCTGAACGTCGCAGTGCCTATCAGTGTGAGGTGTATAACAAACTTCAGTTCGATGTAAACAACATGTCAGACAAATTTCAAGATCGAAAAGTCTTTGACAATTTTGATTTCATTATGGATTATATGGATTCTGTCAACGGTGAAAATTATTTGCCCGTAGTATTAACAGAATCAATTTCCGATTATTATTTCCGAAGTCCTCCGGCGCAAAGGCGGCACGAAGTGATCAAGGCAACACGCATCACCGGTGTGGATTACCTTCAGTTGGGTCAATTCACCGGAGATATGTATCAAAATGTTAATCTCTATGAAAATTACATAGACCTTTTTGCGCGTGATTTTATGAGTCCCGTTGCTGAAGGGGCAAAGCTTTTTTACAAACATTACCTTCAGGAAAATGACACCATAAACGGTGAAGTCTTTTATCACATTACTTTCAAACCGCGCCGATCCGGTGAAGCACTTTTTGAAGGCGAATTCTGGATTCACGAAGGCACGTTTGCGATCACCCGGATGATTGCAAAAATTCCTTCAGATATCAATATAAATTACGTCTCGGGCTTTTACGTTGAACAGACTTGCGAGCAGGTGGAACCAGGTGTTTGGATGATGACGCAGGAAACCATGCTGGCTCATTTTGATCTTTTTAATCAGGCCGATGATTCCAGATTAATGGGCGCAACCATTCATAAAAACACAACGCGCCGCAAGTTTATTTTTGATCAGCCTAAAGACTTGAATTTTTATTTACTCGATGTTGAAATTCAAGACAGCGCTTCACTTAGAGAAGATGATTTTTGGATCGAAAGTCGTCACGTGGAATTGAACGAAGAGGAGCAAGGCGTGATTGAAATGGTTGATTCATTAAAAGAAAACAAGACGTATAAGTTCTATGAAAATCTGACCTATTTTTCATACACTGGTTTTTGGAGATGGAAACCAATTGAAATTGGAAATGTGTATTCACTCTACAATCGAAATGTAGTAGAAGGGCATCGGCTGATGCTGTCACTGAGAACGTCTAACCGATTCAGTAAAAAAGTTGAAATTTCAACGTTTGGAATTTATGGTTTTGGAGATCAGAAGTTCAAGTATGGTGCATCGCTGCGCTGGAAAATTTCAAATGCGCCACGTGAGATGTTGCGGTTTGCGTATAAAAAACGAATTGAACAACTTGGCCTTGCGCCGTCGATTGGGGACATTGGAAATTCATTCACAACACTTTTTTCAGCCGGTCCACTTGATAAATTAACCATGGTTGATCAAGGTACAATCTCCTTTGAAAAAGATTGGAAAATTGACATGAGGACTTTTAACTCGGTTGAATGGAAGCACTTTACGCCGCTTGGAAGTTCAGACTACAGCAGAATCAATTCATTTGGTGATACCATTAAAATTGCAGGACTGACCTCTTTTGAAATACGCAATCAAATCATGTACACCAAAGAGGAAAAATTTCTTGCGGGACAATTTGATCGTTTTTCGCTGGGCTCACGCAAACCAATTATATCACTCACACATACATGGGGAATTAAAGGTGTTTTGGGTAGTGAGTATGATTTTCATCGCCTGGATTTTGTTTGGGATCACCGTCCTAAAATTGGATTTTTAGGAAAGTTGCATTACACCGTTTATGCTGGAAAAATATTTGGTCAGGTACCGTATCCATTTTTAGAAGTGCATCAGGGCAATGAAACCTATTACTTGCAGATTAGCACCATGAACATGCTGAACTATTATGAATTCATCAGTGATCAATGGGTTGGAATTAATTTTGAACACTATTTGATGGGCCTCATTATGGATCGTATTCCACTGATAAAAAAATTGGAGTGGCGAATCGTTTACTCAGCAAAGATGTTGATTGGAACCTATAATTCAAAACATCAAACCGAAATGCTTCTGCCTTTTTACTCACACAAATTCTCCTCACCTTATTATGAAGTCAGTGCCGGCTTCGAAAATATCTTTAAATTTATACGAGTTGATGCAATTTGGCGTTTATCTTATCGTGATCACGTGAATTTGTATGGTGAACCGATTAAAAATTTTGGTGTGAAATTTACGTTTACATCTGATTTTTAAAAATGAAAGCATGTAGGTTCGCAATTGAAAAGGAGTTGCGGCTGAAAAAAAACAGAAAATTAAGAACAGATAATATTCACAAGGTCTACAAAGGACGAAAAGTAGTAAACGGTGTTTCTGTTGAGGTAAATCAAGGTGAAATCGTTGGATTGCTTGGACCTAATGGAGCAGGTAAAACTACTTCGTTTTATATGATTGTTGGATTGATTAGTCCAAACGAAGGTCACGTGTATTTAGATGATTTGGATATCACGCATTATCCAATGTTTAAGCGTGCGCAACTTGGAATCGGATACTTGCCACAGGAGGTTTCTGTATTCCGCAAGATGTCTGTTGAAGATAATGTGATGGCTGTGCTTGAAATGACAAAACTTACCAAGGAAGAGCGCAAGGCAAGATTGGAAGTGTTGTTGGATGAATTTGGTCTGCAACACGTGCGCAAAAATTTAGGCCAGAGTTTATCAGGAGGCGAAAAAAGAAGAACTGAAATTGCCCGTGCGCTTGCAACAGATCCTAAATTTATTTTGCTGGATGAACCTTTTGCAGGTGTTGATCCTATTGCTGTTGAAGATATTCAGCGCATTGTCTGGAAACTGAAAAGTAAAAACATTGGCGTATTGATTACTGATCACAATGTGCAAGAAACACTTTCAATTACTGACAGAACTTATTTACTTTTTGAGGGAGGAATTTTAAGATCAGGTACTGCAGAGCAATTGGCAGAAGATCCGCAAGTGCGCAAAGTTTATCTGGGTCATAATTTCGAATTGCGCCGCACCGATTTTTCAGAGTCACAAGCCGAACGTGATATACGCGAGAATGAGCTTAAAACAGACGATGAACGCAACGCGGGGTATATTGGAAATATTCTTAATCTGGCCAACAAGGCAAAATATATTCTCGATCAAAAATCTTCTTTCCGATACCACGATGATCTATTAGAATCAACCGGAATTGACGAATTGATCATGCAGGTGACTGAAATGAAAACCTATTTCCAGAATGTTGTTTTTGGAAAACATGCAACCGTTCAGTTTAATAAATTGGCATTTGGCCCCTTGAATCGCTACTTCATCAGTAATCGCAAAATGGCTGTTCTAGCTGTTATCGCATCATATATACCATTTCTGAGATTGCTTGTCGTTATTCCTCAGTTTCGAAGAATGCGCCGGTGCAAAGATGACTTGCAGGCATTAATTTCCACCTTGCAGTCACTAAAAAATCTTGTAGAAAATCCAGAAATGGAAAACATGTTGTAGGTTGTTTTTTTGGGTTTTACAGAATTAGCGGTCTTTTCTCACATCTCTTTATTCATAAGGACTTTGGTTCGATTGGGTAACAAATATCACAGCGTATTCCTGACACCCGTCATACCTTTGTGGAGATAAATACTTAAATTTGTATGTATAAGGGAGGCAAGCAGGTAAGCACAACAATTCAACTTTCCAGCCTTATCGAAAAGAACCAAAAAATATAAAATATGAAAATTGAACAAATATATACCGGATGTCTTGCTGAAGCAGCTTATTACATTCAGTCAAATGGTGAAGCAGCAATCATAGACCCATTGCGCGAAACGGCACCTTATATAGAGCGTGCAGACAATGATAATGCGAAAATAAAGTACATTTTCTTAACTCACTTTCATGCTGATTTCGTTTCCGGTCAAGTGGATCTGGCTAAAAAAACAGGTGCAAAAATTGTATTCGGACCAACTGCTTCTGCTGAGTATGAAATTCACGTTGCAAAAGATGGTGAAGAATTTAAAGTAGGTGATATCACCTTGAAGATGTTGCATACGCCGGGTCATACACTTGAATCAACATCCATCTTATTACTGGATGCGAAAGGAAAAGAACAATGTGTGTTTACAGGAGATACTCTTTTTATCGGAGACGTAGGTCGTCCGGATCTTGCAATAAAACAAGGTGCTTTGACAGAAGAAGATTTGGCGCGTAAACTTTTTAATTCGTTGCGCACAAAAATTATGACCTTGCCTGATCATGTTGTTGTATATCCAAATCACGGTGCTGGATCTGCTTGTGGTAAAAAAATGAGCAAAGAAACTTTTGATACACTTGGCAATCAAAAAGCAACCAACTATGCTTTACGTGCTGATATGACCGAAGATCAATTTGTGAAAGAAGTATTAACTGGATTAAGTGCGCCGCCGCAATATTTCCCAAAAAATGCGGGCATGAACAAGAAGGTAAATGATACCATTGACGAAATTATCAGAAGAGGTACAACACCAATTGAACCAGCTGAATTCAAAACATTGGCAAAAGAAATGGATGCATTGATTTTGGATGTGCGTTCGCAAGCTGAGTTTGTAAAAGAACATATTCCGGGATCAATTTTTATTGGATTGGATGGTCAATTTGCTCCATGGGTTGGTGCTTTGATTTTAGACATCGATCAGAAAATAATTTTGGTAACACCTTTCGGAAGAGAAGAGGAAGCAGTGACTCGTTTGTCGCGAATTGGGTATGATAATTCATTGGGTTATTTGAACGGAGGATTAGAGGCATGGAAAGCCGCTGGTTTCGAAGTAGACTCGATTAAGAAAATCACTGCTCAGGAATTTGAACATGCACTAAAAGAAAATACAATCAATGTATTGGATGTGCGTAAAAAATCAGAGTACGAATCAGAGCATTTGGTAAGTGTATTGAACTCACCGTTGGATACAATCAATCGTGATATGAAAAATCTGGATCCTGAAAAAACATATTATGTGCATTGCGCCGGCGGTTATCGCTCTGTGATTTTTGAATCGATTCTGAAATCACGTGGCTATCATAACCTGATTGATATTGCGGGTGGATTTGCTGCAATAAAAAATGACACAAAAGTCCCAATGACTGAATACGTTTGTCCTTCAACACTACTATAAATTGGATACGCTCGAACTACAATCTGTCACCTCATTAGGTGATGCAAATAACAAAGTTGCCATTGCAGAATACGTTGAGTTTTTTGTAAACGGCACGCCCTTATCTGATCAGATTAATGAAATAATAAAACCTAAGAACCCGGTACTCTCGAATTATACGAGCGTGCTGGGAACTATGGAACTTACCAATTTTGACCGCTTAAAAATTCAGCAATTGCTCAGTAAAAAAGTCGGTCCCAAAAAATTGGAAGAATTATTCCCGGCTGAACATTTTGATCAGAAGGTGATCGCAGATGAACTTTCACTCGACAAAGTGCTCATCTATTGTTGCGCAGAATGTGGCGATTATAAATGCGGTGGTTTTTTGTGAAAATTTCAGAAACTCCTGATACCATTTCATGGTCGCTCAATCACTCCGGAAAAAATATGGAATTCACATTTAACCGATCAGAATACCAGGCTGAATTGAATGGATACCTTAGTGAGTTGGAATAATCCAGAAAGGTGAAGTCATTTTTTTATTTTGCTACCTCACCCATGTAGTAGATATAGTAGCTGATCGAAATAAAATACCATGGGTTGCTTTCATTTAGTCCAGAACAAACCTGATAGGTCAGATTATTTAAACTTTGGTGTTCTTGCGCAGTGAAATAAGGACTGTTTTTAGAATAGTATGATAATTTCACTAGCGTTTCAACAACCTTGTCCAGATCAACCAACTCGTATGAAAACCAATCCGGTAATCTTTCCAGTGAAGTAGTCACACAACCGTATCTAAGTTTGTGATTTTGTCTGTTGGTCAGATCCAATCGTTGCGTTATTACCTGATTAACGCCTCGTTTAATTCCATCGGCAAGGCGCCACTTAGTTTCTGTTTCTGAATCCGGGGTGATGGAAAATGCCTCCAGCAATCCTCGGATATTCATCATGTGGTAGTAAATTTTGGTGTCGTGATGAATTTCATATCCGTCAATATTTTCCCGGCCTCCCGTTAACAAGAGTCCATTTTCAGCGGTAGAATCAATGTTCTGAGTTGTGATCAGAATTTCTGTGATTTCACGAATTTGATCATAGGTTTTTTCGTTTTTTGTTGCGCGATATGAAGCAAAAAATGACCAGATTCCAAGTGCTTTCAAATTAGTGTTGCCTACACTGGGGTCCTTGGCCCATTTTATTTTAAGCAGATTGGCGGTAGTGAGATTGATGGCTGTCAAAACTTCTTCACGACGATATTCAATTCCTGATGTATAATATTCACTCATCGCAACTAAAGCATAAGCAGTTTCGTAGGGCTGAACTTTATTTACCGGAGGCTCCATTGCCAAATCTTCTTGCCCGGCGCGTTTTAAATACCAGATAAAACTTCCTTTGTTTTTTCCGGTCTTGATTTGCTCATCAAGCACATAATCCATTCCGGCTTTAGCCAGACGTTCACTTGTCGCTAAATTTTTATTATTGAGATATAAAAAAATATGTCCGCGAATAAAACACGCAACGTCTCTCATCAATGGATGGCACGCCCAAAAGAGGCCCATTTCATTCTGAGGATAAAGCAAAACCTTAGGCCATGTTGAATAGCCTCGGCCCCAAGAGCCTTCAGGCCATTTTTCTGTCTCTGATAATTTTCCATCAGGATAATTGGCGTTCACCAATTCTACTTTTGGCAAGCCTGAATAATCATCGCTTAGTTTTTCCAACGCAAGAATATCCTCTGGTGTAAACGTTTTCCGAGGTACGTTATCACCATTCAATTCAACCACTACTTCATGCTGTTGACCACACACCTGATCATAAGAAACAAGAAGAACCAAAAAGAAAACTGTTTGTATAAATTTTTTCACGACATGAGGTTTGGTATGCCAAATATCGCAATTTATTCAAATGTCTTAACAATCAAATAAGGCGATTACTTTTTGGTTTTACAAGTTGAAATTCCAAAAGGAGCGTAGAGTGGGCAAAAACTTACAACACTGGTCAATAGAAAAACACCCGCTAGAACCAATAGAATAATTCCGATTGTTCCGGTAATTACATTTCCAAAAAATAATCCTGCAATAACTGCTGCAATGATAACACAAATGATACGGTCAGCTGTTCCCATGTTTTTTTTCATAACGTTTTTATTTAGTTCATAAAGTAGTTTATCATTAATCCAACCGTACTTACAAAACCAATACAAATCAAACAAACGAGAATGAATTTAAAGACTGGTTTCATAAATAGCTGTTTAAACAACTAATGTTGAACCAAATGTGTAAGGATTGAAATGATCAAATCGTGACAATTGTCACGTCCTCAACTAATTTTTGGCGCATTTGAAGAAATTGTTGGCAGGAACTTCAGAATTCAAAGTGTTTATTGCAAAAAAAAGCCCAGGTATCTTGTACACGGGCTTTTTAATTTTGGTAAAGGAAGTTAATAGGATCTGATAATTCTGAATTGCGTCAAAACATGATCACTCGTTACGCTTCCAACTTTCACGCGGCCGTTATAATTTAATGACATAGATTCAGCATAAGCACCACAACTTCTTATGGTCAAAATATCGCCTCTTTTTAATTCAGGCAGCGGCACATTTTTTCCAAAAAAATCACTCGATTCACAAAGTGGACCAACCACATCATACGCAGAGCCATTACTCAGCGCAAGAGAGTTGTTGAATTTTTCAATTTTATGATAGGCATTGTACATAGCAGGGCGCAGTAGTTCAGTCATACCAGCATCAACCACTGCAAAAGTTTTTGTTGCCGATTTTTTAATGTACAAAACTTTGGTGCGCAAGGATCCGCATTGTGCTACAATAGATCTTCCCAATTCAAAATGAACCGGAACATTTATATTTAAGTTTTCGCGGAATGTTTCAAAATAATTTTTGAAGTCAGGAATTGGATTAACATCTGGATTTTGATAGTCGATTCCAAGTCCGCCACCCACATTTAAATATTTAAGTGTACCAAAATATTTTTCGTACACAGGCACTAGTTCGTTGATGCGTTGTGAAAGTTCTTTGAAAACAATCATTTCAGTAATTTGCGAACCAACGTGAAAGTGCAAGCCAACAATTTCAATGTTGTTTAATGCAGATGCAATTTGTGTCAGATCGGCAAACTCCTCTGGTGAAAAACCAAATTTGTTTTCGTAGGTACCTGTAGAGATTTTTTCATGTGTACGCGCATTTACATCTGGATTCAAACGAAGTGCAATTTTTGGTCTGCGGTTTAATCTGCCTGCAATTTCATTGATGACCTGAATTTCTTCAAGACCTTCGCAATGGAGCATCCCAACATTATTGATCAAAGCGTACTCAATTTCTTCATCAGTTTTACCCACCCCGGCAAAAACAATATCTGATGCTTTAAATCCGCATTCGAGTGCAAGCATAATTTCGCCTGCGCTTACGCAATCTGCACCAAAATTTCTTTTAGCAATGAACGAAACAACCTTCTTATTGTTATTAGCCTTAATAGCATAGTGAATGCGGAATGAAGTATTGCGAACAGTATGTTCTACTTCATTGATTGTGCGGTTCAAAAGATCAAGATCGTAAAAATAATAAGGTGTGTTTTGCATATAATTCAACATTTTTTAGCAAACTTAGGTTATTAGTTGCTTATAATGTTAAATCAATTATATTTGTAATCAATTTTTAACTGATTGTTATTTTATTAACATGGACAGATTAAGTAAGATTATCGACAAGCTGATCAACCAGTCGCCCTTTATACAAGAGGCCATTGCTGAAGGATTGATCAATATTAGTTCACTTGCTCGCAAGTTGAATCCTGACATCCAGAAAATTCTTGGAAAAGAAGTATCGGATAGTGCAATTATCATGGCTATAAAACGCATGCCGCCTGGAGCAAATCAGAAAATTGAACTGAAGATTAAAAATTTCATGCGCGAGTTGGGTGACTTGATTGTGCGCAGCAATCTTATTAAATATACCTTCAAAAATTACGTCGGAATTTCACAAGATCAGGCAAAATTTTTATCACAGATTAAAGATATCAGTGACAACTTTTATACAGTGTCGCGCGGTGTTTCAGAGACGACAATCATCACCAATGCACAGTTCTCTGAAAAAATTGAAAAGATGTTTGCGCAGGATAGTTTGATTTCTGAGCTTGGGAATCTTTCAGCAATCACCATGAAACTTCCGGCAATCAATACAGAGATCTCAGGCGTCTATTATTATCTCCTTAAAAAAATTGCCTGGGAAGGAATTAATCTTGCTGAAGTAATTTCAACGACCAATGAATTTACGGTTGTGGTGGATACAAAAATTGTCAGCCATACTTTTACAGTATTGATGGATTTGAAAAGTGAAACAACTTCAAATTAGAAACTAAAAATCGATTTAGTAAATAAAAAGCCGCTCAGCAATGGGTGGCTTTTTTGTTGAAGGTCATATGCTCGGATGATCTCTGTCATTTGAGAATGAGGGAGAACTAAAGATATTTGCGAATATAATTTTAGACTCATGGAAAAATCAATCATTGAAAATGTAGTAAGTGGATTTAAAAAAGCAGCTACCGAATTAGAGGAGTTACAATTGCAACTGGCCTTAGGCAAAGCAGAAGCGAAGGATAAATTCGAAAGTATGAAAAAGCGCTTCAATGCATTTGTTCATGATGCAGAATTGAAAGCAGATGACGCAAAAGAATGGGCGGGTGATATGCGCACAAAGTTTGATGAGTTGCGTGTGCAGCTAGCTTTGGGCAAAGCAGAAACGAAAGATGCGTTTGAAATTCAGCGAAAAAAAATCAATGCTAAAATGCATGAAATTGAAAACTATATTCAATCTCATCCACAATTGGCAAAGGCTTATGATTATATGCAAACTGAATTTGAACGCGTGAAACTTGAACTTGAAATTCTGGCCGTAAATTTTCAATTAGCCGCAACAAAATCAAATGATTCGATTCAAAAGCGCAGAGAAGAAATGGCAGCGATTATCAAAGGATTGCAAGATGGTTTGGAGAAACATAAAAATGCTGAAGAACCATCGCGCCATGAAAATTTTCGAAATGAAATCAAACAGGCTTATCATCATTTAAAAGCTGCTTTTGCTTAGAGGAATTTAAGCTAATAAAAACGTAGGGGCGAATGAAGATTCGCCCTTTTTTGTGTTTTACTGATTTTGATTCTTGCAACATTTTAACCTGATCATCCTCCTCAATCCTCCTTCAAAAGGAGGAAGGCCAGTTGCCGTTTTTATCCCGATAAAGTCTTCCCTTTGGGAAGATTTAGATGGGATAAAACCCATGTACTTCTCAATATTTACAACTGTTTTCAAACACGATCCTCACAAAATCCCTCTAAAATTTGCCAAAACGAAACAGAAGGCCTATCTTTGCAGCCCGTTTCAAGGGTAAATGGGCCGATAACCGAATCGGAAATTGTAAAACACTCTCATCACATTCGGGAAGATGAGATACAAATCTAAGGCAATGGCTGAAGAGAAATCTAAAAAAAGCACTGATGACAGTGCAAAGAAAAAAGTCGCTACAAAAATCACTGCAAAAAATGCAGATGTAAAAGCTGACGCAAAATCCACTACCAAAATTAAATCTGCAATCCGCAAAGTTGTTGACGAAGAGTCAGACTTAATTGCTGCTGATTTACGTAAGGATTCAGAAGAACCTTTGTATGAAGAAACTGCAGATATCCGCAAGGTTATCAATGCTGTTATTCCAAAAGAAGAGTTTGACTGGCATGCTTATGAAAATGATGGTAAAACAGAAGCTGAATTAGCTAAGCTTGACAAAATGTATGACAACTCTCTTAACTCAATTGCTGAGAAAGAAGTTGTAGACGGAACTGTTATTGCACTTACTCAGAAAGAAGTTGTAATTAACGTGAATTATAAATCAGAAGGTGTTATTCAAATCAACGAATTCCGTTACAATCCGGATTTGAAAGTTGGAGATACAGTTGAGGTTTATGTAGAATCGTTAGAAGACAAATCAGGTCAATTGGTATTGTCTCACAAAACTGCAAGAACTCACCGTGCATGGCAACGTGTAAACGATGTATTGCGCACTGGAGAAATCATCACTGGTTTCGTAAAATGCCGTACAAAAGGTGGTTTAATTGTTGACGTATTTGGAATTGAGGCTTTCTTGCCAGGTTCACAAATTGACGTGAAACCTATTCGCGATTACGATCAGTATGTAGGAAAAAACATGGAGTTCAAAGTTGTTAAAATCAACCCTGAGTTCCGTAATGTTGTTGTTTCTCACAAAGCGCTTATCGAAGCAGAACTTGAAGAACAGAAAAAACAAATTATCGGTGGCCTTGAAAAAGGACAAGTTCTTGAAGGAACCGTTAAAAATATTACTTCATACGGGGTGTTCATTGACCTTGGTGGCGTAGATGGATTGATTCACATTACCGACCTTTCTTGGGGCCGCGTAAATCACCCAGAAGAAATCGTTCAGTTGGATTCTAAAATCAATGTTGTAATTCTTGATTTTGATGATAGCAAAAAACGTATTGCTCTTGGATTAAAACAATTGCAACCACATCCTTGGGATGCATTAGATCAAAACATCAATGTAGGTGACAAAGTAAAAGGTAAAGTAGTGGTTATTGCTGACTACGGTGCATTTATTGAAATCGCGCAAGGCGTTGAAGGCTTGATCCACGTTTCTGAAATGTCATGGTCACAACACTTACGTTCAGCTCAGGATTTCTTGAAAGTTGGCGATACAGTTGAGGCAGTTATCTTGACATTGGATCGTGATGAGCGTAAAATGTCATTGGGTATTAAACAATTGATGCCAGATCCTTGGGCTGATATCGAACAAAAATATCCGGTTGATTCTAAACACTCAGCTACCGTTCGTAACTTCACAAACTTTGGTGTATTCGTAGAACTTGAAGAAGGTGTTGATGGATTAATCCACATCTCTGATCTTTCTTGGTCTAAGAAAATTAAACACCCTTCAGAATTCTGTAAAGTAGGTGATAAAATGGATGTGATCGTTCTTGAACTAGATCGCGACAACCGCAGAATTGCACTTGGTCACAAACAACTTGAGACAAACCCATGGGATGTATTTGAATCAACTTTCACAGAAGGTTCAATTCACCAAGGAACAATCATCGAGGAGAAAAAAGACAAAGCTGCAATCGTTTCATTGCCTTACGGTGTTGAAGGAATCTGTCCTAAAAAACACTTGAAAAAAGCAGATGGATCAAATGCAAACGTTGACGAAGTTCTTGACTTCAAAGTAATCGAATTCAACAAAGAAGGAAAGAAAATTGTTGTTTCGCATACACGTACATTTGAAGAAGGTGAAGACGATGTTCCTGCAAAATCAGCTGGTAAAAAGAAAACTACCACTGCAGGCGGAGCAAATAAAGCAGTAAAAGAAATCAACGATTCAAACGAGAAATCAACTCTTGGTGATCTTGATGCACTTTCAGCTTTGAAATCTACAATGGAAGGAAAAGGGAACTAGTTTTCCTTGGTTCGTCCGCACCAGCGGTTCTCAAGATTTCACACTAAACGCCTTCCCCATGGGAGGGCGTTTTTTTTTGTGGAATGAATTGAGTTCTGATGTATGATTTCAAAGGAGGGAAAGTCGTTTTCCATCCCCCCAACTATTTTTTCTACCTTTACCAAAACACCTCACCATGACAACTGCGAAAAAGAAAAAAGGTCTGGCTTTACATTGGAAAATTATTATTGGACTTTTACTCGGAATTGCCTGGGCATTTATGTCTATCAGTTTTGGGTGGAGTGATTTTACAAAAAACTGGATTAGCCCATTTGGTGATATTTTTATTCGATTGCTAAAGTTCATTGCTATTCCACTTGTTTTGTTTTCTATTGTAAGTGGTGTTGCAAGTTTGAAAGACATTTCGAAATTGGGCAGAGTAGGAGCAAAGACTTTGTCTGTTTATTTGTTGACGACAATATTTGCTGTGACAGTAGGTTTGGTAATTGTGAATCTCGTAAAACCGGGTAATACTATTTCAGATGAAGTTCGAATCAAAAACAGAATTCAATATGAACTCTGGGTTGAGTCTGAACCAACAGTTGCGTATAAAGATTCATTGCGATATCTTCAAGATCCAAAATATGCAGCGATTGTATCTCAAATTACCGGACAAGAAGTAACCGAAAATTCAAAGGTTGCAGAAGCAAAAGCAAATCTTGAAAAGCAAAATGAAAGCGGACCCTTGTCAGCTTTAGTGGACATGGTTCCTGAAAATATAATTATATCCATGTCAGATCCAAAACTGATGCTTCAGGTAATTACATTCTCCATATTCTTTGCTGTGTGTCTTCTTTTTATTCCGCATTCAAAATCTGAACCTGTCCTGAAATTTTTTGACGGGATGGGAGAAGTATTTTTGAAGATGGTTGACATCATTATGAAGGCTGCACCGTTTTTTGTTTTTGCTTTGATGGCGGGTATGCTTTCAAAAGTTGCAAAATCAATTGATGAACTTCAGGAAATTTTATATTCGTTGGGTGCATATTCTGGAGTTGTTGTTGCAGGTTTAGTCGTAATGCTTTTATTATATCCATTATTCGTTGCCACCTTTGTCAAGAAATTAAAATACATGGTTTTCTGGCGAAAAATTGCACCCGCACAGTTGATGGCCTTTTCTACCAGTTCAAGCGCAGCCACTTTACCTGTGACAATGGAGTGTGTGGAAAAAGGTGTTGGAGTTAAACCAGAAATAGCAAGTTTTGTTTTACCAATTGGTGCCACAGTCAATATGGATGGCACGAGTTTGTATCAAGCCGTGGCAGTAGTTTATCTTGCGCAAATTCACCTGATTGATTTGACGATGATGGATCAGCTAATGATCGTTTTGACGGCAACACTTGCTTCAATCGGATCTGCTGCTGTACCTGGCGCAGGTTTATTAATGTTGATGGTTGTACTAAGTTCAGTAGGTTTAAATCCGGCATGGATTGCCATTATTTTACCGGTCGATCGAATTCTGGATATGTGTAGAACAGTCGTAAATGTTTCTGGAGATGCTGCGGTTTGTACTGTAATCGCTGCCTCAGAGAATGAATTGAGTTAGTTCTGGATTTTTTTGTCTTTGTTGAGTGTCAAAAAAACGGCGTTTCAGCACTGGGTTTATCCATGATCATGACATACACGCAGTTGTTTTTTATTTCTGTAATGTTCATTCCAAAATCCATCAGTTTCATATCCTGTATCTGGATTAATTCAAGATGATTAGGATCAAGCAAGGTGAAAATGAAAAAATGTTTGTCTCCAACCTGATCTAAAATTTTGTGCATAATAGACAGATCATTGTCCTGAATTTCATGACGGCGATCTTTCAGTTCTGAAGTCTTCATGCCGTAATCAGCTTCAAAAATTGTTTTCAGAATTGAATTTCCTTTGAAGAAATCCTGCATACTGGCAATCTCCCAAACTTCAAAATTTTTATAAAGTGTGAGTTTACTTTTAAATTCGTTGACTAACATAGTTGTATTTTAGGTTATCTGACAATAAACATTTTGTGCAGTGTAATATCATGCGCAATGTCTTTAATTTTTTTTGTTTTGAAAAGATCAAACATTTGATTCCGGCATATTTTAAAGGTTTCGTGAATAGGGCAGGGTCTTTTTTCAGAACATATTTCAAGTCCCAGTCCACAAGCCTTAAAGAAAGAAAGTCCGTCAATCGTTTCTATAATTTTTAGGATTGGTAATTGCAGATTTTCAGCAGTCATATAAAATCCGCCACCGGGCCCTTTCAAGGATGAGATGATGTTTTGTTGCGAAAGCTCATGAAGAATTCTTCCGGTAAATGCTTGAGGAATTTTCAGCGCGGCTGAAATTTCTTTTCCACCTTTTTTTGTTGGTTCAGGAAAATCAGATGACAGATAAATTACCGCCCTGATTGCATATTTACATTTTTGAGACAGCATATATTTTTTTATCCAAGTTGTTTTTTAGCTTCGTCAGACATAAAACTGGTTGACCATTGTGGTTCCCATACGAGATCAATTTTGATGTCATAGTTTTCATAATCAGTCTTTATTCTTTGCATGACATCTTCCTGAATGGCTTCTCCCATTGGGCACTCCGGCGATGTCAGTGTCATTCTGATCGTAATGGCTTGATTTTTTTCATCAAAGAAAATCTCATAGACAAGACCCAGATCAATAATATTAACCATAAGTTCAGGGTCAATCACTCCTTTTAGTAAGAGATAAATTCTGTCTTCGTTTTCTGAACCAAAAGTTTTCATATTAGTTTTTGCTTTTGTGAAAGATGATTTTAAAGATATTGAAATTATATATAATCAATCCGGAAATCATGAAGCCTGCGCCCGCCTGAATCAATAAATTCTGCAAGAGCATCACACCTGTGGCTACGATTATAAATCCACCAGTAAAAAGCCATGTTTGCCATAAAACGGAAGCGTCGGTATAGAGATCTTTCGGAAGTGGTATTTTTGATTTACCCATTTTTCCCCGATATTCTTTCAGCCAGATTATGAATGGAAGTGTCTTGTAAGTTTGACCAAGAATGAGCGAAGTGATGAATCCGGTAATAAGTATGAATCCATATATCGTAATGAAATTGGTGTGTAACTTTTGTTTTGCAAAAATCAACAGGATCAGAACAATTGGAATCAGCAGTGCAAAAAAGGCAATCGCGGATTGTTTCATTCCGGGATCCAGATTTTTTCTTACGCGCAACCGGTAAGCATCTACCAGAAAAAACAGGAAACTTAAAATTCCTATAAGAGTCAGAATGATTCCCGTTATGACACCGGCTTGAAAAACAAAAAATTCAGAAATCAACGCAATGATTAATCCTGAATTGATAGCCGGGTAGGCAATTTTGAGCGGTGTGATTTTCATTCCGTGAGCAACCATAAACATGGGTAATAATTTACTTCCAACACCAATAATGAGTTGTATAAACCATCCAACCAATCCCGCGTGCGCGTGAATTTTGAGCAGATCAAGGTGTGACTGGGATAGAAATGGAAAAGTAAAATTAAATGCCAGAGTCAGGCCTGCCATACACGTTAGCAAAAGCCAAATAGAAGACGTAACGATGAATTTTTTTTCGATGGTATTTTTTTCAGATTGTAGAGATGTACCTAATAAATTGGCAACAAAAAGAATCACTGAAAAGAGAATGATTGAACCGCCGGCAAGCAATGGAAAACCAAAGTTGAAATACCAGAATGAGCTTGTCATCAGAATGGTTCCGGTTATTAAGAGCAGCAACGAAATTATCGCCATCGTTTCACTGAACAAACGGGTTTCCAGGATGACAGGAATCAACTGATAAAGTGCACCAAAAATAATCATGGTGATCCAGCCAAGTGACACAAGGTGCGTCAATGCAAGAAGATGCGCGTTGAAAAAATGACTGGTAAGTGAATCCGGGTTAAAAAAAAGTAAAATGACGGCTAAAAGAATAACTACCGCACCAATCATAAAGTGAGGTGTTATGACGCGATAGTCAGGGGCATTATTACTGGCGGTGCCTTGCATTTTACTTGAAAATTAAAAGCTTTACGTCGTTTTCTCCTTCTATAAACCACACGAAACTGAATTTACGTTCAGTCAATTCGGGAATGAGATATTGCGGCACTTTCTTGTGATGAACATACAAAGCAAAACCCTCAGGAAGCTCTTCTAATTCACCAAGAATAGTAAGCATTGGCAATGGCATTTCAAGATCCCGGACATCAATTTCTTTTTGCTTTTCATGAAACGAATCGCGCATTTGTTTTAATTTTTCGGAAGTCACACCGTGATCAGAAATTTTGGTTTCTTCAACCTCGTCTGTAGTTGTTCCCTTCAGAAAGTAGGTACTGATTTTATCGCTTTCATTTTTTACCCAGATCAGGTATCCTTTTTTTTGAAAGATGCTGATAAGCGGAGTAGGTTCAAATGAATTGATGACTTCAAGAACAAATCCCTCCGGGGTTTCTTTCAGTTTATTCTGAATGGCCAGAAAAGGATCGTTCCCTGCTTCTAACATCGGCCGGACATCAAAAGAAATAACGCTGTTTTTTGAAATAGCGTGTTGGATTAATTCAGGTTGTTGGTGCTGAATTTTTTCTTCAGTGATGGTTTCATTTCCGGACTTGTCAATTTCAAATCCGATGTTTTGAAGTTTTTGTAAAAGAACATTTGGATTGCATTTTCCAATGCGGGCAGCATCTGCAATTGAAACACGTGGTGCAAGTATTCTTCTTAGAATTGGGTTGCGAAGTTTATTGAAGTGTGGATTTACTGAAGCAATTGCTTCAATTGCCTCTTTATTGTGAGCAATGATGACTGAAATTTTTGTGCCAGAATTTATTTTCATAACCATAGAAAAAAATTAAGTTTACTTGTGATGGTCGAAATTATCGTAATCTTGTTGCTCTCAAAGGAAGATCCAAACTGAACACCGGAGCCATGCACAAGACGGCTCCGGTTTTCAAATTAAAGCATGACTTCTTTTTCAAGTTCAATCGCTTTTACAAAAAGAATATTGTTTTCAAGGTGAATGTGTTGATGAAGATCACGCTCAAACTCTTGTAGCTTGCTGAAAAGAACACGATAGGATGTACACGCGTCTATTGGCAATGTATAATTTGAACTCAGATTTCTGATTAGTTCCATTTCATCTCCAACTTCAACGTGCTCAGCTTCCATTATGTTTATCGGATTTTGAATACTTCCAAATGGCGGACGATTCACTTTTGTGCCTTGTTGTTTTGCTTGCCAGAGTTCTTTGATATAAGGAAATAAAATCTGTTCTTCTTTTTGCATGTGTGAAGTCAGTTCATTAATTACGCTGCTGCAAAGTGTATTCATTTCTACCAGTTCAGGATGTGAATCTCCATGAACGCGTGCTACTTTTTTTGACAACTCAGCTAAAACTGGTATTGAATTCACAACATATTTATGATGTGTTGCAACAATGTAATCTGCCAGAAAATCCAATGACCAGCTCTTAAAGTCCTGGCTTGGATTACTCACTTGTTCATCTACTGCACTCAATGCTTTTTCAACGTCTTGTGGGTTGACACCTTTTTTCTTGCAGGCTTCTTCGATCGTTTTATTTCCACCGCAACAAAAATCCAACCCAAATTTTCTGAATACTTCTGCTTTGCGGTAATCAGCTGCAACTAGTTCTCCAATCGTACTTGATTTTTCTCCTGAAGCCAACTTTGTTATACGCACCTGCCATTCAAGCGGCCCCTCTGCCAGATACTCCCAGTTAAAGGTTTCTCCGCGTTCAGCAATCATCTGGTAGTAAAGTGGCTTGGGATCATGATCATTCAGAATGATGAAATTTTCGCCTGCCTGCAATTCATCAAACTGTTTGAAGATTGTTGGATGTTTAAGTCTCGGTTCAATCACAGAGACGTTTAGAGTGATTTCCATTTTATATGTTTTTAACCGTTAGTAAAAAATATTATTTATAGAGCAAAGATAGGTAGGACCTTAATAGATTACAAAATGGTAATTTATTATTTTGTATGATTTTTGTCAGTTTATTTTCGTGTTACTCGTAAATATCAGGATGCGTCGAGATTACTGCTGTCGGGATGATATGATAACAGATTTGATTGCATTTGTTGGATGAGCAGATTTTTTGAATGCCGTATGGAAAAATGATCGATTGAGAATGTGACTCAGTCTCCAATCTGAACAGAACTTTTATTGGTTTGATTTTTTCCACCAATTTCAAATTGAAATCCAATCTGAAAAAAATCACGACCAATTTCATCGGTCAGGTTGTAATCAAACTGACGCACATAACCTGTTTGAAGTGAAAATTGCCGCGTGAGGTTTATTCCAAATCCGGCAAAGAAACGATCCCGTTCAAAATAGGGCGCTGTGTTAGTCATAAAAATTTCATTCCATACAATGACATTCCACTTTTTAGTTTCTTTATTTAATGGAATATTTACGCCGATTCGATATCGGAAACGGTTTCGGTATCCGTTCGATGTAAATCGTTGTTCAATTCGGTAGCGATGTTCAAATTTGAAACGATGCACTGTTTGTTTCATCGTGATTTGAAAACACGTTCTTAATTCATTGCTTTGAATCGGTTCATAAAAAGTTCCGCCTTCAGAATAGGTGCGATAATGTCCAACCAAAACGCCTGCAGAAAAACTTTCGTTGATGTTAAAGTAAGCTCCGGTTTTATATTCAAAATAATGGAAGTCGTTGTAGAACCTGAGTGATCTGATTTGTCCTTCTGCTGTCAAGCTCCAGCGATCTGAAAGATCTGTTCGTAAGGTCATAATATTCCACGATCCCAATTGAGCTAAAAGCGAATTTGAACTAATCAGAAAGAGGTAAAGAAAGAGTTTGCGCACAGACAAGAATTAAGTTACGAAACTAAGTACTGAATGTAAACTGAATATTAAGCGCAAAAAAAAAGGCAGCCGAAGCTACCTTTTTAGAACATGTTTTTTATTCCTAAAATCTTACACGGGCAAATCCAAACGCTGCAGAAATAGTAGGAGAGTTTTGTGAGAAGAAAGTAACAGCATCACGCGATGCAACACCTACTTCATACGCACCACCGCCAAAACAGAAATTAATTCCAAGTGGCACTTGCATATCGTATCCACCACCGCCGGTGAATCCAGCCATCAAAATTACTTTTCCTTTAGCCAGTTTAATATCTCCGCCTAAACCGTAAGCAAATCCGTTGATGCTGCCTGGTACATCGTTAAATGGAGCAACAATTTCTGCACCGATATGTGCAAATTTTCCTAATTCGATACTTGCTCCAAAACGCAATGTTCCTGGCAAAGCAACTTTCTTTTCTGTCAATCCGCGCAAAGTAAATAAGCCGCTTTCTTCAAGCATTTCCGGAACTGAGTTTGCAATATTCATATCATCTAAACCATCTTGCGTATAACTCACAACAAGCGTGTCTACCATTTCATACACGTTGCCTGTGTAGGTCATCGATCCTAAGTTGGTAACAGACGCAGCCAGGTGCAATTTATTGAAGAGAGTTATGTTTGCTCCGATGTCAACTCCAAATCCCTGACCAACTGAACTTCTCCAAAAATTTTGAGATTGCTGAGGGAGTGAATTTAATCCTGCGGCATAATCAATTTGAAAACCAGGGCTGAAAGCTGAATACATTTGAAGCACGCCATTTTCATCTGTAGATAAATCCATCATGGCAATTCCCTGAATGTATTTGAATCCAATACCACCGTACAAGCTGAACACGCTGTCAATGTTCAACAAGCGGCGTCCGTATCCAATGTGATACTCACGATTCAAACTCAAGCGCAAATAACTGTCACCAACCAAATCAGAAATATTTAATGGAACTGACGCTGTTCCACCAAGTACATTTCCTGCAGAGTCAGGACGCATATTTCCATAGTTCGCAATGTTGACAGTATCTGTGCCGTCAAAGTATTGCAGCGTATCAAAATAATTGGAGAAACTTCCCTGAAAAAGCATCGATGAAAATTCAGTACTGAAACTGGATGCCCATGTAGCGCGTGAGCGAAGTGAAAA
This sequence comes from Crocinitomicaceae bacterium, assembly GCA_016709005.1. Classification (GTDB taxonomy): domain Bacteria; phylum Bacteroidota; class Bacteroidia; order Flavobacteriales_D; family Crocinitomicaceae; genus JADJGJ01. The sequence continues at coordinate 119,520 of JADJEU010000020.1, read as the reverse complement.
TGCAATACCTCCAAACTTTGGATTTTGATAAGAGATTCCAAACATGTTATAATCCCAGTTAAATGCAAAGTCAGATGCGAAGCTGTTCATCGCATAAATTTTTTGGTCATAACTCAAAGTATCCAAAGAGCCACTTCTTGCAACTCCCCAGATATTATCTCGTAAATCCTGTTTTGCTAGTGAATCAGAATGGATTGACAATCCAAATTCAGAACTCCCCATGGTTACGCTTTTTTCATACGATTGCCAGCCTAAGTTTGCCGGATTAATTCCAAGACAATGGTAGTCGGTTACAAAAGTTGACGATACTCCTTTTCCAGTTGCAGGATAAGCGATGAACTCATTTTGCGCAATGGAACTTACCGTAGCAAGTAATGATAAAGCAAGTAATGATTTTTTCATGTCAGATTGGTTTTATAGTTAAAAAAAATAGCCTTTGTTTCAGGAGCAAAGGCTATTTCAATTTTTAGTTCATTGAGTGAATGTAAAAAAAAAGAGGTTACTGTCCAAATTTTTCAATAACGGCTTGAGTAACACCTGTGTTTGAGAATCCGCCATCGTGGAAAAGATTCTGCATCGTAACATATCTTGTCAAGTCACTGAACATAGCCACGCAATAATTAGCGCAATCAAGTGCAGATGCATTTCCAAGCGGTGACATTTTTTCTGAGAAGTTGATGAACTCATTAAATCCTTTCACACCGCTTCCAGCAGTTGTCATGGTTGGTGATTGTGAAATGGTATTTACGCGTACTTTTTAGCTACTCCATAATGATATCCAAAACTACGCGCAATTGATTCAAGGTAGGATTTATTATCTGCCATGTCATTGTAATCAGGGAATACGCGTTGCGCTGCAATGTATGAAAGAGCAAGAATCGAACCCCAGTCATTCATGGCGTCTTGTTTCATGGCGCACTGAAGAACTTTGTGAAATGAAAGAGCTGATACATCTATACCTTTCATGGTGAATTCATAATTCTGATCTGTATAATGTCTTCCTTTACGTACATTGACAGACATACCGATTGAATGTAGAATAAAATCAATTTTTCCACCAAAATGTTCCATCGATTTTGTAATCAGATTATTCAAATCATCTACACTGGTTGCGTCAGCCGGAATGATTGGCGCTCCGGTTTTTTCACCTAAAGCATTAATTTCTCCCATACGCATTGCAATAGGTGCATTGGTTAATACAATCTGAGCTCCTTCTTCGTGGGCGCGTTCAGCAACTTTCCAGGCAATAGACTGATCGTTCAGTGCTCCGAAAATGATTCCTTTTTTTCCTTTTAATAGTCCGTTTGACATAGTTTCTTTTTGTAAGCTTGAGGCAAATTTAATACTCTATTTTTAAGAATCGGTAATCAGTGGTCGGTAATCGGTGGTCGGTGACTTGGTAATCGGTAATTAGTGGTCGGTAATCGGTGTAAGGCATTGAGCCACAAAAAAACACCGATTACTGATTAACTTCTTTTACCGATTACAATTTTTTTACCGGTTACTGATTACCCCCTTCTACCGATTACCCTTTTTACTATGGCATTATCATTTTGATCAGACCAAAAACAGCTAATCCCGCACCTAGTCCCCAACAAATGTAAGCGCCAATTTTCAACCCTTTGATTGAAGAGCCAAGTTCTCCGGCAAGTTCAGTTTCTGATTTTGTAGATACGATGAACGGTTGTTTGCTGTCTTTTGGTTTTGAAACCATCAGTCTGCCTTCACGATCGTTCGCATCTCCAAGAACATATAAGTTTTGATTCATTGGAATTGCAGTTTCTGTATAGCGATATCCAATGGTTCTTTTGTCTGGAGTTCTGTCACCAATTCCAAATGACATTCCACCAATTTTAAATTTTACAAGTGCATCCGCATTCGGTTCTCCTTTTTCAAAATTGGAGTGAATTTGAATGGCATGTAATTCTGCTTTTGCAGGATCAATTAAAATGAAGCCAGATTCATCTTTTACACCAAATCCGTTCGCCCAATTGGTATTGTCAGAAACTACATCTGACTTTTTTACCCACGATTTTGTAGTGTTGCCATTCGAGTCTTTTTTAGTCTCCAAACGCTCATATTCATGAACTACTTTGGCAGAAAAATAAACCACTTGTTTTTTTGCAAGTTCAGAGGTGATTGGTGAGTCAGAAAAAGCGACACCTTTGATCTCACAGAAATGTGTGAAATTTCCATTTCCCATGGATGAGCGCATGCTCTCAAAATTTTCATTGATCTCGCTGACTTTCGAAGTTTCAGTCACTGAAAGAATTGCGTTTTTACCTTCTTTTTTGCTTTTTGACATCCAAAGAAAAAAGCCTATCAGCGCAACCACGGCGCCGCCAATTAATAATCCGATTCCCATAGTAGTTTAAATTTTGAGATGAATTTAGAAACTTTTTTGGATTTCAGGCATTATGTATCTTTGTAAGAGATTAATTAAGATGAGTGATACTTTCCAAAATCCGATTGATAAAGATAAAGTGACGGATACCCCGCACTCGCTGGAGTATGCACATCACGTGGGCAGTGCCTTGATTAAGCCTGAAGATAAAGGCCGAATTAAAGGCAACGCCATCTCTGCCATGGAGCATCAGACTGATCAGCAGCTTACACAGATTTATGAGCAAATGCAGTTGCTGGCAGAACAAGCCAAAAAGATCACCACACGAAAAGAAATCTCAGAAAAAATTTATCAGGCTGAATTCCGTTTTGAGCCTATCATCAATCATACCTATCATCTCTACGAAACAAAAGAAGGTGGGCAAGTCCTTTCTGTTATTGGTCCAAACGAATGGGGCAGATCAACGCGCAAAGATGATTTTAGCTGGCAGGCAACAGTGAAATTATTAGCTGATCATACCTGGGAGATTTTGAGTACTGCAGAATAATAAATTGTAAAATCTCCTCATTCACTTCTAAAAAAGTCTCCTGTTTACAACCCGAAAATTATCAGGCATAAAATCAGTTAGTATCAAATGACATTTGAACCGGTTTTAACCACTATTTCTTTTAATCAAATCTCCTGAAAAAAAAAACTACCCCGCTCAAATTGAACGAGGTAGTCTTTTGTATTAACCTGTGCTTAACCAGAAATTGCTATTTGATCACTTGAATTGTTTGGGAATTCACTCCATTTACATTAGTCAATTGAACTAAATAAAATCCGTTTTCAACAGAAGAAAGATCTAATTGGAAATTCTCAGCAACAATTGTATTGTTGTAAACTACTTTTCCATCCATTGAAATTATCTGAATTGATTCTGCTGCAAAGCCATTCAAGTTGATTGTCAGATTTTCATTTGCCGGATTTGGGAAAATAATTGGTTGCGCCGTATTTGATTTATCAATCGATGCATAACCAACCGGAAGTTCAACGAGGTTGCCTCCGGCAGCCAATGCTACCCATAGTCCAAATGCAGGTCCGTTTGAATTCACTGAAGGATCCAAAAATCCGGATGCAAGCACTACAATTGCTTCACCATCTAAATTTAAAGATGCCAATGGTGCACTGTATGATGCAACAGTTGTTGTACCTGTTTCATCCTTGATCGCAATAATATAATCAGCGGTTGCTAATTCAAGATATCCTGCAAAATCTCCATAGGATGCATCGTTAACAATCGTTCCTGCTCCAGCTCCTGTTTCTACTGCATCAACTGTAGGAGCATCAGTGGAACCATGGTGAACTAAAACATCTGTGTTCGTAGATACCGTCGCTACTTCTCTACCCATGTCATAAACTTCAACGCTGAATGGAGTTGCAGGAGCATATCCACTTCCGCTGATGATACCATCTGCTACTAAAATATAAGTAGCGCCGCTTTCAAGATTGTAGTCGATAGTAACAAGTGCATCTAACACAGACATACTATTTCCTGGAGCGATAGCGATTGAGTTAGTAACACCAGAGTTTAAATCAACAAATGGCGATGCAGTTCTGAAAGCGAAGTTGTCAAGTAACATATCACCGTTTAAATAAACATCTACAGTTGCAGCGGCAGCATCTGCTGAATTGTGAATTACTTGTACACGTGATTTGGAAACAGGAAGTTCAATTAAATCTCCTCCTTCAGGCAAAGCTACCCATAGACCAAATGCTGGTCCGTTTGAATTTACTGATGGATCTAAAAATCCTGAAGCTAAAACTACTAATGCTGAATCTTCTAATCCAAGCGTTGCAAGCGGAGCATCGTACGATGCAACAGTTACTGTTCCTGCAGAATTTCTAACTTCCAAAACATAGTCGTCAGTAGCAAGTTCAAGGTATCCTGAAAATGCACCATAAGGTGCATCGTTCACAATTGTACCAGCTCCAACACCTACTTCTACTACATCTACTGTCGGAGCATCGGTTGATCCGTGATGAACCAATACATCCGTCTCTCCAGACGTTGATGCTTCTTCTCTTCCCATTGCATAAACAGATAATCCAAATGGAGTAGCGGGAGCATATCCCATTGGACTTACAATTCCATCCGCTACCAGAATATAGGTTTCACCATCCGTTAATGTATAGTCAAAATCTGCAATTGCATCAAGCACGGAAGTACTGCTTGATGGAGCTACAGAGATTGTAATAAGTGATCCTGCCGGTGCATCAATAAAAGCTGAAGCTGTTCTGAATGCAAAATCATCCAGGAGAAGTGTGTTGCCTAAATAGACATCTACTTCCTCTACTAAAGCATCTGCAGAATTGTGAATTACTTGCACGCGCGCTGTTTGTGCATTAATTGTTGCGCTAGCCAAACTAACTCCAAAAAAGAGGAGCAGCGATTTAAATAGATCTTTTTTCATATTATTTGTTTTAAGAATGAGTTAGATATATGTTTAAACAACTAATGACTAAAATTGTTTAATAAAAACGCATAAAAGTTAAACAAAAATATTTAAAGAACTGAAAATCAAACGTTAAAAGAAGCCTGTTTTTTTTTAAGTTCGAGATGATTTCGGTTGAACTAGACCAGATAATCTTGCAAAATTTCCAGTGAAATTTTTTGCTGCGATGAGAAGTAAATGAAATAAGAAAATACAGCTTAAGCTGGATGAATAACTTTTGACTTGATCAATTTATCCAATTCTGCTTTTTCTGCGTCACTGATTTGCAATTTGAATTTGGGAATGATTAGTGCTGATGCAGCTGAATTATAGAGAAAATAATATTGATCGGTTTCAATAAATCTGGTAATACCTTTCCAATTGATTGTTGAGGTGGATTGAGGCACCGTGCTTTTAATTTCATCATTTGTAAATTCAATTTCATGTTTACCGAGGTAGCCGCTGTTATCACCTTCGGCAAGTAATTTTTTTGCCCTTTTCAATGCGGAATTTTTGAAACGTCGGGGATAAAAAACAATCCAAAAAATAGATGCAACCAGCAAAATTCCTGCGCCAAGAAGACTAAAGTTTCCCAGGTTGTAACTCTACTAGGACTATTCTAACCAAATGATGGAAACAATCAGTTACAATCGTTTTGATGCGTGCGAAATTGTTTTGAATTATCCAGATAGTTTTCTTGAAAAGCCATCCAGTCTTTCAAGTCAAAGTCGTAAACAAGTTTCATTATTCCGGAACAATTTCTCCTGCCTGATTGATGAAAAACCATTCGTCACTTTCCCATTTGGTCATTTCAAATTCGAGTGTCTCAGTGCAGTTCAGCGCTACTTTTGCTTTACCATCCTGAAAAGGAAATGCGCAAGTATATTGAGGCTCAATAATTATTTCACCGGCTTCATTGGCATAACCAATTTTATCATCTTTCACAATTCTGAAAGTTCCTTCTTCGATATAATCAGGGCCGTTTTCAAAAGCAAAAACTTCAAATAATTCTGAACCGCTAAGATCGATTGCAAAGAAGCCACTGCGTGCTGTATCGTAGACCGAACCGAATGTGTAGATGGTATCTTGAAAGGATTCTGAATACTTGCCAAATGGAATTATTGTATCTCCTTTTTCATTGACAAAGGCTGGATTGTAATCTGCGTCACGCACGCAAATCAAACAAGGTTCGAGCGGCTTCTGTATATTCGTTGTATCTGAATTATCTGACGTATTTTCAGAATTCCCGCCGCAGGAAATCAAAAAAGGAAGAATAATAAAGGGGCTGAATTTTTTCATAGTCTATTTTGCGGTAAATACATAAGCTCCTTCTGCATCTGCTTTGACAGAAGAGAGGTTGTTTTTTGCTTCATCTTTAGAACCAAATGATTTTAAAGAAACCAGATAAAGCCCGTTGTATTTTCCAATATTCTGTGCACTGTATCCTTTCTCTTTCATTTTGTTGACATAGTTCTCTGCATTTTTTTCACTTGAAAAAGCATTGCCGATGATATGATATGTTCCACCTGGTGAAGAATGATTGACCACTGGTTTTTCTTTGACTTCTTCAACCGGCTCTTCAACTATTTCTTCAACAATTTCTTCAGTTACGGAAGTGTCTTCCGGAATAATTTCCGTGTCATGAGAAACGGTCGTTGAATCATGCGTATGATCTGGTGTTGTGGTGTGGGTAGAGTCTTTGTCATGATCACCAACACCTGCAAACAGGAATGATTTAATCTGATCCTGATACATCCAGCCGGCTGCTGATCCGCCACCAACGATGATCAATAAAATCAACCACACCAACCAACGCTTTTTCTTTTTTGGTTTTTTATTTTCCGGATTTTCGTGTTTTACTTTTTGTGGTTTATCTTTTTTGAACTTTTCTTTGACAGATTCTTTTTTAGGAGGTTCAGGTTTTTTAGTTTTTGAATCGTCTGCTTTTGCTTCGTTTGATTTGCTGTCAGACTTGATAGAATCAGAAGCAGCCACTAGTTTTTCTTCCGCTTTGGACTCAACCTTTTCAACTTCTTTTTTTGCAGCATCAGCTGGTTTAAAGACATTCTTTTCTTGTGCAGCCGGATCTTTTTTACTCGCTTCGGCTAATGGAATATTCTTGGTAATTTCAATCGGCTTTTCGTCTGCTTTTGGTTTTTCAACTTCAGATTTTTTATCATCTGGCGTAAAGCTGTTTTTGATTTGTTTGGATGCTTCCTCTTTTGCTTTGGATTCGGCTAGTTTTGAAGCGTCCGTAATTTGAGTTTCAGTTTTTGCTTCAGAAGATTTTAATTTGTCAAGTAAACTTTCACTTTTTACTTCTGGTGTTTTGGCAACAATTGCTTCTGCTTTTTGCTCAACAACAGGTTTATTTTCCTTTTCAACTTCTGCTTTCAGTTCTTGTTTTGGCTCTGCTTTTTTCTCAACAACCGGTTCCTTAACCTCCTTGGCTGCGACTGGTTTTGCTGCTTGTGCCGGAGGCATGATAGCGTCTCCTTCGTGAATGAATTCAACTTCGCCTTTGCTGTTTTTTACAAATTTTCCCAATTGAAAAATACCAAATGAATTTCCTTTTCCAAGTTCTGCTTCAATTTCACGTACAAATTTTGCAATTTGGTTTTGCGCATTTTGCTGATCGACACCTTCTTTTTGTGCAATGTATTTAGCTAGTGCGCCGTCATTAAATTTCAGCAATGGATTAAAAACAATTTTGCCTGTTTTAGAATTTCCAATCATTAAAGATCCAAAGCCTGGAAGAATTACAGAAGTCTGAAGTTTGATCAGTTCGATGAGATACTTGTTCATAAGGACTGGTGTTCAAAGGGGGTTAGGTCTTCCTAAAATAAGCAAATCCACCAGAATAAATTAAAATCGAAAGAAAAAATCTTATTGAATCAAGTTTAAGAAACGTCTAATCCTTTGCTGTCTTTAGCTTTTCGAATGATGTTGAGCCCAATTAAAAACCAAAGCCTAAGTTCAAAGACAACGGAACTTTTACAGATTGATTCTCTGTAAAGATATTTCCGTTTGAGTAGTGACCAATTTTAAGTTCAGCGTTGAGGTTTCGTTTTTCTCCAAAAAATGCGCCAAGTCCCATGTTATCCATAAAGGTAAAATGCGATCCCATTTGAAAATCATCCAATACTTTTTTAGACATGAATGTTGGTCCTGCAACTGAATAATAGAAATAAAAATCAACAGGTTTGGTGTGCAGGAAATTAAATCTGAACACTGGAAATAATGACACTGTAAAAAAAGTTTCACGCTTCGCATTGGTCTGCCAGATTGAAGTATTCACGCCCCAGTCTAATGCAAATATTTTTGCACCGTGCAAAACATTGCGCTGATAGTTTAAGGTAAGTCCTTGTCTAACTTCTGCATTACCTCCCCAAAAAATCGGAACTTTTCCTTCAGATACAAAATTGTTTACACCGTATCCAAGAACATTGCTTGTATATCCAACCTGAAACCATTGTTTTGGATTGATGAATCCATTTGCAATTCCTTTCTCAATTTTTTTATCTGAAAAAGGTCTGAGGTGACAAACAAATCCACCACCAATAAATGAGGTGTATGGCTGATTATTTTTTGTACTGGAAGGTGAAAAATTAGAACAGATTTGTGCGGCCCAACGATCACTCAATCGATATTTCACACCTGCACCAAATAGAAATGTAGCATAGTTTAAATCTTTGATGATTGGGTTTCCTGCATAATCTTCAAAGCCGTGTCGTGTAATGATACCCAAACCAAACTCACCATAAATTGAAAATCGTTTGCCGATAGGAAGAGTTGGTTTCAGTGTCAAGCCCCCGACATTCATCCAAACTGTACTCGAGTATTCTGTTTGTGCAATATCAGCATCAAGACTGTAAGTATATTTTACCCATAGAACAGGACGCATATACGTGATCTGTGCTGAAAGATATTTGTTGAAATCATATCCTGCAAGTATGAGCCGAACCGCAGTGTGAGGAACTAGAACAGATTCAGTAAGTGTATAGCCCGGCTCCATGTGTTTTTGTCCAAATGGATAATTGATTGAACCCACATTAATTTCAAAGTAAGCTTGCTGCATGCGCTTTGGAATTTGTGCCCGCTCATCTTGTGCAGATGCACTATACGATAAAAAGAGCACACTAAGAGCAAATAGGTTGCGACTAGTTTTGCTGAAGTAGTTCTTGCTGAATTTTTTTAATATGCCGGTCATGTACATTTCGTAATATGTAAAAAGTTTCAATTGGATTTCGACAATTTGCTGAAATCAGGAGTTAGTTTTTGAAAACTGAATTTGGTTCCAATCCTGATTTGATGGTATTGAAAATTTTGAATTCCATACTGATATTGTGCGAAAATAGAATAATCGTTTTTAGTGTAAATTAATTTTGTAGAAATAACAAGTGGTACATCTCCAAAATCAGCGCCGTATTTTTCATGGGTATGCATCCAACCCCAGTAACCTGCAAGTGTAGTTATAGATTCCCAGCGTGGCCCCATAAAACTAATTTTTGCGCCATACATCAAAGCATCGTCTTGTGTGTTAGCTGAAACATCCCAACTCATAAATCCAAGATCGGTAGATAATCTCATTTTTGTTTTTGATGCCGCACCCAATTCAAAGGATTTTCCGAGTTCAAAATCAAAATAGTAGCCAGCTGTGTTGAAGTATCTTTTGTTGGGTTGGCCTGTTCCTGATGCAGTTTTTAAAGTGGTATTAATTACCATATCAACGCCGCGTTTGCTTTCTTGCATAACCCGGATTCGCGTTTGAACATAATAATCACCAATGGCAACACCCTCTGCCTTTAACATGTCCCTGTTATCTGCCAATGCGGGCGTTACCTTAAAGTACTCAAATGGTGTACACCAAACCTTGATCGCAACATACTCAGGAATCAATGGAACTTCAACTTTAAAACGACCACTCAAGGTAAAGTCTCCGTAACCAAAATAGACATCACTCATCACGGTGAATTGAGTTTTAGACGGAATAATTGCGCCGGTAAATTCAGGTACAGGATTTGCGTTAGGTCCAAACCAAGCTGGTGAGTACTTGACTTTGGGTTGCGCCATCAAACTAGATTGAAAGAGTAAGGTCAAGGCAAAAAATAATCCAGATTGCAGATTCATGAAATGTGTTCGAAATTTAATTCAGTGGAGTCTTAAAGTAGTGACATGACTAGTTACAAAATTTCATTCAGCGTAAAAGTTTTGTCTAAACGAATGCCCTTTTCTGTATTTTGAACAGTACAGCATTCGTTGTAAAAATCATGTTCCAAAAAGAGAATCAAATTTTCATCTGCAGCTTTTTTTAGGAAACGTCCTTTTTCATCCAATGTGATCAATGGGCGCGTGTCATAGCCCATGACATAGGGCAGCGGAATGTGCCCGGTGCTCGGCAACAAATCTGCCATAAATACAATTTTTTTATCCTTGTGATGAATCATTGGAAGCATCATGCTATCAGTATGTCCATCTACGAAAATGAAATCTATGCCTTCAAAAACATTTTGTGAAAAATCACCGGTGCGTTCAATAAATTTAAGCTGTCCACTTTCTTCAATGGGTAAAATATTTTCTTTTAAGAAAGATGCTTTTTCGCGTGCGTTTGGTTGAGTAGCCCATTTCCAATGGCGTTCGCTGCTCCAGTATGTTGCGTTTTTAAAAACAGGTCTGAATTGTTCATTTCCATTTCGTGCAATGGCGCCGCCGCAATGGTCAAAATGTAAGTGAGTTAAAATGACATCAGTGATATCATCCAATGAAAATCCGGCAGCTTCAATGCTGGATTTTAGTGTGGCATCGCCGGATAAGTAGTAGTGACTGAAAAACTGTTCACTTTGTTTATCACCAATTCCGGTATCAACCAGCATGAGTCGGTCTCCATTTTCGATCAAGAGACAACGCATGCTCCAGGGGCACATATTATTGTCGTCTGCAGGATTGGTTCTGCTCCAGATTGTTTTAGGAACCACGCCAAACATAGCGCCTCCGTCTAATTTGAATTTTCCGGTTTCGATTGGGTAAAGTTTCATCAATGCTTAATTTGCGATGAAATTACGAAATGATTTTGAGTTATCTAATGCCTGATTCTTCAAGGCTCGCGCTTTTATTTAAAGATCAGTCAAAACTTGCCTGTTAGTAAGTGTATACGTATGGCCAGATTGGCACTGAACTTATCCTTAATTTTAATGCATAATCGAAATTTATGCACGTTCATTTTATTGCCATTGGAGGAAGCGCCATGCACAACTTAGCTATCGCGCTCAAAAGAAAAGGAACTCATGTCACCGGTTCTGACGATGAAATTTTTGAGCCTTCAAAATCACGTTTGGCCAAAGAAGGAATTCTACCTCAAAAAATTGGCTGGGATCCGTCTTTAATTTCTGATAAAATCGACGCAATCATTTTAGGCATGCATGCCCGAAAAGATAATCCTGAATTGGTTCGCGCGCAAGAGCTTGGATTAAAAATTTACTCCTATCCTGAATTTATTTATTCGCAAACAAAAGATAAAATTCGAATAGTAATTGGTGGATCACACGGAAAAACAACCATCACTTCCATGTTACTTCATGCCATGAACAGACTCGGAATGAAAACCGATTTTTTAGTCGGTGCATTATTGGAAGGTTTTGATTGTATGGTTCAACTTTCCAATGCAAAATACATTGTCATCGAAGGCGACGAATATCTTTCTTCACCGATTGATTTAACGCCTAAATTTCATTGGTATGCACCGCATTACGCCATCATCAGCGGAATTGCCTGGGATCACATCAATGTCTTTCCAACTTTTGAAATGTATGTGGATCAATTCAAAATCTTCACAGATAAAATTGAACCAAATGGAGCACTGGTTTATTATATCGGTGATCCTGAAATGAAAAAAATGGTTCCCTCTATTCGCAAAGACATTAAATTATTTCCATACGATTGTCCGGAGTATTCTGTCGAAAATGGAATTACCTGCATTGAATCAGAACGCAGAAAATATCCGCTGCAGGTTTTTGGAAAACACAATCTTCAAAATCTGAATGCAGCAAAATTAATTTTGAATCAACTGGGTGTGGATGATAATTCATTCTATTCTGCAATGGATAATTTTAAAGGTGCCGCTAAACGTCTCGAGCAAATTGCACAGAATGATTCGTGCACAGCTTACAAAGATTTTGCACACTCTCCTTCCAAATTAAAAGCAACGGTTGCTGCCGTGAAAGAACAATTTCCAAACAGAAAATTAATTGCCTGCATGGAATTGCATACCTTCTCATCGCTTAAAAAAGATTTTCTTCCTCAGTATAAAAATTGCATGGAGGGTGCTGATCACGCATTCATTTATTTCAGTCCAGAGGTGGTTCACCACAAAAAGTTAGAAGAGATTTCTGCGGATTTGGTGCGTGACTCCTTTGCATCCTCCAACGTCCGCGTATTCACAGATTCGAATGAATTGACCAATCACCTCAGAACCTTAAAATGGGAAAATTCAAATCTCTTACTAATGAGCTCTGGAAATTTTGACGGTGTTGATTTGAATTCCTTTGCGAAAGAGTTGATTCATTAATCGGAGAATTCCCGCAACATCCGACGTTTTATTTCGCCCCTACAGGGCGAGTAGCATCCTTCATCGTCCGCTACGCTGCCGATATTTCGCCCCGATGGGGCGATTTGGTCTATTACACCAGTATTCCCAACATGTCCCTTAAGGGACAACAACATTGCTCCAAGCGCCCCATCGGGGCGCAACACCGGTAACTGCGCCCTGTAGGGGCGCAATAGAACGTGGTCGTGAGAACCAACCCGAACAAAAAAACTTCTTACTTTCGTCCGTTCAAAATCCAAAAAACCATGGCCAATACCTATACAAAAATCCATCTCCAATTTGTATTCGCTGTCAAGTATCGACGTGCCTTAATTCAGCCTGCCTGGGAAAATGAACTCTACAAATACATCACTGGAATTGTTCAAAACCACAATCATAAAATGCTTGCAATAAATGGCGTTGAAGATCACATTCACATTTTGGTAGGAATGAGACCAAGTCAGTCAATTTCGGATTTACTAAGAGATATAAAAGGTGATTCTGCCTTATGGATCAACGAAAGTAAGTTTATCGACACAAAGTTTGAGTGGCAATCGGGTTATGGAGCTTTCTCATATAGTCCTGAGGCGGTGAAGAATGTGATTCGGTATATCTTGAATCAAAAAGAGCATCATAATAATCAACTCTTCAAACAAGAGTATCTGGATTTGCTTGCGTATCACGAAGTGGAATATGATCCGCAATACATTTTTGAAGATCCGATTTAACTGAAGAGATTTTGCTAAATCTTATCTCAAGATTACCCTCCGAATAATAATAGTTCCAAAAAACGCAAAGAACATCGAGAAGATAAACATGCCCATCATGTGAAAGATGAAAACCGAAAAAGAACTGTAAATACTTTTGGTTAAATCTTCTTGCTCTTCAATAAACAAATCGTAGTTCTTGTCTTTCCACTCCGGACTAGTTTCCTGAAGTACTTTGAACGATGCTGCATCTGGATAGGTATTATGCAGTGATTCATTTCGCGCTTCAATCAGCGATTCTCTGATTCCTGTATCAATTTTTTGGTGATACAAATAAATGAAACCTGCCAGAATAATTGTGTAAATAATTCCGCTTTGCATGGCCACCTTGAAATCATCTAAAAAAACAGATTCGGCAAATCCTTTTTCTTTTTTGGTTAGGAATAGGCCAAAAGAGACAGCAGAAAGTAAAAAGAAAATATTGAGCAGAATTCCAGTGGCAAAAAGTTCCTTTGAGTATCCGGTTAAATAAATAATCAAAGTCAGAATAATCCAAACCAAGGCAATACCCAACGCAACTTTAACACTTGTTTTCATAGTGCAAAGATATAAGAGTTGGTGAGAAAATACTAAGCGGCAACTTTCTCTGGCTGACCAAGAGATTTAAGCATGCGCACGTGATTTGCAACTGCTTTGAAGAAGGAAGGTTCGATATTATACGTAATTCCAAATTCTTTCGTAGTCTGTTGAACAATTTTGGATAGTTTACGATAATGTACGTGACAGATGTTTGGAAACAAATGATGCTCTACCTGGTAGTTCAAACCTCCAACAAACCAATTGATGATTCTGCTTTTTGGCGCAAAATTCCCGGTTGTTTCCAATTGATGCACAGCCCAATTGTTTTGGATTTGCATGTTGCCATCTGCCATTGGGAATTTTGTATCAGGAATTACATGCGCTAACTGAAATACCGTAGAAAGAATTATTCCTGCTGTAAAGTGCATCAATACGATCATAAGAACAATGTGCCACCAAGGCAAGTCCATGAAGATTAACGGAAGCACAAGAATAAAAGTATAATAGATTAATTTGTCTAAAATCAACTCAGCCATCATAGAGCCAAATTTTTGATTTTGAGTTTCGGTCAGACCCAATTTTTTGTATCTCAACAGCTGAACAAAATCTTTATTGGTACTCCATGAAAGTGTTAGCAAGCCATAGAAAAACCAAGCGTAGAAATGTTGAAAGCGATGTGCTTTTTTCAATTCGCTGTTCGGCGAGAATCTTAATAAACCTCCTGGTGCGGAAACATCTTCATCAAAGCCATCAATGTTGGTGTATGAATGATGTAAAATGTTGTGTTGAATTTTCCAGTTCTGTGCAAAACCACCAATGAAAATGATGATTTTTCCTATGAATTTATTGAGGGCTTCATTTTTAGAATAAGCACCGTGACTGGCATCGTGCATAACGCCCATTCCAATTCCGGCCATTCCAATTCCCATAATTACCATGAAAGAGCAATCAGCCAGCCATTGGTGATGACGCCGGTGAGCATAAGAATGAATGGTACAAGATAAATGGCAAGCATGGAAATAGTTTTTAAAACCATCTCGGCATTTGCGTGTTTGGAAATGTTGTTCTCCTTGAAATAATCGCGGACGCGTTTTTTTAAGGTTTTATCAAATTCAATGTTAAGCGTATTCGAAAACTTTGGACTCGGGGATGCTACGTTATTTTTCATCTGTTCTTTGAGGATTTATTGCTGTACATGGATTCAAAAACTAGGCTTGTCCTAATTTTTTCAGCATGCGTATGTGATTGCCAAGCGCACTTATAAAAGTAGGCTCAGAGTGATAAGGCACGCCAAATTCCTGAGCAGTTTGTTTAACTATTTTACTCAGATCTTTGTAATGTACGTGACAAATATTAGGAAACAGATGGTGTTCAACCTGGTAGTTCAATCCACCTACAAACCAATACAAAAAGCGGCTTTTAGGCGCAAAATTGCTGGTGGTTTCTAACTGATGAATGGCCCAGTTGTTATCAATAGAATTGTTTTCATCCTGTTTAGGGAAATTTGTTTCAACTACCACGTGCGCCGGCTGGAATACTGCTGCCAGAATAATTCCGGCAATGAAGTGGAGCATAATAATATAAAGTACAATTGCCCACCACGAAAGATCCATTACAAGAATAGGAATCACGAGGATGTAAGCGTAGTAGAATACCTTGAAGAAAATAAGCTCAGCCAATAATTTTCCGAATTTTTCATTCTCCGTTTTGGTCAGACCCATTTTTTTATAGCGATACAATTGCTGAAAATCTTTGGTCGTGATCCATGATAATGTCATCAATCCGTAGAAAAACCACGCATAGATGAATTGAAAGCGATGAATCTTTAAATGTTTGTCTTGCAGGTGAGAAGCGTAACAATGGAATAGGAGGAGATACATCTTCATCATGTCCAAATACGTTGGTATACGAATGGTGTAACACGTTGTGCTGAATATTCCAGGTTGGCGCAAAACCACCTACAATGTTCAAAATACGGCCTAACCAAAAATTTACTTTTTCATTTTGTGAATACGCTCCGTGATTCGCGTCATGCATAATCGATAATCCGATTCCTGCCAAACCGATACCCATGATTGCCCAGCAAAGGGTAATCAACCAGATATTGGTCACCACACCAAATATCATTAAGAAATAAGGCGTGAAATAGAGCGATACCATAAATATGGTCTTGATAACCATATTGGCATTGGCAAAACGTGAAATGTTATTGTCTTTGAAATAATCGCGAACTCTCTTTTTAAGCGTTCCGTTGAAATCTGCACCAACCTTTTGAGAAAAGCGGATTGGCTTCAATTCTTCTGTGATCGTACCCATGGTATTTAATTCTTGCGGTATAAACAAATTTACAAATTAAATCGATTGGGATATGTTAAAGTATGGCAATTTCGACCAATGAAGGTTGAGAATACCCTAAACGAGGTACTCAACTCTCTAAGAATTACGGGGGATTCGCTGATTATGCTGCGTAAATGTTAACGGTTGGCTGTCAACTATTTCTTCTTGGCGCGCTCTGCTTGTAAACGCTGAGCTTCTTCTAACCGCTGTGCAAACTTAGATTTCTCTTTTTTAACAGGATTTGCTCTGTTTGCCTGAATTTGAGCATGAATCTTTACTTCGTCAATCACAAAGCGTTTGATAGCCCACATGATGATAATGGTGATCAACGTTGAAATGAAGTAGTAATAACTTAAACCTGCAGAGAAATTGTTGAAGAAGAAAATCATTAAGAAAGGGAAGATGTACATAATCACTTTCATGTTTGGCATTCCTTCTTGTGTTGGTTGCTGCATGTTGGCGGCGTTATACCAAGTATAGAACAAAGTGGTACCCGCCATCAGCAAGGTGAAAAGTGAAATGTGATCACCATAAAACGGAACATTAAATCCAAAATTCAGAATAGAGTCATAGCTTGACAAATCTTCAGCCCAAAGGAATGGTTGCTGACGAAGTTCCAAAGACGCTGGAAACAATCTGAATATCGCAAATAGAATAGGCATCTGAATCAACATCGGAATACAACCCGCAAACGGACTCACACCCGTCTCACGATAGAGTGCCATCATTGCTTGCTGCTTTTTCATGGCGTCTTCTTTCTTCGGGAATTTTTTTCCAAGTTCTTCAATTTCCGGTTTCAATACTTTCATCATGGCAGATGATTTGTACATCTTATAGTTAACCGGACTCAAAACTAATTTCACCACAATGGTCAGCAACAAAATCGCCAAACCAATTCCCATGCCCCAGCCAACAAATAATTTAAACATCGGGCGCATGGCGTAAACGTTAATCCATCTGAATAAGCCCCAACCTAAATCAAGAATATCTTCTGTACCGTTTTCATAGGTTGCAAGAATGTCGTAATCGTTTGGTCCAAAATACCATTTCAAATCAACCGTGTTTTTGATAGAGGTGATTCCCAAATCAACCGTTGACTTATACTGTTTCACATAAGTAGAATCTGTTTCTGGTAAATCTTTGATAGAGATTTTTGATTTCTCCGTGCGCGGAAATCCGCTTGGGCTCATCAGGATAGCAGAGAAATAACTTTGTTTAAAAGCAATCCATTGTGTGCTTTGCTCTAAGGGCATAAAATCCTGACCAATGATGTAATCGTAAGACTCTTCATTGTATTTGAAGAATAGAGCAGCTACTTGTTTTTCGCCAGGCAAATATTTTTCAGTAGACAATAATTTGAAATCAGATTTGAAGGAAATATTTTTTGCATCTTCTTCATTAAATCCTTTGAATGCAATTTGAAAACCAACATCGTATTGACCATCTTTCAACGTGTAGGTATAGATTACTGAACGGCCGGTTGTGTTGATCATCTCAGCAGTAACAGAAGATCCTGTAGAACTTACAAAACGGAACGTATAATCATCTGAATGGCGTTTAGTCTCTCCTTCAAAAAACTCAACCATATAAGTAGAAGCAGAGTCAATCAACTGAAGTGGCTCTTCCTTTTCAGCTCTGAAGGCATCGTAGGTTTTGAATTTTTTCAAGAAGACATTTTCAATCTTTCCACCTTTGTTAGAGATATCCAGAATCAATAAGTCGTTTTCAATTCTTACAAATTCTTCAGATGTAGAAACGGTTGCGCCTTTTTTCAATGCTGCAGAATCAACAGCACCAATCACTTGTGTTTCTGCAACAACAACGATGAAGGTATCACGTTTTGTAATCGTATCTGTATAAACCCAACGATTCAATGAATCTACAACCTGTTGCCCGTTGTCATCCAACTTTGGAACCAGGCTTGAGCTGATATAAGGCTCATCAGTATTGGAAGATTGTGACGTGCTGTCTTTAGTTACTGGTTTATCTTTTACAAGATCAGCTTGCTGCGAGGAATTGAAAATGCTGAACGTAAGCAAAATTGCCCCGATAATCAACAAACCAATAATCGATCTTTTATCCATGCTTTTGAAAAAATTTGTCTGCGAAATTAGTAATAATCCAACAGAGTCGCCGTAAAGTTTTGCTATTTGTGGAGACACCTGCTGTTGCAAGGACGAATGACGGGCTCCTGTATTTTAAAAGCGATTGATTTTTTACAGACAAGAAATGCCTGATGACCGCGAGTTTAGGTAAATAGAGGAATAGGGTGGAAGTTGAATAAAAAATATTAAATGTCGAATATTAAATAATAAACACTTCAGCATTCAATATTCAATGTTCGATATTCATATTCAAAACCAACTCGTCAATGATGACGAGCAATCGAATACTAAACGAGCGTTCCTTTTTTCTTTCTAACCGCTGCTTTCACAAAAGCAACAAAAAGTGGATGCGGTCTTTCAACGGTACTCTTGTATTCAGGATGGAATTGCGTTGCTACAAACCAGGTCAATTCTGGAATCTCTACAACTTCTACCAAACCGCTTTCTGGATTTTTTCCAACGGCAATCATGCCTTTTTCTTCAATCGCTTTTAGGTAAGCGTTGTTGAATTCGTAACGGTGACGGTGTCTTTCAGAGATATGTTGTGAATTGTAAGCTGCTGCTGTTTTTGAATCTGCTGTCAGATCACAGGCATAAGCGCCTAAACGCATCGTACCGCCTTTATTGGTTTGTGCTTTTTGATCAGCCATGATATCAATTACCGGATTGGTCGTTGCCTGATCAATCTCTGTAGTATGTGCATCTTTTAAGCCAAGCACATTGCGTGCAAATTCAATCACCGCGCATTGCATGCCTAAACAAATTCCAAAAAACGGAATGTCATTTTCACGCGCATATTGAATCGCTAATATTTTTCCATCAATTCCTCTTGAACCAAAACCGGGTGCAACCAGAATACCATCCAGTTCTTTCAAACGGAACGCTACATTTTCTTCGTGCAATTTCTCCGAGTGAATCCATTCAATGTTTACCTGACACTCGTTTGAAGCGCCAGCGTGATTGAAACCTTCAATGATGGATTTATACGAATCTTTCAATTCAATGTATTTTCCAACCAAACCAATGGTGATTTGGCTTTTTGGATTTTTAATGCGATCCAAATATTTTTTCCACTCGGTGAGATTTGCTTCACCGTCATGGGGCAGATTTAATTTTTCAAGAACTACTTTATCCAACTCTTCTTCCTGCATCAAAAGCGGAACTTCATAAATAGACGAAGCATCCACAGATTCAATAACAGCAGTTGGTTCAACGTTACAGAACAAAGCAATTTTTTTGCGCATAGCGCGATCTAAATGATATTCAGAACGACACACTAAAATATCTGGCTGCACTCCTAATTCAAGCAATTGTTTTACCGAATGTTGTGTAGGTTTTGTTTTTAATTCGCCGGCTGCTTTTAAGTACGGAATCAAGGTCAAGTGAATAACCAAAGTGTTTCTGCGGAACTCCCACATCATTTGACGTACAGCTTCTATATAAGGCAATGATTCAATATCGCCCACCGTTCCGCCAATCTCAGTAATGACAAAATCATATTCGCCTGAATTACCTAGAATCTGAATACGTTCTTTGATTTCATCGGTGATGTGCGGAATAACTTGTACTGTTTTTCCTAAAAATTCGCCGCGGCGTTCTTTTTCTATGACCGATTGATAAATTCTTCCGGTAGTAACGTTGTTGGCTTGTGATGTAGCCACATTCAAGAAACGTTCGTAGTGACCCAAATCCAAATCTGTTTCAGCGCCGTCGTTGGTGACATAACATTCACCGTGCTCGTAAGGGTTTAAGGTTCCCGGATCGATGTTGATATACGGATCCAGTTTTTGAATGGTGACAGAATATCCGCGCCCCTGTAAAAGTTTTGCTAAAGATGCTGAAATGATTCCCTTACCGAGGGATGAAGTAACCCCGCCGGTTACAAAAATGTACTTAGTTGAAGTTGACATGATTTGATTTGTACCTACGGGAGACAAAGGTAAAACAAATATTGCCTAGGATTTACTAGTTTGTAAATAAATTATCAAACACTATCAACAATTGGGGAGTGAAGGGAAATTACAAATTCAAATGTCAAAATTCAAAACCACAATTGTGCTAATAACCCGTCATCTCGACCGAAGGGAGAGATCCCCCCGATGTAACGTTCGACTACACTCCGAAGCCCTTGCAAAAGTTAACGCTTAACTTCCCCCAAAGCCCCCCCAACGATTCCGTCATCATAGAAAAGATTTCTCGTCGTCTCATGCAATTAAGCATGAGCCTCTGTCGAAATGACACCTCTGAGGGGAACGATTGAATGCGGTCAACAACATTTCCATACATTTACACCAACAACAAAAACGAAATGGCAACAAAAAAACAAGCGGCGCTGAACAGGTAAAAGTATTTTTTGATGAATTGGATTCTCCTTTCAAAAAAGAATTAGAAACTATTCGTAAAATTATTTTGTCTGTTGATAAAGGAATCACAGAGCAAATAAAATGGAAGGCGCCCAGTTTTTGTTTCAACGGCGATGACCGCATCACCTTTAATTTATCTGGAAAAGGTGTGATGCGTTTAATTTTTCATTGCGGTGCCAAAGTAAAACATCACCAAACCAAAGGCAATATTTTAGATGATAAAACCGGCTTGCTGGAATGGACAGCAAAAGATCGCGCTGTTTTGACGTTCACAGATAAGAACGATATCAAAGCAAAAGAAAAGGATTTGGTTTGGCTTGTGAAAAATTGGATTGAGGTGGCGGGGTGATGACTCAATTGTGATGTCTCAATGCTTGTTAACTTCTGAGTGATTTGAAAACTGAATACTAATTTGTGTTATTTTCTTAGAGGCATACTATTTCAAGCCTGATCTCGTTTGCTTATTCACTATGAGCAAATATTTTTTAGTATTCCTTTTCTTAACCTCTTCATTTGGTTATGCACAATTGAAGCTTGAGTCAAATTTTAGTTCAGTGCATATTGGACGCAATCAAAATCTCACTGTAGGTTATCATTTCAACAAGTTTTTCGTTTACGGTGGTTTAAAATATAACTTCAACAAACGCGACAATTTTCCTATAGCTACATGGTTTAAAAAAACTTCCTGGGCCACAAACGTTGGTGAGCATTTTGGAGGAGTGATTGGAATGCGTTATCAATTTGCAAAATTAGAACACATCTCGTTTTTTTCTTTTCTGGAGATTCAGCAATCATACACACATGTTCGACACGTATCAGAATATATTTTAGGGAGTGTTGTTCCTGAACCTACTTCTGATTATGATTTAATCTATCAAAAACAATTGTACTTTGTTGGTCCGTGGTGGTTTATCGAAAATAATTTGGGGCTTGGTTTTTCCTGTAATATTTGGAGGGGGCTTAGCTTGAATTCTAAGTTTGGAATTGGTGTTCTATTCTATAAGAATCTTGATAAACAATATATAGTTTACGGCCCAAACAACTGGAATTTTTCAGAAATGTTAAGCTTTGGGCTTGGTTGGAAATTCGATCAAAAAAATACCCCGGAATAAATGCTCGGAATCGCTCGTCAGCGATAGGATGCAAAAGATCGCGCTATACTTACGTTCACAGATAAGAACGATATCAAAGCAAAAGAAAAAGATTTGGTTTGGCTGGTGAAAAATTGGATTGAGGTGGCGGGGTGATCTGTCACCACTGAACAAATCTTATTTATTACCGTTCAATAGTTAGCCGTTTTTTCTTTGGCAGAATAGCTTATTCTTGTAACATCATTTAAAACTTAGACATGCTGTTACTCATTGAAAGACTGTCAAAATTAAAATCAGGTTTCATTCTATTTGCTTTGATCCATGCAGGTTCAAGTTATGGACAACTGAAATTTTTCATCACGCCGAGTTTTAATTTCAAAACGGCTATCGCTTTTGTTGATCCGGCCAGTTTAAACAATACACAAAAAAATATTTTCGAAAACCAATATTTTTATCAGCCTTATGCAGTTGCATTTAATTCTAGAATTATAAAGCATCCGGCTTTTAGTTATGGAATTTCTTTGGGATTAATGAATAAAAGCGGATCGCGATTTATGCAATTATCCTTTCACAAAGATGTTGCAAATTATAAGGCAAGTTCATTCTTCAGATCTTATTACGACGAAGCGCATTTTGGATACGGAATGACTTATTATGGTATTGGTATAAGCCGTATTACCTTAAATTATAGTTTCAGAATTTTAGACAATCATTCATTCATGAAAAGTTGGTTTTCTGTTGGAGCAGGTGCTTTTATAAATCGCAATGATTGGACAACGATCTTTCCGCAAGAATGGAATTTGCCGGTAAGTTCTAACGGTGATATGCTCCTTAGAACATATGTACAACCATTTCAAGAAAGAAGAATAAATGCTTTTGTGAAAATAGGATTCGAAAATGATTTTTATTGGAAGAAGAAATATTTAGTCTCATTAAATGCCTTTTTTATTCAAGGATTAGGTACGATAAGCAGGATTGAATATGTTCATGAATATACTATCAACGGTGAATTTGTTCACAGTGGCACCGGTCTTATGTCCCGCGGTTCAGGTTTCTATTGGGAAGTTTCAAGACGCTTTCAGGTTTTTCCAATTAAAAAAACGAAAAACAAAATGGCTGAGTAAGATTAGAGGCAGCGCCAAAATTTTATAAGCCTTTTTTGGAGAAGATGTTTTTTTGTTGCGCATTCAAGCGTTAATTTGTCTGCATTTTAAATTGTTGTAAAAAAATACTTTTCAACAGGCCCTTCCTTTTCATTTGCGCATTTCACAAAAAAGCAACGGTAAAATTATTTTTTGATGCGTTGGGAAAATTGGGGTGTTGTTTTTTGTGTTGATAAGTTGAGCTTAATTTGGAGGTGAATGTTGTTTTTTTTACATCGTTAGTTTCATTAAATCAGCAGGTTAATAGTTTTGTTAACTTTATTCATTGGTTACAGGCAAGTAAAATGGACAAGAATTACGAAGTTGACTTTGATCTTTTAATCCACTCATCTATTCAGATTGGAAACATGTTGAGGGGTAACATGGTTGAGAAGTCAATTGTCGAAATGCACCTTGCTGAAGGATTAGGAAAAAAATCATTAATCATGTGATTAGTGCTCGACATTTGATCCAAGGCTACCAGCTCAAATTGCAAAATAAAATATACGAACCGAAAATCGATATTGCATCTATTGCCATTTTGACGCGTGCAGCAATGGAGACCTACTTGACTTTTAATCATGTCTTTGTAGCAGAAGAAGATGATAAGAAAAGAGAACTTCGTTTCTTGTCATGGGACTTAGCTGGTTATCTTGAGCGCGCAAGTTTTGTTGCAAAGCTAGAAGAGCACGTAATATTGAAAGAAAAAGAAATTGAAAGAGCTCAGAATAGAATTAAACAAATAAAGTCATTAGATGCCTTTAATAATTTAAATTCCAAGAGACAAAAACATATAATTGATGGGAATTGGCGGGCGGGATTTACTTGGTTTGATCTCGCCGTTGAGGCCGGTTTTAATCCGGATTTTTTTTTCGCAACAGTACAAATATCTCTGTAGTCATGCACATTCCGGACGACTTTCTGTAATTCAAGTTCAACAGAACGAAACTATCGAGAAACAGAAGGAGATGATATATTCTTCTATGGGGGTATTAATGATGATATTAGCCAAAAACATGATTGACTATATTAAAATATTTCCAATACTCGAATCTGTAAAAAAGGACATGAATATTTATCCAATCGTATTTGCCTGGAAAGAGATTGCAGAGAATTTTAATCTCAATGAAGAAGAATAAACCTGCCTATAACACCGCATAAAAAAGTAAAGGCGCTAAGGTTCTCCAATTTCAGTGTTTAAAAGCAGCGCGCTGCACAAAAATTTATTAATAAAGTTTTTGTCCAGCTTGGTGGGTTAGCATTAAGTTTAGTACATTTAATCAAAGCTTCGCTAATGCTTTAATGCGTAGTCCGTTAGGCGATATTAATAAGTAAAAAAAAATAAATTAAGAATTAATGGAAGATAAAAAATTTAATCGGCTGGAGTATATTGATGAATTGTTAAAGAGGAACGCTCAAAATCCTTGTCATAGGTGCGGGCATAACAGCTTCTCACTAATTGACGGTTATTCGTATTTTCCAATCCAAGAAAAACTGGATGGAACAGTATTGGGCGGACCTAATATTCCTGCTATTTTAGTTGTTTGCAGTAATTGTGGCGCTCTTATATCTCATGCAGTTGGTGCATTTAAACCATTTGAGAATAAAGAAGAAAAGGAGGGGCAAAATGGCTAAAACGACCTATACTGATCCAGAAGACAAATTTGTCGATAAAAAAAGATCAAACACAAAGTCAGACCTTATTGAAATTACCGAGGATAAACTTGAAAATATTTTGATTAAAAATCAAAAATATCTAGACCTCAAAACATCTTGGTTAAATCCGTTATCATTGTTCTTAACTATGTTACTCGCCAAATTAACCGCAGACTTTAAAGATTTTTTCGAGATTCCCAAAAACACATGGGAAGCTATTTTTATTATTGGAATAATTCTGTCATTTATATGGCTGGTCTGGACAATAATTAGAATTGTCACTTATTGGAGCAAGTCTTCACTGGACTATTTGCTTGGAATTATTAAAAACACACATAGCACGACTGAGAAAAGCGGAAGCGAAAATAACAACGCCTAACACGAGTTTTGTGATAGAGGGCGGACAGTGAAAAGAGAAACATTTGAACAATTAATAAAGCTTGATGCCGGCAAATAGTTTTCGGCTTCAAATGAGTACAAATGAAAAAACAGAAAATTTTAAAAAAATTATATGGCCTTATTACATCCGCAATCTATCGATGCTGTCGTTGCAATTGGAATAAATATAGATTCAACCAGAAAAAAATGGATTGGAACAGGATTTCTTTATGGGGTTTTTAATGGAACTCAAAATGGAGATATAAAATTCTATAATATCTATTTAGTTACTAATAAACATGTGCTAAAAAATCTAGAGTCTATAATTCTAAAGTTCAATCCACATTCAGATCAAGCCTCAAAGGATTTCCAATTAAATCTAAAAAACGAGGGAAAAGAAACCTGGCGAGGGCATACAAATCCTGAAATTGATGTGGCCGTTACTCAAATAAATATCAAACTTATTGAAGATGCAGGAATGAAATTCACATTCATTAAGAATGATGAAACGGCATTTACTATTCCACAACTTAAAGAAATGGAAATTTCAGAAGGCAATGGAATATTTGCTTTAGGCTTTCCAATGGGTTTAATAGACACTGATCGTCAATATGTAATTGTACGTGAAGGCTGTATAGCGAGAATCAGGGACATATATGAAAGTCGAAAGAAGGACTTTTTGTGCAATATACTTGTTTTTCCAGGAAACAGCGGTGGACCAATTTTCATAAAACCTGAGGTCACAGCTCTCAAAGGAACGAAACCAAACAATAAGTCGGGTCTAATTGGAATGGTCAAGAGTTATATCCCTTATCAAGATGTTGCAATAAGTAGTCAGACCAATAGGCCAAGAATAACTTTCGAAGAAAATTCAGGTTTGACAGCAATCGAACAAGTTGATCATATTAACGAAACGATAGAGCAATTCCAAAAATCCAAGTTAATTTGAATACTTAAAGTTCAAAAGGCGATTCTATGAATAAACAAATTAGTTATGACTACGTCCTCATTGGGTTGCTTGTACGCTACTTTTCGTCTCTTCCTCGAGAAACTTCAAAACGAGAAGTTTTCGAAGGCCTAGGCGAACTCAAAGCGACTCTGGTTAATGGTCAAATGCAGGTAGCTGAATTTGGTCTCGATTATATTGTGAAACAATTAAAACAACTTTCTTTAGAAATTTCAGATACACAATATCTAGACCCAGCGAGCCATGATTTCCTAAGATCGCACATCATGAATTTAGAATCAACAATATTTGCTGAGGCGTCTGCCAAATTTGTTTTGACAACTCCAACTAGAAGATTCACCTCTGAGTATTTAATTAACAGTCCAGAAAACCTACTTAAAAAAAGATATCTTTGGGAAATTGTCAGACATAGCGAAGTTTGACTTTACCTGTTCCTGCCGCTGCATACTTTATGGTGAAGCTACTGCATCAGCATTTCATGTCTTAAGAGCAACTGAAGATACTTTGAAAAACTTCTACTTTAAGTATAGGCCTACGGATAGACTCGAAAAACCTATGTGGGGATCAATGAGTGCGCAATTGAGAGCTCTAACATCTAATAAGCCTAGTGAAACAATTCTTAATACCTTAGATCTTGTTAGAGTGTCGTATAGAAATCCGACTCAACATCCAGAAGCAAAATACGACATTGAAAGTGCACAAGATCTTTTGGGAGTGTGTATAGACCTTATAAATAAAATGGCTAGTGAACTATAAAGGTTGGTAAAGCTGAAGGCGAATCAGGTTTAGTTTTGCAAGCATTTGGTTGAAAATAAGTCAAGATGTCTGAGCATTTTTTGAGTCAAAAATGTTCTTTTTTGAGTGGGATAAAATACTCACCAATCCAACCTCCCCCAATTCCTAAAAATAATCCTCAAATCCATAAACACAGAATGGTTTTTGGCATAGATTAAATTCAGGCGTGAAATAGAATCTTCATCTTGTTTGGCAGAATCAAATTGCATGGCGGCGGTTAAAATTCCGCGGCGGATTTTGGGGAGTTTTAAACTGGAAATGTGATGCACTTGTGCATATCCTACCATGGATAATCGCCCAGATAAAACACCAAACATATTTTTGTAAAAGCGTGATTTGTTTTTGAAAAACCAAATCAAAATGGGGCTTAATAAAATCATCTTTAAAGCTACGGCAACATCAATCAAACGCTTGTTGCGTTGGTTGGCGGGCTTGTTGATGCGGTTCAAATCCATCACATACAAATCACCTTGCGAGTCAATGGAATTGCTGCCAATCAAATAAGACGTCTCTGGTTGTGCAATTTTGAAATCTACTTTTAATCCTTCCAAATTCAACATGGAAGAAATAATATTTTGTGAGCTGATATTTTTAGCGCAGAAAATCACTTCGTCAATTTTGTGAATCTCAACGACTTGTTCTAACTGATTAAAAGTTCCGGCAAATTTTTTGTTGGCTTTGGTTTCATCTGCTGAAACAAATTCTACCGATGAAATTTTAGAATTGGTTTGTTGTAACAATTGTTCTACACGCGCTGATTCTTCAGCATCACCCACAATCACAAAACGTTTGTTCTTAGCACCGCCAATACGATAACCCGGAATCAAAAAATGAAATACAAAACGTGACAAAAGATAATAGCTGATGGTAAATGCACCGCCCATCAAAATAATCAAACGTGAAAATTGAACTTCTTTTGGAAGCAAGGCATAGATCATTAAAATAAGTCCGGTTCCAATGAGTCCACCTAAAATTCCGGTCAAAATTTTCACCGGTTTATCATAACCCCCTGAAAAAAGTTGAGACAAAAACCAAATCACCGCATAAGCGGGTAGGGCTGTATTCAAAAGTGAGTCGGGAATATTGACACCCGTTTTAATCTCATAAAAATGACTCACCAAAAACAAACCAGAAAGTATCGCCGCAAAATCAATCACCGGAATCACCGAGCGTTTTAAAAGTCGGTTAAACAAAGCAAGTCCGGCTCTGAAATAAATGGCCATGTTGATTAAAAACGAAAACAGCCGCGCATTTTTACTGGAGAAATGTTTGCGCGCAAAAATGATCATGGCATTGTAAAAAACAAAAACGTAATTGACACTGCTTTTTTTGGTACTCTCACCTTTGTAGTGAATGATGCAGGTTTTAGGGAAGTAGTAATTTTTGTATCCGCCTAAAACAATGCGGTAACTCAAATCAATATCCTCGCCATACATGAAAAAAGCTTCATCCAATAAACCTACTTTATCCAAAGCCGTTTTGCGCATCAGCATAAAGGCTCCTGATAAAATTTCAATTTCGTGCACCTCGTCTGCATTCAAATAAGACAAGTGATAACGGCCAAACTTTTTTGATTTTGGAAACAAACGAGAGAGTCCAAATATTTTATAAAACGCATCTTTTGGAGTCGGCAAACCGCGTTTGGATTCGGGTAAAAAATTTCCTTTTCCGTCAATCATTTTCACACCTAAACCACCAGCATCTGGATGTTCATCCATAAAAGCAACTACTTTGCTGAAAGTATCTTCTTCAACAATGGTGTCGGGGTTGAGCAGTAAATGATATTCGCCTTTTGCAATGCGCAGGGCTTGATTGTTTGCGCGTGAAAAACCGGCGTTGTCTTTGTTCTCAATTAAAATGACGTTGGGGAATTTTGCTTTCACCATGTCGACTGATCCATCAATGGAGTTGTTGTCGACTACAAATACTTCACCGGAGACGTGCTCGAGTGATTTGAAAACGGAGATGAGGCATTGCTCAAGGAAGAATTCAACGTTGTAGTTTACTATGATGATGGATAATTTCATTAATCTTTTTAAGCGGTGTTTTTTAGTTCAGGTGGTTTTACGATTCTTGTCCTGATCCATGTTCTCTGTACTTTTGTCTTGACACAAAAGTACCAAAAAGTCAAGGGTTGCAAAACGCTCTGGCGTCAAATGTCTAAAATTGTAAGTGCGGCCGGGTGATCTGCTCCATTGCATTTCGCAGCTTCCCGGTCTTACTAACAATTTTATTCCATTTTCCTTGTCACGTTTTGATACCCGGCATTTTCTTTCAATCAACGAATTGTTTACTTTGATCAAGGATTTTTTGTTCAATAATTTTTAATCTATTTTATGTTGTTTACTGATTTCAGATCGTTGTAACATTCTTCTCCTGATCGGTGTTCTTCGTACTTTTGTCTTGACACAAAAGTACCAAAAAGTCAAGGGTTGCAAAACGCTCTGGCGCAAATTCTCGCAGCTTGCAAGTTCGGTCGGGTGATCTCCTCCTCCGTCAGCTGACGGATGCGGAGCTTCCCGATCTCACTAGCAATCGGCTTCGAATTTGCTTGTCACGTTTTGATACCCGGCATTTTCTTTTCTTCAACGATCGAAAAAAAAATGACGAAATTATTTTTTCAATTTTTTTATTTATTGTCTAAATCTTTTTGGCTGATCAGTGCGGTGTGCAGTGTAATCTTGCCTTCGTGTAAACGTGTCCAGATGGGTCTTATTATACCCGCGTGAACTGAAATGTTGGTGTAATCGCCAAAAAAGATTTTCGGATTTGGTTTGAAAGGGGACTCGCTGATTTTGATGTTTTCTATTGTTTCACCGCCGTCTTTGGACCAGGCCAGGTAAACGTCGGTCATTGTTTTATCAGATTCTCTGCGATCGTAAAAAACAAAGTAGAGATAGCCGTTTGTTTGATCGATGGTCATCCAGGTTAAAAATTGATGGTGGTTGGAATCGTCATTGTTTACGCGTTTTGGTTCTGACCAGGTTTTTCCCTGGTCGGTTGATTTTAAAAGCCAGATGTCGGTATTGTCGACTCCGTTTCGTTGATCGGCCCAATTCAAATAAAGTGTTCCGCGGTTTTTAGAATTACTTTTATCACACGCTGTGACAGGTAATCCGTTGCATCTGAAAATTCCGGGAATATCAATCACCCAACCCATCGGCTGCGTCATGACGAATGATTCTTTTTCCATCCATGTTTCACCAGCATCAAACGAAACATTAAACCACAAACTATCATTGCGTGACCACACAACATAAATTTCACCATTCGGTCCAACAGCAGGCACGGCACCTTCAGCGGTTTGATCGTTGTCGCGGCAATCACCCGGTGACTTTGAAATTTGTTTTAAATCTGACCAGGTGATTCCACCGTCTTCACTTTTAGAAAAAACAATGTGACTGAAATCTTTTGGATCTTCTGAATCATAGGCATCAAACTGTGTCCAGCTCATGTAAATGTGATTGTTGTATGGATTGACAACGGCCCATTGTTTGTCGTGGAATTTTCCGTTCACGGCAGTATGCCCTTCGTATTTAAATTTTCCTTTTAAAACATCCGAGCGCTGACAAACCATACCGCCAATCAAGGCCTGATCATTGATATTGGAAAGATGAAAATAATAATATCTGCCCAGCGTATCAATCAACATACAGGGGTCACCGTTCACGCCCCATTTGGATTCAATTGATTTTGATTTCCACGTTGCACCGCCGTCTGCTGAATAATAATAATCATTCATCACAGATCCGGCAATAATCTCATCTGTATTTTTTGGATTGATATAAATAGAAGGCTCAACCTGCGAATAAAAATAAGTTGCTTTTTTAGGAAGCGGAAGTTGCACATTTTGAAACTGACTCAGCGCAGAAAATGCACCAAAAAATAAAATGAATACACTTAGTATTTTCATGAAAAAAAGATTAGAACGGATACCCGATTCCGATGTTAAATTTTAGTGGGAAAGGTGCATAATATTTATTTGCTTCATCCCACTGATCAATGCTTCCTTCCTTGTATCCCCAAAGGATTTGTTACGCGTATAGATCGATAAAGCCGTTGTTGTTTCCGTAATCAAAGGTTGAATTATAAATTGGATGCGGCGTTCCAAACCATTTTTCACCGGCAGGCAAATATGGATTGTGCAATGCAAAGGCAAGATCCAAACGCACAATAAGGAAATCAAAATCAGCACGAATTCCAAAGCCAGTTCCAATGGCTACTTGTTTGTAGAAACTACCGAAACCAAAAACACCCAAATCATCTTTTGTAGTAGTTGGATCATCTTTTATTTTCCAAATATTTCCCATGTCTACAAAAATGGCACCTTCTAAAATGTTTGTGATTCTGAAACGATATTCAAGATTTAATTCTAAACGCATGTCACCAATTTGCGTGAGCGTACTGGTTGAGTCTTCATAAATTCGGATACTGCCCGGTGCCATGGTGCGCGCAGCAAAGGCGCGTATGTCGTTGGATCCGCCGGCATAAAAACTTTGCTCGTATGGAAGTGATGGCGAGTTGCCATAAGCATATCCAACACCCGCAAGAATACGCGTTGCTAATTTGTGATTTTTGGTAAACTTAAATTGAAAAAGATGCTGCACATCTGCCCGCACAAATTGTGTAAACGGTACACCAAAAATTTGTTTGAGGCTGTCGGGATCACTCAAGCTTCCGGCACCAATTCCACTTATATTTAGAAGTCCGCCTGATTGCAGCACAGTGAATTGAAAAATACTGATGACGCGGTTGTAGGTATTTGGAATCTGATTATCGGTTTTGTAGAAAATTCCGTTGAACAAAGAAAAGTGATCTGCGTACGAATTGAGAATAAACGGATCGTTGAGTGCATTCAGTTTCGCCGCAAAATCGAGGTGTCTTAAACAAGCGCACAAAGTTGAAGTTCACAAATTGCAAACCTATTTCATCAATCTTTCCTTGCTCTTTACTGATTTTAAAATTCCAGGCATAGGCAAAATGAGCAAGTCGTCTGTCAAACTCTTCCCGCTTCTGAAAGTTGACGGCTAAATCAAACTTCGTGCTTGGATACGCACGTTTGGAGGTACGTTCCCAGATGCTTTTTGGAAGCGGAACTAATTTTGGAAAGGTGAGTTGAATGGTTGGTCCCCATTCAAAGGTATTGAGTTTTCGGATGCGGCTTTCGGTTCCGTCTTCACTGCTGATGATGAGGGGTTGTGATTCAAACCCGCCGTTAAATGAGATTTTTAATTTTTGCGCTCCGCGGAATAAATTTTTGTTGGTATAGCTCACAGATCCCATCAAACCTAAAACACTGTTTGAGGTGGTTACACGAGGCTCCAGCGTGAACATTTGTTTTTGCGCCGGAACCAAATGGTAGGTGACGTTTACTTTATTTCCTAATGGATTGTTTGGATCTACTTCAACAATGGGCGTGATGGTGCTGAACACGTCCAGCTGCAACATGGTTCGATAGGTGCGCTCGAGATAATATTCTTTTGCGTAATGCGGTCGGTACAAAAAGTTTTGTTTGTCAATCAAATCCGGATTCAGAAAAGGAACATCGTTGTAGAGGTAAACCCCTTTGTAAAAAATCGTGTCGATCTCGCCGCGTTTGTACAGTGTATCAATATTGACAAGCGTATCCAGCAAATTATATTTTCCAGGTGAAGCCAGGTAATTTAAATTTAAGTCATCACAGCGTTTTTGAAAATTGGAGTACCCAAATTTGAACGAATTGGTATCGGTATTGTGCAGCAAAAAAGTCATGTCTTGCACATAATAGGTTTGATGCGGAACCTGGACCAATGAATCTTTGATGTAAGGATGCGGCACTGACTTTGGAATAAAGTGCATGTACACATTTGCTGAATGGCCTTTGCCAATAGTATCCACTTCATAGGTGATATAACTTTTTACAAAACCAAAGTAGGC
This sequence comes from Crocinitomicaceae bacterium, assembly GCA_016709005.1. Taxonomy (GTDB): domain Bacteria; phylum Bacteroidota; class Bacteroidia; order Flavobacteriales_D; family Crocinitomicaceae; genus JADJGJ01. Next base: position 87,084 of record JADJEU010000020.1, on the reverse strand, counting down.
ACCTTCGTCGCGGCAGAATTTTGAAAAATTATCGCGTTCCATTTCAAGTACATCTTCGTCAATCGGTGCACCAATTACAATGAGTGATTTTTCAGCCTTTACAAATTTGCGGTACATGTTGCGCATGTTGGCATCCGCAGAAGCATCCAGTGCAAACGAATCAATGACATACGGTTCACCGGCATCGACTATATACTCAGCAAATGCTTTTTGTTTTTTTTCTTTGAAGTAAACTGAGTCGCGCACCTGCGCATCATAGTAACCGCGTTTTTTCAAATAGATAGCCAATTGTGAACGTGATTTTTCTACCATCGCCGAATCATACAAAACAGGTCGCTCACCCATACGGACAATGATCCAGTCGCGCCAGCCATTGCGTTTGGTTTTCATGCGCTTGGTCTTGTGCTTATAATAGTCTTTTCCTTTTTCTTTTGACTTGGCAATACGTTCATCGTTAATCGCCTGCTCCTTGTCTTTACGTTTTTTATTTTTCTTGATATTTCTGTCTTCTTTGCGATCAAGCTGGGCTTGATGTCTGGCAGTATCAATGCGATTGTACACCCAAAGTCTGAGTCCTTTGTTGGGTACAGGTTTAATCATGTCCTGCATTTCACCGGTTGAAATTCCTTCCTGTTCTTTTTCAAGTGAGATGGTGCTATCCGTAGCAGTCGTTTCAAAATAGATGGTGTTTTTTTTATGCAGATAGTCACCCTCAGCTACATACTTGGCTTGCCGGCATGCAAATCCAATCACTACTAAAAGTGCAAAAAGAGAATATCGGATAATTTGCTGGTGCATGAATTAAAGTATCTTTACAAAAATAATTGAATCTACAGGATGGCGCTCACCCGTAACGAAATAAAATTCATTAAATCGCTTCAGGAGAAAAAGGTGCGGGAGACGGAACGACTCTTTGTAGTAGAAGGAGTTAAGCTGGTTGAAGAACTGCTTTTGCAAGATAAAATGGAGGTAGAGGCTATTTATGCAACGCCCGAATTTGTTCCCACTGGCTCTAAAAGCCTCAATTTAGTGACCATTTCAGAATCTGATCTGGAGCGAATTTCAGGCCTGGTAAATCCAAACCGGGTTTTAGCCCTGGTCAAATTTCCCAAACCAAAAAGTGTTGACTGGCAGCTTGAAAAAAATGTGCTGGTCTTGGATGAGATTAAAGACCCCGGCAATCTGGGAACTATTTTGCGCACGGCGGACTGGTTTGGAATCAACACCGTACTTGCTTCAGAAAATTGTGTGGATCTCTACAATCCAAAAGTCATTCAAGCCTCTATGGGCGCGGTATACCGCATCAATTACATTCAAGATTCTTTACAAAAAATGTTGCCAGATTTGAAAAAATCGGGTTTTAAATTGGTCGGTGCCGCAATGCAAGGCAAAGATCTTTATACGTATTCCTATCCTGAAAAGCTTGCTCTGGTCATGGGCAGCGAGTCTCACGGCATCTCCGAAAAAACAAATTCACTGCTGGATGAAACCCTCACCATTCCAAAATTTGGCGAAACCGAATCGTTGAATGTAGGCGTTGCAGCAGCAATTATTCTTTCCCATTTCAGACAGGTAAAGGGGATTTAGTTTTTCAAAACCCAGCCCTTTACATCCAAATCTGAATAGATGGAAGAGATTGCCCCCGTTGCTTCATCACGAGATGAGTAACAAGCTGCAGATACATAGGTTAATCCCTTACCTTCAATCAAAACAGCACTATACCCTTTTTTCTGAACGGTAGATTTAAACGAAACCGCATTGTCATAAATTGAAAAACTCCCCACAATCACATGATAAGCGCAAGCGCCATTGCTGGTAACTGGAATCTTAGTTTCAGTTTGTTTTGAATTTTGACTTTTTGTATTTTGAATTTCATATTTCTTTGGATCAAATTTTGAAATCGTATTCGCACTTGCTTTGGGCACAATTTTTTCGTCCGGAATTACCACAACCTCTGTGACTTCATCGTCTTTTAATTCAGTTGGAGGGGTGTCTGAAATAGCAGTATTGTCAGCCGGTTTCACAACTCGTGTGGTTTCTGTTGGTGAGATTGAAGGCTGAAACAGACTTAAAAAAAGTGCGAGTTCATCTTCAAAAATAAATTCTTCTTTGTTGAGCGATTCGGCCAAATGAAAATCTTTAAAAATTTCAATTTTACCCTCATAACAAGCCACCCAAATTTCGGCATCTTCCCAGTTAGCAGTGATTCCTATGGGGTGATGACCGGTGTTCACTACTTCAACAACTGTCATACTATCGGTGCGAATTTTAGAAAAGGTATTGGCAAAATAATTGACTACGTAGAGGTATTTCTGATCGGGTGAAAGCACCATGGTTCTTGGTCCGGCATTGGTGGTGCACGATTCTTTTTTGTTTGTGCAGAGATTGTATTTGACTAACGAGTTACTAGAATTTAAAGAGACATACAACAAGCTATCATTCGCTGAAAGTATAGCGTGACGTGGTGATCTTCCAATATTTTCAAGATACGTCACTTCATAAGTTGCAAGATTAACGCAGGCAATTTTAGTAGAACCCATCACGGTCACATAGACTTTTTTAGAATCTGAACTAATTGCTACCCCGCGTGGATGAGCTCCTACGTTTACTTTTTTAATCTCAGTTTCCTGCTGCATATCGACAATCGAAATATCCCCGCTGCTCCAATTTGAAACCACCATAATTTTTTCGTCTTTACTGATGGCCAAATATTTTGGAACAGCACCCACTTTAATTGCCTTCTCAATCTGAAAAGTCTCCATATTGATTTTGTAAACAAAGCCGGGGTCGTATGATTTTCCATTGCAGCCATCACATCCCGGATTGTCAAAACCAGTTCCTATCATATTGTAATTAGATACCCAAAGTGTTTTTCCATTGTTTGAAAAAGCCGCTTCTACGGGTCCGCCTAAATAGGAATCGCCGGTGTATTCATCAAAACCCAGTTGATTGAGATTGACCTTGTCAGAAATTTTAGCAAGGAGTTTTCCGGATTTATCATACACAGTGATCGTATGCCGGTACATCATATTCTGTGCGGCAAAATAACCCGTACCGCTGCTTACAATGGACTTGGGAGAAATGCCATCTTCAATTTCATTTTTTTTATAAATGAATTTTTGAGCCTGAGAAAATTGAAAGGAAAAAGTAAAGAATAGAAAAACTATCCAAGCACGGCTTGAATATCTTTCAGATCGCGAACCTTTTGTTCTTCGCCCACTTTGGTGTAAGCGTACGAAAGGTTGTTGAGCATGCGTTTTAATATGTCGGTGTTTGAACACGGTTCAAAATAATCACGATCAAAAGGTAAATTTAAGCTACGCAGGTAATTTTCAATCTCATTGTGATCAAAAATACGCCCTTTGCTAAACGGGTTGATGTAAAATAAAACATTTCTATCATCATCAAACCCTAACATTTTCAACGTCTTAAACTCGTCTACGAAGCCAAGTACAAAATGGTTCGGCAGGTTTACGCCGTAAATTGGAATCTGCAAACGTTGCGCAATAATAGAGTAGAGAATAGAAAGGCTTAACGGATTTCCTTTTTTAGATTCCAGCACCGTATTAATAAAGGAATGGTGCGGTGCATAGAAATTATTTTTGCTGGATTCAAAACCACAGATGTCAAATAATACGTGATTAAAAATCTTTACAATCTCAAAGGCAGTATTGTTTTCATTGATTTCTAACCAAACCTTTTGTTTGATTTTTTCAAGATCTTCTTCTACCTGGCGTTCATCCACCTCTGGAAAATGAAGTTTGCTTAAAATGATCGAACCCTTTAATAAATCGCGATTTGAAGATGCACGCCATTTAGTGAGTTCCGTTTTTATTTCATTGATGCGGATATCGTGAATGATGTGCTTTAAGCGTTGTTGATATTCATCTTCAGAAATAGTGTGGTGCCAGGAGTCTTCCAAAGCAGGCATAATGGTTTTACCAAAGCCTACCAGTTTCTCTCTGACATGGCCGTAAACCGATGGATCAGGATCTTCTACAAGTCTGATAAGCGCTGCCACTTCACGTGGATTGGGATGAATCACCTGTGTTCTCACAATGGCAAAGGTAGAGCAAGACAAGGGTGAGATAAACGGGGTGGTTCAAATGTTGTTAACCCGTGCTTGTCAATTGAAAAGTTGAAACCTTTGTGTAAAACCTTGTAAACACTGAGGTTTTGAAAGATGTGATTTTGTTAAACAAGCCTGTTTAGTACCACTTGAACTAAATCAGCCATCTTTTGTGAATAATTTGGTTCAAAGCTGTTCGTATATCTGTTTGCAAGAACTAAACAAACTGTTACCGCCTTGTGATTCAGCGCATCTGCAAGTGCATACAGGGCTGAAGTTTCCATTTCCAGGTTCGTAACCGGATAATTATTCCAGCTGAATTTTCGAATGTTGTCTTTGAAATCAGGTAAGCTCAGCGGAATGCGAATGGCGCGGCCTTGCGGACCATAAAAACCATTTGCTGTAATGGTAATGCCTTCAATCATGTCTTTTTTCAGAAGATCAAATAAATCGTCTGAGGATTTTTTCAGATAAGGCACATTTAATTTTTCATGCCAATGCGTAGTGGCAATAAAAGATTCAGTCGCCTTTAATTCATCTGCCGAATAGGGGATTTCATAAAAATTGGCAACACCGTCCAATCCAACTGCATATTTGGAAATGATGTGGGCACCGGGCTGAACATCTTCTTGCAATGATCCGCAAGTTCCGATTCGAATCAGATTCAATGATTTTTTTTCTGCTTTTTCGGTGCGTGTTTTTAAATCAATGTTGACAACAGCATCCAATTCATTTAATACAATGTCAATGTTGTCGGTTCCAATTCCGGTAGATAAAACAGAAAGTTCTTTTCCTTTATAGGTTCCGGTGAGTGAACAAAATTCGCGGTTCTGTGCTTCAAAACGAATGTTTTCAAAAAACGATCCGATAAATTTTACCCGATCCTGATCACCTACTAAAAGAATGGTATCTGCTAAATCACCCGGTGAAACGCCCAGATGGTAAACTTTGCCATTTTTGTCCAGTGTCAATTCGGATGCTTCAAATTTTGCCATAGTTTACGGAATTAGTATTCTGATTTTCGGTTCATCTTCAGCCTGAATTGTTTTCAGCACTTTTGAGATGATCGTTTTGTCGGTGAGGTAATAATTTAAAATATTTTCATGACGCTCCTGAAAATGGTTGTGTGGAAAAAGTTTTTCTTTCAGTTTCACAATTCTGTTTTTAGCAGATTCATCTTTTGTTTTAGCCGATTTTACAAGTTTGGATTCAATCTTTTCCAATGCTGAAATCATTTTGGAAAACTCGGCTTCAACCAGAGTGTTCAAGCTGTTGTCAATGGCATTTACTTTTTCAAGTATTTTACTTTTTGCTTTAAAAAGTTCTGCTTCAGCATCTGAAAAATTTAATGTATCACCGTGTTTTTCCAAAGTCAGATTTTTTAGAATTTCTTCGGTGTCTTTTTGAAGATCTTCGAATTTCAATTCTGATTTAGCTAATTCGTCTGCTTGTTTTTGATTGATAACAAAAAGAGAATCACGCACGCGCAATTGCGGAAAAGAAACATTCAATTTTTCAAAGAGTGATTTTAATTGCAACCAATATGCAATTTCTCCACCGCCGCCAACATACACCAAATTGGGTAAAAGCAGTTCTTGATAGACTGGTCGCAGCAACGCGTTGGGTGAAAAGGAAGCTGGATTGTTTTCAATTAGTTTAATTAAATCTGCTGCAGCAAGTGATTGATTGTTGAATTGAAAAAGATTATTTTCAAAAATGATTCGTTCTCTTTTTCCATCTGCATGAATAAAAAACAAATTGCATTCACGCACATGAACTTGCTGATGATAACCTGATTTTTCGAGTGCGCTGTTCGTTGCTGAAACTTCTGTATGTACTAGCAGTTCTTCAATCTCACGTTTGAAAACAGGCAGCATTGATTTTTTTAATTCTTTTGAATCGCCGTCAATAATTACAAGACCCGTTTCACCAAAAAGATGATTGATCAGTTTGCGCGTTGCCGTTGCCAAATTATCAGATGAAAGATAAATTGCTTCCAATTCTTTAATCTGATTTTTCAGATCATCATTTTGATACAGCGAACTTAATTCTTCAAAAAAAGGTTGAAGTGATTTGGTTTCAATTCGTCCTGCAACACTTGATTCCTGATGATCTTTGTTCCAGCTTATTTTTTTGTTGAAGAGATTGATGTGATTGATTTCTTCAAAGTCGTGATCTTCGGTTGCCATCCAAAACAGCGGAACAAAATGGTATTTCGGAAATCGTTTTTTTAAATCTTCGGCAATGACTATGACTTGCGCAATTTTATAGATGGAGAAAAGAGGTCCGGTTAAAATATTCAGTTGATGACCGGTCGTGATTGTGAATGTATCTTGATTTGCCAGAGAGGCAATGTTGTTTTTGGTAAGATCAGAAATTTCAATTTTGGAATTTTGATGCGTAAGTTCCTTAACAAGTACATCGCGATCCAAAGCAATTGATTTGCGATTGGAGATTTTAGTTTCCATTTCGGTGAGACTAAAAAAATCTCCCGTAAAATTTTTTACAGTATCTGATTTAGAAATCAAATCACGAATCAGTTTTGATCCAAATGAAAATTCACTGAAGCTGTACGCTGCTTTTTGCATGATACAAAATTAGTTTAAAATAGCATTGCTGGTATTGATCTGCGGCTCTGTCATTAAATAGCCAGAATCAAGGACGAATGAAACGCGATTTTCTTTTACTTCAGATGCTTCAGTTGTGTTGCAAAGCCAACCGTAAATCCAACCGTAATCAGTGCTACAATGATATTAGCTGTTTGGCCGGAGGCAAAATTCAAAATGATCCAAACTAAACTTGGAATCAGATAAAGCCAAAAGCCGGTTTTTTTTCCTTTGCTCATCATGGCTGCACCAATAATCGGCACAATGCAAATCACTAATCCCACCAACATTCCAACGATGAGGCCAACCGGTTCAAAATAGAGTCTTTCTGTGCTGCTTTGGGTAATAAATCTTCCAAAACTTTCAATGGCAACAAGCGCCCACACAAGCACAACAACAAGCATAATTGCCCAAAAGGCATTTCCGATATAGGCAAAAATGGCAAGCGTTTTAACCGCCTGCGGAACTTTGGTTGGTTGTATTTCAATGTTTTCTAATGATTCATCCATGATTTTTGTTTTTTAAGATTGGGTTGAAGTTAATGAATTACACAAAAAAAAGTGGTCATTCAGGCTTAATTAAATGTGGTGAAATTAATGCTGATCCACCAAGCCGAATAAAAATATTTTTAATAAATTTCTGTGTTTAAAAATTTTTTGTGCAGCGCTGCTGCTATGAAATACTGAAATAGGAGAAACTTAGCGCTATTACTTTTTATGCGGTGTTAAGTGCCGTTTACGCGCATCGCATTTTTAAAGTACTATAACCTTTCTTCAAATACTGTAATGTTATGAATTTCTTGACGCACCTCCGGTTCGATACGAAAGTAGATCCCGAGGGTACTTAATTTGGAATAATCAAATATTGGATTTTTAAGACGCACGATTATGTTAACATATTCATTATAAAAGCCATGAAAGGATACTTGTTCTGGATTTATTTCTGGGTAAATGAGGAAAAAGTTTTCGCGTAAAGGTTTAAAACACCTGTTGTAGCTAATCGAATCTAGGACAGATTTCTCAGCAATCGAGTCTTTTGGATAATGAAGATAACAAGCCTCGAAATCCAAGACGAATTTATATTCACTTGCAAGATCGGGTCCGACCATAAAAATTGCTTCTTCCTTTTGTAAACTGTCGACTAATATTTGTGCGAAAGGTTGCGGAGCCTGCAGGGTACTTTCTGTTATGATTTTTAGTTCCTTTAGAAATGGTTTGGCCTCATTAAGAACTATTCCTTCCAAACTAGACAGTCTGTACCATTCCTTAATCATGTTGTTTTCGACAATCCATAATTTAATTGAAGAGGGTTCGTTTTGGCCGACAACAAAGTTAGAATCCACAGAAACTGTGGATTTATATTTTACATAGAATTCAGTTGGCAAATAATAAATCGGGGATCCAAAGCCTACATTGTATTGGAATGCTAGAAAACTATGATTTACCTGACTAAAGCCTGATTGCAGTGCAAAACAGGTTAAAACAGCAATCAATAATCGTAAATAGTGAAACGCACAGAACGCCATATAATTTTGTTTTCGGTAATAAATTTTACGTTGATTTGTCTCAGTCTATCAAACTCGAATTCGTTCAAACGGAGATAAATCCTTATGCGAGGTTCCCATGCAAATGCAAAATCAAAATTTAATTCAGCGTCCAAATTCGGAAATACTTCCGTGAATTTCTTTTTGAGTTGAATTGCAAGTTCTTCTCCGATTTGCTTTTTAGAATTAAAGCTCAATTGCGCTGTATCAGGAAATTAGACAAATCGTGGATTAAGATCAAGCAGATACTGGTACTGAGTATTTAAGTCAATCTCCGTTTTGAAATATATACGACGGTCCCGCAAGGAGTCCGCAAACAAAAGTGCATAATTGAAAGGCAGGTTAATGGTGTTGTACATTAAATATCTAGCATTCAGAATGGAGTCTTTAGCCTTTCCCCAAAATGTGCTATCTAAATTGACACGATTATAATATTTAACGAGGAAACCTTCTTTTATTATACTATAAGAGCCATTGTATTTTTCCCTTTGTAATGTGTCAAAACGGATTTCATTCTTAAAATACTCAAAAGTCTCAAGTGGTAATATTTTAGGCCCGTAAGAATCTCTCGTGTCTTGAATGACGATAAATGAATTCGAATATCTTGCATGCAGATTGCAATGAAGGAGGGTAATGAATAGAAATGTAAAATAGAGTTTCATCAATTGCACTTAACTCTTAAATAAAAACTACCCAACCCATTTCTATCTTCCAAAATCATCCGTGTACTCTTCGTAATACTCTTCATATTCATAGATGAGTGTAATGTTTGCAATTTCAATATCCGTTAATTCATGGCGGATGTCAACGCCCATTGGCATATACCAATCTTCTTGCTCAAAATGATAACGCATGTCTTTGTCTTTAAAACAATATCCGTGACGTGCATAAATTTCATTTCGCATCAGCGTGAGATCTTCCAGTGCTTCATTTTGAACATCGGTTTCATCCAGTAGTCGAGACGAAGCTTCAAATAATCCATTCGATGCGTCGTATACAAAATCACGTTTTTCCAGTTCATATTTTTTTGCGGTATTTCCTTTTTTCTCAAAAGGCTCCCAACTGCCTTTCATGATTTCTGATCTGGCTTCAATTGTAAAAATAAATTTTCCGTCGTATGGATCGTCGCCCGGTTCATTGAGAGTAAAGGAGTAGACCGAACCTGTCTGTGTAAAGCTGCCATTCAGGTTTCGGAAGTTTCCGGCACAAACGCTATAGCCCTGAACTGTTTTATCTTGTTCATTGATGGAGGTAATTGTTATGTTGAGTTTATTTTTTCCAAAGGCTCCGGTCCAATGACCTAAAATAGTTTCAAAATCGGTGCCTGTATTTGAAGCAAGATTTGTTTCCAGTTCAAGCAGCAAATCTTCCAGAACTAATTGATCACTGGAAGTAGGTCCGCCTTTATTGACAACGGCTTCTCGTTCTGCTTCTGTATAATTTACTTCAGCTGCTGAATCCTGAATGGTTGATTCTATAACTTCTTTTTCCACAGTGTCTGTTGGTGCAGAAGAATTACAAGCGGTTAATCCAAAAAATAAAAAGGAGGCAACAAAGATTTTAACTGTTTTCATAAGGGCTATTTGTTCTTCTAAAAGTAGACAAAAACAGTTTCTTCTGGTTACTTTTGGAGATTATGTGGAAAACTAATTATTTGAAACATACGTCAATAGTGCTTCTGATCTTGCTGCTTGGTTTTTTTACAGTATTGATGATGAACATTTCAATCCAGTATTTTCCGGTTCAAAAAGATGTTGCTTTCCTGAAAATTAAACAATGGGTTTTTCGTAATTATGAATCAAACATTTCAGCGGTGTGGTTCGTTGCATTTTACATGCATGTGATTACAGCGCCTTTCTGTTTGCTGGCCGGGTTTACGCAATTCTTCAGACGATTTCTGAATACAGGTTTGCACCGCAAGCTGGGAATTTTCTATGTACTGGTGGTACTTGTTTTTGCCGCACCTTCTGGATTGATCATGAGTTTTTTTGCCAATGGCGGTCCGCTTAGTATTGCTGCATTTTTGATGCTTTCTGTATTATGGATTTTTTCAACGGGGATGGCGCTGATTGCCGCAAAGAAAAAAAACTTTTCAAAACACGGTGCCTGGATGTTGATCAGTTACGCTCTGACGCTTTCTGCACTGACACTTCGCGCATGGAAATGGGGAATTGTGAACTTAACCGATATCGAATTGAAGCCAATGGATTTGTATCGTATCGTTGCATGGTTGGGCTGGGTTCCAAATTTTATTCTCGCTCTTATTTTGATTCGGTTGAAAGTACATCTTCGACTTTTAAATTCAAAAAAGAACTAATCTCTGCCGGTTCGATTTTTTATACGGGATCTTTTTGTGTAATTTCGCAGAAAATTATTTAGAATGAAAGCAATTATCACCACCAATAAAGGCGTTATGACCGCCGATCTTTACGATAAAGAAACTCCAATCACTGTTGGAAATTTTGTGAAACTCGCCAAGTCTGGTTTTTACAACGGACTTACCTGGCATCGTGTAATTCCTGATTTTGTAATTCAGGGAGGTTGCCCAACCGGCACAGGAACCGGTGGACCAGGCTGGACAATTCCGTGTGAAGTAACTGCTCCAAAACAACATCACGACCGTGGTGTTCTTTCTATGGCACATGCCGGAAGAAATACAGGCGGATCTCAATTTTTTGTTTGCCACAGCCGCAAAAACACGGCACATTTAGATGGCAATCATACCTGCTTCGGAATCGTAACAGAAGGATTGGATGTCATTGACGCAATCGTTCCGGGAGATAAAATTCAATCCATCGAAATTGTAGATTAATAAAATAGTACGCTTGATTTTCTTTAGAATCCTGATCAGAAATGGTCAGGATTTTTTTGTTCTTGAAAATCTAATGCCGCTATCTGATGAAATAATGTTTGGAGTTTGGAGATTCGGCCATCAAAACAGGACAAGGAAAGACGAAGCAAATTGCTAGTAAGGACGGGAAGCTGCGCAACACAGTGGAGCAGATCACCCGCCCGCACTTGCAATTTGAGAGTATAGACGCCGGAGTGTTTTGTAGGCCTTGATTTTTTGATTCTTTTGTATCAAGACAAAAGAATGAAGAAGTTTGGATATGACTATAAGTTGGAGCTCACCCCGCAGTCTATTTCATTGTTCTCTTGAAACATGGTCGAAATTAATTGAGACATCTTTAGCGACATTGCTGCACAATATTTGAATGTGAAATAAAACCACAACTACAACACCAAAGCTACCGTCACATAAAAACTAATTCCATCTGAAGGAATAATTCCTGGTCCCGGATAACCCGTTGCGCGGCGCGTAAAGTATTTGTTATTAGTGAGATTATTAACGCCACTTTTGAACGTGATTTTTTTATTCAATTCATACGCCACACTTGCATCCATCACATAATAGGATGGAATCAAACCAGCTATCGCATCCGGATCAGATGTCGCATTGGTAGCATCTGAATATTGTTTGTGAACATACGTAGCCAAATATGAAAAACGCCATTTTTGAGTTTGATAACGTAGACCAATCTTTGCAGTAACTGGCGGAACTAATTCGACCCAATTTCCACTGTATGCATTGTTGTCAAAATTTCCGTAACGTGCATACACAAATGCAAAATTTCCAAAAATTGAAAAGTAGTTTTCGGCTGATTTTTTTGGATTCAGTTTGAATTTATGCTCCACAAATAATTCAATGCCGGTGCTGTACGCTTTGCCAACATTGGTGCGGTATCGAACATATTCGTAGTCAGATAATTTTTTATCAATCAAACCAATTTTATTATCGTAGTAAAGAAAAAATGCACTTACATCATAGGTCAACGATTTCTTCACTGCACGAATTCCTAAATCTGCATTAAATCCTTTTTCATCTTTCATGTTTGGATCAATTTGCATGTTTGGGTTGATGACGCGAATATCAGAGAAATTAATACCCCGGTAGTTTTGCGCAATGTTACCATAGATTTCTGCATCTTTTGAAATACGCCAGGTGAAACCAATTCCTCCTAAATAAATGGAGCGTTGATTGGATTTGCTTTCGGTGTAGGTTGAGTCAAAAATCAATTCATTGGTGAGCGGATGATACACCATCTCACGGTAAGTACCTTCTGCTTTGGTGTCAATAAATTCATAACGGAATCCTGCAGAAATCCAAAATTTTTCAGACAGCTGAAGCATGTTTTCAAAATAGCCAGCTATATTTCTGGATGGAAAAATATAATCAGATCCTTCTAATTCATCGGGATGCAAAAATGAAAAGTTAGCGTCTGAGGTAGAGTCTGCAAGTCCTTGCTGATTGCTGGTTTGGCCTTGATAGTAACGCGCACCGTACGTAATCACACCCTTCATTTTTTTGCCAATTGGGTAGTGCTGCAGGAGTCTTAATTCCAATCCAAAATTGTCAAATTTTCCAGCAATTAAATCACGTTCCAGATAATCATCTAATCGCGAAATTTTGTCCAGATTTCCAAGAGCTAAGCGTGAGGCATCTATTTTGAAAAATTTTAAATCGAGCATACTTCGATTGGTGATTTTCCAGTTGTAATTTGCAGCAAGAATTCGCCAGTCAACATTAAACCAATTTCGATTGCGGATTGACTGTTTTGGGTTTGCTTGAAACAGAGCATCCGTAAGTCCGCCGGCTTGCTGTGCCAGATAATTCATGTAGGTGTACTCCACGCTCAAAAACATGTTTTCATTAAAATAATATTTCAGTTGAGCAAAAGCATTGTGTTGATCAAAAGCTGAATTATCTCTCCAGCCATCACCTCGTTTATAATTGTAATAGGCGAGATATGAAAAGCGATTTTTGATTGTACCGGAAAAAGAATTAAAGGTGTTTACCAAATTGTAGGCACCATAAGTATGACTTCCTCTGTACTCAAATGCTTTTTGAGAGGCTGGTCGCAATTTGAAATTCACCATGCCGCCAAACTGCGGACCGAATTGAAGGGATGCCGCTCCGCGAATAAATTGAACCGATTGAATAGCTTCTGACGGCGGTGTATAATAAGACTCGGGATAACCCAATGCATCAGCACTGATATCGTATCCATTTTGTCGGGTGTTAAAATGTTCAGTCCGGTTTGGACTTAAACCACGCGCACCAATTCCTAATTGCAAACCGCCACCATCACTTTCCCAAATATTTAAACCGGGAACCGTTGCGTACAATTCACGCGCATTATTTGTTGCGGTGTTGGCCGGAATTTTATCGATGTCAACGAGCTGTGTTTTTTTGGAATGGGTTAAGGTTGCGCCATCGATGATTGACATTCGGTTTGATTCGAAAGGTGCATCATACAGAATTTCCACGCTGGGTAAATTTGTGTTTCTGATCATCTGAAAACTTTCATTGTACTCAGGTTGATCCAGATTGATATTGATAGCCGTTGGATTGTAACCGATTGAAGTGATTTCAATGGTGTAATAGCCAAACTGAATATTTTCAAGGTGAAATCTTCCAAAAATATCTGCAACAGTCATTACGCTGGCGCCAGAATCCATGGGGCTAAATACTACTTTGGCAAACGGAATTTCGTTGGCATTGTCAGCGTCTTTTATCGAGCCATAAAAATTGCACTGCGCAAAATTTTGTGCTGAAATAAATAGAAATGCTATACAAAAAATGAATTTCATTCTTTAAAATCTTCTAACCAAAATCGATGAGACAAATTATTTTCAAGGACCGCTAAATTATGGTTTTTAGCAACATAAAGTTGCGACGGCCGGCCGTTCAGCGTGACGTAAATTTCAGCGTGCACTTCTGGCTCGTTGAAGGTGAAGGATTTATCACCCAGGTAGATTGTGGTGTCCTGATAAATATCATGAAGGTGATGGGCATATTGCAGAATCATGTCGGGTTGTGTGCTCATCATTTTTTCCTGCGTGCGGGTAAGATGATTTTCTGTTTCAACATTCCATTCTGCCTTTGTCTTTGGATCAACAATGTAAAATTCAGCATAGCCTGTTTTCTCCATTAACATCACACGCCAACTGAATCGAAACCCTTGTTCTGTCCAAAATAAATTTCCCGGATAAAGCAGATATCGAAACGGTACAAGTATTTGAATAGCGATATAAATCGCAAGCAGATAATTTATGATTTTGCTTCTACCATGAGAATGATTCGTGCGATTGTTTGTCGCTGATATTTCTATCTTTTCAACGTTTTCTTTGAAGCCGGTGGCTGAGCGGAGCCGAAGCCCCGGCACCCGAAGCCCCGGCACCCTCAAAAAATTCAAAACCTGTTCATGAAAATTCACCGAAAGAAAAATAGTTGTTCCGGCCATCATCACCCAAGGAAAAACACCTATTGGAAAAAGTAACCAGGTAGTCAAATGAAAAATAATCACGAAGACATATGCAACATTTCGGGTTTTAACATTCAGCAGAAAAAATACAATCAGTAAATCATAGAGGCATCCGAACCAGCTGAAAAAATAGGCTACCCAATCTTGCTTTAATAAATCACCAAAAAGTGGCCAGTGATGTGAAGTGTGCAACCAATACTTCAGCGGCTGCGCGTGTAGTAACCAGTCCGGTTCTAATTTCGCGATTCCGGCAAAGACATAAACCACTCCCATTTGAAATTTAAGAACGGCAATAGTCCAGTTAGGAACAGTTTTTTGAGTTGGTACAAATCCATAATAAGCATCCAGCGAAAAAAATCGGTTCGCCGGAAGAAATACCATCAGCAAGGCAATCAGACTGACAAAATAATAATGATTGAGGTAAGTTGTTTTGTCAAGCAATTCAACATAAGTAAACAAAACAAAAAAAGTCAATGCAGCAATGCGATAGAAAAAGCCGAGTATGATTCCGACACATGCAACCAGCATCATCGAAAAAATAAAATATAAAACGGTTGCGTTTGGATAGGGAATCCAGCCAAATCCTAAATATGAAAAATGAAATTTGGGTGCTATGTAGAAATCATAAACCCAACCGTTGAGTAAAAAACGACTGGTTGAAAAGAGCATCAAGGCACCAAACAAAATACGATAGAAGGCAAGGGAAGTCGCCGGCACCTCACGATACCAGTCAAAGAATATTTTTTGGAAGCGACTAATCGCCGTCATTATCCTGATAGGTGATCAATATTCCAAGCATCGACGTCATATCTGTTTTGCAATAGATCACTAATTTTTTTAACTCCAGATAAACCTCATTCACGGCTGTAAAATTTGAATTCACAGTTGCACTTAATGGATCAGCCAAAGCATCCATTTTTGTTTTGCAAATGCCAAATTGAGTAAGAATATTATCTGCTAAAGATGTGGTCACATCATCACTTTCCACATCGCGGATATAATCATCCAAACCACTTCCGCTTCCACCTGTAAAACAAGTTTCTAGTCCAACCAGACTTTCATACGCGAAGTTTGTGGAGAGCCCTGAGTAATATGCTTCCACATAGTTTGGTAATGTTGCACCGCCAGTTTGTTGTCCGGATGGAATTCCGATTTTTGCATTCTTGACTAGTTCAATATCTTTCACAAACTCATTCAATAAATAAGAACAAGAACTGGCAACATCATTTCCATCTGCGGCAATAAAAGTGGATTGATAGGATCCATTCCACTGATCTAAAACAGGCTGAAATTCTGTTTTCATTTTGAAAATTAAATCTGACAGATAAATTTTGCGATTGGCCGCTTCCGAATCGGTGGTGAATTTGGCTATGATTTCTGAATCGCTTCCAAAATAAAGTAAATAGTCAATAGCAGGAAAACCAATAGCGGTGGTGTTTGCAACGGATCCGAGTGTGTAAGTTCCAGAGGTAATATTAGCTTCAATTTTTGCTGAGTCCGTTGGAAACGTATTGAACGCACCTTTAATTCCATAATCAAGCGCCGGACCAAAACTATACATCGCGCAACGCTGATAATTTTTGTTGGTAATGATGTATTGTGATCTTAATTCGGCCAATGTTGTGGTTGTCGGATTTGCAATAAATTCGAGAGCCTTTGTATTCAAAACAGCGAGAGATGCATTCAAGGTTTGATAGGCAGGAATAATAACGGCAGAAGCCATGTTGGTTAACATGGCTTTGCGGTCAAATTCTGGTTTATCTTCTTCTTTGCAGCTGCTGATGAGCATTGCTGATGATAGCAAAAGAAGGAGGTATGACTTGTGTTTTTTCATTTAAAAAAGCTTCAAAAATTAAAATCCATAGATTGATTCAAGCGAGTTGATCGCGTTGGTCAAATCAGTTTGCGTAACAGCCCAAAAATCTGTTCCAATCGTGTTTGTCAAAAGGTCATCAATCTGAGTATACGAAATGACACGCGTTTCGAGCGGAACATATTTCAAACATAAAATGAATGCATACGCCTCTGAAAGTTCATGCAGGAATTTTGCATTGTCCACGCCAAAATTTGTTTTTGCTTCTTCAAGATAAGCGACAGCTTGTGCCGCAGAAATTTTTTCCCACATCTTGCGAAGCTTTAAAATCTCTTCATCACGAATAGTCAATTCATCTTGCGAAATGGCGGCGCGACCACGTTTGAATGCATTCATCATAACGGCGTTGCAACCTAATTGTGAATCTCTGCTATTGCAATATTTTCCCCAGAATTTTATTCCTGTGAGGTTGGTTGGAAAGTCAACCGGTACTCCAAAATAGCCGAATGCTTCATCCCAATGATGCTCCATTGCCGTGTAATATTCGCCTGCACCAGCATTGACAGCCGTGTGTTGTCTGCACCCATTTTATCAGATCCAAAATAAATGTTTGTTGCCTGGTACATGAAAACCGCACCCATCAATCCCTTTTCAATTAACTGGGTGTATTCAATTCCGTTGGCTGCAAATAAGTACGTGCTTGTACCTGACGTTAATGTTCCTGCCTGTCCATCTGCTGCTGTGTTTGCAAAATCAGCTGAAGCAATTGCCAGACTATCCATATAATCAATAAACAAAGAGGTGTCTGCAGCCAGGCATTTATCTTGTAATTTTTTGGTGGATGTAAAACTGAAATTACCACCGCCATTATTACCTGTATTTGCAAACATATCAGTCAGTGATAAATAAGAAAGTGGAGTGGTGGTTCCTGTTTTCATATACGTTGTCATCTCCGTTAACTGATTTAAACGCTCAGTTTGTCCACTGTATGATACAGTGTTGTTTGTACCATCTGTGAATGCATAAGTAGTTGGAACACTCAATTGGAAATACGTACAAGTTCCGTCGTCTTTTTTTGCTTCCTCGTTATAATTGAGTGCAGTTGCATCTGTGCAACCTTCTTTTTTACAAGATGTGATTAGGAGTGATCCGAAAAGGAAAATATATATATGTTTGTACATTGTTATTTAGATTTAGTTTAAATAGTGATGCAAATCTAGGTTGGGAGTGTGTTTCTTGCAATACCTTCTTTGTGGTATTGTGAGGAAATGAGGTTAAATACCTTGTTTGCGGTAGTGCAGTTAATTTTTGATTGGATGGTTTTTATCGATTTGGCTTGATTTTAGAAATCGCATCAAAGATTGGCTCAGGTTTTAAAGGCGTTCACGCCAGAATATTTTAGCTAATTTTGAGCAAAATGCAAGAGCAAAAAGTTCAGTATGATGTTGCCGGTTGGGTTGATTTATATGCAGATCAGCTCTATAATTATGCCTTGTCGCGAGTTGACGATGCTGATTTAGCAAAAGATTTTGTGCAAGAGACTTTCTTGGCCGGTGTAAAATCAATTGATTCTTTTGAAGGAAAAAGCGCAGTAAAAACCTGGCTCATCTCAATTCTGAAACGCAAAATCATAGATTATTACCGTCAGAAAGAAGCTCGAAAAACGACACCGATCTCGCATTTTTTCAGAGAGAAGGGACGCGTAGGGCATTGGGTTCCGGAAGCTGCGCCTCAGGGTAATTACTCAGAAATGGAAGAGGCAATTGACAATAAGGAATTACAGGAAGCCATTGCTAAATGTATTGCTTTATTGCCTGGTAAGTGGAAAGGTGTAGTGCTTGATAAATTAGTTGAGGAAAAGGAGTCAGAAGAGGTTTGTAAGGAACATGAAATCACCCCGTCCAACTTGTGGGTCATAGTGCATCGGGCAAAATTACAATTGCGCGAATGTCTCGAACGTAAATGGTTTAATGCATGAGCTGCGAAAAAACGTCATACCTGATAGAAAAACGTGAGTTGAGTAAACTTTCGTTGGGAGAGAAATTCAGCATGCAGTTTCATTTGCTCTGGTGCAAACTCTGTCAGAAGTACTCGTCTGATTCTAAAATTTTAGGTAAGATTCTAAAAGCACTTCACAAACACGAAGGACATTCACATCTCTCAGCTTCTGAAAAAGAAGAGATGAAAAAGAAGTTGGCTTCGTCTTAAAAATAACGCCAATCGAAAACGTCATTCGAAAAGTCATTTTTGTAGTTCGTTCTAGTTGTTATTCTGCGTCGTTGAAGTTTACGGGATGTCTGATCGGGCATCAAAACGTGACTAGAAGATTCGAAGCAATTGCTTAGTGAGACCGGGAAGCTCCGAAGAAGATGTTTCTCAATTAATAAAAAATGTGAGTCGGAGATCGCCCGGCGGAACTTGGCAATTGAGAGAATATTCGCCGGAGCGTTTTGTAGCCCTTGAATTTTTGTTTCTTTTGTTTCAAGACAAAAGAAAAGAGAACGAGAAAAGGAACAGAATACTTCAATTAACCGGAATTTCTCCCTTTTACAACACCATGTTAATCCCCGTAAAATTCTGAGGAGATATTTTGCGCAATTCTTTTTTCACTTTGTCAGATACTTTCAATCCGTCAATAAATGTTGAAATGCTTTCTTTGGTGATGGCCTGATTAGTACGCGTCAATTCTTTTAATGCTTCATACGGTTTTGCAAATCCTTCGCGACGTAAAACAGTTTGAATAGCTTCAGCAACTACGGACCAGTTTTGTTCCAGATCGTCGTTTAGTTTTTTCTCATTCAATACTAATTTGCTCAGACCTTTTAGCGTGGATTGAAGTGCAATCACAGAGTGCGCAATCGGCATTCCCACGTTTCTCAAAACGGTTGAATCCGTTAAATCGCGTTGAAGACGTGATACTGGAAGTTTGGCCGCAAGATGTTCAAAAAGTGCGTTGGCAATTCCAATATTTCCTTCTGAATTTTCAAAGTCAATTGGATTTACTTTATGCGGCATCGCCGATGAACCAATTTCTCCTTTTTTAATTTTTTGTTTGAAATAATCCATGGAGATATAAGTCCACATGTCTCTGTCCAAATCCAGCATGATTGAATTGATTCGTTTCAGCGCATCAAAAAGTGAAGCCGCGTTATCATAGTGTTCAATCTGTGTAGTGGTTTGACTGCGCTCAACTTGTAATGTATTGTTCACGAAATTATTTGCAAAAAACACCCAGTCAATTTCCGGATAGGCCACAAAGTGTGCATTCATATTTCCGGTTGCTCCGCCAAATTTGGCAGAGAAAGGAACAGCTAGTAATTGTCTTTTTTGAACGTCTAATCGCTCTACAAAAACATAAATTTCTTTTCCAAGTCGGGTAGGCGAAGCAGGCTGACCGTGAGTACGGGCAAGCATCGGAATGTCTTTCCAGGCTTGAGCATAATCATTCAAGGTATGAATTAATTGATCCAATAAAGGAAGATATTCCTCATAGATCGCATCTTTCATAGAGATAGGAATAGCAGTGTTGTTGATGTCTTGCGAAGTCAATCCAAAATGAATAAACTCTTCGTATTTTGAAAGACCCAATTTAGAAAGTTTGTCTTTTATAAAATACTCAACAGCTTTCACATCGTGATTGGTGACCTTCTCTGTCTCTTTAATTTTTTCAGCATCTTTCTCAGAAAATTTCAAATAGATTTTGCGTAAGTCATCTGCTTTCTTTTTCGGAAATCCTTTCAGCGCTTTTATATCGAGTTCAGTAAGTGCAAGAAAATATTCCACCTCTACCATTACGCGATATTTTATCAGAGCATATTCAGAAAAATAATCGGCCAGTTTTTCAACTTTATCACGGTATCTTCCATCAATAGGTGAAATTGCTTTCAAAGGATTCATACAAAAAATTTAGAAGCGACAAAGATAGTGGTTTTTCAGGGAATTTGTACAGGAACTGAGTCAATACCAGAATACCGGTTTTGTTGGCTGAATTGCTGGAAATGGCAAGTTAGAATAGGCAAAACAGATTGATTAAGAAACCACAAGGTTTACTTCATCAACTCATCAATAATCTTCTCAATCGTATACCCTTCAGCTTCTGCGCGGTAATTGCGCACAATGCGGTGACGTAAAATTGGATGCGCAATTGATTTTACATCCTCGATATCCGGTGAGTATTTTCCAGAAATGGCGGCTTGACATTTTGCACCGATGATCAAATATTGTGATGCACGCGGACCAGCGCCCCAATCCAAATATTTTTTTGCAAGCTCGTGTGTCATTGGCGAATTCATTCTTGTTTTACTCACCAGTTTAACCGCGTAGTCATAAACAGCATCTGGCACTGGAATTCGTCTGATCAGATTTTGGAAATAAATAATTTCTTCACCGGTCAAAATTGGACGCAGTGTAACTTTTTTGTCTGACGTCGTATTTTTTACAATTGAAATTTCTTCTTCATAGCTTGGATAATCCACCCAAATGTTAAACATAAAACGGTCTAACTGCGCTTCTGGCAAAGGGTAGGTTCCTTCTTGTTCAATTGGGTTTTGAGTTGCTAAAACAAAAAATGGTTTGTCTAAGGTGTATTTGTGACCAGCAGCGGTTACTGTTTTTTCCTGCATGGCCTCAAGCAAAGCTGCTTGTGTTTTTGGCGGTGTACGGTTAATCTCATCAGCCAGAACAATGTTTGCAAATACCGGTCCTTTGATGAATTTAAAATTGCGTGATTCATCTAAAATTTCAGAGCCAACAATATCAGAAGGCATCAAATCGGGAGTGAACTGAATACGTTTGAAACTCAATCCAAGTGAATCAGAAATAGTTTGAATCAACAAGGTTTTTGCCAAACCAGGTACACCCACTAAAAGGCTATGACCATTGCTGAAAATAGATTTCAAAACCTGATCAACCACTTCATCTTGCCCAACAATAACTTTGTGAATTTCACTTTTAAGTTCTGCGTATTTTTTAACGAGCAAATCAACGCCCTCTTTATCTGAAATATTGTCCATAATTGAATTTGTGCTGTCTCAAAAATACTAAAAATCTTCGCTGATAATCCGAATCTTGGATGAATGGCGGTTTCTTAACAAGGATTAAGCTTTTTTACCGCCTAACATAAAACCAAAAATGGCTCCAACAACGCCACCGATGATGTGAGCAAAGTGAGAGATACCGTCGTTTTCCATGCTGGCCATAATTTCTTTACCAATAAAAATGATAACTACCAGAATAAACGTCAAAGGAATTTCTTTGTTTTTAAAATTAACCAGTGAGACAATCAAAATCAGCATAAAGACGATTCCGCTTGCGCCCAGCAGTCCATAGTCAAAGATCATAAGATGAAGCAAGGCCGTTACCAGGGCAGTTGACAGCATCATGATGATTAAATTTTTGGAACCATATTTTTCTTCGACGATGGGTCCGATTAAAAGAATAAATGCCAGATTGCCCATCAGATGCTCGGTGCTTGCGTGACCGATGGTGTGTGTAAACAAACGCATATACCAGGCCGGATTTGAAAATGACCATTCAGGTATAAGAACAAACGCATCTTTCAGTATGCCCATTGGACCTGTCAGCAGATAGACCAAGGCACAAAGAATTGAAAAGGCTAAAATTACGGGTGAATTAAAGGTTATTTTCATATTGTTTTGATTTGCTTATTAACTCATACCGCACACTCAATAGGTCGTATGGTTTTTAATGACTTTGTTTACATTTGTACTATGACAATCAAAGATATATTTTTTTCTACCGTGCGGTTTTTATCGATCCTGATTCTTTTCGTTTTTATTCATTCGGCCGCGTCAAATGGCCTGGCACAGATCACCAGTGGTAATGTGAATCCTGAAGAAAAAAAGCAGGATACTAAAAAAGAAAAAAAGGAAAAGCCAGCAAGCGAACCTGATTCATTAACCGGAACTAATTTTTATGTGAGCGGGCTCTACCAATATTCCTATCGCAGCTTTGAAGATAATTCACCGACAAAAGATTATTATGCAGAGTGGCAACAGCATACAGCAGCATACAATGGCGGCGTGAGTGCAGGAGTCATCATGGAACTCTCAAAATTAATTCACCTGGATATAGGTATAACCTACTTTGGTCACAGTGAAAACTATACTTATCAGGATTCACTGACCGACTCTACTTTTTCATATAAAAACACCTATGCACAAATTGCGCTTCCATTGCGATTGAGAGTAGTTTATGGCAATAAATTTCAAGGTGTACGGATTTGCAGGTATTGCACCTTTGAATATTTTAAAACTTAAATATGAGAGTCGTTATACCACTGAAAATGGAATCGCTGTCGAACGCGATGACGAGATAAAAACAAATGGATTCAGCACCTTCAATCTGATGCTAACAGCTGGGGTTGGGTTGAATTATAACTTAAACAGAATTGGTTTTTTTCTGGCTCCTGAGTACAGAAGACATATGTTGAATACCTATTCGGACAAAATTATTTCAATGGATCACAGAATGTATAGCATTGGAATCAATGCGGGCATGATTCTGAAATTCTAGAATGCGTTTAGTGCTAACGGAATTTGATCAATGACATCTGAAGCAATCATTCCGCGTTCACCTTGCTTACGTTGTACTAAATCGGCTGCATAGCCGTGCAGAAAAACACCCAATGTAACTGCCTCTTTTGGAGAATAGCTTTGCGATAATAAAGATCCAATCATACCAGTGAGCACATCACCCATGCCTGCAGAGGCCATCCCGGGATTACCACTGCTGTTTATGATAACCGCTCCATCCGGGCAGGTAATTTTTGAAAAGGCTCCTTTTTGAACCACAAAAACAGAATGCTTTTTAGAAAACTTAATTTGTTTTTCCAGAGTTTCTTCTGCTGATTTGAATTTTCCTATCAAGCGTTCAAGTTCGCCCGGGTGTGGCGTCAGAATTGAATTTGCGGGAATTTTTGAGAGCAGTTTTTTGGAGCCTGCAATCAGATTAATAGCATCTGCATCTATCACTAATGGTTTCGTTTGTGAAACAATGAGCTCAAGAATTTTCATCGCAGCAGAATCAGTTCCTAAACCGGGACCGATTGCAATGGCATTCGTTTTTTCCGGGATTTTTAATTTGATATCCTCTATAAAAAGACATTCAGGAATTGAACTTAGTAGTGCTGTTTTTGTTTCAGAATGAGTATGCGTAGCAACATAACCACAGCCGGTGCGCATGGCTGCTTTTGATGTGAGAATTGCAGCGCCGCCGTAGTTTTTAAAACCAGCTACAACCAGTAAGTAGCCGTTGGTTCCTTTGTGTGAAAAAAGATTTCTTGATTTTAAAGAGATGTCTTTTCGCGTAAAAAATATGGCAGAAGGACTCTCTTTGAAATTAGCGGACAATCCAATATCTGCAATATGAAAATCGCCAACATATTTTGCATATTCAGGAAACAGGAAACTAAGTTTTGGCGCCTGAAAAGTAATCGTCTGATTTGCGATGATCACGTGCTTCAAACTATTGGATCGATTGTCATCACAGAAGAGTCCACTTGGTAAATCTACAGCAACAACTCTTTTTTTAGATGCATTGATCTGATCAATAAGGAGATTGATTTTTTGTAAATTCAAGAATATAGACCTTTACTTTAACAGCTCTTTCGTGCAGCAAGCGGGCAATGACCAAGCCATCACCTCCATTATTTCCAACGCCGCAAAAAATAACTGCGGAGTTAAAAATATTGCGTGCAACAATTTGTTTTGTACAAGTATTTGCTGCCCGCTCCATTAAATCGATCGAACTGATAGGTTCATTCTCAATCGTGAATTGATCCCATTTTTTGATTTTGTCCGCGGCATAGATTGGGAGACTCATGATTTCAGTTTTTTCAAGATTTCTAATACTTGTGGAATGATCAAAACTTTTTCATCGTTGACGACAATAAAATCAGCGAGTGGAATTTTTTGATCATCGCTCCATTGATTTGCCATTCGCGCTTTTATTTGTTCTACGGAAGTTTGGTCTCTTTTCAAAAGTCGTTCTATGCGCAATTCAGTGGGTGATGTAACTAAAATTGTTTTAGAAAAATTTTTATAAGATCCTGATTCAAATAAAATGGCGGCCTCATTGAAAACAAATTTGGAATTTTGGACTTGCGACCAATCGGCAAATTGTTTTCGTACAGCGGGATGTACAATTTGATTTAACTGCTCCAGGTTTTGAGTATTGTTAAATACCATTTGAGCAAGGAATTCTTTGTCAGGTTTATCTCCACGATAAGATTGAGAACCGAACAGTTCAATGATCTGATTTCTGACTTTTGAGTTTGAGCTAAGTATCTCTTTAGCGGCTGTGTCAGAATAAAAAACGGGATAACCCATGATACCAAGGATACGACAAATCGTTGACTTGCCAGTTCCAATACCACCGGTTATCCCGACGCTTATTATCGAGTTCAATCTTATATTTCTTCTACTTCGATCATCTTGAACGGAAGATCGATGATTGCCTGGTAATCTTCACCAGCTTCTTCCATATCCTCATCATCCTCTTCAAAATACCAGTTAACTTTTACTTCGGTGTTACCACTGTTAAGTTTTTCCAACTGTTTGAAAAGGTCAAGAATACATTTTGAAGAAGAAGTATTAAAATACTCCAATTTAATCTCAACAATTGTATTCGGCTTTGGGCTTCCACCGTAAGCATCGATCCAATCGTTTAGAGGTTTGTAAAACTCAATTGAATTTTCAGGAATAGATCTTCCTTTTAATTCAAGAACGCCGTTTGCAGCGTCGAATTTTACAGTTGGGGTTTTTGCTGATCCTTCAAGAATTAGATTTTCCATATATCACTCTGTGTTATTCTGCTATTTTAACTGTTAAACTAAAAAAAGTTGTTTTATCATTAATGGGTTGAAAATCGTACTCGAGTTTCTCACCAGATTTTCTTGCAATGTCAATCATACCTAATCCTGCTGTTCCTTTTGAAGACATGGAGCCTTCAGCAAGAACTTGTTTATAGTAGGCCTTTAATTCTTCTTTATCCATTCCATTCACCAAATCCAGTTTCTCTTTCAGATTTGGTGCATCAGAAGCTTTCATGTAGTTGCCTGTAGTGATTTGATATGCGTCACCAATTTTCGAAATCATCAATAAGGCAGATCTCTCTTCAGCAATAACGTGCACAACATCATCCTGATCAATGTGGTGATAAAGGTTTTGAAGGCACTCAACCAAAATATTGAAAACCTTCTTCTTCACTTTCGGGTTCTCATCGATATGATCCATTTTTGATTCCATGATGGACAAAATGGTCGTCAGCAACTCGGAGGTAATCATACCCTTGAATGACAGAAGAACATTTCTTTCCTCAAGTCGCTTATATATATCGTAAACCTGGTTCACCTTATTTTTGTGCAAGACAAATATATAAAATTAAATATTGTTACTCGTTATTCCCTTGTTTTTTTCAGTTTCAGCCATATCTGTTGTATTTTTGCACAAAAAACAATCATGTCTGAATGGTTTGCTTCCTGGTTTGATAGTCCGTATTATCATGTGCTTTATGATAACCGAGACGAAACAGAGGCAAATGCCTTTATGACCAATCTCATGCAGTTTGGAAACTTTGCTCCTGACACCCGGATTCTGGATCTGGCTTGCGGGAAAGGAAGGCATTCGGTTTATCTGAATAACCTGGGCTACCACGTTACCGGCATGGACCTTTCGGCTGCTTCAATTCAGGAAGCGTCCAAATTCCAAAATGAAAAACTCGTTTTTCTGCGCCAGGATATGCGCCAACCGTTGCCTACAAATAATTTTGATTTGGTTTTAAATCTTTTTACCAGCTTCGGCTATTTTGAAAATCAGGCTGAGAATTTGACCGTGCTCAAAAATATTCACGAAGGTCTAAGTCCTGAAGGAATAGTTGTAATCGATTTTTTTAATGCTGAATGTGTCTTGAAGAACCTGGTGCCAGCAGAAACGGTCATCAAAAATAAGATTGAATTTCACTTGGAGCGCTTTGCAGACAATGGTTTTATTCAAAAGAAAATCTCATTTAAAGTTGAAGGCAAATCGTATGAATTTTGTGAAAAAGTTCAGTTATTTGGTTTGAATGATTTTCAGCAAATGTTAGCAGAGAGCGGATTTGAAATAAAAAACATCTTCGGTGATTATAATCTTGGTAAATTTGTCGCCGCTGAATCAAAACGATTGATTTTGATTGCTGAAAAAAAGAAGCATAACTAAATGAGTATCTATCTTCAAATCACTTTACTGTTAGTAGCCGTTTTCGGTGGATCCTTGTTGGTTGATTTGTTTCGCAAAAAAGCTAATTTTAAACTGCTGCTTTCTTTCAGTGGTGGATTTTTGCTCACCATTATTTTTACACATGTACTTCCTGAAGCCTACCACATCA
Source organism: Crocinitomicaceae bacterium (assembly GCA_016709005.1). Taxonomy (GTDB): domain Bacteria; phylum Bacteroidota; class Bacteroidia; order Flavobacteriales_D; family Crocinitomicaceae; genus JADJGJ01. The sequence continues at coordinate 60,341 of JADJEU010000020.1, read as the reverse complement.
AGGGAAACTCGATTGGATATTTCATCCTTATCGGATTTTTGTTCCAGCTCACCTTAGAATACTTTTCAAAAGGCGCTGAGCATGGTCACACCCATGTTCATCACACTGATCATAATTATTTTCCGCTGGCAATCTTTATTAGTCTTTCAATTCATTCATTTATAGAAGTAATTCCTGTTAATGCCCATGAACATGCGCATGCAGGAACATTGTACTGGGGTGTGATACTTCATAAGGTGCCTGAAGCCATTGCTTTGAAAACAATCTTTAATGCCTCTGGAATTTCCAAATTGAAGTCGTGGATATTTGTTGCTCTCTTCAGTATTACTGCGCCCTTGGGTTTACTTTCTGGTGAATTTATTCTGGATACCTTACACATTGATACATCCTGGATTTTGGGTATCGCAATTGGTATGTTTTTACATATTTCAACGACCATTATTTTTGAGTCCAGTGAAGGGCACAAGGTTAATGCGATGAAGCTGATTGCGATCATTGCGGGATTTGGGATTGGCGTGTTGGCCAGTTAGTAATAGACAATCTCTATCAGCGAATAAAAAAATTCAATTTTCACCGAGCATTTTTCTGTTTAACTTTGTATTGAATTAGTAAAGCAATAAAAAACTAAAAATTAAAGATAATGGCAGTATTAGTAGGTAAAAAAGCACCAAAATTCTCTGCTCCGGCAGTAGTAAATGGTGGTGAAGTTGTTCAAGGATTTTCTTTGGATCAGTTTATTGGTAAAAATGAAGTGATTTTGTTCTTCTATCCAAAAGATTTCACATTTGTTTGTCCAAGCGAACTTCACGCATTTCAAGAGAAAATTGCTGAATTTGAAAAAAGAGGAGTGAAACTAGTGGCTTGTTCTACAGACACAGAAGAGTCTCACTGGGGTTGGTTGCAAATGGAAAAAAAGAATGGTGGAATTAAAGGCATCACCTATCCGATCATTGCAGATACCAATAAGACAATCTCAGACGCTTACGATGTTCTTCTAGGAGAATATACCTATGACGAAGAAGGGTCTTTGGTAGCAACAAATACAATGATTGCTTACAGAGGTCTTTTTCTGATTGACAAAAAAGGGATTGTGCGTCACCAACTTGTAAATGACTTGCCGCTAGGTCGTAACGTTGATGAGGCTATCAGAATGGTTGATGCGCTTCAGTTTAACGAAGAAAACGGAGAAGTTTGTCCTGCCAACTGGACTAAAGGAGCAGAAGGCATGAAAGCAAGCCACTACGGAGTTGCAGCATATCTTGCATCGCATTAATCAGTAAGATAAGTTTGAGCTTAATAAAAGCCGGTTAGAATTATCTAATCGGCTTTTTAGCATTATTTAACATCCTCGCCAAACCTTTTGTCTAACTTTGCGTTTAATAATGCGCAAGTATTAACTTTTAAAAATAATTATGAAAAAATCAATTTTAATGTTAGCTGCAGGAGCTCTTCTTCTTGCTACACCTTCATGTAAAAAAGGTGAAAATGACCCCGCTTTAAGTCTTTCTTCAAGAAAAGCAAGAATCTCTGGCGAATGGAATGTTGCTAGTTATGAATCAGTGTCTCATTCATCAGGTGGTGGTGATTCATGGCATAACACATCATCATTTAATGGTACAACGATTACTGGAACTTGGTCACAAACAGTAGGAGGTACTACTACAAGTGGAAACGATCCAGATATTACAACTGTTTCATTATTTGATTTCATCATCAATAAAGATGGAACTTATACAATGAACCGTAACTGGGTAACTGTTAGCTCTGGAACTGATTTCTGGACAGGATTTGATTATACAGATACTCAAACTTCTACTTATACTGAATCAGGATCATGGAGTTTTGTAGGTAAAGCGAAAGATGAGTACAAAAACAAAGAGCGTGTTGTTATGAACGCGACTCATACTGTTTCAACTTCACAAACTACAACTGTTACTCAAATCGGTGGCGGACTTACTGATACTTCAATTGGTAATACAAACACAAGTGACGATACCTACGAAATTGGAGAAAATGCTGCTATTTTCGATATCGACATGTTGAAAGGTAAAGAAATGACGTTGATGGTTGTTTCAGGTGGTGTAGATAAATACACTACAACAACTTCTGGTGGAACATCAACTGTTAGCGAAACAACTGATGAATCAACTATGACAATCCAATTGACTGCAAAATAGTCAACTGATTAATAAATTTAAAGAAGCCGTTCCCAAAAGGAGCGGCTTTTTTTTATGTGCATATCTCCTTATAAATTCCTTCTTCTGGTAAACTCAGGTTTCGTAAATTAGTATCCGAATCCCTTACCATGTATTTAGTTTTTGATACCGAAACCACAGGACTTCCAAAGAACTGGAACGCACCTGTTTCTGATACTTCTAATTGGCCACGCTGTGTTCAAATTGCCTGGCAACTTCACGATGAGTGGGGTAATCTCATAGAACATAAAGATTTTTTGATTAAACCTGAAGGATACAACATTCCTTTTGATGCTGAAAAAATTCATGGAATTTCTACTGAGCTTGCTACCGACCAAGGTTTTTCCCTACAAGAAGTGTTGCAAGAATTTCAAGCGGTACTTTCCAAAACAAAATACCTCGTTGGTCAAAATTTAACCTTTGACTTGAACATCATGGGCTGCGAATTTTATCGCATGCAGCAAGAAACGAATTTGAGTTCAATTCCTGTTTTGGATACGTGTACTGAAAAGACCGCAGAGTTATGTCAATTACCAGGCGGTCGTGGAGGAAAATTCAAATTGCCAACACTTACCGAATTACATTTCAAATTGTTTGGTGTTCCATTCAATGAAGCACATAATGCAACCGCAGATGTGGAAGCAACTTCGCGTTGTTTCTTTGAGTTGGTTAGAACAGATGGTTTCACGCAATCTCAATTAGGCGGAGCAGAAAATTATATTCCTGAATTCAAATTAAAAAATCCGGCTACGATTAATTCGTTTGGCCTGATTCATAAAAACCTGAAAGAGGAAAGTGAGAAAATTAAAAAGGCTCAGGTTAAAACAGAAGAACCTAAAATAATTGATCTCTCTGGAAACAAAAGCAGGCTGGCAGATGTTCCTTTCTCTCATTTGCACAATCACACACAATACTCTATTCTGCAAGCTACCACACGTATAAAAAATCTGGTTAAACGTGCGGTTGAATTCAAAAGTCCGGCTGTTGCCTTGACTGATTCTGGTAACATGATGGCGGCTTTTCAGTTTGTCAAAGAGATTAACGCTTACAACAAAACCGTTGACGCACAAAAAGCACAAGCCGAAGAAAAAGGAGAGTCATTTGACGGAAAAAAATTAATTCCAATTGTTGGATGTGAATTTAATATCTGCAGAAACAGATTAGAAAAATCAAACAAAGACAATGGATATCAAGTAATCTTTCTTGCAAAAAATAAACGAGGCTATCACAATTTGGCAAAGATGTCATCGATTGCGTTTACAGAAGGATTTTATTATGTGCCCCGCATCGATCGTGAGATAGTTGAACAGTACAAGGAAGATTTAATTGTTCTGACCGGTGGAATTAATGGTGAAGTTCCATCTCTCATTCTCAACGTTGGTGAACGTCAGGCAGAAGACGCTTTACTCTGGTGGAAAGAGCAATTCGGCGATGACCTCTATCTTGAGATTAATCGTCACGGATCAGAAGAGGAAAAAAGAATTAACGAAACTTTATTGCGTTTTCACAAGGCACACAACATTAAGCTGGTTGCAACAAACACCAACTATTATCTTGATAAAAAAGATGCCAATGCACATGATATTTTATTATGTATCAAAGACGGCGAATTAAAATCAACGCCAGTAGGAAGTGGTCGTGGACATCGTTTTGGATTGAAGAATAATGAATTCTATTTCAAGTCGCCTGAAGAGATGAAGCAATTGTTTGCAGATCTTCCAGAAGCTATTGAAAATACAAATGAGATTGTTGCAAAGTGTGAAGCTTATACTTTGTCACGTGAAATATTATTGCCGGCTTTTGATTTTCCAGAAGAGTTTGCTGATCCGTTAGATAAAGAAGACGGGGGCAAGCGTGGTGAAAATAATTATCTGAGATATTTAACTTACAAAGGAGCTGAAAAACGTTGGGGAGAAGTTACGCAAGAAATAAGAGAGCGTTTGGATTTTGAGTTGGCTACAATTGCCAATACGGGATATCCAGGATACTTTTTGATTGTACAGGATTTTTGCAATGCAGCCAGAGAAATGGATGTGGCCGTTGGTCCTGGCCGTGGATCAGCAGCAGGATCTGCCGTTGCGTATTGTACCGGAATTACCAATGTCGATCCAATCAAGTACGATCTCCTCTTTGAGCGTTTCTTAAATCCTGAACGTGTATCCATGCCCGATATTGATATCGATTTTGATGACGAAGGAAGACAGCGTGTCATTGATTGGGTAATCAACAAATACGGTTCAAAACAAGTTGCTCAGATTATCACCTATGGAACGATGGCTGCAAAATCTTCCATCAGAGATACTGCCCGTGTTCTGGATTTACCACTTCATGAAGCAGATAAGCTGGCCAAATTAATTCCGGATTTATCACTGCATCAAATCATGACTTTGGATGCGGTTGAACTTGCCGAAAAATTAAAAAACAATCAGGATGATTTGACGCGATCACTTGAGCTGCGTGAAATAGCAAAAGGAAAAGATTTACGCAGTGAAGTAATCAATCAGGCAGTTTTGCTTGAGGGCTCTATGCGTAACACCGGTATTCACGCCTGCGGTGTAATTATTACACCAAGTGACATCACCAACTTTGTTCCCGTTGCGCTTGCAAAAGATTCTGAAATGTATTGCACGCAATTCGACAACTCAGTTGCTGAAGATGCCGGCTTGCTGAAGATGGACTTTCTTGGATTGAAAACGCTCACGCTCATTAAAGACGCGGTGAAGCTGATCAAAGAACGTCACGGAATTTTATTGGATCCGGATAATTTTCCGGTGGATGATACGCTCACATATGAACTTTTTCAACGCGGTGAAACAGTCGGTATATTCCAGTACGAGTCACCCGGAATGCAAAAATATTTACGAGAATTAAAACCAACCGTCTTTGCAGATTTGATTGCGATGAACGCATTGTATCGTCCTGGACCGTTGGAGTATATTCCTTCGTTTATCCGGCGTAAACACGGTACCGAGCCAATCGTCTACGATCTTGATGCAAACAAAGAATACCTTGAAGAAACTTACGGAATCACGGTTTATCAGGAGCAGGTAATGTTGCTCTCGCAAAGTCTTGCAGGATTTTCTAAAGGTGAAGCAGATACCTTGCGTAAGGCAATGGGTAAAAAGAGTTTCGACTTGCTTGCCAAGATGAAACCAAAATTTTTGGAGCAAGGTGCGCAACGTGGTCACGATAAAAAAGTGCTGGAAAAAATGTGGACCGATTGGGAAGCATTTGCATCTTACGCATTAAACAAATCGCACTCTACATGTTACGCCTGGGTAGCTTATCAGACTGCCTATTTGAAAGCACATTATCCGGCTGAATACATGGCGTCTGTGCTCAGTAATAACATGAGTGATATTAAATCAGTTTCATTCTTTATGGAAGAGTGCAAACGTGGTCACATTCCTGTTTTAGGCCCAGATGTCAATGAATCAGAATATAAATTTACGGTGAACAAAGCAGGCGCAATTCGTTTTGGTTTAGGTGCGATTAAGGGAGTAGGGAGCAAGCCTGTTGAAGATATTTTATTGGCAAGAAAAGACGGCGAGTTTAAATCTATTTTTGATTTTGCATCCCGCGTTAATTTGCGCACAAACAACAAACGTGTTTTTGAAAGTCTTGCTTTGGCGGGTGCATTTGATTCATTTGGAAACATTCATCGGGCGCAATATTTTGCAGAAGATGCAAGTGGAAGAATTTTCCTTGAAAATATTTTAAAATTTGGTTCTAAAACGCAAGAGGGAGAAGACCCAAGTCAAGTATCCCTTTTTGGTGGAGAATCTGCTGTAGAAACACCAATGCCAGAGCCGCCAAAAGTTCCAGAATGGCCTGCACTCACCAAATTGAATAAAGAAAAGGAAGTTGTCGGAATTTATATTTCAGGTCACCCTTTAGATGATTATAAACTGGAGATGGACAGCTTTGCAAAAGGATCCATTGGAGATTTGAATAAAGTTGATGAGTTCATTAATCAGGAGATTAGAGTAGCAGGAATTGTGACGGATGTACAACATCGCACTACAAAACATGGAGCACCGTTTGGTACTTTTGACATTGAAGATTATTCAGACAGCAGCAAACAGTTTTTGTTTTCAGAATCGTACATGAAATTCAAACACATGTTGCAACCGGGACAGTTTGTTTTTATCTCTGGAAAAGTTCAGCCAAAAAAATACGGTGACGGTCATGAATATAAAATAAGTGCCATTGAACTTTTGTCTGAGCTACGCGAGCGTCGGGTGAAATCAGTAATACTCTCAGCTGAATATGCTGATATCACAGATCAGTGCATTGATGAATTGTACGCATTGATTTTAGCTCATTCTGGAAATTGTGCGTTAAAGTTTCAGGTGAAGGATCACAAGAATAATGCAGTCATTAAAATGCCATCGCGCAGTGTGAAAGTAAATCTGGAAAAAGAATTTATTGATAAAGTAAAAGATTTAAAAGTCTTCGAATGTAAGTTCGAATAAGTGTAAAAAAAAACCTGATCAATATGACCAGGTTTTTTTTTACAAGATTATTTCAGTTATTCTAAAATCTCGAATGAATTGATGAAACGTGCTTCAAGATTTGTATCGTAGTCTTTTTTACCTCCAAGGATTAAAAATTGCCACTCGATATATTCCTGAATAATTACGTAGTAGTTTCCGATATAACCTTTGAAATCACCAGTACATTTCATTGCGTTGATTAGACCCGTATCTTCACCAACAGACCAGATTGTCAAACCTTTTGATTTGAATTTTGATCCAAATGCACCACAGATACGAACTACTTCTGCTGCTTCAGAATATAAATTGTCATCTTCTGATACCGCCTCTTCAAAAATGAAGGCATTTCCAATTAACAACATTCCATTATAGTCACATGATAAAGAGATGGTAGTGGTACCGGTTTCTTCATCTGTTTCTGATTCTACTTCAAACTCACCCGGGAAAGTGATTTTAAATTTTGCTTCTAGGCTTTCATAAGTCTCACCTGCAAATCCAAGTGAACCGATGAACATTAATCCTGTTAAGGAAAGGACTTTTAAATTTTTCATAACAATTGGTCTTTTTTTATTTTAACTAACAGGTCAAAATAAGTTTAATAAATCGGGTTTAACTATACGGTAAATACCGTAATGCTTTCAAATATAATTATAATTCGCGATTTTCAAAGGCTGCTGATATTAATCAATTTAGGCCAACGATCTGCGCTAAAGCAAGTTTAAGAGAAATGCATATTCCAGCGCTATTTCCTTCAAGTGTTCAAACCTGCCAGCTGATCCGCCATGTCCGGCTTTCATGTTGGTATAAAGCAAATGCATGTTGGAATCTGTTTTCATTTCACGCAATTTGGCTACATATTTTGTAGGTTCCCAATACTGAACCTGCGAATCATGTAGTCCGCTTGTTACTAGCATTGCAGGATAGACTTTCGCTTCAATATTATCATACGGTGAATAAGATTTCATGTAGTGATAATATTTTTTGTCATCCGGGTTTCCCCATTCGTCGTATTCACCTGTGGTTAGCGGAATCGTATCATCTTGCATCGTTGTCACAACATCCACAAAAGGAACGTTTGATACAATACCTTTCCAAAGTTCAGGTCGCATGTTTGAAATAGCACCCATTAACAATCCACCGGCACTTCCGCCCATTGCAAAGACTTTGTCTTTACTTGCATAACGCGCTTTTGTGAGATATTCGGTACAAGCAATAAAATCAAGGAATGTATTTTTTTTCTTTAACATTTTACCTTGTTCATACCAATCATGCCCCAATTCTTCGCCGCCCCGAATGTGAGCAATTGCAAAGACAAATCCACGATTGAGCAAACTTAAACGGGCAGAACTGAAATACGGATCAGTGCTTGATCCATAGGAACCATAAGCATATAACAGGACCGGATTTTTTCCACGTTTGGTATAATGATCTTTGTGATAAACCAATGAGACAGGGACTTTAACTCCATCGTGTGATTTTACCCAAATGCGTTCTGATTTATAATCTTTCGATTTGAATCCTCCCAATACTTTAGTTTGACCTGCAATTACTTTTTCAAAGGTTTTAAGATTGATATCGTAGGTAGTGTGCGGAGTTGTCAGAGAGCTATAACCGATGCGAAGTGTATCACTTTTATACTCTGGATTTGTTCCAATATACAGCGTATACGTTTGTTCAAAGGGCGGAATAAACCGATGTCTGAAAGTTTTGGTATTAAAAATCCGAAGCCTGGTTAAGCCATCTTTTTTTTCCTGTACAGCCAGATATTTTTCAAAAATTTCAAAATCCTCAATTAAGATTTTGGGATCATGCGCCTGCACGATTTTCCATTTTTTTGGATCGCGCAATTTCTGCTGACACTTGACAATTTTAAAATTTGGTCCCTTGAGATTTGACTTGATGTAGAACTCGTCTTCAGCTGCTTCAGGATAATATTCATGCCCTTTCTGGCGCTTTAAAAAGAGTTCAAACTTTTTAGAATCATTGGCAGATTTGAAACGAAACTCGGTCGTTGTTGAACTGTAGGATCCGATAAAAATAATTTCTTCATCTTTTGATTTTGAAACTCCGGCTATAAACGTATCATCTTTTTCCGTAAAAATAGTTTCATTCTTTTTGGATCCAAGAATGTGCTTTTTGACAACGAATGGACGCAAGGTTTTTCATCTTTTTCTACAAAGTAGAGTGATTTATTATCGTTATGCCAGGCGAGTTCACTGCCGGTATTCAGAATCAAGTCTTTGGTGATTTGGCCTGTTTCAAGATTCTTAAATCGAATTTGATAAAGACGTCTGCCCGTGATATCTTCTGCAAAGGCAAGCCATTTATTGTCTATACTGATTGCAAATCCGACCAGTTCATAATACGGAAATCCTTTTGCAAGTTTGTTGCAATCAAGTATGATTTCTTCTTTTGATTTGACTGTTTCTTTTTTACGGCAATAGATCGGGTGCTCTTTTTTCTTTTCATATCGCTCATAATACCAGTAACCATTCTTGAAGTAAGGAGCAGTAGATTCTTCTTCTTTCATGCGTCCCTTCATTTCCAGAAAAAGTTTCTCCTGCAGTTTTTTTGTAGATTTTAATACAAAATTACAGTAGCTGTTTTCTTTTTTGATGTAGTTTATCACTTCAGGGTTTTCACGTTGATTGAGCCAATAGTAATTGTCAATTCGTGTGTCGCCATGATGTGACAGAACAGTTGGAATTTTTCTGGCAACGGGCGGTTTCATGATAAGATTATAGGTGTGGATTAAATTTTTTGAATGTGTTATTCAGATATTTTTCATCCCGTCCATAAATGTCCGGATGAAATTTAATATTGGCTGAACTATCTCCGCTTGCAGTGTAATATTCAATGAAAACATCAAAGGATTCGTTCAATTCAATCGTTCGTTGAATACCTCTGTTGATAACGCCCTCCAATGAATCAGGTGACAGTTTGCTTTCATCCGAGCGCAAAATTTCTTTTGCTAATTCATAGGGTTGATGCAGTCGAATACATCCATGTGAATAGGCGCGAACATCATTTCCAAACAGACTTTTGGACGGTGTGTCATGAATAAATACGGCGTGTTCATTCGGAAATAAAAATTTAATTCGTCCTAAACTATTTCCGCCACCAGCATCCTGACGAACGCGGTAGGTGAAGTTTGTTTCTTTGACACCGCCCCAATTAATGGTTTTTGGATCAACCTGTGAACCGTCACTCGCAAATACTTTGTAGCCACGTTTGCCAAAGTACGCCGTATCTTTTCTTGCACCATAAAGGATTTCAGTAGATGCAATTGAATACGGAACGCTCCAAAACGGATTTGTAATCATACGTTCCATTCGCGCACTGAACTCCGGCGTTTGAGTGTCATATGCTCCAACAACCACACGATGCTTTCTTCTTGTTTTACCATCTTCAACAAAGTAAAGTGCAAACTCAGGAATATTTACGCGTATGTATTTGTTTGGAAACGGTTTTCTCCATCTCCATTTTTCAAGACTCACGGCGGCCTGGTAAAAACTATCCAGATTACTTTTCTCCAGTGCTTTTCCTGTCCATTTTCCAACCACGGCATCGCCCATCAATCCATTGTAGGTTTGGAATACTTTTAGTTTTTCCAGAAAAACTGAATCATCGGATGATTCGGTTGAATCCAGAAAATCATGACCAATCAATGCTTCTTTTGCGGCAACATAACATTTGATGGAATCTTCTTTAAATGCAGGAATTTTATAATGATTGGTATCAAGTGGATATTGATCCAGAAAGGCAGATAGACCTTTTTGAAGTTGCATATACTCCCAAAACTTAGGTTGTTTTTCATCAATTATTTCTTTTACTGTTGCACCAGCGCGAACGCGTTCAAGTTCATCTTCCAGTTTAAAATCAAGTGAATCTTTTTTCCAGACATATTGGTAAGATGTTGGGTCAACGCATCCAACTGCAACGTGTGTTGTGAAAAGGAAAAAGGCATTTGAAAGTAACATTTCTGCATCCAGTAAAGAGGAATCAACCATTTTTAAAAGGAGCGAGTGATGGTACATTTCAGGAAGAAGACCATAATCACGTGAATCAGAGATCAGGTTGATCATTTCTTTACCAGCAGATGTCAGTGAATCTTTGCGAATCCATATTGGTAAAAAGTCTTTGTCCTGATAATAATGGATGACTTCAGAACCTGCCACAGCAGTGTCATTGCCATAAACGAGTTCCGTGGCCGAATTAAATTTTTCTTTCAGCTGTTCGCTTACTTCAGCTTGTTCAATTTCCAATTCAGATTCACCGCCGGAGCAGCCGTAAATTGTAACAAAAAGACCAGTAAGGAGTATATAAAGACGGTAGTGCATTTTCAAAATCTGAATCGAAGATAGACAAAAGTAGTGCACCTTACTCAATAAATGACGAAATGTATATTACCTATTTATTATTAGCTGTAACTATACTAGTATCTATTAAAGCCTTCAGTGATTTGGCTTTTAGAGATAAACTGCTGCTGAATCCTCATGCCGTGATTCACGGAAATCAGAGCTACCGTGTGTTTACGCATGCTTTTATTCATGGCGATGTGATGCATCTTACGTTCAATATGTTTGCGCTTTATCTTTTTGCGGTTCAGGTTACCCCAGACACGCCTGGAAACCACGCCCACTATAGTCTGGAGCCCGAGTTGATTTCACGATATGGTCCCAAAGGTTACTTGTATTTTGGTGCGCTTTATCTGGGCGGAATTCTGTTCTCAACCATGTGGTCACTTTACAAACATCGAAACAATCCATATTATAACTCTCTGGGCGCATCTGGAGCTATTTCAGCGGTTATTTTTGCTTACATTTTATTGAATCCAATGGACAAGATGGGGGTTTTTCCGTTCCCGCCTATTATTCCTGCTTTTATTTTTGGACCGCTGCTTTTGGTGTTTGAATATTTTCTGGCTAAACGCGGTGGAACAGGGATTGCACATGATGCGCATCTGGCGGGGGCCTTGTTTGGTGTCATTTTTATTACTATACTTGATTATCGTATTTTACTGGAATTCCTTCGAAATTTTACGTGATGAGTGCTTATGTAAATAATAATGGTGTTTTAATCCCGGCTGAATCGTATTCGATCAAAGCTGGCAACAGGGCATACATCTACGGAGATGGACTGTTTGAATCGATTCGTGTGATCAATGGTCGCCCGATTAATATTAAAAATCATGTATTTCGGATGAAAGAAGGCATGAAAATCCTAAGGATGATTTGTCCTGCCAGTTTTACAGTTGATTTTATCGAACATGAAATACAAACATTGATTGATCAGAATGGCATCGATAAAGGCGGTCGGGTTCGGTTTTCTGTGGATAGAAAAGCGGGTGGATTTTTTATGCCTCATAACAACGATATTGAGTATTTTATTGAAGCTAATTCGTTGCCCAATAACAAGTTTTTGCTCAATGAAGCAGGTTTGAAAATTGACCAGTTTGAAGAAATGAAAAAACAGATCAATCTACTTTCTTCATTCAAAACAAAAAATGGCCTTATTTATATCATGGCTAAACTTAGAGCGCGTGAGTTAGGCTTGGATGATTTGCTGATTCAAAATGACCGGATGGGAATTATTGAAGGCGGCAGCGCAAATCTTTTTATTGTTTCCAATGGCGTACTCTACACACCCGGATTAGATTCCGGTTGTCTTGGAGGAACAATGCGCATGCAAATCATCAACATTGCATTGGCAAATAATATCAAAGTCTATGAGTGTAATATCTCGCCACAAAATCTTTTGGTGGCCGATGAAGTGTTTTATACCAATGCCATAGAAGGGATTATTTGGGTTGGTAGCTATCGCACAAAACAATATATTAATTATCTTTCTGGACAACTTATTGATCGATTAAACGAATTATGGAAAGCAAAGGATTAAAAAATATACTTGCAGCCTTTGTGCTTGGATTGTTGCTGACAGGCACATCAAATGTACATTCTCAAACAGATAAACAAATTGAAAAAGCAGTCAAAATATTTTTCAATAAAAGTTATGACAAGGGTATTGAGACTTTGGTAAAGTATATCAACAAAGCTGCCAATGGTGATGGTGCAACCATAGACGGCTATGAGATGTGGGTTAAAATGGAATTCTTGCGTTACCAGCAGGATCGTGACATTTATGAAAACATCACAATTGAAGTTGAAACAGTTGAAGGCGAGGAACCCGACTCATCTGTCTACAAATTTTTTGAAGACCTTAAGACGTATCCAAAAACAAAATTCATAAATGTTTGTCGTAAAAGTACGCTTGAGTCATCTTCGCACAGCGGTGATTATTATTTAAGAAAGTATCTGGTAGATTATGATCCGGATACTGCCCGCAGTGAAAAGGCAATTTCTTACTTCGATGAGGGTAAAGAATTCATGGATAAAGAAGACTTTGAATTGGCAGAGTTGAATTTTAGAAAAGCGTGGGCCGAAGATTCAGCTTATTACTCCGCAATTGTTAGTCTTGGAAATACTTTTCTGGCCAGGGAAGATTATGACAGCGCTATCGTTTATTACAGCATGGCAAAAAACATGCATCCTGATTTACTTGAGCCTAGAAAAAACATTATTGATGCTTTGTTAGAAAAGGAACTTTACTTCAGAGCCAAAAAAGAATGTCTTGAGGCGTTTACTGTGTATCCTGGATTTGATGTTAAGTTGCGTTATCAGATCATTTTAGCGCAGGAAAATAAATACATGGACTCACACCGTTTTCTCCGTTATTTCTTTCCAAATAATATGAAATTGGAAGATCAGGGAGTATTATACGGAATGTGGGATACCTATCGTGGTTGCAAAAAGAAAATAAGTAAGTATTGCAGCGAAGATGGAATTATTGAACCAAATCCTGATACTGAAGATAAATACCTTGAAGTATACTCATTCCGCACAATGCTGGAAGAGCATGAAAATGAATTGCCGGAATACATGCGTTTTGGATATAAGATGATGGAAGAAGGTTATCTTGAATGTTATGTGTTTTTCTCAATGTTCCACGTAGATATTTATCCGCAGTTTAAAGATTACATGTCTTTTGAAGCGAATAGGGTAAAAACGACTGAATACATTGAAAAATATTTGATTGAGCGCAAGCCATCCAATTAAGAAATCAATTCGTTTTAGAATTTGAACGCTCTGACTTGATTGGGGCGTTTTTTTTTTGAGCAAATGGCCGCCTAATTCAATGCCGGATCTTTTGGAAAGTTTGCAAATACTTTATACTTGCCCCCCTGGCGCTGCATGTAGTCTTTCCAGATAGTTTCGTTGTTGACGTCCATTATATCATCTGAATGATCAATTTCTCCAACCAACCAACTGTTTTGTTTCAGTTCACCGTTAAGTTGTTTTTCAACCCAGCCTGAATATCCTAAAAAGAATCGGACCTGATCTGCGGTCACTTGTCCATTGGCAATTTTTTCTTTCAATAAGTCAAAGTCTCCACCGGCATAGATATTACCAGTAACGTGTATGCTATCTGGCAACTGATCACCAAGGGTATGAATGTAATAGAGATTTTTTGCGCTGACAGGCCCACCAATGCTTATTCTGAAATCGTCACAAAAGCCTTCCACTTCATGCATATTCTCAAACTCAGAAAGTTTTACGTCGGTATAGTTGTTGAGCACAAAACCAAAAGAGCCATCTTCGTTGTGTTCACACAAAAGAATAACTGAACGATGAAAATAATCGTTCTGCATAAAAGGCTCAGTGATTAAAAGTCTGCCTTTTTTAGGGTCGAGCGTGTTATAAACGTTCAGGTCAAACATCTACCAAATATAATGAAAAATAGCTGAGTTTTCATTTTATTTAAGCGCAAAACCTTTCAGACCTGTCTAAAAATTGTGAACTTTGCACTTGCATGGCAACGATAGACTTAAAAAATAAGCGCGCCCGATTTGAATTTGAGCTGATGGATGATTACCTGGCTGGAATTGTTTTGACAGGTACTGAGATTAAGTCGTTACGCAACGGAAAAGGAAGTATCTCAGAATCATTTTGTGTTTTGATAAACGGTGAGCTTTTTATTCGTAATATGTTTATTGACGAATATGAGCAAGGTACTTACAACAATCACTTACCAAAACGTGATCGTAAATTATTGCTGAATAGAACCGAACTCAACAAGCTTGAGAAAAAGTTAAAGGATAAGGGATTGACGATTGTTCCAACTGTTGCTTTTTTGAACGAAAAGAATCTGATCAAAGTAAAAATTCACTTAGCACGCGGTAAAAAACTGCATGATAAACGTGAATCACTCAAAGACAAAGACACCAAGCGTGAAATGGACCGCGCAATGAAGCGTTAGTGAACTTGTTTGCAACTAATGACGGCGACAAAAGATCCGTATTAACCAATACTAATTATCGAATTCTTGTCCGGTTTTTTCCTGATGTGCTAATGACCATTCATCCGTAGTGGTGGTTTGAAGCCAAAGATTTCCCGATCTTCTGAATACCTGAACAGTGACACCAAAGTGGTTGTGGAAATTGTTTTCAAAAGTACTTGTCTTTTGATGTCCGTCAATACTCAGCTCACCTGCTGTATGATTTTTGCGAATGTCTTTAAGCGTAAGGGAATCATCATACATCGCTTTGCGAGACGATGCTTCACCAGTTTTATGTTCTTCTGAAAAAAATTCAATTTTCAAATGAGGGTAGTTTGCATTAAAGGCATCTTTTATTTCTTTTAACTTCTGGGTATCGTTGATCATTAGTGTTTTCATAATCTTAATTTTTTTGTGAAATTCCGTGATAAAAATCCTGCTTCATTTCATTGTAAAGCTTGCGATTGATGTCCATTTTTTCGCGCCATGCTTTATGGTCACTAAAGGTAATAAATTCAATGTTTTGTTCGTGAGATTTTATAAACTCATTCAGTTTCGTTTGTTGTAACTTTATTTCGTGGAGCAGAATGTCAACTTGCTCGTCGTGGATGATGAGTTTATTTTGTAGTTGCTCAATCAAGGCACCTTTGTTTGCATTTTTTGATTGCATGGTAAAATCCTCCAGCGAATGTTGAAAAAACGCAATTTCCTTTTTGCAAAACTCAAGCTCTGTTAGCCAGTTTTTATGGTCTTCATGCAAATCATTGTAATGAAGTCCTTGGTCGAAAGTTGGATACTGATTCATAGTCCCAAAGTTAAAAACAACGCTTTTAATTTAATCTTGATGCGATCAGTCACACAACTGATTTTTGTCAGCACAATTAATGTTCGAGTGATTTAGTAGTGAATGATTCCAGTACTTTCCAGATTTTTTCTGCAGTGAAATCCCACGAATAAGTTTTGGCGCGCTCAAGTCCTTTTTCAATAAGTTGATTGCGTAAATTTTCATCCTGATCTAAAGTCGTAATTCCTTTTGTTATCGAAACTACATCAAATGGATCACAATAAAGTGCGGCATCGCCTGCAACTTCTGGCAGCGATGTTTTATCTCCCGATAGAATAGGGCAACCCGACTGCATGGCCTCTACCAATGGAATTCCAAATCCTTCAAAATAAGAAACAAAAGCCATGAACTTAGCCGAAGCAACAAGTTGTGCAAGCTTGTTCAAGGGCTGATGACCGGTGAAAATCACATCTGATTTGAAAGTCATTTCGGGCAAATTCATTTTTTTGGATCGCCATAAATTTTCACCAACAATTAAAAGTTTCGTTTCAGATTTTGTTTGATGTTTAAACTGTTCAAAGGCTTCCAAAAGTCTGTAAACATTTTTACGTGGATGCAATGCGCCAACAAATATGATAAAAGGCTTTCCGTCAGAGAATTCGTCTCTGATCAGATGTTGATCCACTTTAGAAATCGGTCTAAACAAATCACTTGCACCGTTATAGGCAACTGTGATTTTTGAAGCATCAATTTGATATAGTTTGCAGATATCTGATTTGGAAAATTCAGATACCGTTAAGAGGTGATTTGCCTTCTTTGCAAACAGTGGAAAGTAGCTTTTGAGATAGTTAAGCGCAGATTTTGGCAAATCATTTGGATAATGTTCAAAATTTAAATCGTGAATCACACCTACTTGTGGAACGCCTGTTTTTAAAGAAAGATATCCGTCAGGTGAGAAAAAAAGATCAGCCTTGTATTTTTTCAAAGCGCGCGTTACAGAAAAGTTAAACCAAATCTTGAAAAGAACCGGATGTCTCGCTGGTGGTCTGAGTACCACGGCTTCTATGTTTTTTGAAAAAATGAATTTCGGATCGTATGCGCGGTCAAAAAAGAAAATAAACTGATGCTCTGGATGTGCTTGAGTGATTCTTTTTAATGTTTCAAAAGAGTACCACCCAAAACCTTCCATTTTGTGTTTCAATAGAAATCGTGCATTGACTGCAATCCTCATAAGTACGAAAGTAACGGATTCTTGCTACTTTTGCAACAAGTGAAGAACAGACTTAAACTCATATTGCAAAAAATACTTGGTTACCGGAATTATCTTTTCCTGTTTGCGAAACACAAAATTCGTACGCTTAAGAAGGATAAAAAGGAGAAGGATTTTTTTGCGTTCATGAATGAAATACCAGAGCAGGGAGATATACTTGATATAGGCGCCAACATTGGTATTATGACTTACCATCTGGCGGTTAAGTTTCCGAAAAAAACGGTGCTTGCCGTTGAGCCCATGCCATCCAATTTTGTTGTCTTAAAGCAAATCGTTGACAAGTACAAATTGTCGAATGTCGAGTTGATTCCGCTTGCAGTTGGGGAGACTAAAAAAGAACTAGACATGGTGTTGCCTATTGATCGCAAGGTCAGGATGCAAGGGTTGGCGCACGTGGTTCATGATTCGATTCAGGATTGGAATAAAGGTGAAATTGTTACTGTTTCGTGTGATACGATTGACCACATCACCGGTCAACGCAAAATTGCTGGTATCAAAATGGATATTGAAAACTTTGAGTACTTTGCTTTGAAAGGAGCCACGCGCGTTCTATTAAGAGATAAGCCGGTTGTTTATCTCGAACTTTGGAACAATGAAAATCGCACCAACTGTTTCAAACTTTTGGAAGAAATCAATTATAAAACTTACGTTTCGGTCGATGACAAATTGGTTTTATACGATCCAACCAAACATCACAAACAGAATTTTATTTTTAAGGTAGGGTAGTTTCTAAATTTATTGAATCACCACCAAGGTAGCATTCCCCTCAACACCCTCATTGGTGATAATCATCGTTCCATCATTCAAAAAAGTAATTCCCTCAGGTTTAGGAAAGATTGACTTATTAAGTGAAAAATAATCTTTGATCTCACCTGATTCAGAAAAAACAACCATGTTAAAATCTTCTGCAGAAATTACATAAACGTCACCTGTATGGGGATGAACAGCAATAGATGCAGGTCTGAAATTTCGATTTGTATTCAACTGGCCATTTTTTTTGAAAGTAGAATCTTTTGCTATTCCTTTCGAATCAGCGAAGGCGTAAATTTTTTCAATGCTGAAATAAAAAAGCGGCTCTTTTTCCAGCTCTTTCTTTTTTAAATCAAACACAAAAATGGCACGCGAATCTTTGAATTCAGGTCCCTTTCCAATTTTACTTTTTGGTGCAATCAAGAGACGTTTATTTTTCTCATCATAACACAAGCCTTCATTGTCGGGCGAGGGAAGGTTGAGGTCATACGATTTTGTGACTGGTTTTTTCCAGATTGATTTTGTTTCAAAGAGCGTTCCATCGCTTGACAGCGTGTAAAGTACATCATCAACCCTCGTCAGTCCCTCGTAGTCAGCATCTGCCGCAAATGTAATTTTCTCTTCTATTTCTTTCGTCAGCAGATCGTAAGTGAAAATAATTCCTTTCTCATCTTGAACACAGGCAATTTTTGTTTCGGATACATCTGTTAATCCTGATACTTCCAGCAGCTCGGAAGATAGTTCATGCACTGCAATTGGTTCGTTGAGATTGTATTGGTGTTTGTTATGGCTAATCCTGAAATGATTTTTTTGAAGTTTTTCATTAAAAGAAGTTGTGATCACAAAGATCAAAGACATGGATAGTAAACCAAAAATAAGTTGTTTTGTTGACATGATAAATTAATTTTCTTGTTTGACTGAAGATTGAGTAAAAGGTTTAATGAGGACAATTGAGATTTGAATGGCTTGAATAAACATGCCCTGAATGACCGTGCTTCTTTAAGTTTCAGAAATGGCATGGGTTATAATTTCAAAAGAATCAAGTTTTAATTGGTAATGCCTGCAACAAAATTCTCGCATAATATTAATAGCCCTTGCTTTACAAACCATTAACTTTGTACTATTCATGATTCTACTCAAAGACATCGAACGCCCGATAATCATCTCTGGTCCCTGCAGCGCAGAGACCGAAGAACAAGTCCATGAAACAGCCCGCCGTTTAAAAGAGACTGGAAAAGTTCATGTGCTTCGTGCAGGAATCTGGAAGCCACGAACACGTCCAAATGCATTTGAAGGAATTGGCGAACCCGGATTAAAATGGTTGATGGATGCAAGTATCGCAACAGGCATTCCAGCGATCACAGAAGTTGCAAATGCAAATCACACCCAGCTTGCTTTAAAGGCAGGTTTTAGAAAATTATGGATTGGTGCTCGAACTACTGTAAATCCATTCACGGTTCAAGAGATAGCAGAAAGTGTAAAAGGAGAAAAGGATCTTGAAATTCTGGTAAAAAATCCGGTTAATCCTGATTTGAATTTGTGGATTGGAGGCATAGAACGATTTATGCAAATGGGCATTGAAAACGTGCATGCTGTTCACCGTGGTTTCTCATCTTTCAAATCAAAAAAATACCGCAATGAACCCATGTGGGAAATTCCAATCGCTTTAAAGGGTGAATTTCCAAACATGAAATTACTTTGCGATCCAAGTCATATCTGTGGTAATCGAACGTTACTTGCTGAAGTTTCTCAAAAAGCAATTGATTTGATTTATGATGGGTTGATGATCGAAACACACATTTCGCCGGATGAAGCCTGGAGCGATGCACAACAACAAATCACTCCTGAGCAACTTTCTAAACTCTTGTCCGATTTGATCATTCGAAAAGAATATTCAGCCGACGCCGATTTCAAAAAGAATCTGGAAGTTTTACGCATTGAAATTAATTCAATAGATCAGGATTTATTGAATCTTCTGATCAAACGCATGCAGGTTGTTCAGCAGATTGGTAAGTACAAAGGTGAAAATCAAATCACCATTCTTCAGCCGCAGCGCTGGGAGGATATTAAAGCCACGCACATTGTTTTGGCAAGGGAAGCTGGTTTATCAGATGCATTTATTGAAAAATACCTTGAGGCGATTCATTTGGAATCAATCAGACTCCAGACGCGGGTGATGAATGACAAATAATCAACTCAATCGGGCTATCAGACGCTAAAGGATTGATTATTGGAATCCTGTTTTATAGCGTCAACAGGCTGGTTAATTGCTGATTCGCTGAAGATTGATACATTTGTTTTTAATCGATACACTATCCCAAATACGTGTCAAAACAAAAAACAAGTACTGATAATCTTTATTTTGAGGAGGCGAAATATATTGTCACCCGAAATCTGTTTGCGATCCTCTCAGTAATCCTGATGGTATTAGGTATCATCAATTTTATTCAGGGCGATATAAATATGATTCCCACCTTGGCTGGGGGATCTGTTTCGGCGCTAGTACTACTTATTCTTTATCAGACAAAAAAATATCAGATTGCAGCGATCGTTGCGGTGATACTTTCAACCTTGCTCACAATTTATAACCTGCTGGTAACATCCGACTTTGGTCACTTCGTTGATTTTTTCTGGATTGCAATTATGAGTCTCTACGTTTTTTTTACACTTGGAAAAAAATGGGGAGTGTTTAATCTTTTTGTGAACATTGGTGTAGTTGTTGCTATTTTCTATTTGGTTCGCGTAGGTGAGATTAAACAGTATCCAAAAGAGTTTACTTCTTTCTCTCAAACTAATTTTATAATCAATATCAGTATTGCCGGAATCATTTTTAGCTACATGGTCATTCTGATGATTAATCAGATGCGACTTGCACAAGAACGTTATGTATCGGCGAATGCAGAGCTCACCTTAATCAACGAGGAAAAGACGGTGATGATGAAAGAGATTCATCACCGGGTGAAAAACAATCTTCAGGTTGTGATGAGTTTACTCAGGCTGCAGGCGAATGAAATTGTTGATCAACGGACAAAATATCATCTTACTGATTCTGTCAATCGGATTTCTGCGATGGCTATGATTCATGAAAAAATGTATCAGAGTGAAACCCTTACTAAGATTGATTTGAAAGGGTATCTTCAATCTCTTGTGCAGGATCTCATTACATCGTATGCTGACAAGACAAAAATTGAAGTTGATATTGAATCAGAGCTTGATCGCATTGAACCAAAATCAATTGTGCCGGTAGCCTTAATCTTCAACGAACTTGTTTCAAATTCAATTAAACACGGATTTAAAAATCTTGAAATCGGAAAAATCTTAATTCACGTTACGCGTAATGACGACGGTTCAATTCAGCTTGATTATTCAGATAACGGGGCATGGGCTAATCCAGAAAAATCAAATGGATTTGGTCTTGAAATGATTGAGATTTTTACTGAGCAACTCGACGGAAAGGTAGTTCGGAAAATTGATCACGGAACACATTACTCATTCAACTTTCCAGCAATCTTATAATTTCAAACGCTTGGCGTGAACTGAAGTCTTTTCTGGATTCCATGGATCTTTGTAGGAAAGTTTGAAGAAGAATTCTTGCAGGTAAGCAATCGTTCGAACAATACGCAAATAGTATCCAAAATAAAATACCATTCCAGGAATGTAAATAAGGAAGAAAGAGTAGGGGGCATTCTTGCGTTCGCGATATAAAGAGTAAATCACAAACTTGGTAAAATTGGTAAACGTGTAAAGCAAAATATTTGTGATCAAAATATTCAGAACCATCGACGGATAATTTACGACCATATCTACCAAATAAAAATACCACTTGAAATTCAGGATCAGGTTGTAGGTAATGTTCTCAACAAAAGCAATAAAATTTGCAAACTTGAAAGCTTGATTAGGGAATAAAACATCTTTGTGTTTGCGCACCCTGAAACGTATCAATGACTTGTCCCAGCGCAAGCGTTGTTTGGTTAATTTTTTGAAGGTATTAGGAACAGATGTCAGACAAACGGCATCTTGTTCAAACTTGATTTTGTATCCAAGTTTTCTGATTTTTACGGTGATGTCGCCATCCAATCCTGGACCAATATCCCAACCTTTCATCTGGTCTAATACATCTGCCCGAAACGCACCAAATGCTCCTGAAATAATTCTGTAAATCCCCAAATAAGAAGTTACTGCTCTTCCAATGCTGATGGTGTCATAATACTCGATGGCTTGTAATGAAGTCACTAAACTTTCATCGTAATTTCGAACCATCACATTCCCTCCAACACCTCCAACTTCTTTATCTAAATAAAATGGAATAATAATTTTTTCAATGGCATCCCGATCATAGGAACAATCGGCATCCATGTGGATGATAAATTTTCCTTTTGTGAATCGCAATCCAAAATTTGCAGCAGATGCTTTTCCACCTCTGATTTCATTTCGGATAAACAAATCAATCAAGCCCGCCTTTTGTAAATCGCGGCCTATCGTAGGCGTTTCGTCATCTGATCCGTCATCAATAACAATGATCTGAATGTTCGTGTACGTTTGTTCTTTTAGTGAGTTGATGAGTTTATAAATGTGTTTCCCTTCATTCTTTCCGGGAATGATAATCGACACTAACGGATTTTCAAAAAGAAATTCCTGTCTTGCTTTTTCATACACATCGCGATTCAGCCACTTGCTCAATTTCCACAAATTGAGGATGACAAATTCAATCAAAAAATAGCGGATAAACTCGAAGAAAATGAAGAACCAAAAAAGACGTATGAAGTGATCGACGGTTAAACTCGTCAAAAACCGTATGTAGTTATCTATGATATCTTCAAACACTACTTAAAGTCTTTGGTCAGCTGCTGGATATGCAGCTCTGGAGAAATTTTATAGTCAAGCGGCATCACATTGGTTTCAAAATTAACCTCCATGTTTTTAAATGCGGTGTTCATTAATCGCTTGAGCATGACTATAATTTCTTCCAGAATTCTTTTCGCAATACGTGTTGGAATTTCGTTCATCGAGAGCACAATGGTTGACGAACTCTGGAAAGTAATAGCGTCTGATGAACGAATACTGCTTCGGATTACACGCACTAAATCTTTCAATAAACCTTTTTGAACTTCACTTCCAATTTTGGAATAAACCTGTGATGGATTTGTAATATGAATTGCACAGATGTTACTAGAACCTTCTGTCTGACGCAAGCGCTCAATCTCATATTTCAACATGGTTTTGAAGGTGTCAAATTTGACCGTACCAATAATTTCTTCAATGTCTTTTGAAGTTGAAACAAAGCCGTTGATTGCAGCAAGTTCTCCTTTTTTGGTAAGACGATATTTTCTGATTTCCCGGCCTTTCAACATTTCAACACCGTTATCGGTAAGGCAATTCAGACACTTTGCTTTTACGTTATAATCCTGAAATTTATGTGAACAGTTTTTGCATTCGTGCAATATCGAAGGCTTATCATAATCAACTCCAATGTGACGCAAACGCTTATCGCATTTTGGACAATCCAACTGATCGTCAATTTCATTTTTGAAATCTGAAATTGGTCCAACATATCCACATGGAAAATGATGTACAATGTCTTCTGTGGTTGAATTTGAACTACCACACTTTGGACAAACCTCGCGATACGTCAAGTGACCATTTGAGCAATTTGAACACAAATAAATACGGTCGTAATAATCCGACTCAAAAATTCCTTCTCGCTCAGCAATGTCTAATATATCCAACACTGAATGCTCCTCAGTCTGACTAAAGTTTACAGATAAAATCGGGAACGAATAATTGATTCCGGAATAAACATAAGGCACCGGTTCCAGATCATAGACATCGCAGGTATACATGAATGAAATCATTTTTTCAATCATCTGCGCTTCAAACGAAATAGAGTTGGTGAACTTCAGATCATTTACTTTGGTCAGAATTTTTTCCACCGTTGGAATGATAAATTCAATTTGTTCAAGAGAGAAAATTGTACCATCTGTCAACCTGTTTACAAAAGGGTCATTGATGTTGATTCCCTTCAAAACAAATACAGGTTTCAAATAGATGTCCGGGCTGTTGCTTGAACGAATACGTTTTATAATCTAACAAATAAAGTCAGGATCTTTTCCATCCAAAATAACAGCGTTGTTGAACTGTACTTTTTCAACGCTCAAATTATCAAGCGCGTCAATGACAAGGAAAGTGAATCCTGAATACTCAATTACCGAGTCGTGTATTTTAACATTCGATTCGTTGTCGCTCATCAGAAAGTTCGTTTGGTGATTTTAACGCTGAGTTTATAATATTTTTTCCATTTTTCCAGATCATCCGGAGTAATGGGTAGAATGTCTGCGGCCAATGTGCGCGTGGTGGGTTCAAATTTCTTCTGGAATTCCTCTGGTAAAATGTACGTAGCAGAATAAAAACGATCCACGTAACCAATGCTCGTAGTTCCATCTGCAAACTCAATATCTACAACATCACCTTCACGCAGGTAACGCAAATCTTCTTGATCAAAGAAACCCTTTATGTGTACAAAGTTTGGTTGATGAATTGAAAGAATGACTTCTGTTTTTAACGCAACTTCGAACGGTTGTTTTTCAATATGTGTGATACTTCCTTCAATGGGTGACGTAAATATTTTAAAGGTTGAATCATTTTCTGCACCGGTAAGCATTACATGGCCGGATTGATTAATTGCAATCCGTTCTTTATCATCTCCTTCTTTAATCAAATCAAGAAGGTAACCAATTTGTTTTCTGAAAATCCGGTTCTGTTCGGCCAAAAGATTATTGTCTGATTCAATTCGTGTGATCTGGTATTCTAGATTCTCCAGATTCGTGTGCGATACCGCGTCCAGAATAACTTCATTGCGCACGCGTTCCAGATCATTTTTGTAAATAGCAAGCAATTTATTGTTGTCACTTATTTTGACATTGTTGAGGTCAATATTTTTTCGCAGCGCATAAATTTCGCGCTCAATCCATGAATAATCTTCACCATTTGCATCTGAAATGCTCACTGAGTTTCCACCGCCGCCACCGCCGTTTCCAAAAACATCTTCATCTAAAAAATAGGTGAAGAGGGTGTCACCCACATGAACATCATCTCCTTCTTTTTTGAAAAACTTATAGATACGAATATCATCTGTGTGACGAATATCTACGCTTTCAAAAAGTACTTGTCCGTTGCCTTCAATATATAAATAGCGTTTGACAAGAAACTTGCCCACAAAAAATAATGTGATTAAGAGCAGTACAATATAGATAAGACGATCCCAGTTGAACGGTTTTTTAACCGCACGCTTCTGCGTTTCGTCAAAGTAACGAAGGTAACTATCCTCTTTTCTTTTGAAGTTAAGGCTTTTCATTGTGCTCTACACTTTTCCGGTCAAATGAAATCATACGTCTCAAATCATGATACGCAAATTTTTTAATTCCGGTTAACTTTTCTATTTCTGTAATCTTGTCTTCCAATTCAACTCTGCTTGCAAAATCTTCTGTTCTTAAGGCAACAACAATCTTGTCCAAACCGTCGTCAGTATAGGTTGTCAGCTTATTGACCAGATAATCTGTTTTCACATTTTCATAGCACATAAAATAAATTTCATCTACTGTTCCCAATAAATTGTCAATGACTTCTGGCCCATAGTGAAGCGGAATGGAAATAGTCAGTTTATAATCATTCGATTTACAATAGGTACTTACTTTTCCAACCAGTTTAAGGTATTGATTAATGAGTCTTTGTTTTTCAGATGCCCACTCTTCAAATGTGTGTGGCTCTACGTCCAGATGAATGCCGGTTGGCCTGAAAGGTGCGTATTGTTTGATGATTTTTGATATGGTAACTTCCGGCGTTTGATCAAACAACATTTGGTTATCGCCAATCATGAAATAGACTTTTCCATTTTCAGCAGCGTAGTTCATGAAGTCTGTTTTCTTTTTTACCAGTGAATCAGATTCATGCACTGCAACCACGGTATTTTTGAATTCATTGTAGATGGCATATTCGGCAAGGAAAACAGGAGAATAATCTTCAAATGTTTTACTCCAGACATATACTGAACGTTCTTTCTTATCCAAGTATTCACTCATGTCTTCAGTCGTTTGAGTTTTGACAATATTGCGCATGTCTGAGTGCGGAATTTTGGAATGGATTTTTAGAGCTTTCAGATACATATTCTGTAAAAGATCCACCAGTTCAATATCAATCTGAAGCAAATCATCATACAGATCTAAACCACCCAAAGGATCTACATTGTTGTCACCTAAACGCACTTTTACTTTTTCTACGCGTAAACGTTCCATGAATAATTTACGCTTCTGATAAAAGCCAATAAACTGTTTTAATTTATATCTGAATTCATAGCCGGTATTCAAAACATCTTCATGTAAATTAATTCGTGAATCCACTATTTTTTCATTTTCATATTTCCATTTTTCGGCTTCAATTTCATTTTGTAATTTGTAGTTAAAGGGAATAGGTATAGAGAAATTTAATCCGGCTGAAAAGAAATTACGATAGCCGTTTCCTATCAAGTCATAATAATTGTAGCGCACGTAGGTACTTAAATTTATTTCATGATACCAGCTGTAATAATCTTTGTAGACATCTGCACTCAGCAAACTATCGGTCTGCATGTTGAGCATGGTAAAAATCTTTTCATAATCCAGGTCAATTAACGGAAGACTCTGAACATTGAAGTTGGTTGAATCATCCATGACCCCTAAATAGTCATTATAACTTTTATAAACTTTGATGAGGCTTTCAACTTCAGTCAGGCGTGAATCGAGATTAATCAATTCTTCTTTCGTCAACTTTTTTAGTAAAACCAAATCACTGACAACTTCATATTGTCTTAGCAGTTGTTCTTTGCGCTGATAGAGCAATTCTATTTTTACCTTATTGAAGAGATAAATGGTATAATCAAAACGTTCTAAGAAATGATTGCTTTCTGTTGATGCATCGTGCATCATTTGTGTTCGGATAATTTTATCTTCTAATATTCTGGATTGTACCCTGTTTTCTAAATAACCATCATCCAGAATATTCCACTCGACGCCAGCGCCAAATTTGCGTGAGTAGGTTAGGTTATCTTCCAAATCACCAATTGTTGGATTTATATTTTCGAGATAATTTCCCGTTATGGCAACTCCGTAATCACGTTCAATGAGTTCTTTTTGTTTTTCAAGATAGGCAGACCGATCGATACTATGTCCTGCGCGTTTGCGAATCGAAATTTCTTTGATGATTTGAAGTGAAGTATCGTTGAACTGAATAGGCTGATAGTTAGCCTTTGCAAATATTTCCTGCAAATCTTTTACTCCTTGAAAGAAGGCAGTATCCGACTGAGCCTTACTCAAAGCAGATACCAGGACCATGAATGTTCCAAGCAGGTAAAATTTCATTTTTTTCAATTCAATCGACAAAGTTAGCTTTTTTATCGACAAAGTAACAGGACTTTGCGCTTAACCTCTACGTTTACGGCTGAATAGAAATATTGTTACCACACTTAAAATGACCCTGAGGGCAAACCTTGAATCCGTGCAGGCCGCAAGGTCTGCAAGACAGTTTTTCAGTTGTTTGAATGATCTTAGAGTTTTCGGACAGCGGTCCAAATCCAAATTCGGGAACGGTTGAGCAGAAGAATGCAGTAACGGATGCATTCATTGCGCTTGCCAAATGCAATGGACCCGAATCATTGACATAATTCATTTTTGCGCCTTTCATCAGGAGAGCCGATGCAAGCAGATTAATTTTTCCTGCCAGATTAATGACTTTAGGACGGTTACTTTTTGTTTTTATCTCTTCCAGAAGTGAATGATCAGTTGATCCACCCAATAAGTAGACAGTTGATTTTGGATCTGTTTTTTGAATGAGCTCCAGCCATTTGTCAACTGGTAATTGTTTCGTAAACCATACAGAAGATGGTGCCATGGTTACATAATCAGATGGACAATCCAGTGCTTTAACCTGCTCAGATTCTTTTGCTGATGGATATAGTCTCGGGCCTACTAAACTGGAATTAAAATAGGGCTGAATTAATTCAAAATTGCGCTGAATTTCATGCTTGCCATTTCCAATTTGATGCTTTACTTTATTGGAGAAACTAAATGAAAATGGGTTTTGTGAAAATCCGGTCTTGAATTTGGCTTTTGCTCGCCAGGCCAGATATCCAGAGGAAGCATAACGTTGCAGATTAATGACCAAATCATACTTTTCAGTTCTTATTTCTTTGGCAGTTGCAAATAGACTTTTGTATTTTCCGTTTGATTTGTCCCAGATAATTACTTTTCTCAATTTGGGATTTGCGTTGAGCAAACCTTCATTTCCTTTTCTTAAAACAAAATCAATGATTGCATTTGGCTCAGCGGCTGCAATGGTTTCGATCAATGAAGTCGCAAGAATGACATCACCAATGAAGGCCGTTTGTATGATCAGAATTTTTTTCAATCGGTTTTAAGATGTTTGTATTGCGCGCGAACAGCTTCATCAATTGGAATTGGACTTCCATTGTCATCAATTCGAACAAACGTAAAGAAAGTAGAACAAACGGTTTTTTCATCGCCGGTATAAAAATTGACGTTGCGCGCCTCCACGTAAATTGCAATAGACGACTTACCAATGCCTTTTACTTCTCCATAAATATTGACCTGATGACCATTCTTAACGGGCCGTTCAAAAATCATTTCGTCAATTTTTACCGTCACCATGTTTGGGTTTTTGCAAACGCTGCAAGCCCAGGTAGCCGCGGCTTCATCTAACCACGCTAACATGTTACCTCCAAATAAATTTCCATGAACACCAATGTCCTTGGTCATACATAGTTTGATAGCAAGTTTTTCCATTTCAGATCACTTTTTTTGTAAGAGTGAAAGCAAATTTTTTGTCCAATCGGCTGGCGTGAGCGTCATCCCAACCGCATGACTTCTTTTTCCAATCGCTAGTAATTCAGCATCACTTTTAGATGCCATTGTTTTGAAGGCATTTTTAATTTCTGCTATATTTCCGGCTTCAAATTGCATTCCATTGTCGTTTAAAAATTTTGAAGCTGATCCGACTTTATCGCTTACCAGTATTGGAAATCCACAAATGGCAAATTCCTGCAGACTTACACCCCAGGGTTCAAACTTGCTCGGCAAAATATAAACGCTCGTTTGCCGGATGTATTTTTCCATTTCATTGGGTTGTACAAATCCGATGTGTGAAATTTTCGGATGTTGCATTCTGTTTTCCCATTGATCACCTGTCCCCAGACACCATAACTCCCAGTCTGAATCTGTTTCAGCAGAAAACTCCTTGAATGCTTGCCACATTTCAAAAATACCTTTGTGCTCAACATAACGCGCCACATATAAAAAGCGGTGGGGAAATTTTTCATTCTTAAGATGAAATGTATTCTCGAAAATCTGATTGAAGAGCGGGGTATCGGCACAATAAAAGTTGAGCAAAATGTTTGAACCAAAACCTAATTTTTTTGCATAGATTTCTTGCGGTTTGCCTGGCACCCAGGCGTGCGTAAATCTATTTTTCAGATAGAAAGGAGACAACAGACATGCGATACGCTGTTTGACAGAACCGGTCCAGTGATTGTCTAAAGAAACTACGACAGGAATTTTTTTATGGAATGATTTGGCTATTTTCAGATAGCCTTTATCCAACCATCCACTGCAAACCAGGATATCCGGATTAAAATCATGAATCAACCCGGTCAAGATATCGTCTGTATACTCTTTCCGATCAATGATTTTCACGGAGGATTGTTCAGAGAAGTTGAACGGAGCTTCTTTGTTCACAGGCCAGCGGACAATAAGTACATCCGCTGATTTAGACAGTTCTTCCACACAAGCCAAAAAATATCCGGCGATTTCAGTGTATAAAAAAACTACTTTTGCTTTAGCCATTTCGTATTTAACAGAATCGAACAAAAGTACATCTTTGATTTATGAATCAGTCAGCTCATCGTTTTTTTTGCCAGAATATTGAAGCCGGTATGCTCGGTGAGGAAGAAACCGGTCATGCCTTGCGTGTGCTCAGGTTAGGCACAGGTGATATTATTCAGCTCCTTGACGGCAATGGCACTTCAGCGCTTGCAGAGATTATTGATGAGTCAAAAAGAGGACTTCGGTTTCAAGTTAAATCGGTTCTTAAAAATAAGATTGAAACGCCTGATTTACATATCGCAATTGCACCAACGAAAAATATTGATCGGTTTGAATTTTTTCTTGAAAAAACCTGTGAAATTGGAATCCGCAAAGTGATACCCATTCGAACCAGAAATTCTGAACGTAAAGAAATTAAACTCGATCGTCTGCAAAAAAATCTGATCTCAGCCATGAAGCAAAGTGGCCACTACTACTTGCCTGAACTGACTGAGTTGACTGATTTTAAACAATTATTGAAATCAGAGCTGTCAGGCTATCAGCAAAAATTTATTGCGCATTGTGAGAATGATCAGGAGAAACAGCTGTTATCAGATCTGCTGATGCCTGCAAAAAAAACGCTAATTTTAATCGGTCCAGAAGGAGATTTTACCCCAGAAGAAATTAACTTAGCAAAAGAAAACGGATTCGTTCCGGTGAGTCTTGGAAATTCCAGACTTAGAACAGAAACAGCAGGAATAGTAGCATGCGTTACAGCACAATTAAAAGCATAGTCTTTGCGACATTGATACTGTTTTCTTTTGCGGTGTTTTCGCAAAAAGATAATTCGTCTCTTCAGATTGCCTTGCTCAAATACAATGGCGGTGGAGATTGGTATGCAAATCCTACATCATTAACAAATCTGGTTTCATTTTGTAATAAAAATATCGGCACCCACATTTCAG
The DNA here is from genome assembly GCA_016709005.1 of Crocinitomicaceae bacterium. Taxonomy (GTDB): domain Bacteria; phylum Bacteroidota; class Bacteroidia; order Flavobacteriales_D; family Crocinitomicaceae; genus JADJGJ01. The sequence continues at coordinate 29,704 of JADJEU010000020.1, read as the reverse complement.
ATAAAATTGAAACAGTGAGCGCTGGTGATCCGGCGATCTTCAATTATCCATTTGTTCATATGACCGGACATGGAAATGTTATTTTTTCAGGCGATGAAGCCGAGAATCTCAGAAACTACATGCTTGGTGGTGGCTTTCTTCACATTGATGATAATTATGGAATGGATCAGTTTATTCGGCCTGAATTAAAAAAAATATTTCCTGATATTGAGCTTGTAGAGCTTCCGTTTTCTCATCCCATTTTTCATCAGAAATATGATTTTCCGAATGGGCTTCCAAAAATTCACGAACATGAAGGTAAACGCAGTCAGGCTTTCGGTATTCTTTATCAAGGCCGCCTGGTATGTCTATACACCTTTGAATGTGATTTGGGTGATGGCTGGGAAAATTCAGAAGTACACGGAGACAGTGAAGAGAAGAGGATGGAGGCATTAAAAATGGGCGCTAATTTGATTCAATATGTTTTTACAGCGTACCATTAGTCGCTTGATTGTATTCGTTTTTGCGTTTTTGACGATTGGTCATGCAATGGCTGCAGGCGAAACTGAACAAGCAACATCACCTTACCGGAGTGAATACAATCCATGGTTTAAATTAGGTATCTTCAAACGTGGTTTTAAAAATGAAACGCTCAAACTTCATTTGGATAGCCTAGAATCAAAACCAAGGCGGTCATGGACACGTCAGGACAGTTTAAAGTTCGCGGTAGTTTCCATGAAGACTGGAAACTCCGAGTTAGCAACGTATTATTTTGATCATCTCACCATAAATTTTGAACAAGAAGAAGAGATTTGGTGGAATCGGCTGGTGCTGCATTTTATTCAACGTGAATACAATTCTTGTGTGAGCATGATTCGTAAACAGGAGCCGGGTTTAGTCGAGTTTACCAAATTCTGGTTCTTCAAAAAAATATGTGATGCCAAGCTGAGATCATTGCGTGATGAAAAATGGTACAAAACTGAAAGTGTTTTGTCCTGGGAGGTAGATTCTTCACTCATGCTGCTGGATAAGGACAGTCCTGAGTTTTATGAAAAGGTCATTTTGCCACTTGAAAATCTGAATTTTGTTTTAGAAAAAATTATTCGGTTTATTCATGATGAAGATGAAGTTTTGGCACGAACCTGTTACGAAATGGGATTAATTCTTGACGCCTATATTTCACCTACCCAAGCGTACATTGCAATGTGTCTGGGAAGAAATTATGACAAATGGGACAAAGAAATTTTACAGGGGATGAAATTGGCAAAAGCTCACATTGTTGAAAAGAACTATCGGATTCCAATCTTCCGGAAGAATTTCCCACGCATTGAATATTGGCGTTTTGATTATGAAATGTTAAAAGAAAAAATCATTTACGAACGAAGTGATACTGCCGTGAAAACCGCCCCGGTACTCAGAAAAAAAGTAGATGAGCCAAAGTTTGCAATAAATAGTCAGTTCGTCATTCTGGCGGGACTAATCGTCATCTTCGTAAGTATTCTTCTGTTCCTTAAAACAGGCAAAAAAAATGTCTGAAATTCAAAGTTGGAATGAGTTTTGTTTCACCAATTAAAAATAGTTTTATGAAAAATCGTTTGTTCTTCATTGCCTTGACATTGTCGATTGGTTCACTGGTAATGATGTCCTGCAAAGTTGCAAGAGAGAAAAGATCTGAAACGAAAGGATCTGAAACAAAAGACTCAGTCGATCCAAGAGCTGAACTTGTGGCGAATTTTGATGCTTACAGAAATTCAGCCTCTTGCACAATCTTAAAGGTCATTATTGATGGAAATACAATGATCCTTGATGTTGAATACAGTGGAGGTTGCGAAGAACATGAGTTTAAATTACTGGGATCTGAAATGATTCAGAAATCACTTCCACCGAAACGCGGCGTTATGTTATGGCATGATAACAAAGGCGATAGTTGCAGATCTATTGTCAATGAGCAACTCAAATTTGATATTTCCGCATTAGCTTATACGGGTGGCGAAATTATTCTGAATCTGGATGGCTGGGCTACTCCAATCTCCTATACGCAAGCTAAATAAGTGATTTTGGATTAGCCGTTTTGTTTCTTGAAAAGTTTGCCGAAATCTTTTGCAAAATAAGTCAGAATCACATCAGCACCTGCGCGTTTGATTGAAAGCAATTGCTCAGACATTGCAGCGTCATAGTTTAGCCAGCCTTTTTCACAAGCTGCTTTGAGCATGGCATATTCACCACTCACGTTATATGCAGCGATTGGTAAAACTGAACTTTCTTTCAAAAGATGAATCACATCCAGGTAACAGAGTGCTGGTTTAACCATCAAAATATCTGCGCCCTCTTGTTCATCTAATAGAGCTTCCCGAACAGCCTCGTATTTGTTGGCTGGATTCATTTGATAAGTTTTTTTATCGCCTGATTTTGGTGCTGAATCTAGTGCATCGCGGAATGGCCCATAATAAGCACTGGCATATTTAGCGGTGTATGACATGATGGAAACATCTTCATGCCCAGCTTTGTCTAGCGCTTCACGAATAAATCCAACTCGTCCGTCCATCATGTCCGACGGCCCAACGATGTCAATACCTGCTTCTGCTTGTGCAACGGCCATTTTAGCAAGAATAGGTAAGGTTTCATCATTCACAATTTGGCCATTTTTTACCAGACCGTCATGACCATCTGAACTATATGGGTCCATTGCCACATCACTCATCAGTACTGCTTCCGGAAATTTCTTTTTCAGGGTGGAAATCGCCTTGAGGTAGAAGTTTTTTGAGGAATAACTGTAAGTTGCTTTTTTATCTTTCAACGAGTCTGAAACCGCAGGAAACAATACAAAGGTCTTGATTCCTAATCCCAGACAAATCTCAATTTCTTTTGAAAGATCATCGAGTGAAAATCTGAATATTCCGGGTAAGGATTTTATCGGATCTGGTTTTGATTTTCCGTCTACCAAAAAAAGCGGGTAGATCAAATTGGACGGGAGCAATACCGTTTCTTCAAGCATTTTGCGGATTACAGGGCTTTTTCGGTTTCTTCTAGGACGCTGAAGCATACAGTTGAATTTTTGTCAAAAGTAATTGAATTTGGACGATTACCGGTGAGCTTGACCAATGTTCTGGTAATGCCTCCAATCACTCATGGCTGGAAAGCAAGGTTTCGCTTATGAGTTTGTGAATGGAAGAGACAGAATTCAAACTGGTATCTTCGAAAAACAGTTTGTAGGCAATTTTGGCGGTTTGATTTGAAAAAAATTAATCTTCGTCAGACTTTTTAAGAGATTTTATTGAATTATTTTTTTAGTTTTGAAGCAAAATGAACACTATGAATTTTTTATTCCGGTCTTTGTTACCATTATTCCTTGCAGGATTCATGATTTCCTGCGGTGGAGACGAAATAGTTGTCGACTCAGAAGATGGTGACGGAACTGATATTGATGTGATTTCGAATCACGTTTTGGACTCAATGTCTTCACTGAATACTGCAATCAATGGCAAGATGTTTAGCATTCCTTCACCAATTCAGATGGCAACCCTTATCAAATCTAAGGTTGGGGTGTTTAATGAAAACATGTTGACAAATCCTGAAAACGTGTCTACGTTTACCACCAACTTCAAGCGCGCAATCAACATGGGTGTTTATGGAGCGGATTTAGGATATGCTACGATTTATGAGAATAACACGAAGGCTATATCGTACTTGTCATCGATCGAGAAATTATCCGATGAGCTAGGTATTGCAGGTGCTTTCAATCAGTCTTTGCTTGAGCGTTTTATCGAAAACGGTAACAATCCCGATTCAATGCTAACGATCATGTCAGAAGGATATCGTGAAGGTGACAAATTTTTGAAAGACAATGAACAGCATGACGTTGCAACACTTATTCTCACTGGCGGTTGGATTGAAGGACTTTATTTTGCGACAACCAGCTACGAAACTTCCAATGAACAAGCCATTGCTGACAGAATCGGCGAACAAAGAACAGGTCTTAAAACGATCATTGAGTTGCTGCAGGATTATAACAGCGATGAATTCTATTCAAAACTCATTGCCGATTTGCAGGATTTGCTGATCGAATTTAATAAAATCAAATTCAACTATACCTTCATAGAGCCTGTTCATGATCCGGCAAATCATCAAACGAACATTAAAAGTAAATCTTCAGTGAATATTGACCCTGCAGTATTGACAAGCATCATCACCAAAGTAAAAGCAATCAGAAACGGATTAATCAGCTAAAATTTTATGAAAGGAATAATTCTTACCGCCCTTGTATTACTATCATTTGCTAAATTTTCTTTCGGACAGGAATGTGATTCGCTGGTGAAATCGTGCTATGCTCATTTGGCTGCAGACTCTAAATCAGGAAAGGCATTTATTTCGGATGGTCAGGTTTATCAGGCATTCGTCGATGCTGAACAAGCCGCTGAATTCAAAGTAACGCTTTACGGTGGATCGCTTTATCGCATTGCTACAACTGCAGGAATCGAAGACAATTATGTAATCTTTAATGTTTATGATCAGGAGAGAAATCTTTTGTTTACCAACAGTGACCATAAAAATCATCCATACTGGGATTTTAAGATAGACAATACGCTTGATTGCTACATTGAAGCCTATCTTGACATTGACAAAAAAGTTTCCGGTTGTTTGGTGCTGTTGATCGGATTCCAGAAATAATTCACATTACCCCCAATTTCCTGCCCAAATGAGTGAAAGAATATTAAAAGCCTTAATGCAACTCTTTGCGATTATAGCAAGGGTTGACGAAGAAATTGATAGCACGAAGCCGGTTACAACCGGTGCTGGCAGAACAATTGTTGAAGCATTTCTCCGTCAGGAACTTGGCTCAGCAGCGGTAGAAGAATACTTGAATTTATTTGATGAATTTCTTATCTCACACCAGGGAGCTTCTGGAAAAAAAGACGGACAACGCAAAAAAACTTCTGTACACTCGGTTAAGGTTTTGCGAATCTGTACACAAATCAACGAGGAATTAGCGCAGCGCCAGAAAATCATTGTACTGGTTCGAATTCTTGAATTTATCAATGCCAATGAAGTAATTGCAGAACAAGAATTAGAGTTTGCGCAAACCGTAGCCGACACCTTTAACATTGAAATGGATGAGTACAACAGAATCAGAGATTTTGTTGAAGCTCCACTGACACGCCGAGTAGATGATCCGAACTGGTTGTATGTGACGAGTATTAAAAATGATACTTTCCAGCAAGCCAAACATATTTATTCTGAAGGCATTGAAGGTGAAATTCGCGTATTGAAAATTGCGAGTGTTAACTTTTACTTCTTCAAATATCTTGGTAACTCTGATCTGAGCCTGAACGGCCAGCCGTTGATGCCGGGCCGACATATCATTCTGAATCAGGGAAGTTCCATTCGTTCATCCCGTGTTCAACCAATCTATTACAGTGATATCATTGCGCGTTATTTATCAGATCATGCGCAGGCAAAAATTGTCTTTAAGACAGACAATATTGAGTATAAATTCAAAGGCGGAAAAATTGGTTTGCATAAATTCAATTTCGCTGAAGAATCGGGTTCATTGCTCGGAATCATGGGAGGATCCGGTGCGGGTAAATCTACTTTATTAAATATCTTAAATGGTAATTACCCTCCAACAAGCGGAACCGTCACGATCAATGGCGTTGACATTCACCGCAGCAAAGATCAGATTGAAGGCGTTATTGGATATGTTTCTCAAGATGACTTGCTGATTGAAGAATTGACAGTTTTCCAAAACCTCTTCTACAATGCAAAGCTGTGTTTTGGTGGATTAAGCGACAAGCAAATTGCTAAAAAAGTTTTACGTACGCTTTCTGCCTTAGGTCTTTATGAAACGAAAGATTTAAAAGTTGGAAGCCCACTTGAAAAAACCATTTCTGGTGGACAGCGGAAACGTCTGAATATTGGTCTCGAGTTAATTCGTGAACCGTCGGTCATGTTTGTAGATGAACCTACTTCTGGTTTATCGTCACGTGACTCTGAAAATATCATGGACTTACTTAAGGAATTAGCGCTGAAAGGCAAGCTGATTTTTGTTGTAATTCACCAACCATCATCGGATATCTTTAAGATGTTTGATAAGCTTCTCATCCTTGATCAGGGTGGATTTCCGATTTATAATGGAAACCCGGTCGATGCAATCATGTATTTCAAAAAGCGTATCAATCATGTTAAAAGTGATGAGAGCGAATGTCATACATGCGGTAACGTTAATCCTGAGCAAATCTTCAACATCATTGAATCCAAGGTGGTCGACGAGTACGGGAATCAGACACAGCATCGCAAAGTATCGCCAAAAGAATGGAATGGTCACTATCTGGAGTTATTGGAAAAGCCAGTTTCTGCAATAGAAGATGTCAATGAAATTCCGGAAAGTACATTTAAAAAGCCAGGCTTCTTTAAGCAGTTGGGCATTTACTTTATTCGTGATGTATTATCAAAACTGACCAACCGTCAGTACATGATCATCAATTTGCTTGAGGCTCCGGCATTGGCTTTTATTCTTGCCTTCTTTGTGAAATTTTATAACCTTGAATCGGGGACAGAATATGTTTTCAGTGCAAACCAAAACATTCCACAGTTCTTGTTCATTGCTGTAATTGTAGCCTTGTTTATCGGTTTGACGGTTGCTGCTGAAGAGATCATTAAAGATCAAAAAATTCTTCGACGTGAATCATTCCTTAATTTGAGTAAGGGATCCTATCTCATGTCCAAGATTTCAATCATGTTTATTATTTCTGCCGTGCAGATGTTGTTGTTTGTGGTAATTGGCAACTGGATTCTGGAAATACAGGGCATGTGGTTTGAGTACTGGCTGATCTTATTCTCTCTTTCATGTTTTGCCAATTTGCTCGGGTTAAACATCTCTGCAAGTTTCAACTCCGTGAAAGTTATTTACATCTTGATTCCAATTCTGATTATTCCGCAACTTTTGTTTAGCGGTGTGATTGTAAAGTTTGATAAACTGAATCCGCTCTTTGGAGATGAAAGTGGCGTTCCGCTAATTGGTAACGTAATGGCTTCGCGCTGGGCTTATGAAGCTATGGCCGTGACGCAGTTTAAAGACAACGCATACAATAAAATATTTTATCAGTACGAGAAGAATAAAAGTTTTGCGACCTGGAAAAAAGATTATTGGTTACAGGATTTGAATTCACGCTTAGATTACCTGAAAACAAATCATGAGAGTACAGATTCACTTGCAGTTGTTGAGTGCAATAAGTCTTACGAGGTTTTAAAGAATGAAATTGAACGTGAAGAGAAATTCATTAAGAACGTAAAATGTGAAGGCTGTGTAGCTTCATTTGAATCAAAAACTTACTCTGATGAGATGTTTGATTTGACTAAAAACTATTTCAGCATTTTGAAAAATCACTATAAGTCGATTGTGGATAGCAACCGCGTCAAAATTGATCAAAAAACGCAAGAGATCATCACTAAATATGGTAAAGATAAGTACCATGAGTTAGTAGATGATAATACTAACGAAGCGATGACTCAATTTGCTACAAACAAAACTGATCTTACCAAGTTGATCGAATATAACGGCTATCTCATTCAGAAATCGGATCCAATTTACCTTGATCCGTATGACAAAGGATTCTTTGATGCACAATTTTACGCACCTCGAAAAAAATTCTTTGGAATGTACGTCGGCACGTTTACGGCCAATGTTCTTGTTATCTGGTTTATGTGTATAATACTCACCGTTACACTCTATTATGATATGTTGAAGAAGTTATTGGATGGAATGGAAAAACTCTTTGGAAAGATTAATTTCAAGAAAAAGACGTCTTAATTTCTGTCCGGAGGTTTACTGTTTCTGAAAAACTCAGTATATTTGCACCTCCAAAGCGATTCGCAAGGATCAAAAAGGATACACGGTGGTTGTAGCTCAGCTGGTTAGAGCATCGGTTTGTGGTACCGAGGGTCGTGGGTTCGAACCCCATCATCCACCCAAAAGTTTAGAAAGCCGTCTTTTATAAGGCGGCTTTTCTTTTTATCTGAATGACCAGAATGTTGTGTTTAAGGGGATCAAAAAAGAGAATCTCAATGATTAATTAAACAAGTCCTTTGGTGCATTTTCATTGCGCTCCAGATTTAGTAGGAATCTTTTTCGATCAATGCCGCCAGCGTATCCGGTTAATTTTCCATCCGATCCCAATACACGATGACATGGAATTACAATTGCGATTTTATTGCTTCCATTAGCCTTTGCAACAGCACGAATAGCTTTTACATCACCTAATTTTTCAGATTGTTCTTTATACGTTACGGTGCTGCCAAACGGAATTTTTTTCAAATCGGTCCAAACTTTTTTTTGAAAATCAGTTCCAATTAAAACAGTTGGTACAGAAAAAACTTTTCGTTTTAATTCAAAATATTCTTTGAGTTGTTTTTTTAATTCAAGCGTATGTCTGTTTTCACCAATTTGTAAAACGGCATCAAAATCTTTACGGATACTTTCAATCTCTTCATCCAAATCCGTCCGCACATCAAATTCAAGCAAACAAATTCCGCGATCTGTTGCCAGCAAATCCATTTCGCCAATGGGTGTTTCAACTTTTGTATGAACTAAAATCAAACTCATTCAATTAAAACATAGATCAAAAGTGCATTCGAAAGTCCTTGCAGCGTTATGCTGTCTTTTTCATCAAAATAAATAGAATCTCCTGAGGTTAATTGATATTCATCATTCAGCGCTATGGTACCTTTGTAGATATAAATGAAACCGTGTTTATCTGTCTGAAGGGTGAGTGATTTTTTTTTGCTGAGTTGAAGATGTCGCACAAAACCGTTGAGGTCTGGATTGCGAATCATCAGATTAAAATCTTCAGCAATTCCACCGCTGGTTGTTTCCCAATCTCCTAGAAAATTATCTTTTTCAAAGGCTTCCAGAATGGTTGAGTGTTGATCTTTGTGATCGAGTTCCAGCGTACCATTTAGAACCATCAGCGTGCGCTTTACACCTGGCAGTGGAGTAAAAGTAGATTGTTCAATCTCAATCGTTGCTGTGCTGATTCTGAAATCAAAATCCATTTTTTTATAGGATGCTGATTTTGGAAATATGAAAAGTTCAGTTGTGGTTCCACCGGACCATTCTGCAGTTTTGAGTGTTTCGAATTGAATGATTTGCATGGCTAATTTTCTGTTTTATGAAAGTAAAAACTGTTGGCTTGCGCCAGCGAAGTTACAACCAAATCATTGATACAAAGATGCGCTGGAAGTGTTGTTGTATAATAAATTATTCCTGCAATATCCTCTGCTGACATTGGTTGATAGCCTTTGTAAAATGCATCAGCTTTTTCTTTGTCACCGTAAAATCGCACTTCTGAGAACTCAGTGTTTGCAGCGCCTGGGGCAATTAGAGTTACCTTAATTCCATGCTTCAATAAATCAATTCGCATGCCTTTTGTCAATGCATCCACCGCAAATTTTGAGGCACAATAGACATTGCCATTTGCATAAACTTCTTTACCTGCGGTTGAACCGATGTTTATAATGTGACCTTGATTTCGCTTTGTCATGAACGGAATTACTTCTTGCGAAACATAAAGAAGACCTTTTACGTTGGTGTCGATCATTTTTTCCCAATCGTCAAGATTCCCGGATTGAATTGGATCCAATCCACTTGCAAGGCCTGCATTGTTAAGAAGGATGTCAATATTTTGCCAATCAGCCGGAATCGATGCAATGGCTTTCTTAACAGCATCGTGGTTGCGCACGTCAAAGTTGAGTGTCAACACTTTTGTTTTGTAATCGGTTTCAATTTTTGATTTTAGATTTTCAAGGCGGTCAGCTCGTCGGCCGGTGATGATTACGTTGTGACCGTTTTTTGCAAACAGTTCTGCAGTAGCTGCACCAAAGCCTGAAGTTGCGCCGGTTATGAGAATGATTTTTGTCATGGAAATTCGTTAATAAGTATCGAAAATGCTGTGGATAAAACTACTCATATTTTCATCGGGTTCAAGGTGGATTCCTTACTTTTAACCAAAAATTTTTTATGAGTTCAATTGAGCATGAAGTAGAATCAGGAGTTGGTATTATTCGCCTGAACAGACCGGAGGTTTTTAATAGCTTTAACCGGGAGATGGCAATTGCCTTTCAGGATATTCTTGATGTGTTTGAAGAAACGCGCGCTGTTCGTGCAATTTACATTACCGGAGTTGGTAAAGCATTTTGTGCAGGACAAGATTTAGTTGAAGCTACGGATGCCAAAGGACCTAAACTACAAACCATCGTTCGTCAGCATTATAACCCGATCATTGAACGCTTGCGCAATATTGAAAAACCAATTGTATCTGCAGTTAATGGCGTTGCTGCCGGAGCTGGTGCAAACATTGCGCTGGCATGTGATATTTGTGTTGCAACTGAATCTGCAAGTTTCATTCAGGCATTCAGTAAAATTGGTTTGATTCCGGACTCAGGTGGAACCTTTATTTTACCAAGATTGATAGGTATGCAAAAAGCAACAGCCTTAATGATGTTGGGAGATAAAGTTTCAGCAAAAGATGCTGAACAAATGGGTATGATTTATAAATGGTTTGCGGATGCAACATTTGCAGAAGACTCTTTCAATCTTGCTAAAACCTTGGCATCAATGCCTACGCGCGGATTGGGTCTTACCAAAAAAGCACTAAATCTTTCTACCATCAGCGACCTGTCTGCGCAACTTGAAACCGAAGAAGAGTTTCAAACCATTGCAGGTTCAACCTATGATTACAATGAAGGAGTAGCGGCATTTTTAGAAAAAAGAAAACCAGTTTTTAAAGGAGAATAATTTATGCTTAAGATTGGAGTTTTAGGTGCCGGATCCATGGGGTCAGGAATAGCACAGGTTGCGTCGCAATGTGGTCACGAAGTTGTTTTGTGTGACACTAATGCGGTGCAGTTAGAAAAAGCGCAAAGCGGTCTTGCAAAAACACTTGAAAAATTAGTTGAGAAAGAAAAAATCAGCGCTGCCGATTCACAGTCCATTCAAAATCGCATTCAGTATGCAAACAGTGTCAGTGAGTTTGAAAAATGTGATTTAATCATTGAGGCGATCATTGAAAATCTCGAAATTAAAAAAACAGTTTTTTCACAACTGGAATCGATTGTTTCTGAAACGTGTATTCTGGCATCAAATACCTCTTCACTTTCAATTGCTTCGATTGCTGCGGCATGTAAAAAACCCGAACGTGTGATTGGGATTCACTTCTTCAATCCTGCGCCGCTAATGCCATTCCTAGAAATAATTCCGGCTGTTCAAACAAGCGAGGCAACAACAAAAAAATCAAGAGAATTGATTGACAGCTGGAAAAAAATCACGGTGCTTACGAAAGATACTCCTGGTTTTATTGTCAATCGTGTAGCGAGGCCATTTTATGGTGAAGCCCTGCGTATCTACGAAGAAGGTATTGCAGACTTTGCAACCATCGATTGGGCGATGACAGAGCTGGGGGGATTTAAAATGGGGCCGTTTACTTTGATGGATTATATTGGAAACGATGTTAACTACGCAGTGACCGAATCTGTTTTTGCGTCGTTTTATTATGATCCAAAATTTAAACCATCGTTAACACAAAAGAGACATTCAGAAGCAGGTTGGTTTGGACGTAAATCAGGCAGAGGTTATTATGATTATTCAAAAGATGCGGTGTTGCCAGAGCCTAAAAGAGATTTGGAACTTGGGCAGCAAATTTTTAGCCGCATTCTCATTATGCTGATCAACGAAGCGGCAGATGCAGTATTTCTAAATATCGCTTCTGTTAAAGATGTTGACCTTGCCATGACCAAGGGGGTAAATTATCCAAAGGGTCTTTTGCAATGGGCAAATGAACTGGGGCCACAAAACGTTCTCACACAACTGGACGCTTTATACGATGAATATCGAGAGGATCGGTATCGCGCCAGCGTATTATTACGTCGTAAAGCTCAGGCAGGACAGGCGTTCTAACTGATTTAACTCACTTTTTATTATTTGCCGTTCTAAAATGGCTGCTTTGGGTTATTTTTGCTAAAAATTAACCCTATGAAATTCTGGCTTTTCGCTTTTAGCTTCTTGCTTTCTTTAACTAACGGAATCACTTTTGCTCAGTCACAAATTATTGACAAAGTGTTCCCAAATCTTTCTGTTGAAAAAAGAGCACAACTTGAAATTGTTGATACCGTCAAATACGACTATATGTATTGGGACAACTACAATTATTACGAGTATGAAACTACTTTTGGATTGGAAGATTTTGAATTTTTCTTAATCTACCGTCATAAAGAATTGAATAAAGTTGGACTGATTGTATATGGTAAGGATAATTATTTTGCAACCGATGCTGTTGCAGATTCAATCTATCTTATTAAACCTAAGGATCTGGAATATCTTGAATCGTACGATGATCAGGGTAATTACCTCGCTGGTTATGTTGCAAAAAGCCTTTATTTTGGTTTTGAATCTAAAGGAAAACCAACTGAGCTTTGGACACTTTTCACCGCTGATTCATACACCATGTCAAAAACAGGGAATGTAAAAAAGGATCTGTTTAAAGCCGTCGAATTTACTGAAGTGATCAGTGAAGAAACAGGGAATTATGTTACTGCGGTTTTTGCAAATCTTTCAGATAATAAAATTTATAATTCTGCTGTACTGAATGAAGGTTTGGTAAAAACAGAAGTGTACACTTACCGTTATGATTCATATTACTACGGAGAGTACGATTATTATTATGACTACGATTCACCAGATATAGATTTTACAGTGCCAATTTTTGAAACACGGTTGAACTATGAACCGGTTGAAATTATTTATCTGATGAATGGAGATACCATTTCTGAATTGATCAGTTATTCTTACACCGAGGCATCTGACTCATATTCCCGCAAAGCCGTACCAGATAATTTTTCAGGAGTGTGGACTACTTCCAAACAAAGCAGAGATTCAGAATTGACCATCATTGATGGCGATGAAATTTATACTTCATACGGCGTCCTTTATGCTTCGGTTGATACTTATACAAATGCTTATGAAGTAGGAACCTACTCATTCAATGAAATTTTGGCCAAACTGAATATGACCCAGGAAGAGAACGATTTGATGGAAGATATGTGGAATGGAAATAAGGAGAATGTGCGATACATTGAATTTACATCCTGGACTTATTTGAATCGCTATAGAGATTATTACTTTTTCAACGGGTCAGGAATGATGCATGTTTCATTTGAATATAATGCTGATGGTACGGTCAATAAAAACATTAATTCTTTGGAGAATGAGCAAGTCTATGAAATGTTTGGAACGGCAGAATATGATTCATATACGTATACTACGATCATCAAAGACAGTAATGGAAAAGTTATTCCTTTGCTTGATGCAGGAATTGAATATTATTACAACTATAATCTGAGCGTTGCTGATAAAAACATTGATGCTGAAGGCAATTTGATTTTGACAGATGAATCACTAGGTTCAGTTAACTTCAAAGCTTTTTCATATGGAGATAATTATCTGGGGCAGGTTCGGATTCAATGGGTAGCCTCAACTTCTTTAGAAGATGGTGGCCGAATCGTGAGTATTAAATCAATGCCTTTTCAGATTGTAGATCAGCAACGAAATGATTTGGCCGGAGATGTATATTCTCTCTATGTTTCAAATGTGCAGGGATTTAATTTGTATCAGGTTTCAAATAAAGACAATAAAGTAGGTGTGTTGGGTCCTGATGGAAAATGGATCATAAATCAGGAGTGGGACGCAATCAGTATTTTAGGACCATCCAATGCTTACGGCTACGAAACCATTAATCTGCCTGCATTTTTTGTAGTTTATAAAGGTACAGCCTGTGGTGTTTTAGATTCAAAAGGCAAATGGGTTGTGCCAATGGGGCAAGAGTATGTTGAGATTTGTAAAGATCAGATTCTGGTGACAGCTTCAGGAAAAATTTCAGTCTACTCACTGGACGGAAAATTGTTGATTGCAGGCATTGATGGAATAGGTGGGGGGTATTACGGTTTTGCCACAGATTGCTATTCGTTTGATTATACAAATTCAGGTTATCGCGTTTTGGTGAAAAATGAAAAGTACGGTATTACAGATGAAAATTTCAATCTTGTTGTGCCCTTTGAATACAGCTATATGGTGCAGATTGCTTCATCCGGAAATTATATAGCAAGCAATGCAGAAGGTAAATTTGGAATTATTCAAACCAGTTCAGAAATCGTGTTGCCGTTTTTATATGATAACATTATGCCTTTTGATTACAATCCAAACCGATTGGTTGCAACCAAAGATGGAAAACAAGGTGTCATTGATACCTATGGCTCGGTTGTGATTCCGTTCGAATTTTATTCGATAAGTACTTATTCAGAATGGGCTTCAAATCTGATTTATATTTCAGATCCTGATTATCGCACCAATATTATTGACACTACAGGTAGGTCAATTATAACTGCACCTTGTAGTTCTGTTTATTTATATCCGTCGTACGGTATTATTTATTGTGCAGATAATGGCAAAGCAGATTTTTATAACCTGCAAGGCGAATTGCTTTATTCAAAAGTGATTGAGTATCTGGATCCCTATTCGAGTTATGATCATGTTCAGATTTATCAGGTGGGATCGTATGAAAATCCACAGTTTGGCGCTTTTGACGTGGTAACTGGAGAAGATATGATGGCTGCCGAATTTGAATCCTTGTATCCGTTTTGGATTAATGAGCAATTATTTTTTGCCGGATACAAAAAAGGAAAAGTTGGAATCTATTCTGCAAACGGTGATGAGCTCGTAAAACCTAAAGGCTATTATCTGGATAACTACTATTACGATGATGGTTACTATGGTGGTGAAGTAGGCTACTTTGTAGAAATCTCCAACAAAAAAGGAAAATCAAAAGTGATTAAGTTAAACTGGTAACCCATCAAGATTTATTGTAAGACCGTCCTGAAAAGTTTTGGGACGGTTTTTTTGTGACGTTTTTTGACTTGTGTATTATAGCAACATGAGATCGTTTGTATTTCTTCTTTTGTTTAATACGGCTATGAATGGATTTGCCGGTGATATAATGCTGACGTATCCTTGGTACCCGCCCATTGTATATGAAAATGGAGAATATAATTTTTACAAATACACACCAAAATATATTCCTGATAACCTATTGCACTGCTTTAAAATTTTGGGAACAGTGGGTGAGGCAAATCTCATTCGTTTTTCAAAACGATCCAAAGATGAAGTCATACAACGTGGAATTTTTGACAGAGGATATCGGATCCGAAAAGAATTTTGTCTGGAAAGTTATTCGCCCTTTACGCAGTATTTTCATGCGCACGGAATTTATGCACCACATGCTATGCAGACTTATATTCTGTTGTCATTTCATCAATACTTGCGGGGCGAATGGATTGATTGGAACCAGAATAAACGAGAAGCATTAAAAGATTTAAAAGCTGAAAATAAATCCTGGCGCAAGCGTGCAAAACATCTTTTCAGAACTTATGAATACAATCGCAGTCTTGAAGTAGAAACAAATCCAGAAGTATCGGAAGATGATTGGTTTTATGCCTGGTGAGATTGCGATCAGCCAAAATTAGTTTGTTTTCCGTTTGAAACGGCTAACAACCACCCGGACTATGTTCGATCATAGGTTGGCCGGCTTCATCAATAATCTGAATCCAACCAGAGTAGATTTGAAGTATATTGTCTCCTTCAAGTGCACCGTCATTGCACGGATGAACATGAACCTGATAAACTTTTGCCTGAGCAAAATAACCTTCAGTTTCTGGATCGATTGAAATGAAGAAATAATAATTATCTATTTCCAAAATGATTTTTGCATCCGTATAAGGACTCTCACGTAGGACTAATTTTTTTTCAGCGCGGGGTTCAAGTAGTTTGTTTCCAGATGTGTAAAAATCCATCCAATAAACTAACTTAAATCCGCTTTCCAAAATCTGACTAACTGCAATCCAAAGTCCGCCATTGGTTTGTACAAAACCGTCACGTTGAGCTTTGAAACTAAGATGAAAACAATCATCGGATGTTTCAAAATAGTCATTAATTGAAATGGCAAATGGTCTTGAATTAAATGGAGCAAAGTATGACGCGAAGCTACTATCGACAGCTGTTGGCGACATGGTGCCGGGAGCGTTGGGAGGAAAGCCCACAGCTATTTTTCCGGCGTAATTTCCATTCGGCGCATCATAAAGTATAAAACCCGTTTTTGGAAGTAGAAGAGTATTCTCAGATGGATGCAAGCGACGCACAGAATCATTTGGACTAAGAAAACCACCTTGATCTTGCTGCGCAAATGAAAACGAAATTATAAATGTTTGAAATGCTATAAGAAGGAAAATGCATTGCAGTTTCATAGGTCAAATTTATTTTTCAGTTTCTTTTCTGAGTTCAGTAACTTCGTGATTAAATTTCATGTACCAGTCATCTCCAAAATTTTCAATTAAATAATTGAAGACTTCCTGATTTGATTCTTTGAATTCTTCATTTTTGTAATCATAAGTGCCAGCGCAATCTCCAAAAAAATAAACCAGTTTGATTCCCCATTTTTGTGCAATCGCTTCTTCATAGGGTCTGCCAGACATATCACTTTTGCCACCAATATAGATGCTCCAAACCAAGGTATCACCTGAATACACCTCTGATTGTTTGTCTTGCGCTGAAAGCATAACAGGTATATTTAAGAAAAGAAGGAAAATAATAGATCGCATAACTTATTAAGTATGCATCAAGATACAACTAAATGAAAAATTGGTTCAAACAAATCTTAGCCAATCTTCAAACTCCGCATAAAACTTCCAATCAATGTGTCTTTATCATCGTGATTAGCATAGGTGATGGGTTCATCTTTTTGCTGCAGCGCAAGTGTATATAATAAGGGAATATAATGTTCAGCAGAGTTCACTGAAATTTCTGCAGCAGATCCAAGTGATTTGTAATTGATGAGTGATGCGTGATCGCCATTATTAATAAGCTCTGTAGACTTAGCGTCAAATTCAAGTGCCCAGTCTAAGGGTTTTTCATTCATGTATGCCATGTATCGCAAATTGTGTACAATGTTTCCGCTGCTCACAATCAACACCCCTTTTTTTCTTAAAAAACTCAATTCTTTTGCAAGATCGTAATGCCATTGCATATCACGTGTTGTATTGAGTGATAATTGAAAACTTGGAATCGTTGCTTCAGGATACATGTGTACTAAAATACTCCAGGCTCCGTGATCAAATCCCCAGTCATGATCCAAACCAATTTCTGTAAATTTTACATTGTCTTTTATTTCCTGCGCAAGAGTTGGTGAGCCCGGTGCTGGATAGTTTACTTCATAAAGCGGTTTTGGAAAACCATACATGTCATAAATCATTTTCGGTTGCGGCACGGCCAAAACTTTTGTTCCTTTTGTCTCCCAATGTGCGGAGATAACCAGAATAGCTTTTGGTGTTGGAATGTCTTTTACTAGTTTTTTCCAGCCTTCGGTGTATGAATTTGACTCAATGGCATTCATTGGACTGCCGTGTCCCATAAATAAAACAGGCATCAGATAATCTTGCTCGGTCAATGAATTTAAAAAGGTAGATCCCATAGTGGTGTGATTTAACAGCAAGCCTGCGCCTGCCAGTGAACCTAAGGTTATGAATGTCCGTCGCTTCATAGAATTGATTTCAATCAAAGGTAAAAAATAATGGTCACAACAAAATATGTTATAACATATAATTAACTATCTTTGCACTAAACAATAACAAACTTACTATGAGACACACCTTATTAATACTTGCCACGACAAGTCTAATTACTTTTACATCTTGCAAAAAAGAAGACAATCCAAAATCAGATACTGTTTCTGGCGTAACAAATTTAGCGACTGCTGGTACCTGGAAGATTACTTATTTCTTTGATGAGAATGATGAAACGACAAACTTCACCGGATACAATTTTACATTTGGTTCAGACAATGTGCTTACTGCTACAAATGGAACCAATACTTACACTGGAACCTGGTCAGTAACTGACAGTAATAGCGATGACGATAACCTGAACGAATTACATTTTAATATTGCATTTTCATCACCTGCAAATTTTGAAGATCTGACAGATGATTGGAATTTTGTTGAGAAAACAGAAACTCTGATGAAACTCTCAGACGTTAGCGGTGGAAATGGCGGAACTGATTTTTTGACGTTTGAGAAAAACTAATTTTTTAAATCTTCTTGTAAACTTCGCTGAACGGAATTCTCATTCTGTCTCCCCACACGCCTTGATTATCTCTGATTCCGCATGAAATGATCATATTGATTTCTGCACCGTAAGGCAATTTTAAAATTCGTTTTACTTTTCTGCTGTCAAATCCTTCCATCGGGCAGGTGTCGTAGCCTTCATTGGCCATGGCCAGCATAAATGTTTGCGTGGCTAACGCACAAGTTTTGTGAACAACTACGCGCTGATCATTTTCAGAAACCTGATAGAAAATGGGTCTGAAAATTCCGACGATGTTCACTATGATTTTTCGCATCATTCCCAGCAGACCAAAAAAACGGGAATATAAAAAAGGCATTACTTTTCCATAGTAGAGCTTGCGTTGTTTGATTCGTTGTTCTTGTTTTTCTTTGGGACTATTTTTTAAGATGTTTTGCGTTTCCAGTTCCAGAATTATTTTTGCCCGCTTGCGGTGAAGGTCTTGTCTTGTTACAAAAACCAAAAGTTGTTGTGCCGTAGTTGCCGCTTGCTGATTTAAGCAAGCAACTGAAAGTTTTTTCATTACTTCGGGATCGGTTATATGATAGAACTCCCAAAGCTGCATGTTAGAACTATTAGGCGACAATGATGCGAGTTCGAGACAGTGTTTAACTTTTTCGGAATCAATTGGAAGGTCTTTATAATATCGGACCGACCGTCTGTAATTTACAATTTCTTCAAAAGTCTTAGTTGTGTTCATGACGGCCTGCTGGATTTAATTTTTTAATCGCAGCAAGATCACGATTCTTTTCAAATATTTGCTTGATTTATATCAGAGCGAGGCATGACAGAAACTAATCTTCTTCAAATTCAAGCTCTGCATCTTTTTCCCAGATTTCCATTTCACAGGGCTTGCAATTGAACTTCAACTTATATTCCAATTCGCCTTGTTTCAATATGAGCGGTTCTTTCACCTTTTCGCCCATGGTCTCACGCTGGAATTTAGGACATTTTCCAAGTTCATATTTCACGCAATATTTGGTGACCATTACTCGTGATTTTCCCGGATCCCATTGTAACTCGAAGGCTTTCTCGATTTCTGAAACACCATGTCGTTTGTAGAATTCACGTGCCATTTGGTTAGACACGTTATACGTAAAGTCCAATTCTTTTTCAGGAAAAGGGTGATCTGTTTTTTCTATTTGATGTTCTTCGCGAATATAATTTTTGACTCTTTCTTCAACTAATTGAGCCAGCACATTGCGTCTGATTTCATTTACTTTTGAGATAGGCAAAAACCAATTCTCTGAAAAATTCACTTCGACTTTATCAACGATAAATGGCGTATTACCTGATTTGGCTAAATTGATTTCGATATTTGGAATGATCGATTCTCCGGTTTTTGTCAGCTCTTTTTTCTGTTCAATTTGAGCAATAGATGTGTGACCATCTTCATCAATGGCTTTTAATTCAAAGCCGGTTTGAGTATCTGTGAAAATTAGTTGTACACCAATTTTACGGATCGCGCTATCTTCTCTTTCAACCAGATTATTGAATTCGGCATCGGAGTTGCGATAAATTTCTGTGCCTGGAGCGATTGCTTTGAATGAGTTAGGAACCACCACATCATTCACAATAATGTTCACCTGCAATCCATCTGCAACACCCTCTGCATTGATGAAATACAAACCGTCTCCATTATTAAGCTGTTCGTAATTCTCAATTAAATATCCGTTTGCTTTTGTGCCAAGGAATTTACCGATGTATTGACCCTGCGATTTTGGCGTATCCCACGAACCAATTTTTTGGGTACGCATGTTTACAAAATAATCTGTGTAGCCTCTATTGAAACTTCGATCCATTTCTGGCTCAAAATTAAAGAAGGTTCTGCCGGATGATGCTTTTTCATACTGCGCATTTCCTTCAAGAAACGAATCTAATTTTTTGCGAAGAAAGGATACGTTGTTTTTAACGTACACCACGTCTTTCAATCGGCCTTCTATTTTAAATGAAGTGATTCCCGCATCTATGAGTTGCGGCAGCTGATCGGTTAGATTTAAATCTTTTATGGAAAGCAAGTGACTGCTTGTTAATAATGTTTCACGGTTACCGTCGATGAGGTTATATGGAAGTCTGCAGTTTTGAGCGCACGAACCTCTGTTTGCACTTCGCTCGCCATTGGCAATACTCATATAACAATTGCCGCTGAATGATACACACAAGGAACCCGATACGAAGAACTCCAGTTCAACCGGAGTCGTTTCATGAATTTCTTTGATCTGAGACAGGTTCAATTCTCTTGCCAAAACCACACGCTTCATTCCGGCGTCAGCCAGAAATTTAATCTTTTTAGGATCCCGGTTATTGGCTTGCGTACTAGCATGAATGACAATAGGAGGCAGGTTCATTTCCATGATTGCCATGTCTTGCACAATCAGTGCGTCAACACCAACGTTATACAATTCATGAATTAATTTTTCACAATCCTTCAGTTCATTATCATACAAAATGGTGTTGATGACTACAAAGACTTTTGCTTTAAACAAATGCGCGTATAGAACTAATTCAGCAATGTCTTCTACTGAATTGGTTGCATTGGATCGCGCACCATATTGAGGGGCTCCAATATAAACGGCATCAGCACCTGCATTGATAGCTGCCATACCCTGAATGAGGTTCTTTGCCGGAGCAAGAATTTCAATTTTAGTCTTCATATCACGCACAAAAGTACGCACCTTTCGCTGAAAGTCAATTCTAAATTGTTGAATATCGCTCTATCCAGTGGAATGGTGATTGGAAAGGTCTGTCGATAAAACGAAAAAATGAGCAAAAATTATGATCGCTTAATGTCTCTATTTGTCAAAGCATCCAAATCTTGTTGAATCTTCGAGTGCTGGGATTTTTCTTACTCACCACCAAAGACGTAACGCAGTGAAGTCGTTCTGTTCGTTTCGTCCTGAGTGCAAGGAAGGACTAAATGAACAGATTGAATGCGCTATTACTTTTTATGCGGTGTTATATGTAGTTTATTGGGATTATTTCTGCGCAAAAGTCGGTCTTGCATTTGCAATGGTCGGTCTACTTTCCGCCCAGGAAATGATTTACGATGAGATGATTTATCTTTTTGCGCCTAGTACACGCTTCTGCCTCAAGCCCAAGATCGTGGGCGAGGACGTTCTGCAACAGGGTGCCGTGGTATCTGCAAAGCTCCACGTCAAGAATTGCGAAGTAAAATTACATATAGCGGAACTCGAATAAACGCAGGCAGCCCCGGATTGTGGGCGTTTTCTGCTTGCGTTTATTTGATGTTGTGAGTAGTTACATTTTCCAATGGTAGGTAAATTTTACTGCCAAGTAATTTATTCCTTGTTCCAAATTTCCCGAATAGCTATAACCTAAATTTTGAAAAAAGTAATACCCTTTTAATCGTTTTTGTGGAGAATAGATAAACTGAAGATGTACACTAAAATGTTTACAATTTTTAGAAATAAAATTAATGCCCAGTTGACTCGTTGTTGCCCAATTTAAATCAGTTTGCGCCGTGTCGCCCAAGTATGCGGAAAACAATGGAAGTAAGTTAGTATTTAGAGAGTCTACGTAAATACCTGTACCATAATTTATATCTGTGCGATTACTGGCAAAAAAGTATAATCGTCCACCTAAACCAACTTCAAATGAAAGGTTTGTAGCAAGTTGAAATTCTTTTGAAATTAGCAGAGATGGCGAGAAATATAAATTTGCTGGAATATAATTGGTGAACTGATCACCTAAAATCAAATCAGGATTATCGGGTTGATAGAATCCACTGCTTGCCGGAACTTTTAAACTATACGTGATGTTTTGAGGAACAATACCGAAGTTCAATGCGGTATGCAAATTTAATTTACTCGAATGATGAAAGTAACCGATACCAAATTCTCCAGATAACATATTTCTATTTGAAAGAAAATTGTCCGTATCATGTGAAGTCCTTACTCGATTATACAAACCAGTTGAACCAATTAGGGAAAAATAATTCGAACTATAAGTGCGCAAAGTGTCTTCCACATCGAAAGGTGCTTTACCATTTGAAATTAAAGGTGTGAACAGAAGAATTGCGGCAATTCGAATTATTTTTCCCATATTAGAATTTTACCAAGTTAATGTACTGGTATATGTTAATGAAGGTGAATGATAGCCTTCATGATAACATTTAACCCAACCAGTTTTAGTCTTTGTCTGTACGAAAATTTTATGCTTCCAATGTTTTACGTTGTTTTGGTCGCTATAAACTCCAGTAGATGTATTAAATTCCAACTGTTTATCGCAATTTGCTATAGTGTCTTTTCCGATTACTTCCCAATCTGAAATATGACCATATACGCGACATTTCGTTTAAGTTCTGATTTTATCCCAACCCGAATTTTTCTTTTTGTAATTTGTGGTTTCGGCGAGAACATAACGATTCCAAGGCCAAGTTTGGTGAGATATTTGGCATTTAATTCGACGAGTTACAGAAGAATTGTAGGCGTTATAAGTATCAAATTGCATAGAATTGCATCCAGCAGCTCGATCATCACCAAGTTCTCCTTCAATGATCACATTCGACATTCCTAGAGCCAAGGTAATATCTCTTTCTAAATCTTCCAATTTGGATCTGTCACCATCAACAATTTGGATATAACCTCCAGAGAAAAATTTGTAATACGAGTTACCAATTTTCAATTCATAACGCTCATTTAAAATTGTCCTGATGTTTATCTCACGAACAAAATTGTCATCAGGATCATTTTCAACATTACTTTTATCGAAAGCAAGACTTCTTGATAAAATCAATTTTCGAAGAGATGAAAAAGAAAAATAAGATTCGAACTCCTCAAATGGTTTGTTTTCGTTATAACCAAATTCAATTTCCATTTCAGTGAGTTCTTCACCTGACAATTCTGGAAAACTATTGATATCATTTGTTTCCATATTCAAATATTGTGACTCCAAAGCATCCAAAGTTTGAACTACAGATTCCATATCGTGAAAAGCTAAAATTCCATCATCGTTCCTAATTGAAGAGTAAGGAATAGAGGAAGAATTTCTGTTTAGCATTTCTGAAGTGAACGGTGAATCAATAGTTTCACTATTCTCCTTTTCGCAACCAATTGTTCCGAAAAGCATAAGGATTGGCACAAAGCCGCTTAAAAATTTTCTCATAATATTTCATTTTTTTTTGCCTTACTTTGATTTTGGGAGTGTTCAGGTCACCTTTTCTCCCGCTGTTGGAATTTCTTGCCTTCCTGAATTTAGAGTTCTAATTTACACTTTTGTCTCAA
This sequence comes from Crocinitomicaceae bacterium, assembly GCA_016709005.1. Taxonomy (GTDB): domain Bacteria; phylum Bacteroidota; class Bacteroidia; order Flavobacteriales_D; family Crocinitomicaceae; genus JADJGJ01. The sequence goes on along the minus strand of JADJEU010000020.1, from coordinate 6,268 downwards.
AACGGCTGGTTTTAACTCTTATTCAAGTCTTCAGGTAATTACTCACAACGTTTTGGGGCTTTGCGTTCGGGCGGGAAATCGAAGCACAAAAGCTGGTATTATTACTAAAGTTTAATTGAAAAACTGCCGTTGAATTTTGCACTTCAGCCCGCCTGACGCAAAACCCTTGTTGTGCGTTCTCCTTATTTTATTTCGTATTCAAATTCTAAAAAATCTTCGTGAAGTCCTTGAATTATTTGTCCAGTCGGCTCAAAATTCTCGTCAGTTTTTATAAGTGTCCAACTGATTTTGTCACGGTCAATTTCTCGGTTTCCTTCGTCTAATAATTCTATGAGATTGTAAATAATGCCCTTTGAATAAGAAGTTAGAAAGTCAAATAATTTTTCTTCACCAATTTTGTCTTTTATTTCGTCCAATTTTTCTTCAAAGTCATCGTCAAAATCTCCTGCCATTGAAATATTGTCTTCTGTTGATTTGGCAATGTCAAACAAAGATTTTAACATAAGAAAACGTCCAAATTGTGGGATTTTTTCATTCACTTCGCTATTAGCCCAACTCAATGGATTTTTCGCACCTGCATTTTCAAGTCTAATTACTAAACTCTCAAATTCCTCTTTTTGATTGTCAGTTAATTTTAAAATCTGTTTTTCGTAATATTCTTTGTCCGCAGAACTTTCTAAATGTTGTTGAGTATGTTTCATTTTATTTCTTTTTTTGTCAGATAGTTTTTGTTACGTTCTGGTCGTCAAAGGTGACGCACAACGTTTTGCGGCTTGGCGTAGTGGCGGATTTTACCACAAATGTTCATACGAAGCACACACTTCAAATATAGCAAAAATGTTTCTACGAAGCACGTCACCCGCCATTACGCCAAACCGCTGTTACCAGCTGGCGTTCTGTCTTCAGTGTCTTGGAAATAAGGTCTGATAAGTGTTTTGCTGGCCGTTTACTGCTTTTGTGTCGGCTGTGTGTTGGCGGGTTTAAAAATTTTAGAAGGGAAGGAAATTTTAAAAAATAATTTTTCGGTCGGGAAAGGTGGAAGCTCTTTTGCAATTTTTGGATTGAGCATTGGCTTGTGTGAATTGCAAATGTGCTTACAACTGTGGGTTGGCTTCTTTGTTGTCATTCCAATAATAGCTGTCTGGATAAGGTCGTCTGCCAAATATTGCAGTTCCAACACGAATAATCGTTGTGCCTTCTTCAATGGCTGTTTCTAAATCGTTACTCATTCCCATTGATAAATCGTAAACAGGTAAGTCTTTTTCTAACATTCGTATCTGAATGTTCTTTAGTAATTGAAAGCACTTGCGAACTTTTTCTGTTTCCGCAGAAAAAAGTCCGATGGTCATTAAACCTTTAATATTTAGTCTGTCAAGTTGTTTAACTTGTTGAGCAAAAGTCAAAGTATTTTCGGGTGAAACACCAAACTTACTTGCTTCATAAGAGGTGTTAACTTGGATAAAAACATCCAAGGTTCTATTTTCAAATTCCAATCTCTTTTGCAATTTTTCAGCTAATTCAATTCTGTCAATCGATTGTATGCAGTCAGCATATTTTATAACTTCCTTGATTTTGTTGGTTTGAAGATGTCCTATGAAATGGGTTTGGTGTGGTGTATTTTTCAGTTCTTCATATTTATCTTTTAGCTCTTGTATTTTATTCTCTCCAATTAAGGTTTCTCCTGTTTCAATTGCTGTAATAATATTTTGAGCCGAAACTGTTTTAGTTGCTAATAGAAGTTTAATATCATTGAAGTTTCTGCCTGAAAATTCGGCTGCATTTTTTATTCGTAGTTTAATATTGGCTAAATTTTCAACAATTAAACTCATAGCTGCAATTTGTGTTCCGGACAATCTATTCTCAATTCGTTTTCGGCAAGTTGACTTTTCAAAAGTTTGCAGTAGTGAACACCTTTTTCAAGTTGATAGTTAGAGCAAGTAAAACACATTCTTTGAATAGTGATGATGCCTGATTTGTTTAGGTCATAAATCAATTTCAGCAATCCATTAAGCATTATTGTTTTTTGTTCCTGTGTCAGTTTTTCAATGGGTTGTTCTATTGATGAAGCAAATAATGATGCCTTCTTTGCTATTTTTTTTCCTTCGTTTGTGAGTGATAGCGAAAAACTCCTAGTATCAATGGGGTCAGTCTCCTTGCTTACTAATTCTTTTGAAAGCAAAATTTTTACGCTATCGCTTATTGTAGCTTTTGTCATATTGAACTCATCAGCCAAATATCCTACTTTACACTTTTCCAGCGAATGGAAGTATATGAAAATTAAAATTTGAATTTGTATCGGACTTAATGAGTTTTCTTTGCTTTCATTCCAAAGTAATACTCTGAATGCTTCAGAAATTCGTTCCAAAGCCACAACAATGCGACTTTCAATTTTTTGGTTTTGCTCCGTTAAGTGAAAAGATGATTTCTTCATAATGTCCATTCGGTTTGTGATGACTTTCTTCATTTACAGTTTTCCATTTCAATAATGAAATACCCTTTTTGTTTGATTTCAGCTTCCCATAGGGGTCGCACTGTTTCGATGTGGCAGAATCTACATTCTTTTGATGTTAAGGGTTGACCTTCTTGTCCTTTGGTTTTTAAATATTCTCTACCATAACCGTAAATTATGGTAGTATCTTTAATTTCTTCGGGTGCAATAATGTCGAAGTGCATTATGCTACCATCTTTTTTGTTACATAGGTGTCCCAAACTGCTACTTTCATTTTTATTTCTGTTTTGATGTTTGATTGTGCCATTGTTGTTATTCCTAGTAACAGGACAATGGCAATCAATATGTTTATTTGTTTCATTTTGTTGAGAATAAAAACCTTGTAAAGATAGGATTCCTAACTTTACAAGGCAAAATTAGTTGGCTTATTTTACTAAAGGTTCGAATCCCCAGTGCTTAAAAAATTGAATACCCCTTTTGCCTTATATCATTTTCAATCGCTTTAGTAGCTACTTCTATATGACAAAAGCACATTCATCAGCACTTATGAGGTTAGTGGCACTAATATTTTCAGCTTTTAAAAGGAATTACCGAACTCGTAAATTTTCTCTAAGTCAGTAAAACTTGATGGAACAAGTATGTCAAATTTAAGTAGCGTTCCATCTTCTTTTTTAAAGACCGTATCGTAAACTGAAATTTCCATTTTCTTGTGTTATTTTACTTTGTATGGTAAGGATAAATTACCACTAGCTACCGAATACACTTTGTAAACGCCAAGCATTGGTTTGTCTCCGCCACCGTGTCCACCATCACCGCCTGTATTTACTTGCATAAAGGCTGCAACACCGTCAAAGGAAAAATCCGTTTTGTTGTTTATTCGATAATCGGGAACAACTACTCTTATTGTATTTCCTTTTGTGATAACCTGAAAGCCGGGGGAATCCATATACATTGGCATTCCAGGGTTAGTTGGAGGTGAAACGACTGTTGTGTCTTTTGGGTCGAATTGTTTTACAGCTAAGCCACCTTCAACTCGCTTGTCTTCTGTTAAGATTACCCAATGCGGATGCCAAACAATTCCGTCATTGGCAAAATTGCGGTCTGAATTTTCATCCCAAAGAGGAGTGTCGTCAAAATCAGGATGTGAAGTAAGGGCTAAAGCCACGATTCCTTCAGTATCGCCAAATCCAACATCAGTTGGCTTCAAGGAAGTTGGGAAAACGTACCCCAAAACAGGTGCTCCATTGAGTTGACCTACTGGTGTTGGCGTGGTTTTTCCTGCCGTTCCTTTTACGGTAATTTCCCAAATGGTTGCACCAATTTCAGGTGAGTGTTTTACGCTTACTTTTTGATTTGGAAATCATCATTGTTGTAGTTACCGCATTTGTCGCAAGCAAAGCTTTGAACTGCGAAAAGAGAAAGTCCGAGAAGAAGAAATATTTGTTTCATTTTTTTAAAATTTAATTGTTTGAAATAAAGTCAGAAGCCCCAAATAAAATTAGGACTCCTAACTTGTTGGGTGAAATTTTTTAACCTTTTACATCGGTCATAGATGCACCAAAGTTGATGTGTAACACATTACCGTTTGGTGTTAGCAATGCTGGAACAGATTTTACACCTGCCTTTTCGGCTTCTGCAATGCGGTTGCGGTCTTCGCCAATGTGAACGATTTCTACATTAGTTGCTCCAATTAGGTTAACGATGTCGTGCTCTGCACTCACACATACAGGACATCCTGCGTGATAGAAAATTGATTTTGCCATTTTTTTATGTATTTTATTGTTGTTTGGCATTATTGCCGCCGCAAATATAGTAAGGAATCCTAACTATACAAATTATTTCTAAGATTTTTTACAGAATATTTTACATCATTGATATTCAACGAGATAAAAATCTTATAAGGGTGGGGGATTGGCTCTTTTGCAAAACTTGGGTTGTGTGTCGGCTTGTGCGGTTTTGCAAATGTGCCGATGTGCGGCTGGCTAAAATTATTTTTTAAAATGTGCGGTGGGAAAATTTTTAAACCCATTTGGGTCGGCTTGAGTGTCGGTAAAGTCAGGTCGGTTTGTGTCAAGTTACAGAGAAATTGTCTGCCGTTTTTTGGTTGTTTGTTGGAGGTCTGGTTGGTCTTTCTACGCTTGCTGGTAACGGTTGGCAAATAGGCGCAGGCGGCCCAAGACATTGGGCGTCTTCCGCTTGCGCTTATTTGCTGTTAGTTGCTGTTTATTTTGCCTTGGTGATTTGTCGATTGTTGTCTATGATAAATTTGTCAACCATGATTAGTGTATCAGTAACGAAGCTTGGACACATGCTACCTCTCGGAGGAACGCATTCAACCTGTTCAAGTCTATGTTTATACGAAGTGTCTGTCCGAATAACGGTCAAGTCTTTTGTAATTTCAATCCAAGGTAGGTAATCGCTGTCTACTCCGAATTTTTTTACAGTAGAAATGTAACTATAGCAGGGCTTATCGAAGAGTGCTAAGGAGTCAAGCATTTCACGTTCTTTGTCTAAAGTATAGAGTATCGGTGATTGATTATTCCTTTTATTTTTATTAAAACTATCAGATTACCCTTAACTATATACCCGAAGAAAGTAGAAGTGTCCTCGATTAAATATTTTGGTGGCGGTGTTGTGAAATTGATTGAGTCATGAACTCCTGGAAAGCTGTCGCAGCGAATTTTAAAAGGTAGTTGAATGCATGGAATTATAGGAGAGTCGGGTGTTTGTGAGGTGCCTATTGCCTGTGACGTATCCTCACAGCAAATCAGAATTGTTGAAGCGAGAAAAACTGTCCATATGAGAAATTGTCTTTGCATTTTAAAATGGCAACTAACGTTTTGCGGCTTGGCGAAGAGTGGGATTTTTAGCACTAAAGTTCATACGAAGCACAAATGTTGAACCTTGCACAAATGTTTCTACGAAGCACGAAACCCCGCCTTTTGCCAAACCGCTGTTAGCAGTAGTGGTTCTTCTTTCGTCCGTCATTTTGATAGTTTTAGAATTTTAAATGCTCCTTGTCCAACGATGAAAAATACAATTGTCCCAACGATAAGGTCAGGATATTTTGAGTTTGTAAAGTAAACAAGTCCGCCTGCGACAATTACACCAAGGTTTACAATTACGTCATTAGATGTGAAAATCATACTGGCTTGCATATGTGCTTCTTTGCTTTTACTTTTTTGCAGTAGATACAAACAAAGTCCGTTACCAATAAGTGCAAAAATTGAAATAATTATCATTGTCTGAAATGCTGGAATAGTTTCAGTTCCAACAAATCGTCTGACTACTTCTATGAAACCGACAACGGCAAGTGTCAACTGAAAATAACCTGCCGATTTTGCAATGTTCTTTTTTCGGGTCATTGTCCCACCGACTGCAAAAAGTGCAAGTCCGTAAACAATACTGTCGGCAAGCATATCCAAACTGTCGGCTACAAGTCCCATTGAGTTTGAAATAAAACCTGTCGTAAGTTCAAGTGCAAAAAAGAAAAAGTTTATGGCTAAAACTTGCCAAAGCAATTTTTTCTCACGGTCAGTGTTGTCGGTTGTTGCAATGTAATTGTCTGCCGAAACGCTATCAATAAGAGAAGTATCAAATTTTAAGTTGTCAAGTCGCTGAAAAATTTGGTCATGGTTTTCTGTGTGAAAAACGGTCAGTTGTCTGTTAGGTATATCAAAGTCCAACGAGTTGATGTTTGTCAAGTCGGCAAGTTTCATCCGTATCATTTGCTCTTCGGATGGGCAGTCCATTTTTGATATTTTAAATGTCGTTTTTCTCATTCTCTATTGTTGTCGGTTGGGTCGTCCTTCCATTACT
>JADJEU010000019.1 GCA_016709005.1 Crocinitomicaceae bacterium | reverse complement strand
ATTGAAGATATTACTTGGGATTATCGAAGATTTTACGAAACCATTTATAAAACAGCAACTGGTAGATTTGACTTGTATTCTCTATTTATCGAGAAAGCAATGCAAATCAAACAGCCAACTGGAGTTTTCACTTACATTATTCCAGGAAAGTTTTTAAACAACAAACAATTTGTTACAGCCCGTAAAATAGTTTGCGATAATCACGGAGTTACCGTTGTAAAAATTGATGATAAAGTATTTGAAGATGCCCAAGTAGATAGTGTAATTGTAGAAAATTATCCAGCAACAAAAGCTATATACAAAGCATTTAAAATTACAATGCAAGAGTTGCAGTCGCTTTCAGAAACAGAAGTAACAAACATCTTAAACGATAAAGAGATTATTTTCCGTTTAGAAATAAATACCAAATTTGACAACCTAATTTCAAAAATTGAAAAAGACACACTTAAAGTAAAAGAAATTGCTGATGTGAAAGACGGAATTGTGGCAGGAACAATCAAAGACCTTTTATACATTGACAAAAAGAAAGACAAGGATTGCCATAAACTTTACTTCGGTAAGCACCTTTTTAAATATTCCTTGACTGACACAGATGTTTGGGTAAATTACAAACCCGAAGAAATGATGAAAGAAGAAGTGAAAAGAAAGGACGGCAAAAGGGCTGGACTTTGGATGAGAGATGAAAAAATATTTAAGCGTGAAAAAATTCTTTCACGATTTGTGGCGAAAGAAATTATTGCAACATATGACAATGACAAAAGGTATTATGAGCATACATTACACAGCACACACATTACAGACAAGAGATTTAAAACAAAATATGTTTTGGGACTTTACAACTCGACCTTATTCAAGTTCTATTATCGTAAGACAAATTCGCAAGGTGGTGACATTTTTCCGCAAGTGAGAATTTCTTCAGTTGAAAATCTGCCTATAAAACTTGCAGACACTAAAACGCAAGAGAAAAAATTGAAACCATTGTTGACCAAATCTTAACTAAGAAATCACAAGACAATTCAACAGACACAACAGACTTAGAAAACAAAATTGACACTTTAGTTTACAAACTTTACGAACTGAACGAAGAAGAAATAAAAACAGTAGAAAAAAACATTAACTAACAGAAATGCCAACGCTTCACAGCCACACACATTGCCAAGTCGCACAAGCCGACACGCAAGCCAAAACTTGGCAAAGAGTGTGTCTGTCCAACCGCACCAAAGACAGCGAAACCCACGACAGACAAGAAGGGCATCTGCTAACAGCACCTACAAGAAATTGGCGGTTCAGTGCTTCGTATGACAGTTTTCTGGTTCAACAAACTTTGGTGCTTCGTATGAACATTTGTGGTAAAAATCGCCAACTTCTTGTAGCTGCAAACCGTTACCGGAAACCCTATGACGACAGTGCTAACATTAAACAGACAGACATGAAACGAGCAATTTTGGACTACATAACCGAACGACAGACTGCCAGACCGGCCAGCCAACGCAATGAAGTTTTATTTTTTGCCTACGCACATTTTTTGTTTTTTAATTTTATTGCCACCGCACAAAACACACTTTCATTTTTTTCCCCCCCACACCCCCCCCCCAAAAAAATATGAGGGTTTTTTCCCCCCCCCCCTTTTTGAATTCTAATGCACTATATCAATCCATACGAGCTATTAGAAATTACATCAGAGAATCTTTCTGATGTGAATTCCGCTACAATCAAACGGGCAAGGAAAAAATTGCTTGCAGAGATTGAGCTGGGAGATACGGACACCATTATTCACCAAGACATTGAGTTAAATAAATCGGATTGCATCCGAGCCATTGATGATTTAGATAACAAAGACAAAAGCGAATTTCACTTTTTCATTTATCAGCATAAGCATTTAAAAAGATTTTTGACTTCGGGCAAGATAAGTTTCTTTGATAACTACCAAGCAGAAAGCATTTACAAATTGCCAGAGTTCCTTGATTTCATAAGTCAATTATTTTCGGAACAATACGATAAAGTTTTGTTTGACAATTTTAAAAAATGGAATCAGCAAGCAGTTTCAAAAATATTATCTGTTAAACCAATTACCAACGAAGCTTATTTTGATAAATGTTTCAAATCAACACACTCTTTCATCAAGGAATTGGAAGAAGAAATACGCAAGTTCACTAAAGATATTGAAAGTAATAAAAGCCCATACCTTTCCAAGAAGTTCGTAGGGCTTGACAATGCCATACTTGAAAAAGTAAATGTTCCATTACTTAATCTCTTACCCTCTTATTTTTCAAATGTCAGAAATCAATTAGCAAAGTCAATTTGTGACTTAGCAATAGAAATAAATAACGAGCATAAAGTTTATGAATATTCTTACAAGATAATTGACATTGCAAATAACATTGAGACAGATGGACTTTGTAAACAAAGAATCATAAAAAATTATTACACGCTTAAAAACAATTACACAAGTGGCTTACCCAAAACAGAAACCCCCAAAAAGGAAACAGCAGAAAATCAATTATTAAATTGGTGGAAAAAAAAAGCAACGGAAATTGAAACAATCACAAATGAAATAGAGGAAGGAGAAAGCAATTACATTTCATCTGACTTTTACGCTCTAGACAAAGAGATTTATGAAATAGCAAACCCAGCAAAATTAAATTCTCTTTCAGATAATTTTCAGAGTGTAAGAAATCAAATTGCAACAAAAGTCCGTTCGCTTGCAATTACTGTAAACAACGAGCCACATCACAAACACAAAGTTGCTTACGATTTAATCAGTATTGCTTACAGCATAAATGCTGATGGAGATGTTGCAGAAAATGTTTCAAGTGCTTACACCACAATCAAGAGAAATTTTGACAAACAAGTTGTTCAACAAATAACATTAAAGTCAGAACACGGAAACAAATCACAACAAGAAACTACCGAAGAAGTAAATTCTTCCAAATCAAAATCAAACCTTTTTGCACTTGGTTTAATCTTGTGCATGGCTGTTGGCTTTTTCTACCGACCAGTTCAATATTTTATTTTAAGCGTTCAATTGCTACTCTTAATAGTTACTCTTGGCTATTCCTACAAGTCATACAAGAAAGAAGAACTCTCAATTGGTGCAATAATCAGAAACACACTCATTTTTATTGTCGGTGCAATAGTTGGTTTCTTCAACATTTTTGTAGCAAGATTATTTGTAGCGTATTACTTTTTTCTTTTTTCATACGAGCATATTTTAGATTATTTTCCTAACAAGAAAAAGTCATTACAAAAACAGAAATGGATTCCATTTCTGTTTTTAATTCTTTCTTTAATCGCTACTCTAACTTACAGTTCTGGAATCACTGATAATATTTTTTCAAGAAATTCTGAATTGCCAAACCCCGATTCCAATTCTTTTCAAGAAAAGAAGTCAACTGAATATTCAAGCGAACCAAACACAGAGAATGTTTCAACTGAATCTTCAACAGGAGAAATAAATTTTGGCAAATCAAATTCAAGCAAAGTTTCAAAGGTTGATTCTATTACCTTCGTAAATTCAAAAATGAAAAACACCAATAAGCCAAAACCAACCAAGAAAAAACAACCGACAGATTCACAGAATACAGGAGAAATAAAATTTTAAAACAATAAGCAGATGAAAAATATTTTACTCTTTTCTTTTTGTTTGATTGCATTGCTTTCATCAAACAAAGTTTACTCACAAGATTCTTATGTAGTAAACACACCGACTTTAAATGTCAGAACAGAACCAAACACGAAAGCAGAAATTGTTGGTAAACTTGCTTCAGGTGATGTTGTTTCTGTAATCAATTCCGACAACCCCGACTGGTGGAAGATTTCCTTTTATGGAACAGAAGGATTTGTTTCAGCAAAGTATTTAATTACAATTGAAGCATCTGAACAATACAAAGATTGGGAAAAGGAAAATTCAAATACAGGTGATAATCCTGAATGTGAAAATATTACTCCAAGATATGACAAGGATTTAGACAATCAACTTTTAATTCATGTCGGCACTAACGCAGATGTAGTTGTAAAACTCATGGATACTTACGGTGAATGTATAAGAATCGCATACATAAAAGCAGGAGATGATTATTCAATAAATAATATTCCCGAAGGAATATACTATTTGAAAATCGCTTACGGAAAAGATTTTAGAAAATTCACCAAAGAAGGACAATGTATTGTCAAATTTATGAGAGACGCAGTTTATGAAAAAGGAAGTGAAAAACTTGACTACTACAAAGTAAAGAAACCCGACACAAGAGAAGGAGATTACATTGTTTCGCATTGGACTTTACCATCTTTTGAACTATCCCTCAATATTGAATTTACTTCAATGGGAATAAATGATTCAAGAGATTTTCATTCAAAAAAAATATCAGAAACAGATTTTAACCGCTAAATAATTTTTATAAAATGAATAATATAACTCTAAAAATTCCAAAAAACTACTTGACAATTCTCAATCAGATTTTTGAGATTGAAAATAAATTGAAGAAAGTTCAGGAACAGAATTCCATTCAAAGAAATATTGACCGCCTGAAAGATTTCTTTGTAAATGAAATGTTATCGGATGGACAAGGATTAAGTTATCATAACCCAATCGGAGAAAACTATGATGAAACAAGAACAGATTGTGATGCAAAGATTTCAGGAGCAAGTCACGAAAATCTTGAAATCATTGAAGTTTTAAAACCAATTATTTACGGGCAAATTGGAAATCAAAAAATGATAATTCAAAAAGCAATTGTTATAGTTCAAACTAAAAATCAAAATCAGTAACACATGGAAAAGATGATTAACTATGGCATTGACTTAGGAACAACAAATTCCGCAATAGCCAAATTTGTAAAAGGGGAAGTTGAAGTTTTCAGAAACCCTTTAGAGACAGGGAGAGAAACACTTCCATCAGTTGTGTATTACAAGTCCGACAAAATTATTGTTGGCAGCAGGGCACGAACCTATTTAGAAAAAGATTCTAAAAATGTTTTTAGCACCTTCAAAAGAAAGATGGGAACAACCGAAAGTTTCAAAGTGCCAAGCATCAATCAATCCAAAACACCTATTGAACTTTCTGCCGAAGTGCTAAAAGAATTAAAAGGTTTTATTCACACTGGTGAAAAGGTAGAAGCAGTTGTTATCACTGTTCCTGCATCTTTTGAGTTGCCTCAAATCACCGCAACAAAAGAAGCTGGTTACTTAGCAGGATTTAAACAAGTCGTTACTTTACCTGAACCCGTTGCAGCAAGTTTGGCTTATGCCAATAAGCGTAAAGAACAAGAATTAGTAAATGGACAATGGCTTGTTTATGATTTAGGTGGTGGAACATTTGATGTTGCGTTGATAAAAATAAAAGATGGAGAAATGAAAGTGCTTGACCACGAAGGAGACAATTTTCTTGGTGGTGCTGACTTTGATAATTTGATTGTTGAGAAATTTGTAATTCCATTTATGAACAAGAATTATAAATTCAACAACTTAGAAAATGAACTCAAAAGCGAATCGTTGAATCCAAAGCGAAACGCTTTGTATTCACGATTGCTTTATTTATCCGAGCAAGCAAAAATTTCTTTGTCAAATAAAACTTCGGCAGAAATTCCTCTTGAAAATATTTCTGACGATTCTAATGAGGAATTGAATACGAGCATGGACTTAACCCGTTCTGAATTTGAAAGTTTAATAAAAGATGAAATTGATAGAACGATTGAAATGATTAAGAAAATTCTTGTTCGCAATTCATTAAAACCATCCGATATTCAATTTACTCTTATGGTTGGTGGTTCTACTTATATTCCTTATGTAAGAAAGCGTGTTGAAGAAATTTTACAAATACCAATCAATTGCGACATTGAACCAATTACAGCAATTGCAATTGGTGCAGCACGCTTTGCGGGAACAAAAGAGAAAAACTTTGAACAAGAAAAATCAACTAAAACAGTTAGTGGAATTAAAATTCGCCTTGCTTATCAAAAAGTTTCACAAGAAGAAATTGAAATTCTTGCTGCAAGAATTGATGGAAATATAGAGGAGTTATTTTATCAGATTAGCAGAGATGATAAAGGTTACGATAGCGGAAGAAAAAAACTTACTTCAAGAATTTCAGAGGACCTTCCACTTGTCAAAGATTCTTACAACTCTTTTAGGTTCGTTGTTCTTGATGGACAAAATAATGTTGTTGATACTGATGTTGAATTAATCGGGATTTCAAACGGAGTGGGTTCCATGGGAACTCCTATTTCCCATGATTATTGTTTAGAACTTGAATCAGATTCTATTGATTCAACTAAACTTGAATTGTGTTTTCAAAAAGGTTCTATTTTGCCTTTAAGATTTAAAAAGACCTACACATTAATCAAGTCAATAATAAAAGGAACGGAAGATAAAATTCGTATTCATGTTTTAGAAGGTTCTCATTTATCAATTGCAGAGGCACTAAATACAGTAGGGTATTTTGAAATAAATGGAAAACAAATTTCAAGAGACATTTTAAGAGGAACTGAAATTGAAATTAAAATTGAAATATCAGAAAGCCATGATGTTAAAATATCTGCTTATTTACACATGTCAGACCAAGAGTTTAACATGCCTTATACAGACCGAGAAAGAGGCACTACTGTTGACCAACTTAAAACCGATGTTGAATCATTGAGTGAACGAATTGAAACTGAAACCGCTTTAGCAGTAGAAAGAGAAGATTACGAAGTAGCCGACCAACTAACAGTTTTGAAAAAACAAATGAATGAGTTGGAAGAAAATGTAAACACTTTACAGAGTGATGATGTTACGGCTAAAAAATATCAGTTTGATGATAAGAAAAGAAAATACGCTCAAGAGTTTTTTGAAATCACTAAGGACAAGCAAATGGCACTCTTAAAGATAAAGTATAATGAGGATAAAGAATGGTGCAAACAAATTTTAGACGATAACGGTAATGACCATGACCAAAAAATATTCGGTGAGATAGTTGGAAGAGAGCAAGCATTTCTTAACTCAAGCGCACCTTTAAAAATTACGGAAGCAATTGAGGAAATGATTAATTTAGGAAGCAATATTCTTTGGCGAACTCCTTCATTTCTTGAAGCAAGATTCAAACGATTGATTGAAAACCCTCAAAGATTTAATGACCAGGAACAAGCGAAAAGTTTAATTGAAGCAGGACACTTAGCTATCACGAATAAAAACTTTGACAGATTAAGAGAAATAAATTTTGGACTTCTTAGTTTGTTGCCAAAATCTCCTGATGATGATGATAAAGCAGACAGAGCTAAAATTGGTTTCAAGTGATGGAATATTTTAGTGTCAATGCTTTTTATTTAGGTATGCTATTTTTTGCGTGCCTGTTTATTTCAAATGTCTTATACTCTTTAATATGTTTGATTTGGAAAATCAAAATTGTGGAGTTCGGACTTTTTGCCAATGCTTGGTTTGCTTTGTATAAGGAGAAGATATTGGGAACAGAATTTATTTTAGGTTGGTTGCCTTTCAGCAGTCATATCAGACCTCTTGGTATGTCAGCAGATGAGGAAGATAAAGCAAAGATTCATCAAGACGATTTACCTTTCGCATTTTTCAATAAGCCAAAATATTTACAAAAAATATTTCGCTTTGTTCCTTGGATAATTTACATCAGTGCAGCGTTAATTTCTATTGTCATTCTATCAACTTCTTCCTTCTCTACCGAGGTTGCAAAGATTGCAAATTATACAGCGGAAGCATTTAGGACAATGTTTTCTGATAGCAACACCGCAAGACAAGAATTTGTAAAGACCACCAAAGAAATAATTGATGGAAAAATGTTGTTCTCTTTGCCTTTGCAATGTTGGTTTTAGCAATGCTTTTACTAACACCAGTTACTTTAATCATGAATTGGTTTAGCAGCGAGGATAAAAAAAGTAAACTGCAAAAGACATTTGGATTTGCAACAACAATATTTATTCTTTGGTTTATAGTTTGGAAAATACCGAAATTTGTTTTCTCCTTTTTTCCAGCATCACAAGATTTTATTTATTTCTTTAGTTTCTTAATAGGAATGTTTGCAACGGGTTTTCTTTGCTTCTTTACGACTTTATATGTAGTGAAAGGCGTTTCCAAAAATTTATCAGAAAGCAAAACACAATGGCAGAAAAAATAATCAAAGCAATTCTTGCAATTTTATTCTTTATCTGTTTGGCTGACTTACCTTATGGCTATTATCAGTTTGAAAGATTGGCAGCGATGGTTGGATTTGCTTTTCTCTCCTATCAGAGTTATGAAAGAAATGACAAGTTATTTGCTTTCATTTTTGCTGCACTTGCAATTTTGTTTCAGCCGCTAATTAAAATTTCTTTGGGCAGAGAAGTTTGGAATGTAGTTGATGTGGTAGTGGGAGTTGCGTTAATCATCACAATATTCATTAACCGTAAAAACACATCTTCACTATGATTTATGCTTATGTTGCCGTGTTAGTTGTTATTGGTTTAATCGGTATTTTTCTAAACAAGCAATTTCAAAAACAGTTAGTTCAAATTACTTCAGAACTTCAATCAATACTAACGACAAGAACAGGCAAGCAGATAATTGAAACATTTTCCACCAATGTTTACGACATTAAAATAATACAGGATGGCAAAGTATATTCAAGCGATTACTACAATCCAAGCGAGAACACTTTTTACCTCTCACAGGAAACTGCAAACTCAAAAAACGGAGCTGCGGCAGGAATCTCAATTTACTTGACTTTGCTTGTAAGAATTGCAAAACAGCGAGTAAGAAAACCTTCATTACTTTTTATTGCAAACCGCTTTCCAACACTTTTGATTTTTTTGTTTGCAACCATAGCCTTGTTTTCAGGAAGCAATATTTTCCTTTTCCTTTCTATTATATGTTACGGTTTGGTTCTTCTTTCTGAATTACTTTTAAATGGTTCTCAATATTTACTCAATAAGAACTCAATTAGGAAACTACCAATGCAACAAGATTTTGAATTTACAGAGGAAGAAATCAAATCTGCTAGTAGATATATTTCGTTCAGACAAAATCAGGCGTTTGTAATGTTTCTTTTCAATCCAATTTCAGTTACAGCATATTATTTATATTTTCTTTTTGGAGGTAAGTAGATATGATGAAAAGCCTACACACAAAAAATACACTCTTGCAATTCGCACAAGCCAACCGCACGAACCAAAAATTGCAAGAGAGTATTTTTTCTCCCTCCCAAGAAAAATTAAAAAACAAAAAATTTCCCTCGCTTCAAAAAAATAAAACTTCATTCCACCGCACAATGCAAACCCTGACAGACACCGCTTTGAATGTAAATCGTTTCGGACAAAGTGTGTGCGGACTTGACACTTCACCACTTCGGACAGACAGAAGGGCATCCGGTAACAGCGGGTTTAAGAAATTGGCGGTTCAGTGGTTAAATGAACATTCAGTCTTCGCATGAAACATTTGTGCTGGCAGACAGTTTTCGTCTCCGAAATCGCCAACTTCTTAAACCCACAAAACGTTGAACCTACCCTTCGGGAGTCCTGCCAATTTTATAGTTCGTAGTTTTCATCTAAACTTAAACTGATGAAAAAAATTTAAATCCACAACACGTTGCATTCTTAGATAAGATGCAGCAGATGATGCTTGCCAGTAATTATTCCCCAAGCAGCATCAAAGTTTACGTTAGTGAAGTACGTTATCTGCTTAGCTACTATCCTCAAAAGGATCCACTTACCCTCGAACAGGATGATGTAATCTGTTACATCAGGTGGCTACAGCTGCAGTATCGCTGCAGTTGGGCCAAAATTCACCTGTGCTTTGCGGATGTAAATTCCTGTTTCGCAGGATCATTGGTAAACCGCTTAACCTGGGAAGTATCATCCTCCCGCGCAAAAGAGCATAAGCTGCCTGTTGTGATGACGCAGCAAGAAGTGCAGACCCTGTTCGATCAGGTACATGGTCTTAAACAACGCATGATACTGAAGCTCATTTATTCGGCCGGATTGAGACTAAGTGAACTTAAAAAACTGCGTATCGAAGACATCGACAGCAAAAAACATGCGCATCCGCATTCGCCGCGGAAAAGGCAATAAAGAGCGCTTTACGCTGCTGTCCGCACCATTGCTCAAGAGCTGCGCTGCTAATACAAAGACTACCGACCGCAAACCTTTCTGTTCAACGGACAAACAAAAGGCAAGCCTGTCAGTGATCGTATTATCCAATGGATTATGTACCGTGCCTGCAAGAGGGCTGCCTTCGATACCCATTACAGTATTCATTCACTGCGCCACAGTTTTGCCACGCACCTGCTTGAGTCTGGTATTGATCTGGTAACGATTCAAAAGCTGATGGGGCACGGTAATATTCACACGACTTTGGTCTACCTCCACGTGCAGCGAAACCGCATCAAAACCATTCCAAACCCAATTGACTGGATGTATGGAACAGCGACTGAAGTAAGTGATGTGTTCACTGCCTTTCTTCCCTCGTTTCTCCAAAAACATACACTCAGCGCCGGGCAACACAACACCATAACAGCGATCACTACCTGTCGCACGGCCACAGGGCGGACATGGAGGCCTGCGATAGTTGTGGCGCCATGCATCAGTTATAACTCGTGCCGCAACCGGCACCGTCCCGGATGCGGGGGTATGAAAAAGGAAGAATGGATCGAAGCACGTCGCTCAGAACTGCTGCCCATCAATTACTACCAATCGTTTTCACTGTTCCACACGAGCTCAACGCCTGGATGAGGTTTAATGAAAAGTGGTTCTATGATCTGCTATTTGACAGTGCCTGGCAAACCATTGCCACATTCGGACAAGATGGTCAATACCTTGGTGCAACACCGGGTATGATTGCCATCCTGCATACCTGGGGGCAACAACTGAATTACCATGTTCACCTCCATTGCATTGTTGCCGGTGGTGGAATTACCATGGAGCAAAAGTGGTGTTTACCAAAACAGGTCAGCGGAAAATTTTTATTTCCTCAATCAGCCATGAGCGTGGTGTACAGGGGGATATTTTTATCGAAGTTATCAGCTGCAATCGGTTCAAAAAAACGGGTAACCCTACAAACACCTCCCGATACAATGGCGATAGCGGACATCATTAAGCTGCTGTATCAAAAAAAGTGGGTGGTAGATGCCAGAATACCTTTCGGCGGGCCGGCGCAGGTAGTCGAATATCTTGGACGCTACACGCACAAAGTAGCCATCAGCAATCAGCGGCTCATTAAAATCGAAGATGGCGAGGTACATTTTAATTATAAAGATTACCGTGATGGCGCAACTACGAAGCAGATGTGTTTGAAAGGAGAAGAGTTTATCAGAAGGTGGTTGCAGCATATGTTGCCGGCCCGTTTTGTAAAGATCCGTCACTACGGCTTTCTGAGCAATCGTGATAAAACCAAAAAATTAAAACAGATTGCTCAACAAATTGACTTCCCACTGATGCCACCTGTTCTGGCCCTGGATTACAAGCAACGCTTAAGGTTACTCATGGGAATCGACCTTGATGCGTGTCCTCATTGCAAGCAAGGCACCATGATACTGGTTAAAACATGGGAGCGGGGAAGATCACCATAACAGCTATCACCAATGATTAAAACAAAAATAATAATCCCTGTTCTCAAAATGCGCACCGGTGCAACAGGACTACTTTGTGCCGGACTTAAAAAAATCACGCCACCCATGCAATTTTGCCATTTACATACACTACCTGTCAATCCTCTAATGCCTCCTTTACTCCTTTCAATCCAGGATAGTCAATGGAACGTCTATCAGCGACACATTCTTCAGATAAAACCAAGGTGTTGCCAGACATATCAATCACCCGGCAATCCATACTAACTCCATAGGGTCGGTCAACAGCGAGTAAACCGCAAAAAGCTATCAACCGTTTTGCTATCTTCATCCTGACGACACACTTTTTGCGGTTACTCGACTATTTGTTACCTGCAACCCTAAGCAACGACACAACAGACAATGAAAAAATCAGACATCTACGAAATTGCAATTAAAATACTTGGACTGTATTTGTTCTTCACGTCAATAGCATTGTTGCGTGACATGCTGACAACATTAACAGTCATGACCCAAGCAAAACAAAACCCTGACGCATTTGGCGACTTTGACCAGACACCATTTTTCATCTTGAGTATTGCCAACTTTGCTTTTGTAATTCTTTTTGCAGCATTTTTGACATTTAAAACTAAGACAATTACAAAGTTTGTTTGCAAACCGACAGACTACGAAGAGACTTCTTCCTTATTCGCAGACAGAAAAGTTATTTACGAAATGGCACTTGTAATTATGGGGCTTCTCTCAATTGTTTGGACACTTCCTGACTTTGCTTTTAAGTTAAAGAACCACATTCAACTTGTTCAAAGTAGTATGCCGACCAAAGACTTTGACACTAATTTCATTATTGCATCAGCTATCAAAATAGTTGTTGGACTGATTGCTATTATTTACGCAAAATCAATCTCGACAATTGTAATAAAGGACAACAAAAATGGACAGACAGCATAGTAGGGCAGCAGGTAACATGGGTAACCGTTGCACAACTTCAATAAAAACAGAAGCCTTCTGTTTTTTATCAGGAATTTATTTCAGAACGGTTTGAAGGATTGATTTTTGGGGTCAACAACTTATTCTGAGCCGATATTTCAAAATGGTACACTTAACGGCCTTGCAGGTTAGAAATAGGCCTGAAAAGGTCTTGTCCAGCGTATTTATTAATTCTGTAGTCATCGCCTGCGCTTTTATATTCACTTTCCGGCTGGTAAACTTCAAATACTTTTTGAGGTTGTAGGAGAGTGCAGCCATCATCACATGTTTGTTGGCTTGTTCAATGCCACGTGTGTTGCACCTGCGCAGGTTTACAAAATTGAGCAGCGTTCCAAGCACCGGCTCTACGGTGCTGCTGCGTTTTTTCATGAGCTGTTTGGCATAAGGGGTTTGCATCTTTTCATGCATGGCATCATACAAAGGCTTGTGGATGCTGTGCTCTATCTTTTTATAGTCGCCCTTGCCAATACAACTGCTTCTTAACGGACAACTTTTGCATTTACTGTTGTCGCTTCGGTAAACCTTCATCGCATGCTTGTCAAAACTGTATCTTATTTTTTTGAATGGCAGGATCGCCATATTGCCGCGCATACATTCATACTGATCTTTCGTTTCGTTATAAATAAAGCCCTCACGACTGTGTTTGTACTGACCGAAGTTGGGTATGAACGCATCTATGTGATGTTCACTGCAGTATTGGAGTGTGCTGCCACTGGAGTAACCGGTATCAGCAGTGATTTGCTCCAGGACAATATCATTTTCCTTTAAGTTGCTGATCGTTTGACCCAGGATCTGTGCCAGGCATTCGCTATCGCGCTTATCGGCAAAATCACTGCCTGCACCCGTGATCACATGATGGCTTTCATCCACTGCCACTTGCGCATAGTAGTTCATCTGGCGGGGCTTGCCCGGTTTTACTGCAATGCGGGCGTCAGGATCGGTAGGTGAATAATGGGTGTGGTTGCTTAAGAACCTGGGCCTTACACGGTCACCATCTTCATCACCATCCTTATGGCCACTTCCTCCGGGCATATCTTTATAAGCCTGCTTTTTCCACTCATGTTGCTGCTCCACGGATTTGTTTTTTCCTTTACTCACTGTCGTACCTGATTTATCCTGTGGAGTAATGGATGCTGCTTTTTATTTTGAATTCACTTTCTTCATTCAGCTCTGTACTGTACCGTTCCACGTCATCCAGTATCTGCTTTTGCTCCAGACTATCCAGGCTGGCATTGGCTTTTACTAAAGCGCTGTCAATGGCCTGGCGTTTACCCCGAACCATACCGGCAGCTATACAAAGGCTCAATACCTTTTTGAACAGTTCGAGGAAAACCTCTTCCCCATATAATTGCCTGGTCCTGCTGATGGTACTGTGCCAGGGAAGCGGTTCATCGATATCATATTTTAAATACAGCCGAACGTCAAGGCAGTTGCTGCAATAGCTCATCAGGCGGCGATCCGAACCGATATTGTTTAGGTAACCCACCAAACAGATCTTGAAAAACACTACCGGATCGATGCTGTCCTGTCCCTCGCTGCCATAATAGCGTGCAGTCCTATCCTTAACAAACTGCAAATCAATGGCTGCATCCAGTCTGCGGTAAAAATTCTCTTGTGGAACCAGCTCATCGAGGTGAACCTGGTAAAACATCTTTGGTGTGATGTGTTTTCTGCCTTGCATGCTGCAAAGATCAGCACACTGTACTTCATAACAAATCCTGATTATAAATACTTATTCACTATGTTTGGTGAGTTGTGCAACAGGCACATAGGCTTTGAGTTAGTGGGCACGAAGTGCGGACAAGAAAAGTGTTTCATTTAATTACCTTTATTGTGAGGCTCAGTTGGTTGCTTCAAATGCCTACCAACGCAAAGCCCCATTCGTTATGCCCAATTGTAAATGCACCATCTAACCGAAACTACGAAGCAGACATTTCTCCAACTTCTTGACGATGAGATAACCGTTAAGGACTTTGAACAATGGGTTTATCAGTACAGTGTCAATCTTGAAAAAGAATTGCAAGCTGACTTACACCATGACTTAATTTCTTTCAATTATAACCAAAAAGACAGTTTTACACGACTCAAGGACAAAATATTCTCCCTCGTTGACAATGAAGAATTCAATATTTGGCGGACTAAAAAACTTTTAGTAGATATTATTGAAAACAAAATCGACCTGGTATTGGCCACACGCAAGCTTCGTAAACTTTACTTTGACACTGGTGAAAATTTTATTCCTATAACTCTTGGAATAGGTTACGAAAGCCTGTTAGATGATGTACCGATACCTTCTGAATATAAACAATGGAATAGTGAGGGCCTTAAAGAAAAACTGAAAAAAGTTGCCTGGCATAGAGGCGACATTATTAATGACGCAAAAACATTTTTAGAAACATTAATCAGAAATGAACACAACTGGGCATAACATGGGCTTATGCGTTAGTGGGCACGAAGTGCGATCGTAAAAAGTGTATCATTTAATTACCTTTTATTGCGGGCATTCAGTTGATAGTTTCAAATGCCCACCAACGCAAAGCCCCATTCGTTAACTGCAATGGTATGACCTTCCGCAATCATAAACCGATTCTGCATTTATCAGACTGTTCCTACTGCAGCCAAATTGAAATTCAATAGCTTTTACTTACATTTGGAGTATTAATAGGCGACAAATAAAATGAAGACTTCAGACTTAAACATTAACTTAATTAATACTTACTTTGGATTAC
>JADJEU010000018.1 GCA_016709005.1 Crocinitomicaceae bacterium | reverse complement strand
GAAATTTGAATCTCTTTTGTTAATGGATGGTACTACAAGATCTGAATTGGACCAGCGGTGAAAAGCGGTGCAGCATTTGTAATCGAAACACCAGAAGGTGCGGTTGCTGCTCCGGCAGGTGAATATGAATTACAAGACGGTAGAATTATCGTTGTTGCTGAAGCTGGAATCGTTGCTGAAGTAAAAGAAAAAGTAACAGAAGAAGAAGTTATTGAAGGTGATGAAGCCGCAATGACAGATCAAAAAGAAACTACACAAAAGGTTAAGAGTTTAATTGAGCGTACCGAGAGGGAGCAAATCTTTGAGAAAGGTTGCTGAATTGGTTACGTCAAACACAAAACTCAAAGCCGAGAATGAAAAACTCACAGTTGCATTAAACAAAATGAGTGAAGCGTTCTCAAAATTTGAAGGCTTGTTAGTCACGGTTCTTGATGAACCAGCAGCAGAGCCAGTAGTAAAAAAGCAAGAAGTATTTTCAACTAAAAAAAATAAATGGGCAGACGCCCTTAAATAAAAGATTATGGCAGATACCAATCCGATAGTAAGTGCATTAGCAACTTACATTGAAAACAGAGATTTCCCTTTGATTGGGGCAATCCAAAGAAGCCCGTTGTTAACGGCAAGTGAGGTTACTCAAACAAAAGGAGTAAAGACTCAAACAAAAATGCACTTTATGACAACCACTCTAACGATGTTAGATGGTGCTGGTTGTGACCGTGCTACACCAACAGACACCACTACTTTCACTGATAAACTAGTGACTGTATCAGATATTGATTTTGCAGAAAATCTTTGTTTGAAACGCATGGAAGGTACTTGGTTGCAAACCGAAATGAAAGTAGGTGCAACAGTAGGTATTCAAGAAATGCCACAAGCAATTGCCTCAATTTATTGGGAAGAAAAGGAGCGTTAATGACGCAAATTTTGGACACAGCAGATTGGCAAGGTGATGATGATTCAGTTGTAGAGAACCTAAATAAATATGACGGTTGGTTGAAATGGATCACAGCAGGTACAGCAGTAGAAGGAAACACAGGTGGATTAACTTTCATCAATGAAACAAATATTATTGCAGCCCTACAAGGTATGTGGAAAGTTGTTCCTTCAAACCTTAGACGTAAAGCAGACTTGAAAATCTGTTTACCTGAAGAGTGGTATGATTACTATTGTTTAGCATTATGGACGCTTAACCGTTACGATGTTAAAGCAACAGAGAACGAAGTTTATTTGGCTGGTACGTCTGTAAAACTTAGACCTACTTATGGTTTGAATGGTTCAAACAGAATGATCTTGACTTACATGGCAAACTTGGGTGTTGCAATTGATGGTGATGGTGACACTGAACTTTCAGCACGTCTTGACCCAACTTCATTGAAACGACTTTTAATTGATGGCGCTATTAAACGTGGAACTCAAGTGGGATTTGTAGAAGATGTAGTTGACTTTAATTTAGCTGCAACATAGTAAATAATATTGAGGGGTGCGATTCCCCTCTTTTTTAAATTCAAAAACAATATGGCTTGTATATTAGATGCTGGGGTTGATGCACAATGTGATGATTCATTGGGTGGGATTGAACAAGGTTCGATTCTTATCGCACAATGGGACACAATAGAAACTGATTGGGTTGCAACTGCTGGGGAAATTACTTCATTGAATCAAGTTGCTGCTACGTATTTTTATCGCTATCATGTAAACAATGATGGTGCTGATTTCTTAGCAACAGAAACACATACACCTGAAACAGGAAACTATTTTGAAACTGGTGTCTTGAATTTCACACTAGGTAAAATGTCAAAGGAGAAAAACGTTCTTTGGAAAACATTAGCCTCTAAATCATGTGTGATTATTTTCAAAGACAACAACGGAGTGTTTCATATTATCGGACTTGAAAGAGGCGCAGATAAGATTGGAACAAACACAAGAGGAACAGGTAGAGTTGCTGGAGATTTGAATGGTTACTTGGCATCATTCACAGATATCTCTAAAAACGCTTACACGGTTTCATCAAGTGTAATGGCTTCAATCGCTATTGATGGTGAATCAACTTAGAATTTATTTGGTTAAATAATTTAAAGAGGGTTGGGTTTTGCCCGACCTTTTTTGTTTAAATTTGTGATATGAAAATACGTGAAGATTTAATAGGTTCGATTGTAAACTTTAAAAGCAAGAACGGTGTTAAACAAACTTTTGTAATTAAGGAATCGGAATCAGATTTATACCGTAAATTAGGGCTTGATGTTTTTGAAAAAACTGCTGTATCAAAAGCGGTTGTAACAGAAGTGAAAACTGACAAGGTAAAAGCAAAGAATGATCCTTCTAAAAAATAGTGTGAATACGGTTAGTTTGACTTTGGTGGAGAAAACAACTTTACCAAATCCTTACTATTTATTTGAGTTTCAAAACATATACACTAGAAAAAAATACTTTCAGATTTTTACAGACGTTTCGGTTTCAGGTGAAGCAAGAACAAGAGCGAATGAGTTTAACATTGAGGTGGTAGATTCTGGAAGCGGAGCGAATAAGATTATACTAGGTGATATTGGACAATACAATTACACTATTTACGAACAAGTAAGTGACAGTAATTTGAACCCAGCGAATACCACTAGCATAGTAGAAAGGCGTGAAATGAGATTGCTAGATTCAGAGGCAACGATTTACGTAGAGCATGAAATAGAAATTGAATATACAACGCATGAGCAGTGAAACTTATTTGTATGGACGCTCGAAAGAGTTAATGAAATTTGGCGCTCAGGAACTTCCAGTTTCAAAGGAAATTCAGTCTATTGATTGGGTAATCTTTGGAGTAACGAAGGATAAGTGGGATAACTTATACCCGCAGTATATTGATCTGCTTTCAAAATCAAGTGCAAAAAACTCCGCTATTCTAAAGGCAAAAAACCGTCATATTTACGGTAAAGTTAGAATTAGACACCACTGTGGCTTAAATCAATTAGGACAATTACCGGCACTTCAGTTTATCCAGAAAGTAACTGAGTCAAAAGTGCTGCCTAGATTGATTTCTGATTGGAATAAACATAACGGATTTTCTGCTGAAGTAATTTTAGATAAGGCTGGAAAAAAAATAGGACTTCATTATTTACCTTTCAAAAATGTCCGTGTATCAAAGGATGAATACGAAAAAGATGAAAAGACTTTAAAACCTAAACGATATTTTTACACAAAAGATTGGGCAACAAAGAAGGGTAACGCAGTAAAACAGAATAAAGACTTTACAATATTTGAACCTTTTACTTGGGAAACTAAAGTAGAAAAATCAAAGCGATATATTATCTATTACAAGAATAATGAATACTCTGAAGAGTTTTATCCTTTGCCAGATTATATTGGTGGAGTTCCTTATATATCTGCTGACTCAGAAGTAGGAAATTTCGTAGAGAAAAATACAAAGAACGGTTTCTCTGCTGGGTACTTGATTAATATTTTTGTAGGTGAACCAACGGCTGAACAGAAAAAAGAAATTTCAGATAAGATTGATGAAACATTACACGGTTCTGATAATGCTGGTAAATCAATTAAATCATTCAACGTAGGTGATAAAGGGAATAGAAATTACTCCAATATCTGCAAACGGACAAGACGACAGATACAACAACCTAAACAACACAATCAGAGTTGAAACTTTCACCTCTCATTGCACACCTATTTCGGCTGTGGAGATTCCACCATCTGCAACAGGCTTAACAAACAATGCAGATCAAGACAGAGTATCAATTGAAAAGTGGACAGAGAATTGGGTTATTCCAAATCAAGAACCATTTAACGAGTTGTGCAATGCTTGGATGAATTACAACGGAGTTACTGGTAAAGTTCATTTACAAAGACTTCCTCCAATTAAACCTTATTTGACTTCTGCTGGATTATATCAACGTTCATACCCGCGCTGAGATTAGAAATTTATTTGGTTCGCCAGAAGAAAAAGTTGAACCAGTAATGGAGCAAAAACTAAAAGAATTAAACATTAAATTCTCAAAAGAAGATGACTTAAAAATCATTGGACTTTTTGAAGCGTGTGGAGTAGAAGATAAAGAGTATCATTGTTTCAGTTCACAGGATTTATATGCTACTGATACATTCGATGCTATCAGTCAGGCTCAATTTATGAAGCACCAATTTGCTTCTAAAATTCAGAACGCTATTTTGAATTTACTGAAAGGTGATCCAACTTTAAAACCTAGTGATTTATCTCAGTTAACTGGTGAGTCAACCAAAGGAATTAATGATTTACTTTCTGAACTGGAATCAGAAGGCTTAATTGATAATGGAGTACCGACAGAAAAAGGAATCAGAACGGCTGACGAAAATGAGATTCAGGTAGTTTATAAATACAAAGTTCGTGACGATGTGCCACCAGTTGAAACTGAGAGCAGACCATTCTGTAAGGAGATGATTAGTTGTCAGCAACACGTGGTTGGACAATAGAACAGATTCAGAATATTTCTAATCAAGTTGGTTATGATGTATTTGCAAGACGTGGTGGTTGGTATCATAATCCTGACACTGGTAAAAACTACCCTTATTGCCGTCACCTCTTTGAGAGTCGGCTAGTACGTAAAGCATAATTTTATGGCAGAGCAAAGAGTATTATTTATAAGCGAAAGATTTGTAAAATCAAATAGTGAAATTGATTCAAACGTTTCATCTACTTTGATACGTCCGACTGTTTGGTATTGTCAAAAGGAATACATTGAAAG
>JADJEU010000017.1 GCA_016709005.1 Crocinitomicaceae bacterium | reverse complement strand
GAGTTGATAGAAAAAAGGGGATAATTGCAAAAATGAAGTACTGGTTTGTCCGGAATTTTTATCCCGGTGGTTTCAATTTTGAATTTGCGTTTACTGCTTCCAGACAACTTAAAAAATCTGTTGCTGATTTTGATCTGATAATTTCTATTGGTTTACCGGTTAATTCCGCATTTAGCCGTAAGCCGGGCGATAAACAAAACAGCACAGGGCGGTTTTAATGGCAGATTGGTGGAGATCCATATTCATTCAGTAAAATAATTCGTCCTCCCAAATGGCATCGTTTTATGGAAAAACGAATGCTGAAAAAATTTGATTTTATTCTGATACCAACTGAAAAAGCAATCCCGTCTTTTCTGTATTTTAAAAAAGAAGAACAGATTAAAATCATACCGCAGGGTGTGCGGCAGAAGGATATAAAACTGAAAAAGAATGAAAGTAAAGGAACGATTCCTCATTTTATATTTGCCGCTAATTTTATACAGGGTGCGTGAACCATCAGAAATTCTTGATTTTCTGAAAACTTCAGAAAGACAATTTCAATTTACAATTTATACAAATGTCAATGACCGAGTAAATATGTCATTTCTCCATCCCTATTTAAATCATGATGAAAAAAAGATTTATTGTAAGAGATCTCTTAGACCGGGATACATGCATATTTGAGTTGAGTGGGGCTGATTTTCTTGTAAATATTTCCAATACTGTTGACGAACATTCTCCAAGTAAAATGATTGATTATTGTTTGAGCAAAAGACCAGTTTACTCTTATGTTCCTGGTAAATTTGATGCTTCAAAACTCGAAGATTTTATGGATGGCAATTATTTTCATGATGCAGCCAAAAATGTGAATATTTCGAGTTTTGATATAGAAAGAATTGTAAATGAAATAGTAAAACTTACTCAAGAGGTGAATGAAAAAAAATAGAACAATTTTTATTATCATTTCTGATGGTCAGTTTTCTTTCTCAAATCTGAATTCTGCGGTGGCCAATTACCTTTTGAGTTTGAAGGATAACCTGGAAAAAGACGGGTTTCAGGTTAAAACTTTTCCGTCTTCGGAAAGAAAAGGTGCTTTTACTGAATCCAAGATGCAACCAGTAAGATTTCAGGTACTGAAAAAACTATTTAAGGCGCTTTTGCCATCAATTTATAATTATCTGATTATACGTTCTAAAAAATAAAGATCTGAAAAATTATTTAGAGAGATTAGTTTTGAATGAAGCGCCGGATCTGATCATAGAATTTTTAACTGCCGGCTCAAAAACCGGTTTTTGAGCTAAAAAATCTGGAAAAAACCACTCTTGATTATTAAGGATTCTCCTTTACGGGAGCAGTTTCAAGAAATGTATGGCAGAGCTTTTTACTGCCGGAAAAAAAATAGATGATTTTGAGCGTTTGAGTATTGAGTCTGCTGATAGTATAATTTGCTATTCTGAAACAATGAGTCGTTTCGTATCTGAAAAATATAAGATTAGTGGTAAAGTGAATGTTTTTCCGTGTATTATTTATAAGAATCAGTCAGATCAATTTAACACTGAAGATAAAGTAAATAAATCACCTTTAATTGGTTTTATAGGTTCTTTCTTAAGCTGGCATAAAGTTGAACTATTGGTCAGTGCCTTCAAAGAAATTCATGTTAAGTTTCCAGATGTGCGATTGGTATTAATTGGTTATGGAGTTGAGTGGGAAAGAATAAAAAAACAGGTGCATGATTTTGGAATGAATGACTGCGTTGAAATGCCGGGTTTTGTATCAGAAGAACAATTGTTGAGGTATAAAGAAACGATGATGATAGGTGTGATGCCAGGTTCTAACTGGTATGGTAGTCCACTTAAGTTGTTTGAATATGCTCAATCATCCATTGCAATTATTGCTCCTGCAACTCCGGCCGTTGTTGATCTTTTCAGTAAAGAAGAGGCTCTTTTTATTGACAGGAACAATTCTGGCAAAAGTCTCGTACAACATCTAAGGCTTTTATTAGGTAATGATAATATGCGGAATGTGCTGATAGGAAATGCATCGAAAAAAATGACGGGTGAATATTCACAACGTGAACAAATGAAAAATTTAATCAAATAATAGTAAATACACTTGAAGGTGGAATTAAAAGGTAAGAAGGTTTTAGTAACTGGTGCAGATGGCTTTATTGGATCACATCTGGTAGAAAAATTATTGGCCGAAGGTTGTCAGGTCAAGGCGTTGAACTATTACAATTCATTTAACTCATGGGGTTGGCTAGATCAAATTCCAGCCAACAAAAACCTTGAGGTTATCTCTGGCGATATTCGCGATCCTCATTTTTGCAAGGATATTACGAAGGGCTGTGAAGTGATTTTTCATTTAGCAGCCCTAATTGCGATACCATATTCTTATATCGCCCCGGATAGTTATGTGGATACGAATGTGAAAGGGACTTTGAATATATGTCAGGCAGCAAAAGAAAATGGTGTTAAACGTGTTATTCATACATCCACTTCAGAAGTTTATGGAACCGCCTTGTATGTGCCGATTGATGAAAAACACCCTATGCAGCCGCAGTCACCATACAGTGCAAGTAAGATCGGAGCAGATGCAATGGCCATGAGTTTTTTCTTATCTTTTGAGTTAGGAGTGACTGTCGCAAGACCATTCAATACCTATGGGCCTAGACAAAGCGCACGCGCAATTATTCCAACAATCATCTCCCAGATCGCTGCTGGAAAAAAAGTAATTCAGGTTGGAGATATTACTCCCACTCGTGATTTCAATTTTGTAGAAGATACCTGCGATGGATTTATTGCTATAGCAAAAGCGGACAGTACCATTGGAGGGACGTTCAATATTTCATCCAATTTTGAAGTGTCAGTTGAAAATACTTTTTTGATGATTAAAAAAATCATGAATTCCAATGTTGAGTTTGTGCAGGATCCTGCACGAATACGACCAAAGAATTCAGAAGTTTTTAGATTGTGGGGAGATAATACGTTAATAAAAAATGAAACCGGATTTTCGCCGAAACATTCTTTAGAAGAAGGATTGAAAAAAACGGTTGACTGGTTTTTGCTTCCAGAGAATTTAAGAAATTATAAAACAAATATCTATAATGTCTAATAAACGAGCGGTTATATTGGCAGGTGGGAAAGGAACAAGATTAAGACCTTATACAGTTGTATTACCCAAGCCACTGATGCCGGTGGGTGAATATCCAATTCTGGAAGTAATTATTCGTCAACTGGCGCATTTTGGTTTTGATCATATTACGATTACGGTAAATCATCAGGCAGATTTAATTAAGTCATTTTTTGGTGACGGTACAAAGTGGAATATTAAAATAGATTATTCTCTGGAAGATAAACCGCTGAGCACAATGGGGCCGCTTTCTCTTATCAAAGACTTACCGGATAATTTTTTGGTAATGAATGGGGATATTCTAACGGATCTGGATTATGGTTTATTTTATGAGAATCATGTCCAAAAAAACTCACTTTTCACAATCTCATCTTCTCGCAGGGAACAGATTAATCTATATGGAGTTTTGGAAAAAAACCAGTCGGGCGAACTTACTAATTTCATCGAAAAGCCAAAACATTCTTTTTTAGTGAGCATGGGCATATATATGTTGAATAAAGAAGTTCTGTCATATATTCCTAAAAATGAAAGTTTCGGTTTCGATACATTAATGTTACGTTTTCTAGAACTAAATAAAAAGTTCGCATAGAAGAATTTAGCGGACATTGGCTAGACATTGGTCGACCGGATGATTATATGCAGGCAATTGAGGAGTTTGAACAAATGAAATCGGTTTTTCTACATGAAAAATGAGCGTATTCTAATTCTGGGAGCAACCGGTTTTATTGGTAAAAAATTGATTTCAAAACTTGAGAACGATCACACCGATTTGGGACTCATCAAGTGGAATAGTGAATCCGATATTGCGGATGAAAAAATTGTTGCAGCCATTGTAAACGAAAAGCCTTCGATTATTCTTGTAGCTGCAGGCAAGTCGTTCGTTCCAGACAGTTGGAAACAACCACTTGATTTTTTCAGAATCAATACTGTTGGAACACTTAACATTGCAGAGGCAGCAAGATTATGCGGTGCAAAAATTGTTTTCCTTAGCACCTTTGTTTACGGCGAGCCTTATCGTCTGCCGATAAAAGAGAAGAATGCCGTGCGTCCATTTAATCCCTACGCATCTTCAAAATTTCTAGCAGAACAGACTTTGAAAGATTACTACCGTTTTTTTGGAGTTCAGTCAAATGTACTCCGTGTCTTTAACGTTTATGGACAAGGTCAGAGAAATGATTTCTTAATACCTACTCTGATTGAACAGTATAAGACCAAAGCGGCAATTCATGTCAAGGATTTGAAGCCAAAACGGGATTACATTCACATCGATGATTTAGTTGATGCAATAATCGCATCAATGAAAAAGTTTCAAGGATTTGAAGTGTACAATGCGGCATCAGGAAATTCATATAGCGTAGAAGAAGTGATTGGTTTTGTTTGTAAGGCGGGTGGTAAAATGGTACCCGTCTCATCGGATGAGCAAACCAGAACAAATGAAGTAATGGACACGAAGGCTGATATTTCAAAAATAGCAAGTGAGCTGAATTGGGTTCCTCAAATTGAATTCGAAGCTGGTATTCGTGAACTTGTATTGACAAAATAAAAAAAACACCGAATTTCTCCGGTGTTTTTTAATGCCTTTTATCTCTTAGAACTTAGCCTTAGTACCACCCCACTTGCGGTGACGACCGTACATCCATGAGTAGTTCGATCTGTAGAATCCACCTCTTGTTCTGATCAGGAAGTGGTAGGAAATAGTCAACGCTGCAAAGTTGTCTCGGTCTGTTGGATCACCGCGTTTGCTGCCTGGACCATATTGAATTGCCGAAGGCACACCAAACTGATCAATCCATTGATTTGCCAATACCGGTGCCATTGGATCACTTGACATCAATGATGGATCTACGTATTGATCGTGGATGTCATCTAAGTAATCTGTAAATACCCAGCTCCACTGGAATTCAAATCCAAAACGGTGTTGACGTTTCCAGGTAAAGAAAAAACCAGCGCCCAGAGGCACGCTGACGACCAGCGGTGAATATTTTTTACCTTCTGTTAGCAGGCCTCTTAACTTATAGTACTCTTTTGGGTCTGAATGATGATATGA
Source organism: Crocinitomicaceae bacterium (assembly GCA_016709005.1). GTDB lineage: Bacteria > Bacteroidota > Bacteroidia > Flavobacteriales_D > Crocinitomicaceae > JADJGJ01. Next base: position 7,428 of record JADJEU010000017.1, on the reverse strand, counting down.
TTTTGGGCTATGATAAATAACACCTAATCCACCAAAGAAATAAGTTTGATAATCTACGCGGTATCTGCCTCGGTAACCAACATCTGACAGGGAAAGAATCTGAGGATAGATTTCAAATTTGCCGCTCAATTCAAAAAGTCGTTTCTGAAATTCAGGTTTCTTCCTTTGCGTGTGCGCTTTTCTGATTCATTGTCTTCACCTCTCAAACGTGCATAAAGGATGCCGCCTTGCAGGCCCAAAATCGGGTGAAGACGATAACTAACGGTTGGTCCAGTTGCCCAGCGGGTATCTTTCAATTCCATATTGTAGACAAAGTTGCGTGATAAATCTCCGCCTCCAATGTCACCCAGATAATTGGTAACACCGGCCCTCCAGCCAAAGCCAAGGTTATAACGTTGCGCGATGCAAACTGACCGCAATCCCAGGATGATTGCAATAAACAGAACTAATTTCTTCATTTTCATTAGCTTCTTTAAGTGAAGTAGTTTTTCAATACAAAAGCATAAAAGTAGAAAAAATTCTGATGAACCCCGCTAAAGGCTTTTTTTATTCTTACCTTGTGTGCCTTTCAAAACCGCCATGAGTCAAAACAGAATAACGCAATTATTAGGGGTTCGGTATCCGCTGATTCAGGCGGGTATGATCTGGTGTTCAGGGTATAAACTGGCAGCTGCAGTTAGTAATGCCGGTGGACTTGGAATCATCGGTTCGGGTTCAATGTATCCGGATGTTTTGGATGATCATCTTCAAAAGTGTAAAAAAGCTACCGATAAGCCATTTGCAGTGAATCTGCCCATGATTTATCCGGATATTGATAAACACATTGAATTAGTTTTAAAACATAAAGTTCCAATCGTATTTACATCTGCCGGAAATCCAAAAACGTGGACCGCCATTTTAAAGGCTGAAGGAATAAAAGTTGTGCATGTAGTAGCTAGTGTAAAATTTGCGTTGAAAGCTCAAGAAGCAGGTGTTGATGCAGTAGTTGCGGAAGGATTTGAAGCAGGTGGACACAATGGTGCAGATGAAACAACAACATTGACATTAATTCCTGCAGTAAAAAAAGCAATTGAAATTCCTTTGATTGCAGCCGGCGGAATTGCAACAGGTCGTGGAATGCTGGCCGCAATGGCGCTTGGTGCAGAGGGTGTGCAGATTGGAAGTCGTTTTGTTGCATCGGACGAGTCATCTGCGCATGAAAATTTTAAGAAAACCGTCATCAATACAGCAGATGGCGGAACGCAACTCACACTAAAAGAATTAACGCCCGTGCGTTTGATTAAAAATGAGTTCTATCAAAAAGTTCAAAAGGCATATACTGAAGGAGCAAGCGTAGAGGATTTGAAAAATTTATTAGGTCGCGGCCGCGCAAAAAAAGGAATGTTTGAGGGCGATTTAATTGAAGGCGAATTAGAAATAGGACAAATCGCATCTATCATAAAAGAAATAAAACCAGCGGCGAAAATTGTAGAAGAAATTATGGCAGAATATCATGAGGCGCTTCAACAGCTCACATCGTCACAATACCAATTTAAATGATCACATACGAACGATTTACTTTAAAAAACGGCTTACGGGTTCTCTTTCACAAAGATGAAACAACACCACTTGCAGTCGTTAATATTTTGTACAATGTTGGCGCCAGAGATGAAGAATCATCGCGCACAGGTTTTGCGCATTTATTCGAACACCTGATGTTTGGCGGATCTAAAAACATTGAAAATTTTGACAATCCGCTTCAGCTTGCCGGTGGTGAATGCAATGCGTTTACAAATAATGATATCACCAATTATTATGATACGCTTCCTGTTCAAAATCTCGAAACTGCTTTTTGGTTAGAGAGTGATCGTATGCTTGAATTGGCGTTTACACCAAAGAGTTTAGAAGTTCAACGCAGTGTAGTGATTGAAGAATTTAAACAACGTTATCTCAATCAACCCTACGGTGATGTTTGGTTATTGCTGCGCCCGTTGATTTATAAATCGCATCCGTATCAGTGGGCAACTATCGGTAAAGAAATTAGCCACATTGAAAACGCCACCATGGAAGATGTAAAATCTTTCTTCTTTAAATATTACGGACCCGATAATGCAGTGATGGTTGTAGGTGGAAATACAACTGTGGAAGAAGTAAAAAAACTTTCTGAAAAATGGTTTGGAGATATTCCTTCACGTGGTGCTAATCAGCGCAATCTGACTCCAGAACCAGCGCAACAAGAAGAGCGCGAATTGACTGTTGAACGCGACGTGCCATCGGATGCAATTTACATGGCATTCAGAATGGGGCACAGAATGATGCCAGAACATTATACCGGTGATTTGGCTTCTGATATTTTATCACGCGGAAAATCTTCCAGGTTATATGATAAACTGATTTCTGAAAAAAAATTATTCTCTACCATCTCGGCTTATATTTCGGGTGGTTGGGAAGATGGTTTGTTTGTCGTTTCAGGTAATCTAAATGAAGGCGTTTCATTTGAAACAGCAAAAACTGAAATTCGGAATGAGCTTGAAAAAATGAGAGTAGATCACATTGATAACGATGAGTTGATCAAAGTGAAAAATAAATTCAAAACGGGTAAAGTTTTTTCTGAACAAAGTTTGATGAATCGTGTCATGAACATTGCCTTTTTTGAGATGATGGGAAAATTAGATGAGTTGAACGATGAGCTGAAAAAGTACGATGTCATTTCATCGGATGACATTCGTGATTTTGCAAAAAAGATTTTTGTGAAGAATAACCTTTCAACGTTAATGGTAAAAGCAAAAAAATGAACAGAACTATAGCCCCACCTTTTAAACTTGCAGAAAGCCTCAGTCTGGTGATCCCGCAAGAAATTAAATTGGAAAATGACATCACACTTTTCTGGATGAAAGATGTGAAAGATGATTCTGTGAAACTGGATATTGAATGGTTTGCAGGAACAAAATATCAGGAACAAAAATTAGCGGCAAGCTTCACAAATAAATTATTGCTTTTGTCCGAAACTCAAAAAATCGCCAGAGCAATTGCCGCTGAAATGGATTTTTACGGTGGCTTTGTTCAAGATGATTGTGATAAAGATCATGCTGGGGTGACCCTGTATGGTTTACGTGAAAATTTCCATGCATTTTTTAAGTTTTGAGAAGCGATGTTGACCTGTGAATTTCCTGAAAGAGATTTTGAAGAGGAAAGAACGATTGCGCTTTCTAAATATAAAATTGATTCAGAAAAAGTAAAATACCTTTGCCAACGCACATTTAATGCAGCTTTGTTTGGGGTAAATCATCCGTACGGTCAGGTGGCATTGGAAAGCCTGATTTTTTAGCTGAAAACGTGAACAGATCTTATTAAGTTTCATAAAGAATTCTACCTGCGCACCAAACCTGTTTTTTTTTTGGGTAATGTCGGGATGATCGCGTCATAGATGATTTAAGAACGTGGTCATCCAAACTGGGGTCTAAAAATTCGGTCTACATGAAAGCAGGTGCTGAGCCAAAAGTTGGGCGCACTGAAATTCTTAAGGAAGATGCCATTCAATCTGCAATTCGAATTGGAAGAATTGTAGTAGACAAAAAACACAAAGATTATTTTGGATTACAAATTTTAGATACTGTTTTGGGTGGTTATTTTGGCAGTCGTCTAATGACCAATATACGTGAAGACAAAGGTTATACATACGGCATTGGCTCTGCCTTTGCGGTGTTGGATGATGCAGCTTACTTTTTTGTAACTACTGAAGTTGCTAAAGAAGTAAAGGAAGAGACGATCAAAGAAATTTATTTTGAATTGAACCGATTGACTACAGATTTGATTCCAGCAGATGAATTGGAACGTGTAAAAAATTATATGTTGGGTGAATTTCTCAGACAGATGGACGGACCCGGAGCAATGATGGAAAGTTTTAAAAATATCTGGTTTAATCAATTACCTGAAGATTATTATATCCGTTTTATTCAGTCAATCAATAAATATACTGCTGCTGAATTGCGTGACCTGGCAAATAAATATTATCTGCGTGAGATGATGGTGGAGGTTGTGGCAGGTTAATTTTTTGCGTTAACCGGATAATACTTTTTTCGAAACCAGAAAATCAATTTGACCAGAGCAATCAATGCCGGTACTTCTACCAGCGGACCAATAACCCCTGCAAAAGCCTGACCGCTGTTGATTCCAAAAACACCTATAGCAACAGCAATCGCAAGTTCAAAATTATTGCCAGTAGCGGTGAATGATAATGCGGCATTGGTTGAATAATCTGCTCCCATTTTTTTCGCAATAAAAAAAGTAATCACAAACATCACTGCAAAATAAATCACCAAAGGAACAGCAATGAGTAATACATCACCCGGTATCTGAACAATTAATTCACCTTTCAGACTGAACATCACGATTATTGTAAATAACAATGCAACCAGAGTAATTGGTGAGATGAAGGGAATGAATTTAGTCTCATACCACGTAATACCTTTTATTTTTATCAAACTGTAACGACTGATGATTCCTGCAATAAATGGAATACCCAGATAAATGAAAACACTCTCAGCTATTTGTGACATAGTGATTGAAATATCCAAACTTTTCATTCCAAAAAGTACCGGCATTTCAGTCAGATAAAAATAGGAGTAAGAGGAGTATAGAAGAACCTGCAGCAAACTATTTAGTCCAACCAGACCGGCAATCAATTCGCGGTTCCCTTCTGCCAGTTCATTCCAAACAATAACCATTGCAATACATTGTGCAATTCCAATCAGAATAAGTCCTGTCATGTATTCAGGATTCTCACTCATAAACAGCCATGCCAGCAAAAACATGAAAAATGGTGCAATCACCCACGTTATAAAAAGAGAAACTAAAACCAGCTTTACATTTTTAAAAATGGTTGGAATTTTTTCATACCTGACCTTAGTCAGGGGTGGATACATCATCAGAATTAATCCTATTGCAAGAGGAATATTTGTTGTTCCGCTTGACATGTTGTCGATGGTTACTGCAACTGCCGGAACAAAATAGCCAAGTGCAACACCAATAACCATAGCGGCAAATATCCAAATTGTTAAATACCTGTCCAGAAAACTTAATTTTTTTGGTGAGGCAGGTGTACAATTGTTAGCTAACATATTCGTTACTTTTTTATTATTGAAAACAGATAAAGAGTTTCACGCAAAATCTCCGCAAATCGCTGACCGTAGACTTTTTGTTCAGTTCCGCTTCCGTCAGATGATTTCGGATCTTCATAAGGTGTGCTGAATTTTTTATCGGCATTTGGAATAAAGGACAGTTTTGTTCTGCTTCACTGCACATCATGATAGCTGCAAATTCTTTTTGCGGATTGAAAGCATCATCGTATATTTTTGAAAAGCAGGTGAGCGTTTTTTCTGCAGAAATTTTTACCTGATACGTTGGATTTGTTCCCTGATCTGCCTGTGTTATGTCCAAACCAATCTGACGGAGTGCATTGACTGCATTGGGATGAAAGGCTGTCACTTCTGTTCCGCCTGAAAATGAATTGACCGGTATTTTAAAATGTTCTGAAGCAATTGCACAGGCAATATTTCCAAAGTGACTTCTTCTGGAATTATGTATGCAGATATAGACTAATGATGGAATTTTGTTTTTATTTTTTACTCCGGAAATGTAATTTGAAATTTCCTGAAGAACTTTTTTCTTGGCTCAGCAATCTGATCAAATTCGGTTTGCAGCTGCTCCACAAATTCTCTGACTTTTGTATTCATAAATTTCTCAGCAGCATTTAGAACCTGGTTCACAGCATGAACCTGAACCGACGTTTAGTTCACTTAATCTGATTTTTTGTTTTGTTACCGGAATTCCACATTTATCCTGAGCAAGGCAGTCAGTCAGAGTGTTCATCAAAATGAATTTACCATTGTTGAATGAAATTGCATATTTACCAATGGTTTCTCTCTGATATTCCACTTCTATTTCAGCATCTGACAGATTCAGTTTTTCAATAGACAGCAGAATAATTTTATTTAATTTTTCTGCTGATAATCTGTGGTCATAATCGCTGGCCTGCCACAATTGGAAGTTGATTTTTATTTCATCCCGCAGAGTGCCTCCGCAGTCAATGAATTTTTGTTGATTTGGCCAACTTCTGTCACATGGAAGTGCTGCGGGACTTCTTCACCGTTTTCCAATACAAAATGTATGGATGAAAGATGGCTTAGATGATTTCTGAATTCTGATAATTTCATAGGTAAAGTTTTAGCAGCATGAATTTTTTTGTTTTTCTATTTTTCCGGAAATGGTTTCAATGTAATTTTTGAATTTGTTGATCACTTTGGGATTGATGCAATAACAGATGGCAGTACCTTCTATAGAACCCTGAATGATGTCTGCATTTTTAAGTTCTTTCAGATGTTGTGAAACAGTGGGTTGTGCCAGTGGTAATTCGTTGACAATATCTCCACAGATACAAGATTCAGCTTTAGCAGATATTCAATGATTGCAATGCGCGCGGGATGCCCAAGAGCCTTGCAATCTGTGCAATCTGATTTTGTTTCTCAGTGAAATTTTCTGTTTTTGAAGCACCCATACATTATTTATATATTGCAATATTACGATAAATATCTGAATAAATAAAAAAAGCCTTCCCGAAAGAAGGCTTCTCTATAAATTTTTATTGAATCTATTGCATTATCAGATGCTGATGAATTATTTTTTCATCCACTTTTAATTCAATAATATAAACTCCCGCCTCCATTTCAGGACGATAGAATTCCTTACCATAAAATCCGCTGTATTGCTGCAATGATTCACTGAAAACTGTTTTACCATCTGCAGAAATAATTTTAACTGATACATCAGCAGGCAGAGGTAAATCAAACTTTATTGTAAACATTCCATCTGTTGGGTTTGGATATGCTTTGAAATTAAATTCATTGAAAAGTTCTCCTGTACCTAAACAACTAACAACAGAAATGTCAGCTGTTGCAGCATTTGAACAACCATTTCCATCTGTGTAATCATAAGTTATCGTAAACGTTCCGCTGTTAGCCGGATCAAAATTTCCACCGCTTACACCAGTTCCGGAATAGGTTCCGCCAAGTGGTGATCCACCGGTCAGAGCAAATACTGCATCATCTTCACACACCTGATTAAATGAAGCAAGTGTAACAGTTGGTGCAGTGTTTACAGTAATTGTTGCTGAAGCAGATTGCGGACAAGCGTAAATATCTACGAGAGAATAGGTGATTAATTGTGTTCCTGAAAGAGGATCAAAAGAAGAACCTGTTACTCCGGTTCCGGAATAAGTACCTCCGCTTGGTGATCCTTCAGACATAATATAAGGTGAAACATTATCACACAATGCCGGAAAAGCCGCTAAGCTTGCTCCGTTTGTCGGGCAGTCAATAACAAGTGTGTACGCGGTACTTCCAATACATCCGCTTGCATCAGTTACGGTTACCGTGAAATTATAAGTTCCTG
>JADJEU010000016.1 GCA_016709005.1 Crocinitomicaceae bacterium | reverse complement strand
ATCTTGGAAAAAATTAAGCGCCTTTCAAAAGCTGCCTAAAAGTTAAAATATTGTTAAAGAGATGACCAAGGCGGTTTATGTTCGTCTTAGAAGAGAGAACATAGCAGTAAAAGCATTATTTTTGTTATGTTTTTTCAGTGTGGCCAGCAATTTGCAGAACCATCAATGGAAAAACAAATTGAACTAATATCAAATTTGCATTATGAAAAGAATACTAATTGCATTTACTATCTTCTTAGGGCTTCATGGGACTGAATGCTTTCAGCCCCTTAACTTCAAAGTGGAAGGCATGAAAGATACGACTGTCTTTCTGGCAAAAATATTTTGGACCTAAACTTTACTACGTGGATACCACGGTGAGTAAAGGAAGTGTTTCAATTTGACGGCGCAAAACAAAAACCGGGTATGTATGCCATTGTAAGAGGAGGAAGTATCTTGTTTGAATTCATACATGACAATGAGCCGGTAGACATGTACATGTCGCTGATCAGAAAGACATGGTAACTTCCATGAAGGTGAATAAATCGATCAACAACGAAGTATTCTACAAATACATTTTATTTATGACAGCCAAAAAAAGAAGATGGCTGATATAACAAAAACAATATGATGCATTGCCTGGGGATTCACCTGAGCGCGAAAATTAAAGAAGAAAGTAAATCCCTCAATAAAGAGGTACTTGCATATCAGAAAAAGTAGTTGCCGAACACCCGGACGTTTTATTGTAAGTCTTATCATCTTGACAATGGAAGTTGATTTACCAGATTTTCCAAAAGATGATAAAGGAGTAATAACTGATTCAAATTATGTTTACAATTACTATATCGCACATTATTGGGACGGTAAACTTCAAAGATCCACGCATTATTAATGCACCGGTTTATCACAATAAACTGGAAAAGTTCTTTTTCAAAAGAAGGCGGAATTTTACAAATACTTGATACCATTACCAAGTATGCATCCTGGATGTTAAATCAAATGGATATGGCTGATCAGAAAATAAAGTTTTCCAGTACACTCTTCACACATTGTCAATAAATACGCAAATATGCCAGATCATGGAATGGATCGTGTTTATTGGTACTTAGGGCGAATTACTATTGCGCACCAAATAATAAGGCTTATTGATGACACCGCACCTCTGATGATTTCTGCGAAAAAAATAAATAAAGTGGGCCGAACGCTAATTGGTAATTTTGCACCGATGTTAATTCTGACCGACACGACTGAACAGAATTGGATCAATATGTATAAGGTTGAAGCAGAATACACCGTTCTCTATTTCTGGGATCCAAACTGCGGACACTGTAAAAAAACGACTCCAAAATTACAGACGCTTTATGAAGAAAAATTTAAGAAGCGCGGGATCGAAGTATTTGCAGTTGCAAAAGCAACCGGTGACGATTTTGTCGCATGGAAAAAATTTATTCGCGATAACAAACTTACTTTCATCAATGTTGGTTTGACAAAAACAATTTACGATCAGGCAATGAAAGATCCACGTCCATTATTGCAAAAGACGACACTCGAAAGTTTGAATTATTCTGACACCTATGATGTTTATTCAACGCCGCGCATATTTGTTCTGGACAAAGACAAAAAAATCAAATTCAAACAAATTGGAGTTGAACAACTTGAAGAAATCATGGATGATATTACGGGTCATAAATCAGATGTCAAACTATTTCCTTATGATCCTACGAAACCAGATGACGAACAACACTAATATTTGCAGATTTCAATCCAAACCTATTCACAATCTGTAGCTTCGAATTCTATTCCCTTAGGCGTGCATAAATTAATTTTTATGCACGCTTCCTTTTTTCCAAAAACAGCTAAATATTAGCTGATTTTACGCAATAACGAGTATTATAACGTTTGGAAACGGAATTAAACAGATTTATGACGTTTGGAAAGTAGAGAATCTAAATAAATCCATAGCATTGAAGAAATAAAGGTTCAAAGTACTCATAAATAATCATTTAAGATTAGAAGCGGGTGTATGTGATTCTAGCCGGAGAGATCTTACTTTTTCATAAGTTTTGGGTTAAATGAAAAGCTCTTAAGTCAAATCTGGCATCCGCTTCTTCTTTTTTAAAAGAGTCAGTTCAAGTCTTTTATCTTTCCAAAACCATTACTTCTTTGAATGCTGGTTTTGCAACATTCAAATCTACTTTCGAAGAAATTCCATCCACAGTTCCTTTATCTGAAAATTGCCAGATGAATACATTTTTTAAATCCATTGCCTCACACTCACCGTTGTAATTTGCTATCCAATAGACTTCATTTTGAGATAGGAATTTTGAAAAACATCTTTAAAAAAGACTCGTTCGTATAAATAGCCGGTCGGTTCCCTAGTTCTGTTTCAACAATTTCTAAAAACCTGATAAAATGAATCGACAATTCTGGATGATGAATAATTCTCTGTGATTTCAATATCGATCACTGCCTTAAAGTATAGTCAAACTCTTTTGACTGGTCGCAGAAAAAAAGCGCCTGACTTTTTGCTTCGAGCGACGGTCTGAAAAAATGATAGAATCCAAAAAGAATTTCTTCTTCCGTTGCACCTTCAGCATTTCTCATTGCCTGATCATCAACCAAAGATGTACCTTCAGTCAACTTTATAAACGCAAAACCGATTGAATCATCCAGAATTGTCATGGCTGAAACTTCAGCCCAATTAATCTCCCCCTGATAATGCGAAACGTCAATACCAAGCGATTGATAATTTTCAGGAACATCAATTCCAAAATCAGGATAGAGGTATGACTTTTTAGATTTATTCTGAATCATCAACCAGACGAACAAAAGAATTACCGCTAGAATAAAAAGCGATATCAACTTACTTCTCAAATTCATTGGATCTCAATTTGCAAGCCATCCCAGGCCAATTCCACATGAGCAGGCAACTCCAGATTTACTTCATCATGTAATCCTAAGAGGTGACTCATGTGAATGAGATACGCTTTTTTGGGCTTGATTTTTTCAATCAGCTGCAAGGCTTCATCAAGCGTAAAATGCGAAATGTGTGTTTCACGTCTGAGTGCATTGATCACAAGTATTTCTGTACCATAAATTTTTTCCAGATTTTTTTCGTCAATGAAATTGGCATCGGTGATGTAGGTGAAATTTCGTATCCGAAAAGCAGTAACGGGCAATTTATAGTGCATCACTTCTACCGGAATAATTTTCTCCTAATAAATCGAAAGGTTCATCTTTAAAAAAATTGACATTTACCTTAGGAATTCCAGGGTAATTTGTACCATCAAACACATAATGAAACTCACGTTGCAGAGCAGCAAAAACAGCATCCGTTGTAAAGATGTTCATGGGTGATTGAGAAACATAATTAAACGCACGAATATCATCGAGACCTGAAATATGATCTTTGTGTTCATGTGTAAACAAAACAGCCTCAGGTTCTGAACATTTTCACGCAACATCTGCAATCTAAAATCTGGTCCGGTATCAACCACTATATTTTTATCTCCAACAGAAATCATAATTGAACTACGCGTGCGATTATCTTTTGGATTTTGTGATTTACAAACTAAGCAATTACAAGCAATCACAGGTATACCTTGTGATGTTCCGGTTCCTAAGAAAGTAACTTTGATTGCATTCATCTTAACAGCAAAATTTATTGCTGCAACATCCACTCAGTGCCATTTTTCTGATTCATTTTAATCAGACCATACACCGAATTGTAATAGATTCGGTTGTAGTTTTAAAAGACCATCTTTGATCGAATCTGTCGTCAAAAGAGGTTTTACTTCATACACGTCATACCACATAATTGAATTTAAAACCAGGGTATCATGAAAGTCAATCAGATTCTGAAAAAGTCCGGTCTCAATGCCAACGTGTGAAATAGGCAATTCAAAAAGATTGGTGCGTGAAATATTATTGAGATCGCGATAAGGCATGTAGATCGCCAGCGTTTTTTGTGAGTTATCTGATTGAAGATATCTCAAACGGAACTCAGCTTCAAGTTCTGTATCGTTGCTGAATTTGAAAAAAGTTTGATCCCATGCAAAATATTCTTCGGTTCTGGATCTTTCAACGAATTGCAATTCAAGAGTAGAATCAAGCAGCGGTAGTTTTTTGAACACCCTGTTTCCAGACTGATACGGCACAAATTGAATATCGGCTTCGTAAAGGTGTTGCACCTTCAGGCAGATTGGTTGTGTCATCTGGTTCCTCTTTGTTGCAGGCAACGAGTGCCATTGCAATTCCAAAAAACCAGACCGGATAAAATTCTCATAAACAAGATATTTCAATTATCTACGTAAAAATAGCTGAAAATGTTGGCTAAAGCAAAAAATCAATTTTAAGTTGTGGCATGCAAGCTTGTATTCAGGCTAAGACTCTACTTTCTGCCAAAGTAATAACGATAGCCAAAGCCAAAGCTGAAGAATCGGGTAATGCCGACATAGTCTTCCGCAATGAGGTTAGGAAATTTATCCATACCCAGGTAGCGAGGTCCAAATTCATTAAAATAAAACGGGTAACCGAGCACTAAACTAAAACCATCGGATGAAGATTTTTCAGTGAGCAGGGCAATCTCAACCTGAGGTTCAATAAAGAAACAAGACTCTACCGGATTTCGTTCCAGGCCAACCGCAACAGAATCATTTCCATGATGTGCAAACAGTACCGAATATCCCATGCGGGCACTGATATTAAATGAAATTCGTTCGGTTGTAAAACGTTCATATCCAATTTTAAAATGAGCCGAGGGCATGTGAAAACCACCGCTCCAATTGACATTGTTAAGAGCAAAAGGACTGATTGTGAAATACGAATATTTAACACCGATACCTGCCGTAATACCTCCAAAAATATTGTATTGCACAACTACGCCACCATTAAAAAGTCCTTCCATCACACGTTGAAATGAGCCATTCTGCGCACGCGCCGGAATTCCGACATCTGCACCAAAACTTAGTTTAGGCTCATAATAATTTTGGCTGATGGCCTGATTGGCAAGAAAAACAAGTACCAGAAAAATTTTAGCAGTTGGGTTTTTCATTAGCATGTTATTCAAAATTTTGGTTAGTCCACTCCTCCATCCAAACACATAATACCCCTCAAAAGTTACAAGTTAGATTCAAAATTCTTAATCACTTACGAATAAGATTGGAACTTATTGCAATTTCTTATTTTTTCAATGGTTATTCTTCTGAGAAAAGAAGCGTTGTCTGTCTTCAGTGACAGGTAATAAACACCGTCACTCAAAGGTGTCGGATCGAAAGAAACCGGATGCTGACTTGCCTCCATGTCAATAGTCAACAATTGCAAAACCAATTTGTCATTTTCATCAAGCAGTGCCAAATCAACCTGTGATTTGTTTGGTAATTCGAGCAAAAACTTTGTAGGTGCGTGATATAAATCATAGCGTGAGGTATGCAAATGACATCGTTAAGGATTTTCATTTTACCCGCTTGATGTAACGGCGCATCACGCTCATAGCGCAGCAGAATATCTTCACTGTTCAGCATCATTTGCTTTATGCTGATGGAAACATAATTTCCGTTTTTTGAAAGGTTATTTTCAAACTCAGCCGACTCATCAAAACACAGTTTAATCTCCTGCATTTTTTCGTCGTCTTAATAAGAATCAATCGGATCCGATTGTTTGATCTCACCATCTGGATAGCTCGCTAGCTCCGGTAAATATAAAGTCATACGCAAAATCAATGACCAATGCCATTCATACAATTCGCTTAATGCCAGAAAAAGCGCTTCTGGTTCGTCTGCATGAGCAATCGCGGTTTTTAAGGCAATAATTTTTTCAGTATGAGATTTTAAAACGACTGTAAGATTAGCGTCACCAAAATCATTTGCGCGATCATCATACAAGGGCGTGTGATTCATGAGTTTCTCAACCTGATTGATTGCTTTTAGAATCAACTTTGGGTGCGGAATCTCACGAAAGAATTTCGTTTTGATTGTGAAGAGTTCGAGTTCTTGATCTTCGGTCATGGATTACAAAATTAGTAAAAAGACCTCACCCCGGAACTCTTCTGAGCAGAGGAAGAGGAATTCAGAGAGCAAGTCGAACAAATTAACAATCAAGATTTATTAATCAGAAAATTACGATTCGATATTTTCGCCGGGGCGAATTTTCATTCTCCCCTCAGCCGTTTTAAATCATCAGCAAAATTAAATAACTTTGTTTGAACAAATCAATCATGACTTTTGCATCTCAACTACAAACCGAACTCAATACCTTACCCGGTGAGGAAGCCCATGTTGAGATGTTTCCATTGCGCGCGCGAACAAGTGAGGCATTAAAAACAGTTGAGGGCTATCGGCTTTCAGCGGTGATGGCTTTGTTATATCCTGCGGGGGATTCGCATCACATCATCTTAATTGAACGTCAAGATTACGATGGAAAACACAGCGGGCAAATGAGTTTTCCCGGTGGTAAAAAAGAGGATGAAGATTATACATCACTTGAAGCTGCTTTGCGCGAAACACATGAAGAAATTGGAATTCATCCGGATCACATCAACGTCCTTGGAAGACTAACAGATGTTTATATTCCGGTGAGTAATTTTTTGGTTCATCCCTATGTTGGTATGCTTGAATCAAAACCAGAATTTGTTGCAGATGCGCGTGAAGTAAAATCTGTTTTCACATTTGACGTGAATGAATTATTGCATGAATCCAATCGCGTCATTACAACCGTTTCTGTTGGTAAAGGAGCAACAATGAAAGATGTTCCTGCATTTGAAATTGACGGCAAAATTATTTGGGGAGCAACCGCTTTGATGTTGAATGAGATTCGAATAATTTTAAAAAGATTTTCGTAACCCCCAGTCCCCCGGCCTCACCCCTGGCCCCTCTCCAAAGGATAATGGCTCAAATCCAACTAAAACCAACGAAACAACCAAAAAACCCACTAACAGTGCGGTTTCTCTCCCTTTTTAGTTCCCGATCCATTTAGACTCAATTCGGTCGATTTAGGCCGTTTTTGTTACCCACTTGTTACCCGCAATTTTCAATGGATTTCTTGAAGGTTCAAGAACCCTTCAAACCCTTTTACACTTTCAGATATTTGTATCTCCGAATGGTGTGAAGGGATTGTTTAACAATTAAAACAGTGAATATGGGAATCCATTTAAGAGAGAAAAAATTAGGGAACGGACAGGTATCATTATACCTCGACATTTACCACAACAAAAAGCGTTGGTACGAGTTTTTAGATATTCATATCAACTCAGGTAGATTAAGTACAGAAGACAAAGAAAAGAAGCAACTTGCTCAACAAATCAAGGTCAAGCGTGAAAACGAATTGATAGTAGAAGACAACGGTTTGATTAACCGGCAAGGGCAAAAGGCCGATTTTCCAAGATGGTTGGAAAAATACGCTACCGAAAAATCACCTAAATCACATTACCCATTAGTGCTGCGGTATATTAGAGAGTATTTGGGTCATCGTTCCTTGACCTTTCAGGCTATTGGCCCGGAATGGATAATGGGATTTACAAAATTCCTATTAACCAAAGTGAGCAACAATACAGCACGGGATTATATTAAGGCCATGCGGACGGCTTTGGGTGACGCGGAACGTGCGGGGATCATTCGTAAAAACCCATTTAGCTTAATGGAGAGAAAAGATATGTTAAGACCCCAGGACACTTTCAGAAAGGCATACACTTTCGAGGAACTGGGACGGCTGATTCAAACACCTTGCAACATTCCACAACAAATGAAACAGGCTTATTTGTTCAGTTGCTTTTGTGGCTTAAGATGGAGCGATACAAATTGTTTACGTTGGGAACAAATCAGTGTTAAGCAGATCGCAAATGAAGAAAATTATTTCATCCACTTCCAACAGGAAAAAACGGATGCCATCGAGTATCAACCCCTTTCAGCGCAAGCAGTGGAAATTCTCAAACAGAGAAAGCGAGACCGGATAGAAGAACCATTGAGCGTTTACGTGTTTCCAAAAATTAAGGAACCAAAGAATAACAGATCAATGAACCGCATGATAAACAATTGTTTGAAAAAATGGCCTGAAGCTGCGGGATTAAATCCTAAGCACATGCACTTTCACACGGCCAGACATACGTTTGCAACGAATGTATTAGAACACAGTGCAGATGGTGACCTATGGACTGTTTCAAAACTGTTGGGTCATAAATCTATTTTGACTACAATGATTTATGCAAAAGTCAGAGATAAAAGAAAATCGGCGGCGGTAAAGTCTTTACCAAAACTGGAGTTACAAGCAATCTAATAATCGAAAAAACTTAAAGTCGCTGAAAGAGAAAAGCTGATTGGTAAAACCGATCAGCTTTTTCTTTTTATTATGAATCTTTAATTTCTCTTTCGGTTATTTCGTTTTATTTGAAACTAACAATTCCCGAACATCCACGTCCAAGGCATCCGCAATCTCATAAAGTGTTTCAACTGTTGGTTGCATAACATTCGTACACCACTTGGAAACGGTGGTTCTGTTTTTCCCCAAAGTTTCTGCTAACCAATTGTTCGTTTTACCTCGTTCAGCCAAAACTGCCTTAATTCTGTTATTCGCCTTTTTGCTCATCTTATTTCGCTATAAACGCAATTTATGTGGCAAATTAAGCAGAATCAAAAAACTCTAAATTGCTTACTTTTAGCTTAAAACGATTCATTTGAATACTATTTGTCATAATAGTATGCTTATAAAGCGTAATTTGACTATTTTTAAACAAATTATTTAGCTATGAAGGCAAAAGATCGTAAGAGACTGATTTTATCACTTATAAAAGACGACTTAATCAATTCCAAACTCCTCCGAGGTTTAAACAAAGCCGGTTTGGATGCTGATCATTATTGTCTCTTTTTAAGTGGAACCATTTTCAATTTGCTAGGCTACCCCAACAGTGAACAATCAGATGAGATTTTTTCAGAATATATAAAGCTCACGGAACAAAGCGATAAAATCGACATTAAGGAAACTCCAAATACCTTGGACGGATTGGCAAATGAAATTTATGTTTTCATTGTTAAAAGAAAGGGTAGGAAAAAATAGCAAACCATCGATCAAAAAAGTTTACGTTGCAATAATCGGACAATTATCCTCCGGCCTCTCAGGATCACAACTACCGGCACATTTTTTAACGCCTTCCAGTAGTTGATTTCTAATAGCAATCAATTCACGGATCTTTTCGTCCAGCAGTTTTATTTTATCTTCAATTTTAGATTCTACATTATTGCATGTCGCTTCATTCACATCAATCATATCCAGCAAGTCAGAAACTTCATTCAGCGTAAATCCAAAATTCTTAATCTTCTTAATGGAAAGAAGTCGCCTTAGTGTTTCTTCGGAGTAATCTTTATAGTTATTGAATTTGGCTTTTTGATTGCCTTTGGAGATTAACTTTTGCTTTTCGTAGAAACGAATGGTGTCTCTACTCAGTCCGGAACGTGTTGATAATTCACCTATTAGCATGGTGTTTGAAATTATTTTAGCTTCTTTTTAAAACCATTGACTATACTCCACGGTTTAATTTTGCTAAGGTAATTTAAAACTGATAAACGTTGAAACTAAAAATTGTAATTTCGGCAATGGTGCTTACACTGGTTGTCACATTAAATGGCTGCGAAGCTATTAAAGAATGTTGCCAGGGCAAATCATGCGACAAAACTGAACAAGCTGGAACATGTACGAACTGCGGTGGCACATCTTGCAATAAAAACTGTTCAGCACAAACTCAAACAGACACCACACAAATAAAAAACTAAAGCCATGAAAAAAATGATCATCATTATAGTAGTGGCAGCAGTAGTATTTGCAGCAGGTTTTCTCTGCCTGAATTGTGGACCGGGTTGTGGAACCAAAACACCACCATTATCCGACACAACTGTAGTTGCGGAAAGTAATAATGCGCAAGGATGCAATGAAAGTTCGTGTAGCAGCAATTGTTCAACCGATAAAACAGCAGTTGCTGAATCACCCACCTGTGGTGGATGCGGTGAAAATTCATGTACCAAATCATGTTCTACAAATCCGACAAATAGCGATTCAAGTCTTAAATCTGCCATACCCTCATGCAGCTTATCAGAACCTGAACTTCAAAGTCGTAAACTTGAGCTTCAGCAAGGGATTTTTAGCCGTCCGCATACCGTAAAAGAAATGGAAACCGGTTACCAGTTTACCTTTAAGGAATCAAAGGAATTCTCCAATGAACTGCTTGAATTTATCAATTTTGAGCGCGGATGTTGTTCTTCGTTTTCATACGGTCTTATTTTTGAACCGAACAATGCAGCTACGCATTTACAGATTTACGGCTCAAAGGAAATTAAAACTGAATTGAAAAATGGATTTACCGCGTTGGGGCTGGCAATACCCTGACTGGTCTGAACGGCAGCCGAAAGCGGAAATCACCCTAACATCAGCCTTCCAATAGATTTACAATTTTTTTGGCCCAGATTTTGTCCATTTTCTCTACCTTCGCCATCGTGAAACGTTTCATTATCATATTCCTTTGTCTGCAAATCCTTTCGGGAAATGCGTTTGGTATGGAATTAATGAAGGTTCATTCGGCTATCTCGCATTATTTCGATCATGAATCTCATGAGCATCCCGGCGAATCGTTTTTGGATTTTTTACACGAGCATTATGTGCTTGGTGAACATGCGCATGAAAATGGTGGACATTGCGATGAAGATATGCCATTTAAACATTGTGGTGACTGTAGTAGCAATCATTTAGTCGTTGTTCCATTTACCTTACCTGAAGATCTGGCAAAAATTTCTGTTTCATATTATACCGTTCAACTTCCGGTAGAAGCAAGAGAACAATTTGTTTCTTCTTGCACCCTTGCCATCTGGCAACCCCCCAAAATTAGTTAATGACATTTTGATGCTCCGTTGTAAAACGGAACAAACATTGGACTTGGGGTAAAAACTCTTGTCCGACTTTGTATTTGTTTATTAAACTAATTCACATGATTGATAATATAATTTCGTACAGCATAAAAAACAAATTGGTCATTGCTTTAATGACCTTCGCGCTCATTATCTGGGGTGTCTGGAGTGCCAGTAAATTGCCTATTGATGCCTTGCCGGACATCACCAACAACCAGGTACAGATCATTACCGTTTGCCCTACTCTTGCAGGAGAGGAAGTCGAGCAATTGGTAACTTTCCCTATCGAACAAAGTATCGCCAACCTTCCCGACCTTGTCGAATTACGAAGTATTTCGCGTTTCGGCCTGTCGGTGATAACCGTTGTTTTTGACGAAGACGTAGACATTTACTTTGCTCGGCAATTGGTAAATGAGCGACTAAAAGAAGCCGAAGATAAAATTCCAAATGGTGTCGGAACGCCTGAATTGGCGCCAGTGAGCACAGGACTGGGTGAAGTATATCAATACATCATTCACCCTAAAGAGGGCAGTGAAGATAAATACACTGCTATGGATCTTCGGGAAATGCAGGACTGGATTGTAGCACGTCAGCTTTACGGTACGCCGGGCATTGCTGAGGTAAATAGTTTTGGCGGAGAAGTCAAACAGTATGAAGTAGCTGTAAATCCTGATCGGCTTTACGCTATGGGTGTAACTATATCAGAAATTTTTACTGCGCTTGAAGAGAATAATGAAAATACCGGCGGTGCATACATCGACAAAAAACCGAATGCTTATTTTATAAGAGGCATTGGTTTAGTAAGCTCTTTCGACGACATTAATAATATTGTAGTAAAAACCAGCGAAAAGGGAATCCCGATTTTGATTAAAGATGTAGCAGAAGTGAAGTTTGGAAGCGCAGTGCGATACGGTGCATTAACATACAATGGTGAGGTTGACGCGGTTGGTGGCGTAGTGATGATGTTGAAGGGAGAAAACAGCGCTGAAGTCGTAAGCCTTGTTAACGAGAAAATGAAAATCATTCAAAAATCACTACCGGATGATATTGTGATTGAGCCTTACCTGGATAGAACAGATTTGGTAAACCGCGCGATTTCCACCGTTGAAAAAAACCTGATCGAGGGAGCGTTGATTGTGATTTTTGTCCTCGTACTTTTTCTTGGAAATTTCCGGGCAGGATTAATTGTTGCTACTGCAATTCCGCTGGCAATGCTTTTTGCTTTGGGTATGATGAATCTTTTTGGCGTAAGTGCCAATTTAATGAGTTTGGGAGCAATTGATTTTGGATTGATTGTGGATGGGGCAGTTATTATCGTTGAGGCTACCATGCATCATTTGGGCTTACGCAAAGGTTTTGGCAAATTAACACAACAGGAAATGGACGCGGAAGTGCTGGAATCTGCTGGTAAAATTCGTAAGAGCGCCTCCTTTGGAGAAATTATAATTCTCATTGTGTACATTCCAATTTTGACCCTTGTTGGGATTGAAGGTAAAATGTTTGGGCCAATGGCGCAAACGGTTTCGTTCGCCATTCTCGGAGCGTTGATTTTATCCTTTACATATATTCCTATGATGTGTGCGCAGTTCCTGTCTAAAAAGGAAAAAACCAAATTGAACATCAGCGACCGCATGATGAACGGGTTGCATAAACTTTATGCCCCAATGCTGAATTGGGCTATTCGCTTAAAATACATTGTTATTTCTTTGACGGTTGTCATTTTTGGATTTTCCATTTTTTTCTTTTCCCGAATGGGTGGTGAATTTATTCCAACGCTCTCGGAGGGTGACTTTGCATTTCACTGCATTCTTCCGCAGGGAACATCTTTATCACAAAGTATTGAAACGTCAATGCAGGCATCACGAATTCTGAAAGGATTCGACGAAGTGAAAATGGTCGTCGGCAAAACCGGTGCAGCAGAAGTCCCAACGGACCCTATGCCTCCCGAAGCAACTGACATGATGATTATTCTGAAGCAACCATCCGAGTGGAAACGTGATATTACTTATGATGAGCTGGCAGACGAAATGATGGAGGAACTGGAAGTAATTCCGGGAGTATTTTTTGAAAAAAACCAACCCATTCAAATGCGGTTCAACGAATTGATGACAGGCATCCGACAAGATGTCGCCGTGAAAATATTTGGCGAAGATATGGATACCCTGTTGTATTATGCTAACAAGGTTTCACAGATCGTTCAATCGGTTGAAGGAGCAACAGAGCCAACAGTTGAACGGGTGGCTGGACTTCCGCAAATTGTAATCAAGTACAACCGTTCTCAGATAGCCACCAATGGTGTTTCAATCGAAGACATTAATCACGTTGTAAGTACGGCGTTTGCAGGTGGAGTTGCGGGTGAGGTTTATGAAAACGAACGTCGGTTTGATTTGGTCGTTCGCCTTGATAGTTCGCATCGCAGCAATATTGAAGACGTTGACCACTTGTATGTCCCGGGAGCAAACGGAACTCAAATTCCTTTATCACAGTTGGCTGAAATTAAAATGGAATTGGGACCGGCGCAGATAAGCAGGGAAGATGGAAAACGCAGAATCGTAATTGGTTTTAATGTAAAGGACAGGGATGTTGAAAGTGTAGTTGAAGACATAGAAGAGCAACTCAGCAAAAATGTAAAATTACCTGAAGGTTATTATTATACATACGGTGGCACATTTGAAAATCTCAGGGCTGCTTCGGCTCGATTAATGGTTGCTGTTCCAGTTGCGTTAGCACTTATTTTTCTGTTGCTCTACTTTACCTTCTCATCTCTAAAGCAAGCCACACTTATTTTTACTGCCATCCCAATGGCGGCGATCGGTGGAGTATTTGCATTGCTCATGCGGGATATGCCTTTCAGTATTTCTGCCGGCGTTGGTTTTATTGCTCTCTTCGGTGTGGCAGTTCTAAATGGAATTGTTCTCATCGGAACATTTAATAATTTACAAAAAGAAGGTATGACGAACGTAATAGAACGGATTAAAGAAGGAACAAAAATCAGGCTACGACCTGTATTGATGACCGCTATGGTAGCTTCTTTAGGATTTTTACCAATGGCACTTTCTCACAGCGCCGGAGCTGAGGTTCAGCGACCTTTAGCAACTGTAGTAATAGGTGGACTGGTTACTGCTACCTTCCTTACATTATTTGTTCTGCCTTTGTTGTACTTGTTGTTTTCAACTGGCTCGCGTGCAAAAGGAAAAGTGAAATCGGTCACCGTCGTGATTATTTCTTTGTTCTGTTTTGCTACTGCCAATGCACAAACCGACTCCATAAAAACGATCGGTCTGGATGATGCAATTGCCACTGCTATGCAAAACAACCTGGCCATTCAATCGCAGCAGCTCAATGTTCAATCGTCAACTACGTTAAAGAAATCAACATTTGAATTACCAAAAACGAATGTGAATTTTCAATACGGACAATACAACAGCATTAACCAGGATCGTGCGTTTCAGGTAACACAAACTATTCCATTCCCGACTTACTTTACTTCGCGGTCAAACCTCTATTCAGCAGAAATACAGGGAAGCCAGTTACGTAAAGAAGCAACGGAAAATGAAGTAAGGGCGCAGGTGCAATACTGGTTTTACCAGTTACAGTACCTCGAACATGTTAAGCGAAAATTGCAGACACTCGATAGTTTGTATAGCGATTTTGTGATTGCTGCCACATTGCGGTTTGAATCTGGTGAAACAAGTTTGCTGGAAAAAACCACCGCCGAAACAAAGAAAGGGCAAATTGTTCTGATGTTACAGCAGGCAGAAAGAGAAATAAACTCGGCTTATGTATATCTGCAAACGTTGATGAATACTGACGAACTATTCGTAATAAAAACAGAGACAAACTATCAGCCCATTACTTTATCGTTGACACTTGACACAGCATTAATTGCTAATAATCCTTCCCTAAAAGTATTGTACCAGGAGGCAATTATTGCAGAGCAAAACAAAAAAGTAGAACTGGCCTCAAGTTTACCTGATCTTACGATTGGATATTTTAACCAGTCATTGATTGGAACACAAAACATCAATGGATCGGATGTCTTTTTTGGGCCATCTGATCGTTTTACCGGTTTTAATATTGGCGTAGCTATTCCCCTGACTTTTTTCAGTAATTCTGCTGAAGTCAAGTCAATGGATTATACCTATCAGGCTTTGCAAATGGAGGCGGAAAATGAAAAACTGAATTTGCTGGCTCAGTTGCAAAACGCATTCCAGCAATACAATCAATACCTGGCGCAGCATAATTATTTTGAAACGATTGCCTTACCCAATATTGAAACCATGATCAGCTCGGCGACGCTCGGTTTCAAAAGCGGCGATATTGGCTACATTGAGTATCTAACAGCTTTGCAAACTGCAACAGACACTCAATTGGCGTATCTGCACTCCGTCAATCAACTTAATCAGGCAGTGATCAACATCAATTTCTTAATCAATCAATAAACCAAATCCGCCTACGCTGAAGCTTCGGTGGATGAAAAAAAATAAAATTATGAATAAGTACTTAATTTACATAGCAGTGTTTGCCACATCAATTATCCTGGCATCTTGCGGAGGCAATAGCACAGAAGGTCATGATGAACATGGTCATGGAGAAGAAGGTCATGAAGAGGAAGGTCATGATGAACACGAAAACAGCAACACGGCAACGCTTACCAATGAGCAAATAGAATCCATCGGAATTAAATATGGAAGCATTGAGAAAAAACAACTTACATCTTCCTTAAAACTAAATGGGCTTTTGCGTGTTCCGAATAACAACCAGGCAAGTGTTACTTCCTTGTATGGGGGCGTGATAAACACACTTCCGATTCAACAAGGGAATATGGTAAAAAAAGGACAGGTCATAGCGACACTGAGCAATCCTAACTTCATTATCATGCAGGAAGATTTCCTTACGATTTCTTCTAAACTGTCATTCGCAGAAATTGAGTACAAGCGACAAACAGAACTCAATGAAGGTAATGCCACGTCTCTAAAAAAGCTGCAAGAATCCGAAACCGAATTGAACACGCTCAAAGCACAAAAAGCAAGTCTTAAAAAACAGCTTGAATTGCTTGGAGTTAATCCTGATAAACTGACGAGTGATAATTTTCAATCTGTCATCAGTGTCAGGAGTCCGATCAACGGGATTATCAGCAATATTCATGTAAACATTGGAAGCTATGTCGATGCCAATAAACCAATTGCGGATATTGTAGATAACAGCCAGCTTCATCTTGATTTATATGTGTATGAAAAGGATTTAGCAAAACTTCAGGTTGGGCAAACGATTCACTTTACGCTGACCAATAATCCGGGCCAGGAATATGATGCAGAAGTTTATGCTGTCAGCAATACGTTTGAGCCAAATACCAAAACGATAGCAGTTCATGCTAAGGTGGAAGGTGATAAACAAGGTTTAATTGATGGAATGAATATTACCGCTTTGGTCAGTCTGGATGATGCGACTGTCGACGCTGTTCCTACTGATGCTATCGTAAGTCATGAAGGACAGGATTATATTTTTATTGTTACTGATGAACACAGCGAAGAAGAGCATCACGATGATGCAGAAGAAGGCGAAGAACATGAACACGATGAACATGGACATGAACACAATGAGGCGACTACTGATGAGCATAGCGAAGGTGGGGTTGTGTTTGAAAAAATACCCGTCAAAAAAGGCACCACCGATGTCGGCTATAGCGAAATTACTTTGCTAAAAGATATACCGGCGGGCAGTAAAATAGTGATCGAGGGAGCGTTTTTTATTTTGGGAAAAATGAACAACAAAGGTGAAGGTCATTCACATTAATTGAATTTTTAATCTATAAACATATAAAATCAAATCAAATGAAAAAATCAAGCATCTTTTTGACCCTCTTGGGAGCACTAACTTTTGGAATGCCAAGTTGCGGAAATTCTAATCAAGCAGAAACTGAACAACAGGAAGGAGAACATGATCATGAAGGAGAATCGGGTCATGACCATCACGACGGTGAAAATCATGACCACTCGGAGGATGAACACAACCATGATTCAACACACCATGAAGGTGATGGACATGCGCACTAAGTATTCCAATAATAAGAAATAAATGTAATCCATGAAATTCCGGTTTTGAAACTATCAACAACAAGGAGGAGAAACCGGAATTTCTTTACGGTAAAAAATATTTTATGAGTGAACAAATAATCAAATATTACTACCCGATATACGTGATTGTCTTTATCGGCATTGCCTTTATCCTTCCAAGTGTCAGAACCTATCGGAAAACTGGAATTAATCCGGTCACTTTTTCAAATAAAGACACGGCGCATGACTATTCAGGATTTATGATGAAATTATGTACTTTCTTATTGGTAACAATGGTTTTTACTTTTTCCCTTTCTGAAAAAGCATATTTATATTTTGTCCCTATTTCTTATTTGGAAAATAATGCGGTCTCAATTCTGGGATTCGTCGTTATTCATCTTGCTTTACTCTGGATTATCATTGCTCAGATTCACATGGGTGTTTCATGGAGAATAGGAATTGATGAAACCAATAAAACAGATCTGATTACAAACGGACTATTCTCCATTTCACGCAACCCGATTTTTTTAGGAATACTTGTGAGTATTTTAGGATTGTTCCTTGCGCTACCGAATGCATTATCGTTTGCACTTCTTCTTGCGATTTATATTGTTATTCAAGTTCAGGTGAGACTAGAAGAAGAGTTTTTGAAAAGGACAAATGAATCCGGATATTCTCAGTATTGCTCAAATGTGAGACGATGGATTTAATTCAATTGATATGATAAATAAAGATCCAAATCATAAACATACTTACGATGAGCAAGGCAAAATGACTTGCTGTTCTCTGGAAGAGAAAGTAAATCTTGAAGCTGAGCATAAGTTGCAGACTAAAGGATTGTCTTCAAGAATTACAATGGAGGACATCAAAGAATATCTGCCTTCTATTATCAGTTTTATTCTTTTGATGGCTGCTATTACCATTGATAATTTCATTCAACAGAAATGGTTTACTGGTAATTTAAGAATTCTTTGGTACGCAGTAGCTTATTTGCCTGTGGGCATTCCTGTAATAATCGATGCAGGTAAGGCGATGCTTAGAAAAGATATTTTTTCAGAGTTTTTTTTAATGAGTATTGCAACTATTGGTGCGTTTGCTATTGGAGAATATCCTGAAGGAGTTGCCGTAATGCTGTTCTATGCTGTTGGCGAATTATTTCAATCGGCTGCCGTTAAAAGAGCAAAGGGAAATATAAAAGCCCTGCTGGATGTTCGACCTAACGCTGCATCTGTTATACGAAATGGTAAAGTTGAAACAGTTGTTCCTGAAACCGTTCAAATAGGAGAAATAATTCAGGTAAGGTCAGGCGAAAAAATACCCTTAGATGGTATTCTGCTTAATGACAAAGGAAGTTTTAATACCGCCGCTCTTACTGGAGAAAGTAAGCCTGATACGAAATACAAAAATGAAACTGTGTTAGCGGGTATGATTAATATCGGACAAGTAATCGAAATAAAAACGTCCAAATTATTTTCTGATAGCTCCATTAGTCGCATTTTGGAATTAGTACAAAACGCAACTTCACGAAAAGCGCAAACCGAATTATTCATTCGTAAGTTTGCAAGAATTTATACGCCTATTGTCGTTTTGTTAGCCACGTTGCTTACCACCTTGCCTTACTTTTTTGTTAGTGAGTATGTGTTTTCAGAATGGTTGTATCGTGCTCTTATTTTTCTTGTGATTTCTTGTCCGTGTGCTCTGGTAATATCTATTCCGCTTGGCTATTTTGGTGGAATTGGTGCTGCTTCACGCAACGGAATTCTTTTCAAAGGATCGAATTATTTAGACCTGATGACAAAAGTTAATACCGTTGTAATGGATAAAACCGGAACTCTTACAAAAGGTGTTTTTAAAGTGCAGAAAGTGAAATCAGATATTTTTGAAGAAGATGATTTTGTTACGTTAGTCGCAGCCATTGAAGTTAATTCCACACATCCTATTGCAAAAGCTATTGTAGCTGAAGCAAATGATAAGCACAAAGAAATTTCAGTCACCGCTGTTGAAGAAATTTCCGGTCATGGATTAAAAGGAATATTCAACGACGACGTTATACTTGCGGGTAACACGATATTTCACTCAACCTGACCCCACTTTTTCACTCTAAATTGACCCCTCATTTCTAAGTTGCTTTTTTGGTCATTTTTTTTTTTTTGTGGTTATCAAATTTAGTTAATTTACTTTCGTTTACGAGATCTCCTTTTAGTTGTCTTTTCCCCCACAGATTCTCCCTTTTAGTTCCAGGCGATGCGCGTCGTGAACGATTCTGTCAAGAATCGCATCGGCAATAGTTTGTTCGCCGATTGCTTCGTGCCATTTGTTTACTGGTAGTTGCGAGGTCAGTAGCGTGGAGGCCTTGGCGTGGCGGTCTTCGATAATTTCCATTAAGGATGCGCGGCTTTGTGCGTCGAGGCTGGATTCCAAAGTCATCAATAATGAGCAGATCTTGCTTTTCTATTTTAGCAAGTTCCTAAGGTATGACCCGTCAGCTTTTGCCATTTTCAGTTTTGCAAAAGTTTAGTGCTGTGTTGATACAAGACTTGATATCCTTGCGAACACGCTTCGACCGACTGCTGATGCAAGAAAACTTTTTTCCGATTCCTGTACTGCCTGTAATAATCAGGTTTTCTTTTTCTTAATGAACCTTCACAATTTGCAACGCGCATGACTTGATTTTTGTTGAACCGATTGTCTTCAAAAAAGTGAGTTGCTCAATGGATGCCTTGTAGCGGAACTT
>JADJEU010000015.1 GCA_016709005.1 Crocinitomicaceae bacterium | reverse complement strand
GCGTGAATACAGCATTGCGTATTTCAGATTTTTCTGCAGATTTTGGATTTAACTATCAATATTATTTCAGACCAGCAGACACGGATGAAAAAATGAACGGATCTGTTTCAGTAGGTGGAACTTATTCTCCCGGAATTAAATTGCGTGCCTTTCAAGATTTGTTTGCGCACAGTTATGCAGGTAGTTTTTATGGAAATTCTGCACAGCTTGCCATTTTTGATACCGTAGAGTTTGTTACAAATTTTAAAGGATCGGTTTATATTCCGGATCAATATAAAGCAGGATTGGAATACCGTTTTGGATGGAAACCATCTCGCAAAGGTGAGCGACTGTTGCGCATTGGTGCTGAGGTGAATTATCAAAAGTGGTCAGATTATTATGAAGATTTTGGTACCGTATCGTATCCAACTTATTATAAAGATCGTTTGACGCTTGGCTTTGGAATTGAATTTGCGCCGGTAATTGGTAATGATCCAAGCATCAATATTTTATCACGTACAAATTATCGTTTTGGATTCAATTACACGCAGACGGAACTTACGCTCAACGCTACAAACCTCACAAACTATGGCATGACTTTTGGACTTGGTATTCCAGTGAACGTAAATTCTACCAATACAACAATTAACTTTGGTGCATCATACGGAAACATGGGCACAACAAACGCAGGCCTGATTAATGAAAGATACCTCGGATTTTATTTCGGATTATCAATCATACCTGATAGAAATGAGCTCTGGTTTGTAAAACGTAAATACGATTAATTAACAGAATAAAAAATAAGCATAATGAAACTCAAACATCTCTTCCTGACACTAGTCCTTGCCGTTCTTGCCAATGTAAATTTGAATGCGCAGAGTGCTGATTACAATAAAGAAGACTGTGATAAATACAGAAGTCTTTACTTTCAATATTTGAAGCAAAACATGTTCCGTGATGCGATGACTTTCTGGTCAATGGCTTACAACTATTGCGGTGGTATTGATTCATTGGATTCCAAATTTTTTGTGAACGCACGTGTTGGATACATGAAATTATATTCAGCAGAACAAGATCCAAAATTGAAAGTTGGTCTGCGTGATACCATCTATTGGATTTACGAGAGCTTGATTGTTCTTGATCCGGCAAATCCTGATTGGAAAGCAAAATATGCTACCATGCTGGTGACTGAAGAAGATACGCGTTACGGTAAAATTGACTCGCTTTATCAGGAGAGTTTGCATCTTCAGAAAACGGAAGCATTTTACTACGACATACGTCAATATTTTAAGCATTTGATTGTAAACAAATACAACAAAGCGCCGGATGATAAAAAAGAAGATATTCGTTCATTTATCATTGAAGAGTATATGCTTTTATCTGACTATTGTTCTGGAGCAGCAGCAACAAAAAGAGCAGCGGCTGATGAAGACGGCGCAAAAAAATACGATGATGCACAAGAGTTTTTAGATAAATATTTCTTGCAGATTGTTACTGACTGCAATGTACTTGTAAATGTCTTAGACAAGAAGTTGACTACTTTGCCACAAGTAAAAGATGCAAAATCAAATAAGGTAAATTCTTACTTAGCCTTGTTGGATAAGAAAAAATGTCAATCGACTCCAACCTATGCTAAATTGCTGGACACGCTTATTACAATTGATCCAAATGCAAATGCATATTATAAAACAGGGATCTACTATTTGTCAAATGATCAGGCTGATAAATCAGTGGATTATTTCCAAAAAGCAGTTGACATGGAAGGTGCGGGAGCCAACAAAGATGAGTATTTATACAATTTAGCGCTCTCTCAATATGCTGCAAAAAAATTCCGCGCAGCCTTCAATACGGCAAAGCTGGTAGAAGGTGCAAACAAAGGTAAAGCATTGAAAATTTGTGGTGATGCGATAGCTGCAACTGCAAACAGCTGTGGTGAAACAACCTTTGAGCGTAAAGCAAACTATTGGCTGGCCAATGATTATTATAGAAAGGCGGCTGCCTCAGGTGCTGATGTAAGTACTTCTAAATTCCTGGATAACGCACCATCAGATGATGAAATTTTCAGTGAAGGAAAAACAAAAGGATCAAGCATCACTTTATCATGCTGGGGCGAAAGCACAACCATCCGATAAGTTGAGAGATACGTATCTTAAATATCATTTTATATTCATTCCTGCCATACTTCTGGCAGGAATGTTTTTTTCATGCGAAAATGATTTGGATAACATCAAATTAGTTACGGCTACAGATGAATCTCCTGATCAAATTGTAAATCAAATCCACACCCTCTATTCAGATACTGGTGTTGTCAAATTTGAAATCATTGCCGGAAGAATGGAGGTATATTCTATGCCATCCAAAAAAACTGTTTTTAAAAACGGATTTCAGGTTAATTTCTTTAAGAGTAAAGACTCTGTTGAAGCGACCTTGACAGCAGATTATGCTGAAATGCCGGAAGGTTCAAATTCTATCTTTGCAAGAAGTAAGGTTATTTTTACGAACTTTGAAAAAAAGCAAACGCTCAAAACAGAAGAGCTTTTCTGGGATCAAACCACTAAGCGAATCACAACAGAGAAGGCGTTTGAAATTATTGGAGAAAAAAGTTATATCAGTGGGTACGGAATGGATGCCAACGAAACATTCAGTGAGTATCACACGCATAACGTAACAGCAGAATTTGAAACAGAAAAAGAGCCATGACATTATCACGATTAAATAAAATTTTAGAGATTTTCTGGTGGGTAGTTGCCGGAATTACATTGCTGATTGTAGTACTGATGATTGTTATCGAAGGCTGGGATAAATGGGGTATCTATTTACTTGCACCAATCGTAGCTATTCTTGCCGCTTTGTTAAGAAGATTTGCGGCGAAGCGTCTTGCTAAAAGTGAAGCAGAACAAACGCAGCGAGCAAAAAAGGCTTAGTTTTTTTTCTTCAGATTTACTGAAAATACTTTTGCTTCTCGTCCAACTTCGGTCATCAGAAACATCGTTTCGCCAGAAATCTGATTGCTTTCTTTTGCGCGCAAAATAAATTGATTTTCCACACTTACAATTGGACCGCGAGCCTTTACGCCAGTTGTGTCTATTTGTACTGCTGAGATTTGAAAACGTCTGTTGTTGAACAATCCTTTGTAATTGAAATAGTCATTTAGCGCCAACTCATTGTTTTTATCGGTGTCATTAAAAAACAAATAAACTTCCGAACCTGTATTCAAAAATGTATAGGATGAAAAGTATCCAAAATCATTTGTCGTGTTTTGATATTTTGGGATTCGATCTGTCCAGATATGATTTCCCAAGCTGTCGAAATAACTTACAATAATTGAGTTGTAATTGTAGTGCTCAGTCGTGGTTGTAATGTTGGTGCGCGGGTCATAATTACGTTCAATGTATTTGTAATAGCGTTCGCCCAGTAAAAAGTAAGAGCTGTTATCAAGTACCGCTATGTGATTGAGTTTGTAATCTTCCAGCTCTTTTGTTTTTTCACGATCTTTCTCTTCAATAAATTTTGCTAGCACATTTTTGTCAAAGGCTTCAAATCTGGAAGATAGAATTGCCAAATCCGAAGTTATAATAAGTGAAAAAACACCCGACACTGTGAAGTAACGTGATTCATTAAAGTATCCGGCAAGCAAGAGGTTGTTCTGTGGAGTTAGTTGCATTTCAATTCCGTTGAGCCATTTGGCCTGCATTCGTATTTCAAACTCTTTCAGAAAATGTAGTTCAGGATCGTAGGCCCACAAGGCATATTTATTATTGATCATTTCACGTTCATCATGTACAGAGGCGTTGGCTGGGTCAAAGTTGTAGTTACACAGAACGTAAATAGGTCCGTCCTTTAAAAAAGCAATTTTTTCAATGTTGATATTTTGCAAAGCCATAGGAGATTTTGCTGTTTCGTTGAGGGTCATTTTTCCAAATTCATCCAGGCATTTGAATGAAATTTCCTGCTCAGTAAGATTGCTGAACTTGTGTGATTTTATTAAGA
The DNA here is from genome assembly GCA_016709005.1 of Crocinitomicaceae bacterium. Taxonomy (GTDB): domain Bacteria; phylum Bacteroidota; class Bacteroidia; order Flavobacteriales_D; family Crocinitomicaceae; genus JADJGJ01. Next base: position 25,221 of record JADJEU010000015.1, on the reverse strand, counting down.
CAAATCCATTTTGATTTTCTTCTTCATGAATTTGTAAACTTTCGTCATCAGGCAATGTATCCACTACAGCGGAATATAATTTTGTTCCATTGATGTCAAATAAATCAAAGGTGATAAACAGCGTTTTTTGTGCTTCGTCGTAGAGATTTGAGAAGAGAAAGAGACTGTCGTTTCTGTAAAAGACTTCGAGAGGTTCGCCGTAAAATCCTTCGGGTGGATTTTCATAAATGTTTTTGGAGTCAACCAATTTTAAATCCTGTTTATAGAATTTACGAATGATTAATTCCTGTTTTTTTCTGCTGATGTAGAGATAGTCAACTGAAAAAAGGGTGGTTGAATTTTCACCAATAAAGCCGTTAAAATTTTCTTTGCGTGCAGTAGAGTAGGCGCCTCCTTTAACAGGTGTTGTAAGTTGACCGCTCAGCAATTGAACAGTAAAGACAAGCACTATGGAGATTGTGAATCTCATTTCAGAACACGTTCTTTCAAGGTGATCGATGAGTTTTTATTGGCTAACTGTCCGCAAGCAGCATCAATATCTTTACCACGACTTCTTCGAACATTTACAACCAGATTCAGAGACTCCAAAAATTTTGCAAAGGCGTCTACTTTTTCAGGATTGGCTTGTTTGAACTCACCTTGATCGATTGGGTTGTATTCGATGATATTAATTTTTACCGGAACATTTTTACAGAACTCAGCAAGCTCTCTTGCATCCTGTAATGAATCATTAAAATCTTTGAAAATAATGTACTCAAAGGTAATACGTGATTCCGTTTTTTCATGGAAATAGCGCAAGGCTTCGGCCAGGGTGGCTAAGTCATTGCTGTCATTAATCTCCATAATTTCACTGCGCTTTTTATCATTGGCAGCATGCAGAGATAAAGCCAGATTAAATTTCACCTGATCATCACCCAGTTTTTGAATCATTTTCCCAATTCCGGCAGTAGAAACAGTAATTCTTTTTGAAGATATTCCCAATCCACTTTCAGATGTGATGCGATCAATTCCCGAAAGTGTGTTTTTATAATTCAGCAAAGGTTCACCCATGCCCATAAAAACAATATTGCTTAGAATTTGTCCATAATGTTCTTGCGCCAAATTGGTGAGCAAAAATACCTGATCGTAAATTTCACCCGGACTCAAATTGCGCATCATTTTTAATCTACCCGTTGCACAAAATTTGCATGCAAGACTGCAGCCTACTTGTGAGGAGATACATGCTGTGACGCGGGTAGTGGTTGGAATCAAAACACCTTCTGTAATGTGTCCGTCAAAGGTTGTGAAAGCACATTTGATAGTTCCGTCTTTACTTTTTTGTTGATCTGAAATTCGCAGAACATCCAGAAAATAATTTGCTTCAAGAACGGTTAGAACGGGTTTGGAAATATTGGTCATCTCACTGAATGAGCGAATTCCTTTTTTCCAAATCCATTCATAGATTTGTTTTGCCCTGAATTTTTTTTCACCTGCTTCAATTACTGCGGCAGTCAATTCTTCAAGACTCAGATTACGGATATTTTTTTTGCCTGTGGACACACCTTAAATTTACAATACAAATTTAGTGTTAATTGCAAGAAGGATCGTTAATTTTGGTTAGTACAGTGAATCTTATACGCAAAATAGGGATAACGCTAATGAAGACAATTTGGTTTTTCACTGAATTTGTAGTTGGATTTGTATTGATCTATTTTAATCTGGCTATTGTTTTTTCTGCTGTTCCGGTTGGGGGTGATGAAGAGAGTGATGGTGTAAAAATCTACGTCAAATCAAACGGTATTCATACAGATATTTGCGTTCCGGTAACAAATGAATATAAAGATTGGCGTGAATTTTTGCCAGTTGAGCATTTTCCGAAAGTTAAGGAGCATCACTATGTTTCAATAGGTTGGGGAGATAAAGGTTTTTTTCTGGACACACCAACCTGGGATGATTTGACTTTTTACACGGCGTTTAATGCTGCGTTTTTGCCAAGTCCAACAGCCATGCATGTCCAGTATCTGGAGTCAGAACCTATCCTTTCAGAGTCAACCAAAAGTAAATATGTATCTCCCAAAAGATATTTAAAACTGGTAGAATTTATTTCAGATTCTTTTCAGAAAACAGATGGAGATATTGATCTTATTGCCAACAGAGGTTACTGGCATAATGATAATTTTTACGAAGCAAAAGGTTCGTATCATTTGTTTAACACCTGCAATGCATGGACCAATGAAGCGTTAAAAGTAGCTGGAATCAAAACAGCATGGCTTGCGCTTTTTCCAGATGGCATTATGAAACATTTGGAGTAACTATTTCTGTTTTCTTTTTCGGTTTCGTTTTGAATCGCCCTTAATTTTTCAAGATTTCATTTTGTAGAATGCAAAAGTGATTGCTTTGAAAGCACTGTCTTTACTGGAAAATTGAAAATAATTCCAAAATCTTTTATGGAACTTTAATTTGATTAGCATCTATTAACCAGAACTAAAAACTGAATAATATGAGACTAATAATGATTGCAGCTTTTTTCTTAGGATTAGGAACAATGTTGCACGGACAAGTAAGCACAGGAACTATTACTGGTAAGGTTGTAGATGCCATTACTACAACGGCATTGCCTGGCACAAAAGTTTGGTTAAACACTGATGGAGGAATGCGAGGAACTATTTGTGATTATGATGGGAACTATAGAATTGACGGATTGAAGCCAGGAGTCTATACCATCTATGCGAAATCAATGGGCTTTGATACCTCAATGATAGTGAATGTGACAGTGGCACCGGACGCACTGACGTTTGTCGATGTTCAATTGACGAGTAATAATTTAATCAAACCCATTATAATTGTTTGGCAACCACCTTTGGTAGATAAAAACTGTCCACGAATTACGATTCCTACAGATTATATTGCACAGAGTCCACACATTCGAAATCCGCTGGCAATGCTGGCTGGATACTCTTCTGAGATTCAAATGCCAGAAGGTGGCGGCGGTCAGGTAATCATTCGCGGATTAAGACCTGGTGATGCAGTCTATTATATTGACGGCGTAAAAATGACTGACATGTCTGCTGTACCAGGTGTAGCTATTGGTGGTTTGGAAGCATACACTGGCGGAATTCCTGCTAAATATGGGGATACAACAGGTGGTGTAATAATACTTGAAACCAAAAGTTACTTTGATTTGTACAACGCGTGGTTGGTAGGACAATAGCACCAGACCATGGTACAACAAAGGATCCCGGCTATAGAAAGTGGCCGGGATTTTTTTTGGCCGATAACCAAATTAAAATCAATGCGTAAAAGCACATCCAACCTTAAATTGAAACGCTATGTCACAAGCAGCGGGAAGTGCTTTTTTTGATAGTCTATTGTATGGAATCTTTATTGGCGGTTGCCTGATTGGTTTGATCTATCTGGCACAATTTGGCCGATTCTGGTATTTGTTAAAACATAAATATCACAAATCAACTTTTGATGTTTTTCTGCAAGCCAGTGCGGATGAAGCTAATTACACGGTAACCTGTGAAGTCAAAAACCACTCGATTTTTTTTACAGCTAAAAGCCCGGCAGGAGTTGTTTTATTTAATGGAGAATTTATCATGAATCCATTGAATCTTAAGTTTGGAGAAGGATACTATCATAGAGTGCGCAGTGAAAATGATCCGGCTAATTTTGAGGCTTATGGTTTTATGAAGGTGATCATTAAAAATGACTGGACTTTTCTGGTTGAAGAGCAATTACCAGCATCTGGTGCAGCGGCTATATCAGCTGGTTTGGCACATCCTGCCATTGTTTGGAAACGAATTTAAGATCTAATTTAGTTTTCTGAAAGATGCTCTAATGGCTTGTATCTACAAGTTTGAGCACATAAATCTATTTTTCATAATTTCTTCATAGGGCTAAAAGCCTTAGTTATCGGCATTTTTATAACTTTGGTACGAAAACTGCATAGCGTGATAAAAATAACGCTTTAGTTTAGCCGTGAAATTTATGCCTCTCTCTCAAACAGTGATCATATTTCAGATCCATTTTCAGTTGAAAGATATGCATGGAATAGCGGTGGCTTACCCTGAAAAATAATTTTATGAAAAGAATTTTTACGCTCTTTTTACTGACCCTTTTTGTTGGAATTACTTCCTGGTCACAAAGCCATATTAACTACGATCGCGATACACGTTGGTTTATTGGGTTGAATGGTGGTGCTACGTTCCATACGAGTACTGAAACTCCTATTCTTTATAGAGGTGGATATGGATTTACGTTTGGTAAGTCTATTGGCATGGACCCAAAGAAATTTTTTAGTTGGGACATTCGTGCACGTTTTTTACATGCGTTTTTTGCCGGACAAGGAACTTCAAATTATGCCCTGGATAGTATTTCTTCTTCGACATTGTCACCGCTATATCCAAGTGCAATCTTGAATAATTATCAAGACAGTGTTGGCTTTTTTGTTCCTAACTTCAAAACGCAAGCTGCACGTTTTTCAATCGAATTGGTTTTAAATACTAACCGCCTGAGAGAGCGCACAGGATGGAACTTATCCGTGTTTGGAGGAATAGGTTTAACCGGTTATCACACCAAAACGGATTTGACCGAAGATGTTTTTGGAAGCAATGAAATTTATCAATACGACGAAATGTTGCTGAACCCAACACAATCGAATTATTTATTTTTTCAAGATAAAAAGTATGAAACTGATTTAGTTGGTACATCTACAAATTTTGAGTGGGATTGGATGCCAAGTTTTGGTGTTGGAATCAGCTATCAATTATCTCCTGCAGTTGCTTTTGGATTAGAACACAAAATGACGTGGACCCGCACCGATAATTTTGACGGGATGCCAAATACAATGGCTGGTGTTCCATCTCCAAAAAATGATATCTACCACTATACATCGCTTGGATTTAAATTTCATTTGTTCCATGGAAGTGGATACGTTGATACTGACACAGACGTGACGAATTTTGATACACAACCTGATCAAACTAATCCAATTGTTCAACAACCAGTTCAAAAACCTATCATTGAAATTTATGATCCAGGATCAAGTCCATATACGACAAGCTGGAATCAATTTACCATTAAGGCAAACATTTATCACATCGATGGTAAGTCACAAGTTACGTTCAAACAAAACGGAAATGTAAATTCAAACTTTACCTATGATCCATACAGCGATCAGTTTTCAAGTGTAGTTGTTTTGCAACCCGGGCAAAATTTATTTGAGATTTCAGCCTTCAATGATGCCGGTTCTGATTATGAAACGACTATTATTATTTATCAAGTTGCATTGCCAGTTCAGAATCCGCCAATTGTTACTATTACTAATCCGCCTTATTCACCTTTCAATACAAATGATCAGGTGTTTAACATGGCTGCAACTGTTTTAAATGTCGATTCAAAATCGCAGATTCAGGTGTATTTTAATGGGAATTATGTTTCTGGCTTTAATTATAATTCATCTTCGAATCAAGTAACAAGTTCGTTGAATCTGCATGAAGGAACAAATACTGTAACTGTCACGGCAACTAACAATGCAGGAAGCGATAGCAAAACTGCAACAATTATTTACACAAAACCTGCAGTGCTTCAACCGCCGGTTGTTACCTATGTTTCACCTGCAGTGAATCCTTATGTGCACAATGCAGATAATATCAATGTGCTTGCTACTGTTCTAAACGTTAATAGTCAGTCTGACATCACCGTAAAAGTGAATGGAATTGCTACAACAAATTTTGCGTATAACACGACAACAAAAGAGTTGTTGCTCAACACGAATTTAGTTGAAGGTGCAAATATCATTGAAACCAAAGCGGTGAATACAGCCGGTATGGATATCGAAAGCACAACAATTATTTACAGCAAACCAAATGCGCCTAAACCGCCAATCGTTACGTTCCTTGATCCGGTTACAGATCCGATTACTGTGTTTACTTCTAGTTATTCGGTGGTTGCTAAAGTTGAAAATGTTGTCGGCTCTTCTGCCATCACATTAAAAATTAACGGTGTCACATCAACGTCTTTTTCATACAGTACTTCATCTAAATTAATGACGTTCACAACTGCTTTGCTTGAGGGTTCCAACGTAATTGAAATCAAAGGCGTGAATGAAGTAGGGCAAGATATTGAAGCGACCACAATAGTTTACAAAAAGACAATTACACAGGCGCCGCCAGTTGTCACCATTACATTCCCAGCTGTAGATAATGTTGAATTTAATTCACCGGATTTAGTATTGAGTGCTACTGTTTTAAATGTAAGTACAGCGTCTAACATTCAGGTTTTGGTGAATGGAAACAATACAACTGCCTTTGATTTTAATACCGCAACAAAAATATTGACCTTGCCGCTGGTGTTGAATGAGGGAATGAATTCAGTTCAAATTACCGGAACAAATACTGCAGGATCAGATTCGAAAACAAGAACGATAATCTATAAAAAACCTCTTGTTCCTACTCCGCCTACTGTTGTATTTGTAAATCCATCTTCGAGCCCATATTTGAGCCCAACGCAAGCATATACTGTGATGGCTAATACAACCAACATTAGCTCTAAAGGTCAGATTGTTTTTAAAATGAATGGTTCGGTTATTCCTGATGCGAATTATACATTGACTACAACCAATCAGATTATTTATAACGCAAATCTTTTAAATGGAAATAACATTTTTGAGATCGCAGTTTCGAATGCATATGGAGCAGATGAAGCCCTTGCGCTTATAACGTATACTGAACCTGTTATCCCTTGTATTATTCCAACTGTCGGATATATATCACCGGTTCCTTACTCAACGGTTACTGCTGCAAACGTCAACATTGATGCGCAGATTAACAATTATTCTACTGGCACAACAGTTGAATTGAAAGTGAATGGCGTGAGTCAGGGTTATATGACTTATAACGCCGGAACTTCAATCGCATCTAAGGCAACAATTCTTGCTGAAGGTTCTAATGCAGTTCAGGTGGTTGTGACAAATAATTGCGGAACAAATTTGGCAACGTTTACTTTGTTTTATCAAGTTCCAAATCCGCCATGCAATGATCCTACAGTATATTCAAGCGGACCAACTTCTATTACTACTCAAGACAATGTAATCTCACTCTCCGCTGGAGCAACTGGAGTTCCCGCTTCATCGAATATTAGTGTTACACTGAATGGCTCATCAATTCCATTCACGTTTGATGCTGGAACCGGAACTATCTCTGTTTCAAATGCTGCACTTGCAGTTGGCAACAACGCTATTCTGATTAGCGTTTCGAACGCATGCGGTGCGGCAGTTTTAGCATACAACGTTATTCGTGAAGTATGCAATGCTCCTGTTATTTCAGGAATCACGCCGGCAAATGCAAGCACAACAACAAATGCAACAATTAATTTTGCAGCTACAATAACGAACACTACTGCTTCTGAAATCACGCTGATATTTAATGGCGTTTCACAAGTCTTCAATTACAATGATGGTACTGATCAATTAACGGCGCCTTTAAACTTAAATGTTGGAACAAATGCAATTACTGTAAATGTTACAACAGCGTGTGGAACAGCAACGCAACAAGTTACTATTACAAGAGAGATTCCGTGTGAGCCAATTGCATATTCGCTGGTTTCTCCGGCATCTTCAGATGTGACAGTTACTAACGCTGCATACAGTATTTTGCTTCATGCTACAGGCTCTTTGACTGCAGGACAAATTACAGCAACTTTGAATGGCTCTCCAATTGCATTCACGTTTGATCCGTTAACTGGCAATATTGCAATTCCTGCAATGACGCTCGTTGATGGTATGAATACAGTTATTTTGAATATGACCAACGGTTGCAGTGCGTCGACAGTTACTTATCATATTCAATACAACGGTTGTCAGCCTCCGGTAATTACAATTACTGGAATTGCAAACGGCGCAACAGTGAATTCAGCATCAATTCCATTCGCTGCTTCTATTTTGAATTCGAATGGTACAGCAAATGTTTCGTTGCTTGTAAATGGAAATGCCGTTGGATTTGATTTCAATGAATCGAGCGGATTGTTGAACACAAATATCTTATTGAATGGGGGTGCAAATACAATAACCCTTAACGTTGTGGGATGTCAGAATGCGACACAAACGATCAATGTCAATTACGTAATACCTTGCCAGGATGTGGTTATCACTTTGATGCAACCATCTGCTAATTCTCAGGTTGTGACTGAAAGCGCTTATGCTATTTCATTAGTGGCACAAAATGTAGATAATGCCTCGCAGATTACTGTAACTCAAAATGGCAGCGCGATTCCTTTCAGCTTCAATGCCGGAAGTGGTATTATTTCTATTACGGGAATCACCTTGACCAACGGTGCAAATAACTTTGTTATAACAACATCGAATCAGTGCAGCTCAGTGACTACCAATTATGCAATACAATACAATGGATGTCAACCGCCAGTGCTAACAATCAATTCAACATCAAGCGTAGTTAATGTGCCGGTTTATTCATTTGCTGCTGCGGTCACCAACATATCAAATCAATCAGATATTCAGGTATTATTAAATGGTGCACCAGCTACATTTATTTTCAATCCATTGACTGGTCAGATAAATGCAGAGTTCAATCTGACTGAAGGAGCAAACAGTGTAGATGTAATTGCCAATGGCTGTCAAACGGCAAGTCAGGGAATAGTTATTACCTATACGATTCCTTGCACGCCAATTACGTTTGCTCTGGGCACACCAACCACCAATTCAATATCAGTTGCTGATCCTACTTACTCAATTGAGTTGGTTGCACAAAATGTGAACCAGGCATTCATTACAGTTAATGTCAACGGTAATTTAGTCCCGTTCACTTATGTTAATGACATTATTTCGATCAACAACATTGGTTTGAATGATGGCAATAATGTGATCACAGTGACAATGACCAATGCGTGCAGCAATGAAACGGTCGTCTATAATATCACAAGAAACACATGTAACACACCGGTAATTAATCTTTCTGCAAATAATGTTGCATCGTCTACTGCTGCTTACAATTTCTCGGCTACGGTAGAAAACATCGATTCACAAAGTCAGCTTCAGCTCACTGTTAACGGCTCATCAGTTCCATTCAATTATACGGCTGGATTAGTAACCGCAAACTTAAATCTGAATGTTGGTTCTAACACTGTCTCGTTAAGTGCAAATGCATGTGCAAATGCTTCAGAATCTATTACTATTGTTTATACAGTGCCATGTTATCCAGTCACATTTACGTTGCTTGCTCCTGCACAACTAGTTACTTCAGTTCAAGGTGCTACAACATCTGTCAGTCTGGGAACTGAAAATGTTGGAGGCGCAGGAAACATCACTGCAACGTTAAATGGATCAAATGTGCCATTCACCTTTGCCGGAAACACCGTTTCGCTTTCAAATATTAATCTGAATGATGGAGCAAATACATTGGTGATTGTGATTTCAAATAATTGCAGTTCGGAAACAATTACGTACCAAATTGATTCGGATCAGTGTGAGACACCAACCATTAATCTTACCAGCGTTAATACAAATGTGAACGATCCGCTTTTTGCTTTTGCAGCGCAGGTTTATAACGTCTCCAATGCAAACGATATTCAGTTATTGGTAAATGGAACATCTGTGAATTTTGATTTCAATGCAGGTACTCATAATCTGACTTCACAATTCAGTTTGCAGGTTGGTGCAAACGCAGTTTCACTTGTGGTAAATGGTTGTGAAAATGTGACTGCGAATTATACCATCAATTATTCGATTCCATGCAATCCAATTACATTCTCATTGCAATCTCCTGCATCTAATAATGCGACGGTGACATCTGAGAATTATCAAATTTCATTGAATACAGCGAACGTATCGTCACAATCAAATGTGAGTGTCTTGCAAAATGGAAACGCAATTCCATTTACGTTTGCCGGAAATGTTGTGAGTGCAACTAATATTACTTTGCAACCGGGTCTGAATACAATCACCGTAACGCTGATAAATGAGTGCAGTTCTGAAACGGTTAGCTATGCAGTTACTTATAACGCACCGGCTCCTTGTGTTGCACCTGCTATTTCATTTACGTCAAATAACGCCACAGATAATTCAACATATACCTTAAATGCTGTTGTTTCAAATATTGACAACCCATCACAAATCACAGTGACCTTGAATGGTGTGCCGGTTACTGCTAGCTATAATGCAGGAACTGATGCTCTGAGCGCTACCATGACACTCGTTAATGGTAACAATACAATAGCGGTTACAGCTAATGGTTGTGAAGTTTCATCAGCGATTTTCAGTGTGAACTTTACACCAACACCTCCGCCTTGTAATCCGCCGGTCATTACCTTTACATCAGCTGCAACAGCCGCTGCGGCAACTTATACGTTAACCGCAAATGTCACGAATGTTGCAAACCCTTCAGCTATATCGGTTACTCTAAATGGTGCTCCAGTTTCTGCTAGTTATAACACGACAAGTGGAATTTTGACTGCTACCATAACGTTGGTGGATGGTTCGAATTCAATTGCAGTTGTTGCAAATGGATGTCAAGTAACAAACGGAACCTTCACGGTAAATTACGATGCTCCAGTTTGTGGCACACGAATCAACCCTGGAAACTCTGCTTGGGAATTCTGTTTGATAACGCCAGGCGCTACTTATACGCGTGATAATCTTGCAAATGATTTAAACTTTACTTATTCAGGTCCTGCTACGAGTTTATATTGTAAGCCAATTGCAGGTGGTGGAGATGCATTTGTGGATGGTGTTGCATATCCAGTTTCTAACGGTCAATATTATTTGTTTACTGGAAACTTGACAGTTTCAGTTTCTAACGATAATCCAAATGCAATGGGTCATTGGATGGTTTGTATTCAGGCAGATAATATTCCAGTGTTTGGAAATGGATCGACTAAACCTGCAAGCCCTTGTGAGGCTCCACCATGCGACGCACCAGTGATTACATTTAATTCGCCAAATACTGCAACAGCCGCGACGTATAATTTAAACGCCACTGTTACGAATATTGATAGTCCATCAGCAATTTCAGTAACTGTAAATGGTCAATCTGTTCCCGCTTCATATAATACCGGAACTGATCAATTAACAGCGGCGATTACCCTTGTTGCCGGAAATAATACAATAGCTGTACAAGCAAATGGATGCAGTGCAGCAAATGGAAATCTGACAGTAAACTATACTGCTCCTGCTGTAGATGATGACATTGATTTTGACGTCCAGGGCAATGGAACAGTCACCGTAAATGAAACAGCATGTGCTACGATTACCTGTTTAGGTGAATCAGTTGTTTACTCAAATTCTCAAGAAGCATATGTAAAAATTCAATTCAGCTTAAACGGTGGCTCAACGTGGTATGGTTTTGCAAATGATCAGAATGTAGCCGGTGGTGAAAACGTCAGTGTAAATACACCTGCTGGTTCGAATGTTGTAATCAAAGCGACCTGCAAAAACGCAACGAATTCATGGTCAAACACGTTGCTTTCGAATTCTGGAAGTGAGTGGATCTACATTTTGCAAGATGGTGACGTTATACCTTCTTACAATCCTGCCGATGGTCAGTTACCGTTGGATGCTTTTCTGTCTGGTTATATCACGAGTGATGGAGTGGTAACAATTGGTCCAAATGATGTGATTTATTTATATGAATTGCGTCACGTCGGAAACGTTGGAATCGATTATCAGGATGTGGTGATGTTGGTTACATTTGATTCAAATCCAAATTGTCCGGCTCCAGTAAATCAAAAGAGTGCAGGAGGCAATGCAAGTGGTGAAAAATATGAAACCCCCGCGCTAATTCCAATTCAGCCGGCAACAAATGCTGTTGAGGTTTCTACCCCACAATACGCCTTCCGTTTGAAAATGGATAATGTGAATGCCGGGGAAGATATTTCAGTTACTATAAATGGCGCACCAGCAACTGGGTTCAATTATAATTTTACGACAGAAGAATTGACTGGAAATTTAAATCTTGTGACGGGCGCAAATGTTATTGGAATAACGGCAGTAAATGGAGATAAGTCTGTGACCGGTTCTTATACAATCACCTACAAGCCAAAGAACATTGTTGACCCTAATACAAATACTACGAATACGACCGGTGAAATCAAGACAGTTGTTGCTCCGGTTATTACGATGATAAGTCCTGCATCAGCAACAGAAAATGTGACGAGCTCGACCTATATGCTAAAAGCGAAAGTGACAAACGTGTCAGCAAAGGCAAACATTAAAGTCACCCTTAATTCTGTTCCTTTTACCGGATTTACGTACAGCACTTCATCACAGGAAATTACGGCCGTCATTACATTGCGATCAGGTGCAAATACAGTTAAAGTCGAAGCTACAAATGGTGACAAGGTATCAATCGTAACGTATACCATTACATACACTCCTGTTGTTAATACCGGAACTAGCAGAGATGGTGGCACAACGACAGGTGGTGGTACAACTGGTGGTGGCACAACAACCGGTGGAGGCACAATAAATGAACAAAAGGGTAATGGCACTACAACTGGTGGTGGCACGACTACCGGAGGTGGTACAACAACTACTCCGGTAAAAACTGAAGGCGGTACAACAACCACTACACCCGTTAAGACAGAAGGCGGAACGACGACGACTCCTGTCAAAACAGAAGGTGGTACAACAACTCCAGTAAAAACTGGTGGCGGAACAACAACCACTACACCTGTTAAGACCGAAGGAGGCACAACAACTCCAGTTAAGACAGAGGGTGGCACTACAACACCTGTTAAAACGGGTGGTGGAACAACTACTGGCGGCGGAACTACCACTGTGCCTCAAAGGGGCGGCGGAAAGGAATAATCAATCACAAAAAAAAGAGAGCCCGTAAGCTCTCTTTTTTGTTTATTGATCTGAATTTTTAATTCCCATTGTCGTTAAAAATCCAGATTTTGCAAGCAGAAACCAAGTGTAATGTTGTTGTCATAAGCCATGTGATAAATTTTTTAATTACTAATTTACGGAGACAACTTCTGATATTGACTGGCAAAAAACTCTTCTGTTGTAATTTCTGATTGAACGGGTATGAATTCGGATTTAATGGTACAAACCACTTCACAACTAATTCCTATATTTACTTCAATAGACTCGGATAAATTACCCGATACAAAAAACACCCCTATGAAATTACGCGCATTGGTTATTGACGACGAAGAATTGGCAAGGAAAAACTTAACCATGCTGCTAGATGAATATTGTGAAGGTATCGAGGTGATTGGGCAGGCCGGGAATATAAAGGAGGCGAAAGAAAAAATTTCAGAATTAAAACCTCAGGTAATCTTTTTAGATATTCGAATGCCAAGTGGTTCTGAAGGTTTTGATTTGTTAGAAAGTATTGAGGATAGAAATTTTATGGTGGTCTTTGTGACCGCATTTAAAGATTATGCATTGCGTGCCTTTAATGCCAACGCAATACACTATGTTTTAAAACCGGTGGATATTGAGGATCTGCAGCAAGCTGTAGAAAAAGTTAAAGAGGCCAGTGCAACTTTTACTGAAAATCCTGAAAATTATACAACCTATTTTGAGTCCATTAAAAATCTTTCTGAATCAATCGAAACGCAAGGATACGGACATAAGGTTGCGATTGCGCACACGAAAGGAATTAAGCTTATCGATATTGAAGATATCATGTACCTTGAGGCATCGGGTAATTGCACGATGATTTATTTCACGGATGGTAAACGTTATCTGGATACAAGAACTTTAAAAGTCTATGAAGGGATTTTGAATCCTGCTATTTTTTATCGGGTGCATAAATCGCACATAATTAACCTGAACTATTTGAAAGAATATTTGAATGAAGATGGTCATTTTGCGGTATTAAACAACGGAAAACTTGTTCCTGTAGCAAGAAACAGAGTGTCTTCTTTTGTGAAAACATTAAAATCACTTTAGTGAGATACTTCCTTTTATTTACTGTCTTTCTTGGGTTGCTTCCGGCGTTTTCACAGCGCTATAATTTCGTCAATTATTCACTTGAAGAAGGTTTGCCACAATCGCAGGTTTCTGATATTTGCCAGGATCGATTTGGGTATCTCTGGATCGGAACTGAAACTGGTCTCAGCAGATTTGATGGAATTGAATTTGAAAATTATTCCACGGATGATGGCTTGCCCGATAACGAGATTAATAAACTCTTTCTGGACTCTCAAAACAGACTTTGGATAGCTACTCCAAAGGGGATTGCGCAATATGCTAAGAATGGGTTTATTTCGTACTCGTTTTCGCAAGATTTAATTCAGGAATACAATGTCAATGATTTTGCGGAGTTAAATGGAGTGCTGTACATTGCCGCCGATGAAGGCATGTTAAGATTTGACCAGGATAAGTTTGAGTTGATACCCATAAACAGCGAGTCACCAAATTCAATAAGGGCAATCTTAAATATCGAAGACACGTCACTTTTCTGCGCAACACGAAATGGATTATATCAATTCAACGGGCACAGTTTTTCTGTCTACAAAGATCAAAAATTGGCGGGCTTAAATATGAGTGATATTGCACGTCGGGGTGATGAAATATTTATCTCGACTTACTATGCTGGTTTAATTTCATTGGACCTTAATTCATCTGCAATATCAACGATTGCTACCCCTGTTAATCGCATCAGAAATATTCATGTCACAAAAGATGCCATCTTGTGCGCAACAAAAAACGGTGCTACCGAAATTAGTGAAAATTCTGTTTTCCATTACAATCTTCAAAATGGATTAATTTTTGAAAATATTCGAAGTGTTTTCATTGACAGAGAACAAAATATTTGGCTCGGAACAGATGGAAAGGGCCTTCTTAAATTGACTGGAAAATCTATCATTTCATACACTAAAGCGGATGGCTTGAGTAGTGATGCCGTGATGAGTATTTCTCAAAACCGAAAGGGAAATTTCTATTTTGGAACGTATGATTCTGGTTTGACTAAGTGGTTTGATCCTGCCGATAGTTTACCAGCAATTGTTTACGCAGATGAATTAAAAAATTCGACCGTTTGGGCAACGTTGGTTGATCATAATCAGAATTGCTGGGTTGGTTCAGCAACAGGATTGGACATTCTTGATCCTGATGGTAATCTTGTTCAAAACGATCTTACCAGTTCAGTTCTGACTAAAATTAGATCAATTTTATTTCTTTCGGATTCAATTCAGTTAGTGGGTGGATCTGACGGTATTTCGATGTGGAACGGGGTTGATTTGATTCCTCTCTACACAGAGTTGAGTTTGGATGTTAATAAATTAGTCAGTACAAATCAGCACCTCTATATTGCGTCAACCACGGGCTTGTATAGAGCTAAAATAGGCTCCGGCATGAATGTTATTGAGCTGATTGAACTTCCCGAAAATAACGTCAAAAGCATTACCGTAGATGATGAAGAAAATATTTGGATTGGAACAAATTCGAGTGGAATTTTCGTTATGACCAAAGGTGGTAAATTATATCCGTTTGAACTGGACTATAATGATACGCGATCCCGAACAATTTTAGGATTGATCACTGATGAATCTGGTGATATTTGGGTTGCTACACTCAATGGTGTATACCAGATCAGTTACCAATTTGACGATCAATATAATTTTCGAATTAATCATTTTGGATATGCCGAAGGACTCATAACACTCGAGTGTAATCAAAATGCGATTTATGAGGATCGTAATAACACTATATGGGTGGGCACGTCGGAAGGATTGGTTCAAATTGACCCGAAATTAAATGATGATTTATTCAGATTTAGAAAACCAGAATTGCTGATCACAGGAGTTAGACTTTTTATGGATGACTTTGATTATTCGTTGTATGATTTTGAAGAAAACAAAGAGTCTGGTGTTCCATTGAGTATTACATTCCCATACAATAAAAATCATTTGACGTTTGATTTTATCGGGTTGCATTTAAAAGATCCTGAAGGCGTAAAATACCAATATCGTTTGCGGGGGGCTGAGGAAAATTGGTCGCCCATTACAACCAATAGATACGCTACATATTCGTTTATTGATCACGGTGAATATGATTTTGAAGTACGGGCAAGAAATAACTCGGGTGAGTGGTCAGAAATTAGCAGGATGCAGGTGATCATTCTTCCACCTTTTTGGTTAACCTGGTGGTTTATTTTGCTCAGCATTATAGCAGGCATTGGACTCCTAATTTTGTTTTTTCAAATTAGAATTAAGGCGATTAAACAAAAGCAGGAAAATGAAAAATTAGGTTTCAAAAATCGATTACTTTTTCTCGAACAGCAATCATTGAATGCGAGTATGAATCGTCACTTCATTTTTAACTCGTTGAACTCAATTCAATACTTTATAAACAGCTCAAACAAACTTGCTGCCAATAAATACCTCACGAGCTTTGCTAAACTGATTCGAAAAAATTTGGATAGTTCCCAAGCAAATAATTTTATTGTCACCTTGAGAGAAGAGATAGAACGAATCGAACTTTATCTCTCACTGGAAAAAATGAGGTTCGAAGGAAAGTTTGAGTATAAAATTGATTTGGATGAAAATATAGATACGGAAAGTATCGAAATACCATCCATGATCCTTCAACCGTTTGTCGAAAACAGTATCATTCATGGCGTTTTACCAGTTGAGAAAAAGGGGACTATTCGAATTCACATTTATCTGGAGTTTGGCTTCCTCGTACTTGAGTTGACGGATGATGGAATAGGAATAGACAAGAGTCTTAGAATGAAAAAATCGTCGAAAGACAATTCACACGACTCCATGGGCATGGAAATTACGAGCCGTCGAATTGACCTGATTCGTAAGCTCACGGGTGAAAACCTCATGATTATTGGTCCATTTCAGACGAATGACGATCTTGGCAACTCGTTGGGAACGAAGGTTATAATAAAAATTAACATCGAAAATCAGACGGAGGCCTAAAAATTCTTGCTAAATCCTTGCATCGGGAGAATTTTATTACTATATTTGTGTTAATAGCTGTCTAAGCAGTTGTTTGAAAAATGGTAAAAAAGATCACAATATTAAGTTTGTTCACGATTCTTCTCGTTCTTACGGGATGTGAGAAATGTTCGAAGCCGAATATGACCGATCCTTTTGTTAATGCTGAATCTACAGAGAATGTTACAACGAGCAGAGGCAGCGAATTAGATGGTTCTACAAATGTTGATACGAACGCTGGAGCTGCCTCCGACGGGGATATTACAGATCCGAATGAAGGTGAGGATTTTGATGGAATTGTGGATCCAAATGAAGATGAAGATTTTGATAGCGACGGAAAATAAGTCGAAGTAATAAAGATAAAAAAATGCCTCTGTATTTCAGGGGCATTTTTATTTTCAAATACTCGCTACCTTTGCACAAGAATGAAAGAACTTCCCCGTGACTTCTGGTTACTCTGTGCATCTACTTTGTTGTTCATTCTAAGTTTTAATCTGATACTTCCTGAGCTCAATGGCTTTCTTGAGTCGATTGGAGAAGGCGACAGCAAATGGGCTGTTCTTGTTCCTTGGACTATTTCAGCTATGCTGTTGAGGCCACTGAGTGGTAAAATGTCAGATGTTGTTGGTCGGAAATTTGTTATCAATTTTGGAATGCTCATGAGCATTGCAGCAGCCTTTTTTTATCCCTACGCGCTCTTTTTGACTTTTTTCTTTTTTCTGAGATTATTTCATGGTATATGCGCTGGCTTTCAACCTACAGGAGCGTCAGCCATGGCATCTGACCTGATACCAGAAAAAATTCGTGGTGAAGCCATGGGCGTTTTTTCTATTGCCATTTCACTCGGTTTTGGATTTGGCCAATACCTGAGCGCACCTTTAAAAAGTTTATTGGGTATGAATGGGCTTTTTTATTCTGTTGCTATCGTTGGCGTTTTGGCCATGATTCTCATGATACCAATCAAAGAAACTAAGTTGAGACGTTCAGATTTTAAAATGACTGACATTATCCCTTTGCCTCAGGAAATTATTGCGCCAGAAGTTTTTGTTCCAACATTGGTTATGCTTTTGATTACGGTATGTACCGGATTTTACATGTTGTTGATTCCAGATATTACACAAGAGCTAAATATCGAAAACAATGGCTTATTCTTCTTCACGCATATGATAAGCAGTCTGGTGGTTCGATATCTTGCTGGAAGGTTGTCCGATCGCATAGGCAGAAGAAAGTCGTTGGTAATTGGCGTTGCAATATTCGGGATTGCAACTTTACTTATGACCGTTGTCGAGACAAAAGCACTTTTTCTTTTTTGCGGGTTTGTTTATGGTGTCGGTACAGGAATAATTTCTCCAACGCTGATGGCATGGACTACTGATCTTTCACATCCTGATAAAAAGGGCCGAGGTTTGGCTACGATGTGGATGGGTTTAGAATTCGGACTTATGATTGGCGCCTTTGGAGGCATGTATTTATATGATAACGATCCCAAAATGTTTCCGCTTATTTTTGGAATTGCGGCTTCAATTCTGGCTGCCATTCTGGTCTATCTCCTTACATTTGGAAAAAAAATTCCGGAGAAATTTCACGGATTAGATAATAAGTAACTTACTGAGATTTGGAAACAAAAAAAGGCCGAAGTCATCTTCGGCCTTTTTAATAATGTTTAATATTTTTTAGTTTTTGACAAACTTTTGAGTGGCAATATGACCTTGACTTTCTACGCGCAAGAAATATACACCCTGAGGCAAATGCGCAGTAGAATATCCTAGTTGATTATCGCCGGCTTGAAGTTCACCAAGGTAAACTGTACCAATCACTTGTCCAAGTGTGTTCAAGATTGAAATTGCATAGTCCCCTGACACTTGCGTAGTGAAGTTTACTTGCATAAAATCAGTCACCGGATTCGGGTAGATGCTCAAACCTGATGGTGCTAGGTCTTCTTCAATTGAAGTCATGGATGCCGGATAGAGATTAATATCATCGATATAGATGTTATTTCCTCCATCACTTTCAAATTCGAATTTGAATCGCATGTTTGACACGTAGTAATCTGAATTAATGTTTGTCACGGATACAGAATACCATGCACTTTCATCACTTGGCAAATAGGATGAGCTGTTTGTAAATTCACTTAGGCCATCACCGTGTAAATTTTTTCTTAATACCCATGTTGCACCGCAATCTTTAGAAATATAGAACCGTAACCATTCATCGTCTGAATCAGAAATTTTGCGATAGGCATATCTGAAGTTGAAAACGATTGGATCTGCAGGGTCTACACCGCTTAAGTCGATAGGCCCTGAAGTGAAGGCGTCTTTTGTGCCAATTTCTGAGGCACCGTAGTTGTTTAGCCAGACTGATTTATCACCGGAAGAGGAAGCGGTTGTGGTAATTTCCCATGCTTCGTCACCGTCATCATCTGATACAGTGAAGTTTTGATTATCCGGGAATGCAGAGAGATTTTCGAAACCTTCAGAATACGGAAGGCTTTCGCCAGGATTAGCAAGAACAATAATATAACTAGTTTTGGTTTGAGTTAAAGTTGATGATCCGTCTGTGGCTTGCAAAGATACAGCGTAAACTCCCGGTGTATTATAAACAATTGTTGGAGAAGGAGCAATGGAATTTGCTGGAGAACCACCTGTGAAAGTCCAATTTGTTCCAGTGACTAAACTATAGGATTCATCCGTGAAGGTTACAGATTCTCCTGCGCAAATTTCAGTGCGGTCTGCACTAAAATTAACTTGGCAAAGTACATCAGGTAAGTTTACGCCGGTGGCTGTGAGATTGCCGGGAGAAGATAAGTTGCTTCGACCGCCGGTGCTTGAATTTAGGGCCGCATGCATGCGCGCTTTTTGTCCCTCAGTATACATTTTTGAGCAGTAAGAATATTCCATGTAATTTTCAACGTTGTCAAGCGAGCTGCAGCTCACTCCATTTACATTGCAGATTGTCCAGCCAATAGTGTTGGGTGTATCTGCGACACCATCATCTGAGCTACAATTTGATGCCAAGCCTGGTTCATTAGTGCTTCCCCAGCAGTGTGGGAGGTTAAGCCAATGGCCAATTTCGTGTGTTAGCGATGTAGAAACGGATGGACTGCTGGTTCCAATCTCACCGACATAGTTGTGTAAAATTTTAATACCATTACCCATCCCGGTTCCACCAAATGCGGGATAGGTTGTATATCCTGCGGCGCCACCTGCATCATTTACAACATAGATGTTTAAGTATTTATTGCCGGGCCAGTTTCCTTGAGCAGCAAATACCGCATCAACCTGATCATCTCCTGAATCATTGTTGGTTGACTCTGTAAACGTACGAGTAATGCCGTTGGTGCACTGTCCGGTGTGTTTTTTCTTGGCAAGCTTGAATTCAATTTGACAATCAGCTACAATGCCTGAAAAAGCTGGATTAACGGTCATCCAAGAAGGGTTTAGCTTGTTGAAATTATCATTCATTAATTCAAGTGCACTATAGATTTGTGCGTCGGAAATATTTTCTGGTCCATTGGTGTGAAGTACGTGAAAAACTACAGGAATAGTATAAATAGCGGTACGCGCCGAAGGATCATATTCATTTTGGATATAATGCGCAGTCCACTGTTCGAGTTGTTCATTTTCGAGCTCCATTTGCTCATAGAGGGCTGGATTCTGTAATTTTATTTCATCCATTTTTTCATTGGAATGACAATAATGCACGTCATGTTGGGCAAATGAATTAGTTGATACAGTCAAAGCGCAAAATATTGTGTTAAGTAAGATTTTTAGATTGTTTTTCATGGTATGCTAGTACTTGAGGTATACTATTGTTTTATAAGTTTTTTTTCATTGCTGAATGTGTCACCCGTTATACGGATAAAGTAAATGCCGGCAGGAAGATCACCAGTGCTGTAGTCAAAACTATTCAATCCTCCTTCAGTACTGCCGGAATAGACTATTGCAACCAGATTCCCAAGCGCGTCATAGAGGCTAATTTCACAGTGGTTTTGAGGAACTGATTCAAGTGAAATTGTTATTGAATTTTGTGCAGGGTTTGGATAAAGTGAAAAAGTAGTAACTGGTTCAAGTACTGCAATTCCCGTCATTGATGCTGGGTACAAATTGATGTTATCGATGTACATATTATTCCCTCCATCATTTTCAAAAACAATTTTGTATCTAAAGTCCGCTACATAATAGTCGGATGTAATATTCGTGATATCTACAGTTTTCCACTCATCTGCGGAGATTGGTGTAAATGCGCCGGACTGAACGTCGCCAAGTGCCGCGCCATGAATGTTTTTGCGGAGTGCCCAAGTTTGACCACAGTCCTTTGAAACATAAAACCTCAGCCACTCATCATTCGCAGTTACCTTGCGTTTATAGGCATATTTAAAATTGAAAACTATATGGTCAGCTGGGTCAACTCCGCTAAGGTCAATTGTTCCAGAAATTAGCTCGTCACTTGATCCATCAGCCACTCCATAATTTTCCAAAAAGGCACAATCAGTTCCTGAGTAAGCAGTAGCACTCGTGAGTTCCCAAGTTGTTCCACTGTTACCGTTTGTAATTAAAAATCGGTCATTATCAGGAATTGAAACGAGTGACTCAAAACTTTCCTTATAGGGGTAGCTATCACCTGGAGCAGGTAATACCAAGATGTAATTTGCTAGTGTGATTGATACTGTCGAAATTCCATCTGTAACTTCAAGGCTAACATCATATGACCCTGGGGTATTATATGTCACAGTCGGATTTTGGTCAGTCGTCGAAGATGCTGTTCCACCGGCAAAAGTCCAGTTCCAACCTGTAACATTAAAGTAAGACGCGTCAGTAAACGATATTGTATTTCCGGCACATATTGTTTGAGTGTTTGAATAAAATGATGCTTCGCAAAGCACGTTGGGAGAAAGTATGCCGGTTGCGGTTTGATTTGAGAGAGAAACTAGATCAGCGAGGAAACTAATATCGGTCAGGTTGGTGGAAACGATATTATATTGTCCAAGCGAAAACATGTTTTGGCATGGTGCATAACTCATATAATTCTCCCATTGATCATAAACGTCAGCGGCATAGAAATCATTAGCAGGCACGGAAGTGCAGGAATTGTATGTGGTAGGACAATCCCAGTGAGAAGCGCTTGCTGGTGGTGTGTCACAACAAAAATCCCCATTAGCACCGCAGTCTGTGGTGTGACATCCGGTTCCGCCTCCAAAAAATGGTCCTTGAAAAGTATGCAAAAGACCAAGGCAATGTCCTATTTCATGCGTTAATGTGCGGTCACCGGAAGCAGTTCCAACATTGCCATAAGAATCATGTCTTATAATCACACCATATCCGTCATCGGCAAATTGTGGAAATTGGGCATACCCCAAAGTAATTCCTGCCGTTCCATCGTTTTCAATTGAGTTTACAATCCATATATTCATGTATTGATCACGTGGCCAAGCGTCTAAACCACCTTCAGCGTAATACTTGGCGTTTTCACCAGCATTGTAGGTTCCCAGAGCAGAATTTCTGCGTTCAATGCCATTTGTACAGTTGCCATCGGGGTCTAATTTTGCAAGCGCAAAATTGATATCAAATGAAACAGCTATAGGTTCAAAGGGTGCATTAGTCGTATTTCTGGTGTCAATCGTGTCCGCATTGAGACGATTATAATCGATATTGAGCATGTCAATACCTGATTGAATTTGTTCGTTGGAAATGTTGCCAATTCCATTGTCGTGTATGACGTGAACTACTACTGGAATAATTATTGGGTCAGTGCGATCTGCACCCACAGTTTGTCCGCTGGTTATTCTTGAATTGTGTTCAATAAACTGCTGAACGTAAGTTGGATTTTCCAAGAAGGTTTTGTTCAATCTTGAATCGGTTCCACACCAACTTTGCTGCGCAAAAATAGAACCCGACAACCCTATAAAGGTTGCTGCTAGTAAGCCAAATTTTTTCATGTCTCGAGATTTGAGGTTCTGAAGTTACAACATAAAAATTTGAAATCATGAAGAATTTCTTCTGGATAGGGCATTATTGATTGAACGGTAATTAAGGATGGTTTTATTCGATGTTGAACGGATTACCCAGGATAAGATCGTGTGAAATCAAACAACTATATTAAATTTCGGACAGTGATATAGTGGTGGCTAGAATTGATTGCGGAGCATCAATGAGTGACATTAATTTTTTAGCGACAAATTCTGGGCTTATTAATTCACCATTGTTTTTTAGATCATGAAATCGTTGACTTGTTTTAAATTTTTCTGGAGATGCGTCACGAATTTTAGCTTGCATATTAGTATCTACAACACCTGGTGCAATTGAATGAATGTAAAAATTCTTGATAGCTCTTAATTCCATTTCCAGTTTAATGGTCTCAGAAAATAGATCAACCGCTGCTTTGGACGCACAATAGGTAGCCCAAGCGTCAATTGGTCTTTTTGCAGCGCCACTTGAGATGTTTAATATATGCAGGGGTACATTTTGTCTCATGAATGTCTGAATAAAACTATTCATCAATACTTGAGGTGCAATTGAATTCACCTGCATGACATCCATTATGTTTTCTGGATTTAATTCTCCTACTGGCAGAATTTCTCCGATTATTCCAGCATTGTTGATCAATAAATAGGACGCCGCAGGCAGTTGCGGAAATCGAAAGTACGCAACCAACCCGCACTTGCGAAAATCTAATGGAATGAACTGGTAATCTTGGGCGGTGATCGTGTTGGTTCTTCCTATTCCATACACCAAATAATTATGTTGGAGAAGTTCTAGAACGATTGCCTTGCCAATTCCTGTCGACACGCCGGTAACGAATGCGATTTTGTTTTCGGATTCCATATTATAAGAATTATTGTTAAGATGTCTAGAGGTTTACGTTTGTCAACGACGAACCAAATCTAACTGAACCATATTCGAATCACGCGTAACTCAAATCGTCTATTCCTTAAAGTCAAAAATTTTCTATTTAGTCGGAAATCCAGCTTCGGTCCAACCAAGAATTCCACCTTGCAGATTTTGAATATGCTCAAATCCTGACATTTTTAAAAACATACATGCCTGCATACTTCTTTTACCACTGCGACACCCTACGATGATATTTTTGTCTTTAGGAAATTCACTAATTCGGGCTTGGATTTCACCTAAAGGAATTTCAAGTTTATTATTGATGTCGTATGCAATTTCGGCTATTTCATAGTCTTCGCGTACATCAACAAAGACACTTCCTTTTTCAACAGCGGCGATTGCTTCCGTTGGTGTAATTTCTTCTATTGTCATAAATAATTAAAATGTAAAGTTGCAAAGCAATCAATAAAAGCGCGAAAAAACTGGTAAAGTTCTCGACAATCCTAAACTAAAATCAACTAAGCGCTTGTGTTAAATCAGCAATGAGATCATCTGCATCCTCTATTCCTACTGAAAGGCGAATGAGTGAATCTACAACACCTGATTTTTCTCTTTCTTCTTTTGGAATAGAAGCATGTGTCATAGTCGCCGGATGACCCATCAGCGATTCAACACCTCCCAATGATTCTGCTAGTGCAAATATTTTAGCTTTTTGACTACTTCTAATGCGTCTGAAAGCTTGTTTCCTTTTAGCGTAAATGAGATCATTCCGCCAAAACCTCGCATCTGTTTTTTTGCGACATCATGGTTTGGATGGCTAGCAAAACCAGGCCAATAAACTTTGTCAACTTTTGGATGAGAAGCCATAAATTCAGCAACTTTTTTACCGTTTTCGCAATGACGCTCCATTCGGAGATGCAGTGTTTTAATGCCTCGCAAAACGAGGAATGAATCCATTGGTCCACAAACTGCGCCACTCGAATTTTGAATGCGATACATTTCTTTTGAAAGTGCTTCATCTTTTACCACCAAAGCGCCCATTACCACATCTGAGTGACCTCCCAAATATTTTGTAACGGAATGCATTACGATGTCGGCCCCAAGATCAAGTGGTGTCTGGAGGTACGGGGTTGCAAATGTATTATCAACTGCCAACAAAAGATTGTGTTTTTTTGCAATTGCGGAGCACGCGGAAATATCAATAATATTCATCATTGGATTGGTAGGAGTTTCAACCCAAATCAACTTGGTGTTTTTATTGATAAATTTTTCAATTACTGATGCGTCTTGCATTCCAGTAAAATGAAATTTCAAACCGTATTTTTCAAATATGGTTTTAAAAAGACGATACGTCCCTCCGTATAGATCATTTGTTGAAATTACTTCGTCTCCAGGATTTAACATTTTTAAAACGCAATCTATTGCTGCAAGTCCGCTCCCGAAGCAGCACCATAATTGCCGTTTTCGATCGCGGCAATATTTTTTCAAGCGCATGTCGCGT
>JADJEU010000014.1 GCA_016709005.1 Crocinitomicaceae bacterium | reverse complement strand
ATAGGTTGATCCAGAAAAATAGAAGCAGAAAGAAATGTTTAATTTTCATAGTTTAGTCATGATGTTGGGCAATCATTTATTTTTTGTTGAGATTTTTTATTTCATCCAAAGTGGCACTTTCAAGTTCCTTCATTGCTGAAATAGTTTCTGGTAAAGTTGCAGATTTTAATTCGAACTTGGTTCTCTCAAGTAGGCGCTGGCAGTATGCAAGCCTCTGTTCAATGGTCAGATTTTGAATCGTATTGCGGTACAGTTCATCTAACTCTTGTAAAGGCGTCGAATTCTGCTTATTGGCAAAGAAGTTCTTAAACATAGAATTTATTTTTTTTGACGCATGAGTTTAGGCCCATACCACAACCAGAATCCAGTGATTGTGAAGAGTAGAAGGGATAGTCCCATGACTGAAGTATAAATCAGTTTCAAAATTTCACTTTTTGTATTGAAGATATAATCCAGAATAGAACCGTCATGAATGTTTTCAATAAAATCAGATCGTCGTCTTTCAATATGTAAAAGTTCACCGGTTGCACCATCGAGTTGGATGCCCCAAAAGCCTTCAATGAAAACAAATTTGACCATTCCTTTATCAGGTCTGATGTCTATTCGCTCAAGTTCTAGAGACAGGCTTTTTGAGATAGAATCATGCGCAATTTGACAAGCATTTTTGTGAAGACTATCTATACTAATCCAATCTTTTAAGTCGGTTGATGTCCCTTTGTACGACTTAGGGAGAATATAGCCGCCGCTGTTTTTTTTCCAACCCAGTAAAAGTCCCGTGAGTGAAACAATAGTGAACAATAAAAACAATGACGCACCCATGTAGCGATGAACTTTACGAGTACCTCTAAGTATTTGGGCGTGTTTTTTCTTTTCCATAATTACAGGAATTAAAAATCTGTCCGCAACTTTTCAATTGCGGACAGATTCTATAAAAAACAGAAATAGGTTTAGAAATTTGCTCTCATTGAGATTACAAAATTTCTACCCGGAGAAACCATACCCGAGCTATAAGGTCTGTATCTTAAATCAAGTGCGTTTTCAATACCACCGCTCACCGAGAAGTGATTCGAAAACTGATACATCATCTTTAAATTCAAAGTTGCCCATGCAGGAGAATAAGGATTGCCATTGTCATCAATAGCATAGATGTAGTCTTTTCCTTTTTCTTCCTCGGCCATGTTTTCGTAAGATACTTCGCCGCTATACATTGTGTACAAATCCAATTTTAGTTTGGAAATGGAGTAGGTTAAATGCGCAACACCATAATATGGCGCAGCGTGACGGAGCGGACTTGTTGTAGCATCATCCAATTCTTCTTCACCTAATTGATAATTGAATCGCGTCATGAAACCAAAACCTGATTTTAGTTTTATTTCAAGTCCGGCCTGAATTCCATACACTGTTGCAAAGGCAGCATTTTGAATGGCTTGAACCTGACTTGTTTCACCATCATAGTCTATGCTGTCTAGTCCGTTCAACTGAAAGTTACGACGAACCAAAGCATTTTGCAAATACGTGTAAAATCCAGTGATGTCAAACTTTACGGCTTCGCCAAAAATTTTGGTGATTCCAAATTCGGCGTTGTAAACATATTCAGCACCAACTCCTGGATTTGGCACAATGACTGTTCCTGGCTCAGAGTCAAAAACTTTTCCCATATCATCCACATTGGGTGATCTGAATCCGGTTGAAACATTGGCACGAATATTCCATTTTTTGTTTGGATTGTAAACAAATCCCAAGCTTCCGGTTACCGCACCATCATTCAAACTTGCGTCAGTATATGGAAACGGATAATACGTTGTGTCAAATTTTGCATCCAGCATAAATTGATTGTAACGTATTCCAGAATGGAGTGTCATTTTTTCGTTCAAATTAAATTGATGAGTAAGATAAACTGCATACGATGCCCAGGTAGATTTTGGATATCTTGCCGGACCATTTTGAATACTACCTGTGGTAATATCTTCATCCCAACCATAGGATCGCACATCGTTGTAAATGGCTTCAACACCATAGAACAATTCTTGTTTTTTGCCAATCGATTTATTGAAGTCAATATTGAGCGAAAGTGCTGCTACATTTTCAAGTCGCGTTCTTCTTTCTGAATCATTAAAGTCTCTGTCAATCCGACTTTCTTCAAAAAATTGATACCCTGCATTTAAATTCATCTGATCATACAGTACATTCTTTGAAGTATGTGTAATTCGTAAACTGTTAAAGGCCCATTCTTGCGGACCATATTCCCATTCAGCACTGCGAGGCAAGCCATCTTTGTAACGGATGTGTCTGTCATAACGTGCATAGCTACTCGTTGTAGAGTATTGGAAATTGTAAATGAAATTCCATTTTTCATTTGGTTGAAAACGAACTTTCTGCATCATGTTGATCTGAGAATAAGCTGTTGGGCGCTGAACCAATGGATCACTGTTTGTGACTACTACATCCAAGCTGTCTTGTCTTTGCACATAAAAAGGTCTCAGATATTCGGCTGGGCCATTAGCACCCATGCGCACATCTCCGAAATTGAATTGTGAGAAACTTGCAACATAAGCCCATTTTTTCCAACCCACATTTAAATCAAAGTGCATTGTTTTTTCTTGATTGGCAGATGAGAAACGAGTGCTTGCTTTACCCGTAATCAAAGGTGATCCGTTGTAAGAAAGTTGAGGTGTTAGTGTTGTGAAATTCATCACACCGGCAATGGCGTCACTTCCATACATAACTGATCCAGGGCCAAAAAGAACCTCTGCACTTTCGGTTGAGAAAGGATCGATGTTGATGACGTTTTGCAAATTACCTCCTCTGAAGATGGCTGTATTCATTCTTACACCGTCGACTGAGATCAGAAGCCGATTTGTCGCAAAACCACGAATCATTGGACTACCACCTCCGCTTTGACTTTTTTGAATAAACACCTGTCCACTTGAACCTAGCATATCTGCTGATGTTTGTGAGTTTTGAAGTTGCATATCTGCATTTGAAATTGTTGTGATGCGTGTTGGTATGCGCGCAACATTTTGATTCCATCTTGTGGCAGAGACAACGACCTCGTCCATAGAGATTACTCCTGGTGTGAGTTGGATGTTGAAGCCTGCAACTTCAAGTTCTGCATAACTTGCAGCATAGGTGGTGTATCCAACCACTCGAATTTCAATTCGCTCAGCACCTTTAAAAACTGTAATGTCTGCTTGTCCTTCTGCATTTGTAAGTGCAAACGCATGTGGATTCTGGCAAACTACAGATGCGAGTTGAACAGGTTGCCCTGATTTTGAATCTTTGACAGTCAATGTTTGACTGAAACTTTGTGAAACAATAATCAGGAAAAACCAAATTAAGATTGATTTTTTCATTGAATAAATATTGATGACAGTGAGACTAATTTCACTGTCAGATTAAATAATTAAGTTTATTTGAAAGATTTCAGAGTTTCCGATCCGGCCTGAAATCAAAAGAGGTCTTTAAGCTTTTGGTGGAGGAGAGTCTCCGGAGATTATAATATCTGAAAAGTATCTTTCAGTATAACGTGTTTTTTCTTGAAGCTGATGAAAGTCCAGGTTCTTTGTTGGCGAAATCTCTGGAACCAAAAAAATAAGGTTTAACCAGAATTGAGCATTTTTTGTAGCGCCTGAAGGTTCTGTATCATGCAGTGCGCGCGTAAGTAAATTGTTTAATCGTCTATTTAAACTGGTTTCTTCATTATCCCACCAACACCAATAGGTGATTTTTCCATTTTCAGATTTCGATTCTACAACATCATACATTTCGCCTTTATATTCAAACTCCTTTGAGTGTTC
Source organism: Crocinitomicaceae bacterium (assembly GCA_016709005.1). Classification (GTDB taxonomy): domain Bacteria; phylum Bacteroidota; class Bacteroidia; order Flavobacteriales_D; family Crocinitomicaceae; genus JADJGJ01. The sequence continues at coordinate 31,085 of JADJEU010000014.1, read as the reverse complement.
CCATCTCAATTGTTGCTCTTCTTCTGGTGTGAACGACAGTTCAACTAATTCTGACCGGTCAATACCTTCTATAATGCGATGTTTGATTTCACGTTTAAGCATTCTTTTTTCATGCTTCAGATAAAGCGATATTCCCAAATACGGGCCAATCAGCGAGCTGACAAGTAATATCGAAAAGAGCTGCCTGAACATGTATAATTCTTAATGCGTTTAACGAAGTTACAAATATTGTATGAATCGTTTAATTCCGCCTGATAAATAGTACGAATCGCTGAATAAAAGGTTTTGAGATTTCAATGTTTCGGATTTAAATGTAAAAGAACCTGATTTAAATGTATTGACTTAGACAATTGGTTTATGTACTTTTGTTCTGTGAAAAAGTCGATAGCAATCTTTTTTCTTTTTGTCTTCTGCATTTCCCTTCCGGGATTTTCAGTGGAACTGCATTATTGTAAAGGAGAAATAACCGACATTTCATTTTTTGGGGAAGCAAATTGTGTCTGTAAAGATTCTAAGGAAGAGCATACTGTTGCTTCAGTTGAGACCATTTCTTGCAAAAAGCATTGTCATGCTGAGGCTGCGGCCGACGATTCTAAAGAGAATCTGAAGAATGAAAAGAAATGTTGTAAAACAGAAAAACTGACTTTCGCCTCCTCAAAATTAAAAGCAATTTCAACTTCAAAATTCCATCAGATTGTTGCTGTTCTGGCAGTCGTAAATCCTTATCTGATTGCTGAAGTTTTGCAAAAAGCGGATGCTGATTTTCTTTTATACGAACCGCCGCTCAGAAAGCACGATCTTCTGGTTCTGAACTCTGTATTTATTATTTGATTCCAATTGCGGTTTCTTTTCAAGACACCATGACATTTTGTGTCAAAAGCAATTTTTTTACGAATCAAATAATTCAAAAATGAAAAAAAATATTTTGTTTCTTTTTGTGATAACGATCTGCCGAATTGGATTTTCGCAGCCCGGTCATGAAAACGAACTTACAATCAAGGGAAAAGTCATCACCGTCGAAAATGGTGTTGAAATGCCAGTTCCCAATGCTAAGTTACTATGGAGTGAAGATGAACACATGGCCCTTTCTGAGCTTGACGGTACTTTTGAGATTCATGTTTTAAAATTACCGGATACGCTTTTTGTGAAGATGACTGGATTTAAATTGGCATCATTTATTATCGCAGATCCATCTATTAATTATACAATCAATCTGCAGTCTGGGCAAATGTTGAATGGGGTAGAGGTGATCGGACTTAATTTGGGAAAGTCAATAGATTTAATGGATCCAACAAACATTGAAACAATTGGACAAGATGAGTTGCGTAAAGCGGCTTGTTGTAATTTGTCAGAGTCATTTGAAACGAATGCCTCTGTAGACGTCAATATGACGGATGCGATTTCTGGTGCCAAGAAAATTCAGATGCTGGGTCTGGATGGAATTTATACGCAGATTCAATATGAAAATATTCCAATGGTGCGTGGTTTGTCAAGTTCATTTGGTTTAAATTATACTCCTGGAACGTGGGTTGAATCCATCCAAATCACAAAAGGAACGGGTTCAGTTGTCAATGGGTATGAATCAATGGCCGGCTTGATCAATATAGAGCTTAAACAACCTGAAAACGGTGAATCTTTTTACTTTAATTTTTACGGAAATAAATTTGGACGTGCTGAGTTTAATGTGCACAGCGCGTATCGCTTGAATGATAAATGGGGCACTATGACTTTTGCGCATTTTTCAAATTATTTTACCGAGACCGACGTAAATAAAGATGGTTTCAGAGATTTTCCAATTGGGCACGTAGGTGCATTCATGCATCGATGGAATTATGTTGGAAAAAACTATGAAACTAAATTTGGAATCAAAGCAAATTACGGAGATCAGTTAGGTGGTCAAATGGGGTATGATCCTTCTTCAGAACCTACCATCTTATACCGTGGCGTTTTTAAAAATGAACACGTAGAATTGTTTTCGAAAAATGGAATTTTTATTAAAGGCAGACCGCAAGGAAGCTTAGGTTTAATTGGCCAGCTGGAGTATCATCACATGCTGACACAGTTTGGAAATAATTCCTATGAAGGCACTGAGAAAAAAGCATACTTCAACGGAATTTACAGTGATATTTTGGGTAATACGAATCATACCTACAAAACGGGTTTAAGTTTTCTTTATGATGATTATGTGCAAAATTACAACGACTCTACATTTTTGAAAACAGAAATCGTTCCGGGTGCATTTTTTGAATATACGTACAATCGTTTGGATAAGATTATTGTTGTGGCGGGTTTGCGTGGTGATTATCATAATCTATACGGTGAATTATTCTCACCAAGATTGCATGCTAAATGGAACATCAATCCAAAAAATGCTTTGCGAATAAGTGTTGGAAGAGGATATCGGATTCCCAATCCGTTTGCTGATAATGTGAGTTATATGGCAAGCAGCAGGCAATGGCTAGTGTCTCCGGATTTCAGACCAGAGGACGCCATAAGTTCAGGAGTTACCTTCACTCAAAAGTTTATGATTGGTGAGGAGGTTTCAACTTTTTCGGTTGATTATTTTTACACACATTTTAATAATCAGTTGATTGTAGATATGGATGCGCACCCCAATCAGCTATATATTTATAGCACAAGCGCAGTTGGTTTTTCTCATAGCCTTCAGGTAGAACTCATGGTTAAACCTATTAAAGGATTGGAGCTGCGGGCCGCCTATAAATATTACAATGTGCAATCAACCTATCAGGGCAAACTTCATGAAATGGCATTTGTTCCGAAGTTTAGAGCACTATTTAACGCAGGGTATACAACGCGCAATAAAAATGGAGTTTTGATGCAACTGGAAACTGGGTTGGCAAAAAAAGATTACCTTCTACTATCGGTAATCCGGTAGAGTTTCTTCGTCCAGAAATTTCTGAACGTTATTGGATCGTCAATAGCCAGATTACTTACCGATTTAAAAAGTTTAACTTTTATGTAGGAGGAGAAAATCTTTTAAATATAATTCAGAAGGATGCAATTATTAGCGCAGATGATCCGTTTGGTTCATTTTTTGATGCAACTCAGATGTGGGCGCCAATAACAGGATTCAATATTTACGCTGGATTACATTTTGCGATTAAACAGAAATCAAAAGAATAAAAATAAAAATCAATGCTATGAAATACTCAATGTTAATCATGTCACTTTTGATGCTTATGGGATTAAGCTCAATGACAAATCAAAATACCAAAACGAAAACTATTACCTTCATCACAACAGCGATATGCGGGGAGTGTAAAGAACGGATTGAAGATAAGTTAAACTATACAAAGGGTGTTGTTTTTGCAGAGTTGAATCTGGAAAATAAAATGCTAACAGTAAAGTACAAGACCGAAATTATTACGGATGTTCAGATCAAAGAAATTCTGGCAAATCTCGGTTATAGTTCTGACACCGTTGTAAGAAATCATGAAGCTTATTTAGCCTTGCCTAAATGTTGTCGCGGAGCTGAATCTTGTGAACCCGGGAAATAAGAAAATCATACTTTAAAATTCCATTGTATCTTTATCCAAACAAAGTACAATGGAATTTTTACCTGAAGCAATTGATACCTATTCAAGAAATCACACGAGTATTGAATCGGAATTGCTGCGCGAACTAAACAGAGAAACTCATCTTAAGATTTTGAGTCCCAGAATGCTCTCAGGGCATTTACAAGGGCGTTTTTTAAGCATGATTTCGCACATGCTTCAACCTGAATTTATTCTTGAGATAGGAACCTACACCGGCTATTCCGCTATTTGTCTTTCTGAAGGATTGTCTGAAAATGGTAAACTAGTCACGATTGACAATAACCGGGAATTAGAACCCATTTTGCAGAAATATTTATTGAAATCTGAAAAGGCAAAACAAATTGAAGTTGTCTTCGGAAATGCTTCTGAAATTATTCCAAAACTGCCGGATAGAATGGATCTTGTTTTTATTGATGCAGATAAAGAAAATTATGCTTTGTATTTTGATTTAGTCATTGAAAAAGTTCGTTCTGGCGGATTTATTTTAGCAGATAATGTTTTGTGGAGTGGTAAGGTAGTGGAGCCCTTAAAAGCAAATGATAGAAGTACAAAAGCTTTGATGGATTTTAATGAAAAAGTGCAGCGTGATTCAAGGGTAGAGAATATGCTTCTGCCGCTGCGTGACGGTATTATGGTGATGCGAAAAATTTGAAAAAAATATAGTTATGATTGATTTGCGAAGCGATACAGTTACAAAACCAACCAAAGAAATGCTTGATTTTATGATGAGGGCCGAAGTTGGAGATGATGTGTTTGGAGATGATCCAACAGTTAATGAATTAGAGCGATATGGTGCTGCGCTATTTGGAAAAGAGGCAGGACTTTATTGTTCATCAGGTACGCAAACAAATCAAATAGCAATCAATGTTCATTGTCGTCCCGGTGATGAAATAATTTGTCACGAAGAGTCACATATTTATCGTTATGAAGGTGGCGGAATCATGCGTAATTCTGGTGCTTCAGTCAGGCTGCTTCGTGGAAATGGAGGAAGAATTAGTCCCAATGAAATAGAGTTTAATATTAATCCAGATGATCAGCATTATCCTGTTACGAGAATGGTGAGTATTGAAGATACTTCCAATCGGGGTGGAGGAGTGGTGTATGATTTTTCAGACATTCAAAAAATAAGTCAAATTTGCAAGCAAAAAAATCTGAGTTTTCACTTAGATGGAGCGCGGGTTTTTAATGCACTTGAAGTTACAAAAATTGATCCAATTGTTTACGGAAAAGAGTTTGATTCGATTTCAGTTTGTCTTTCAAAAAGTTTAGGGGCTCCAGTTGGTTCTTTGCTTCTGGGAACATCTGATTTTATAAAAAAGGCAAGACGTGTCAGAAAAGTTTTTGGTGGAGGAATGCGACAAGCAGGCATTATAGCGGCTGGTGGCTTGTATGCACTACAAAATAATATCATTCGCTTAAAAGAAGATCATCGCAGAGCAAAAGAACTTGAGAAAATAATGGCCACTGCTGACTGGGTTGAATCTGTGATACCTGTAGAAACTAATATCGTTGTTGGTAATTTGAAGTTTGGATATAATGAAATTGAAGTGGTTGAAAAACTCAAACAAGTTGGAATTTTGTGTGTAGGTTTTGGCAATGGTCGAATTCGAATGGTCACTCATTTAAATATTTCTGATTCTGATGTTGAGTTTGTGAAATTGAATTTCCCTACTCATCTGTAACGATTTACAAAAGCAGAAAATGAAGGGATTCCCCCTCAAGTTGATTCGTTATCTGATACTTTCTTCTTGGTTTTGCTGCTGTAAATCAGTTGCTTGTGAATGTCAGCTTATTTTAAGTTAAATATTATGTAGGAATAAGCAACCTGCCGAAATTCTAAACGTTAAATTTGAAACGAATACCCCAAACTTCTGTTCATGAAAAAATTAGTATTAGTTATTCTGTCCGCTATTAGCCTCTCAGGATTTTCTCAATTTCCAGGTTGTCCTAATATCATCGCAAGTCCTGATCAAGCGTTGCCTTGTTCACAGAACTGCGTAACACTGAATGCAACACCTTTTCACTCTGGTGCAACAACAACATATTCTGTTGCATCGATACCTCATACTCCGCCCATTGCATATAATGCGGCCGGTGGAACAGCGGTATCTGTAGGTACTGATGATGTTTGGAGTAATAATATCGCTTTGCCTTTTCCATTTTGTTATTATGGTGTAACTTATAATGACTGTCAAATTGGTTCTAACGGAACAATTGACTTTGGTGGTCCCTCCGTTCCTGGAGGTGGTCAGCCTTGGTCATTTACTGCTAGTTTACCAAATGCTGCTCTAACTGGCGCAGGAGATATATTTGGAGCATATCATGATATTGATCCTTCAATTAATACTGGCTCCCAGGTAGTGAAATGGTATTTGTTAGGTACAGCGCCATGCAGAATTTTTGTCGTATCATTCAATAACATTGGTCACTTTAGCTGTACAACATTAAGAACTACCCAAATGATTGTTCTTTATGAAACAACTAATGCTATCGACGTGTATGTTCAACGTAAGGATCTTTGCGGTGGATGGAATGGCGGTAGAGCAATTATTGGTGTTCAAAACCAAGCTGGAACAGCTGGTGTAGCTGCTCCTGGTAGAAATGCTGCTCCGACTTGGACCGTTCCTACATCTGCTCCAGAAGGATGGAGATTCACACCAAACGGAGCACCTATTTATACGGTGAGCTGGTATACTGGTTCAGTTGCTGGTGTTGGTGGAACTTTGATCGGAACTGGTAACTCAATTAACGTCTGTCCGAACGGTGTCACAACCACATACACTGCAAAAGTCGTCTATACTCGATGTGATGGCGTTACCATAACAGATTATGATGATGTCGTCGTTTCGTACACAACTTTACCCGCCCCAACGATAACTCCGGTGGCAGAAACCTGCGCTGGATATAATAATGGATCGGTAACTATTAATAATCCCGTCGGTTCAGGCCCATATACAGTAACTATTGCTGGTCCGGCAGCAGCCTCAGTAGTGGAGGCAAATACGGCACCCGCTGTGGCAAACTTTACGAATTTACCAGACGGAAACTATACTTTTACTGTAACTGCAGCAAATGGCTGTATATACAACGGTGTATTTACAATTAACGCTGGCCCCCCATGTTGCAGTGTTGCTGCTGTTTCTACACCTGCTCTATGTTTTGGACAGGCAAGTGGAACTGCAACAGCTAACCCATCGGGTGGAGTACCAGGATATTCTTATGTCTGGTTCAATGCAGGTATGGTACCAATTGGTCAAACCACTCAAACGGCAACCAACCTTGTTGCGGGAACCTATAATGTTACGATGACGGATGGATCTGGTTGTACATCAACTGCTACTGTTGTGGTGGGGCAACCTGCTGCTGCACTGAACTCTTCTTCAACCCCAACTAATATCACATGTTTTGGTTTATGTAATGGATCAATCACGGTGAATGCCCCAACTGGTGGAACACCGGGTTATCAATATTCTCTAAATGGTGGAGCACTTCAAGCTGGCAACACATTCCCCGGTTTGTGTGTCGGTTCATACAATATGCTAGTACAAGACGCCAATGGATGTCAGTTTCCGATGAACGGAATAGCAATCACTCAACCAACGGATCTTACTTTAGTACAGACGGCTATTGCTCCTGCAACATGCGGAATTAACAATGGCTCGGTAACTGTTACAGCTGGTGGCGGAACACCGGGTTACACCTATACGTTAGGGGCAACAACTAATATTACTGGAGTCTTCCCTGGCTTAAGTTCAGGTCCAAAAGTCATTACAGTGACTGATGCGAACGGTTGTACAGAAACTTTAAACGTGAATATAGCTGCTGCTGCAGGTCCGGTTCCTTTTATTGATGTCTTGACGAATGTTGCTTGTGCAGGTGCTTTGACTGGTTCAGTTACAATTGGCGCTGCGGGAGGAACAGCTCCTTATACTTATTCTATTGATATTGCGGGTGCAACACCGCCTTCACCATTTCAGGCAAGTAATACTTTCGGTGCGGTTATTGCCGGAACACATGTAGTGACCGTTCAGGATGCTAATGGTTGTCAAGGAACAATCAATGTACCTATTACTCAGCCTACTGCATTAACATTCAGTTCAGTGGCGGTCAATGCTACATGTAACGGAGTTTGTGACGGACAAATAACTGTTAATGCTTCTAACGCAACTCCTCCTTATGAATACAGTTCTAATAATGGATTGACGTTTCAGGCTTCAAATATTCTTACTGGTCTTTGTGCGGGTAATATTAACGTAGTTGTGAGAGATGCTAACGGATGTTTGGCGAATGCTGTTGTAGCAATTACTCAGCCAACTGCTGTAAACTCAGTTCAGGCTTTTGTGAATCCGGTTTGTCATCAAACGCCAACAGGTGAGATTTCGTTTGCGCCAGCAGGCGGAACTCCAGGCTATACATTTAGCATTGACAACGGAGCAACTTTTTCTTCAACAAATCCAGTTACTGGTTTGATGGCTGGAGTTTATGATGTAGTAGTAGAAGACAACAACGGATGTCAGTTTGCTTCGACGGTTACATTGACCGATCCACCAGCATTTACATTCAACTTTGTCGCAAACAATCCATCAAACTGCGGTGCTCAAGATGGAAGTTTTGAAATTATTGCTGATAATGGTATTGCCCCATACTTCTATTCAATTGATGGGGGCGTAACCGTTCAAGTCATGAATGGATTTTTTGGAACACTTTTCTCAGGACTCTATAATCTGGTTGTTGAAGATGGAAACGGATGTATCGATTCTGTTTACTCTGCACTTTCAGATAACGTCATGATTACGCAGGTTGATTTTACTCAAGATGCAACTTGTTTCAATAGTCCTGACGGATTGGGAATCGTATCACAAACATTCGGTGCTGCGCCGTTTACTTACTCTATTACTCCAGGAGGAACTGTCAATGGAACAGGTGTTTTCCCTGGACTAGTCGCTGACACATATTATGTCACTATACAAGATGGTGGTTTGTGTATCGGTATCCAACAATTTACTATTGATCATCCAGATTCGATTTTGTTTACGCCAACACCTATTGCAGTAACTTGTAATGGTGGTGCTAATGGTCAGATTAACTTCTCAGCCGTTACAGGTGGAGATGGAGGTCCTTATCAATATTCAATTGATGGTGGCACTACCTACCAGGTTGGAACTAACTTTAGTGGATTGTCGGCAGGTACATATACTTGTTTTGTAATGGACGGTAATGGATGTCTGGGGTCAGATGTCGTCACGGTAAACGAACCAGTGCCATTTAACGTTGTGATTAATGCTACTGATCTTACATGTAATGGAAATAACTCTGGTTTCATGCAGGTAGTTGGGGGTGGATCAAATCCTGGGCCTTATACTTATACAGTAGGTGCCACGACAAATGGATCTGGTATTTTTGCTCCATTAGCAGCAAACAACTATAACGTTACTGTTACAGATGCTTTGGGGTGCACGTTTACTACGACACAATTAATTACTGAGCCAACTGCTGTTACCGCGGCTTATGTAGTGACAGATGCACTCTGCAACGGAGTGTGTGACGGAGAGGTGCTAGTAAATGCAAATGGCGGAACCCCTACTTATCTATATAGTGGTGACGGTGGAGTGACCTTCCAGTCAGGTTCGAATCTGTTAGGTTTATGTGCTGGTAACCATAATATCGTTGTTAAGGATGCAAACAACTGCAGTATTGCTGCCGTTCAGGTTGTAAACGAACCTACTGCACTTACTTATACAACTGTGATAACGCCGTCAACATGTGGTTTACCTAATGGTGAGATTCAGATTAATGCAAATGGTGGTACACCAATTTATAGCTACAGTTCAAATAATGGAACAAGTTTTCAGCCTGGAAGTACCTTTACAGGTTTAAGTTCGAATAACTACAATGTGATTGTTGAAGATTTCAATGGCTGTCAAACTTCTTCAATTGAATTTGTGCCTGCAGAAGCAGCGCCAGTAATCACTGGAGTAGCCGTGACTGATGTTACTTGTAACGGTGCATGTGATGGATCACTTAACGTCACTGCGAATGGAGGAACAGGAACACTTGATTACAATATCGGTGGAGCAAATCAGGTTGCCGGATTATTTGGAGCACTTTGTCCTAACACATATACGATCACCGTTACAGATGACAACGGTTGTACAGATACACAAATTGAAGTAATTACTGAGCCAACTGTATTAGGCCATGTTACAGTAAATACAAACTTAACATGCTTCAATGACAATACCGGTAGTATTGATGTGAATGCAAACGGCGGAACTGCTCCATATACCTATAGTTATGACGGAGGAGCAACATTCATTGTTCAGGATGTATCACAATTTTTAGCGGCTGGTAGTTATGACATTGAAGTTATGGATGACAATGGTTGTCTATCAACCTCCACGCAAGTTATTACGGAGCCTGCTGATCTTGTTATTACTGCTCAGAATGATGGTGATGCAACCTGTTTTGGGGATTGCGATGGTACTGCTTCTTTAACGGTGACTGGTGGCACAGGTGCTTATACTTATAACTGGGCTGGTGGCGTAGCTGGTGCTTTAGATTTTAACGCTACTAACTTATGTGCAGGTGGATATAGCGTTGATGTTGAAGATGCAAATGGTTGTTTAATCTCTGCGGTTTTCTCAGTATCACAACCTCCAATGGTTGGTTTTACAAGTGTTACCGGTACAGATGTTACCTGCAACGGCGGATCAGATGGTACTATATTTATTAATGCCATGAATACAACTGGGTACAGCGTTGACAACGGAGCAAATTTTGTAGGTACCAATCTATTTAGTGGACTAGCACCAGGAACATATGATGTGGTAATTCAAAATGCTGCAGGTTGTACTCAAACGCAGCAGTTCACAATTAATCAACCAACTCCTGTTGTGCTTGATCCAATTGCAGATATCCTGATTTGTTACGATGGATTTGGTAGCTTGAATGCAAATGCAACTGGTGGCAGTGGAAACTACTACTATGTATGGAATACAGGTGATACGACTCAAAGTCTTACAGTAAATTTGACAACTCCAACTACATTTACTTGCACAGCTTATGATGTGATTGGAGGATGTCCTTCAAATGCTCAATCAGCAGATGTGACAATTATGCCGCAGTTCTTTGCCAACGTTGGACCTGATACTGTGACTATCTGCCCGGGTGATGTAGCTAGTTTTACTGCCGGAACTAATGGCGGTGGTTTAGCTCCTTATAGCTTTACATGGACGACAACAGCAACAGATACTCTTGGCTTAGGGTCAACTCTAACCTACACTCCAACTCAGCCAGAGACTATTTTCATGGTCGCTCAGGATGCGTGTGGTGCAACAGACACATTGCAGGTTGTTGTAAATTATAATGGTATTCCGGTTCCACAAATCTCTGTAAACCCTGGAATTGGGTGTGCTCCACTTATGGTAACCTTCACAAACCTAACACCTAATTCAGCTGCTGGTTCTGAAATCTGGACATTCGGAAATGGGTCAGCAGGAACAGGAACAATTGACTCAAGCTTGTACACATCTCCAGGTTGTTATGATGTGACCGTGCAGGTAACTTCAGTTGATGGGTGCGTCGGAACGGCAACGTTTGATGACATCGTGTGTGTAAATCCAAATCCTGAAGCTGGATTCTATTGGAACCCTTACGACCCAACTACTCTGGAGCCAACTATCACCATTGTAGATATCTCTTCTCGTGCAGTTTTCTATAACTATAACTTTGGCGGTGTTGGATCATCTTTTGATCAAAGCCCAACGTTCACTTTCCCTGAGGTAACAGAAGAAACTATTTTTGAAGTTTGTCAGGTTGTTACTTCAGTTGATGGTTGTACTGATACCGCATGTGCAGATGTAACAATTTATGAAGAGATTTTCTTCTATGTTCCGAATGTCTTTACACCAGATGGAGATCCAAACAATCAAACATTCAAACCAGTTATGACTTCTGGAGTTGATATGTATAATTATCATTTAACGATCTTCAACCGCTGGGGAGAAGTAATGTTTGAATCATACAACTATGATTTTGGATGGGATGGAACCTATGGATCTGAAGGACTTGTTCAAGACGGAGTTTATGTTTGGCAAATTGAATTTGGTGATAAAAAATCAGATAAACGTTACAAACACAGAGGGCATGTAACAGTTCTCAAATAGTACTTAATACATTTAATTAGTGAGCGGCTCTGTGAAAACAGGGCCGCTTTTTTTTTCTCGCAAGCTGATGAGTTAATGAAAAGAGCTGTACAGAATCAATTTAGTTTAATCAATAGAGACAGTCAATTAGGAATACCTTGACAACTTGATTTACAGCTGGACGGATCAGCATATAAATGTTAGGTAAGTTCTGTCTTTTTTTGACCTCGATGCAATTTGTCGGAAAATTAATGTGAATGAGTCTTCTTTAACTTGCTCAACAAATCTTCACGAATTGAAAGAGCAGGACATTCATGTTATGCAAAGGCACAAGACGATGGTCTGGGAACAGGCATTACTTTGTTTAACGTGTTTCATTTACCAAAGTAATCACATCGATTCGGCCTAGTCTTTATAGGAATTGAAAGTCTCAATGCTCAGGAGGTTGATTTTCAATCAGATTCTGAAAAGCTTTAACCTTAGAATGAACCAGGGATATTTAACGGAATTCTTTTATCCATTTCTGCTTGGCGCATCGAATTTGATAGAACAAAAAAAAGACCACCCTAAGGATGGTCTTCAAATATGAATGAGTTAAAATGTTATAAGTAAGAATACAAAATTTGAATAATTGTATCTAACGACTGAACGTTACCTTTGTATTCAAGATCTGCAATTCCAATTGAAAGCAACATCTTATAAGCATATTCAGGTTGGTTCTGGTGATTGATGGTAAATACACAATCGCGCGTATTATTAGTGCTTTCGGCTACCTGAATGGCTAATCTGTCAGACATAGATTGTACCTCACCATTGATTTTAACAAGTTCGTCTGCAGTACAAACGAGCTTAAAGTTTAGTATGTAGCCAGTAGCGGTTTGTGTATAATTCTCTTTAGCATCTGCAAGAATGATGCGTGGTGCAGCCAATGATTGTAAAGAAGTAACGATACAAATGGCAGTAATAATTAATATTCTTTTCATAGTTAGTGCTTTGAGTCTGATTATCTGTTACAATAACGATTGCAATCAGATAAAGTTGCTTGTAAATATAATAATTTCGGAATCGGGACGTTTTCTTATCAGAGATAAAAGAGCAATTTTTGTGCCCGGATACCTTAATCAATCAAATTTGAACATGCATAATTCAATGTTTAATCGCGCTATTGCAGGATTTACGGTGTTTACCTTTCTCTTGTTTGCCTTTGTTTCCTGCAGTGGAGATACTTGGTCTGCTGACCAAAAAGATACTTTTCTGGCTGAATGTGATGCTGAGGGAGGTTCAGGTTCATACTGCAAGTGCTATCTTGAAAAAGTAATGGAGAAATATCCGAATTACGCAGATTCTAAAAATCTTGATTTTGAATCTGCAGTTGAAATGGCTAAATCATGCGAATGAAAAGAATTTATCCGATAGCATTTATCGTACTCGTTTTTTTTTCTTGCAAAGAAGAGAAGGAACCTGAAATTATAACTTTTGAGGAGTTGGTAGGTGATACGGCATCACCAACAGAGTCGCTTGATAGTGCAGGTTTCAATGTCAGAGTGCCTCAAACCAATTTTGATTTCTTTGTTCGTTCCCAAATGGAATTGTATGATACTTTTCCCCATAAAAAAATTCATGTGCTTGATCGCTTTGGCTACAGTCAGCAAACCAAACTCGATTTTTTAGGCAAAAACAAAGTTCAATCTGGTAATTCAGCATTGGTTACTCCTGTGGCTTCAGTGTATTATTATACGTTCAGTGATTCTGTTAAAACAAAGAGCGCATTTTACAACTGGCTTGATTGTTATGGGAAAGATTGTAATGAAGTTAAGCTCAATCAAGACGTTGAGTTGTTCAAAAGCGAACCAATGTTAACTCTCATCTATGATACTACCATTGTGGCTGTAGAATATCTCTGCGAGCATGAAAAAAATAATTGGAAATCCTTCGAAGATTCTTTGACTGCCCGATTTGGATCGGACTATAAATACCGCATTGAAGTAGGCTGCGGCGGCCCATTGCGGTGGAAAAAATAATATTCTTGACTGGCTTGCTTTTTTTTCATAACTTAAAAGGACAAATTGCAGCGGGATTTATTTACCACACCATTTTCAAAAGACTATATTTGTTATTCCCGCCTGAATAAAGACAGAACACGGCATGAAGAATTTTAATAAATTCAGCCTTATAGTAATCCGGTTTTTTCCGGTTCAGTTAATTCTGTTGCAGCTAAAAAAAAATCACCTTCTACTTCTTCTCTGGCTTGTCTTATTCGGATTGGTTACTCAAAATGTCGGAATGAAAATGGGACTGCCGTACTTGTTTCTGTCTCCTGAGTATTTTGGAAAAGTAAACTGGTTGTCATTTTTTATTCTGGGATTTTCAATTGGTGGATTCTTTATGGCATTTCACCTTTACAGTTACATCATCTTTGGACCTTCGTTCCCGTTTATTGCAACGCTGGCACGTCCGTTTTATAAGTTCTGTATTAACAACTCTACGATTCCAACTATTTTCTTTTTTGTCATCTTATATAATATTTATGATATTCAAGCTAACGATGAGTTGAGAGCTTTGAGTGAAATCGTGATACACTGGCTTGCTTTGACTGGAGGAATTGTTTTATTCATTACAATCTCTGTACTTTATTTTTTCAAGACCAATGTTGATTTTCAGAAAATTCGACTGAACAAAAAAAAGAATCTCCATTCTTCAGCGGGTACGCTTTTCGCTCGTCGCAATTACTGGTTTGAAGGACATGATTTACATACCTATCAGCCGTCCTACTATTTTTCAAATCTGGCCAAGCTTCATTTAGCTCGCGAAGCCAAACATTATGACCGGCATATTTTGAGAGAGGTATTTAAACAAAACCATTTGAATGCTTCCGTGTTTGAAGTTGCCATGATCATTTCCTTTTTATTGCTTGGATTGTTTCAGGATTTTAGCCCAATTCAAATCCCTTCAGGAGCTAGTGCTATCCTTCTATTTACTGTTTTTTTAATGGTGATTACCATCTTCTACTCATGGTTTAAGGGTTGGGCTATTTCTATTATCGTGATCGTTTTTGTTTGCTTGAATTATTTATCTATTGTAGGCGGATTTTTACAACCCAGAAATTACGCATACGGGTTGAGTTACGTGAACAAACCGCTTTATGATTTGGATAATTTGGCAACTCTTCAGTATGATTCTACTGCATTAATTGATGATACAAAACATCAATTTGCAATATTAGATAATTGGTATTTGAAAGCAAGTCACATTCAAAATAAAGTCAAACCAAAACTCGTAATCGTCAATTGTTCCGGTGGTGGATTGCGCGCAGCAATGTGGACAACTTATATTCTTCAGCAGCTGGATGTAAAATCTGAAGGACAATTTTTTCCTAATGTGCATATGATGACAGGAGCATCCGGAGGAATGATTGGAGCATCGTATTATCGCGAACTTTATTTGCAGTCACTCACAAATGAAAATGTGGATTTGAAAGATTCCATTTATCTCGATAAAATTTCAAGCGATCTTCTGAATAGTGTAGCCTTTAATTTGGCAAGTCATGATATCTTTTTGCGATTCAAGAAAAAAGAAATTGATGGAAAGACCTATCTCATGGATCGCGGATACGCTTTTGAGCAGCAGTTAAATTTTAATACTGACAGCGTATTTGATAAACCACTTGAAGCCTATGTTCTGCCTGAGTTTTTGGCGCAGGTACCACAAATGATTTTTACACCAACCATTGTCAGTGATGGAAGAAGAATGGTCATTGCAACCCAACCACTTGCGTTCATGAATGGTGTTGATTTTGAAAATAAATCAATTGGTCCTGAAAATATTGAATACATTAAATTGTTTGAGAAAAATGATGTGTTTAGAACCAAGTTTACTTCGGTACTGAGAATGAATTCAACATTTCCATACGTTCTGCCTATGGTGTCATTACCTACTACTCCTGAGATTCAAGTTATGGATGCAGGAATTCGTGACAACTATGGAAGTAAAACTACTGTTCGGTTTATTGCCGGAATTGAAGAGTGGCTGGCAGAGCATACAAGCGGGGTAGTTGTTGTTGAAATCCGAGATATCAGTAAAGACTATAATATGCAAAACCCAAAAAATATGTCTTTGTTTGAACGCATGCTTAAGCCGGTTGCTAATTTTTATGGAAATTTTCAGCACGCTCAGGAGTTCAATGCCGAGGAATTATTTGAAGGCGGGTATTGCGGTGATGTGCCTGTTGATCGTGTTACCTTTGTCTTACGTAAAGATCCATCTGAACTGATCTCGTTAAGCTGGCATCTTACACAACGCGAAAAAAATGATATCAAGCGTATCTTCAGAAACGAGTATAACAAAGCTCAGTCTGAGAAACTTTTTGAACTTCTCAATTTGGATTAAATTTACATCCTAAAAAATACCGCTATCCGATACTTTCTATTATCCACGCTCTTATTTTTTTCTATTTTGTCTGCGTCACAAAATCGGATTGGAAGCGGTGTCAATATAGGTGTAAACCGAATTGGATACTTTGCAGATGCAGGAATTGATTTTGATCTGAACGGTCATCAACTTCATGGAGGAATTAAATTTTACGGCCCCGATCTTGTTTTTGAAACCAATGTGATTGGACCTAGTTTAGGATATAATTATACATTTAATTCTGGAAACTGGTTTTTTGGACCAGGTGTTCATGCCGCTATTTTTCATGAGAAGAAAACAAATAGTAAAATGTTTTTGAGCGAGTTTACCATCTCAAACAAGTTTGGTTATGAGTTTGGTGAACGAATTTCGCTTTATTCAAATCTTGGATTGGGAGCGGTCATAAATCAGAATTCTAATTTAACAACGTCTTATCGGTCGGTTAGTTCTTATATCAATTATGAATTTTCGTTGGGGATTATATATTTTTGGCGCGTGCCTGCTGACAATTAGTAACAGCTGTAAAAAACAACCGGTGTATCAAGATACGCTGGTTTATGGACATGCTGGTACTACAATTCATCCGGAGTTATGGGTGTATCCTGCAAACACAAAAGAGTCGGTCATATATGCTTTGGATGCTTTGGGCGCTGAAGGTGTTGAAATAGATATACAGATGACAAAAGATAGCGTGTTGGTGCTTTTTCACGATTCTTTTTTAGATGAGGTTTCGAATTTGACTGGCTGTGTACCGAATTATAATTTTTCTGAACTGACAGATCTCAATTTGTATAATAGCAAGTATGAAATTGTTACGCTGGAAGAAATTTTAGCGAT
The DNA here is from genome assembly GCA_016709005.1 of Crocinitomicaceae bacterium. Lineage (GTDB taxonomy): Bacteria > Bacteroidota > Bacteroidia > Flavobacteriales_D > Crocinitomicaceae > JADJGJ01. The sequence continues at coordinate 14,140 of JADJEU010000014.1, read as the reverse complement.
CTGTTTTGAGCGCAACAAGAAAATGTATCTTGACTTGAAGCCCTTTAATTATTGTATTGGCGCAGATGTCAATCATCAAACATTTAATAATTCACTGAACAAAATTTTAGCACCCTATTCAACAGAGCAAAGAACAAATATTGTTGTGAATACCCGAAATGTTGAATTGTTAGAACACCTTACTGATTCGAGTATTGTTAAATCATTTGAAACAGAAAATATCCCGCTGGCAATAGAAAAATTTAAGTCAGGAATCATTCACGAGGTAGGTGTTAAGCTTTCAGCAATGACGGCGAGCTATGCAGATGAATTGACTGTGGCAGGTTTAAATTTTACGCTATTTAGTTTGAAATCGCAAAAGGAAATTCAGAAAGGACTTTTATTTTCGCCAATGAGAATTGTAACTGATAATATTGCCTACACTCAAAAATTGATTCATTGATATGAGCAAGAAAAAGAAAGAGCGAGTTGATGTAGTTTATTCTACAAATCCAAATTTTGAATTCACTTATGACTCCAATGAGGAGCAAGAAACGCTACCTCCCCAGCAACAAGATTTACGCGTCCAACTGGATCGTAAACAACGTAACGGAAAAGATGCTACGTTAATAACCGGATTTATTGGAACAACAGAAGATCTGGAGGCATTGGGAAAATTGCTCAAACAAAAATGCGGTGTTGGTGGATCTGTAAAAGATGGGGAAATACTTGTACAGGGAAATCAGGTTCAAAAAATCATGAATCTGCTCATTGACATGAAATACAAAGTTAAAAAAATAGGGGGAAACTAAAAGGGGAAATTTCAATTTCAAAATCCAAAATCACAAACTCTTAGTTGAAGGAAACAATTTTAACTTTAAAAGTAAGATTAGGTTTTGAATTTTGACCTTTTGTATTTGGAATTTTAGTCAAGATGATTCGGGTTTGAAGAGTCGCCGTTAAAAATACGAGCAACCCCGGTCCTGAGCATTTAAGTACGCCGTGTACTGTTAACCAATTTAAACCCTATGAAAAGAAATAACGCTCAGAACCGGGACTCATATTTACATTTAGAAATCAGATCTAATGTATAACCCTGTCGTAAATATAGGAATGTAATCTTCTACAAAAAGTAACCTTCTTGTCAAGGGTATTTCTTTTTGAGTGAACGGTATGAAATTCTTTTTTATCTGGATTTTTCAGAGCGAATTAAGCCAGATAAAAGCTTCTTCTTTTGATTTAAATGCTTTGTTTGGAGTTGACGATGAATAGAATTTTACATAAAAATTGTACAAAATTCGTTTGGCTAGATTGTCAACAAGTACAGCACTTGCCAGGGTGTATTTTTGACCGTCAGCTGACGAAGCAAAGCGCTTGGCTTCATTGGTCATATTCATAAACGGTTTTGTCGAAACATAAACTGGTAATTTATTGCCATTGCCAAAAACAAAGATCGCTTCGCGTACTTGAATCATGGTCTGCAGTTCAATGACCTCAAGTTGTTCGTCCCACTCAAGTTCCACGATGTTATTGGTTCCATGAAAGATTGCCTTGAAAGAGCCTTCAACGATAATTTCTTTTAGAATGGTTTCAGAATCAACCTGTAACATGAAGTGAATTTACAAAATTCTTCTGATACTGTGATGCTTATGAGTTTGCTTTTCTAAATCCAGATTATAAATTCCATTTTCATCAAACCGATCCTTTCTAACACGGCCAGCAGCGTGGATGATTTCATGAGCGCTTAGTAAAATGCCCACATGATGTACTTTACCGTTTGCGTTTATAAAGAATGCAAGGTCACCTGCCTTGCGATCACTGAACGCTACTTCAGTTCCAACTTTTACTTGTTCGGATGCATTGCGGGGTAAATCGTAGCCACAAACTTTAAATACAATTTGAATTAAGCCTGAACAATCAATGCCGAAGATTGATTTACCTCCCCATAAATAAGGTGTATTCAAATAAATTTCTGCAATTTCAAAAAGATCAGGTTTTATTTCCATGTCTACCGGCGACAATACGGTATAGGTTTCTGATCCCAGTTTTAATTTGCCATCTCTGTAAAAAGGAAGATCAGAACCCAACATAATATTTTGAATTCCTTTAGGCCCTTCTAATTCCAGAATTGGTTCAAATAACACTTTCTGACGAGTTGAAGTGCCTGATTCGTAAATGTCTTTGTCAATATATACCAGCTGTTTAAAATCCATCCAACCTTCGTAATTATCACGATCAAAACGAACTCTAATCCACGGTTCGCCCTTTTCAATAATTTTCACAAAGTCACCAAACAAAAGTTGTGTTACAATTTCTGATTCATCTGAAGCCGCTGCGCGAACAGGAACTATCGATAAATTACAAATTCCAAAATCTCCAATTGTTATCATAGTTAAAATTTAAGAGTCAAATAACCGCCAATATAATCCTCCCCAAGAGAAGGGTAAAAACCTGTTTCAATTTTACGGTTTTTTTTGGAAAAAGGATTCCATGCTTTCAAAGGTTCGTAATGGTAAATCAAATTTGTCACCAACATGCCGATTCCGGCTCCTAATAAAACATCCGGTACCCAGTGGCGGTTGTTGACAATGCGTAAAGTTCCGGTTGTTATTGAAAAAAGAAATCCGCTGTATGCTAATAATTTATTGGTCTCACGATATTCATTTAACAAAACCTGACTGGCAACAAATGCTTGTGAGGTATGGCCAGAGGGATATGAATTAAATTTAGAATGATCAGGTCGTTCAATGCGTAAGGAGTATTTTAAAATTTGTACAAGGATTGTTGTGCCTAGTTCAGACATCGCCAGAAATTTGGTTTGATTCCAAGGTGTGTTTTTTGATTTGACATGAAATAAATCGGCCGCATACATTATGGCTATTGGAGCGTATTGAAGGTAATCATCAACATCCGTTTTAAAACCGTTGAAGGGTTGCTGAATTAAGGTTTGTAAACCGTATTTGGAAGAGTCTGTCATGAGAGTAACACTGAGGATTCCGAGTGTTGCCGGAGCCCATGCCCGTTCAATGAAATGGGGTCTATGTTTAATTCCTGAGGTATCCTTTTGGCAGGTTGAACGTGTCCCGCAAGTCATTAAAAAGAACAGGATTACTATTTGTGGAATTGATTTCAAGTGTGTCTTAGTGCTTAGGTTTCAACTTGAGCAATGGCGCTTCCATCAGCTTATAACTTAAGGCAGATGCCAAAATCACGCCAACCAGAGATCCCACAAGATAAAGCGGAATCAAGTAATAACCGGTAGGTAGATACACTTCAATTAATCTGCAAAGTACAAACATGACAATCAAATGATACATGTAAAATCCATAGGAGATTTTACCCAAATAATTCATCCATTTAAATTGACCCAATTTCAGAATCGAATTTTTTCCAAGACTTTGTTCAAGAATAATAAATCCAAAAAACAGAGAAAGCACAAAACGTTCGACAACATGAAAATCTCCGGCAAATAATTTGTTTTTGGCAATGCAGAGCGTGAAGCCGATCAAGTAAATCAGAATGATCAACCACTTATTAAAATTGACGATGGTGTTAATCCATTTACGACCATTGAAAAGTGATAAACCAATAAAAGCCCCGGTTAAAATATCCTGACAAACCGAGAATGTGTGATAATAAATCATGCGTTCATCATCTCTGTTGATCCATCTGAAGCAGAAAGAGGCTATGTATAAAATCAGAATCAGATATTCCAGTTTAAAATTTTTCAGTTTCAACAATGGAAATAAAGCCAGGCTCCAGAAAAGATAAAACTGTTCTTCTACCGCAACCGACCAAGGCGCTGTTAAAAAGTTGATGGAGTCATGGACGCCATTATAAATCTCATCAAAATTGGCCAGAAAAAAAATGTAGTTGACTGGAATGTGAAAAGTGTGATACGAGTCAAAAATTGCCGGAAAGATGACGAACCCAATTCCAACCACCACAAAATAAACAGGCCAGATTCGCAGTGTTCGTCTCACCAAAAATTTCCAGAGACTGAACTGACCGGTTTGTTTTTTTTCTTGTAAGATGAGATAGGTGATGAGAAATCCAGACAGAACAAAAAAGAAATTGACACCCAGTCCACCTTTATCTGCAAAAATTAAAAGTTTGTCAAAAAGCCAGTTTTCCTCAATTCTGGGGTAAAAAGCTTTAATATCTCTGAAGTAATGAAAAATAAAGACACTAAAAGCAGCCAGAAAGCGCAAGGCATCCAGATTCTGAAAGTAAGCGGGTACGTTTTTTTGACCGATTGGCTTAGACAAAGTTGAACTTTGATTAGTTTTGTACTCAAATTTAATCAAATTGGAAAATAACGATCTCTTTGATGTAGCAATTATCGGCGGAGGAATCGTCGGTGCAGCTACGTTGTATAAACTGCAAGTACGCAATCCAAATCTGAAAATCGTTTTGATTGAAAAGGAGAATGCACTATCTGCTCATCAAACAGGGCACAATTCAGGTGTTATTCACTCAGGTCTCTATTACAAACCGGGTTCGTTAAAAGCAAAAAATTGTGTTAAAGGAAGACATGAACTGGTTGCATTTGCAAAAGAACACGGCATTGCCTATGATGTCTGCGGAAAAGTTGTAGTAGCCACAAAAGAAAGCGAACTCGAATTCATGAATAAAATTTATGAAAACGGAATTGCAAACGGAACTGAAGGATTAGAAAAAATTGACGCTAAAAGATTAAAAGAAATAGAGCCTTTTGTCGAAGGTATTGCTGGATTGTGGGTGCCTTGCACAGGTATCATCGACTTTGTGGGCGCTACCAATAAAATGGCAGAATTGGCCATTGCAAAAAATCCAAATTCATTGGTTGTCCTTGGTGAAAAAGTAATTGCGATTAATGATAAATCCGGTCATCATGAAGTAGTAACCGTGAACAAAGTTTTCAAGACTAAAAAAATGATTTTCTGTGCCGGCTTGCAGGCAGATCGTCTTGCAAAAATGGACGGGGTAAAATTAAAAGAACGTGTAGTTGGTTTCAGAGGAGATTATTATGAATTGACTGAACAAGCCCATCACAAAGTAAAAAATCTGATTTATCCGGTTCCTAATCCTGCGTTTCCATTTTTAGGAGTTCATTTTACACGCATGACCAACGGTGAAATTGAATGCGGACCGAACGCTGTTTTTACCTTTAAACGTGAAGGCTATGGCAAAACTGATTTCAGTTGGAGAGATACCTGGGATGCCTTAACCTACAAAGGAACCTGGAAATTATTTTTCAGCAATGTTCGATTTGGAATCAATGAATACCGTCGTGCGTTTTCAAAAAGATTATTTCTTAAAACCTTGCAGACTATGATTCCATCCTTGACGATGGATGATATCAAGCCTGGTCGTGCTGGCGTTCGTGCTATGCTTTTAGGTGTTGATGGTGATACTCGTGATGATTTCAGAATTGAACATTTGGAAGATAGTATTCACGTCCTCAATGCACCGTCACCAGCAGCAACAGCATCATTAGCAATTGGTGAGTATGTCGCTGAAATGGCTGAAGAAAAGTTTGGCTGGAAGAAGTAGAAAAGAAGAAATGTTTTAATTGATGGGGTCATTCTGGCGAAACGATTGGTCTTCATGACCACGAGAACCGTTGAATGGCGGCGTATTTCTGCAATCATTTTCACGAAGAATAATCGGACGTTAACCGTACAAGATTTCTCGTCATTTATTGCGGTTAAGCAATAAACTCTGTCGAAATGACTCTCCGTGGCAGCTAAACTCTAAAAAAATAAAAATCGAAAGTAGAATTACTGAGTAACTTAAAGACTAAAAGGAGTTGTCAAGCCAATTAACAAGTGATGGCAATCACTATCAAAAACAGCCAATCTAGTATAAGGATTAAAATAATCTTACTAAGACTTGGATTGGTGATTTCTTTGAGTGTAGCAATAGTTTTCTGCTTAATTATCTGGTTAAAATTGATATTTGGATCTGTAAAATCTACATCATCAAGCTTGGCTTTCTTGAGTCCGTATGTCAATACGCGCTTTTGAATTTTATTTTCTGATTCAGATTTCAGTTGCTGAACAAGTTTGAGCTTAACTCTGGCGTAATCGGTTGATTTTTTTAATATCCCCGTTTCCTGTGATTGAAATTTGACAAGAACTTTATCCATAATTGGTTCCAGCGTATTTTCAGCTTTGTCTTTAAGCAGTCGGTGAATAATTTTACTCAATACATATTTGTTGGATAGTATATAAATGAATCCTGGACTAAAAAAAATAAATGTGAGCATTAGAAACTCCATGGGGCGTTCAAAAAATGCTTGTATCAAGTAGAGGTAAACCATTACCATACCTGCATGCGCGCCACTGCCTCCAGAAAACTGGATTTCATCCGAGAACATGTAAATTCCCACAAAAAAGGTAACTAAAAAAGTAAAGAGATTTATCAAATTAATGGCGATCCAATTCAGCACAGAAATTGAGGCAAGTTTGACATAATACAACACTTGTTCTTTCATAACAGTTTCTTAAAAAGATTGATTTGCCTGAATCGGGTAAAGCTATAGAATTAAAACTTCATCCGTGCATCCGCCGCAACATCTTGCCCAACAAATTCTTTATTCAAAAACTTGTAATAACCAGCAATAGCAATCATTCCAGCGTTATCTGTGCAAAATTGGAAACTCGGAATAAAAGTATTCCAGCCTTCTTCTTTTCCAATTCGCTCTAATTCGGAGCGCAGCAAAGAATTGGCAGAAACGCCACCGGCAATGGCTACGTCTTTGATTTTATAGTGGCGCGCCGCAAGTACCAATTTTTTGAAAAGTGTTTTTATGATAGTATGTTGGTAAGAGGCGCAGATATCGTTCAGGTTTTTTTCAATAAATGCTGAATCCTTTGCAAGTTCTTTTTGCAGAAAATAAAGGATGTTGGTTTTTAAACCGCTGAAACTGAAATTATAATCTTGAATATTAGAAATTGGAAATTGAAATTTTTCAGGATTACCTTCTTTGGCGTATTTATCAATTAATGGTCCGCCGGGATAAGGTAAACCTAGAATTTTAGCGGCCTTGTCAAATGCTTCACCGGCTGCGTCATCCATGGTTTCTCCAAGGATTTCCATCTCAAAATAGTCTTTCACCAAAACAATCTGCGTATGCCCGCCAGAAACAGTCATGCAGATAAAAGGGAATTTTGGATAATGACCTTCCGGATTTTTTATAAAATGAGCCAGGATATGCCCTTGCATGTGATTGACTTCAACCAATGGAATGTTCCGTCCAAGCGCAAAACTTTTAGCAAAGCTGGTTCCCACAATCAGTGAGCCGAGCAAACCTGGGCCGCGTGTGAAAGCTACTGCATGAATGTCCTTCTTTGAAATTCCGGCCTCTTTAATAGCTGTGTCAACGGTTGGAATGATGTTCTGCTGATGAGCTCTGGACGCCAGTTCCGGAACAACACCTCCAAACTTTTCATGCACTTTTTGACCAGCTACAATATTGGATAATATTTCGCCGTTTTTAAGAATAGCGGCTGAGGTATCATCACACGATGATTCAATTCCTAAAATGATGATGTCTGAACCGTTCAAATGATTAATTTTGATAAAAATTCAACCCATCGCAAAATTAACTAAAATACTGAGAGGTTTTGGTCAAACAATTCATGGATTGATTGACCTGATTTTGGTATTGGTTATTTTTCTTGTTTTTGCCATACGTACATCCTGGTTTCAAACTTGGGCTGCACAGCAGGTTGCTGCGTATTTAAGCAGTGAATGGGGAACTGATGTTACCATTGAAAAAGTAGATTTTGTTTTTTTTGACAACCTGGATATTGAAGGCATTTATGTAGCTGACAAAATCAATGATACTTTGCTCTACTCAGGTTTGCTTCATGCTAAAATTGGCGATTGGAGTCTGAGCAAATCGTTTGTGACAGTTGATCGTGTTGAATTGACGGATGCAACGTGTCACATCAAAAAGTATAAAGGCGATTCTACTTTTAACTTCCAGCACATTGTCGATTATTTTGCTAGTGATGAACCAGAAGATACGACCAAATCTAATTTCAAAGTCAACGTAAAAACCATTGCACTCAACAATATCAATTTCACCTACGAGGATCAGAATGCTGAACCGATGCGAAACGGAATGGATTTTTCAAAACTCCAGTTCATAAATCTTTCTGGTGAATTCAACGAGTTTGGAATGGAAGGTGATTCACTTTATGTAAACATGGATCATCTCGGCGTAACGGAAAGATCCGGATTCCAATTACATAATTTGTCGGCAAAAGTTTTGTTTTGTCCTGAAATAATTTCACTCGCTAAATTAAATCTGAGGTTTAATAATTCAGTTTTACTCGCAGATTATTTTCAATTGCTCACACCCAAAGGCGGTCAGGAATTTGCCAATTTTGTAGAAGAAGTTTATTTCAATGCACACATCCAGAATTCAAAAGTGTCATTAGCGGATGTGGCCTATTTTGTGCCGTCAATCTGGGGCATGGATAATATGGTTAATCTCAATAACCTAAAAATTACCGGACCGGTCTATGGTATGAAACTGAAAGAGGTTGATATCGACTTGCTGGATACAACGTTGATCAAAGGTGATTTTCAGATTCCGGATTTGAGTGATATGACTTCAGCATTTTTTACCGAAGACATTGATACGTTCAGAACGAGTGTTGCAGATTTGGAAAAATTAAATCTATCACCATTCTTGTCTGATGGGCTTAAATATTTTGACGTACCTTCTAATTATGCCGGTGCAGAAGTCGTCACGCTCACAAACGGACATTTTATTGGTGGCATTGAAAGTTTTGTCGTTGACGGTGATATCACTTCTGGCCTTGGTCATCTTCATTCCGATTATGGAATTCAATTTCAAAAAGAAGATGGCATTTATTATTATGACGGACCAGAAGGTTTTACCGACGCAAATGACATCATCGTTGAAAATGTTGATCTCGGTGCAATCTCCGGAAATTCTATGCTGGGTGTCCTTGATGGTTATTTGGATATTCAGGGAAAAGGATTTAATGAAAAAGATCTCAACATAAACTTCAGTGGACATCTCAATAAGATTAGTTTGAATGGTTATGATTATACAAATATTGACGTACGTGAAGGAAATTTTACACACAATGTTTTTGACGGTGTAATTGATGTACAAGATGACAACCTTGCTTTACTTTATGATGGAAAAGTAGACTTAAATGCGCCAATGTATTTTGACTTTACAGTAAGAATTGACAGTGCACATTTAGATGAATTAAAACTCATGGCTAACGGACATGAAGATATTTTCAAATCAAAAATTAAAGTTCAAATCAAAGGAACATCTCCAAACGAGTTGAGTGGAAAGGTGACGGTCACTGAATTGCATTATAAAGATTCTATAATTGATTTTGAAATGGATACACTTTCATTGGTCGTGCGTAGATCTCCAACTTCAGATACCGTGCATATTTATTCCCCATACTTGACACTTGATTTAACGGGTAAATTTGATCTGACAGATATCTATCCGGTCTTGCAGACGCAATTGTCTTATGTAGTCGATAACCTCGTTCCGGCAAAAGAAGTGGCAGAAACCAAAAATGAATTTTTTGATTTGGACATTCGTTTGAAAGATATAAATCCGTTACTCCCATTCATTGACGATCAGATTTACGTTGCTGAAAATTCGCGGATTCAGGCTTATTATAATCTTGCACAAAAAAGATTTGCATTGGATGTGAATTCTGAAACTGTTTTGATTCATGGAATTGCTCTGAACGAAATTAAATTGGAAAATCGGTTTGACAGTACAAAAGCTTCAGCGTTTTATCAGGTGCAACATGGAAAATTAAATGACAGTATTCAGGTGCGCAATATCTACATCGATTCCTATGTAAGAAACAATGTTTTCTTGACCAACTTTGGATGGGATGGATACAATGGAACTGAACCTGCTCTGTTTGCATTCAAAACCGAAGTTGATTCAGAAAAAAATGTGATGACCGATTTTGAACCGTCCTTCTTCTACCTGAAAGAAAGTAAGTGGGTGATCAATGATAAATCCCGAATTCTATGGAATCCTGATCTGATCCAACTTTCAAAATTTAATATCAGCAGCGGTGATCACCAGGTAAGTTTTGATGGCAAAGTTTCTAAAAATCCAAACGACTGGTTATTCTTTTATGTAGAAGATTTTAATCTGGCAGATTTGAATGGCCTCTTGGGCGGAGACATGAAGTTGGGTGGGATCTTGAATATTGACGGTGGCGTTGCAGACGTGTATGATAATATACGTTTCCAATCCATGGCTGATATCAAAAATTTTGTCTTAAATGATGAACAGGTTGGTGATATCATGGTTGGCAGTCAATGGGACAAAACGACTAACAGCGTGAGTGTCCTGGGTAATTTAAAACGCGACCGAAGTGAAACATTCCGATTTGAAGGCAATTACTGGCTGGATAAAGAAAAAGATAATATCAGACTTGGGCTCAAATTTGATCATACGGATATTTCTTTTCTCAATGCATTTGAAGATCCTGATTTGTATACAGACATTGAAGGTATTCTAAACGGAGAGCTTACCGTAACCGGAGAATTGACAAACCCCGTGGTGAAAGGTGATCTGGATATTCTGATGGCAAGTGTGATGGTGCCCATGTTTAATGTAGGATTTGGTTTCAGTGGTGGTATTGAATTGGGGCGCGGCGAAATTATTGTCAATCATATGGATCTTTTTGATCAGGAGGGAAATCAAGCGTATGCTAGCATGCAGATCTATCACGACGACTGGTCAGGATTCAATTATGATGTCACGCTGGATATGGAAGATCCAAATTTATCGGATAAATTTTTGGTCATGAACACGCAATACGAGGAGGGAAGTTATTACTATGGAAAAGCCTATATCTCGGGGCTGGTCAATATTTTTGGGTTTGATGATTTAGTGCAGATTGAGGTTGACGCAACTACGAAAAAGGGTACAGATTTGGTTTTACCACTTTATGGATCTTCTGATTTGGAGGAAACTTCGTTCATCCAATTTACCGAGCCGGAAGACTCTTCTAAAACTGCGCTCCAGGAAAAGATTGAACGCATGGGTATGACACTCGATATGAAATTCCACGTTACCAAAGATGCAAAAGTGACCATCGTTTTTGAACCGGTTTATGAAGATCAGATTGTAGCAAGAGGTGAAGGTGACATTGAAATTTCAATGGATGATTACGGTGAAATGACCATGTTTGGAAAATATCAAATCACAAATGGTGTCTACAATATGCGCATGAAAACTTACGTTCGTGAAGATTTTGTGATTGATCCGGAAAGTACTATTCGCTGGACGCGTTCACCGTATGATGCAGACATTGATATCAAAGCAATGTTCTATCGCAATTTATCATTGACCGATATCATGCCTGCCGGTTCTTCTGACCGTGGCAACCGCAAAGATGCAGTTACCGGATATCTGCTGATGACAAAAACACTGATGAAACCAGAGCTTGCTTTTGACATTCAAGCTCCGTTGGCTGATCAGGAAGGAAAGGATGCCGTTCAAGCTTTAACGGTTGATAAAGATGCGTTGACCAAACAGTTTTTTGCAATTCTTGTTATTCAGAGATTTATTCCTGTTAATGGTGGAGGAGCCGATGGCAGTGGTGCGATTGGATTATTGGAAGATCAGTTAAATACTGCACTGGATGCAATCAGCGGCAATTTTGCAATCTCTGCAAGTCTGGGTGAAATGACTGGTTTTGCAGTTGAAAAACAAATCAATGAAAAAATAACTGTTTCCGTGAGCGGTGGAGTTATGGAAGCAGAAAGTCAGGGTGATCAATCAGCCAGTTCAATTGTCGGTGATGTTCGCGTGGAATATCGCCTGAATGAAGATGGATCGTTTACACTTAATTTCTTCAACGAATCCAATACCGGAAGTGATGCGGATAATGGCCCATTCACGCAAGGTGTAAGTATGCACTATCAGGAAACTTTTGACACAGCTAAAGAATTTAAATTGCTTCAGGGCTTCTTAAATATCTTCAGATCAAAAGAAAATGACATCAAGATCAGACCGGAAAATAAACCGAATCCAAGACGAACTCCAATTCCGTCGGATTCGACAAATACTGTAATCACAAAACCATGAGAAAAGTTCTAATTGCAAATAGAGGCGAAATCGCTTTGCGTATCATGCGCACCTTAAAACAAATGCAGATTTCTACTGTGGCAGTTTATTCAGACGCAGACGCTGATGCACCTTTTGTGAAGTTTGCAGATGAATCGTATTGTATTGGTGAAGCAAAACCATCTGAGAGTTATTTGAACATGGATAAAATTCTTGCCGTTGCAAAAGTTGCGCGGGTAGATGGTATTCATCCCGGATATGGATTTTTATCAGAGAATGCTGTTTTTGCTGAACGTGTTGCCGCTGCCGGCATAAAATTTATAGGACCAACTTTGAAGGCCATTCGTGTAATGGGTGATAAACTTGATGCAAAACAAGCAGTAAAAGATTTTGGTGTTCCAATGGTTCCCGGCACCGATGAAGCCATTTCAGATATCGCGCTTGGAAAAAAAATTGCAAAAGAAGTTGGATATCCGATTTTGATTAAAGCTTCTGCCGGCGGTGGTGGTAAAGGAATGCGTACGGTTGATTCTGAAGAAAATTTTCAGGAACAATTTGATCGTGCTACTTCTGAAGCCATTTCATCTTTTGGAAATGGAGCTGTGTTTATTGAAAAATTTGTTCAGCAACCCAAGCATATCGAAATTCAAATCATCGCAGATCAGCATGGAAATGTAATTTATCTGAATGAAAGAGAATGTTCAATTCAACGCCGTCACCAAAAATTGGTGGAGGAAGCACCATCTCCGGTTGTGGATGCAACCCTTCGCAAGAAAATTGGTGAAGCAGCTGTGAACGTTGCCAGAGCTTGTGATTACGAAGGAGTAGGTACAGTAGAATTTCTTTTAGACAAAGACAAAAATTTCTATTTCCTTGAAATGAATACACGTCTTCAGGTAGAACATCCGGTAACAGAAATGATCACCGGATTGGATTTAGTTGAAGAACAAATTAAAGTAGCACGCGGTGAAAAACTAAGCTATACTCAAGAGCAAATAAAATTAGAAGGACATTCTATAGAAGTAAGAATTTGCGCAGAAGATCCTGAAAATAATTTCTTGCCTGATCTTGGAAAAATTATTCGTTACCGCAGACCACTAGGTCTGGGTATTCGTGTGGATGATGGGTATGAAGAGGGGATGACGATTCCGTTGATGTATGATCCCATGATTGCAAAATTGATTGTACATGGAAAAGATCGTGAAGAAGCAATTACAAAAATGCTTTGGGCAATTGATCATTTTGAAATTTGCGGATTTGCTACAACGCTTGGATTCTGTCGTTTTGCATTAGATCATCCTGAATTCAGAAATGGAAATTTCACCATTAATTTTGTGCCTGATTTTTTCAAACCAGAATATCTTCGTGTGCCGGTTTCACCAGAAATTTCTGCAGCTGCTTATTCTGTTTTCAAAAAAATCAAGAATGATGCTGAACCCGTTTATCTGGATCAAAAATATTCAGCCTGGAAAACAAATCGGTAATTCGGTTGTTTGACTGTTTTTTTAGTCTCGTCTTTCTGTCTAATCTGAGATGCTTTTTGGCTCACAGATAGCACAGATGTCCACAGATGTTTTTTTGGATTCAGTAAGATTTGATTTTTTTATCTGTGCCTTTCTGTGTGATCCTTTAGTTTGTTCTCAACAAGATATTCTTGCTAATTTAAACTGAACAAGATTCCGTAAGAATCAGGGCGAGTAAACGTGTTATCAAGGTTTATAGGCCTATTCACAGATTTCTACACCCTGCTTCTTTGGATCTCAGCTCTAAATAGAAATTATGGTTTGTAGGCCAATTATTAAGGTATTAGAGTGTGGATCCTTAACGGAATCATAAAACTAATGAATATGATTCAAAAGTGTTTTATTGGAATAGATATTTCCAAGGAAAAAATTGACATCGCTTGTATTGACGAAGATTACAAGCTGATGTTTGAGAAGAAAATCGGTAATGCCGAATTAAAAATTAAGACTTTCCTGTTGGGTTGCTTGCGAAAGCGAAAGATTGAAAAAACAGAGGTATTAGTTTGTTGTGAGCAAACGGGTATTTATAATCGACCGCTTGAGAGAG
>JADJEU010000013.1 GCA_016709005.1 Crocinitomicaceae bacterium | reverse complement strand
ACATTATTTATGCTGATAATTGTTTGCTTCCAAAAGAATTTATGATGAAGCACAACATCGTTTTCAAAAAAATTCCGCGCGACATTTCCCGCTTCTGATATGGAACTCAAGAGTTATCAATACAAAGTCATCAAGGATCTGGAAAAATACCTGGACTATGTTCAGCAATACAAAAAAACAGATGTAGCGTTTAATAAATTTTGGGAAGATAAAATTGGTCCTTTCAATCCGCTTACCGGAAATGGAATGCAACCTTATAAAAACACGATTCCAAATGCTGCGCATGTTTGTATTAAAGTTCCAACGGCGGGTGGTAAAACATTCATTGCCTGCAACGCGCTCAGTACTATTTTTAATGCCTACTCATCTGATTTTCCAAAGGCTGTTGTATGGCTTGTGCCCTGGAGTAATTTGCTTGATCAGACGGTTGCAAATTTGAGTAATCCGGAGCATCCGTACAGACAAAAATTGGACAGTTTATTTAATCATCGGGTAGAGGTTTATCAAAAAAAAGATTTGTTGCAAGGCTCTAATTTTAATCCAACGGTGGTTAAAGAACAACTCTCCATTTTTGTGATGAGTTTTTCGAGTCTGCGTGCTAAAAATAAAGACGACCGAAAAGTCTATCAGGAGAATGGTCAGTTGGCATCTTTTGCAACACAATACAAAAACAAAAATCATTTACTGGAAGATACCGATGATACCGCATTGATTAATGTGATTCGAAGTTTGAATCCGGTTTTGGTGGTAGATGAAAGTCACAACGCTGAAAGTAATTTGAGCGTGGAAATGCTCAATGCATTAAACCCTTCTTTTGTTTTGGATTTAACGGCTACACCAAAAGACAACAGCAACATCATTACGCTGGTTCCGGCAATTGAATTGAAGAAAGAGCACATGGTGAAACTGCCCGTCATTGTTTACAATCATCACGATAAAACAGAAGTGATCAACAATGCTTTGCATCTTCAAAGAAAGTTGGAAGTGTTAGCAGATGAACAAGAAAAAAAGGGCGGCAAATACATTCGTCCAATTGTATTATTTCAGGCACAATCCAAAACGTCTGATGACAATACTACGTTTGAAAATTGAAGGAACAATTACTTGCGGTTGGAATTCCGGAAGAGCAGGTAAAAATAAAAACGGCGAATAAAGATGAATTAAAGGGCATTGATTTGTCTTCCAAAAATTGTCCGGTTCGCTACATCATTACCGTAAATGCCTTGAAGGAAGGGTGGGATTGTCCCTTTGCATATATACTTGCTTCGCTTGCTGATCGTTCATCGGCGGTGGATGTGGAACAGATTTTGGGTCGTGTTTTGCGTCAGCCGTATGTGATGAAACATACCGCGTCATTGTTAAATGTATCTTATGTTTTGACGGCATCGGCAAAGTTCAATGACACGCTTCAAAACATTGTAGAAGGTTTGCAGGCGTCTGGTTTCAGTGAGCAGGATTATCGTCATAAAGATGCGATGAACGAAGAAGAAAAAGTTCAGGCAATTTCAAAACCACTGGACGAATTTTTATTTCCAGAACAGAAAAATGCAGAAGAAAAAATAGAGACAGATCGTATTTCATTTTCATTGAAATCAAAATCAAAAGGAGACACCGACACCGCTGCCGTGCTTGAAATAGCAAACATGGCAGAAGAGTTGAATAAGGAGATGGAGGCGGTTATAGAAAAGCAAAGTCAGCAACCCGCTGATG
Organism: Crocinitomicaceae bacterium; assembly: GCA_016709005.1. Lineage (GTDB taxonomy): Bacteria > Bacteroidota > Bacteroidia > Flavobacteriales_D > Crocinitomicaceae > JADJGJ01. The sequence continues at coordinate 40,638 of JADJEU010000013.1, read as the reverse complement.
AAAATATCTTTCAGGAAATGGGAGAAAAAGTAAAACGATATCAGATGGTTGATACGCACAAAGATGTGGTGTCAAAAATAAAACTGCCTCAATTCTTTTTAGATGCACCGTCGAACGAAATTTTTGGAGAGACCAAAAAGATTTTGAATCAGGAATCACTCCTCAAAAATTTTAAACTCAGTAAAGAAGATACCAAAATTGATTTTGAACAAATTTCATCTGATTTATATAAAGTGGATCTGGAGCAAATCAACAAAGATCAATATGCGCCGCGCTTTACTAAAAGTGAAGATCAACAGGTGAAAGATCCGGTGGTAGAATACATTCTGGCCAAACCAAACGAGAATCAAATCAAAGAGATGACACATCCGCTTGTGCCGTTGGTTGGGGATATGTATCCAATAGCTGATCAGGAAATTCGTGTTTACATTTCGCGCATTCTGACAAGTTTAAGTCCGGAGCAGTTGCAGGATATTTTAGTCAGAAAATGGAGCTACTCCGATAAAATCAAAACTAAAATCAGACAGCATGCGGATGCCTATGCTGAAATTCAATTCAACGATTTGATCACCGTAGAAAAAATTGTTACTGATGAATCCTGGAAATTTCCGGAGATGATTGTTCCGGGTCAATTGGGTGCCGCAATCAGCAACTCATTATACGAGCGTGAAGGGTCGATGAATAATTTTGAAGCAGCTGTGATTGCTGATCTTGCAAGCTTGCCCAACATTATTTTCTGGCATCGAAATTTGGGTCGTGGAAAAGGATTTGCAATTAACGGATTTAAATCCAATCATTATCCAGATTTTATTGTCGGCACAAAAAGTGGTAAAATTCTTTTAATAGAAACCAAAGGAGATGACAGAGACAATTCAGACAGCGCTGCAAAATGCCGTTTAGGAAATAAATGGGCTGAGTTAGCTGGTAAAAATTTCCGCTACTTTATGGTCTTCGATAAAAAATCAATTGATGGCGCTTTTAACCTGGATAAGGCTAAGGAGTTGATTAAGCAGTTGTAGCTCCGCGTCATCCGTCATTGTAGGCGCAGGTCGCGACCTGCGCCTACAATGACGGAAAGGTAACATCCACCCTCAATTCACCGTACAATTGTATATAATCCGTATCTTTGATACCCCCTATGCAACTGGAAGGCCACATATCTAATTTACTGAAACATCACAACTGTGTGATTGTGCCAGAGTTTGGCGGATTCATAGCAAACTATGAGTCGGCGTGGATTAACCGTCAGCGTGCATTGATTTTTCCGCCGTACAAACAAATTTTGTTTAATGGTAATCTTACTCAAAATGATGGCTTGCTTGCAAATGAACTGGTTATAAAAACTGCTGTTTCGTATTCTGAGGCACTTGCAAAAATTTCAGTTCAGGTAAAAGACTGGCGCAAGAAATTGGAAGAGGGTCACCGAATTGAATTGGAAGAAATTGGTTTTCTCTTTTTGCAAAATAACCAAGTTGTATTTGAGCAGAATCGAGAAGTGAATTTGTTGCTACAAGCCTATGGTTTGAAACAAGTTTCGTTTGTTGATTTTGCGATTAAAGAAGTTCAGGAAAAAACGGTTGAACTAAAACCAATTGTCGAACAACCGGTTCTGAAAGTAGTTGAAAAGGATCGTGCAAAAGTCAACAAAGATTCAGTTAAAGCAGATCGTCTTGTTGTAAAAACGGATTCACAAAAAACGGTCAAAGCAAAAGAAGAAATTCCGGTTATTGCTTTGAATACGGATGAAGAGATTGAGGCGGTTGAAGTTTCACAAGAAGATCCGAAAGTGATTCCGCTTAATCGCGAAAAGAAAAAATCGCGCAATTATAAATATGCCGTTGCAGCTGCAGTGATCTTGCCAGTGATGTTTTACACCTACTGGATTCCAATGAAAACAGATTTTCTGAATACCGGAAAAATCCAAATGACTGATTTTAATCCGTTCAATAATCAAGCAGGATCGGTTTATCAAAAGCGTGAATCAAATTTTAATTTAGATCTGACAACTGACTGGAAATCGTGGGAAGAATTGACAGCCTCTTTGCCTGAAAATGTTGCAGTTTATAATTATGAACTGAATGATGAAACCTATGTTTCTGTTCGCGTAAAAGATGATTCGTTGGTGATCAATAATTCGGGAGTCTTTGTTGCTGAAGGTTCGTTCAATTTAATTGCCGGATGTTTTTCAGTGGAATCAAATGCAACCAATTTTGTTTCTGAATTAAACAGTAAGGGTTATTCGGCCGGTATTGTTGATCAGAAGAATGGATTGTATCGCGTAAGCGCTGGATCATTTAGATCAGAATCGGATGCTGAATCAGCGCTTGATAAATTTAAAAACGACGGTTTCTCGGGCTGGATTCTGAAGCCATAGCTTTCCGCTTGTCTCTTTTTTTTATCTTTTATCCTTTGAATTTATTCTGATAACCTCTTTTATCCTTGGTTATGTTTAAGCTATTTGTAAATTTACCTATAACTAATTTTTTGAGTACCATGAAGAAACTCACATTATACGTTGCGCTTATTTTTTCTACCGGAATTTTTGCGCAAGAATTTACAACCAACAAAGAAGGAAGCGAATATAAATTTGAAAAAGTGGTTCACCTCGATGCAACTCCTGTTCAGTCGCAAGGATGGACCGGAACCTGCTGGAGTTTTTCAGCACTTTCATTTTTTGAATCTGAAATAAAACGTCTTGGAAAAGGTGATCACGTGCTTGCAGAAATGTATATCGTGTATCAGGCATATCTTGGAAAAGCAGAAAAGTACATGCGTACCGACGGCAATACCAACTTTGATGAGGGCGGTGCTTTTCATGATATTCCGTGGGTGATTAGACGGTTTGGAATTGTTCCCATGGAAGTTTTTACCGGATTGAATTACGGAACAAAAGGACATAACCACTCTGAATTGACTGCGGTGTTAAAGGGAGCTATGAATGGTCTTCTGGAACATAGAAAAGGTTTGTCTGAAACACAAGGATTGACAACTGCCTGGCAAGATGCAATTCGCGGAATTTTGAATGCTTATTTAGGTGCTGTTCCTGAAAAAGTAGAAGACTTTAAATTCAAATACAACGGCAAATATTATAACCCGATTTCATTTCGTGATGAGCTTGGTTTGAACATGAACGATTACCACTCATTAACGTCTTTTACCAATCATGAAATGTATAAAGAGTGCCGTTTAGAAATTGCAGACAACTGGGTTTGGGATAAATCATACAACGTAAGCATGGATGACCTTTGGAATGCAGCCATGAACTCATTGAATTCAGGATTTACTTTTGCATGGGCTGCTGATGTTTCAGAAGATTATTTTGATTTCAGAAATTCAATCGCATTGGTGCCAAAAGATAAATCAACCATTTACGTTGAAGGCGACAACAACAAAAATTTCTCAGATGCGGGTGCCGAAAAAAAATCTTCGTGCTTCACAACACCAACAGAAGAAGATGTCATCACTACTGAAATGCGTCAAGAGCAATATGATAATAAACGCACAACCGATGATCACGGAATGCACGCAGTTGGTTTGTATAAAGATGCAAAAGGAAAAAATTGGATACTCATTAAAAATTCATGGGGCACTGCAAATGATTGTGATGGCTACATGTTTATTTCAGAGGCCTATTTCAAATTGAAAACAATCAACATCTACGTTCATAAGGATGCGATATCAAAAGATCTGACTAAAAAATTAGGAATGTAGTCTAAACTTTTAACTCTTGAAAGGCTCGCTATCAGCGGGCCTTTTTTGTTTAATCCGTTAAAAATCAAAGGTAATTATTGGATTTTTGTGCATATCAATGCATGGATTATTGTCATGTAGTTGAAATTTCTTAATTTCCGGTAATCAAAAAATCTCTTGTACATGAAAAAAAACTACAAATTCATTTTTGTAGCTGCTCTAAGTTTTGGTCTATCACTCAATTCTTTTGGTCAGTTACAAACGCAAGGCAAAAAGGCAGTGCCAACTGCAAATACATTTGGCACAACTTCTTTTGCAATCACTTCGCCCAACTTTAATCATCAGCATGATGGTGAACATTGCTTAACAGATCATATGACTGAGCATTGGCTTGAATCGGCTGGTATTGCAGAGCGTTATCATCAGGAAGAAGCGCAACAGGCAATCATGGCTCAAAATCATGTTGCCAGTGATCGTTCTACGTATACCATTCCAATTATTTTTCACGTGATTCACAATCCGGCATCTCCGGCAGAGAATGTTTCGCAAACTGCTATTTACAATTTGCTGGATGCGGTTAATGAAGATTTCAATGCGGCTAATGCTGATATTGGTAATGCTAGAACTGCTTTAGGATTTGTGCCTGCAAATGCAGACATTGAATTTTGTTTAGCGCAACGTGATCCATCCGGAAATCAATTGACTGAGATTGGTATTCACCGAGTATCCACTACCGAAGTATTTTATGACGTAGATACAGAAACCAACAAAATGAAAGACAACGTGGGTGGTGGAACCGGAACTCCGGTTTGGAACAGAAACAACTATGTAAACGTTTGGATTTGTGATATTACAAATGGTGCTTCAAGTGGTGTAGCTGGCTATGCTTACAAGCCAACCGTATCAACTTTGCCGCCTGCATCGATTGATGGAATTGTAATCGATTACAACTTAGGAATGGATCCATCTAACCGTGTATTGACACATGAAATTGGTCACTACTTAGGATTGGATCACACATGGGGTGGTGTTGACGGAACAGGATGTACAAGTGGAAATGACGGGTTAACTGACACTCCAAATACAGCGGGTCCTTCATTTGACTACGCGCTAAGCTGTTCAGGTCTTCAACAGACTTGCCCTGGAACAAACACACAGTATGAGAACTACATGGATTATTCAAGCTGTACGGTGATGTTCACAACTCAACAGGCAAACCTGATGGAACTTGTTCTTACAGGCTCAAGAAATTCATTAAACTCTTCGAATGGTTGTGTACCGGTTAACCCGATGCCACCAGTGACTAATTTTGTTGCAGATATTACAACTGTTATTCAAGGCGGATCTGTAAACTTTACGGACTTAAGTACAAATTTCCCAACTTCATGGAGCTGGACGGTTACCCCTGCTGCGGGTGTAAGTTATATTGGCGGAACATCTGCTACGAGCGAAAACCCTACGATGCAATTTACCAATACCGGATTGTATACCATTGCTTTGACAGCAACTAACGGTTCAGGAAGTGACCTGGAAACAAAGACAAATTATATCAACGTGATTTCAAGTGGTGGTGGAACTACTGCTTGTGACACTTTGCGCAATTACACAAACGCTGAAGAAGCTAACATGACTGCTTATAGTGTTACTGGTGGAACTGGTTCTTTCCCGGGGCATTTATTTTTGCCAGGCACAAATGATTTCCAATTGCAAAAAATCTGTGATAGCTTTTTTGTAGCAGCTCCAACACAAGTCAGAAGACTTTATCTTCCGGTTTTTCAGGCAGATGATATGGGTGCCGCAAACAATGTGACTTTTACAGTGTGGGCTGGAAACGGCGCTACTCCTGGTCCGGGTGCAGTGTTAGGAACTCAGGTTGTAGCCATTAATACATTGGATGCTGGATTCTGGAATGAAATCAATTTCACAACTCCTGTTCCGGTGAATGGTGAGTTTTGGGTAGGTGTTCAACTTGCTTATCCGGCAACCGGAATTCAAGACACAGTTGTTTTTGCAACAACACTCTTTACTGATCGTCCGTCAGGACCAGGAACAACTTGGGTTCAAGGTTATGAGCCTGACTTAATGGTGAATTTTGTATGGCAATCAGTAACAGATTTATTTACTTCAAATCCAAATAGCTCATTGATTCTGGATGTATTGACATCGAATGGTCCAAATCCAACGGCTGTTGTTTCTTTCCCAACTACTGAAACTTGTGAAGGAATGCCGGTAACCATGAACGGTTATGCTTCTGCAAATACTACCAGTTACTATTGGGATATCAGCGATGGTACAGATGATTATTTTTACGACGAAGCAAATTTGACGACGGCATTTCCTGAAGGAAACTGGACGATCCAGCTTCAGACGGATGGTTCGTGTAAAACGGCACTTTCACCAGTGTACAATTTGACTGTGAATCCTCCATTGAATGTTAGTTTTGCTGTTACGGATGAAAATTGCGTAGCTGCAGATGGTGGTTTTGTAATCACGGTTACCGGTGGTGACGGAGGTGCATATACGTACTCAATCAATTCAGGTGCAACTTTTGCTCCGGGCTGGACTTATACTGGTTTAGTTGCGGGTGATTACACCGTTATTACGATGGACAATAATAACTGTATTGATACAAGCATTGCAACCGTTGGAACACTGAATACGTTTGCACCAACGATTACACCTGATGCTACCATTATGCCAGGAACAAGTACCACACTTACTGTAACAGGTGGAGTTAGCTGGACATGGTACGAAGGTGCAATTCTTGCAGGTACAACCAGCTCAATAACTGTGGCGCCGACAGTGACTACAACATACTATTGTAACGTTACAGATGGAAGTGGATGTGAAGCTGAACTTGAAGTAACATTAACAGTTATTGATGATTCAGGAATTGAAGATAATCTGGAAGAGTCTTTCAGTATTTATCCAAATCCTACAACTGGAAAATTTGCAGTTACTTTTGACCTTAACAAACCACGTGAAATGACAATTGAAGTGGTGAACATTGTGGGTGAAAAAGTACTTGTAAAAACACTTGTTGATGTTCAGAACCAGTCATTCGAGTTTGACATGAATTCGGTGGCTGACGGAGTTTACTTCGTGGTTATTCGTTCAGAAGATGAACAAATCAGCAAAAAATTAGTAGTACGTAAATAGATTTTTGATCCGTTTTAAAAAGCCATCTTCAGCAATGAGGATGGCTTTTTTTGTGGAGTTGTTTTGAAGAGATTTTACTAAATCAGATCGGTGAAAGATTTAATCAATCAGTTTTAGATTTTTTTCACCGCAAAGACGCAAAGTGCGCAAAGTTTTTTTCACATCGTTTTTCTCTGCGTGCTCTGCGCCTCTGCGGTTAATGTTTTTTTAGGTTTTCCTAAATCACATCAGCGAAAATCTTAATCAATCAGTGTCACTTGCCTTGCAAAGCAGGTGAGCGTTCAATCGAATCAAGGTGAAATGGAACGCAGATTTTTAACCACAGTGTTCACTGAGTTAATCACAGAGTTTAAATGAGTTGATCACGAAAGAAAAACTCTGTGAAACTCCGTGCAAAAATCCCCTTACTCTGTGGTTAAGTTTTGAGATTTTACTAAATCAGATCGGTGAAAGATATAATCAATCAGTTTTAGATTTTTTTCACCGCAAAGACGCAAAGTGCGCAAAGTGCGCAAAGTTTTTTTCACATCGTTTTTCTCTGCGTGCTCTGCGCCTCTGCGGTTAATGTTTTTTTAGGTTTTCCTAAATCACATCAGTGAAAATCTTAATCAATCAGTTTCATCAGTGTTCTATCATTTGATGTGGTGGCAATGGAACGCAGATTTTTTATGAGCAGATATGATTCAAGAATTTAATTCTTCACCAACGGAAATTTGGAAATAGATTCACCGTAAAAAATCTGAAGCGTATAAATCCCAGATGCAAGTGCGTCTAAATTTTCAAGTACCAATTGATTCGATGTACTTGTAATTGTTTTAGTGCAAACAGTTCGGCCTGATTGATCGTATATCGTCACAACACAATTTTCATTTGGTGTAATTCCGGAAACCACAATTTGATTTGTAAATGGATTTGGATATACCACAAGGTTGTTTTCTTTTTCTTTAATTGCGGTGACATCGATTATTTCCACCGTTTGATAAAGCGTATCGTTTGGACAAAGATCATTCTCTGCAACCAGCATCACGACAAAGGTTCCGGTTTGTCCGTAATCATTCCACGGGTTTGAATCGGTGGATGTATTTCCATCACCAAAATCCCAGAAGTAAGACGAAGCGTTAGTAGAATTATTGGTAAAAAAGAGTTCTGCATTTGGCCAGATTGCAGGTGAATTTGTGATAAAATCAGCAACAGGTGCTTGCGCAACATTGATGGTGATAAACTGTGAAGTGGTATTTGTATCGGTGCCTTCAATGGCATGCAGCGTAACTTCAAACGAGCCGGAGCTGGCATATGAAATCACCGGATTAATATCTGTACTTGTAGCAGGAGATCCGTTTTCAAATTCCCAGAAATAATTGCTTGCATTGGTAGACTCATTTGTAAAAGTGACTGGCGCACCATTGCAAACAATAACAGTAGCAGGAGCTGAGAAATTTGCAACCGGTGGAATCGTTCCGGTTTGTAAAGTTTGTCCGTCTGAAGTTGAGGCAATCGATTCCAGGCCTGCTCCATTTAGGGCTTTTACCGATACAAAATAAATCTGACCAATGCTTAGTGAAAGACCTGTTTCAATGAATGAAGTAGCGGTTGAATTATCTGTCCAAGCAACAATATCTGAAGCGCCAGATGTTGTTCCAACAGCATACCAATACGATGCAACATCTGAATGAATGTCGCTTGATGATCCCCAGTTGGCGCTGATTTATGTTGCGATATTAAATAAATCTTCATCTCCCGCATTACCATCGTTCACAAAAGGAATTGCTGCAGGAATAGTCCAGTCAATATTTACCAATTCTTCTGCAACAATTGAAAACTGATCTGCCAGATCTAAATTGATCGAGTTGATTTTTGCAGCAGGCGTAGCTGGATTCTGATTTTGAAAACGTACGTCATCTGCAGCACTTCCAACTGAAATTGTATCTGTTGAAATTCTGCTTTTGTAAACTTTGAAATTGTCGTATGATCCCAGTGCATTTCCTGTTCTGGGTGAGATTGAATTGCCGGTAGCAAAGGGACTTGGATCAGTCCATTCAGAAACTAAAACATCATTTAAATATGCCTTGATTAAACCGGTTGATGGATTGAAATAAATTTTGAAATCGTAGGTAATATTTGGATCAACTACAACATCGTCATCGGTCATCAAAACAATGGCGTTAGAAGTGACTTTGTAAATCTGACATTTATTTTGATCGGCTCTCCAAAAAACCATGTACGAATCACCGCGGTGATCAAGTGTCGGATCACTACAGAAAAAATGTAATCCTGCTCTTCTGTTTGTGCCGGTTCCATTGATCTGGCCTTGCCAATGATAGAGGTAACTGTGTTGATCATCTTGCGTTAAATCTGCATAAATGTTTGAATTACCTACAGCTTCATCGTTGTGCAAAAGTGTTCCAGAATTCAATATCCATGTGCCCGTTTGTGAAGTCCATTCTGGATTAATTCCAGCACCTGAAAAGTGATCTGTAAAAAATCCAAAATCTGAATTTGATCTCCATTCTGTTCCGTCAAAATCTGCAACATTGTAAAAGTTTTCTTCTAATCCAATGTTGTCTGAATCTGTAAAATCTGCATCAAAATCAGCAGTCTGCCAAACACCTGATGTGCTAATGCTTGTAAGGGGTGGTGTAGCATCAGTAACGCATGAATAGCTTGCTAAAAATCCAGGAGCAACTGTAGAAAGATCAGAAGTAAATCGAAATGTTACTGAACCAGAACTGGTAGAAAAAGTTCCCGGTGAATTTGTTCCGGTATAAGTTCCGATTAACGGTGATACGGTTGTTGGACCATCGTAGATATACAAGTAATCATAATTCAATTCAACGTTGAATGATGAAAACGATACATCAATACTGGTTGCATTTGGCGGTGCGATGGTCCAGGTATAATCTTCGTAATTGTAATAATTTTTGGAAGGTCCGCCAAAATCGTGAATCATTCCTGAGCAAGAATCTTCATAACACTCCGTCATAAAATCACTGATACCATCCCACAATTCTGTGTAACCATCATCATACCCTAATGCCCAAATGCCAATACCAGCAATACCTGACGTATTAATATGCTGCAATCTTTTTCTGAATCCATCTTCCAGTGTAATAAAACATTCTTTGTTGCCACTGCTGTTGAAGGTGTAAATGTCTGTGTAGCTATTCGCATCCCAGGTATGATTTGCCGCTGAATAATTTCCAGATGAATTGGTCATTACATAGTCGTACGTTCGTGCAACACCGCTGCCTGTTGTTGATGATGGAATTGCCAAACTGCTTGTCGGCCATTCATAACCGTAGTAGGGAAGGCCCATCACCAATTTGCTGCGCGGACATCCGTCTTCAATATAATCGGTTGTTGTTTTAGAAAGTGTGTAGTTGTAGGTTGATCCAAAATGGTAAAGCGGATCACAGGGTCCGGTGGTTCCGCTTCCCTGGTAATAATAGGCGTAGCCCATCACAATGTAATGATCCACTTCAGGCTCCATGGTTGCAAAATCAAATACATTGCTCCAGTCGACTGCATATAAAACAGTGCTCACTTCTGAACCCGGAATCGCAAGGTGCATTTGATTGCTGAGGTCAACCATAAAATTTGCAAAGTTGGTAGTTTGTGATGCTGGCAATCCTTCAAAATCAATATTGACACCATGCGCCCCTCTGCTCTGAACCATGTTGATTAAGTTGGTGATGAGTGTTTGTTTTGAAGTAGAATTTGTGAGAAAAGTAGTGAGATCAGATCCACCAAAAAGGGTTACACATAAAGTTACCTTAACACCACTTGCCAGTGCCGCATCTACTGCCGTTGAAGTTGCCCAACCATGTGTTGATAGTGCGTTTCCATTAGCGGGATTTACTTCGTACGAGAAAAAAGAAAAGTGTGTAAGCAGTGACCAATCGTAATTGTTGTAAGCTGATCCAACCCAATACGGATGCCATCCATAAACCACTTTGTTGGGCGTGCAACCTACTCTTGGCTGAATGTTGTTGTGAATTTCTGTGTTCACATTTTGCTCATACCATTCGGTTGAATGTCCCAGTGAATTATAATATTCCAATTGTTGCTGATGAATAGAAATTGAATCTTGTGCAAACAGATTTACAACTGAAAAACAAACCAAAAAAAAGGATAAACCGAATCATGCTAAAACTTTTAGGGACGCCAAATGTAGCGATTTATCCAGCGCAACAGATTACCAATATGTTAGAGAATTTTAGTTGGCACTGTTAAAAGGATTTAGTTGATGAGAAGTTGTTGTTCACTTCGGCTCCGCTCAGTGAACGGTTTTGGAGTAAGTGTTAGAAAAAAGTATTGACTAATTCAGTTTGTTCGATCCGAATTTGTCCAGATTTCAGGAGGTGTAATTTTGGAATTCGTTGCGATTTATTTCTTACCTCTTTTTTGGTTCATAGCCTTTAGTCACTGCATATATATACCGGTTGCTGAGCGGAGTCGAAGCGACCAGTTACCCCCAAATGGCGTGTAGATCTTTCAAATTGATTTCATCCAATGAAGTCAAAATTTTATCTGCAATGATTAATCGCTGATCGTAGTGATGTGATTTCTCTGGAATGGCCACAACTTTCATGCGTGCAGATTTTGCAGCAAGTACACCGTTGAAGGAATCTTCAATTACCAGACAATCGTTGGGGTGAATATCTAATTTTGCAGCCGTAGTTAGAAACACTGCTGGATGCGGTTTTCCAAGAGCTTCAAATTCGGCTGAATGCACTTCATCAAAATATTTTTCAATCCCTAATTTGTCTAAAACAGCATGAATAATTCTTTGATACGATGAGGTTGCTAAACCAATTTTATATCCTTCACTTTTAAAAAGTTCGAGCGCTTCATGAACACCCGAAAGTGTTTTTCCCTGGGCATAAATTTCTCGAATTAAGATATCGACAATATCATCTGAAACTGCTTCAATACTTTTGTGATTCCAACCTACTTTTTTGTGCCACAAACGAACCACTTCATCAATGCGTAAGCCAACGGTTTCTTCGCAATCGGTTTGTGTCAGATTAATTCCAACTTTTCCAAATCCTTCTATTTCTGCTATTTTCCACAAAGGTTCGGAGTCAATCAAAACGCCGTCCATGTCAAAGATGATTGCTTTCATTTTTTTATTTCAATTTAACCTCATACAAATTTCCACCGCCTAATCCTTTTCTATATTCATCCGTCATATACCAACTGTTTTTTCCTTTGAAACAAATGGCTTCGCGTTGTCTCACTAAGTTAAGCTGGTGAGATTTTAAGGTTCCGTTCCAGAATTGTTTTCCACTGGTTGCGTTGATCAAATAAAGACGCGAATAGGTCAGCAGCGCAATCATATTATATTTTTCTGAATAGGCTGCTGAGGTAACTGAACAAAATCGCCAATCAGATGAACAGAGCTGAATGGAACCGATTTTGCGTGCAACATGTTTTCCTGCTTTATCTGGAATGACATAGACATTCGTAACTCCGCTGAACGGTTCGGTTCTACACTTACTAAAGAGATAAAGGCTATCGTCTTTCCAAAAAAATGCTTCGCAATCAAAATTTAAATCTTCTTTATCGGGCGGAAATTTATTTTGATCTTCATAGGTAAAGCTTATTTTTTTTGGTTCAATATCTGACTTTTCTAAAAAATCTTTTGGCAAAATGTAAATCTGACATGCTTCGCGTTTATTGAGATTGTTACCAAAATCACCAATATAAACTCTGCCTTCATCATCTTGCGTGAGATCTTCCCAGTCGTTATTTTTTGTGTCAGAAAGTGAAATTGTTTTGACAAGATTTCCTTTGAGATCGAGTACAAAAATTTCTGGTTTATTTCCGCCGTCGTTGTGTGTAAGTAAATACTTGTCCTGATAAAAAACCAGTCCCGAAGTTTCGTACATCTTCTCAGGCAATTCCGCAATACGAACCATGCTCAGCTGTGCAGAGAGGTTGTTCACAAAAGCAGAAATCAGCAATACGAACCAAACTTTCATTGCTCAAAGATAGGAAATGACGGCGTATAAAAATTGTGAACTAGAATGAGCTGTTATCGTTACCAAACACCAAAGTCAAATTAAAAATTTCTGATTAACTTCATTGAGTCTTTTAAAAATCTGCATCATGTCTACTGATCCAAAATCACGGTTAAATGCCTTATTAGATTTGGCCACGCGTACGCTGGCGTCAAAACAAACGGATAGTGGAACCATACCACGTCATCGTGTAAGTGCAGAATTATTTGCTGAATTGAGAAGTGGCGGCCTGGCGTTTATTCTTAAAAATTTTGGTGAAAAGCATCCCTTTTATGCTGAGTTCGATAACAATGTGCGATCTGCCATTCCAAAAGACACAGAACGAGCTATCGGAGTTTTAAAGGCCCTGAAGTCAGACTTGGAATCTTGAATGATTTTTTTTACACAAAATTAACCTTGGAGGTCAATTTCCCAACGTCGCTTTATCGTTTAAGATGCGTATATTTGTTGCAACATCTAACGCAGATAAGTTCTGTTTATGAAATTGGCAACAACGGTACTTTTAGGTTTCATTCTGCTCCTTACAAATTTGGAAGGTTTTGCTCAAACCGGTCCGGGTGGTGTTGGTAATTCAGCTAATAATGCTTTTTGGATTCGCGCAGATTTGGGAACGTCAACAACTACAAATGGATCTCCCGTAAGTTCTTGGCAAGATGTTTCAGGTAATGGAAATGATATTTCACAAACAACTGCTGTACAACAACCCCTTTATACTGCAAGTTTAATGAACGGATATCCGGCTGTGCTTTTTGACAACAATAGTACCGCTGGTCAAAATGATTATTTCTCAGGTTTGGATGATGCAAGCCTGGATAATACTAATGGACTAACCATTTTTACCGTAGTTCGTCAAACCAATCTGGCAGGTGCCGCTCGCAGTATCATTGCCAAGCGAACCAATGTTGGTGTGAATCAGGCTTACATGTTTTTCTTTTATACCAGCGATCGAATCCATACCGATATAGTCAGTAATGACAATCGTTTCAGTACACCTGCTCCTGCATTTACTACCGGCACGAATTATATCCTGAACCTTCATTATGACGGTACGCTTGCTGCCGGCTCACGTGCGAAAGTGTATGCTGGTCAAACGCTGCTCGTTACTTCTACAGAATCTGCTGCAACCATACCTGATTACAATTCGCCACTTATTATTGGCGCCACTCATGTAGGCGATAACCGCGCATTTGGTGGTTATATCTCTGAAATAATTTTATACCGTGAAGCACTGGGTTTATCCGAAAGAATTTTGGTCGACAACTATTTATCTGCAAAATATGACATTGCTATAGCATCCAATAATGTTTATACAATGGACACGCCAGCAAATGGAAATTATGATCACGATGTTGCCGGCATTGGAAGAGAATCAGCAACAGATTTAAACACAGATGGACAGGGAACAGGAATAGTTCGTGTGTTAAATGCAACCGGGTTAGACAACAATGAGTACATGATGTGGGGTCATGACAACGACATTTTACAAGCCATCAACTCAACAGATATTCCAGCGGGAGTAGATGCACGTGTTGAACGTCTCTGGCGAACAAGCATGTCTAATAAAGCAGGCGCTGCTGTTGATGTGGGCGCCGTTGATATGCAGTGGGATTTAAGTGGTTTGGGAGCAGTAACTGCAAGTGATTTGCGCTTGCTGGTAGACACAGACAACGATGGAATTTTTGCAGATGAAACACCTATTTCAGGAGCTACAGATTTAGGTGGTGGAATTTATTCTTTTGCGGGTGTGGGTGTTTTATCCGATCAACGAAGATTTACAATTGCAACCATTAATTTAATTCAAACTCCGCTGCCAGTTGAACTGGTTTTGTTTGATGCGATTTCGGACGACAATAAAACGGTTAACATTTTTTGGCAAACCAAATCAGAAATTAATTCAGATTTTTTTGAAGTGGAGTATAGTCATGATGGTGCTGATTGGTCAGTGATTGCCAAAAAGACGGTGCTGGAAATTCATCTGCAATTCTTGATTACAGAGTTGTACATCAAACGCCAAACGCGGGTGCAAATTATTATCGATTAAAACAAGTTGATTTGGATGGTGCCATTGCCTATTCAACAATCCGATTTGTCAGCATGGCTAATTTGAATTACACACTTTATCCAAACCCATCGTTTGATTCATTTACTATTTCAAATGCGGCTGGTGGCTTTGCTTATTTGAAAGTTTATAACAGTGTGGGTCAGCTTGTAATGTTCAATGATTTCAAAGCAGATTCAGAACAAGCACAACGCACGTTTAACCTGGAAGATTTTCCAGCAGGAATTTATTTTGTGGAAACTAATTTTGGAACCGTACGGTTTACAAAACTATAGCGGTGTCAAACTCTGCTAATTTTTGCCGAACTTTGAATGTACTAATGTCATGCCATGTCAATTTACATTACACAATTGATTTATCTAAAGCCAAATGCGCAAGCAGTTTTTGATGAATTTGAGTCGTTGGCAATCCCCATTATTAAAAATTACAGAGGTCAACTTTTATTTCGATTAAGACCAGATGAAAAAGAGTTCATTGAAAAAGCAATAGAAGCGCCTTATGAGATTCATTTAATTGAATTTGAAAGTGAACATTGGTTTCATCAATTTATGGCTGATAAAACTCGACTTCAATTTTTGCATCTGAAAGAACAATCGATCAGAGAATCCTGGTTGATTCAGGGAAATAAGTTATGAGATTTGCAAAACAGTTTTGAAATATAATTGTTAGAAAGAGTAAGAATAAAAGGGAGGATTTATGAGTAACAGAAGAAACTTTTTAGGAAAATTATCATTGGGAATAACTGGTCTATTCGCCATGCCAGCCTTAGGATTTGGCAGATCTAAAAAAGAAGAAATTGAAATGCAGACACAAAAAGAAGCAATCAAAAAAATAAAGCCAATGGGCTTTCAGTGGGAGACACAAGATCCATTTTTATTTTGTGTACATCATGAAGATAAATTTCCAAAGGGAAATGAATTGATGGGGCCTGATGTTTCTTATTTAAAAGGAAGATATCTGGGTGATGATTTCATTATCAAAGATGGATTCAGAATGTATCATGGAAAAACTGTGCCTGGTTTCCCGGGTCATCCGCATCGAGGATTTGAAACAATCACCGTAGTGCGTGAAGGGCTCGTTGATCATGCCGATTCATTGGGTGCTGCAGGTCGTTACGGCAATGGTGATGTGCAGTGGATGACTGCCGGAAAAGGTGTACAGCATTCAGAGATGTTTCCGCTTTTGTCAACAGAGAAAGAAAACCCGATGGAGTTATTTCAGATCTGGTTAAATCTGCCTGCAAAAAATAAAATGGTAGATCCGCATTTCAAAATGATGTGGGCAGATGTCATTCCAAAATTGACGCAAAAAGATGCAAATGATAAAGTAGCAGAAGTAGAAGTGATTGCTGGTTCATTAGCAGATAAAATTGCATCAACACCACCACCAAATTCCTGGGCTGCAGATCCGTCAAATCACGTTGCCGTTTGGAATATTACGCTGGAAGCAAATGGCAAATGGATATTGCCTAAAACAGAAATTGGCGTAAACCGAACCTTGTATTTTTACATTGGCGAATCAATCACCATTCAAGGAAAAACAATTCCAAAATATCATTTGGTAGAAGTTGAACCGGATGTAAATCTGGAAGTAGAAAATGGAAATTGGGAATCGCGCATCTTAGTTTTACAAGGAAAACCAATTGGTGAACATGTCATTCAATACGGCCCTTTTGTGATGAATACCAAAGAAGAAATTCAGCAAGCTTTTGATGATTATCATGCTACCCAATTTGGTGGTTGGCCATGGCCAAGTTATGCGCAAGTGCATGATCGCTCCAAAGGCCGTTTTGCAAAACATGCAGATGGAACGTTAGAAGAGAAGGCATAAATGTTTTTTCTCAGGAAGTCGGTTTGTGCGATGAAAATTTTTCCCGCAGATTGCGCTGATTTTGTTTCGCAGATTTGGACAGATTTTGAAAATCCGTCAAGCATAGAAAAATTGGAATCTGTGTAATCAGGGATTTTTTTTCTGCGTAATCTGCGGGAGAATAAGGCTTGGTGGCCACCAAAAATGAGTATTGTTTTTTAAAGAATTAATTAAAATATCATGTCAAAAAAAATCAAAATAGAAGTCTGGTCTGATGTCATGTGTCCCTTTTGCTATATCGGCAAAAGAAGATTAGAACAAGCACTTGAAAAATTTCCAAAGAAAGAGGAGGTAGAAATAGAGTGGAAAAGTTTTCAATTGGATCCGAATACAAAATCAGCTCCGGGTAAAGATGCTTACACCTATTTAGCAGAGCGCTACGGACGTGACATCGAATGGTCTAAAGCCATGCATGAAAATGTAACCAAAATGGCTGCTGAAGTTGGATTGGAATATCGTTTTGACAAAGCACAAATTGCAAATTCATTTGATGCCCATCGCTTAGAACATCTTGCCAAAAAATTGGGACTGGGAAATAAAGTCGTTGAACTCATTTTTGCTGCATACTTCACCGAAGGTAAAGACATTGCGGATATCAATACGCTGATTGAAATTGGAAAAACTGTCGGAATAGATCAGCAAGAAATAGAAAAAGTTTTTAAAGGATCTGATTTTGGAAATGCCGTAAGACAGGATATTGCAGAAGCGCAACAACTTGGAATTACGGGTGTTCCGTTTTTTGTGTTTAATCGAAAATATGGAATTTCTGGTGCTCAGCCGGTTGAAGAGTTTTCAAGAACACTGGAGCAAGTAATGAGTGAAGCAGAGGTCAAAGGATAATTACCTTCTCGGCATCATCATCAACATTTCATTGACAACGGTATTGCCATTGTCCAAAGGAGCCGCGTTGTCATATTGATCGACATACTGCGTTTTCATATCCGTGATTTCAGGATTTGAAGGATCAAAAACAACTAATGAATTGCTGTGTTCCATTGGAAGAACTTCGTCTGTATTCTTTTTAAAAACAGGTGTGAAGTTTACAATTTGTGTTGTTTCTTGATTCGAAATTGCAGCAGACTCTTGCTTCTCCTTTGAAACAGTATAATTGGACAGATTAGATTCAGAAACAGCAGGATTGTATGCAAGTAATGCGGGTTGTGATGCCTTTTTCTCAGCAGCAATAAAATCTGTCATTACGCTATAATCAATAAGCTGACCAGATTTAAAACTACCGTCTTGACTCGTATAGGTATCTAACGAAATAACATACTTCGTCACCACCAGAACGGTCAACAATACGAGTCCAATATTAGTAGTTTTCATTTTCAAAAGGGGAACGAATTTAGTGTAAATACTCTGAATAAGCAAGGCTTAACTCAAATATAACACCAGCGTTTCGGTTCTGCTATGACGCTCAAATGAGAATCCGGTTGCCTCGGGGTTGTTTCAGGCCTTTAGAGATCGAGCAGTCAAATCCGGATTAAAATAGTAAATTAGGGTCTCTCAAAAACTTGTTTTATGTATCGTTTGAAGATTTATATCTGTTTTATAATCGGTTTAATCTCATTTTCAACAATGGCTCAAGAGCCTGAAAATCTGCCGAAAGGAATGACAGAGCAAGAGAAAGGGATGATGGATGCTTATCTTCAATCTTTTGATGAACGCGGAATCACAACACCACCACCTTTCACATCATTAAGAACAGCTGCCGAATGGGAAGAAGTTCAAGCACTTGTTATTACGTGGACAGGATCTTACAATACCATCCAAAGACAAATTGTGGATGCTGCGCAAGAAGAATGTTTGGTCATTATCATGTGCACGGATTCGAATGTTGTGAAATCACATTTGAATAGTAACGGTGTGCCTGATGTGAACATCGATTACATAGAAACAGGATGGAATTCAATTTGGATCAGAGATTATGGCTCAAATACAGTTTACGTTAATGATGTAGACTCTTTGATTTTAGTGGATTGGATTTACAATCGCCCTAGACCATTGGATGATGTTATTCCAGATGCTTATGCAGCGCACCTTGGTGTGAATTTATACTCAATGACAGCAAATCCATATAAGGTTGTTACAACGGGTGGAAACTGGATGTCTGATGGAAGCGGTCAGGCATTTTCATCGGAATTAATCTTGGACGAAAATGACGGGTCAGGTGATCAGCCCATTTCTTACCCAACGCATACTGAAGCTGAATTGGATGATCTTTTTTCTACCTGGATGGGAATTGATTCGTACGTAAAAATGACCGTGCTTCCTTACGACGGTATTCATCACATTGACATGCACATGAAAATTATTGATGAACAAACATTGTTGGTGGGCGAGTATCCTGCTGGTATTGCAGATGGACCACAAATTGAAGCAAACCTGCAATATGTTTTGGATAATTATACCACAAAATTTGGAACTCCATATGACGTAGTTCGTATTCCGCAGCCCCCAAGCACAAGTGGTTTGTGGCCAAATACCGGATCGTCTTACCGAACTTACGCCAATCAAACTTTTGTAAACGACATAATTTTGTTGCCCGTTTACAGAGAAGAATATGATACAATTGCAATCAATATTCTTGAAAACGCAATGCCGGGATATACCATCATTCCGATTGATGTGGATAATACCGGAATGAATTTGATCAGTGCAGGCGGTGCTATCCATTGCATTACACATACCGTTGGTGTGAGTGATCCTCTTTTGTTATCGCATCAAAAATTAGAAGACACTTATGATGATTTGAATCCCTATTTGGCAAGTGCAGAGATTAAACACAAATCGGGAATTGCATCTGCAAGCATCTTTTACAAAACATCTTTAGCAGGAGTGTATACTGAAATTGCAATGACCAATACTAGCGGTGATACCTGGGCTGCATCAATTCCAGCGCAAGCAGTTGGAACTACAGTGTACTACTATATTGAAGGTAATGCAGTGAATGGAAGAACCAGCACGCATCCAATTCCGGCTCCGGCAGGTTATCATGATTTTACCATTTTGGATGCGGGATCAGCAGGTGTAATTGATGAAGAAAATCCAATTGTCTTTAATTCAATTTATCCAAATCCTGCATCGGCTATCACTGTGATTCCAGTCAGTTTTAATCAGCCTGTAAATTGTCAGATTATCATTACCAATATGTTGGGTGAAGTTGTGACTGAAGTTTATAATGGCGCAGTAGATCGCGGATCAAAAAACTTCTTCATTGATGCTGCAACGTATGCTGCTGGCGTTTATCAGGTAGTGGTGATTACGGGTGATTATAAAGTGTATCAGAAGTTGATTGTGCAGTAGTTTTTTAGCGATTAGTGAATAGCCATGAGCCATGAGTTTTTTGAGAAGTATTCCTTCCCTCAAGCCTATTCCCTCATGGCTAGTGACTCAACTAAAACCAACTAAAATATTCAAAGCCTGCATAAACTCCATCCTCTCTTTTTTCTAATGGATAATTGTCTAAATACAAACCACCGCCGCGACCATTTTTTAAATCAAAGCCGTAGTGATGCCAAGGGCAAACAATAAATCCATTTTCACATTTGGCGTGATCTAATTTGATACCCTGATACGGACATTTATTTTTGACGAGATAAAATTGATCTGCGTGTTTTACCAAAAGTAAAGGCAGATTGTTGAATGAAATTGGCGATACTTCTTTTCCATTCAAACGACGATCTAAATCGTCAAATGAGTCAGAAATTTTAAGCCATTTGGTTTTCATCGAAAACATCTGCAATGCATTTTATTCTTTCTAAGGTAAAGATTTTCTGTAACCAAATTCATCCAATCGTTATAGACCTGAATGAGGAGGGTTTGTTTGCCGACCTGAGAGACCGGCAACGAAGAATGAGGAGATGGGGCACAGTTCGTTCGGGTATAATTCACTGAACGACTGTGCTGCCAGTCTCATTTTCTAAAGGGCTTCACAATTTCCTTTGAAGATTTCCGTATATCTTTAGCTTGGTTATTCCCTCTGTGAGCCTGAATTTACGCCATATCGCTTTTGTGTTACTGATGCTGTTGGGTAACTTATGTTATTTGCAGACATCGGTTTCAAAATTAATTCCGGTTTCTGGAGACACCATTCAGTTAGATTCTGTTTCAATTTACAGAGCCGGTTTTAAAATTTTGGATGGAGATAAAATAGTTTCATCAGAGACCTATTATTTAGATCCCATTCAGGCAAAACTCATCTTCAAAGTTCTTCCACAAAGTGCTTTTGTGACGGTGGTGTATGAGCCTATGGTACTTAGTTTGAATCAACCGTTTTATCATAAATCACCTGAATTAATTTTGTCAGATACGATTCAGGATTTTGCACCTTACGTTTATTCTGTTTCGAGTGCAAATGCGGCAGAAGATTTTTTTGGATCTTCTAAATTAAATAAGCAGGGAAGTATTTCTCGTGGTGTAACGGTAGGCAATGCTCAAAGTCTTTCCTTGCAATCAACTTTAAACTTGCAGCTAGATGGTCAGATTGGTCCTAACCTTTATATGAAAGGATCTATTTCAGATGACAACGTTCCGTTTCAGCCGGAAGGAAATACACAAAAATTACAAGAGTTTGATCAGGTTTACATGAAAGTGTATAACGATGATTTTGCAGTGATTGGTGGTGATTTTTGGTTGAATAAACCTACGGGATATTTTATGAATTACACCAAACGAACGCAAGGTGTTTCGCTGGAAGCATATCATCCAATCTCCATTGGTTTAAGTGATGGAACAGCAACACACAAAATCAGTGGTGCTTTTTCAAAAGGAAAATTTTCACGCAACATTGTACAGGGAATTGAAGGTAATCAAGGACCATATCGATTAAAAGGAGCAGAGAATGAAACCTACATCATTGTGTTGGCCGGAACAGAAAAAGTATATGTAGACGGAAAACTTTTAACGCGTGGACAAGAGTTTGATTATGTCATTGATTACAATACAGCTGAGGTAACGTTTACAGCCAATCAGCTCATCACAAAAGACAAACGAATTGTTGTAGAATTTCAATATTCAGATCTGAATTATGCGCGTTCACTTTTTGCTTACAACGCTGAATTTAAAACTGAAAAGTCACATACGTGGATTAATGTGTATTCAGAACAAGACGCAAAAAATCAAACCATTCAACAAAATCTTACTTCTGACAAACGCGCCATTTTGGAAGAGGTAGGTGATAGTTTGACCGCTGCATATTCCAACAGTATTGATAGCATTGGTTTTTATGACAGCCGTATTTTGTATGCGTTGAGAGATAGCATGGGGTATGATTCGGTGCTTGTGTTTTCAATCAATCCGGATTCTGCTTTTTACAGCGCAACTTTTTTACAAGTGGGTCCGGGGAATGGTGATTATGTTTTTGACCGTTACACTGCCAATGGAAGAGTGTATAAATGGGTGATGCCCATTGGTGGAATTTCACAGGAGATTATGCGCCAATTCAATTATTGATTGCGCCGCAACGCAAGCGCATGTACACGGTTGGAACATCGTATAATTTTACCAAACAAATTAACTCTTCGGTTGAGGTGGCGATGTCTGATTACGATAAAAATACTTTTTCAGATTTGCATCAGCAAGATGATAAAGGCTACGCCGTAAAATGGAAATGGAATTCAGCGCATGATTTAGGATTGATGTGGAAATTGCAATCCAACGCAAATTTTGAATTCACCGATCAGAATTTTCAACCCATTCAATGGTTCAGAGATGTTGAGTTTGACAGAGACTGGAATGTGCGCAGTTTGCCCTATACAGGAAATCAATTTTTATCAAAAGCCGGACTCAAAGTAATTGGAAAAAATGTGGGTGGCGTCGGATATGATTTTGAAAATTTCACCTGGGGAAAAGATTACACCGGCTATCGAAATAATCTGAATATTAAACTAAACAAAAGTGGTTTTTCTGCATTAGGAAATGCATCGCTGTTAACTGCAAACGGTCTTGAAAAATCAATGTTTGCAAGACATGATACTCAGCTTTCACAAAACATTGGCTTTATTAAAATTGGTTTTGAAGATATTCACGAATGGAATGAACGTACGCAACAAGGAACAGATTATTTGTCAAATGCATCGTATCGGTTTTATGATTGGAAAACATCTATTTCTACTTCAGATTCTATCAAAAATAAATTTGGAATTTATTACCGTGAGCGTTATGATTGGTTCAGTGATTCAACTTATTTGAAACAATCTACGCGTGCACAAAATGTTGGTCTTGATGCTGATTTGGGAAGAAATCCGGCATCTAATTTAAGATTGAATTTGAACTATCGTTTTTTAGATGTTTTGGATACAACCTTGTTTAATGGCAAGCCTGAAAATACCTTGTTAGGAAGATTAGAACACACCGCGCGTTTGTGGAAAGGTGCCATTTTGGCAACAACTTTTTACGAAGTAGGTTCAGGTTTAGAATTGAAGCGTGAGTTCATTTATTTAGAAGTAAATCCCGGCCAGGGAACTTACACCTGGATTGATTATAATAACGACGGTATTAAAGATTTGGGCGAATTTGAAATTGCTGTTTTTGCAGATCAGGGAAATTATATTCGGGTTTTTATTCCAACCAATACATATGTTAGAACATACTCCAATCAATTTTCAACGAGCTTGATTTTGAGCCCTGACCGAATTTGGAATTCAGAAAAAGGTGTTAAAAAGGTAATTGCACGATTCAGCAATCAGGTTATTTATAAAATCAACCGCAAAACGAGTTATGAAGAAAATTTAACGGCCTTGAATCCATTTCTCTACTCTATTGCAGATACAAGTTTAGTTTCGTTTTCATCATCGTTCAGAAATACAGTTTACTTTAATAAAACAAGCCCCATTTTTGGATTGACCTATTCATATCAGGAAAATGGTTCCAAAATTTTATTGTCAAACGGATTTGATTCGCGCTTACATACCTTTCATGATTTCAGATTGCGCTGGAACATTTACAAGATTTACAATGTACGCTTGAATGGTTTATTGGGCCGCAAAAAAAGTTCAAGTGATTACGCAACCGGACGTGATTATTTTATTGAATATTTTGAAATTGAACCCGCAATATCCTATCAACCGGGCACCGCATTCAGAATAGGAATTACCGGAAAGTACACAGAGAAAAAAAACAACTCCACTTCTGCAGAAACCGCCGTTATTCGAAATTTTGGATTAGAACTCCGCTTCAATCAAGCTCAAAAAGGAAGCTTTTCAGCTCAGGCAAATTTTATTGTCATCAGTTACAATGCAACTACAAATTCATCCTTAGCTTTTGAAATGTTGGAAGGTTTAAAAACAGGAAACAATTTCACCTGGGGACTTTCATACCAGCGAAAAATTGCACAAAATCTTCAATTGAATTTTACTTACAACGGCAGAAAGTCAGAATTGAATAATGCCATTCATTCAGGTGGAATGGAGTTGAGGGCGTTTTTCTAAAACCAGCCAATACTAATCCCTGCTGAAAACAATTGCAGTTTGTTGCTGTCGTCATTGGTGAAAAGGGTGGTCATGTCGTAATAACCAAAAAGCATGATGTTGTCAAAGCCAATACGAATTGTTGGACCGTAATGAATGCGATTCAGATCAGGAAAATTAAACTCTTTGTATTCCTGACTTCCAATGCGCCATTTGTGATAATTTTCAACCATAAAACCGGCTTTGAATCCTGGATAAAATTTAAATTTTCCACGTTCACCGGCAGTACGAATTCTGATTTCGAAAGGAACTTCAACAAAATTAAATACGGTGCGATTGATCCAGCGTGCATCGCCGGTGTAGCGCAAAGCGCGTATATCCTTTACCTGAAGTATTTGTCATGAAAGCAAAATCACCGTCGTGACGGACACAGAAATGAGAATAACCCAAACCAATTGCAATTCCAAAAACAGATTTTTTCTGAAAGGGAATATCAAACATTAAATTGATGTTGTGACCAAGCGCATAAAATACAGTTGTTGTTCCGCCCGTTTCACCCAACCACGAATTCCAATAAAAATCAGTATTGAGGCGGTCAAATTTTTCAGGTGAATCTTCGCCAGGAGCTGTAAAGCCAGTATACAATCTGAATAAACCTGGACGTCTTTTATGAAACGGATGTTCGTACGGATTTTGTTGCGCATAACCTGCAACGGTGAAAATGATACTAAGTATGTAGAAAATCTTTTTCAACTTAAAGTGTTTTTTCCCAGTTCCAAGAATGTTTGAGTGCATCGGCCACGCTGTAATCACATTTCCAGTTCAGCATTTTTTCTGCTTTGGTTGGATTTGCAAAAATTTGTTCTACATCTCCTTCACGACGTGGGCCTATTTTATAATTCACTTTCACTTGGTTCACTTCTTCAAAACTATGAATTATTTCAAGAACTGAGGTTCCTTTTCCGGTTCCCAAATTAAATGGCTCACAGACAGGCTTGTTTTGATTTTGCAACCACTCCAATGCTTTGACGTGCGCTTTAGCAAGATCAACCACGTGAATGTAATCACGAATATTTGTTCCGTCAGACGTAGTGTAATCATTTCCATTAACCACAAGTTGCTCGCGAATTCCAGCTGCGGTTTGTGTAATGTAAGGAACTAAATTATTTGGAATTCCGTTTGGCAGTTCCCCTAATTTTCCAGAAGGATGTGCACCAATTGGATTGAAGTAACGAAGCAAAGCAGCCTGAATGGGTTGCCCTGAAATTTTTACATTTTCGATGATGCGCTCACAAATTATTTTGGTGTCGCCGTAAGGTGAATTAGCTTTTTGAATGGGCGTATTTTCTGTTACGGCTGGTGTTGAAGGCTCACCATATACTGTGCAGGAAGATGAAAAAACCAGATTGGAAATTTTTGTTTCTTTCATCGCATTGAGAATCGCACAGAGCGAACCAATGTTGTTTTGATAGTACATAGTTGGTTTTTGCACTGATTCACCAACTGCTTTATAGGCGGCAAAATGAATGACCCCAAAAATATCAGTGTAATTTCTAAAAACAGAAAGTACTTCTTTTTCATCAGCACAATCAATTGAATGACCCAGCGGATATTTACCTGTGAGTTCGCCAATACGATCAATAATCCACGGCTTTGAATTTCTAAAATCATCAATGATTACGGGTTCATAACCGGCATGCATTAATTCAACCACGGTATGTGATCCAATGTATCCGGCGCCGCCAGTGACGATGATTTTTTTTGACATGAGATTGAAATCAGAAAAAAAAATAACCGCAAAGACGCAAAGGATGCAAAGTTTTTTTGTGAATTTCTTTGCGCTCTTTGTGTCTTTGCGGTGAAAAATTATTTACAGGTTTTTACTAAAGTAGTTTTCACAGCAATGTCAACTGTTGACCAGAATTTGTTCACGCCATCAGGACCGGTGTGTTTTTCAGAACAAACCACGCTCAGTGAATCCATTGACGTTTGTGCGTTGAAATCAATCAAGTCGATAGTCGTTGTCATGGTGATTGTTTCAGCATCTACAGTCACTGTGCCGGTGTATTCTTTAGTAACGCCGTTCATTAAAATTGCTACTGAAGCAGTAGTTGCGGAAATTGAATTTACAGTTCCGGTGATAGAAGATGTTTCAATCATGTTGCCGAAGAAACTGCGTGTTACTTTGCCATCACGAACAGGATCTTGTGAGTTTAAGGATGCGATTGGAATTTCAAAAGTTGCACCGGTTAAAACCGCAAACATATCTGCAACGCTGTCTTTTGCTGTTACATTGATTTGATTGAAGGTACCGTTTACACCAATTTTTTCAGTGAGTTTAAATGCGGTCCATGTCAGTTCAGTAGCTGATGAGTCATAAGAATATTTGCAAACTTCAACCGTATCAGTGGTTGTAGTAGATTCAGCTTCACCACCACCGCAAGATGCAAGTGTGAAAGCAAGAAGACCGAAGGAATAGATTATTTTTTTCATTGTGATTGGATGTATTAAGTTATAGCAAAATTAACCAAAAACAGCGACAAATGTTCATATTGTTTGTGATTGCATTTAGTTTGGAGATTTTGCGTTAGGGATAGCAGCGGATAACCCGCATCACGGCATAGCCGTGAGAGGATGAGTAGACCGAGGTAACGCCCAAATAAATAAAGGAAGATTAAATTAATATGCTTTTTCCTGACGAGATTCAATAGTGCCCAACTGATCCAACCGCTTTTTGAGTAACGCACCGTGGATGCTGGCGTTTAGTTCAAAGCCAACCAAAAGTGCAATGGACACAAAATAAATCCAAAGCAATAAAATCATAATGGTGCCAATGGAACCATAGAGTTCATTGTATTTTGCAAATTCATTTACGTAATAGAAATAGAAGAATGAGATAATAACGATCATGAGTGTTGAGAGTGATGCACCTGCTGAGAAAAATTTAAACGTTCCGCGGTTGGATGGACCAAAATAATAAATCAGTGCAATGGCAAAGTACAATACAATAATGAAGAACAGACTGTTGATGATGACAAAGAATGTATAATAGTGTGATTCGATAAATGCGCTGCGATCAGCCAGACTGTTGAGCATACTTTTTTCAGTAAGCAGGATGAAGAAACTGAGAAGCAAGCCAATTAGAAAAACAACAACGAATGCCAACGAAACAAATTTGATTTGCCACCAGCCGCGTTTTTTTATTTTTTGACGCGTTGAGTTAAATGTTTCAAGCATGACGGCAAAACCGTTAGACGCAAAATAAAGGGATAAGACAAACCCAAAAGAGATGAGGGAACTGACGCTGGAGTTTTCAAACTCATGCATACTTTGTAAAAGATTTTCTACCAATTGCTGTGGAATAAAACCGGCCAGAATGGGAATGATATCATGCTCGATATCGTAAAAAGGCAGATAGGCACTTAGAATGACGAGCAACAAACCAAAAGGAATCATTGCTAAAAAAAAGTGGTAGGAAAGTGATGCTGCGCGTTGCGTGATGAGTCCTTTTTTAAGCGACCAGACAAAGAAAAAAAGTACCTCCCACATGGATAAGCCCTCAAAGCCCGGAAAAACAATTCGACGTGAGACGTGAATTATTTTGCGCACCAGAGTGACATGCAAAATTCGAAACGGTCGTTTTATTTTTTCAATCAGTTTTTTCACTGAGGCAAAGATAAGAGAAAGACAGAAGAGGGGAAATTCCAATTTCAAATAAACAAATTACAAAGTTGAAGGTAAATTCCAGTCACAATGGCTATGGTGGCAAATGAACAAGTTCCAAATTCAAATGGACAATTTCAGGTAGGGTTAAATTTGAGAGGCGTTGGAGCGTGAACTGTCATCTTGAGTGCAGCTTGAGACCTTATCGGGTTAATATTAAATGCTTGATTTGAAACAGACGTGTATTTTGAGATTTAATATAGACTAATTCTTAATTTAGAACCCGAATTATAGCAACATGATAAAATACAACCCCAAAACCTGGTTCAGACATATTTTTGCCTTCCATAAGAGTGACACTTTCTATTTGCTTTGGAAAGAGTTGATTTTTATTGGTGTATTGACGTTTGGATTTGTTTATGTTGAAATGCATTATTTCGGACATATTGCGTTTCTGTCTGAGCTGATGGGTGTTTACTCATTGATAGGATTTGTATTGTCCTTGTTACTTGTTTTCAGAACGAATACGGCTTACGACCGCTGGTGGGATGGTAGAAAGCAATGGGGAAATCTGGTAAACAATACGCGCAACCTGGCGATAAAAATTGGCTCATTAACTACTGATAAGGAAGATGAAAACTATTTTGCACGCATGATACCGAATTATGCGATTGCCATGAAAGAGCAGTTGCGCGACGGTGTTATCATAGAAGAGATGGACCTGACAGCCGACGAAATTGTTGCTATTCAAAAAGTAAATCACAAAACAAGTTTCATTGCCAAATTGATGTATGAAAGATTGCATCAGATGAAAAAGCGCGGCGTAATTACACAAGAGGAATACCTTGCACTGGACTATAACCTGCGATCATTTTCAGAAATTACCGGAGCCTGTGAACGTATTAAAGGAACGCCCATTCCATATTCATACAGCATGTTCCTCAAGAAATTTATTTTCATTTACGTGACGACTGTTCCGCTTGCTTTTATTGATTCATTTGGATATTACTCATCGCTGGTAGCTATTTTTATTTTCTACGTACTGGTGAGTATTGAAATTCTGGCAGAGGAAATTGAAGATCCATTTGGAAAAGATGACAACGATTTACCCACCGATGAAATCTGTTTCAAAATAAAAGCAAACGTGAAAGAAATTTTGAGATAGCTTAATTGGTTCCGCTAAGGTGCAAACACTTTTGGTTTACCATCTGGACCCACTTCAACACCGTCTAAAAAAGTTTTCTCTTTCAGTACTTTTCCATTTTTATCATAGATGGTTGCTTTGCCATGCTTGATGCCATCTTTGTATTCAACGGCTGATTGCACATAGTGTGGACGCCATTCAAAGGTCAGCATTTTGCCATTCAATAGACCGTCTTTGTATTCAATCATCTGGAACGGTTTTTCACCTCCCGGGAAATAGTAAATCCAGGTTCCGTCTTCTTTGCCATCTTTATAATCACCTTCATGTGATTTTTTGTGATCTTTTGGACTATACCAAACCCAGTGACCATCCTTTACACTTTCCATGACGGTACGCTTGGCCATAGGTCCATAATCTACGTGGTGTTTTTTTGTTTCAACAATTTTGTAATAGCCCGTCTCCAGCAAATTTCCTTTTTCGTCGTATCTGCTCCAGAGGCCTGTTTTTAAATCGTCTTCATATTCGCCGGATAAGGTTAATTGGCCTTTTTTAGAATAAGATTTCCACGTACCATGAAGCTTTCCCATTTTAAAAGTGGCTTCATTTTTTCGTTTGCCATTGTCCCAATTTTGAATCCAGTCACCGTGTTCTTTTCCTTCTACAAAGTCACCTTCATTTAATAGTTTTCCGTTTTCATACCATGTTTTCCAGCGTCCTTGTTCAAGGTCATTTTTGTATGAACCTTCACGCCACACCGCACCGGTTTTATAATAAAATTTCCAGTCGCCATCACGCAAACCTTCTTTGAAATAACCTTTACTTTCTAAATGAAGAGTATCTCCCGGATACCAATATTCCCAGTAACCATCCTGCAAACCATTTTTGAACTGTCCTTTGATATCTACTGTACCAACGTTGGTGTACCAGACCCAATCACCGGTTTTTAAACCATTTTCAAATTCACCGGTAACATGTACTTTGCCATTGTCGTAATTTTTCAGATAGGCTCCGTGTAGTTTGCCCTCAATGTAATTTACTTCGCGGTCAATGCCGCCGGTATAGTAATAGAATGTCCAATGTCCGTATTCCTGTCCATCTAAGTATTGACCAATCACCGAGGGTCTTCCATTAGGTGTGTACTCCTCAAAATCGCCGTTTTTTATTCCGTCGGTGTAGCTATAGAATTCTTGAAGATAGCCGGAGGTATAGTAAATAAAAGTGCGGCCGTTTCCATTGGTAAGGGTTTGCGTACTATCCATTTTCCAGAAGTTCATCACATAGGTAACTGAGTCCAGCACCTTTTCTTCGGACATGTGATAACCGTTGTAGTAATAGTAATTCCAATTGCCTGTCGGGCGGCCGTTTGTGTAATAACCTTCTTCTTTTAATTTTCCGTTGTCATGCCACGCATAGTAAACGCTGTCTTGAATTCCTTCTTTAAAATAACCTACTGCTTTTTTCTTTCCGTTTGAATGGTAAGTTGTTGCCGGGCCGTGTGGTTTACCTTTTACAAAAATTTGCTCTTCTTCGAGATTTCCATTTTTATCCCAATATTTCCAGCGGCCATGTTTAAGGGTAGTTTCACCATAAAACTCATCCGCATAATAATAGCCTTCACTTTGCATGATTGTGCTGTTAAAATCCCAATAGGTTCTGACCATTTTTGGTTTTGGTTTCTCATCCTGCGCAAGCGTTTGAAATGATAAAAGGAATAGAACAAAAAGAATTTTAAATCGCATGTGTAAGTAATTTGAAGCTATAACCAAAATTAAGGTTGAGGTTACGATTGCATTATGATTTCAAGAGCGCTAAGATACCCTGAAGAAGGAAGAGTGTTCCAAAGACCAGCAAGATAATTCCTAACACCAAATTAACAACGTACATCCATTGCGGGGTGAGAATCTCTTTTAATTTTTTTGCACCAAATATTTTTAAGACATCCAACCCAAAAAAAGTAACCAGAATGATGGAGATGTAGATAATAAGGCCCTGTGTTCTGGTTAAGCTCAATTCGGCAGGTGCATCTGGCAAAAGTGACATTAAGGTTAGCCAATAGAAGAGAACGCCTGGATTTACAGCATTGAGCATAAATCCTTTCAATAAGTTCATGAGATAATTACTGGCAGAAAGCGCGAGCGGTTTGGTGAGCGCGCGTTCAGATAGAAAAAGCGCTTTCTTTTTTTTCACGTGAACAATGCCGAGTATGATAAAGAATCCCCCGCCAATAATTTTCAGAAAGTGTCGGTTTTCACCAGACATCAATTCAGATACTTCATTAAAGAAAACGAACGCAATGGTGACGTACATCAAATCACTCAACAAAACACCCAGATCTAAAAACAAAGCAGATTTGATTCCTTTGTTGATGCTGGTTTCAATCATGACAAAAAAGGCCGGTCCAACCATTACACTAAGTAAGAGTCCGTATCCAATTCCAACCATGATCACTTCAAGCATCCAACAAAATTAATTTGATTATTCGGTTAGTACGAAAAAAAGCGACTGATAGTTATCACTTCCTAGCCCAATTTTACATCCAGTTCAACCAGAATTGGACAATGATCTGAATGAACGGCATCTGCAAGAATCTCCGATTTTTTAAGTTGAGGCAATAGATTTTCTGAAATCAGATGATAATCAATACGCCAACCCAGATTCTTTTTTCGTGCACTGAAGCGGTATGACCACCAGGTATAATTGCCTGGCTCTTTGTTCAAGTGTCTGAAGGTATCTACAAATCCCGTTTTTAAAAATCCAGTGACCCAGGCGCGTTCTTCAGGTAAAAATCCGCTGGAGTTTTTATTGGAAACCGGATTGTGAATGTCAATTGCTTCGTGGCAAATATTGATATCACCAGAAATCAATAATTTTTTTCTGGTCTTTTTTAGTTCATCAATATAGGGTTGAAAATCTGCCAGAAAATCCATTTTAAAATCCTGACGATCTTCGCCGCTGCTGCCGCTTGGAAAGTAACAACTTAACACTGAAAAATCTCCAAAATCAGCGCGTAAAATTCTGCCTTCATCATCATACTTAGGAATGCCACAACCGTATTCAACATGATCAGGCTCTGTTTTGGAAAAGATGGCTACGCTGCTGTACCCTTTTTTTTGAGCAGAGAACCAATAGGTTTTATATCCTAATTTTTCAAATTCTTTTAAATCCAACTGATCGGATTGCGCTTTGGTTTCCTGTAAACAAACAACATCGGGATTCACTGATTTCAACCAGTTAATCCAATCTTTTGTCATCGCCGCGCGAATGCCATTTACATTGTAAGAAAGAAATTTTGCCATGGTACGAAATTAGGCAGGCTGAGTTTAAATTCCAAATTGGTTTTTTTTGACGAACGGTTGATGGGTTGAACGGTTGATGGTTGAAATGTTTTTTGTTAACAGATGCATCGGACGGGCTCGCCCCGTCCCATAGTTTTGCAAAACGGCATGCTTGAAACTTGAAGTGTTGATGGTGGATTGGCTGAAATTCCTTAAACCTCTTCAACCTATCAACCCCCTTCAACCCATCAACCTCTTTCAACACATCAACTTATCAACCCTCTTCAACATTTCAAACTCCTTTCACTACCTTTAGGCTTTCAAATCAGTTTATGAAAAATCTCCTTTATAGTTTCAGCTTTCTGTTCATTATCTCTTGTCAAAATCAAGAATCCACAACTGAACCTGAAACACCAGTCGTAGAGCAAAAAACACAAGATTTAATACTGGGCGACTGGAATATGGATTCGTCGGTATTTATTAATGATGGAATTCGTGGTGTGGTATCTGCACCCTTAATGCCAACGATCTGGAATTTTGGTGAAGATGGTTCGTATCTCGTAAAAAACTCCGTTTCAATGACCGGGACTTTTTCCCGAACTGAAGATTCTCTTTTTGTTGTTTTAATGGCTGTACCAAACGAATATGAAATTTTAGTTTTGAACGAAACCAATTTGCATTTGCGTTCTACAATTATTGAAACAGATTCAGCCAGTATGAAAACAGACGCCTATTTATCACGCAACTAATTTGAATCATGGCTAAAGTCAAAACAGCTTTTTTTTGTACGAATTGTGGAACTGAATCTGCCAAGTGGGTTGGTAAATGTTCGTCGTGTGGTGAGTGGAATACATTGATTGAAGAGGTCATTGAAAAACCAACTTCATCTGCGGCTTTGTTTGCCGGCAAAGGCACACAGCGTGTTTCAAAACCGTATCGGATCACTGAAATTGAAAAAAAATCAGAAGATAGAATTTTACTTCACGATCAGGAACTGAATCGCGTTTTGGGTGGAGGCCTTGTACCGGGATCAATTATACTTTTTGGTGGCGAACCGGGAATTGGAAAATCAACTTTGTTATTGCAACTTGCCGTTCAGGAAAAAGGAAAAAGAATTCTTTATGTTTCAGGTGAAGAAAGTGAACAACAAATCAGTATGCGCGCTGATCGTATTGGAAAAATGAATGAAGATTGTTATATCTTAACAGAGACATCGCTTCAAAATATTTTTGCACAAGTACAGGAAATTCAGCCAGATATTTTGATCATCGATTCTATTCAAACCATGCAATCTGCCTTGATAGAATCATCACCGGGCAGCATCTCACAAATTAAAGAATGCACCGCTGAGTTTTTGCGTTTTTCCAAAGATTCCAACACACCGGTTTTTCTGATTGGTCACATTACCAAAGAAGGTTCCCTTGCCGGACCAAAAGTACTGGAGCACATGGTAGATTGTGTTTTACTTTTTGAAGGTGATCGCAACCATGTCTATCGTTTGGTGCGTTCCATGAAAAATCGTTTTGGATCAACCAACGAACTTGGCATTTATGAAATGAATAGTTCAGGTTTGCGTGAAGTAGAAAATCCTTCTGAAATTTTAATTTCAAACAACGAAGAAAATCTGAGCGGAATTTCTATTGCATCAACTATGGAAGGCATTCGCCCAATTCTGGTTGAAGTGCAAGCGCTTGTAAGCACCGCTGCTTATGGAACACCACAACGTTCTTCCACTGGTTTTGATTTGAGAAGATTGAATATGTTGCTGGCTGTTTTAGAAAAAAGATGCGGATTTAAATTGGGAGCAAAAGATGTCTTTTTAAATATTGCGGGAGGAATTAAAGTAAATGACCCGGCAATTGATTTAGCCGTTGTCGCAGCCATCATGTCATCTAATGCAAATTTACCTGTTCACTCAAAAATAGCTTTTTCTGCTGAGGTGAGTTTATCTGGTGAAGTAAGACCAGTGAACCGATTGGATCAACGAATCTCTGAAGCAGAAAAAATGGGATTTGAACAAATCATCATCTCTAAATTTGCCAAAGGAATCAGTAAAAAGGATCACAACATTGAAATCATTACAGCTGGTAAAATTGAAGACGCCATTCGGGCGGTGTTTGGCTAAAACACAATAAATTTCGAACTTTTTGGTTAACTATGCATTACTGATTTAGAATCATGTTCAAAACACTGCTCACTTTTTCTCTCTTGCTGACTATTTTCGATGTCAGATCGCAAATTCCAATGCTGGACTGGCGCGTTCATTTTTCAGTCAATAACGCCGTTGGAGTTGCCAATGATGAAACGGCAGTTTATATGGGTGCGTCCAATGGCGTAGTGGTTTATCACACCGATGATAATTCAATTGACATGCTTACGGTGGCAAACGGCTTGAGTGATTTGGGAATTTCAAGCATGAGTGGTAACGGCGATGTGGTTGTCGTTGGATATGCTAATGGAAATATTGATTTGATTGATGGTAATACAATCACCAATGTTCCCTGGATTAAATTAGCAGATATCGCAGGAAATAAAACAATCTACTCGTCCAATTTTGTCGGTGATTTTATTTACATCAGCAGCGGAATTGGTTTAGTTGTTTTTGATTTAGTCAGAAAAGAAATTAAAGACACTTATTATCCTTATCCAAACCCCTCTGTTAAAGCAAGCTGCTTTTACAATGATACGTTATATTGTGCGACGGATGCGGGAATCTATTACGCTCCGGCAAATCATCCTTTTCTAAATGACCAAAACAACTGGTCAAAAAAAACGGATCTGCCAGTTGCTGTTGTAAACGGACCTTTTTCAGAAATCAATGCATTTTCAGATAAGCTGGCTTTTGTTTATCAGTCTGAAATCTTTGATGCAGATACACTCTATTATATTTCGAGTGGTGTCTTGAATAAATTTGGAACCGGAATGACAATTAACGATTTGAAATCAGAGTCAGATTATTTATTGGTTTCACAGTATAGCTCCGTAAATATTCTGGCAGCCGATATGACGCAATCGGGTATTATTTTTGAGTACAATGGCAAAATTCCTGAACCAATTTCATGCATCCGTTTTGACGGACAATATTGGATGGCAGATAAAAATTATGGTTTGGTAAAGGCCACTGATTCTTATAATTCAAGTGTCATTTACAGCAATTCGCCTTACACTGATGGCTGTTACCGCCTAGATATTCAATATGGTAAAGTGTTGGTTGCCGGAGGTGGTTTAACACATAATCTGGTCAACAATTATTTCAGGAATGGAGTCTATGTTTTTGAAGATGAAACGTGGACAAATTTTAATCACGAAACACAGGACAGCATCAATTTTGCAAAAGACTGGGATTTTGTATCGGTGGCAATTAATCCAAACAATACCGATCAGTTTGCATTTTGTGGCGTTGCTGAGGGCGGATTAAAAGTTGTAGATGACGGGTCAACAATTTCTTCTGTTTACAATGGATCAAATTCAACACTTGAACCAAATGGAAATAAAATTTCTATCGGTGATATGAAGTACGATGACGCTGGAAATTTATGGATGATTAGCTCAGGACTTGAACCGCTGAAAGTGATGACACCTGCTGGTGATTGGTATTCCTTTTCACTTGGATCTGCCGCAAAAGATAAATATCCATACCGTTTGATGATTGATAACGATGGTACAAAATGGGTGGCTGTTACGAGTGCCGGATTAATTGCATTCAACGAAAACGGAACGCTGACAGATCCTTCTGATGATGACATTCGGATTTTTGCTACTTCAGAGGGATATGGAAATTTACCATCTATTTTTGTAAAAGCAATTGTGCAAGATTTGGATGGTGAAGTATGGATAGGAACAGAAGAAGGAATGGTGGTGCTGTATTCTACCAATAATGTTTTCGACGGATCCTATGGTGACTATGATTTTAATCCGATTCTGATTACGGTTGATGGAGAGGTAGAAAAACTTTTGGGTGAAACGTATATCACGTCGATTGCGGTGGATGGAGGAAATCGCAAATGGATTGGAACAAGCTCATCCGGCGTATTTTGTTTATCACCTGATGGAACCGAAGAAATTTACAGATTCACCGCCGAAAATTCACCGTTGATTTCAAACAATGTTTTGGATATTCGAATTGACCACGTTAGCGGAGAAGTCTATTTTGCAACGGATAAAGGACTTGTTTCTTTCCGTTCGGATGCCAGTCTTTTTGACGAACAGTTTGAGTCGGTGACGGTTTTTCCAAATCCTGTCAGACCTGATTTTTCGGGACCCATTACCGTTCAGGGCTTAGGTTATGCATCGGATGTTACCATCACAGATGTTTCTGGAAATGTGGTACTGAAAACAGTTTCCAATGGTGGAACGGTAATTTGGGATGGAAAGACTTTGGAAGGTGAGCGCGTGCAAAGTGGCGTCTATTTGGTATGGTCTGCATCAACAGAAGGTAAGGGTCGAAATGTTGCAAAAATATTATTCATTAATTGCTGCAATCCGGAACGATTGAAGGAATTCTTTTGCAAAAAACAGACTACTCTGACAACGCTCTTATTCTAAAATTACTTACCGAATCAGAAGGTGTTCGAAGTTTTATTTTTCCAGGAGGCAAGAGTAAAAAAAAGCAGGGCAATACCTTAATTCCACTTTCAGTTGTCAATGTCACATTTACGCAAAAACCCAATCACAATTTAGGTTCTGTTCGTGAAATTGAATCCGCTGTGGTGTTGCGTGACATCCCATTTAATCCGTATAAGTCGGGTATTTTGTTTTTTATGAATGAGGTACTCAATAACACGGTTAAAGAACAAGAAGACAATGAAGGACTCTACAATTTTGTGAAACACGCGGTGCAAATTTTAGACTTGAGTGAAAGCACATTAAATTTTCCGGCTGTCTTTTTAATTCAGCTCACCAATTATTTAGGATTCTATCCAAAAGTAAATGAAGGCGGAAAGTTTTTTGATTTGCGTGAAGGAACTTTTGTACGCTATCAGCCTTCACATCCCATGTATGTTCCCGAAGAAACGAGTGCTGTGATAAAATCTCTTTTAGATACAAAACTCGACGGCAGCAATCAACCTGTTTTTAATCTTCAGACACGCAGAAGAGCGCTTCATGAATTGCTGAATTATTACCGGGTTTTATTTGATCACTTTCACGATTTGCAAAGTTTAGCTGTTCTGGAAGCTACTTTTCATGATTAAGATTTCACCTTTGATTTAAGGCGTGCAGCTAATTCAAACAATTCAATTATTTTTGATTTGTGCGCTCTAAAAATAGTTTAACTCACAGCCCTGTTTTAGGATTGATTATCGGATTTGTGCTGGGCATGCTTGGCGGAAACATAATCATGGCATTTGTGATGGGTTTTTTTGGCGCCTTTATTCAAATGATCATCGTTGCTAAACCACGTTTTCATGTGGCAGGTGAAAAAGGGGAAGGGTTTTTAAAGTCAGAGCAGGATTTTCTTAAAAACATCATGGCGCTTGCCGCTCTTGTGATACGATCAGACGGAAAGGATGCCTATCACGAATTATCATTCATCGAAGCCCGATTGCGCAAAGAATTTTCTCAAGACTTTGTGCCCGTTGCCATGAGTCACATGCGTGCTGAGTTGACGCGCCCCAGTACCTTAAAAACTCACACAGACCGCATCGGGTTTGAATTTGACAATACGGCAAAAATTCAGTTGATGCATTTTTTAATCAGCATTTGTACCGTTGATGGCGTGATGACCCAAAATGAACTCAAAACCTTGCGTGATATTTCTATGCGAATAGAGTTGTCACAAAAATCGCTGGATGCCATCATTGCAATGTTTCGTTTCAGAAATGAACAACAGCAGCAACAATACAGCAGGACAACAAAAGTCAGCTCTTCAATGCTGGACGATGCGTATAAAATTATTGGAGTAAACTCATCAGCCGGAAATTCAGAAATTAAAAAAGCCTATAAAAAATTAGCGATTGCACATCATCCCGATAAGTTTGCGCACAAGGGAGATTTAGCTCAGAAAAATGCAGCCGAAAAGTTTAAAGTCATCGTTGGCGCATACGATTTGATTTGTAAAAAGCGGGGGATTGTTTAAAAAGTTACCACTCTTTCCGCAACAAATCAGTCTGAATTTTTTGAATCAGTTCAGTTGCATTCTCCCTTTTCATCTGCAATAAAAAAGCATGCAAAGTTGAAATAATTGAATTACCCTCTTGTGGCACAAAAGCCCAGCCTTTAATACTGTTTTCAGCAATCAGGAGGTTTCCAGAAACTACGATGGCGTGTGAAAAAATGCGGCCGTTAAAACCATATCTTCTGCCTTGCTCAAAGATAATATTCGAATCAAATTTTTTGGTGGTTGCTATGTATGGATTTGCTGCAAGTAATTTTGCTAGTGTGATTTTATCAATCTTGTTTTTTAAAGAAAGATGAAAACGAACAGCATGCATCAACTGGCTTGGTGTTGTAATATCGGATGAGGTAAGATTGCAATCAACGCCAATTGACTTGTACATATCGGTAACATCAATGGCATGATGTGTTCCAATTTGTGGGTCAAGATGTCGGGCAACAACATTTGCTGAAACCAGTCTTTCATGATTGCCCAGATCTTCTGAACGGCGCACCACCACACAATCTGCCCACTCTAAATTCTCTAATTTTTTACCAGCAAGCGTGGATAAGATAGCCGCTGTGCCATGTGTGTTGCATGAAACTACGTGCACAAATTTTTCACCACGAATTAAATTATCATTGACTCCTGACATGTATGAAATTCCAAATCCTTTTTCACTGCCTTGCGCTGAAACTCCCTGAATATTTTTGTGTGTAGAATAGAGAGTTTTGTTTTTTATTCCAGATCCGTTTGCACCGCATTCAAAAACGTAATCGACTTGTCCAATGATCAAATTAAAATCTGCAAATCCATTTTCTTTTTTGGGCGAGGTGAGAATGATTCCCTGCGCTTGCAGGTATTCCATATCAGCCAATTGCCAAGGCTTCAGGCTATTTTTATTGGCATAAATTTTATCAAGGCCAAATTCTGATTTGTATCGCACCAATAATTGCAAAACAGTGGTGCCAATATTTCCAATTCCATTAACGAGTACCTGCATGATTTCGGTTTGAATGCATCCACTGAACTGCTTTTTTCTTGCCAACAAAAAGTACGGCAATAGATGAAAGTATTATTTTGAGATCCAATAAAATGTTTTGACAGTTGGTGTATTTCTGATCTAAAAACCAACTCATTTTTTTGTGACAAATTGGAGACAATTGCGCAAGTCCTGTTATCCCTGGGCGACTATTCCAGCGTGTTGCATGATAGGTGTCATTCCATCCAAGTCTCTCAATATCCGCTTGTGTCAGCGGTCGGGGTCCCACAAAACTCATTTGCAAAAACAAAATATTCAGGAGTTGAGGTATTTCATCAATGCCCGTTTTGCGTAAGATATTTCCAAGAGGTGTAATCTGATTATTCTTCATTGTACGCAGTTTTATGATCTGAAAAATGTGCTTTGATTTTCCTAAACGAGCTTGGATAAAAATGGGATTTTGTCTGTCAAAGATCAAAATCAGAATCATCGCAATAACCAATACCGGAAGAGCTATTATCAATCCAAGCAATGCACCAATAAGATCTGTCAGAATCTTCAACATGAAGTAAAGATAATGGAATTGTGCTTCCAACGAACTGACTAAGACAGGTTTTAACGCATCATTGATTATCTGATTCAAATTAGAAATTATTTGCCGAATGAATTGCCAGAATTGAATTGGCGCCGTTTTAAGAAGGCACTTTTTTATTGTATTCTTCTTCTATTTCTTTGGTGTAGCCTATCACCGCATCTGGAAATTTTGTGACCAGATAATCGATTACTTCTTGTGCCTTGTTCTTTTTTACATCAATCGAAAAATGTTTTTTATCTGCACACATAATCCAGATTTTATGATCCGTATTTGAAGCTGGTCCTGATCTGACTTTTGTGACATATTCATAGATCCAAAGGGCATAGGCAGTATCATTTTCTTGAATTGCGTTCAACAATTTGTGTTTGCCATTTTTGATATTCAAGGATGCCCTGACTGGAAGGATAATTAAAAGTAATCCTACAAGTAAAAATAATCCGCCAAAAATACTCAGTATAACAATTGTCGAAGTGCTCATTTGTTGCATCTCAGGATCTGCACCCGATAAACCAAGCCAAACTACAAATATTCCAAAAGCTGATATTCCAATACCAATGATTGCCATCTTGATACTTGTACTTTTAATCAGTTTTAGAAAATCGTGGTCAGTCATGAGATGCGTGGTTTATATTTAGAGAATCAAAATCTATTTGGACCGAATTGAAAACCTGAACTTAAT
>JADJEU010000012.1 GCA_016709005.1 Crocinitomicaceae bacterium | reverse complement strand
TGACGCGTATTCATCAAATCATAAAATTTTCCATGCCAGAATACAGAATGATTTCCAGCGTTGTCTTTATAAACAAACGTATTTGCACCTACTTCACCGGCTTGAATTGGATAATCACCTACAATCATTGAAATTTCTTTAATCTCACCCTTATAATAATATCTTAGGTAACCGCCAATGACATCTTGATACAAAACAATACTATCTCCTGCGCCAAATGAAACAGCGTTTGACGTTAACAATGTGACATCACCCTGATCAAAAACACGCAATACGGACGCGGTTCTGACTACAAGTATATTATCGGTGTTGATTAACTCGGTGTGCGTTTGTGCGACCTGGATTTTTTGGCCTTTGTAATGCACATACACATCACCTTTGGAATCTACAAAACATACATGGTGATTTGACACTTGAACATCCCGGGTTACCTGGTAATAGATTTGCTCAAATACACCGTTATTAAATTGATATAGCCTATTATTGGCATCTGTAAATGTATTTAGATTCTGTGCATTGCTGAAACCGGTATGGAACAGAAAAACCAGCAAGTAAAATAATTTGTGTCTCATCATCTATTGTCTATCAAAAAAAATGCCATCCGCCTGTTGGGGATGGCATTTTAACTTGTAAAAACCAAACTTATTATTTACCAGCCGATACTTCTTCTGCCAGTTTTACGGCGTTGTAAGTATTTGCGATGCTTCCTGTAATGCATAAAGAACCAAATGGAACGCTCACCTCATCACCCGGAAGTGGAGTGGACATTTCTTTAACATCCTGACCAGACTGAAGAATGATGTCTTTAATCTGGAACATGGTAAGACTTGGGAAATATGATTTCAACAAAGCAGCTAATCCTGTTACCATTGGTGCAGCCATGGATGTTCCTTGTGACTCTTCATATTCACTTTGAGGAACTGTTGAGTAGATTTCCAAAACCTGGTGCATATATGTCAACCAATTTATCGCTGTAGTTTGAGAAAGATGCAGCCAATGCTTTTTTGTAACGTGTAGACGCCCCTACTTCTATCCAGTTTGTAAATTTTGTGCTCATAGAAGGATATTGTGGTGAAGGATAATTGTCCTCTTCCCCAATGTCTTTTCCATCATTACCGGCAGCGTGAACCAAAAGAACACCTTTTTCTTCAGCATAGCGAATTGCAGCAATCACTTCTTCCTGATAAGGAGAGTACGATTTACCAAAACTCATGTTCACCACGGATGCACCGTTGTCAACTGCATAACGAATTGCCAGTGCGATGTCTTTATCACGTTCATCACCATCTGGAACAGCACGCAATGACATAATTAAAATGTTATCAGCAACACCATCATTTCCGATTCCGTTTCCACGGATAGCACCGATGATTCCAGAACAATGTGTTCCGTGCATTGCATCAGGACCTTCCACGTCGCTGTTTCCGTATCCTACATCCTTAAAATTATCCGGATCATCTCCAACAATTTTACGGGCATTGTAATCTATGTTATAATGGTATTCTAATTGCGCATTCAAATAATCAACATAGTCTTGAAGTACAGCCATAGTAAGACCCAATTTATGGAGTTCAATCAGATATTTAGCGTCTTTACCTAATTCAGGATCTTTGGAAAGTTTTTTCAGGTCTGCATCCGTGTAAGTTCCGCCGGTAGCTTTTTTGATTTTAGTATCCGCTTCTGACGCTGGGTTGTAAATACTCATGATCAATTCTAGCGTGCTAGTAGCATCTTTGCGCTCAGCCTCTACTTTTTCACGAACCGTCTTGTACAATTCATATTCTTTTTTCTCTTCATCATTGAGATCAGTATAGCTTTTGCCTTTGAAACGTGCTTCATATTTAGAATACAAACGTGTCATTTCAAGTTGCTCATGCTCTAAATTTTCACCGTCAGCATTTCCTAAAAAATTCCAACCATGAACGTCATCGATGTAGCCATTTTTGTCATCATCAATTTTGTTTCCCGGGATTTCATCTGTGTTTGTCCAGATTTTTCCTTTTAAATCTTCATGCTCGATATCAACACCTGAATCAATTACACCTACAATAACTGTAGTCGATGTTTTAGATGCCAGAAGTTCTTTGTATGCAAGATCTGTGCTCATTCCGAACTTAGCACCATTATACCAGTTCAGAACTTTTTTGTCAACTGTTGTTTGTCCAATAGCTGTGGTTGAGACAAAGATCAGCCCTGCTAGAATGATTGAAAATATTCGCTTCATTGTATAAAGTTTTGTATCGGTAAAAGTAGAAATTCTTTTTTAATGCACTTTGAATAAATGCGATAAATGGCAAACTAAGCGTATAGCCGTACAAAAATTGATGTAAATTTGTACTAACCTTCGAAGCATTCTTAACGTCTAGTTTAGAGTACAATGAAACAGGTACATGTCATATCTGCCATTTTTTGGTGTCTAATTTCACTTGGTTCGTTTGCTCAGAACCAGCGGAATGAGGGTGGTATTTGGTATAATCATTTTAGTAAATCACATCCAAATCAACAAACCGATTTTGCGGTAAAGGGCAATGGTGAGGCAATTCAGCGTATTGATTCAGTTCATTATAAATACGAAACTGCCGGCTGGCATTTCATACGTTGCTCTTCAACTCAACTAACGACACTTATCAATCAAGGATTTATTACACAAATCTATTTTGAACCCTCCAGACCAGCAATGCTCAATGATACAATGCGTTATACGCAAAACATTGATTCCATTCACATGGGCGCGTCTCCGTTACAAACTGCTTTTACTGGAAAGGGTGTGATTATTGGTTACGTAGATTCTGGACTTGACTATAATCATGCAGACTTCAAAAATGCTGACGGCTCAACGCGTGTACTCTATTATTGGGATCAGACCTTAGGGTTTGATGCATCCCTTACTCCAGGCAAATATGGTTACGGACAAGTTTGGGACAGTACCTCAATCAACAATGGCACCTGCACATCGCTTGACAACAATGCACATGGAACAACCGTTACGGGCGCAGGCTCTGGCAATGGGCTTGCTACCGGAACCAATAAAGGAGTTGCGCCGGAATCTGATATCATCATTGTTGAAACTAATTTTTCAGCCCCCAACTGGACATTGACTGTGGCCGATGCAGTAGATT
Source organism: Crocinitomicaceae bacterium (assembly GCA_016709005.1). GTDB lineage: Bacteria > Bacteroidota > Bacteroidia > Flavobacteriales_D > Crocinitomicaceae > JADJGJ01. Next base: position 73,830 of record JADJEU010000012.1, on the reverse strand, counting down.
TTATTTTTTCGATGGCAGATACACTTGGTAAACCAGCAGTAGTAAATACAAGCGTCGGTGATTATCTTGGAAGTCACGATGGACTTGACCCGGCAGCGTTGGTGATCGATAGCCTGCTTATGGCCAAACCTGGACGTATAGTCGTCGCTGCAGCAGGAAACTCAGGTGCGCAAGGTAAATATCACGTGCACGCAGATGTCACTGCTGATACTTCCTTTTGCTGGTTTACTGTAAATCCATCCTCCGGATTTGGAACACCGGCCGCATACTTTGATTTATGGGCTGATACAGCCGATTGGAATGACGTCTATTTTGCATTCGGAGCAGACAATCCAACACCTGTTTTTGATTTCAGAGGAAGAACGCAGTTCTATAATATTCTTGACATCATTGATTCTACTGTTGTTGATTCCATTATGGTTAGTGGCAATAAATTAGCTCCAATCGAATTTACGACGCAATTGATTGACGGATTATATCACATTGAACTTTTGATTGACTCGCCTGATTCAGCAGCATACCTGTATCGATTTGAAACGTATGGCGCAGGTGATTATGATCTTTGGTCAGGCTTGTGGATGGGTTTATCTGAAATAAAAAGTTCTGGTCTGCCTTTGGTTGTGGATTTTCCAGACATCGCATTTTATAATTATCCTGATTCGCTTTCCACTACGGTTAGTTCCTGGACTTGCTCAGAGAAAGTTGTAACCGTAGGCAATTTTAAAAATCAGTACGATTACATCGATGTCAATGGCAATCCTTTCGTGTTAAGCGGCGGCCCCGTTGGTAAACTGACGGTAAACTCCAGCAAAGGGCCAAACCGTTTAGGCTACACTAAACCCGATGTAGCTGCAACTGGTGATGGAATTTTAAGTTCCTGCCCTTTGTGGTTGCAATCCAATTTACTAATCTCAAATCCAGCCATGCTTGCTCAAGGCGGACAACACGTGCGCAATGGAGGAACCTCCATGGCCTCTCCCGTAATCGCAGGAATTGCCGCTTTGTATCTTGAAAAATGTCCTGAATCAACTTATGCTGATTTCATTACAGATTTGCATCAGAATGGATTCGAAGACGGCTATACTGGCGTGACTCCAAACAACGCATATGGATATGGAAAAGTAGACGCCTTTGAACTTTTGAATGAAAGTAACTTTGAAGTCACACTGATAGGAGACTCAGTGATCTGTGCTGATCCCTTAATCTTTGAAACTTTCGAAAACAATTTTTACGCTTATTATTGGTTTGATGGCAGCACTGCGCCTTCAAATGAAGTGATTGCTGCAGATACTGTTTTTGTTGTTGTATCTGATTCAAAAGGCTGCAAGGCGTATTCAGATTCGGTTGTTGTAATTGAAGGTGAATTGCCAACCTTTCCAATTATCAATATCATTGGTGGCGGACTCATTACTACTACTGCTGATTCTTTAATTTGGTATCTGGAAGGATTGCCGATTTCAAATTCAAACTCACAATATTATAATCCGGATACAAGCGGAAACTATTTTGTACAGGTATATAGTTCTCATGGATGTTCATTCGAATCTGATCCTATCTACATTGATCTTTCACAAATTCAAGAGTTGACTCAAAATCAGTTTGTCATCTTTCCAAATCCATTTATTGAAGAAATATATTTGATCACGAATGAGTACCACGACGTTGAAATTGTAATTGCTGATGCTGCCGGAAACCTAGTCTACAAAGGAAGCACGAGCGGTTCTGACGAATATTTTTTCACCATCGAAGTAGCTCATCTCAGCAGTGGGACTTATTTCATGACGCTTTATTATGAATCCAGTTTTAAGTCATACAAACTGATTCGCCCATAGCTCATCAATTAAACTTATCAACCTTTCTAAATTATACTGTGAATAAGTTCATTCACTCAAGCATAGTCTTCAATCTTTGATTATTGTTATTTTTACGGCCAAAATTTAACCGAATGGATTTAAAAGGAATTATTGCGATTGCCGGAAAACCGGGATTATATAAAGTTGCTGCACAAGGCAGAAACAATATCATTGTTCAATCATTGGAAAATGATAAAAAATTTCCCGCCTTTGCGAGTGATAAAATTTCAGCATTGGACGACATCAGTATTTATACTTATCAAAAAGATGTTCCTTTGACAGAAGTATATCTTCTGCTTTGCGAGAAAGAAAATTTCAAACCATCCATCAGTCATAAAGAAGAACCTAAAAAACTTCGTGAATATCTGGTTACATTTTTACCTGATTATGACGCTGAGCGTGTTTATGACACCGATGTAAAAAAACTATTCCAATGGTATAATCTCTTGGTTGAAAAAGGAATTATAACAAAAGAAAAAGTGGAAGAAGCGAAAGCAGCAGCTGAAGCAGCAGCTAAAGCAGATGCCAAACCAGCGGCGGCGGCAAAAGCATCGGCGGCTGAAGCTGATGGAGATAAACCGAAGGCAGCTGCAAAGGCTAAACCGTCAGCGAAAGCAGACGGAGAGAAGGCGAAACCAGCGGCTAAAGCTAAAGCAGACGGAGAAAAAGCAAAACCTGCAACAAAAGCCAAGCCTGCAGCAAAAGCAGACGGAGATAAGCCGAAAGCGGCAAAAAAAACGAAATAGATTAACATTAACTTGATAAAATGCTGTTCAATTGGACAGCATTTTTTTTATCCGATAAAACTATGATTGTAAAAAGACCGAAACGAATTTTTGTAGCTGAAGATCTTAAAATTAACTCATACGATGACATCCGTACTTATTTTGAGCAACTTCAAAAGGAAGAAATCAACTCGAAAGAAACTTTCATGTTGTGGTTGAAAAAATCCAGCGAATTAGAAGCAGTTCTGGAAGAAGACATGGCATGGCGATATATCCGCATGACAATTAATACTGCGGATCAGGAAGCAGCCAAAGCCTATGAAACATTTGTCAACGAAATCAATCCGCCGCTTTCTGAAGCAAGTAATGAACTGAATAAAAAACTAAATGATTGCCCTTTCAAAGATTCACTTACAGATGAAGCCGCAAAAATTTACTTGAAGAAAGTGGTTACCGCAATTGAAATTTACCGTGATGAAAATATTGAGTTGTTTTCTAAAACACAGAATCTTGCGCAGGATTATAGTAAACTAATCGGTGATCAGACAATCAACTACAACGGGCAGGATTTAACTGCACCGCAGGCATCTAAATTTTTACGCGACCCAAATCGCGAAGTCCGCAAAGAAGTTTACGATTTACTTTTTGTGCGTAAAAATCAAGATAACGAATTGCTGGAATCTATTTTTGATCAGTTGGTTCAAGTCCGCCACCAGATTGCTGTGAATGCAGGATTCAAAAATTTCCGTGATTTTAAATTTAAAGAAATGAATCGTTTTGATTATACGGTTCAGGACTGTTTTGATTTTCATGATTCGATTGAAAAATACATTGTTCCGATCTACAAAAAAATTCAGGAAGAAAAATTGCGCAAATTTGGTTTTGAAAAATTCAAACCTTACGATCTGAGTGCTGATCCTGATGGTAAGGCTCCCTTAAAACCTTTTGAAACCGGCGCTGATCTCACCGAAAAAACAATCACTCTTTTCAAAAATTTAGATCCCTATTTTTCAGATTGCATTCAAACCATGAAAGAAATGGGACATCTGGATCTGGAATCTAAAAAAGGAAAAGCGCCTGGTGGTTACAATTATCCGTTATATGAAATCGGGATTCCTTTCATCTTTATGAACGCGGCCGGCACAGACCGTGATGTGATTACGATGGTGCACGAAGGTGGTCACGCTATTCATTCATTTCTGACGAAAGATCTGGAACTTACTGCTTATAAAAGTTTTCCAAGTGAAGTGGCTGAGCTTGCATCTATGTCTATGGAATTGCTCAGCATGAAGTATTGGGAAATTTTCTACACGTCACACGACGATATAACTCGTGCACGCAAAGAACATCTTGAATCAATTCTAATGGTCTTACCATGGATTGCAACCATTGATGCATTCCAACACTGGATCTACGAAAATCCAACACATACCCGTGAAGAAAGAAAAAACAAATGGCTAGAAATCAGCAAACGCTTTGGCACAGGATTGACTGACTGGACCGGTTATGAAAGTGCACGCGATTACAGCTGGCACAAACAATTGCATTTGTTTGAAGTTCCGTTCTACTATATTGAATATGGATTTGCACAATTAGGTGCCTTGAGTGTCTGGAAAAATTCATTGGAAAATGAAAAGAAAGCTATCGAAGATTACAAAAAAGGTCTTGCACTGGGATACACAAAAGACATCAAGTCTATCTATAAGGCAGCAGGAATCAATTTTGATTTTTCTCCAAAAAACATTCAGGCACTTGCAGAAATTACAACAAACTACCTGACTAAACTCAACTAGTTTGGAACTAACCTAAAAGTGAAAACGAAAACCAGCTTCAAGAGAAATTCCGTTGTACGCTTTTAGAGATGACATTGAGTAAAGAATCCAGTCATTGCTATCTTCAATGTCTGACCCCTGATCAAGTCTGAAACCAAATCGGGTCATGTTTCCGCTATTGTAGTATGTCAGAAGAGGAAAGGAAACTCCCCCATAAATCATCAAGTGATCAGATATAGGAAAACTTCTGCCAATTCGCAATTTCATAAAAGCAGTGCTGATTTTCTGCTCCGGCAATAAAATTGTTTTTTGCGCTTCAAGTTCAGCAACTTGTTTGAAAGCAGTATTTGTAGACGTACTGCCTTTTGTACCAATAATGACAGGCGTATTTTCAGCTAACGTAGCGCTGCCATATCCAAAAATAAGTCCCCAGGATTTTCCAAGCGGTGCAAGTGAACCACGACGATAAAAATTCAAGGCCATATAACCAGAATGATAAATTAATTCAGGATCATCCATGATGCTTTTGGGAAAGTTGTTAGGTACAAAAATCGTATCGTAATCATCTACACTGACACCATCTGAAATTCCATTTACATGCGTATACTGATACCCGAATGAAATATCAAATCCGTTTGAAATCACACGCGTGTAAATGAACTGATAATTCAAATTAGCAAACTTGAGACGTTTTGTCACCGTGGAAGAAACAACTTCTGATTGATGTTTAAAACTTGGCACTGCTCCAACCATAACCTGTATATGATTGTTTTTTCCAAGATATCCGGATGGCTGAGCCAATGCTTGCGTGCAGAAAAACAGGACTGCTATGATTTGAAGAATATGTTTCATGGCAGTTCAATTTTTGCTTTTGGTTTTGAACTCAACTGGTAAAGAATGTCGTAAATATATGCTCTGACGATTCGGGCATTTCCCTTCAAGCTAACATTTTGAACCGTGATGAACTCAATCTCATCCGTATCTGCATCAATACAAAAAGCAACCAGTTCAAAATAGTTATGGGGAATACCCAAACGACCGCGATATTTATAGGCATACACACCTGAGAAAAGGAAATGGGTTGTTTGATACTTATCGGTAAGCTCTGTCATCTGATCACTTGTTGAGCAAATCATTTCCATATCGTGATCAACAATTTCGCCCACCCATTGGTTAAGTATTCCAAGATCATTGTATTCTTCAAGATCACTTGATTCGAGATTTTTTGAATCTACCAGTTTCGTCTGCAAATTCAGGTTATCAAAATTCTGCTCGTAAATTTCAGACAAACTTAATTTATTGTCTTCTGATTTTTCATGGTTGCGGCTGTCGTTCATTTTATAATCTTCGTAGATTGGATCAACAACAACCAGCGTATGAATGCCGAGATGCTGACTTTTTTGAATCAGTCCGCCACCGAGTCCAAAATTTCCCTCTTCCCATAAGCGATCCTGTTCATCCTGATACTCTGTTTTGATAGCTTTCAATTCATCCAAAAGATCTTCCTGAGAAACTAAATCCCAAAGTGCATAGAGGTGAAATTCTTTATCAGAGTAAACAACATCTTCCATATTCAAAAGCAGCTTAAGTTCTTTTTTTCGGCGAATTTTTTCATACTTCGAAAGTTCAGAATCATCAATGCGCTTCATGGAATCTTCAATGTTGAATTTTTTGGTTGTGTCTGCAGCAGCAAGCATATACTGCTCATAACTCATGGTCTTTAGTTTTGAAGGGGCGATCATAGAACGGATTGCCAACTCACGTTTTAAATCTTCATAATAACTGATAAAAACCTTATCATCCTTGTAACGGAAAGTCATGTCATATGCATGGCGGAAAGCAATCACATTCAGCTGTTCTTTGGTAAGATTTTTAAAGAATATATGCAACGGAAAACTTTCTCCTTCAACCTTGTTTGGCTTCACGGTGACTTCATTATACCTTGAAAAATTTTTGTACTTCACCAGACCATACAGCGCTTTTACCTGCGCTAAATCCAAAAAGCGATTCGAAGGAAATTCACGTTTCAAAAGAAAAATTGAGTATAGCGCATTTACATATTCGCGCTCTGCAATGTAGATGCTTGTATTTTCAAAACGACATAAGTTTCGCACGTATTCAAAATCTTCTTCCGGCATGACAAATTTTTTCTCGCCCAAACTTTTGCGTTCTCCTAAATGATCAAACGCTTTATCCATTCTGCGTTGAATGTTTGGATGCGTATGACCATCATCTTTGTAATCTGCTTCTTGCGAAACCTCATTCACGGTATCCGGAAAAAATGAGCCTGGAATAACCATATTGGGTGTATTAAAAAAAGTACTGTCAAATTGAATATCATCAAATGGCAAGTATGAATAAAGCAAAACTTCAAATGCGCTGAAAATTTCTTCCACCGGATATTCACTTTTCAGATACATGTCAATTCCCTGTTTGTCTGCTTCAAACTCAAGATCCTTGCTGTATTTACTCAATTGTGAAATTCGGCTGCGATACGACAAACCGCTGTACTCTCCTCGGCCCTTGGTGATGTTTTTATTTTCAACATACCCGTTGCGCACATGTTTTTCAACGTAATGGATAATCTCATGACAAAGAATAAAACCAAGCTGCGCTTCATTTTCAAGCTGCGCGATCAAACCTGTTGTAACAAGCACTACTCCCTGATCGGTAGAAAATGCATTAGGAGTATTAGTTTTGAGCGTATAGAATCGTAATTTTTTTCTGAGTTCAGGTTCATCAGCCAAAATATAATCGGCGACTTTATTAATATAGATTGTAACCGGATCATTAAAAATCACTTTGCCACTAAGCAGCAATTCATCGATAAAAAACGGGTGGACAGAAAAAATCTTTATCCAAATCTTTGTTCGTGTTTTCAGCACGGTCAATTTCAAATTTTTGTGACGAAAGGGTTGTAAAATCTTTCGGAATTTCGCCCGAACTTTTTAGGGAAACGAAATTATCGAGATCCTGCGCATACAGCCCTGAAACACTTATAAACAGAAAGAAAATCAAAAATCTCATAGCCAATTATCTAGCGCCTCTTACAAATTTAGCATTAAAATAATGGATTAAAACCATTTAGTCACAACTGATACGTGAATTTTAAGGATTTAGTTCATTTGGCTTTTTTGCTGAGTTACACAGACTCTGCATTCAACAGGCTCAGGCAACGGTGAGCCATTCATTTCAAAGTGAAGACAAAAAAAAGGGGCAAATTTTCATTCGCCCCTTTTTAGATTAAATTAATTTCTATTACAAATGAATCACTTCACCGTAAGCAGCCGCAGCCGCTTCCATGATCGCTTCACTCATTGTAGGATGTGGGTGAACTGTTTTGATTAACTCGTGACCAGTCGTTTCCAATTTACGGATGGCAACAATTTCTGCAATCATTTCGGTTACGTTAGCACCAATCATGTGCGCTCCCAAAAGTTCGCCGTATTTAGCATCAAAAATTAATTTGATGAAACCATCACCTGCACCGGCAGCACTTGCTTTACCAGATGCTGAGAACGGGAATTTTCCAATTTTAATTTCTTTGCCTGCATCTTTCGCTGCTTTTTCAGTCATACCTACTGAAGCCACTTCAGGATTGCAATACGTACAGCCTGGTATGTTTCCATAATCCAAAGCTTCAACATGCATACCCGCAATTTTTTCTACGCAGATAATTCCTTCAGCTGAAGCAACGTGTGCAAGCGCTGGTCCTTTCACGATATCTCCAATTGCATAATAACCCGGGATGTTAGTTTGGTAAAAATCATTCACCAAAACTTTTCCTTTGTCTGTTGCAATACCTACATCTTCTAGTCCAATTCCTTGAATGTTGGTTTCGATTCCTACCGCAGAAAGCACGATATCACATTCAATTTTTTCATCGCCTTTTTGGTTTTGATATTTACGATGCAACCTTTACCTGAAGTATCGACCGACTCGACAGATGATTCCAGCATAATTTTCATGCCTTGTTTTTTGAATGAGCGCTCCAATTGTTTTGAAACTTCTTCATCTTCTACCGGCACAATGTTTGGCATAAATTCTACAACCGTTACGTCCACACCTAGAGTATTGTAGAAATAAGCAAATTCAACACCAATAGCACCTGATCCCACTACAACCATTTTTTTAGGCAAGGTTGGAAGCACTAATGCTTCGCGATATCCGATGATTTTTTTACCATCTTGCGGCAAGTTAGGAAGCTGACGTGAGCGCGCTCCTGTAGCCAAAATAACTCCTTTCGACGCAGCAATTTCAGTCACTGCACCTTTATCATCTGTCACAGAAACTTTTTTACCAGCTTTTACTTTTCCGGCACCTTTAATGACATCAATTTTATTTTTCTTCATCAAAAAAGTCACCCCGTTGCTCATCTTATCCGCAACACCACGACTTCTTTTTACGATTCCTGCAAAATCAGCATTGGCATTGCCAACTGTGATACCATAATCAGAAGCATGTTTGATATACTCAAATACGTTTGCACTTTTCAATAATGCTTTGGTAGGAATACATCCCCAGTTGAGGCAGATACCACCCAACTCAGCTTTTTCTACAATAGCTACTTTCATTCCAAGTTGCGATGCTCTGATTGCTGCAACATAACCTCCGGGACCACTACCAACTACTATAAGATCGTATGACATAATTTGATTTTTTTGGATTACGAAATTAGGCAATTAGTATGAATATCGTATATCGAGTCTGGAATTATTGTTGTTATTGGGGTTTAGGCTTGACAGATCAATATATTTGATCCATCCAAAAAAAAATTAAACGTTATTTAAATTGTCATTTGAACGAAGCTATCTTTAATTTCACTAAAAATTTGACCATGAAAAAACATCTCCTAAGGAATATTACCTGGATTGCACTTATAGCAGTCTGGAGCTTTTTAGCAGGTGCTTACTTTAACTTGGGTTGGGTAAGTGATCATTCATTGCCCTTTCGTGTAGGATTTGCCATTGGTGGTATTGGTATGTGGATAGTCTTTGTTGCCATGGGAATTTTTGTCTACCGATTTTTAAAAAACACAGGAAATGATGATCCTGCAAAAATTTCGTTGGGGGTGGTAAGTTTCTTTACAATCTGTTTTTTACTCATTGCCTGGGTAAAATACGACGAAGTACAAAAGGACAAATTTGTTGAAGATCTGGAGACTAGTTTTGTGATACATTATCAAAACAAGGCAACAGATAAAGCAATTGAAATTGAAGATTTGGAATGGGAACTTCAATCTCTTTATTCGAGTATTTATTCTGACTTAAAACGACATCCTCAACTGGAACAATTGATGCCACTTACAAGCACACATGCTGTTTTTGAAGAGAATAGAATTGTGGCAGAACTGTGTTTGCAAGTGATGAAAATGAATGTGGAGTTAGGCTATCCACCACCGGCTGGTATGGTGGAGTTGTTTGAGTAAAAAATAAACAACATTATTCGTTATGGATTTTTCTAATTTCATGCAGAGGACAGCGAGCAAAACTCAAATTCTATGAATCGATTATTTGGAATCTTATTCATTCTAACCGGAATTTTTGCGATTGCTGGCGGACTATACACATGGGGAGATGGAAACATCTTTGATCAAAATGAGCTGGTCAAAGTATTAATTCCTTGGGCTGATATTTTTCTTACAGGCCCTGTTTCTATCATTGCTGGATTGGCAGTTCTAAAAAACAAATCATGGGGTCAGACTTTAGGACTAGCGACGAGCGGCATTTATGTTTTTGGATCAGCATTGGTTTTTATCAGCATCTTTTGGAATAACGACTATTCCGTTTTCTTGATAATTCCTGCGCTTTCAGGACTGTTTATTGGTGTAGCTTTTATAACGTTGGCACTGAAAAGAGAAATGGACAAAATTTGAAATCTCACTAAAAAATTCCCAGATGAAATTCACCACAACCGTCAAAACAATCTATCACTGCTCTTTAGAACGGGCTTTCAAAACGCCTATGCTTTGTGACATTTCAAAAGTACATACAGGTTATGGCGTGATGCCAAAAGTACTCTACTGCACAGACGATAAAGACTGGGGGAAACAAGGTTCAAAAAAGAAAGTCTTTGCAGCAAAAACAATTTCATTTAAAGGTGGTGAAGTTTCAAGTGATACTGTCATTGAACGCATCGAAAATAAATACTGGAAAATTGAAGTGAGTGATTTTAAATCGTGGATGCTGGGATTTACAAAATTTGTCGGTGAATGGAAAACAACCGAACTTGAACCAAATAAAATTCAGATCGATTATACCTATACGCTTCATTCCAAAGCCCTCTTACTTTACCCGCTAAATTGGTTGTTCACTAAAACGTTCTGGCGTATTTACATGAAACGCGTTTTGAAAAATATCGAGAAAATGGTGATGAATAATGAACCTTTTCTTTATCCATAATTAATTTCGTTTACTTCTCTTCTGAGAAAATAACTATATTTGTATCGCACACGATATAATCGTACACAATTTTAAATCATGAGATCATTCATTGAGACTTCTTTGCCACAAAAAATAGCCCGTTTACTTTTAGGAGCATTCATGGTGACGGCTGCCATAGGACACTTCACCATTCAGCGCCAGGAATTTCAGGCTCAGGTTCCAGACTGGATTCCATTGAGTAAAGATTTGGTGGTGATTCTTTCAGGTATGGTAGAATTAATTCTGGGTCTTTCGATGATTTTCTGGAAACGCAAAATGGTCTGGGTCGGAATTGCATTGGCCGTTTTCTATCTTCTCATTTTTCCTGGTAACATCGCGCAGTATCTTAATCATACAAACGCATTTGGATTGGATACCGATAGAGCACGTTTAATTCGTTTGCTCTTTCAACCTGTTCTAATTCTATGGGCACTTTGGTCGACAGGCGCATTAAAAGCATTGCGTTCAAGAAATAAATATGTGTCTGCAATTCCAACAAATTTTTATGATCTCGAAGCCAAGGACATTCGCGGAAATTTAGTTTCGTTGAACGATTTTAAGGGTAAAACTATTCTAATCGTCAACACGGCAACTAAGTGTGGATTGGCTCCTCAATTTGAAGGACTCGAAACACTTTATCAAACCTATAAAGATCAGAATTTTGTTGTGTTAGGATTTCCAAGTAATCAGTTTGCGCATCAGGAGCCCGGTGATGACGAAGCCGTAGCACAATCGTGCGCTATTAATTTTGGTGTGACCTTTCCACTATTTTCAAAAATTGATGTCAATGGCCCTGACACGCATCCTGTTTTTCAATTTTTAAAACAAGAGCTTGGTGGATTTTTATCAGATGATCTCAAATGGAACTTTACCAAATTTTTGATCGATAAAAATGGTAACCCAATCAAACGCTTTGCTCCAACCACAAAGCCAGATCAAATTGAATCTCACATTCAAAAAATTCTTTAGTACTGCAATAATACCATTTTGATATGCAAGATGACATGCTCAAACTAGAAAACCAAATTTGTTTTCCACTCTATGCGGCATCACGATTGGTGACAAAATTATATCAACCCATTTTAAGCAAGTGGGACATTACCTATCCACAATATCTGGTCTTTTTGCTCTTGTGGGAAAAAGATAAACGCACTGTTTCTGATATCTGCAATTGTCTTTTTTTGGAATCAAGTACACTCACCCCTTTATTAAAAAGACTTGAAACGAAAGACTATATTGTTCGAACCCGATCACTTCAGGATGAGCGCAGTGTAATAATCCAGCTCACCCCAAAAGGAAAAGCCTTGCGCAAAGAAGCTAAAAAAATTCCGCAAGAAATCTTACAAAGTGTCAGCTCAAAAACTATTAAAAAAAGAGATCTCGTTCAGTTGAAATCTACCTTGTCCGAAATTACGAAAGTGATTCAGTGAGGCGTCATTAACTAAAGGTTTTTCTACATTGTATCCGTCAATGTTACAAGTATCTCTGGTTTCGACACAACACTCAGGTGAATCAAAATCTGCTCTTTTTTGTTTTATGTAGGGGCGAATTTTCATTCGCCCCTACAACCAATTTCCAAATAAAAAAACTTTTTTCAAAAAAATATTGCGCAACCGAATAATTGCATATATATTTGCAACCAAACGGTAGCGAATTAAAAATTGAATTATGAGAAGAGATGTATTTCAGGCAATAGCAGATCCAACGCGCAGAGCTATATTAAGTCTCATTGCACTGCAGGCAATGACACCCAATGCGCTCGCTGAGCATTTTGACTCAAGCAGACAAGCCGTTTCAAAGCACATTAAAATTTTGACCGAATGTGAATTGGTCACGCAGGAACAACAGGGTCGGGAAATTTATTATCACTTCAATCCAAAAAAAATGAAACCGATTGCAGATTATCTCGAACCGTTCCGACAAATGTGGGACAGCAAGTTCAACCAGCTAGACAACGTATTATTAAAAATGAAAAAAAAGAAAAAATGAGTACAACAAGTAAAACACAAGTTATAAAAGACTTTAAAGAAAGATCAGTTTTAGTGTCCAGAGAATTTAATGCTCCGTTAGCAACTGTTTGGCGCGCATACACTGACAGTGAAATTCTGGATCAATGGTGGGGCCCGGCTCCATGGCGAGCTGAAACCAAAACAATGAATTTTAAAGCAGGTGGTTTCTGGCTATATGCGATGGTGAGTCCGGAAGGTCAAAAACACTGGGGGCGTATGAATTATATTTCGGTTGATCATCACAAAGGATATCAGATTGAAGATGCTTTTTGTGATGAAAATGGGAATGCGATAGAAGGACTTCCGGTTTCTAAAGGACACTTTCTTTTCACACCAAGTGCAAACGGTACTTTGGTTGATTATAAAATGGTTTATAACAGTGCAGAAGATCTTCAAAAAATTGTAGAGATGGGCTTCGAACAAGGTATCATACAATGTTCAGATCAATTAGACCAAATGCTTGCACAAAACAAAATCTAATTTTGAATGGAAAGTATTTTATCACCTGCACTGCTGGCAAAATTGACACTTGGCAGCAGTGCACTTTCCTTGCTTTGTTTGTTGATTTTACATTTTGTAAGTCGCGAGTACAAACCAAGTTGGCGAATGATCAGCGAATATGCATTGGGTAAACACAAATGGCTCATCACTTCATTTTTTATTTTTTGGGGATTGAGTTCTTTTTTTGTTGCCTTACTTCTTTTCAATCTGGTTACCTCTAACGCAGCAATAATAGGTGTTGTTCTGATTATTATTTCAGGCATTGGTGCAATCATGGGCGGATTGTTTGATGTCAAACATAAACTGCATGGAATGGCATTTGGCCTGGGAATCCCTACCCTACCAATTGGTGCTTTACTTGTTGCTTATCACTTGCTTCAAAATGCAAATTGGCATACTCATTCAACAGCACTTCTTGTTTCATCCCATGCGCTTTGGATCAGCGTTGTGTTGATGGCTTTGTCCATGATGATTTTATTTTCAGGATTCAAAAAAGCAGGCATTGCCATGGGCCCCGATGTAGAACCACCTACAGTTGTTCCGGCCGGTGTAATTGCCGTGAATGGCTATGCAAATCGGTTACTGGTTCTGTGTTATGTGCATTGGTCAGTGATGATTGCGATGACTTATTTGTCGTTTTGAACTATTGGTCGATGAATTTTTTTTCCAGATTTCGTTGATCACTTTACCGATTGTCCAAAAGTCAATAAGTTATTATCAGGATCAAGCAACGCAAACTCTCTTTGCCCCCAGGGTTTTGATTCTAATTGTCCATTCGGGTGAACAAATACTTTATTGTCCAAAAGTGTCTGGTAGAGTTGATCAATATTATTGGTTCTGATATAAACTTGCCCGTAATTTTCTTTCGGATTTAGTTCTTTGAAAGAAAAAAAATGAATTTGAATAGCGTCCTTTTGAACCATTAAATAATCTTCAAAATCAAGATCACCAAAAATTTGAAAACCTAATTTGTTTACATAATAGTCTACTGTAACTGCTTTGTTTCGCATCGGTAGCTTGGGATTTATTTCTGTCAGCATAATTTTTGTCAATTTATTTTCAGATGTAAAAACTCATTTTACGAAAGTCAGTTCTTATTCTTTGATCCAGCATGAATTATAGATAAACGATCCGGGAGATTAATTTATTTCTTTATCCTACTTTCTATTAAACTGAAAACGACATCTTGAAATGGAATTGAAATTGTATGCGCGTCTCTTTTCCACCAGGGTGTTGGTTTTTTGTGTTCAATTTTTGAAACCAGAATTATTCGCTCACTTTTAATATCCAGAGATTGCAAATCACGCTTATTTAATCTGGTGTTTCCGAACCGACCCGTTTTGTAGATTTCAAAAGTTCTCACTTCTTCGAATTTTATTTTTCTCTCTTTACCAAAACGCACTTGGCAGATGCCGATAGTGTCAACGCTTATTCTTGTCAAATATTGGATTAGTAAAAAAATAAATCCAATTGTACCTATGATTAAAAAGAGGACCGAAAAGGTATAAGATAAATCTGATTCAAAACTTCTCAATACATAAACACCCAAAGCAATCGATAAAATAGTTGGAAAAATTATTTCCAAATTTCTTTGTGAGAGTTTTCTAATAGACAGTGTTTCCAATTCGATTGATGTTTGTTAGGCCATTAGCATGTTGAACAAATTCTAAAGTTAAAAACATAATCTTCATTCACAAATACCCTAACAATACATTTTAAACTTCATTATTCATTACTTTTGACTATCAAATAGCTTCCATGTCAAAACAACCTTTATCAGATTCACTGCTCTATTTTTTAGACGAAAAAACCGTTTGCCTGGATGTCGAATTTCCGGATACTGGCATTGACTACGCTTATCAGATGAAAGCGGATGAGTGGAATTTGCTCTTAAAAGTGTGGGATAAATTTTCAGATGAATGGCGTAACGCGATTACTTATTTTGCAGGATTTTCTTATTTACAAGACAGCGGTCCGCTTTTAACCAAAGCTCTTTACGAAGAGGATGAAGAAATGATTCAACAAGCCTTATTCTCCATTTACGAAAGCATCAGCGCTGAATTAGAAGAAGAAAATCATCGACGTGAACAAGATGGAAAAGAATCAACTTCTAAATTCCGCTATACTTTTTCTGAACAAGACTTTCAAAAGATTTTGAACGAACTTGAATTACGCAAAGGCGAATTCAAACTGCATCCAGAATTGAAAGATTTGCAAAGAATTATGCTGGAACAAAAAAACGCCTAACTTAACTTTGGAAAAATCTGCATCAAATGAAACCCATTCTTTCAATCACTGCACTTGTAATTTGTTTAAGCAGCTCTGCCCAGGATTCATTTTACACTGAACTTGAAATGGGTAAATATGATGTTGGTTTTTTTGACACCCTACTCTATTCAGACTCCAGCCAATACAACCAGTATGGATATACCGGTCCAGCACCATTGTTTGTGCAAGTCTGGCATCCCATCAAACCAACTTCTGAAGCAAAACACCTTTGTTATGGAGATTTCAGAAATCGTAAACTGCCAGTTCCACTAAGTAATGTTTATGAAAAATTGAATTCACAGGCAAAAGCTGTCTTTATTGAAGCAAATATTGCCACTGATCTTTCTACATACGAAGCAATCGACTACATATCTTTTTCATACGAAGATGTCCTTGAAAAAATCAAAACCACGCGCACAAAAAGTATCTATTCACGAATTCAAAAGAAAACAAAGTATCCTGTCATTGTCTATCACCATGGCACACAAGGCGTGTCTGATGAAAATTATGTCATGGCTGAATATTTTGCCTCAAAAGGCTACATTTTTGTTACTGCCAATTTTCATCTGCCCTATACCGAGCTTATTTATGGTTTGTCAGAGAGCGTGACAAACGATCAATCCAAAATTAAAACTGTTATTGACTTTGCAAAAACCCTTAGCTCGAATCAACACACATTTTATGCTGGCCACAGTTGGGGAGCACAAACCGGCTGGTGCTTTTTGCATGAAGGAGAATGGGCTGATGCTTTCGTATCACTCGAAACAACCATTGAGTACAAAACAGATACCGCTCAAATCAAAGACATGTGGCCCTACGTTTATGATGTTGTAAAAACGAAAAACAGAAAGTATGAAATTCCGATTCTGATGTTTGCCAATACTCAACTGGATGAACCCTTTCACTTTTTTAAAAACAGCTGCTCCAAAGAACTGTATTCAGTTTCGATCAAAGAATATTTTGAGCATAATAGTTTTACCTCCGTGTTTTTGATGCGCTATTTTTGGCGAACGGCATTCACACAACCAGACACTGAAATTTTAAATGGGCAATTAAAAATGTACATTCTCCATCTGGAAATGATGGACGATTTCTTTCAAAGTGTGATGCAAAAAAAGCAGCTGGATCCAGATAATTATACAGCAGATTTCTATTTTAATTAACCGGGTGATCAGAATCATCCGGCACACCAATCAGCATCAGTTTACAACTGCTCCTTTTTTCCGATTTTTGATTCAAATCTTAAATCATGAAAAAACAAATTCAGCATCAAGCTAGCAGCAATACAGTTTACGGAATGGGTTTTATTGGCGCTGCCATTTATTTTATTTCAACCTCAACCGGATTTTGGATGGGCGCTTTGGGTTTATTGAAAGCAATCGTATGGCCAGTGATTTTAGTTTATGAGGCCTTGAACTCGCTGGGGGCTTAAAATATTTAAATATTAACTCGCGCTCGTCTGCAAGACGAGTGTGTACTTTTTTTATTAGAAGAATGGTAGCGTTTGTAACGCGGGTATTGCAAACAATTATCCCATGAAGACTATTTTACGTTAGGCGTTGCAAACGCCATTTAAGAAACACACTTGTCGCAGACGAGCGCGAGAGATATAAAAATGATTTATTCGATAACGATCTAACTATTTCTGCCAAACTTTATTTTAAGAAACCAATTTATGAAAATCTCCATCAAAATTTTTGTTGTCTCCATTCCAATGTGTCTTTTGTCTTGTAATGGAAGTGATTCAAACACTGAAATAAATGCTCTTGATTCAACTCAGCAAAACAATTCAGCAATGACCGATGCTGATTACCTTGCTTTGGGAGACAGCATTTCTGCAAGTGCGCAAGTTGTAATCAAACAAAACCTCTTGGATGCGCTTGGAAACGGTGGACCATTAAACGCAATTGAGTTTTGTAATACAAAGGCAATTTCACTAACGGATAGTATGGCGATCGTTCTAAACACATCCATAAAACGTGTCAGTGACCAAAGCAGAAATCCTTTGAACGCGGCAGATTCTGAAGAACTCAATTACATAAAAAACCAAAAGGAAAAATTATTGAATGGAGAAAATGTACTTGCTGAAGTTCACGAATCAAACGGCAAGATGATTGGCTATTATCCAATCCTGACAAATGCATTGTGCCTGCAATGTCATGGAAAAAAGGATGAAACAATGACTTCAGAAACATTCAAAAAAATTCAAGAACTCTATCCGTCTGATCTAGCCACGGGATATGACCTCAATGAATTACGCGGTATTTGGGTTGTTACCATGGATAAGAAATAAAAGAGAATTCTGCTACTCGCGCTCGTCTCCAAAACGAGTGTGTATCTTCTTTGTTAGAAAGATAGTAGTGTTTGTAACGCGGGTTTTGCAAACAATTATCCTAAAAATACTATTTTACGTTAGGCGTTGCAAACGCCATTTAAGGAACACACTCGTCTTGCAGACGAGCGCGAGAGTAAACAAAAAAGAAGCGGTACTCAAAAATTTCATATATTAGTTATAGCTTACTATGCGCACGCTTCTATGAATCACCTCAGAAGAAACACGTCGATGTTCACATAAATTATTTGCCATGAAGATTATTTCAACCGCTGTTTATAATCTCTTCGTCTGCTCTGCTTGCTTTAGTCAGTCATTTGATTGGCATCAGGACGGATATGTTGATCGCTCAGGTGGAGGAAAATATCTGAACATTGATAGCACAGGAATAGACCTGCAAGTATCAGGTTTGGTAAATGACGGCGGATACAGAGGAGGTCTTTGCACTGGAATATTTAATATGGCGGCCGGAGCTGAAATTCATGAGTACACCTTTATTTTTTCTGAAAAAGTAGATTTGAAATTTACAATAAGTGATATCAACGGTGGCCCTGGTAATTGTGGCTTCATTGATTATCTTGGTTTTTCTGGCGACCCCATTTTTTCAGCTTCTTATGGTGTTACCATTGTGGATGATTCGCTGGTTATGCCTTATGAAAACGGTTATGTTTTGGTAGAATATTACTCCATTGATACTTTAATTATTCGACATGGAGAAGGTGTAAAATGTAATCCGGGGTTTATTATATTTTCTTCTTTTGCGCTCAATCAAAATGTCAAACGTCTAGATTACGCAGATGCTGCTGGCAGGGATAGTCTCAACATTCAAAACCTATTATTTGATTCGGATAAAAGCGATATCACTGACAATCACAGAAACCAACTAGACCCACTCGTCAAGTTGCTGACAGAAAATCCAGGATATAAAATCACAATCTGCGGCCACACAGACGACGTTGGAAACCACGCCTACAATTTGAATCTTTCTGAAAATCGTGTTCAATCAGTTTACGAATATCTGTTAAGCAAAGGAATTAGCTCAACCCGCATTCAAATTGTTTTTTACGGTGAAACAGATCCAGATGACGTGAACAATACATCAGAAGGAAGACAAAAAAACAGACGGGTGGAGATTGAGTTGTTTAGGTAGTACCTATCCATGCGTTGGACATTCGTCCTGCTCCGTTCCACAATAATGGCGACATGTATGCATTAACGAAAAACTCCAAACAAAAAAAACACTACATTTAATTTATAGATTGCATTACAGACCTTTAATTTGGCAGATGAGTATCCAGGAGATTATTTCTAATTTGAGAATTAATAAACTTTATCACCTAACAAGGAGATTGAAATTTTCAGGAGCATTGCTATGTACGATATTAAATTTCAACTGCAATTCCCAAGTAAACTTCTTCATCAATCCCAATCTAAACTTCAAAGCAGCAACTACATTTGTTGATCCCGCCAGCCCAAACTTTAATTCAGAAAACAACATTTTTGAAAATCAATATTTCTACCCGCCCTACTCCGTTGCTAACAGCTCAAGAATAGTAAAACATCCAGCTTTCGCTTTTGGACTCGGTGTAGGCATTCGTTACAAGAATGATCGCCGTATCATTCAAGTTTCATGGAATAAAGATGTAGCCAACTTTAGAGCGCAATCATTTTTTCGACCATACTACTCTCCCGAACACGGAGCTTTTGCTGTCTCGTATTTGGGCGTAAAATTACAGCGTTTTACTTTAAGTTACGCTTTTAAAATTTCACAGAAAGAATCTTTAATGCAAACTTGGTTTTCAATTGGTGTTGGGTCTTTTATCAACGACGGATACAACGAATACTTTCCATTTTTTTGGGATATACCACTTGCGCCAAACGGTGATCGCTTGCTGAGTACATATCTCCAATCATACCGAGAAAAAAAAATAAATGGACTCTTAAAAATTGGTTTTGAAAATGATCTTTATCTGAAGAAGAAATATTGGCTCTCCATAAACGCATTTTATATTCAAGGCTTTGGAAATATAAGTCGTGTTGAATACGTGCATGAATATTTGATTAACAACGAACAATTCTTTAGCCGAACTGGTTTGATGTCGCGTGGTTCTGGTTTTTACATTGAGTTCTCTCGCAGACTCAATGTTTATCCTTGGGGTAAAAAGAAAAATTAGATCTTCAATTAAAATATTCTACTCTTGCTCGTCCACCTGAGACGGACGAGTGCGTACTTTTTCTGTTAGAAGAATGGTAGCGTTTGTAACCCGGATATTTTTTTAAGAATTATCCTCTGAAACTGATTTTATGTTAGGCGTTACAAACGCCATTTAAGGAACACACTCGTCGCAGACGAGCGCGAGGAAATATATGGCACAAAAAAAAGCAGACCCGAGAGTCTGCTTTTCTTAATATTAAATTTAACGAATTACGCTAATTTTACATTAACCGCATTTTCGCCTTTTTTACCCATTTGTATATCGTAGGTAACTTCATCGTTTTCACGAATCTGGTCACTTAAACCTGTTGCGTGTACAAAAACTTCTTGTCCGTTTTCACCTGTGATGAATCCAAAACCTTTAGCTTCATTGAAAAATTTTACTGTTCCTTTACTCATTGTGTTTGTTTTGTGCCCTTCCTTATAGGGTTGAGCGATTTAAATTTACTTTACTAATTGTGACTAATATTCTTACGAACACGCGTCGGTTTTACCGCTCGGGAAAATGTAAAATATCGACTTGTAAAAAGGGATTACGAACCAGAATGAGATACAATCTTCCAAAGAAGTACACAAATGTAGGTATAATAATCCGATAACCAGCACTATTTCTGAAAGATTTACAGATTTAGTTGTTTGAGCTGTCAAAAATTCTGTTTGTTGCGTGAGATATTTCTTTACTTTTGAAACTGCATGAAGGCCATTAAATTCAATCGTTTCATATCGATGTTGCTAGTAACATTTATTGCAACAAGTTGTGCCATCTTTCAGGGAAATAAAAAACCAGTTGCGTTGGAATTACGCTATAATAAAGCTGCTTTTATTAATTATGGGTATGCTGTTGAACTAAATTCCATTCTTATTTACAGCAATGGAAAAGAGAAAGACGTCACCAATAAAGACGAGTTGAAAGTAACGGTGCAAGGCGCTTTTTATAGCAACGGTATTTTTCGAATTGATAACTATCCAAAAAAACTAAGTACAAATCTGATTCGTGTTTCGGCTTCCTATATAAAGGATGAAGTAAATCTTTCAGCGTCTTTAGAAATTCCATTCAATTATAAAGGTGACGTTCAACTCAACTTTGCCGGAAAAAGTGGATCAACTGGTGAAAAGGGTTCGAAAGGAACCACTCCCCTTCTTTTCAGAGATGGCAATGCAGGTGGTGATGGTTTGATTGGTGGTGATGGATTTGCCGGCGACAATCTCACCGTCTATGTTTGGAAAGACAGTGGTGATTTTTATTTCATCAAAGTAAATAATCTCACTTCCTCTCAAAACTATATCTACAAAATTAAAAATGAAGGATACGGTTTTAAATTTAATGTCAACGGTGGGTCAGGCGGAACAGGTGGCGCTGGAGGTGATGGCGGTGACGGAAAAGATGGATCAAATAACAACAATAAATTAAAAGCACCCGGTAACGGTGGTCAAGGTGGTATTGGAGGAACAGGTGGAAACGGAGGTCCCGGAGGAAGTGTTTATATTTTTGTTCATCCAAATGCAAGTGATATTCAATCTAAATTTGCCGTTTACAATTTTGGTGGAAGTGGTGGTTATGGAGGCAATGGTGGCGACGGTGGCAAAGCAGGTAAGCCACTTGAAGGACAAACAGCCGCCAATGCGGGTGCTAAAGGCAACAACGGTTCAGGTGGATACAGCGGTGCAAACGGCGATGTTTTTCAAATTATTGTTGAACCATTTGACATCGAATATTAAAATTTAATCACACAATCTCATTCAAAAATGAATTATAAAATAAACTATAACAAACCCAATTCACAATACATTCCCATTGAGGCGGAGATTGATGTCAAAGGAAAAAAATCAGTTGAAATCTGTTTACCGGCATGGAGACCGGGACGATATGAATTAGGAAATTTTGCGAAAAACATTCACGGATTTTCTGTCTTTGACGAAAAAGGAAAAAAAATTGCTTTTCAAAAAACGACCAAAGATTCGTGGAATGTTGAACTCAACAAACAAACAAAAATAAAAGTTCGTTACTCTTATTTTGCGGCTGACTTAAATGCGGGTTCTACATTCATGAATGATCAGCAACTTTATGTCAACCCTGTTAATTGTCTGATTTATGCGAAAGATCAGATTGATGATGCGTGTGAATTGAAATTAGATTTGCCAACAAATTTCAAACTAGCGTGCGGTGCCCCACACAAAAAAAATGTCATTAGTACAAAATCATTTCATGAATTAGCAGATTCGCCATTCATTGCCAGCGCAACGTTGCAGCATAAAGATATTACGATCAAAGGAGTTCTATTTCATCTTTGGTTTCAAGGTGAATGTCGCCCCGAATGGGAAAAAATTCTACCCGATTTTCAAAAATTTACGATTTCTCAGATTCAAAAATTTGGTGCTTTTCCAACCAAAGAATATCATTATTTCTTTCAGATTGTACCCTACCCTAACTACCACGGAGTTGAACATTTAACCAGTACGGTATTAGCTTTGGGACCAGGTTATGAAATCATGAAAGAGGGCTATGATGATTTGCTTGGAGTTTGTTCACACGAACTTTATCATGCGTGGAATGTAAAAACCATTCGCCCGGCAGATATGCAACCGTATGATTATTCAAAAGAAAATTATTCGCGACTGGGTTATGTATGTGAAGGTGTAACAACCTATATGGGTGATTTATTTTTAGCCGAAGCAGGTGTGCGCGATTTTGTCTGGTATCGAAAAGAACTTGAAAAATTATTGCAAAAACACTTTGACAATTTCGGACGTTTCAATTATTCAGTTGCAGAATCCAGCTTTGATACCTGGTTAGATGGCTACGTTCCCGGCGCGCCAAACAGAAAAACAAGTATCTACAATGAAGGTGCCTTACTTGCCTTTGTTACCGACATGAAAATCAGAAAAGCGACAAACAACAAACAATCGCTTCATGATGTGATGGCTGAACTGTATCAAAAATTTGCGCTAAAGAAAAAAGGATACACCGAAAGTGATTACAAAAAAACAGTCGAAAAATTTGCTGGTGAAAAATTAGATACGCTCTTTGAAAATTATTTTTACGGCTTACATTCGTTCGAATCTATTTTAGTAGAAGCACTAGAAACAGCAGGCCTCACCATTAAAATGTCACCCAACCCGCTTGCTTCACAAGCTATTCTTGGTGTTAAAACATTGTTGGTTGGAGATAAAACTATTGTGAAACAAATTTCACCGGGCAGCACGGCTGATCTTGCGAAAGTAGTGCTGGAAGATGAAATTGTTTCTGTGAACGGAATGCGAATTGCGGGAAATCTTGACAAATGGGTAGAGTATTTTAAAGACACACAACTTGAGTTAACGGTGAGTCGCGCGGGAAGAATCATTTCTCTTTTTGGACCACATACCAACAAAAGCTATTTTCCAATTTATTCAGTTATTAAATCAAAAGCACCTTCCAATTTGGAAAAACGTATTTTCAAGAATTGGTGTGGGAGTGATTGGGAGAAAACAATTTAGTGAGCCTAAGTTAAGGCACCGCTAAGGCGCAAAGGACGCAGAGAAAAAAAAAGTATTTACTAAAGAAGTTGTTTGAATTTTCATGGTTGAAAGAATATCCTCACATAAATTTTGATTCCACTTTGAGAAGAAGTCTTTGCGCCCTCTGCGTCTCTGCGGTAAAAATAAAACAGAATCCTACAACCACTTCCGGCGTCTGAAATAAATCAACATGCCAATGGCAATCACAATCATCACTCCCCAAATAATAAAGTAACCGTATTTCCAATCTTTTTCAGGGAGATTGGTGAAGTTCATTCCATAAACTCCTGCAATAAAAGTGAGCGGAATAAAAATGGTAGAAATGATGGTGAGGAGTTTCATGACCTCATTCATTTTGTTGCTGGTTCCTGAAAGATAAAGATCTTGTACGCTGGCAACAACCTCACGTTGTGAATCGATACTATCATTGACCTGAATGATGTGTTCGTAAAGATCTCTCAAATATCTTAAGGTCGATTTTTCAATTAGTTGCCCCCCGTCTTTTTCAAGACCAGAGGCCACCTCGCGCAGCGGAAGCACAACCCGTTTAAAATTTACAATCTGTCTTTTCAATGCTTGAATTTCTCTTAATGCTTCCGGCGTTGGATTTTTAAAAATATCGCGTTCAATGGCTGCGTTTTTATCACTGAAATATTCGGTGACAAAGAAATAATTATCAACTACCGTATCCAATAAGCGGTACAGTAAAAAATCTACTTTTCGTTTTGGAATTTCGCCTTGCAGTTTTCGAATACGTTCGCGAATGCTGTCAAATACATCACCACCTTCTTCCTGAAATGAAATCAGCCAGCCATCACCCATTACAAAACTGACTTGTTCATGGATGATTCCGTCTTTTGAAGGATTCAAATCAATCATCTTGAGTGTGACAAAAAGATATTTATCAAACACTTCCGTTTTTGGCCGGTGATTGGTATTCAAAATATCTTCCAGCAATAGTTTGTCCAGATTAAATTTTTCACCAATTTTCTGCAACAGCTCAGTATTGTGCAATCCGTCAACATTAATCCAGGTGATCGAATTGTTGTTGCAGTATTGATCGAGATCGGCTACTTCACATTCACGCTCGCTAACTTCGGTAGAAGTATAATCAAAAACAGTAATGGTCACATCATCACGACGCTGCGTTCCAATATGCACAAGCGTTCCGGGAGGAGCACCTGCCTTGCTGGATTTTCTGACCGTGTGTTGACGTGGCATCGTTTACGATCTTATTTTTTGAAATTAGAAGAAACTACTAAATCTTTTGTGCCGTGTGTCCATGAATAGAACCCTTCACCTGACTTCACTCCTTTTTTACCTGCTGTAACCATATTTACCAAAAGCGGGCACGGCGCATATTTGTCATTTCCTAATCCAGTATATAATACATTCATAATGGCAAGGCAAACATCCAAACCAATAAAATCAGCTAATTGCAACGGCCCCATTGGATGAGCCATTCCAAGTTTCATCACGGTGTCAATCTCCTCAACACCGGCAACACCTTCGTTCAATGTAATAATAGCTTCATTGATCATTGGCATTAAAATTCTATTTGCAACAAATCCAGGATAATCGTTTACTTCAACCGGAACTTTATCAAGAGTTTTACTCACGTCCATGATCAGTTTGGTCACTTCATCGGAAGTTGAGTATCCACGAATAATTTCAACCAATTTCATTACCGGAACCGGATTCATGAAGTGCATTCCAATTACTTTATCAGGTTTTGAAGTGACTGAAGCAATTTTTGTAATTGAAATAGAAGACGTATTGGTTGCCAGTATGCAATTTGAAGAGGTTGCTGCATCAATATCCTTAAAGATTTTTAATTTCAAGTCGATGTTTTCTGTAGCTGCTTCAACAACCAGCTCAGCATTCTGAACTCCCGCTTTCAAATCTGTATGCGTAGTAATATTTCCCAGCGTTTTATTTTTGTCTTCAGCAGATAATTTACCTTTTTCTACCTGACGATCCAGATTCTTTGCGATGGTAGCCAATGCTTTTTTCAAAGACTCTTCTGAAATATCTACGAGGGTAACTGAATAACCAAATTGTGCAAACGTATGCGCAATGCCATTACCCATTGTACCCGCACCTATAACTGTAATATTTTTCATATGCTTGATTTTACTCTGATTTGAGGGCTTAAAGATAATTAATTTAGACAATCCCCAACCCTTTGTCTGAAGCTTACGTGTTCTAGTTTAATTCTGATGTTTATCATCAACTTTTGAAATGAAAAAAACGAAACCCGGCAGCTACTTACTCGCCGGGTTTCTGTTTTCAGATACCCTTCAATCACCAGACAATCACAAATAATAAATCTTTAGTATTTTTTAGCTTCTGGCTAAATATTAATTGGGTTCATTCGTTACTTTTGATGTATGGATCAGCCTGCCGAAGAAAGCGCAAAAAATACCGAACACAAAAAAGACTCAGGTTCTGAAAAAGAAGTTGAATCAACTAAACATCACGGCTATGCAATTGTGATCATTGGTTTGGTTGCCGCTATTCTTACAATGCCATTGTTTATGCTTTTGTACAAGTATTTTCCGGCAATCGAAATTCCGATAGGCGATTCTGTCATACGGCTGGATCATATCCTCCTCTTTCTCGTGATCTTTTTTATTGCCTATTACCTTTTGCGAAAATTCAGAACCGTAGTATACATTTCATTGGTAGGGGGCTTGCTGGTACTTACCGTTACAAACTTTGCAGGTTTCTATACCATGAGCAATCTCTACCATGACTATGCTCAATTTTTGTATGATCTTTCTGAAAATTCACTGGAGCAAACCTTTCTTTCACAAGATCAGAAGTTCAAACGTGAAAAGGAATTAAGAGAAGCGATTGACTACACCAATTCAGATTTGCGTAATTACGCAGCGAGTATAGGAGTCAAACATTTTGAAGAAGAGGCTTATTTGTCAACAAACCGCAAGTGGGTTCAGTTCTTTAGTGTATTTAAAGAAATCTACGGTCACTGGAAATATGTATTTGACCCGGTTGGCGAAGAGTATTATTCAAAAGCCAGCGAAACCCTTGGCCAATTGCAGTATGATGATAATTTTAAAGGCGATTGTGATGATTACTCAATTATGATGGCTGCCTGTATTAAAGCGATTGGCGGCGAAGTACGTTTGGTCAGAACCATTGTAGAACGCAATGGTACCCGAAGCGGTCATATGTATCCGGAAGTGAAATTTGGCGATGCAAAAGATCTCGAAACTGTTGTCTATCTGATTAAAAACGTCTATTTCAAAGATGAAGCTAAAGGAAAGTCAATCTTTTATTACGAAGACAATAAAGGATTCATTTGGCTAAACTTTGATTACAACGACGCCTACCCGGGCGGAAAATTCCAAAGTGACATTCGTGAAAGTGAATTGATCATCTGAGATCGTCCACATAAAACGGTTTAGGTACAAAAAAGGGCATTTATCAGCGTATTTCCGTCGTTCGTCTAAATTATTTCTTGCATTCGCAAAATCTCTCTACATTTTTGATACCCAATCTAACCCAAGATTATGGAAATCAAAGATTGTAATTTTCATTGTCCGCATTGTTCAGACCTGCTAAGCAGTAACGGTCATATTGTACTTAGTACAAAAAGACATAATGGTGAAGAAGGTCATATCAGATTGGCTACAACCTTTGGAAATTACAGTTACTCTCACGAACCCGACACTGAATTCACTCCCGGAGAAGTAGTATCCTTTTTATGCCCGGCATGCAAAAATCATGTGCACTCTGATAAATACAAAGACTATGCAATGATAAAAATGCATGTTTCAGACAGCATCATTTTTGATGTACTCTTTTCACGGGAAGCAGGCAAACGCAAGACTTATATCGTGACCGAAGACGGTATTGAGTCCTACTCAGAGCGTTAATAATCAAGACAAAATCAGATAATCACATTTCACTTGCACTTAATAAGTGTGCACATTAATCTATTAACTTTCATAGAGTCACGAGGACATTTGTTCTACATTTGATCCATCCTTAATGACACACTATGAAAAATTTATTTTACCTGCTTGCCCTGCTCTTTCTCTTTTCGTGTGGAAGCGGAAAAGTTGAAGATGCTGAATTGATTGAAATTGACCCGGCATTCTCCCGTTACGTTTCAGCTTTTACCGGCGGAACTATTTCATCAGAAGGAACTATTAAAGTTCAATTCACCGATGCCGTTGGAAAAGAAAGAAAAGAAGACGATATGACGTCCGTATTTTCGATCTATCCAGAATCAGAAGGGACTGTAAAATGGTTGGATGATCAAACCCTGGAATTTGATCCCACTGAATTGTTGCACTCTGGCGTGCGTTATAAAGGAAGTGTAAATCTGGCTGAGCTTATGGAAGTGGAGGCTGGTTATGAACTTTTTGAATTCAATTTCAGAACCATTGTCAAAGATTTTAAAGTTGACATTGAGCGATTCGCAACTTACAACGCATCCGATTATTCTAAACAAAATCTGCAAGGTTCACTTTTATTTACAGATGTGATCGATTCGGCAGAAGTTGTTAATCTCATGACAGCCACGCAAGACGGCAATGCGCTGCAAATCAATTTCAAAAAGAAATCAAAATACAAATGGAATTTCACGGTTGAAGATATTTTACGAAAAGAAAAAAGATCGTCATTGGAATTAGTGTGGAATGGTGCTGATGCAGGCATTGAAAATGAAGGCAGCAAATCCATTAAAATTCCTTCAATCAATGAATTCGTTGTGCTGGATGTAGAGGTAAATCACTCTCCGCAACAATACGTAAAAGTTCATTTCTCAGATCCTTTGAATACATCGCAGCTATTTGACGGTTTAATATATTTGAATGATCATGATGTGACCATGGTTGTCGATGATCAGGTTGTGATTCTTTATCCGAATGAACGTGTTACCGGCTCCGAAACAGTCAACATAGATTTGGGTGTAGAAAATTCCAAAGGAGAAAAAATGACTTCAATGGAATCTTTCAAAATTTACTTTGATGATATTGCGCCAGAAGTTGAGTTGATTGGTGAAGGCAACATTGTTCCACGCAGCGGTGACAGCCACTTTCCATTCAAAGCTGTTAACTTGAGTGCGGTAGACGTTTCGATTACCAAAATTTATGAAGACAATGTACTTCAGTTTTTTCAGGAGAACAGTTACGATGGAACCTATCAGTTAAGAAGAGTTGGAAGAGAAGTTCACAAAGAAAAAATTGAATTGAATCCAGACGGCGATTTGGAATTGAATAACTGGAATAATTTCTCCCTCAATCTTTCAAATTTTGTTGATCTGGAACCAGGCGCAATCTACCGCGTTGAGTTGTCTGCCAAAAAAGAATATTCGATCTATCAATGTTCGGAAAAGCCCGAAATTGATGAGGATCTGACCGTCTTTGCTTTCACATGTAGTGATCAGGAATGGAATGAAAATGATTGGGAAACCGGTTACGGTTATTACGATGATTACTATTACTACGACTACTATGAAGGCGATTATTATTATGAAGATTACGACTACGAAAAAGAACAACGTGAACGCAATGATCCATGCAATGATAAATTCTACAGCAATTTCAAATCAGCAAGAAATGTCTTGGTGACAGACATTGGCATGATTGCCAAAGCGGGAGGTGATAAAACCATGCACATCTTCACAACAGATTTAAATACAACAGATCCTTTAGCTGAAACCACTATTAAATTTTATGACTTTCAGCAACAACTTTTAGGAGAAACAAAAACCGATGCAGATGGGATGGCCGAATTGCGCATGGACCGAAAACCATTTGTTGCGGTTGCCGAAGTAAATGGTCAAAAAGGATATCTTAAATTGAATGACGGTGAAAGTTTATCACTGAGTAAGTTCGATGTTTCAGGTGAAACGGTTCAACACGGAATCAAAGGATTCATCTACGCTGAGCGCGGTGTATGGCGCCCGGGTGATAGCCTTTTCGTTTCTTTTATGTTGGAAGATAAAGAAAATGTTTTGCCAGAATCACATCCGGTAAAAATGGAATTAATCAACCCTAAAGGAAATGTCATTTTTGAAAAAACAAAAACAGTTTCACGCAACGGACTCTATGATTTCAGAACGCGAACCAAACAAGAAGCTTTGACCGGAAATTATACAGCCAAAGTAACAGTTGGAAATCGTACGTTTTACAAGCCGCTAAAAATAGAAACTGTAAAACCAAATCGTCTGAAAATCAATTTAAAATTTGCTGGTGAAAAATTAAATGAAAGTTCTGGCCGAAATGTAAGCATGGAAGTAGCATGGTTACACGGTGCAATTGCCGGCGGATTAAAAACAAAAGTAGATGTGCATTTAGAGGCAACCGCAACCACATTTAAAAAATTCAACGGTTTTATTTTTGATGATCCGTTAAAAGAATTTTCATCAGAAGACAAAACTATTTACGAAGGAAATTTAGATGCCAATGGTAAATTAAGCTTTGATCACGGTATCTCTTTAACCGATGCTGCACCGGGAATGCTGAAAGCTTATTTCACTACTAAGGTATTTGAAAACGGTGGTGAATTTAGTATCGACAGAACATCTGTTGTATATTCTCCTTACTCACAATATGCAGGTATGCGCGTACCTGAAGGCGAACTGTACGGCGGAACTTTAGTGACTGGAAAGGATCATCCAATAGAACTTGTTACAGTGAATGAAAGCGGTGCGTTTGTCAACAGTGAACTCAATGTAAAAGTCTACAAACTTGAATGGCGCTGGTGGTGGGATAGCTATGAAAACAATTTAGCTAGTTATATTTCACGTGAAAGTACATTCCCCGTTGATTCAAAATCAATCACTACAAAAGGAGGAAAAGCAATCTATAAATTCAGAGTAGATCAACCTGATTGGGGACGGTATTTAATACTTGCTGAAGACAAAACTTCAGGTCATACAACTGGTCAAATTGTTTACGTGGATTGGCCTTATGAAGATCGGGCAAACAGAGCCAATGCTGAAAATGCAACTATGCTTACTTTCTCAACTGATAAAGAAGTGTACACAAAAGGAGAAACTGTAAAACTGTCTATCCCTACTCCATCTGACGGAAAAGCATTGATCAGTTTGGAAAGCGGAACAAAAATCGTTGACAAATTTTGGATTGATACCAAAAAAGGTGAAACCAAATGTGAGTTTGTAACCACGGATGAAATGGATCCAAACGTATTTGTACACGTCACTTTAATTCAACCATACGCGCAAACAAAAAATGATTTGCCAATTCGTATGTACGGTGTTGTTCCTATCACCGTTGAAGATCCTGCATCACATCTAGAACCTGTCATTCAAATGGCAGATGCTTTAAAACCAGAAACAAAAACAGTAATCAAGGTTGGTGAAAAAAATAATAAACCAATGACTTATACTTTGGCAATTGTTGATGAAGGGTTGTTGGATCTCACGAATTTTAAAACGCCTGATCCATGGACTCATTTTTATGCACGCGAAGCACTTGGCGTAAAAACCTGGGATATGTATGACTACGTTCTGGGAGCCTATGCACAAGAGATGGATAAACTTTTAGCCATTGGTGGTGATGAAGATGGATTGAATAAAAAATCTGCCAAAGCAAATCGTTTTGAACCGATGGTTCGATTCCTTGGACCTTTTGAAACCGATGGAAAAATTAATTCACATACGATTCAAATTCCTAACTACGTTGGTTCTGTTCGAGTGATGGTGGTTGCGGGTGAAAATACTACTTATGGTCACACTGAAAAAACTGTTCCGGTGCGCAATCCTTTAATGGTACTCGGAACGCTGCCACGGGTTGTTGGTCCGGGTGAAAGTGTAACCCTACCGGTCAATGTTTTTGCGATGGAAAAAAATGTAAAGAATGTTTCTGTCACAATTACCGTCAACGAATTTTTCAAAGTAGAAGGTGAAAAAACAATGAACCTGACCTTTGCAGAAATCGGTGATAAAATTGCAAACTTCAAATTGAAGGTGGCAGAAAAAACCGGAATTGGTAGAGTATCAATAGTTGCAACCAGTGGAAAAGAAAAAGCAAAATTTGATATTGAATTGGATGTCAGAACACCAAACGCAGAGCAGACTGTGACGGTAGATAAAGTGCTGAATCCGGGAGAATCATTTGCTGATGACATTGCCTATTTTGGAGTTGAGGGAACGAACAAAGCGTATTTAGAAGTTTCGAATTTCCCTGCAATTGATTTGGGCAGACGATTGGATTATCTGATTCAATATCCTCATGGATGTATTGAGCAAACTACTTCTTCTGTTTTTCCACAATTGTATTTAGCAGATGTGATGGAATTGGATGCGACTAAAAAAGCAAGTATTCAAACCAACATCAATGCGGCCATTGAAAAGTTCAGATCGTTTCAAACGTCAAATGGCGGCTTTGCTTACTGGCCGGGCGATTCATACGACAACGAATGGGGCTCAAATTATGCGGGTCACTTCTTGATTGAAGCTGAGAAAAAAGGCTTTGTTGTTCCGGCAAACATGAAATCAAATTGGATTAATTTCCAGAAAAAACAAGCAAAAGCCTGGAGTAAATCAAATCAAACAATTACTGGTTATTATTATGATGATCTTACTCAGGCGTATCGATTATATACGCTGGCACTTGCCGGAAAATCAGAAATTGGTCTGATGAATCGATTGCGTGAACGTACTGATTTATCTTTACCAGCGCGCTGGCGATTAGCTGCGGCCTATCAGGTTGCCGGACAAAAAGAAGTTGCACTTGAATTGATTAAAGGACAAGGAAAATCTGTTCCTGAATACACTGAGCTTTCATACAATTACGGTTCAAATCTCAGAGATGAAGCCATGATTGTAGAGACCTTAGTTCTCCTCGATATGAAAACGGATGCAGCAACGATGGCAAAAAGTATTGCTGATCATTTGAACAACGAAGAATGGATGAGCACACAAACAACGGCATACAGTTTACTTGCCGTTAGTAAATTCTTAGGCAAATACAAAGGTGATTCCAAACTCAAATTCAATTTTAATGTAGATGGAAAAGATGGCAACAGAAATTCAGTTTTGAGTATGATTAGTTTCGAGCTGAATGAAAAATCTAAAAATGTTTCTGTCAAAAACACAGGAGATGGAGTTCTTTACGTAAGACTTATTACCAAAGGAACTCCGATCACTAGCAGCGAACAAAACGAGTCTAAAAACATCTCTCTTTCTGTCAACTATTATGACATGAAAAACAACAAAATTGATGTCACTAAAATGAAACAGGGAACTGATTTTATTGCCGAGATTAAAGTCACAAATTCTGGAATCAGAGGTGATTTGCAAGAATTAGCTTTGGTTCACATTGTACCATCTGGTTGGGAAATTCACAACTCACGCATGGATGAATTCAGTTCAAATAAATCGTCATTCTTCACTTATCAAGATATTCGCGATGATCGGATTTATACGTATTTCGATCTTGGAAATGGAAAAGAAAAAACATTCCGCGTGCAACTCAACTCAAGTTATTTAGGTAAATTCTATTTACCTGGAATTTCAGTTGAGGCGATGTATGACAACACCGTTTACGGACGCGTCAAAGGACAATGGGTAAGTGTTGAACAATAATATCCGTTTGTAATTGAACGGGCAGAAGGACGTCTTTCATAGAGGCGGTTGATTACCACATAGTGGTCCCTAACGGGAAGGATGATCCCTCCGGAATTATTTCTGGGGGGATTTTTTATTGTTGACCATATTACCGACTTCAACAGTTTTTTTTGATTTCCGATTAGCGATTAACGATTTTTGATTTCAGATTTTTTTTCTAATACTTTTAGCCCTTTAACCATAGGACACTGGCCTTCCCTCTTCTGAAGAGGGACCGAGGGAGATGACAGCGCTGACAACATTTTTAAATAATAAATATCAAACGCTAAATATTAAAGGAAGGACTCCTTTTACATTTGATGTTTAATATTCGATATTTATAATTCTCACGCGAGCGTTTTTTCAATAACCCATTCGGTAACTGGCCTTCCCTCTTCTGAAGAGGGAGCGAGGGAGATGACATCCACGGACGCACATTTTAGAGTAATTTTCCCTACTTTTATAACATGATTGAAAAAATCCAAAAAATAAATATTCCGCAACGCATTTGGATCTTTATTGTTGGCACTGTAAAACCCAACATGTTGACACAGGTTTCAATTGCGATTGGATTTTGCATTTGGCTGTATTTATTCTCATGGCACTTGCTAACGTTCCTGACGTTATCACTAATGGGAACGCTGGATAAAGCTACAGAACTCGACGCAGCCTTCAACCGAATAGGCAGCAAATACCAAATGCTACTACCCGGTAATATCACCACGTATTTATGGATTCATTCATTAGTGCAACTCATTGTTTTTGGCGTTGCATTGGTTGGATTAATTCTCATCTGGCGTCAGAAAAAAATAGGATTTCTACTTTATATTTTTTCAAACGCAGCAACTTATGTAGTTACATTTTTGGTACTCAACATGTCTTACATGTGGAATGAGTTGTCAATCATTGATTTCGTTTTACTGCTTACGGTGACCTTGTATTTTACGCTGGGGTATTTTTTGTTTTATAAGGGAAAGTAATCATCCCTTTGCGGCTATCATAGAAATCTCCACGTTCACTCCTTTCGGCAACTTAGCCACCTCAACAGTTTCTCGTGCAGGAAAATCAGAAGAGAAGTACGAAGCATACACTTCATTCACTGCTTGAAAATCATTCATGCTTTGTAAAAATATTCCGGTTTTTACAACATCTGAAAAATCCATTCCAGCTTCTGTAAGAATTGCTTTCAGATTTTTCATGACTTGATGCGTTTCGTTTTGAATGTTTTCCATCACCAATTCATTCGTTTCTGGATTGATCGCAATCTGACCTGAAGTATACAGAAATCCATTTACCAAAATAGCCTGGCTATAGGGCCCAATAGCAGATGGAGCATTTTTTGTTGAAATCACTTTTTTCATATTCTTTTTATTTTTTGATTCTTTAATTTTAGTAGAATGGTTAGCATCTGCGCTCATCAAAACAGTTGAACCAGCAACAAGTCCTAATGTTGTTGCAAGGAATGATCGTCGAGTTAATTTGGTTGACTGTTTATTTGAGGGCATTGACCAGTACAAGATATTATCAAAAATAAGAATTAATTGAAGACGCTCACAATTCTCTTTTCATCTGTGGACATTCGTGGCATCTGAGAGCAAAAAGTAATCTCAAAGATCACACAGAAAAGGCACAGATCAATTAGTGCAAATTTGAAATTGTACTAAGATTTCTTAATACTATCTTTGCGTCTTAGTGCCGCAGTGGTCATACATTTTAATTGAACAAAAAGCAATTCCTTGAAAATCCTTCTAATAGATAATTACGACTCGTTCACTTATAATCTGGTGCATTATCTGGAAGCACAAGATGCAAGTGTTGTGGTTTGGCGAAATGATGAAATTAATTTTCAAAAGTTGTCTGAGTTTGATGCCTACGTTATTTCTCCTGGTCCGGGACTTCCAAAAGATGCCGGAGACTTAATGCGATTCATAGACGAAGTGATTTCCGACAAGCCAGTGCTTGGAGTTTGTTTAGGTTTTCAGGCAATCGTTGAATATTTTGGCGGTGAAATTTACAATCAGCAAATTGTAAAACACGGTATCGCAGAAAAATGTTTGTTGAAAGAAGCTTCAAAATTATTTAAGAAGATTCCAAAAGAATTTCAGGTTGGTTTGTATCATTCTTGGGCGGCGAAAAAAGAAAATTTCCCAGACGATTTAAAAATTACGGCTCTTTCAGAAAACGATACCATCATGGCCTTTGAGCATGTATCACTTCCTGTTTTTGGGGTGCAGTTTCATCCTGAATCTGTGTTGACGGAAAATGGTCACAAGATGATTCGGAATTTTGTCAGCACAATCTAATTGCCTAATTCATCGCGTAGTGGTAAACGCAGATAAATCAATAAAAACAAATAATTTTTTCCTATTTCTTTGTGACCTTTGTGCCTTCTTAGTGGTCTTTGTGGTATAGTAATATTGCACAAAGAAAAAGAAGTTTCACAAAGTGGTAGTGGGAAATTAATCCTCTTTACAATCTTTTATTTCATCACATTTTAAGTGAATCAGATTATCAAGCACAAGCAGTGATGCAAGTGCCAATTGAGAATAATTTTGTGAAGAGTTTTTAAATCCACCATATTCAGATTTCCAGATTGTGGTGATGAGTGAAACGCCTCCTTGTGTTGGTTTTACAACATTTGTCAATACACCATCTACATTTCCGGCACCGGCATGATAGCAATGCAGAACCGTTAATCGGAACCACAAACTGAATTCATCTTCAGCAGAAACATAAATTCCAAATTTGCTCAAAATACGTTTTGCTTCAGGCACACAAGCCGTTCGAATCAGATGAGAAGAGGCATAAGCAGAGCGCTCAAAATCTTTGCGTTCGTCTACATATTTGTCAACACGCAAACCTCTGTTGATAGCAACTGATTTCATTAATTGAAAAGGTCCAACAGCGCCTGCATTTGATTTTGCATGCAAACTACCCGGACTTTCAATCATCAGAATCGCTTGGGCATACCAGGGATCTGTATTGTATCTTGAAAAAGCATCAATACCTTTTGAAATATTTGGCAAAACTAAATCAAAGCGATAGAAATCACTTTTACCGGTGGTCATAAAAATGCGTGTATCTGCTGCCAAATTATATTTTTCGCGAAGAGTTTGTTTGTATGCTTCTTTTTGTTCGTCTGTTTTTGCATCCCATGTACGCAAAGATGTGCGCTCCAAAATCTGACGTGAGCTGGCGACATTCAACAAACAAGAATCTGGAGACAAATGCATAATCTCTTTCCAGAAATTCGGTTGAGCCAGCGTGTCCCACTGTTCCACAAAAAGTTCAGGTGTCTTCACAAACCGCAGTACGGTTGTATCATTGACAACTTTTACCTCAATCAAATGATCTTCGTAAGCATCCTGCGCAATTGAAAAATTGGCGAGGAATAAGACTGAAATGAAAGCTGATTTTTTCATACGCTATTTGAGATTATAAACGTTCATGCTGCTTTAAAGTTACACAATCTCTTTGAAATCAAATGCTGTGAGTGGCCATTTAATGAATACTGAAATGTTAAAAGATGTTTTGACCACAAAAAAAAGCCGTCCAAAAATGAACGGCTTCTTTTCAAATTTATTTAAAACCTAATTATTCAACCACTAAACGCGTGTTTGTCTGACTTTCGCCAACAGTCACCTGAACCATGTAAATACCAGAATTCATCAATGATGTAGCGATAGGCAAAACAACTTCACCTTGCAACATTCCGTAATTTTTTTCTGTGATTAATCTACCATTGATATCGTAAACACGAACGATTACAGTTTCATTATCCACAGAGCCAATTTTTAGATTAGCCATATCTGAAGCAGGATTCGGATAAATCACGACGTCCGTTTTCATCGTTTCTTCTTCAACACCAACTAACGTTGCAATTGGATAAAAACCTGCATTTTCAATATCTCCAGCCGGATTGATCAACATGGGAACAATATTCAATTCATTAAAATCCCAGCTTGGATCAACAGTTACGCTAAATGTATAACTGTGTACTTCTCCATTAGCAACTGATGTTGGAACGGATCCGGACTGACCTGTGAATGAAGGCAAAATAGTTCGCGCTACGTGATCATAAACCATTTGAGAAGCAGGAACCGGACTTGGAAGAAGTTCATAGCCACCCATTTCACCGTTTCCACCACCAGCATAGGCATTTGATTGTGACCAACCAGAACCTGTACCTGTCACTCCATCTTCAGTTACAACACATGCTAATCGATAGTTACCAGTAACAGCTTGCTGAAAATCTGCTGAAACCTCAATTGTTAGAAGGCTTGTGCCAGAATCGTAAGTTGCAGATGCAGTCACAAAAGCTTTTGGCGCAATAACAATCTGTGATAGGAAATCTGTTTCAATTGCAGATGGGTCAATTACCGGCAAACGATCGACAATAGCTCCCGGATAACCACTCAACAAAGGCCCGATAGCAGCATCATAAGAAGCTACCGTCATTGGATCATTGTTGTGAACCGCAATTGGAGCAAAATAGCCATCGTATTTATCACTCATCATATCCATAAACACAGCACCACGCGGACACCATTGGCACCAGGTACCTGTTCCTTCTTCAGCTACTACAACCTTACCCGGTGCAGCCACAGATGGCGTAGTCTCAATTGTTTTCACATCATCAGCAGCATCATTATCTGCACCACCGCCATTTACATTTGACACAGTTGCAACTACTGGCAAGGTGCCCCCAACAAGTGTAAGTGCACTTGCAAAAGTTACATCGTATGATGCAAGTGATGCGATATTAACACCAGTAATATTTTCTACGAGTTGTGTTCCATTATAATCAACAGTTAAATCAAAAGAAGTGATTGGTGACGTACCCAAATTACGAACTGTCACTGTTGGTTGTACATTGATTCCAACAATTCCCTGCATGTTAGTAATACTCGTAACTGCGCCATTCAATGTTGGCAAAACATATGGTGTATGGTTGTACGTAAAATCATCAATGTAAAAACCACTTTGGTTGTTTCCACCATAAGATGCATTCACCGGAAAGATATCAATTGAAGCGACTTGATTGTTGGTGTTTTGGATCACTCCTTGCGAAACGCCATCAATTAAAAGTTCCCAATCATTGGTATTTAAATTCACATCAATGGTAAGCGTAAACCAGGTTGCAGTTGGATACGTTGTTGTAATCGAATTACCATAACTGTCATCCAAAACCAATTGGCCGGTTTGAACCATCTGACAATTCAAAGACCAAATCTGACCTTCCACATTTGTTCCCTGAAAATTAAAATAGGCTCCCTTATTTGTCACCACATAAAACTTTGCTTCGAATACAAACTGACCTGTCGTATGAACACCACCAAAAGGAACGATTACATCTTGTGGTCCGCCACCAGCGGTGTTGCCAACAAAATAAATTGAGTTAGTGCCGCTGAAAGCTTGTGTAGTAGAAATTTGACAATCTTCAGCGCCACCTACGGTTCCGCTCCAGGTAGTCCAGGCTGCAGAATTGTTTCCCATATAGCTGCCCGCTGTATAAGTATCAAAATTTTCATTCATTGATTGCGAAAATGCAGCTGCTGAAAGAACAGATGCAACGCCAAAAAAGTAGATTTTTTTCATGGTTGATTTTTTTTAAGCCACCTAAAGATAAGCCTATTCTTGGAAGAATTGAGTCAGGAATTAGTTTAAAATTGAATTCCTACTTTTTGAAAAATTGTGTGATCTTGGAAAAGGGCTTGCGAATAAAGGTAAGTGGAGAAGGTTTGAGGTCATTCATTTTCCAGGCCAATTTATCTTCTCTGTTTGCCTTGATGCGATTTTTTAACGATGCATTACTGGTGCCTCCGGCGCGCATGTGTACAATGACCTCCGGTAAGTAAGCCAGGTTGATCTTATGTTTATGAATAAATCGAAGCATTAATTCATAGTCCGCAGCAGAACGAAGTTTATCTGTAAACTTACCATACTGCTGATAAATTGATTTACGCACAAAAAAAGTTGGGTGTGGAGGCATCCAGCCTTTCAAAAACGAACCAGATACATAGGTTCCGGATTTCCAGGTTCTGGTAATTTTTAATTTATCTTGCGCAGCAACATAAACCAAATCTGCATAGACTGCATCGGTCTCTTTTTGGAACGTTTTTACAATTTTAGATATTACCTGACCGTTTGCATAAAAATCATCTGAGTTCAAAAAACCTATGACCTCACCGGTTGCCAAATCTATTCCCTTATTCATAGCATCGTAAAGCCCTTTGTCTTTTTCTGAAACAAATTTTGAAATTTTATCTCCAAATGAATTTACAATGTTGATTGTATTGTCCTTGGACAAGCCATCAATGATGATGTATTCAATGTCTTTATAATCTTGTGATAGGACGGATTGAATGGTATCAATAATTGTTTTCTCTGAATTAAATGAAACCGTAATAATTGATGCTTTCATCTAATCTTTTGGATTTACGATTTGTCGTTTGCGAATCATAACCGCGGGATTTCCCTGATAAATCCCATATGACTCCATATTGGATGTTGCTACTGAACCCGCAGTCAAAATTGAATGTGAGTAACAAGTGATGCGCGGGGTTACGATAGCTTTTGCTCCAATCCATACCCCTTCTTCCAGCCTGATTTCTCCGACAATCAAATCAAAGGTTTGTTTTTTGTAATTGTGATTCCCGCATAATAATAAAGCACCTTGTGAGATACACGAATTAGAACCGATTGTTACTTTGGCCAGATTATCAATCCAAGCATGTTCTCCTATCCAAACGTAATCGCCTATCTCTAGTTTCCACGGATATTTGATATTAACCGATGGTTTGATGACAACGCCCTGCCCTATTTTTGCTCCAAATAACCGCAAAACAAATTTCTTGGATCCGTTAAAAGGGTTCCAGGGATTCATTAAAAAAACGATATTAAAAAAATACCAGAATGCTCTTTTCACCGGATTTCCGGGCTTATACCAACTGTTGTTATATTTCGCTAAATCCGTTTTCATTCTTCAAATAACTGGCGATTTGCAGTTAATACCGACTCTTCACAAATTTTCTCGTGGAAGTAAGTATAACTGGCTCGCACCATTGTTATATACGTAGTAAAGTCAATATCGATACTTTCCTGCATGGCTCGTCTCAGATTTTCAGGATCGGTAATGTCAACATCCCATCCCAGATCTTGCACATTGAGATTTTTCCAGGGTGTATTTTTACTGATGATCACCGGACAACCATTAGCCCATGCTTCAACGATAGCGTGACCATAATTTTCATGTCTTGTAGGCAGCACCATAAAGTCGGCTTTCATATATACATCAGCAATCGCGGATGGATTCAATACACCTTTATATTCAATTTTTATATTGCCGTGATCTTTTATCTCGTCTTTAAAAGTATCCCAATATTCCTGGTCTTCGATGTTGCCATAAATATCAAAAAACAAAGGCATTTTAGCATGGAGTTGTTTGGCCGCAGCGACAGCAAGATGTAAATTTTTTATTTCTGTAATGCGGCTGAGATAAATGAACCTGCAAGTACCAGTGTTTTTATGATTCAGAATATCATCTAATGGTATATGCTGCGAAATTGGAATATTTTGCGCAACAAAAATTTTAGCTCTTTTACCAAATACTTTTCTAATTCCACTCGCCTCTTGAGAAGTAGAAGCATGCCATACTACACGAGTAAAGAACCTTAAAATTTTGGCAAGGCTCAGAAAAATTTTTTTCTTACTTTTTTTCATTGCAAGAGATTCTTCACCAAGCATTCCACGTGGAGCTAAAACCACTTTTATTCTCCTGCGATTTGCAACCATGAGAGGCGCAATCGTAAAAAGTTTTGAGAACAATGAATTGAGATAAATGATGTCTGGTGCAATTTCTTCAACGTTGCCTTTTACTGAAGACATTGTTAACGCCCGATGATCCATGTATTTTACAAATACGCCATTCTGATCATGCCATTGATTTAATTCGATTCCCGGATAAGGCTCTGTTTCTCCTAAATCATAGGCACTGGTTAGAATATAAAATTCGTAATGACTTTTTAATGCGTTGACCATGTTGGCCACTGAACGAATAGGACCACCAGCCTTAAAGCCCGGCTCATACCAATCGATACAAACTAATATTCGCTTTTTATCATTTGACATCATTCTCTTTCATCCAGTTTGCTAACACTACTAATGTCCATATACGAGACCACGTGATCAATTTGTTTCCACTCAAAAATTGTTTCCAGATTGTTTCCAATTCAGAAGCATTAAAATGTCCAGAATCTTTCAGCCAATTTAATCGCTCTTCACAAAAAGATTTTAGTTCATTTTTCATCCAGATTTCATAAGGCAAGACAAAGCCCATTTTAGGACGGTTATAAATTTCTTCCGGCAATAAATCTGTAAAGGATTCAACCAGTAATTTTTTCGGTGAAACTGGATTCTTGTAATTGTCAGCTATTCCAAACGCAAGTTCCACCAGGTCATGATCAAGAAAAGGTACACGTAATTCCAGTCCATGAGCCATCGACATCTGGTCAGCATCGCGGAGCAAAACATTTTCCATATAGGTTGACATTTCAGCAATTGATATTTTGCTGAGGCGCGGCAATGGCGAACCAGCCCTTCTATACCCTACCTGATCGCGCACAATTTCAAATACACGATTGGAGGTTAAATTTGGATAGTTAATCAATTTAATGATTTGCTCATCCATAAACACTTGCCGGTAGAACTGATAAATATCTTCAATGTCAAATTCTTCAAGCGACATCAAAGCAGCAATTTTTGTCGATGCTACAGTTCCTTTTGATTTTCCGTAAATTCTTGCAAAGGGTCGTCTTGCATAGGCAGGAAAACTTCTTAACCATTTTTTTTGTTGCAGTTCTGGCAATTGATTAAATATAGAATAACCACCAAAAAGTTCATCGCCGCCTAATCCCGAAAGAGCCATTTTGATTCCAGCTTCATGTGTTTTTTTAGAAACAATGTAAGTATTCGGACCATCACCACTTGGGTGATCCATGAATGAAAGTGCTTCTGGAATCAGATCTCTGAAATCATTTACGCTTAATTCAATTTCGTGATGATTCGTTTGATATTTTTTTGCAATAATTTGCGCAAATTCCTTTTCTGAAAATTGATCTTCTTTGAACACGACTGAAAAAGTATCGGTTTTCTGATTGCGTGCTTGTGACATGATTGCCACCAGCAAGGAACTGTCAATTCCACCCGAAAGAAATGCGCCAAAAGGAACATCTGCTACAAGTTGCATTTCTACCGATTTAGTCACTTGATTTCTGACGGCAAGTTTCACATCTTTTGCCGACTTGAAGTTTTTTGGACTTGCTTGCGTGAGCGACCAATATTCTTTAATTTGAAAACCATTTTCTTCATCAACTTTTGCAGTATGACCTGGCATCAAAACAAATATATCCTCAATGATTGTATCCGGCGCATGAACTGTTTGATAACGGAGGTAATCAACGAGTGACGATTTAGATGTTTTTCGTGATGAGCGATTCGTTGAAAGAATCGATTTCAGCGAAGAAGAAAAAACAAAAACATCATTTGTCAGATAATAATAAAGTGGCTTCACTCCTAACCTGTCTCTCGCTATAAACAATTCTCGTTTCGATTTGTCCCAAATAGCGAAAGAAAAAATTCCATTGAAAGCACGTAAAGCATGCTCTCCCCATTTTTGATAAGCAGCAAGAACAACTTCGGTATCACTTGAAGTTTTGTAAGAATAATCTGAAAGTTGATTTTTTAAATCCAGATAATTATAAAGCTCGCCGTTAAACACAATGACAAGGTTTCCGTCAACGCTGGTCATAGGTTGATTGGCACCTTGTGAAACATCAATGATGGAAAGCCTGCGGTGCCCAAATTCAATTTCATTTTCCCGGAAAACACCTTCTGCATCCGGCCCCCGATGAGCCAGTATTCTGTTCATTTGTTCCAACTCACCAGCAACCGGTTTTGATTTCTGGAAATGAAATATTCCGTTAATTCCGCACATTATTGAAGATTCATTTGTTTGCGGAAATCAGGGTGTGCAATCATCTGCTTGA
The DNA here is from genome assembly GCA_016709005.1 of Crocinitomicaceae bacterium. Taxonomy (GTDB): domain Bacteria; phylum Bacteroidota; class Bacteroidia; order Flavobacteriales_D; family Crocinitomicaceae; genus JADJGJ01. The sequence goes on along the minus strand of JADJEU010000012.1, from coordinate 30,585 downwards.
TACCTTGTTCGATCGGAAGCAATTCACGTCCCAATATGCTGCGCATTTTAGAATTATCAGGTTGTCTTCTGGTCATATCTCCATCTTTTAATGGCGGAAGAAATACAATTTTAGACTTACTTCCAGTTTGCTCAATGATGATTTTGGCAAGATCAAGAATAGAAACAATTACATGACCTCCAATATTTACAACATCATTCACAAAAAGATTTTCATTCAAAGCTTTGACCGTAGCTTCAATATTATCATCTACATAACAAAACGTTCTGGACTGGCTTCCATCACCATAAATTGTAATGTCTTCATTTTTCAAAGCACTTGCCAGAAATTTACTCATTACAAAATCGGTAGTTTGATTTGGACCATAGGTATTAAAAAATCGAAAAACCGTGTAGTTCAAATTATATTCCTGATGAAATGAACGACAAAATGCTTCGCCTACATTTTTTACAACGGCATATGGCACCCTGGAGTTGAGTGGCGTTGTGTCTTCATTTTGAGGTATACTGACTGGTTCGCCATAAACCTCGCTCGAGCTGGAAAAGAAAAATCTTTTTACGCCGGTATTTTTTGACAGACTCAGCATGTTTCTTATTCCTTCAATATCCTCTAAAACTTTAATTGGATTCTCTTGCGTTCGTTTTACACCCACAAGCGCCGCGTAATGAAACACAAAATCAAATCTGTTTGAAATCATGATTTCAGACATTTCCTGTCTGTTATTGGCATCGGCTTTTATAAACTGAAGTTGTTCATTGCCAAGATCAAGTTTAGAAATGCTACCGGTTGTTAGATTATCAACAACAGTTACCAAAGTGCTTTTGTCCTTCAAAAGTCTTGCCGTTAAAGCACTTCCAATATTCCCCGCTCCCCCGGTCACCAAAATTTTTCTCTTTATGTCCATATGCATTTGGTCCAACTGTTTTCTAATAATTGTAAAACTAATCACAATTCGGGTTGGTTTTTCAGGCTAGTTTGATTCTTTTATTTTGAATTTGTTTTGAATTTTCAGCTGAATAGTGTAATTTCGATATATTAATAAATCGATTTAGATTAGAAAACTTTAGAACTAACCGTTTGAGCAAACAGAGATAAACAAGCTTGTTTTAAAAATATTCCAACCACATGTCAGCACCAACCGAAAGTGTATTTTTGCACAACCCAAAACAAAACGATCCCAATTCATGAAAACTTACCTTGGAATAGACATAGGTGGAACCAATGTGGTTTATGGTGTCGTAGACGATGAATTTGGATTTAAATACCAGTCAACGCTGAAAACAAAAAGCGTCAATTCTGCAGAGGAACTTGCACTGCATATTTTTAGTGATCTCAAAGAAAATTACAAAGGCAAGCTTGATGGAATAGGAATTGGCGCACCCAGTGTTAATTGCCTGACACAGCAAATTGAATTTGCACCCAACCTGAATAAATGGGGTGATATAATTCCTCTTAAAACCATTTTTGAAGGCCAGTTTAAAAACGAAGTCACTTTAATTAACGATGCAAATGCAGCAGCTGTTGGTGAGAAACATTTTGGAGATGCCCGCGAGCATCAAAATTTTGCAGTAATAACTTTGGGAACAGGAGTTGGTATGGGCCTTTTCGTTCATGGGAAACTTTACACAGGAGATCATGGTATGGCTGGCGAACTTGGGCATATTGTCATGCGCTCGGACGGAAGAGATTGTAAATGCGGAAATTCAGGTTGTCTGGAAACCTACATTGGAAAAAAAGGCATCATAAAAACAACAAAAGAAAAACTTGAGTTTAACAGCGGAGGTTCATTACTTCATGAGGTTTCACCAAGTTTGATCACACCGCTTGAGGTATTTAAAGCTGCCAAAAAAAATGATCCGGTTGCGCTCGAAGTTGTGGATCTGGTTGCCAAAGATTTGGGGTACGCGATCGCATTGGTTGTTAATCTCTTTGATGTTGAAAATGTTTATCTTGCAGGAGGTGTTGCAAAAAGCGGAAATATTTTACGCAAACGCACTGAAAAATACATGCGTCAATTCACCTTACCTAATATTCGTGAAAAAGTGAAACTCAAAATATCTGAAATCAATGACAAGCATGGAGCTGTGCTAGGAGCCGCTGCCGCGATTAAAGAATTTCAGGACAAAAAGTCAAATTAATTCCTGTGCGCAAAGTTGTCAGAATACTTCTCATCAGTTTTTTTGTTTCTTCCGTTTCAATCGGTCAATCACCTTCAGAATATGTAAATCCTTTTATTGGAACCGGTGGACATGGTCATACCTATCCTGGTGCAAGCGCGCCATTTGGAATGATCCAGCTTTCACCTGATACACGTCTGGAAGGCTGGGATGGCTGCGGTGGTTATCATTATTCTGACTCCGTTATCTACGGTTTCAGTCATACACATTTAAGCGGAACAGGCGTATCAGATTATGGCGACTTACTGATCATGCCCTTTACTGGTGAAGATCGCTGGGAGAATGGCGCAGCATCAGGTAATAAAGGTGGATATGGTTCTGGTTTTAGTCATTTTCTGGAATCAGCTAGTCCCGGTTACTATTCGGTTCAGCTCAAAGACAATAATATTCGGGCTGAATTAACTACTACAACCCGATGCGGTTTTCATAAATACACTTATCCGCAGGGAAAGAACAGAAAAATTATTATTGATCTGGAACATCGCGATAAACTTCTGGATTCCGATTTGATGTTTCTGAATGACTCTACAATTATTGGTAAACGAATTTCAGAAGCCTGGGCTACCAATCAGCATTTTTACTTTACTATTAAGATTTCTGAACCGCCAACTGACAGAAGATTCAAAAAGAACAAGGATGGAAAAGCAACCAAACTTATTCTAGAATTTGGAGCGGGTTCGCCTCAACTATTTCTAAAAGTTGGAATTTCATTTGTAGACATAAACGGCGCCAGAAAAAATCTGACTTCAGAAATGCCTGACTGGAATTTTGAGCGCTATAAAAAAGAAACTGCTGAAAAATGGAATTCTGAATTGAGCAAAATTTCAATCACAACTACATCTGAAAATGAACTGAAAATATTTTATACCGCGCTTTATCATTCGTACCTGAATCCAAATACCTTTTCTGATTTTGACGGGCGATACAGGGGTATGGATCATGAAATACATCATTCAGACCGCAGAACACAATACACCGTTTTTTCTTTGTGGGATACGTTTCGATCAACACATCCACTTTTCACGATCACGCAACAAAAACGCACCAATGATTTCATCAACACATTTCTGAATCACTATTTACAAAGCGGAAAATTACCTGTTTGGGAACTTGCTGCCAATGAAACCAATTGTATGATTGGCTATCATTCGGTATCTGTTATTGCGGATGCCTATGTGAAAGGAATTCGAGATTTCAATCACAAAGTTGCCTTACAGGCCATGGTTCACAGTGCGATGCAAAACAATTCAGGACTTGCAGATTACAGAACACAAGGATATATTTCATCCGAAAATGAATCTGAATCAGTTTCAAAAACTTTGGAGTATGCATATGACGATTGGTGCATAGCTGTTTTTGCAGATTCACTTGGATTTGATTCTCTGGCATCTGTTTTTTATCAGCGTTCTCAATTCTACAAAAACATTTATAACCCTGCCTCTACTTTTATGCAACCGCGCTTTAACGGTGGCTGGAAAAACAATTTCAAACCAGAAGAAGTGACCTTTGATTATACTGAAGCAAATGCCTGGCAATACTCCATGTTTGTGCCACATGATGTTCATGGCCTGATGGAACTGCTTGGCGGAAAACAAAAATTAGAATTGTGGCTGGATGAATTATTTACAACATCTTCTGAAACAACTGGCAGAGAACAAGCAGACATTACCGGATTGATTGGTCAGTATGCACACGGCAATGAACCCAGTCATCACATGGCCTATCTCTATAATTTCACAAGCAATCCATGGAAAGGCCAGAAATACATTCATCAGATTTTAACCACACTTTATTACAATGATCCGGATGGTTTGAGCGGCAATGAAGATTGTGGTCAAATGTCATCCTGGTATGTGTTGAGCTCGCTTGGATTTTATTCCTTTGCTCCGGGATCTGATATTTATTTACTCGGCAAACCACTTCATGAATCAGCGCAAATCAATCTTGAAAACGGAAAAACATTCTTTGTTAAAACGACAAACTTCAATACCGAAAATATTTACGTAAAACGTGTTTTGTTGAACGATGTACAACTTGACCGCAATTACATTTATCATCATGAAATAAAAAAATAAAAAACACAACAACTGTAAAGGCTAAAGCATTTGGCAAATTCAATCCAAGTTATGTAGTGGTTTCCAATTACAGTAAAATGAATTCCAGCTGGAAAATTGAAAATCTGACTACCTATGACAATCAATATTCAGGAGGTGGTGAACGTGCTTTGATTGATGGTATTCAAGGCAGCTCAGATTTCAGAACAGGTGCATGGCAGGGCTATTTGGGTAAAGATTTAGACGTTGTAATTGACTTCAGAAAAAAGAAAGAAATACATAAAATTTCAGTGAGTGTTTTGCAAGATATTAAATCATGGATCTGGTATCCTTCTGAAGTACATTTTATGGTTTCAAAAAATGGAAAAGACTGGTTCACTGCGCAGATTGTAAAAAATGAGTTCCCTGTAAATGAGTACGGTGCTTTCTCTCAAAAAATCTCCCTTAAAAAAGATATTACAACTCAGTACTTGCGAATTATTTGTAAAAACCCGGGATCTATTCCTGCATGGCACCCCGGCGCTGGAAATAAATGCTGGCTCTTTGCAGATGAAGTCTTCATCGAATAATTTAATCTCTGGCTGACTGAAAGGCGATATTTATCAGTTTGTTACCTGATTAATGCATCTATAAGCTCCATGTAAACTTGCATTACCTTTGTAAGATGATGTTCAGACAATTCACACTACCCATAACTTTGTTGCTGCTTATTTCTTGCGGTGATAAAAAAGAGAGCATTACACCAACGATTCAACCAATCACAGAATCAGTATATGCTTCAGGCACTATAAAAAGTAAAAATCAATATCAGGTTTTTCCAAATGTCTCTGGAATTATTGATGTCATCTTTGTGAAAGAAGGCGATACGGTAAAAGCGGGTCAGCCGATTCTCAAAATTTACAACATGGTCCAGGAATTGAACAAGGAAAATGCTGAACTTAATGCTGCTTACTCTGACTTCAGTTCAAATAAAGGAAAATTAAATGACGCATTTCTAGCAATAGGGCTGGCTAAAGATAAACTCTATAATGATTCGCTGCTATTCAACAGGCAGCAGACTTTAAAAGACCAAGGAATCGGAACTGAAATTGAATACGAACAGAGTATGCTTAATTACCACAATTCAAAAAATGCGTATTACTCTGCCAAAGTCAGATATGACGATTTAAAAAGACAGATTGATTACAACTCAGCTCAATCTAAAAAGAACGTCCAGATTTCTTCAACACTTGCAAATGACCTTACCGTGGTAAGTAAGATTGATGGTGTGATTTATAATCTTACAAAAGAAGTTGGGGAAATGGTGAATACTCAAACCGCAGTTGCTGTTATTGGTGATGCTACCGAATTTGAAATGGAAATGCAAGTAGATGAAAATGATATTTTGAGAATCAAAATTGGACAGCAGGTATTTGTAACACTTGATAGTTATCAGGATTTATCTTTTGAAGGATCGATTATAGAAATTGATCCAATGATGAATCAAAGCACCAAAACATTTACGGTAACCGCTAAATTTTTGGAGCAACCTGAAGTACTTTATCCGAACATGAATTTTGAAGCAAGTATTGTGATTCAAACCAAAGAAGACGCTTTGTTGATTCCGCGCAATTATTTATTACAGGATTCATTCGTGATAAAATCGAGTGGTGATACCGTTGCAGTTAAAACGGGTTTGAAAGATTACAAGATGGTGGAAATCCTCTCTGGTATTTCTGCAACAGATGAAATCACAAAACCAGCAAAATGAATTTCAAACTGATTGCCAGTGTTTCACGATCACTTCTTTTTGCGAGGTGGAAACAAACGCTCATTGCAGCAATTGGTGTAACATTTGGAATAACCATGTTCATTGCTCTGCTCAGTTTTATGGGTGGTTTAAATGGATTGCTTGACAGTTTGATTATTAATCGCACACCACATATCAGACTGTATAAAGAAGTATTGCCATCAGATATTCAGCCTGTAGATCTTTCTGCACAATATACCAACCATTACAATTTTGTGAACTCAATCAGGCCTAAAAATGAACGGCCAGAAATTCAAAATAGTTTTGCCGTCATCAACGCGCTTGAAAATGACAGACGCGTTCTAGGTGTTGCGCCAAAAGTGACTGCACAGGTCTTCTACAATGTCGGATTAGTAAACCTTACTGGTCTCATTAACGGAATAGACGTAGATGCAGAAAACAGATTATTTGCTTTCAGTGAGTATGTCACTGCAGGTAATTTTGTAGATCTAAAAAACATACCTAACAGCATTATTTTAGGCAAAGCCGGAGCTGAAAAAATGATGGTTGAAATTGGTGATGTAATTTCAGTGACAAATCCGCGTGGAGATCGGATCCCCTTAAAAGTGGTTGGGTTATTTGAGTCCGGAATTCAGGAGCTGGACAAAGTTCAGAGTTATGCATCCATTACAACCTGTCAAAAGATATTGGGTGAAAGCTCAGGCTATATTACCGACCTTCAGATCAAGCTGCACGATATGACTTTGGCACCTGAGATGGCAAAAGAATACAGTGAACTTTTTGACACAGAAGCTGTCGATATTCAATCAGCCAATGCGCAATTCGACACGGGTAGTTCTGTGCGAACCTTGATATCTTACGCCGTAGGTGTTACACTTTTGATCGTTGCCGGATTTGGCATTTACAACATTCTCAACATGATGATTTACGAAAAAATGGACTCGATTGCAATTCTTAAAGCCACTGGTTTTTCAGGCAAAGATGTCAATCGAATTTTCATTTTTATTGCATTAACCATTGGAATTTTTGGAGGACTATTAGGACTTTTGTTTGGGTTTGGCGCATCTGTTTTGATTGATCAGATTCCTTTTGATACACCAGCCCTGCCGCATATCACAACGTACCCTGTCAGTTACAATCCTAAGTTCTATATCATTGGTGGAATTTTTTCACTCGTCACAACTTATTTTGCAGGTTATTTTCCATCGCAGAAGGCAAGTAAGATTGATCCGGTAATTATAATTCGGGGAAAATAATTGATGAAAATTCTCGAAGCTAAAAATATCAATAAGTCCTTCCACGACCCGATCACTATTCAGGTTTTGAAGGAAGTTACGTTCTCAATTGAACAAGGTGAGTTTATTTCTGTCATTGGAAAATCAGGCTGTGGAAAATCTACTTTGCTCTACATTTTGTCAACAATGGATACCGATTATGAAGGCGATCTGATCATTGACGGCGTTTTAATGCGTAACAAAAAAGAAGCCGAACTGGCACGTGTGCGTAATGAAAAAATCGGATTTGTTTTTCAATTCCACTATTTGCTCAACGAATTTTCTGTACTGCGCAATGTTATGTTGCCAGGTATTAAACTTGGCAAATATTCAGATCAGGAAGTGGAACATAAGGCCATGGAAAAATTGAAAATTTTAGGCATTGAAAGCGAAGCCAAAAAAAAACCAAATCAATTATCAGGAGGTCAAAAACAACGTGTAGCAATTGCACGTGCCTTAATAAACGATCCACTGATCATCATGGCAGATGAACCCCTGGTAATCTTGACAAAAAAAACAGCGAACTGGTCTTTGACATTTTCAAGGAGTTATCTGATGTCTATAATCAGTCGCTGCTCATAGTTACCCATGATGGTGAATTTGCTCAACGCACCAATCGCATCATTGAAATGGAAGACGGGAAAATTATACGCATGTAGCAATCGTCTTATTTAAAGCAGTTTTCAAAGGTTTTGATTGATCAAATTCAAGACTTGCAATTGAAATCCTCAAATTCAGGTAATTTTTCCGACATTTGCCCAGTCTTCCACTGACTTGACCTAAAAATGAACCTCGATAAATTCCTTCCTGTATCATTTGACTGGAATGCCGTTCCAAATGAAAAGGCTGTGGGTATGCGTGGATTCACTTCTACAAAGATCAAGACATTTGGAAATGTAACTGTGCGCAGGGTTGAATATTCTCCAGAATATGTAGCCGATCATTGGTGTGATAAAGGACATGTCATTTTTATTTTGGAAGGACAACTCATTGTTGAACATAAAGGTGGCAGTATTCATTCATTGCACGCTGGTATGGTTTATATGGTGGGCGATGACTCACGCGCGCACAAAGCCAAATCAAAAAACGGCGCTGTTGTTTTTATTGTCGATTAACTTTTAATGATGACAAATTCAATCTCACATTCACTTTTTATTCTTTACGTTGCCGATCAAACAAAAAGTGCTGCATTTTACAGTGCGCTTTTGCAAATGCAACCAACTCTTGACGTGCCCGGGATGACAGAGTATACGCTATCTGATTCGAGTAAACTTGGACTGATGCCAAACAAGGGTATTGCAAAAATTCTGGGAGATCAGGTACCACATCCACAAACAGGAAATGGAATTCCGCGTTGTGAAATTTATTGGACAGTTTCAGATCTTGATGCTGTGTTTCAACACGCCGTTGCTCTTCAAATAAAAGTAATTGCGGCACCATCTGCAATGGATTGGGGACATCGTGTTTGTTATCTTGCAGATGAAGACGGACATATTATTGCATTTGCACAACCAATCCAATAGGTTCACTAACTTAGAGGAACTAAATCAAAAACCATGCATCAAGGTCTGAAAAGCGCCGAAGCCAAAGCAAAACTCAGCGAGCATGGATACAACGAACTTCCGTCTGCAGGTCCTAAGAATCTTTGGCAAATTGCATTTGAGGTTGTAAAAGAGCCTATGTTCATTTTGCTGATATCATGCGGAACACTTTACATTATTCTTGGCGATTACAATGAAGGTGTGATTCTTTTGTCGACCATTTTCATCATTATCTCAATTACTTTTCTGCAACATCGCAAAACAGAAAAAGCGCTGGATGCACTCAAAAAACTTTCATCACCACGGGTATTAGTTGTGCGCGATGGAAATCAAATTCGTATTCCAGGACGAGAAGTAGTACCTGATGATATTCTGATTTTAAATGAAGGTGATCGTGTTCCTGCTGATGCGCTAGTACTTGAAAGCGTAAACCTGACGATCGATGAAGCCATGCTAACAGGTGAGTCGATGCCTGTTTTAAAAGATGCCGAAACCGAAAACAAAATCTTCAGCGGAACTTTAATTGTACAAGGATCAGGTTTTGCAAAAGTATTAACCACGGGGGTCCATGCGCAACTTGGAATGATTGCCGTTTCTCTGAAAAGTGTTGAAGAAGATCAGACACGACTTCAAAAAGAGATGAAGGTTTTTATTCGACGTATTGCGATTGTCGGAGTTTTGATTTGTGTCGGAATTGTCTTTGCATTTTATCTTACACGTGGAAATTTTATCCAGTCTGTTCTGAATGGTCTTGCTGCAGCAATGGCTATTCTGCCTGAAGAATTCCCAGTTGTGTTAACGGTGTTTTTAGCGCTTGGTGCATGGAGATTATCAAAGAACAAGGTGCTTACACGCAAACCATCAGCTATTGAATCGTTAGGATCTGCAACCGTTTTATGCAGTGATAAAACCGGAACCATCACGCAAAATAAAATGCAAGTTGTTGCATTATACAACGGCGAAACCATTTTTAAAAAATCAGAATTCAATCAGCACAAAGATCAACTTGAATCACTCATTCTTCATGCGCAAATAGCCTCACCAACTGATGCTATTGACCCCATGGAACAAGCCATAAACGCGCTAGAATCTGCCCAAACAACAACTGAACTTGTCAAGGAATTTCCACTAAGTAAAGAACTTTTGGCAATGACACGCATTGTAAAAAAAGTTGGTGAAACTAAAATGATCATTGGCTGTAAAGGTGCCCCTGAAACTATTCTGAAACTTTGTAAAGTGGATGCTTCTATTCTTGCAAAACACAACGACACGATTAAGGCACTTGCAGAAAAAGGGTATCGTGTTTTAGGCGTTGCAAGCGGTCAATGGAATAAAGAAAATCTACCAGAGCGTCAGGATGATATTGAATTTACTTTTTTAGGATTTCTTGCGCTCGAAGACCCCATCCGACCTGAAGTTCCGAAAGCCATTCAGGAATGTTATGAAGCCGGAATTAAAGTGATCATGATTACCGGAGATTATCCGGCAACGGCTAAAAGTATTGCCATCCAGGCGGGCTTTAAAGAATCTGCAAAAGTGATGACGGGTGAAGAACTAAAATCACTCAGCGATGACGAATTAAAAACGCGCATTGAAGAAATTGATGTTTTTGCACGTGTGGTTCCTGATCAAAAATTAAGAATTGTAAAAGCACTCAAACTCAACGGTGAAATTGTAGCCATGACGGGTGATGGCGTCAACGATGCACCTGCTTTAAAGGCAGCAGATATTGGCGTTGCAATGGGCAATAAAGGAACAGACGTTGCGCGTGAAGCTTCTTCATTGGTTTTGTTGGATGATAATTTTGCTTCCATTGTTTCAGCCATTCGATCAGGCAGAAAAATATTTGACAATTTGCAAAAAGCCATGTCCTACATTCTGGCAATTCACATTCCGATTATTGGACTGACTTTAATGCCTGGATTCATACCATCACTCCCACTCCTGTTGTTGCCGCTTCACATTGTATTTATGGAATTGATTATTGATCCAGTATGCTCAATTGCTTTTGAATCTGAGCAAGAAGAAAAAGGCATCATGCAACGCAAACCAAGAAATCCCGATCACAAATTTTTTGGAATGAAACAAATCTCAGGCAGTCTCTTTCAGGGAATTTTATTATTGACAATGGTCATTGCAGTTTATCTATTATCAATAAGGGAAGGCCATACAGAAGGAGAAGTCAGAGCCATTGCTTTCTCTTCGCTCATCATTGGAAACATTGTTTTGATTTTGACGAATCTTTCAACTACCAGAAGTTTTATTGGTATTCTGAAAGAAAAAAACCGTGCAGCGATGCTCATTTTAACGGGCGCTGTAGCAATCTTATTACTTACCATAACGATTCCAGCCCTATTAGAACTCTTCAGTTTTGAATATCCAGGATTCTATCATTTTATTCCTGCTGGAATCGGTGCTGCCTCTCTTCTATTCATTTTGGAATTGATTAAATTTATACGCAATAAAAGGCGACTTGAAACATCAATTTCAATTTCCAAAAACTAAATTCAATGGATCCAATTTATAAAACAGCTGAGGAAGCAATCAGCAAGATTCAAAGCGGAAACCGGATTTTTGTTCAGGGCAGTGCTGCTACACCCGCTCACTTACTTAGAGCTCTTTTTAAACGAACAGGTGAACTTAAAAACGTAGAATTAGTTAGCATCACCACGCTTGGAAAAGACATTTTTGAGCCGGCTGAATTTGGAAAGAGTTTTTTTATGAACTCGCTTTTCGTTTCGGATAATGTGCGCGAAATCGTTAATAGTTCTTCGGGTGAATATGTTCCTGTTTTTTTAAGTGAGATTCATCTATTGTTTGAACGAAATATATTGCCGATTGATGTCGCGTTGATTCATGTTTCGCCACCAGACAAACATGGATATTGTTCACTGGGCACATCAATTGACATTGCCCGCGCTGCTGTGAAACATGCGAAATACATCATTGCGCAAGTCAACAAACAAATGCCACGCACACACGGTGATGGAATCATTCACATCAAAGACATTCATGCACTTGTTGAAGTTGATGAAGCATTACCTGAAGTTTTTTATTCCAAAGAGATTACTGAAGAATCCATTCAAATTGGAAAATTCTGCGCTGAATTAATTGAAGACCGCTCTTGCCTGCAAATGGGAATTGGCGCTATTCCAGATGCGGTTCTATCTTGTTTAACAAACCACAAAGATTTGGGAATTCACACCGAAATGTTTTCAGATGGAATTATTCCACTGGTTGAAAAAGGAATTATTACCAATGCTTACAAGAAAAAACATCCCGGTGAAATTGTAACAGGATTTGTTGCAGGAACAAAAAAACTTTACGATTTTGTAGATGATAATCCAGACGTTCGCTTTTTAGAGATTGCATATGTCAATGATCCGCATGTGATTCGATCAAATCCAAAAACAGTTGCAATTAACTCTGCCATTGAACTTGATTTAACCGGACAAGTTTGTGCTGATTCTATTGGCACCTATCATTATTCAGGCGTTGGAGGTCAGATGGATTTCATGCGCGGAGCAGCTCTTTCAGAAGGAGGCAAACCAATCATTGCATTAAATTCAGTTTCCAAAAAAGGCGTTTCCAAAATTGTTCCGTTCTTAAAACCAGGAGCCGGAGTTGTAACCACACGTGCGCACATGCATTATGTGGTGACTGAATTTGGTGTTGCCAATCTCTTTGGAAAAAATTTAAAGCAACGTGCCGAAGCACTTATTCAGATTGCTCATCCAATGCACAGAGAAGAACTAACAAAAGAAATGATTATGCGATTTGGTAACTAATTACCAATCAATTTATACTTAGATGAAATGGCAGTAGAAAAAAAAATACATCCAGAAATAAAACTTGAGCTTCATTCGCGGAATAAACACCGTGAACGATATAATTTCAAAGCGCTGATTGGTGCATCATCCGAACTTGGTGCCTTTGTTGCAAAAAATAAATTCGGAGATGAGTCCATTGATTTTTCAGATCCGGCTGCAGTTAAGGCATTGAACAAAGCTCTACTTAAATTGCATTACGGAATTGACTATTGGGATATTCCACAAAATTATTTGTGCCCACCAATTCCGGGCCGTGCAGATTATGTGCATCATGCTTCTGAATTACTTGGATCTGTAAATAACGGCAAAGTTCCAACTGGAAAACAAATTAAGGTATTGGATATTGGCACAGGAGCCAGTTGCATTTTTCCAATAGTCGGAACCATTGAATATGGTTGGTCATTTGTAGCAAGTGATATTGATAAAATAGCCCTGGAATCTGCCGGAAGAATTATTGCCAACAACAAATCGCTGCGTGGAAATATTGAATTGCGTTTTCAATCCAATCCGCGAAATATTTTTTACGGCATGTTTCAAAAAGAAGAAGTGTTTGATTTGACTATTTGCAATCCCCCGTTCCACGCATCCTTGGAAGAATCGCAAGAAGCATCGCTGCGAAAAGTAAAAAATCTGAAAGGAATAAAAGTCAGCAAACCGATCCTAAATTTTGGCGGACAAAATAATGAATTGTGGTGTGAAGGCGGTGAACTACGTTTTGTCAAAGACATGATTTTTCAGAGCAAACAATTTGCAGAATCTTGTTTATGGTTTTCGACGACGGTCTCCAAACAAAGTAATCTCAAAGCGATCTACACTATCTTAAAGCGCGTTGAAGCGGTTGAAGTTAAAACCTTACCCATGGCGCAAGGAAACAAAACAAGTCGCGTTGTAGCCTGGACTTTTTTAAGTCTGGAAAAACAACAGAATTGGGTAAAAAATCGCTTCAAATAATATTAGGTTTATGAAATTTATTTTAATCAACCTTCTAGTCTTTCTTGCAACAACAGCATTTACCAATGACGGTGCTTTTTATGCAAACGGCAATCAGCTTATTCCAATAACAGAATCAAAAATATCCGTCAAAAAAGAAATACTGTTGATTGAACGGGTGAATTCAGAGTATCTGAGAATTCATGTGCATTATGAATTTTTCAATCCTGGAGCCGATAAAAAAGTACTCACCGGATTTGAAGCCGTTTCACCTTCAGGTGATGTAGATGGAACACCCCGCAACGGTAAGCATCCCTATATCTATGATTTTTCTGCCAAGGTAAATGGTGAGATGATTGCTACCAATGTGGCCATAGTTCATGATAGTTTATATTATCAAAATCAAAAATTCAATACTGTTTCGGATTCAGAAATCAATAACATCTCTGATATTAATAATGTTGATTTCAAATATGTGTACTACTTCGAACCACTTTTCAAAAAAGGAATAACTACCATTGATCATAGTTATTTATTGAAACTTTCCGGCTCAGTTGATTTAAAATATAATTTCACCTATGTGCTGACTGCGGCTGCGCGCTGGGCCAATAATCAGATTGATGATTTTACACTCATTCTTGATTTGGGTGATTTTCAACAATACTACATTCCAAAAACTTTTTTTGACAATAAATTGTCATGGGTTCATTTGGGACAGGGAAAAATAAAATCTATGTTAGATTCCCGCCTTGATCAAAATGGAATTTCAGCCTTAGAAGTAATAACACAAAACGGACAACTCATCTTCCAACAATCCAATTTCAAACCCAAGGATGAACTTTCTATTTACGCATGGAATTTCTTTGGAGGATGTGAAAATTTTAATCCTGCGTACTGTGATTTACCTTTTGAACTTGACGACACTCAGTTTATTGGTCAACCTGTAGATGAAATGGCTAAAAAAATTCTTCGCAATCTGCCATTTGCACGAAGAGGTTATATCTTCAAGAACGCTGAACTTCAGGCATACTATACGCGCATGAACTGGTATATTCCAAATCAAAATTATGAAGCTTTACCTGAGCTCTTAACTGAACAAGAAAAAACCTGGATCGAAAAATTTTCAGAATAAATTATTTTTAGAATTGTACTATATAAAACACAACTTATGACACGAGCAATTTTTTCAGTTCTCATATTAGCCTTTTTATCGTGCGGAACAGCTTTTGAATTAGAGCAAGTCGATTCTACTCACACCGTCAATGCAGGAGATACAGCTAATACTTCTGATAATCCACAAACAGGAGCAGACAACATTAAAGCTACCACTGAAGAATTAAAACTTTACCAATTGATCATGGAATACCGTGAACAAAATAGTTTAGCTTCTATTCCGCTTTCAAAATCACTCACTTATGTTGCGCAGCAACATTGTTTAGATCTATATTTGAATAAACCAGATTTAGGTGATGGCTGCAATGCGCACAGTTGGTCTGACAAAGGAGCCTGGAGTGCTTGCTGTTATACTCCAGATCATAAACAAGCAGAATGCATTTGGGAGAAACCTGCTGAAATGACAAGTTATACCGGATATGGTTATGAAATTGCATGTGGAAGTTCTGACCCGCAATATTCTTCTTTTGTCATGACCGCAGAATATGCCCTTCAATCCTGGAAAAAAAGTCCCGGTCACAACAACGTTATTCTCAACAAAGAAAACTGGGAAGATCGCGGGTGGAATGCTGTTGGTATTGGAATCTATAAAGGCTATGCCTGTGTTTGGTTTGGACAAGAATCTGATCCAGCTGGGACGTTGACAACAAAATAAAATCCATGCTTCTGTGATTGGAAATTGATGTCTGCACTCTACCAGTAATAGGCCATTTTCTCCATGAATCAATGTTTTTTTGAAACACATAGAAAAAACATAGAATCATTGAAAATAGTAGGACTAACTCAGGACTAAACTATGTGCCTATGTAACCTATGATTCTATGTGTTTAACACTTTTCACACAACCAAAAATCATTCTAACAAATCACTTCTGATCGAAACCTATAATGTGATCTTAATCACATGAGTAAAACCCTTCTGTAACAAAAGTCGCAGAAGATGGATTTCAGTCACCGTAACTTTGTCTTCAAATTAAGGCAAATTGAAATCTTTACTCAAAAAAAATAAACTAACGCTGATCGGAATCGGCATTGGAATCATTGGAGGTTATCTCTACTATTATTTCATAGGATGCCATAGCGGCAGTTGTGCAATTACATCCAGTCCGGTGAACAGTATGATTTACGGTGCGGTCATGGGCGGACTTTTGTTCAACACCTTGCAAGATTATCTTCAGAAAAAAGAAATCAAATCTGCCAAAACAGAATCAACCAAAACAGAAAACCAAAACTAAAAAACAAACACGTATGAATCTCGAAAAAATCATCAAAGAAAAAAACGCAAAAATTATTGACGTACGTACGCCGGGAGAATTTAATGGATTCAATGCACCAGGATCCATCAACATTCCGTTAAATGAAATTGCTGACCGCGTTGCAGAATTGAAACAAATGAATGTTCCACTGGTATTGTGCTGCGCATCAGGCGGCCGCAGCGGGCAAGCACATCACTTTTTATCACAGCACGGAATCGAATGTTACAACGGTGGTTCGTGGATGGATGTTAATTATTACGTTGCCGGTTAATTCAAATTAAAACCAAACCAAAGGAATTTGTACCTTGCGTGCAAGACAAACCACTTGCACGCATGAATTCCTTTCCCAACTTTAAGATTGATTTAGAATCCTATCAATCAAAATCTTTTTCTAACGAATGGCTTGCCGAAATTTACCAACGCAATTGGTTTAAATCATTCACGCCTAAAAATCTCAACGGCGCTGAACTTTCATTGTCTGATGGATTGGAACAAATTATTGCAGCATCAGCCGTTCATGGCAGCATTGGATGGAATGTAAATCTTGGAAGTGGTGCAGGTTATTTCTATCGATTTTTTGACGCTGAAACTGCACAGAAAATTTTCTCAGATTCTAAAGCCGTGATTGCCGGAAGCGGTCATGCAACTGGAAAAGCCTTGCCAATTGATGGTGGATTCAAATTAACCGGAAGCTGGGATAAATGCAGCGGGGCAGCGCATGCCACACACTTTTCGGCTAACGCAGTATTTGAAGATGGAAGAGTTCATTCCATCATCTTTACACGCGATCAGGTAAAAATTACAGACAGCTGGAATATGTTTGCGATGAAAGCAACTTCATCTTTCAGTTTTGAAGTGCAAGATGTTTTTGTACCTGAAAATTTTGTTTTTGACATTGGCATTCCAAAACACGATGACATCTATCCAATCTCAAAAATTCCTTTTGATATTTTTGCGCGATTCTGCATGATTTCAACTTTGATTGGCACGGTAAAATGTTTTACCAATCATCTCGAAAATGAATTTCAGCAGAAGATCCGCAATTTTGAAACCGATTTTAAAAACATTCGCTACAAACTGGAATCAGATCAATCGTCGATGCTCCAATTAGCCCAACGTTATTGGTCGCTGGCGGAAGGTGATTCACCTTTCACAGAACATCATGCGTTGAATTTGCAAAACGGAATTCGCTTAATGAGTCGTTCCCTTTTTGATGCAACCTGTGATCTTTATTATAAGACCGGAATCACACTTGCAGATGAAAACACGCTAGCTCATCACGCTTTCAAAGATGTGTTGATGGCCTCGCAGCACGGGATGGTGAATAATTTTTTCTGCAAAAAATCCACTACCACTTTTAAGGTATATTTCATTCAAAAGGGGTGAATACCTTTTTAAGGGTATTGTTTAGACTGAATCTAAAGAAGAGTTTTGTGCCCACAAATATTCTTCTTTATGAAAACGATTCTTCACTATACCTTTCTGATTTTATTACCGGTTCCAACACTTCTCACCCGCCCCGCCCACCCCCCCCCCCCACACCACCCCCCGCCCCTCCGCCTCGCAGCACGGGATGGTGAAGTAAATGACATAAATCAGTCCTCACGCTGTCTCAGATTCAGTTTTCTACCAATTGAATAGTCTACCTTTGACCTACACTAAAACTCTTGTAGCTATGAAATCACTGAAACAACTTGGCATCTTTATGGATCACGCGCATGCACATGTAATCGAATATCATGGAGATCATTTTGATTGCAAATCGGTTGACAAACATTCTATTCAGCACGGTGATCATCACAGTTCAGAACATGCTGAAACGCGATTGAATACAAAATCAAAAGTTGAACAGAATTTGTTTTACGCCAAATTAGGTGAGCAAATCAAAAATTACGATGAGGTTTTACTTTTTGGACCGACCGAAGCGAAAGTGGAATTACTGCATCAATTGCGCGCAGATCATCACTTTTCGCATGTAAAGATTGAAGTAAAAAATGCAGATAAGCTTACCGAGAATCAGCAGCACGCATTTGTGAAAGATTATTTTAAGAAATAGTCTTGCCTGCAAAAACAAGTTTGGTTCTCAATTTTTAAATGAGAAAATAAAACTGGAACCGGGTGCTGCGTTTTGATATGAAAATGTTCCACCTAACTGACGCGTTAAACCGTAAGCCATTTTCATGCCGAGTGAGTTTGATTTCTGCGGATTAAAATCTTCTTTCAATCCTATTCCATTGTCTGTTACTGATATGCTCAAATTTTCAGGGCTAACAAGAACCATGATCTGAATAGATAAATCCCGCTGCGGATCTTTGGCATATTTAATTGCATTGGTGACTAACTCATTTGTAATTAAACCAATCAATACTATTTTTTGACCAGACACTAAAATCTCTTCAGGTGATTGAATGGTGATGGTTGTATTTTCATTCACCAAGGTCTTTGAAAGAAAAGCACTCAACTTTTCAAGATATGATTTCAGGTCAACTTGCCCCGTAATATCGCCCTGGTAGAGCATTTCATGCATGAGTCCCAAACTGTGGATGCGACTCTCACAAACCTTTAATATTTCCTGAACTTCATCTGATTTTCCATGCATTTCGATACCTAAAAAACTATTTACGATGTGCAGATTATTTTTAACACGATGATTCAATTCGCGGAATAAAAATTCTTTCTGCTCTACATTCTTTTTCAATTCCTTTTGCGTGCGATTTAGTTTTCGATTCGTTAAAATCACATAAATCAAAAAGCCACAGAATGCAAGAATCGCAATCCCCAAAAGCAAAACCTGCTGTTCACTTTTTTCTTTAAGCTCTCGTTCTTTGAGAACAATCTCTTGCGCTGCCCGATTTTTCTCGTCGAGTAAATTTATTTTTTCTTCTTTATCGGCCAAGTCATAGGTAGCGTCAATTTCCTGAGTAATGCGATCCTTTCGCAATTCGCTCACTTGTTCTTCTAATGTTTCGATTTCTGTCCATAATCTGATCGTTCTTTTTAATAAACCTAACTGAAGATCTGTCTTAAATACCTTTTTGAGAATGCGTAGATGCATTTCTGGCATTTCAGGTAAATGACCATTTCTGAACATTACCAAACACGAATCATAGGACTCAGAAGCTTTAGGATAATTTTCAATTGCTGAAAAATAATCGCCGTTTTGCTCAAAGTAAATTGCCTTATTAAGTGGGTTGTTGATATTCTTCAAATAATACAAAACAGAATCCGCAAGCGATGGAAACTGAGCATACTCCTTTTTGCGATTGCACAATTCTAAGTACAATAAATAATCTTCCAGAATAAAAACATCTATCCCATTCTGACGATCTAAATCAATTGCCTTTTTCAGCGTTTCTTCAGCTTGATCAAGTTTATTCCACTCAAAATACAAGCGCGCATGACCTCTGTAACAATGAGTAATTTCATAACTGAATCCATCACGAATAAAATCAGCTTCAGCCAACGACCAATAGTCATAAGCCTTTTGGTAATTTTCTAATTTGAAATACAAGCCAGCAAAACTGGAATAGAGATTACCGCGCGCATTAAAATTTTCAGTTTTTTTAAAGCCCTCTAAGGCTTCATGATAATTTTTGATGGCCTTATCATAACGACCTTGCGTTTTATAAAGCGTTGCCAAATTATTATACATGGCTGCAATACCTTCTTCATAATTTTGCGCTTTGTAAGACTCCAAAGCTCGGTTGTAAAAGTAGAACGATGAATCATAATCACCCTTAATACGCATCAGCGATCCTAAGTGCATCAGCGCATAATCGACAGACGATGTATCCTGATCCAACATAGCATAGTGAAGCACTCTTCTGGCAAAATATAAAGCCGAATCTGGATTTGATTTGCGGTAATGAATTAATAAACTGTCTGCATAAAATCCCTTCTCCTTATTCGAAACAGATGGTTTCTCAAGGCTTGCCAACCACACGTCAAACTGAGCTCTTCCTGAAAAGGAAAGCATGATGATCAAACCAAAAACTAAAATAAAACGATTCATTCCAAAAGCCTGATTGTTGGTTAAAAGTAATCATTTCGAAAATATCGCATAAAACAAAAAAGCTCCCCGGTTAAAGGGAGCTTCTTTTCAAAAGGCAATCTAAAAAAAAGACTATTTCATTTTCATTGGAATCGTTTTTCCAGATTCAGTGAACATTAATTTATCTGGTTGCGATTCGTGAAAATTCATTGACACGGGATTTGATACTTTCGCATTTCCCATTTCACCTGTTTTTCACCGTTTCAATTTTTGGCCCGTATGTTTCATCAAATTCTAAAAAACGATGAACAGGAGCCCCCGCTTCGTCATAGTAAAAAATAGAATCCTGAACAAACGTAATCTCTTTTCCAGCCAAAGATTTATCGGTGAGTACTTCTTCATCCTGAATGATCCACGTGCCTAAAACATTCTCCCAATTAACCGGTTTAACTTCAAGCGGTGTATCTCCGTTTGCTTCATTTGTTACTCCATTGGTATCTCCAGAAGTTCCGCCGCAGCTTGCAAGCAAAATAGCAGATGTAAAAATTAAAAATGTATTTTTTTTCATAATTTGTGATTGATTTTGAGTTAAGATTAATTAAACCACAGGAGCCTTATAAACCCATTGGTTATTTTCGAATTGATAATACATGGCTAAACCAGCAAACGCATTTGTGATCGTACGTTGTTTCACTTCATCTGTTAAATCCACATGCATCAAACTGTTTACATCCATCTGATAACCAAGGCCAGCACTGCTCGCAGCGCTGCTTGCTGCACTTCCTAAGCCACTTACACCAGCCAGATTGCCAAGTGCATTTGCACCAGTGCTAATTGCCATTCCTGATGCAGCTGATTTTGCAGCACCCATCATAGCTCTCTTTTGAATTTCTTCAGGACTTGGCATTGCTATTCCCATGGTTTCAATTGGATCCGTTTGATTAGAAGCTTTGAACTTCACTTTCACTTGATTGCCTTCCCATACTTCACTTACGATAAGGGACTTTATTGATTCAAATGTTGGTTGCATATATTTAATTTTTTGAAATTATTTTTTGTGTGTTTACATTGTGTCTATTGACAAGCGACCACATGCTCAATCGGAATTTGTAATTTCCACAAGACACCATTTTCATTACGTTGCTCTATTTTACCTCTGAGTTGTTTTACTAATCCATCCACTAAACGCAAACCCAATTTTCCCTTTCGCAATTCGGTTGAATCAACAAAACCATTTCCCTTGTCCGAAAGTTTTAAACTATAGTTTTTACCTGTCACAAATCCTTCCAAATAAAGCAGCGCTTCATTTTTTCATTTCGTCCAAAGGCCAGGGCATTCATCAAAAGTTCATTGACTACTAAACCAAGCAGTAATAATTTCTGCTGTGAAATCCAACACTGTTCAACCGAAATTTTGGCTTTGACTGTAATATCGTCTAAAAAAGATACGCAGGTTTGATTCATAACCGACTTCAAATATTGGCTGATCTCAATGGTTCCTTCACTTGCCGAATTGCAAAGTTGATCATGCAAAATAGCCATGCTTTGAATGCGTTGCTTCACTGTTTGAATGATATCACCGGTAGATTTTTCTCCTGCAAACTCCATTTGCAAATCCAATAAACTGGAAACAATCTGCAAATTATTTTTTACATGATGATTCACCTCCTGCATCACCCTATCATTCATATCAGCAGCTGGATGCATGAGTTTTGGTTTTAGTTCATCTTCGGCAGAATTTCTTTTGTACAAAAGAAATTCTGCCTACAAATGAATCTTTGTTTTGGGTTAATTTACGCGGTTATTTTTAATGATTTTTGACTAGTTCAAACACTCTTTGCACCATCTTTTTGCAGAATTGTCATAGTCAACCCACTCCCACGTTGTTGCTCCATATTTCGATCCGCCGCTGCTAATGTTCTCTTCTTTAAAATTAATTGTGCGTGTGTAATACAGTCCTGTTTTGTTATCTTTCAAATAAGCCATTCCCCAGAGTTCTCTGCTTAAAATCACACCATAATAATTTTTGTTGTAGGTCCACTCATCACCGTCAACAACTTTTAAAACCGTTGTTTCAGCATCAACAGCCTTTTTTATCCACTCGGTTGCCGCAGTTATTTTTGTAAGGCTTCTATTCCAATATTGCGTTTCATTTTTAATATCTGGCATGTTACACAATTTTTTACCCGTTGTTAACTTACCGGCAGCTGTGGTGTTCAAAGTAAATTCTCCCGAAGCTAAAACTTTATGCGTGCCAAAAGCGGCCTGATATTGCTGTTGTGGTGTTGCACCGTTTGGTGGTAAATAAAACACTAATTCTATTTTAATTTTATGCTCACCATCAGACATTAGCCATGCGTTATAGAAAAAATCCAACATAATCATATCGTACTCGGCCCCTTCATCTGAAGGTCTTCCCCAAGTATGTGAAAGCGACGTGTGTACAGTTGTACTTTTTTGCTGACTAAAGTCTCCATCAATTGGTGAAAAATGAAAGAACGCTCCATCTTCTTTATAGATATTTTTTGTTCCCGGCATACTTATGAACCGCTGACCATCGACATAAACATTCATCGCTAAAGATCTTCCACTGCAAATTCAGCTCGGGCTTTTTCAGCATCATACGTATATTTGAATTTACCGCTTGCAAGTGGAACCTGTTTAATTTCACT
Source organism: Crocinitomicaceae bacterium (assembly GCA_016709005.1). Taxonomy (GTDB): domain Bacteria; phylum Bacteroidota; class Bacteroidia; order Flavobacteriales_D; family Crocinitomicaceae; genus JADJGJ01. The sequence goes on along the minus strand of JADJEU010000012.1, from coordinate 7,939 downwards.
TTCCTCTTGACTCTGCCAAGGCTTAAAAAATAAGAAAACCTCCCATTCACCAGAAACTGGCTGCACGCTTGGAATTTTTTGATCCCACATCATATCCAAAGACAAATCAGCCATTGTTCCGATTGAATTGAAACAAGCTTTCTTTTCCATTTCAGCACGATTGGCATCCATGTTATCGAAAAACTTGTTGCCCGCCTGAAGTGTAAAATCTAAAACATTATCTTCAGAATAGCGACTTGTGAAAATAGTTGTTGCATAAATAATAATTGGATCTGCATCATCGATATTTCTGCCAATTGCCAAAACCAAATCGCCAGAACTAGGCACATCTGATCGGCCCATCATTTCAGCATAATATTCTCCAACCGGTTTTGGAAAAGCAAAGCGCATAAAAATATTGTCTCCAGTTGTAAACTCGGTCTGAGGTGTAGCAAAACCATAATCGGTACTGAATACACAAGTTGGTTGATCTACTTTGTAGTAACCCAGGTTTTTTGTAGTTGTAGCGTCGCTATTCCCCTTATTATCAGTCGTAGTTCCAGTAGTAGTGGTTTCTGTTTTAGTTTCCGTAGTTTTTCCACCACCGCCGTTGATTGGATTTTTGACTTTAATATTACCAAGCTGTCCAATCGAAACAGCAGGCAATAGTGTGAATCCAGCCATAAGCCCAGCTATCATCAGGTTGTTCATTTTTTTCATAGTTCAATAGGATTTTTAAATGTTCTGAACCAAATGTATCTGAACCATTTGGAGCAAATGAATCCAATTGGTCGAAAACAAAAAAAACAAGGTGAATGGTAATTCAGAATGGGTAAATTGAAACCCATAAAAAAAGCTGACTCAGTGCAATTTACGAAAGGAAAATAAAGGGGAATGATACCAACCCAAAACGTCTTATACCAACTTAAGTCTCGACAAAAAATCAGCTTTATTGGAACGGCTTACCGGAATTTCAAATTTTCCAACATGAACTGTGTTGCCGTCAATGCTCTGGATATTTTTCAAATTCACAATATAAGATCTGTGAATTTGAAAAAACTGACTGACTGGAAACTTTTCAGCTAACTGTGAGAGGTACAAACTCACAACTACTTTATTTTTTTCGGTTTGAATGATGGAATAATTATCAAGTGCTTGTAAAAAAAGAATTTCAGATAAATCAATTTTCACAAGTTTGGTTCCGCTTTGCACATAAATAGAATCAACCGTTTCAGAATTTGGTTTCAATTCATTTACCGCCATTTTTGCCAACCATTGTGACTTTGCAAGTTGCATGGTGATTACCAGATCTTCCACTTTATAAGGTTTTACCAAATAACCAAACGGCTCCGTTTCCAAGGCAGCAGATACCACTTCAGGATTACTATAAGCAGATAGAAAAACAATCGGAACAGAAATAATTTTCTTTAATTTTTTTGAGATATCGATGACACTTCCTCCCTCACCTAAATTAATATCCATCAAAATAATATCAGGAGTATCTTCAGACATAATCTCCATGAGCGAAACAAAATCATTGGCAATTCCGAGCACCATAAAACCTTGAGCAGTCAACTTCATTTCCGTGTCAAGCGCAATCGTGTACTCGTCTTCAACTATTATTACTTTCATTAGTGTGCGGATTTCCAATCAAATATAACTAATCTAACGAAACTAATGTGATGAAATTAAATTACAGCCAATTTCATACTAATTAATCTGCATAGCCCGGTTCTTATATGACAAAATATAACAGGTCTGGTTAAACTTTTGTTCAAACAAAAGGTCTTAAACTTAAACATGATTCAGGCATATTATTTGCTTAAAAGAATTAAATTTATTTCTCTAAAGATTATGCTCACTTGAATTAACTATGGCTTCACATCAATCTAAAATCCAACATCTCCTTCTTCGGGCAGGATTTGGCGAGACACCTGAAAACATTGACCAACTTTCTAAAAAACAACTTAACGAAGTGGTTGAAGATCTTTTTAAAAGTTCCGCAGCATTTAAAGACATCAACTATTTGCCCTACCCACTCAATGAAAAAGAGCAAAAGAAAGGTGCAGGTGGATTTAAGCAAGTCAAATTATTTATCAAATCGTTCAGTGAGATGGAACAACTCAATGAGCAATGGATTTTTAAGATGACCTATACCAAAGCTGTGTTGCGTGAAAAGCTGACGCTGTTCTGGCATAATCATTTTGCTACTTCTGTTGCTTATGGTTATTTGATGCAGCAACAAAATAATCTCTTACGTAAACATGCACTTGGAAAATTTGGTGAGATGCTTCATGCAGTTTCCAAAGATCCGGCAATGATTATGTATCTCAATAATCAGCAAAATGTTAAAGATCATCCCAATGAAAATTTTGCGCGTGAGGTGATGGAACTTTTTACTTTAGGTGAAGGACATTATACAGAAAAAGATATTAAAGAAGCTGCGCGCGCCTTTACGGGATGGTCAATTACAAATACCGGCGAATTCATTTTCAAACCTGAAAAACACGACACCGGTGAAAAAGAATTCATGGGTCAAAAAGGAAATTTTGGCGGTGAAGACATCATCAACATGCTTCTGGCAAATAAACAGACTGCTGTTTATATCACCACTAAAATTTACAAAGAGTTTGTCAACCCAAAAGTAAACTCAGATCATCTTACCCTTTTGTCTGATACGTTTTTTGAATCTGGATACAATATTGAAACCCTTATGCGCAATATACTTTCAGCAGAGTGGTTTTATGCAGATGAAAATATCGGAATCAAAATTTGTTCACCTGTTGAATTAATTGTACGACTCAAAAAATACTTTGAGATTGAATTTCTGGAACTAAAATATTTAGTCAATTTTCAAAAAGCATTGGGTCAGCTTTTATTCTTTCCACCCAACGTGGCCGGCTGGAAAGGCGATACAACCTGGATTGACAGCGCTTCCCTACTTTTACGTTTAAATACTATTTCGTATATCAGTGAAGACGGTTTGTCTTTGGATTTAAATGGTAAACCAGCCTTTGAAGAAGAATTAAACGATCAACGAAAACAAAACACCGCAAAGAAACTCACCGCTAAATGGGAGCCTCTAATCAATTGGTTCCATGATAAAAGTGATGATGACTTTATCACCAATTTAATTCAGGCAGACACAAAAAATCTCAATAAAGAATTGCTTAGCGGACTTAGTACAAAGGACAAATTGATTGTGACTTTAACTTATCCAGAATTTCAACTCATTTGATATGAAAGATACACGCAGAAATTTTCTCAAAAAATCGGCGCTACTTTCAGCGTCTTTGTTGGTTCCTGATTTTCTAAGAGCTTTTGGAAGCCTTGCTAATCCAACGCAGTTCAATGGTAAACGATTGGTGATTATTCAACTTTCAGGTGGCAATGACGGACTCAATTGTGTAGTGCCGTATCGCAATGACATTTATCATAAACTCAGACCCGGAATTGGTTTAAATGAAAAACAATTAGTGAATCTGACAGATGAAGTTGCATTAAATATTGACCTAACTGAATTGGCTGATTTGTATAATGCCGGATCACTTTCTATCATCAACAATGTTGGATATCCAAATCCAAACCGATCGCATTTCAGAAGCACAGATATCTGGCAAAGTGCAAGTGATGAAAATCAATATTGGAATACAGGCTGGGTTGGTCGTTATTTAGATTCGATGTGTACCGATGCCTGCGCTAAACCGCATACAGCAATTGAATTGGATGACACATTAAGTTTGGCGCTTCGCGGAGAAAAACAAAAGGTCTTGCCTTTCACGATCCAAAAGTTTTGTATTTGTCTGCACAAAATGAAATCATTCAAAAAATTGCGCAATCTCCGTTTGAAGATGATCACGAATCTGTTGCCGATTTTTTACATAAATCATTGCGTGACACCACCCAATCTGCTGACTATATTTACGCGCAAAGTAAGATTTATAAAAGTCAGGTCACTTATCCAGTATCCGATTTTGCACGTCGCATGAAATCCATTGCTGAGTTGATTTGCTCGGGCGCAGAAACACAAGTCTATTATCTTTCGTTACCCGGCTTTGATACACACGCCGCTCAATTAGGCATGCACAGCAGAGTGCTTAAAACCTATTCTCAAACCATCAAAGCGTTTTGCGAAGATCTCAAAAAAAATAATCTGTTTGACGATACAGTCATAATGACTTTTTCTGAATTTGGCCGACGCGTAAAACAAAATGCAAGCAAAGGAACTGATCATGGCACAGCCAACAACGTGTACATCATCAATGGAAAATTAAATAAACCGGGCATCTACAATGAAATGCCAAACCTCACAGATTTGGATGAAGGAGATTTAAAATACAACATTGATTTCAGACAGGTTTATGCAACCATCTTACAAAAATCCCTCAACAAATCAGAAAGTTCAATTCTGGGAAGAGATTTTCAAACACTTGATTTTCTGTAATTAATAAAATAGCATCATGAACAAATCACTCATTCTATTCATCTGTCTTGGCTTTATCCAAATGGCCCACAGCACGCCCGCCGACACGACACTCAAGTCCGTTTTATTGAACAAGAATCCACATCCAATCAACAAATTTTATGTTGCAACGGGTGGTGAACTTATTTTTGCTTTTGGTGATCAACGTGCCGATTCGTTGCAGTTCGACAACAAATTGCGCTTCTCACTTTTTCCACATATTCAACAGCAATATCATTACAACTTCAGCAAAGCATTCGGCTTCTATACTGGAATTTCATTCATCAATGTAGGGTTCAGACATAACATCTCAACTGCTTCTAACAGCTTTGAATTAAGACAACGTTCGTTCAGTTTTGGTGTTCCGCTTGCATTGAAAATCGGCAACATGAAAAACGGAAATTATATTGCCTTAGGAGGAAGTGCTGAATTGATGATCCGATACAAATACAAAATTTATTACAACGATAAAAAAGAAAAATATGCTGATTGGTTTTCAGATAAAGTGAATTTGTTTAATCCATCTTTGTTTGTCGAGATCAGAAATAAAACGGGTGGATATATTCGTTTCAAATATTATCTGGGAGATTTTTTGAGTGCCGCTTCGTCAACATTTACCTTGCCTACGACGACTACAAATGTCACTTTTACGCCCACACAAAGCAGTTTATTCTATATCTCCGTTGGAAGTACCTTCATGAAAAAGAAACCGCAAAAATTAACGACGGATGATGTTTAAATTTAACCACAGAGTTCACCGAGGTATGCACAGAGTTAATGGAGTTCATATAATTCACTCTGTGAAACTCCTTGTTAAACTCTTCTTAAACTCTGTGGTTAAATATAATCTCCAATGAAGATTATGCGAAACTACCCCGCTATCTCCAACAAGCCTTCAACCAAATTATCCAGATCATTGGTATTGGTATAAACATGCGGTGTGATGCGAATTCCATTCACACCTTCCCAAATAATTGCAACCGTGTGAATTGTTTTTTTCTCAAATAATTTACTCTCGATTTCGGTTGCCTGCAAGCCTTCAATTCCAACGGTTGCTATTGCGCAAGAACCAGTCCCAAGCGGTGTGTAGAATTTTATTTTTGGATGATGTTTTACTTTGTTGATCCAATATTGTTGTAAAAATTTCAGACGTTCTTGTTTGCGTTCGGCACCAATTGAATTGTGAAAAGAGATTGCGCGACCCACCGCCATCTCAGCCGGAAATGAGCGCGTACCCAATGCTTCAAACTTTTTGATGTCTTCGCTTTCTGGTTTATCACTTGGAAAGATTGGCCATATAGATGCTATTTTTTCTTTTTTGATGTAAAGCATTCCAGTTCCAAACGGAGCGCACAACCATTTGTGTAAACTGGTTCCGGCGTAATCTACATCCAGATCTTTGAACGAAAAATTTAAATGCGCAAAAGAATGAGCAGCATCTAAAACCACTTCAATATTTTTTTCATGTGCTTTGGCAGCGATTTTTTTGGCTGGCAAAATTTGTCCAGTCCAATTGATGATATGAGTGATGTGAATGATTTTTGTTTTTGAAGTGATTGCATCTGTAAATAAGTTTACCAGCGCATCTTCATCTTCAACACCCACCGGAATTGAAATCCAAATCAATTTGATTCCGTCACGTTTTTCACGCTGCAACCAGGCGTTGCGCATGTTTGGATAATCATAGTTGGTTACAATTACTTCATCCCCTTTTTCCAAATTCAGACCAAAAATAATGGTATCCAGACATTCCGTTGCGTTACGTTGAATGGCAATTTCGTCTGATGTCACTCCAGCAAGCTCAGCCAAATTTTGACGCACTGCCTCACGCCCTTTATCTAAAATTCGCCACATATAATACGAAGGACCTTCATTACTGAGGCGATTGTACTGTTCAAAAACATCCTGCACCACCTTGGGTTGCGGACTCACCCCACCGTTGTTGAGATTGGTGATATTACTTGACACCGTATACGACTGACGCACCCACTCCCAATAATCTGCCTCAACATCAAAATGATGAAACTGTTTTTGCTGATCAGTGGTTTCATTCTGTCCGGCAAACAAACTAAAATCAAATATGGAAACAGCACCGATCGAGAGACTGGCATTACGCATAAAACGGCGACGTGAATTATTCATGGGATTTTTTTTTGAGATAAGAAAGGTAAGAAAAAAGTATCAGGTTAGACTAAATTAAGCGCTCATTTGAAAATAAGATCACTATTGCAAAAATCTTAGATCAAATACTTTTCATACAACGACTGCTTTTTAAAAATTCAATTATATTTGATCCGAAAATTAATGTGAGAAGGATATGTGGGAAGAGATGACATCCAAAGAGATTGTTCATAAAGGAATTGTTGTAGTAGCAATTTATTTTCCGTATGACAATTTAAAAATCAATCGGGTAAAACAGTTGGAAAGTGTGCGCTGGAGTCAATCAGCAAGGGCTTGGTTATTCAATGCAACACCTGCGGAAATTCAAAAATATTATCAGCTATTTCCAACTATAAAAATTGAACCTTTATCAAAATCTATTGAGCGCAAGGTTGAGACTTTGCCGATAGAGAAGATCGAAGCGTTGAACCAATTTGAGTTATTTCTCAAATCACGAAGGTATGCAGCATCAACAATCAAAACCTATTGCGATGCATTAAGATCATTTTTTCGATTCTACACTGCAAGATCTATTTCAGAGATTACGGATCAAGATGTGATTCGCTTTAATCACGATTTTGTTTTAAAAAAAAATCTTTCCGGTTCATTTCAAAATCAAGTAGTGAATGCCATCAAACTATTTTATGCAACCTGTGAAAATCGGCAACTTAATATTGAGTTGATCCATAGACCAAAAAGAGAAAAATTATTACCCAATGTATTAAGCAAAGAAGAAGTGAAAGCAATATTAATGGCTCACGCCAATAACAAACATCGCATAATGCTATCGCTAATTTATAGCTGTGGTTTGCGAAGTGCCGAACTTATTTCACTCAAACCAGCCGACATTGACAGCAAACGAAATCTAATTATTATAAGGCAGGCTAAAGGAAAAAAAGATCGTATTGTTCCACTGAGTCCAAAAATACTCGAACTATTGCGAGCCTATTTTGTGGCATTCAAACCACAGATGTTTCTATTTGAAGGACAAACAGCAGGCAAGCCTTATGACGCGCGCAGTTTACAACTTGTGCTAAAACAGGCCCTAAAAAAAACAGGCATAACCAAACCAGTGACGTTGCATTGGCTGCGTCACAGTTATGCAACCCACCTTTTAGAAAGTGGCACGGATCTCCGATATATACAAGAGTTGCTTGGACACAGCAGCAGCAAGACCACTGAAATATATACGCACGTAAGCATGCGAAGTATCCAGCACATCACCTCACCATTCGACAATTTGTAAAAAATGCTATATTTGAATAACCGAAAAAAACCTTCGCCAATCACACCAATTATGGGTTAATTAGCGAAAGGGAGTTTCGGGGATAAACAAGT
>JADJEU010000011.1 GCA_016709005.1 Crocinitomicaceae bacterium | reverse complement strand
CCGGGATGCGCTATCACATAAGTACTGTGAGGGGGCCAGTAATTATATTAGGCGCCAACCAATAATTGGTTGGTGGAACCCCAAAAGTACCAACTGCGGGCGTAAGACCAAAACCTGTTAAGCCCACAGTAGAAAGGTTTACGGGTAGATCTGAAGAATTATATAATTCAATTGCTTTGTCATTTCCAGGACCATTATAAAATTCAGAAATAATAACACCAGTTCCACTTGCTCCAACCGGAAGCTCTATTGATCCATTTCCAGAAATCTGGCATGATGAAGGAATAGTGTCATAATCTATGGAGGACAAAGAATTTAATAAATAATATTCCGGCACAAGAGCGGTGTAGTCCACACTGCAACCAACTCCATCCGAAACATTGACTGCATAGGTTCCTGCTGCTACATTCGATAAATCTTCCGTTGTAGCTCCATTGGACCATAAATAATCGACTGGCCAAGTTGATAGATTGGTTATAAAATCGACAGCACCATTATTTGCGCATGAAGTATTTGGAACAACATTGTCAACTCAAGCGGATAATTCAGAAACTAAAATAGTATCCTTAAAACGACAATAAAGATTATTTTACGCATCTTTATAAGAGAGAATATACTCTCCAGATCCTGTGTAGTTCGTTTCAAAAATAACCACCCGTAGTGCAACCGACCATACAGAAGGAACAAGCACATGGCTGAGAAAGGTAGGTGGCCAGATAAGTACCAGAGCCTCCCGAAATATTCAAATGAGTAAAAGCGGGATTTCCCGAAATCATACAAGTTTCTTCTGCTACAATTGACCCTGCCAGATTGCCTATTACGTAAGTTGAATCATAGGCAGTACCGCCGCTCATATCTGTTAGTGTGTAATAATACTTACCCGGCGGTTTATTTGTAATTGTAAGTGGTTGTTTCACCGCTCGACCATAAAATAGATTGGAATTGAGGTGGGTCATCCACTACTACTGTTAAAGTTCCGTTGTTATCTGAACAGTTGATTGTGTCTCCTGATGCGGAGTAGGTGAAATTTAACGGAAGGCTGAAGCTGCAGTACGAACTTGTGCAACCATTGTATAAATTCAATATTAGCCCTGAGTTCAATGCCGTATTCCAAACTCCTACATCATCTATTTTTCCAAAAAAAGGTTCACCGGAGATGTCGTCGCCAATCGTAGCGGCATTTATTGGCATCGAAATAATTGTGAATGCCGAACTATTAACTAGAACTCCATCCGCATAAAGCTTAGCGGTTGTGCCATCAAAGGTACCTGTAATCAAGTGCCAATTTCCATCATTTAAGGCTGTTGATCCGTCAAAGTGTAACTGTTCCACTAACGCCGTCTGGTAATATATAAACAAGGTAAATTACCATGAATTCCAAGCCAATATCCAGATTCTGGAGCAATTGTCTGCCAATTGCTAAAAATTGCGTGGTAAGTACTAAGGTTAGTTGTTGTATTAATCCACGCACTAACTGAAAAATTAAGATTAGTGTAAACGTTGTCATTTGCTAACGAGATAACATCATTCGTAAATTCATAATAAGCATTTGAAGTTCCGTAGCGATCAGTGCTCAATACAGCACCGCTACAACACCATCGGCATTAGAAGAACTTAGATCATCCGCGTTTCCACAAAATGAATGCCAACTTACTAATCCTGTCAACGGACACAAGGTGGGATTGTTTGAGTTGAAGAAAATTTTGCAAAACAAAAAATTCCGATCAAAGAAAAGAGTAGTGATTTTTGCATTTCTAATGGGTTTAGAAGTTAATTATTTTTGTGTTCGATAATAAATAGGTAGCCTTAGAAAAGTTCCATATTTCATGAAATTTCCAAAAAGCAAAAATGCGGCTATAAGAAGTAGATTTTCTTCTAATAAATTTGATTTGGGCCTTGCTAAATCTAAGTAAATTTTCTTTTGGACCTGAGGAATTTGCGAACTATATTTCCTAAAACTTTTAGGATTGGGCTTGGGGATTTTTCTTGAAGAACTGCTTGTACTGCTTCGCCGCCATCTCAGCATCGATTTTCAAGTAGCGCGAACGCTTTTTCTGTTTTGTGCCGCTGAATTTCGCGATCAGTTCTGCGGGCATTTGATCTAAAAATTTGAGCGTGCAAAAGTTCTTCGGCAGGTGTGGAGGATACTAACTGAAATATTTCATGCTGTAGTCCACATTATGATGACGGTTTACACTTGCCTATAACTTATTTATACCGGAAATTTTTCGACAAAAAACTTCTCAATAACAATCTACATTATAAATATTTGCGAAGGTTAATGAACTAACAATTTTTGCTTTGTCAAAAACCTAATTTTTTGTTCGTTGTATGAATCTAAGAAAAATTACTGAATAAAAAGCCGATGGAAAACCACAAATTTGGATTGGTAACTAATTTCTAAAAGGAACGAGGAAATTAAAATTCAAACAAGAACTAAGATCTAAAAAAACTCAATTTAGGATTCCAATAATTAGGGGTGCCAAAACCTCAATTTGTTTGACCTATGTTTGACCTGTCCAAAAAAGTGACCTCAAAAAAAAAGAGTAGCAAGTCTGAAAGCCTTGCTACTCTAAGTACCCGAGACGGGACTTGAACCCGTACAGCCGTGAAGCCACAGGATTTTAAGTCCTGCGTGTCTACCAATTCCACCACCCGGGCGCACTGCTTTTCAAAATCTTACATGCGATAGACTTCATGCAAGGTCAATAAATAAAAAATGGACAAGCTTTGAACTCATCCATTCGTTTGAGCGGGAAACGGGGCTCGAACCCCACTGACCTCGCAAACACTTTCTTTTTTTTTTCCCCGGTCGTTTTCCAGGTGTGGGGGGGCTTGATCCTAAAGTTGACGGCTCTATCGGGCCCCCAATCGGAGCTATTCTCGCAATCTTAATGTTTCATTCGTGTCCCGGCATCTGATCGTTACCAGATTAGGCCGAAACGGGCTACAAATATAAGGAGTAAATGTAAAATACAAAATAAAAAACGCAATTTTTCTCATTTCCTTAAACGGCCGCATTCCACAAATCATGCTATTCCTTCACAATATGCACTTCATAACTTCTGACGCCCAATCTTTAAAGGTTGACCAAGCGGCACTAAATTTGAAGATATCAATTAAAATTAGCTATGTCCATTCGTGTTTTAAGTAGTGTGTTTCTGGTCAGTCTCCTGATGATCGTAGCCAGTTTCACCCATCAAAGCAAATCTCCAAAGTTTATTCAGTTCAATAACTTCAGTGCAAGTTTTGAAGTTCCGGCAGGAAAAACATGGGTAATTCAACAAATATTTTCTGGCTTCACCACGGAGGTAAAGACAAATACCGATGGCTCGGTGAAAACTTTGCCGGTGCGCATTTTTATCAAAACATTAAATGGAGATATCAAAACTGACTACGAAGGAAACCGATATGGTCCGCAAGTTTTTCAATCTGATAATACCGCAGCAACCATTGCATATCCAATTGTGTTGCCTGAAAAAACAACATTTAGTTTAGTGATTGTGAAAGGCGATCCAGGCGCATGTACCGCATATGACGGAACGGGATACATGTCCTATTATGAAGTAGCAAACGATATTCAACCTTAAGCGCTATGAAAATTTATCGTTCATTTTTGATTGTGATTTTAATGATTACGTCAACACTAGTTACTGCACAGACAAAAGCAGAAATGCTTGCTCAAATCGAAAGACAAACAAAGACAATTGACAGTTTAAAAGCAATCACTGCCAATCAGGAAAACATCATTGAAAGCCGTGATCGCAGCATCAAATTTTTAAACGAAGACATCACAAAACTTGGCGTAGAAAAAGAAGAATTGAATGCAAAAATTCGTCAAAAAAATGGCGAGCTAATAACCTTGAGAAATAATAACAAACTTGGAACGGCGGTTAAAGTCACGATGAATAATACGCGAGCAACATGGACTGTGCCTGCCGGTAAACACTGGATCGTCAATCAGGTGATGGCTGATTACATTACCGATTTGCATCGCGATAGTTTGGGAAATATGGTTGGAAAAGAAGTCCACGTTTTTCTTAAATCAGTCAACAATGTTATACTTACGGATGCAACTAAAAATCAACTTGGACCACAACTTTATTCCTCATCGTCTCCAAATCACACCATTCAATTTCCACTTCTGCTGACTGAAAACACAACCTTTACAATTGTGATCTTTAAAGGAAGTTACAATGCTTTGGAGCCATATGACGGCAATGTAGTTTGTACGTATTTTGAGAAAGAAAACTAGCGGACTAAATTCCAATTTTTTGTCTGAAGATTTGGGATGACAATTTTTTTCTTCAAATAAAATCTATCTGGATTTTGACGCCGGTGAAACTAATTCACCCCATACCACTCCTGCTGTTCAAAAGTACCTTGTTCATCTGAAGGATAAATCATATACTCATGTTTTGCCATCTCTATTAACACCAATACATGAAACTTTTCACGCTGAATTTTCAGGTTGTGCATCACATCATCGCACTCTGATTTTGAATAATTTGTTAAGGTGATTCGAAGCCCTTTGCCAATTGGACAAATAACATCAATGGCATAGGGACGGTCAGTTTCTGATTGATAATTCATAGCGCTGTTTTTTGAGATCCTGAAGAAAGATATTAAATCATACTTTTGATTCAAGATCCATTCAAACGATCTTATTGACAAACAATCGTTGGTAAGGGTCTGAAAGTCAATACCGGTCTCTCATTCCATCCATTCTGTTTAAGTCATGCGTCGAGTGAACATTTCAAATTGATTTACGTAAAGGAGTTACATACTTCATTTTGTGGAACCAAACTTATACGACGCCTATTCACCAACAGAAATTGCAAATCGGATTGAAAATCTGGGAATGCAAAAATCAAAATATTCCACAATACGAATATTTGTGCTGGCAATATTAGCCGGTGCATTTATTTCTATCGGTGCAGTATTTTATTTGGTCGTGATTAATGAATCCAATTTTGGTTTTGGAATTACGCGCTTGTTTGGAGGACTTGCATTTAGTCTTGGATTAATTTTGGTTGTGGTTGCCGGAGCTGAACTTTTTACCGGAAATAATTTAATGGCCATGGCCTGGGCTGATCGAAAAATCACGACCAAAGATTTGCTGCGCAATTGGACGCTTGCTTACGCAGGCAATGTGGTTGGATGTTTACTCACTGTAATTCTCATTTGGTTTGCAGGCATAGATGAACTTAACAATGGTGCACTTGGTAAATCAGCAGTACAAATTGCAAACTCTAAACTCTCTCTTGATTTTTCTGAAGCATTTGCGCGTGGTATTTTATGTAATGCACTTGTATGCATTGCCGTTTGGCTTGTTATGGCGTGCCGAAGTGTAACGGACAAAATACTTGCAATCATTTTTCCAATCACCGCATTTGTAACAATGGGCTTTGAACATTCAATTGCAAACTGGTTCTTTCTGCCCTATGCTAAATTTTTAGATTCAACAATTCCATTGACTGAATCCCTAAAAAATATCGCTGCTGTTACTGCTGGAAATCTTGTTGGCGGAACAATATTAGTGGCGGGAATTTATTACATCGCGTATGTGCGAAAGTCTTCTGAGAAAAATAAATCCTATAAATACAACACCCGATAAGTTCAATGAAGACCAATGGTGTCAGACGTGAGAAAATTGCGATCTGAATTCTAGCTTAAAACCCGCCCCAAACCCAATTGCTCCAGTTTTCAAAAGTAGAATCCAGATTTTGTTTCTGATACTTTACATCAACGGTTGCGTTTTTTATAAGCATTTCCTGAAAAGGTTTGTACTTGAATTTCTTTCCAAAAGGTCCACCAAATTGATCAGCATAACCATCTGAAAAAAGATAAATCATGTCACCACTTTCTAAAATAAGTTTGTGGTTGGTAAATGATTTTTGAAAATCATACTTACCGATTGGCTGTTTATCTGCAGGTACATCTTGAATCACACCGTTTTTAACGATGTACAAGGAATTATTTGCGCCGGCATACTCAACGATTGCTGATTTTTTACCGGCATCATTTTTATATTCCAGCGTAATGAGCGCAATGTCCATTCCATCATTGATATTATTTGTTCCCGGATGCAAATGTTTCAATAACGAGCTCCCGGCATTTGTCCAAAATAGCAGCAGGTTGTGTTAATCCAAATTCCTGCACGCAGCGATTTAATGCTGTACTGCAAACCACACTGACCATCGCGCCTGGCACACCGTGTCCCGTACAATCTGCAACGGCGCAATAAATTACGCCATTTTTTTTAATGGTCCAGTAAAAATCTCCCGCAACAATGTCTTTTGGTTTATAAAGAATAAATGACTCGTTCAAATTTTCTGCTAGGACTTTGTGATCCGGTAAAATAGCTTCCTGAATTTTTTGAGCATAGGTGATGCTATCCGTGATTTCCTTGTTCTTTGCGTCAGATTCTTGCTTAGCCTTGCGCAATGCAATTTTAAACGCATCGTTTCTTTTCACATAGGTGTTGACCGCGTAACCTGCAAAAATCAGTAAGCCACAAGCAAGCAGACAGAATACACCAATCATCACTTTTGTTTTGGTACTGCTTGCATTTGCCATTTCCAGTTTTTCATCCATGTTCATGGTTTCTTCTGCCTCCATGAGAATGAAAATTCCAATGATACGATCTGTAATTTTTTTGTCTTCCTGAATTAAAAAAAGTTCCTTTTCACGCACCGATCGGTCAATTGCTTCTTCTTCATTTCTGACTTGAAGAATTTCTTCATTTATTTTATCGATTGATAATTTATCGGGAGAATTAAAGACATCAATTTTATCAGTTGACGTTTCTGTTACTTCATTCCCTTCTACTTTTTCAGTCGATTCATTTTTACGTTTATTGCGCAATTTCTTGAAGAATTTATCCTCATTAACAACCTCCGTTACCTCTTGAGTTTCTTCTGGCTTGTCGTTCACTTTTTCAGGCTTTGTATCAACTGCACTGCTCTCAATTTTTTCAGATACCTTATCCAAAGCTGAGCTTACACGTGATTGCCCTGATAGCAAAAGCAAATCTTCCAGAATAATAAATTTTTCTGCGATTAAATAATCCAACGAATCAACTTGACGTTTAAGCGTGGTGTCGGTATCTGTTAATTTTACAAGCTGATCCAGTTTCTCCTCTACCTGAATAAAGTTTGCGTTATACGCTTCCAGATAGGGCGCCTCTTTAGTAAGTGAATAAGATTTTACACTGTTTTCTGCATCTGTCAAATCATACAAAATTTCTTTCATCAGCATCACCGTTTCATCCGGGCGCGCTTCTTCTGTAATTTCATTTACAATTCCGGTGAGACTTCTGTAAACAAAAAAACCACTGATCAAAACAAAGGCAAGCACCACCAATAAGATGAGCCATACTTTGTTTTCAAATTTCGAGATTACGTTTGTTTCTATCATTTCAAAAATAAGGGGGGACTGTAGATCCCCCCTAAACTTGTCTATGCAAAATTAGTGAATTATTGCTTCACCAGTTTACTATATAGCATTCCATTTTCAGTTGTCAGTTGAACAGTGTAAACTCCCCGCGCAAACTCTGTGCAATCAACAGAAAGAACACTTGTTGAATTGTTAGCACTATAAACCAATTGACCCGATAAATCATATACCGCAACCGCCGTGATGGTACTTGAATATTTTACCTGAACCAATCCGGATGTTGGATTTGGATAGATGCTGAGCGCGGTTAACGTTTCATTTTCAATTCCGAGTGGATCACCAGCTGGCATATTGATAGATGATTTATTTGAACGTGTTGAATTGTGATCTTGCGCTTTTGTAGCGGTACAAGTTGTTGGTGAAGTTATTCCGATCATATAAATCAAACTGCTGTCTCCCGGAGGTGCCAAATCTGTATAAGAAATATTTGAAGAACCAACTGAGTCTATCGTCATCCAACCTGTGCTAGGGTGGTATCTATAGATATAATAAGTGTCATATGAAAAGCCGTTGTAATGATCCCAAATCAAATTCACTTCACCGCTGATTCCTTTGTTAGAGGTTAAGTGAATTGTTTTATGCGGCTCAGAAAGTTCTGCTTCGTTTCCGCAATCATCTACTGCAGCAACTTTATATCTCCATGAACGAATTGCAGGATTAGAAGCGTAATCGAAATATTCACTTAAGCTATCAGCACTTTGGTTTGCCACAAGGAAATATAAACCACTCTGTGAACTTTCTTTGTAGATATTATATGAAACAACATCCGAAGCGTTTAATGGATTCCAGACAATCAGATTTGAATTAGTAATTGTATCCACTGTTACAATGCATATGTTTGTTTCATCCGGTGATGACATCTCCACATCAAAAAACATAAATGCGCTGCATCCATTTGAACCTTCAACCTCAACTGAATATTCACCCGGTAAAACATTGGTCAAATCTTCATTCGCAGATCCATTAGACCATGCGAAATCAAATGGACCTACACCACCAATTGTACTGATATAGACTGCACTTAGATCTCCTGAACAAGTTGGATCAGCAATTGAATCGGTCACAATTACAGGAGCGTCTGTTTCATTCACAGCAAAAGTTGCATGCAGTAAACACGTGTTGCCATCAATTACCATCAAATCATAAACGCCCGGTGCAAGACCTCCTGTTTCTGAACCAGAGCCACTTGTGTTAGGCCAGATAAAATTGAAAGGCGGAACTGCGTCACTGATTGTAGCAGCTGCCACACCATTATTTAATCCGCAATCAGCCGGTTGAGTAAATACAGAAACGACTGATTCTTGCGGTTGCTCAACCGTAAAACTTTTTGCAGAAAAACAGCCATTCGCATCGGTTACAAAAATTTCATACGGCCCTGCTTCCAGATTAAAAATATCTTCTGTTGCATCACCGTTTGACCAGAGAATATCATAAGGCGGTGCACCCCCTAAAATTGAAACTGTGATCACTCCATTATCCTCACCAAAACATTCATTGTCAACAATATTTTCTAAAAGAATTACAGGTCCCTGATCATCACTTACAGATGAAATAGCTTCAGTTGAACATCCGTTATTATCGGTTACAGTTACTACGTAAATTCCAGAACCCAAACTATCTGCAATTACGCCTTGATCACCATTTGTCCATGAATAAGAATAAGGTTGAGAGCCGCCAGTTGCAGAAACAATTGCAACTCCATTATTGATTCCGCAATCCGCATCTGTAACTGTATTTGTTACCACATTGATTTCAGAGTTTGGAATAAAAATATCTTCGCCATGAGAATCTGTTCCGCCGCAATTATTTAATCCAGTCACCGTCACTAAATACATTCCATCATCATCGTAGGTGTGCCATACTGGTTCAAATGAAGTGTATGTAATGAGACTACCAGAACCATCACCAAAATCCCAAATGTAAGTACCTGCTCCAACACCTGTAAAACTTACTGGTTGGCCTTCACACGTTGTCTCTGTTTCATCATACCAAAACACAACATCTACCGGAACACCACTTGTCAAATCGCCAATTTCCATGACGACAGTTGTATCCGCAGAAATTCCACATGCATTTGTAAGGGTAAGGGTGGCATTATAGTTTCCTGGATTTGCGTAAGAATGAAATCCAACGATGAATGGCGCACCATCTGCAAACAATAATTGATCACTGAATCCAGTATCTCCATCACCAAAATCCCAGGCATACGTTCCTAGTCCTGCAGGCATAACCGCAAAATATAAATTATCACCCACACAACCCGGCGATTGCGCTTCAAACTCTAACATGGAAAGATCAGGTGTTAGCCCATTAGTAACATCAAGTTGATGTGTAACTATTGTGTCATTTCCGCACGAATTTGTCGCAGTTAAAGTGACTGTATATGTTCCAGGTGTGTCATATATGAAGCTTGTATTATGAACTGTAGATGTTGAGCCATTGCCAAAATCCCAAACTACTTCAAGTTCATCGCTATTTTTTACGATCATGTAAACTTCTGTTCCCGGGCAAACTTCATCTCCATATACACCCCAATCCAAATTTTGAACTGGCAAATTATTCATCACTTGAACGGTTGTTGAAACCGTCGTATCAGAACCACAACCGTTCACCATTGTAAGTGACACATTGTAATTTCCAGCGTTTAGATACGGGTGATTTACTTCAGCGTTTGGTGATGTGTTGCCATCACCTAAAGTCCAATAGTAGCTTGAATAGCCAAACGGCGCATTAAACTCAATATCTTCGCCAGGACATGCAGCTGAAGGGTTTGCAGATAAGTATGCCGAACCTGTAAATGGTAAATTAGTTTGAACATAAACAGTATCATAGAGCGTTTCTGTAATACCACAAGCATTCTGCAGAACCGCATAAACAGGATACACTCCAGGCAAGTCATAGCTGTGATTGTATCCATCTGTGGTATATGCGCCATCTCCAAAATTTATATAATAATCATATCCCCACGGAACATAAAAATCAACGGCATCACCAGGACAAACTTCATTTGAACTTAATTGCAAATATCCATTTACAATTGGCGCTGTTGGTGTTGCTTCAACGGTAAAAAATGAAGTAGAGGTATTTCCGCAAAGATTTTCTACTGTTAGTTCAACGGTATAAATTCCGGCAACATCATAAATGTGATAACCATAATTATAATCCCCTGTTTGAATTGGTGTACCATCACCAAAATCCCATGTGTACGTCAAATTAGGTGGTCCAAATGCGTTTAAATTAAATTGTTCCCCCGGACAAACTTGTGTTGGTCCGGAAATACTCATTGCAGGAGCAGGTAGTGAGTTGATCACCGAGATGTTTTGGAAAAGAGTTGTATCAACTCCACATCCATTGTAAATGACTACTGATGCAGTATAGGCTCCAAGTGTATTGTAAATTGTATTATCGTTTGGTCCGTTTCCAAAATCGCCGTTTCCAAAATCCCAATTGTATCCGGTAAACATGCCGCCGTCCACAAAAAACTCAATTGCACTTCCAGGACAAACGGTAGACTCATTAACTGAAATATAAGGATTCCCGCCAAAATGTG
The DNA here is from genome assembly GCA_016709005.1 of Crocinitomicaceae bacterium. Classification (GTDB taxonomy): domain Bacteria; phylum Bacteroidota; class Bacteroidia; order Flavobacteriales_D; family Crocinitomicaceae; genus JADJGJ01. The sequence continues at coordinate 74,781 of JADJEU010000011.1, read as the reverse complement.
GCAGACTGCTGCTTACAGTAACGGTTTCGTAAATCGTATACGTTGTTCCACAAGTAGCATCATAATATTGACAACTCACAGTATAAACTCCATCTGTCGTATAGGTATGATCCATCCACTGGTCATTTGAAGAAGCAGTTGTACCATCTCCAAAATCCCAATTGTGATATGGACTTGATTCCCAATTGTAGAAATTGACTTGCTGATTTGGGCAAACCTGAAAGCTGGAAACTGAAAAATCAGTTGCTCCGCCATACACCGTTATATTATAACTGTAATAACCGATATAAGACATGGCTCCATCATAGGCATACATAGAAACAGTATAATTACCGCCATTTACATAAGTATGTGAAGGATTAGTTACACCGTTCAATGTGGTGCCGTCACCAAAATCCCAGTCGAAATATACTGAAGGAAATGGACTCAGATTCGTAAAATTTATAGCTAAGGGTGCACAACCGCTTCCCACATTAGGAGTAAAAGAGGGTTGAGAAATTCCGACCAATGATGCAACTGTCAAAAGTAAGAATAGCGTAAAAAGTTTTTTCATAAGTGTAATGAGTTAGCAGACACGAATGTACAAAATTTACTTTGCGAAGCGCGCATAGAGTTTACGAAAGCATCAATTGGCTTCATCATTGGGAAATTCAGCCAGAAAGAGGCTAAAATTCTAATGCTTTGTTTTTATCTTTAACAAAACTGTTTGTATTATGAAAAAAGTAACGGGTATTGGCGGCATCTTTTTTAAATGTGACGATCCGGAAAAAATGAGAAATTGGTATTCACAAAATCTTGGATTGATCACAAATGAATACGGATCACTTTTTGAATTCAGAAACGCAAACGATAAGGAAGAAATAAATTATTTGCAATGGAGCCCATTTGCCCAAAACACAAAATACTTTGAGCCTTCTAAAAAAGAATTTATGATCAATTATCGGGTAGCTGATTTGGTGGAACTTGTTGCTGAACTAAAAAAATCTGGTGTTACTGTTTGTGATGAGATTGAAGAATTCGAATACGGAAAATTTGTACATATTCTGGATCCAGAAGGCAATAAGATCGAGCTCTGGGAACCGGTTGACACTGTTTTCACCAAAGAATCTTTAGGAAAAACAACAAAGTAAAAACACAAAAATCGTTTGTCAGCAAGCGGAATTGCTTTCTACCAAATCCGATAATCAAGACTAAGATTTTCAACACGTGAGGTTGGCATTTGACGACCGTTAGAAATTTCTGCAACTTTTAATGAGATGTAATTTTGTAATTCGGACAACATAATTTCACCGTTTTTATCCGCATCCGCATTTTTGGTTTGAAGACCTTCCAATAAGCAATAGGTAAATAAGCCATTTTTCCATTGATCGCTCTCCATCGCATACTCTGCACCCCCAGCACTCGAAATTACAGTCGCACCGGTGCCTCTGCGTAAATCATTAAACATTTCTTTTACTGCTTCATTTGTTTTTTCTAATCCCTGAGCTTCGCGGTAGGCAGTACTACTGTTTGTTGCACGAAATGATATGTCGTCATTTTCTGTATTGACAAAAGCAATTTCTTCTAAATCATTTTTATCCACCTCACCACTATGACATGTATCCATTATGAGCAATTTGCGAATCGCTTTAATGCCATCAAACAACACTTCCAGTTCAGCATAAGACACTCCGTATTTTTCTGGAGCCAGAAAATCCATATCATACGTACAGTAATAATAGTCCAGTGATTTGTTCAGTACTCCATGACCGGCGATGAAAAAAATCACAATGTCATCTCGTTTGGCCTGAGAAAGAAATGTTTTGAGTTCTGCCAGATTTGCACGTGTGACATCAGAATTGAGAAGCACTTTTTGATTCACCTTTTTGAAATGTGTGGAAGTGCCGAAAAGCGCATCAACATCTTCAGCGTCTTTTGCTGCATATTCTAAATTATAAATTGAATCTTTATAAGTTGAAACCCCAACTGAGACAACATAAAGCTCAGAGCTGGATTCGATCGTATTGTTGATTGTTTTCGTTTCTTTAAATGAATCTGCGCCTGCACTGTTAGTAACTGAAACTTGAATTTTATTAATCCCAGACATCAATTCCAGTTCAATTGATTTTTTCAAGTTTTTTGTTTGAAGATCCGCTAAACTCATACCGTTTCTGCCAAACACGGGCACGTCATTTAAGTACACGTGGAGCGACTTGAGCGTGTGCAGCGAATCACCTGCTATAATGTCAATCGTCACCAATCCTTTCAATGGCTTTGACAATGCAAGCGACACGGATGGAGTATTCAAATCCGCACTTAATTCTGATTCTGAAATTCCCATGCGGCTGAGTCTTTTCAAATATGCTGAATGATAAAGATTGATCATCGATGGATCAACGAAACCCAGACTTTCTAAAATAAGATCGGGTCGGTTATATTTTGCGTCGAATTGTTCAAACGGGTAAAAGCGCGCCTCCTTATCAGGCCCTTGATTAATATGAAAACCAACGTAGGATGCACCCTTTTTGGATGACATAAAATAGCCTTCTTCATTCCAAACCACCCATTCATTATTATCTGCGGCAAACAATGACAGTGTAGGATAAACTAAAGCATTGCTTCCAATTTGATCCATTTTCCAAAGTCGGATAGTTTGATCCTGAGAACCGGTCACAAGAAACTTACCATCTTCAGACACCGCTAGCCCTCTCAAATCACCTTCATGGCCAACCAATTTAGACACCAGTTGTCCTTTAAAATCATAAGCGTGCAGCGCTCCGTATCCGCCACCGGAAACAAAATAATTTTCATTCAAAAATGAGACTACCATATGCGCACTGCCATTCGTGAAATCACTTTTAATTTTTGCTTTGGTTGTGTTATCTTCCTTGAGTGAAAGTTCAGTTAAATCTTTTGAAACCTTCAATGAATAATTATTCATTGACAATATTGGGTAAGTTCCAGAATCAGAGCTGACGTATTTACGTTGTTCTCTTTGGCTGAAATCAAATACAAATTCATAGGCTGAAAGGCCACCATTTTTTGTCCATGTTTTTGCAAAACAAATAGTTGTTTTTGACATCCCTGCTGCATGTATTGCTGAGCCTGTTCCACGCATCCAATAAACCAAGCCTCCGTTCTTTTTTGTTTCGTCATTTTTCCAGACAGCAATTTCATTATTTCTTCCACCCGCCGTGACGCACAAATCCTCACTGATAAAACCAGCTCCTAGAATAGCGTCTGAATGTTTTTTGAAAGATGATTGCGCAAAAATTCCACCCTCATTTTCTTCGTAAACGCGCACAAGATTGTCTTCTAAATAAATGCTTGATGAGGCTACAATGAGTTTCTTTGAATCAGGTGAATAATTCATGCAAGAAATGGGATCATTGCCGTGATAAAACGTATGTTTCTGTTTTAGTTTTTCATCCAGAATATAAACATTGTTTGCGCTGGACACAGCTATTCTGGAATAATCCGGAGAAACAGCCAGTACCTCCGCTGGTTGTTGAGTTTTAAATATTCCCTTAAAAGAGCGCAGCGGTTTTTTGAGATTATAAATATCCCAGTAATGTACAGCGCCGTCACGATGAGCAGTCAGTAAACCTTTCTTGAAAGGTTCGATATCCAGAACATCATTCGGGATCTCCTGAAACCAATACACTTCATCTTTATCAAGCACCCAAAGCAACACATTGCCTTCTGCATCTAATGAAAATAAATAATTCGAATAGTCTCCAAACTCTAAGTCTATCACAACTTCGATGTGACTTTCCAACAACTGAATTTGTTTGCCAGTTTTATAATCATACAATCGAATTGCACCAACAGACTTAGCATTACTGGTCTCACCAAACCAGCCCGCAGTAGCCAGATATTTATCATCGTCAGATAATGCCATCGTATAGATGAGCCCTTCACTTCCTGGTCCTATTTCGCCAAATATTTCTCGCTCTAAAATTCCTTCTTTGCCATTCCAGATTTTTACAGTTTTATCATAACCGCCAGTGATTATTTTTCCCTTTGAATCAATTAGCATTGATTTAATGGTGCCCTTATGTCCACCCGGATTTATTACTAAATATTTTTCGCCTTTTTCTGCAAAAACAGAAACGAAAAATAAGATTGAAAAAGTCAGAATGAGGTAACGCATAGCTTGGCTAAGATAAAAAGAAAAAATCTGACAATGTAAGGGAATCACCTTAGCATAAGCTTGTTGCAATGTCAAATCAATATAAAAAAGCGGCTTTCAAGAGGCAATCACGAAAATTAAAATTACAAATCACTGAGCTAAAAAAGTGTGACCAATATTTTCCACGATCTACTTGTTTTAGAAACTGAAAATAACTGAAATGAAAAAAAAAACGTTGCTATAACCCTATAACAAATCAAGCACTACCATCAATTGTATGACGACGAAAAAGATTAAAAAAAAACTCCTGCTCCGAATTGAAGCAAGAGTTAATCTCTTTTAGCAAATCTTCTGATTAGCCCGAATTAATTAGTGATTGGAACCTTTGCAAAAGCAAAAAATTCTGAACTACTCGGGATGAAAATTAATTCTAAGCCTCATTAATAGGCCCTCCAAAATTCATTGGAATCGCATGTCCCATCGCTTTGTGCTCTTTGATTGGCCCATGAACCTGTTCATATTTTCCAACATTCTCCATCATGGCCTTCATCAATTTTTTTGCGTTTTCAGGCGTCATAATCACTCTTGATTTTACTTTGCCTTTTGGAACGCCCGGCATCAATTGTATAAAATCAATTACAAATTCTGTCGGTGAATGGGTGATGATAGAAAGATTTGAGTAAATACCTCCTGCAACATCTTCTGGCAATTCAATATTGATTTGATTTGACATTTTTTCGTCTGGCTTGCTCATCGTATTTCGTTTAGATAAAAAAAGCGTCCCGACTAGTGTCGGGACGCCTTTTGTGATTTTGTTTTTTGTTAATTAGAAACTAGTTCATCATACTCTTCCTGGTTTCCAACAACCATTTGCTGGAATGATCTGAATCCTGTTCCTGCCGGAATTTTGTGACCGACAATTACGTTTTCTTTCAATCCTAACAAGAAGTCTTGTTTACCATTCAAAGCAGCTTCATTTAATACTTTGGTAGTTTCCTGGAACGATGCAGCAGAGATGAATGAACGTGTCTGCAACGACGCTTTGGTAATACCTTGTAACAATGGAACTGATGTAGCAGGAACAGCATCACGCGCGTCAATTAATTTTTTGTCTTTGCGTTTCAGCGTTGAATTCTCATCACGCAATTTACGCGCAGTGATAATTTGTCCAGCTTTAATTCCTTCAGATTCTCCTGGATCGATAACAACCTTTTTACCATACAAGCTATCATTCTCTTCAAAGAAATCCGCTTTGTGGATTGATTGTCCCTCTAGGAATTTAGTATCGCCTGCTTCTTCAATTTCAACTTTCAACATCATCTGGCGAACAATCACCTCAAAATGTTTATCGTTGATTTTTACACCTTGCAAACGGTATACTTCCTGAATCTCATTAACTAAATATTCTTGTACTGCAGTTGGCCCTTTGATGTTGAGGATATCACGAGGTGTGATAGCTCCATCAGAAAGTGACTGACCTGCTTTTACGAAATCGTTTTCCTGAACAAGGATGTGTTTCGAAAGCGGAACCAAATAACGGCGAACTTCACCTGTTTTAGATTCTACTACGATTTCACGGTTACCACGTTTGATTTTTCCGTAAGTCACGATTCCGTCAATCTCAGCAACTACAGCTGGGTTAGATGGGTTACGAGCTTCGAACAACTCAGTTACACGTGGAAGACCTCCTGTGATATCTCCTGATTTTCCAGATACTCTTGGAATTTTCACGAGAATCGTTCCTGCTTCAATTTTGTCACCATGGTTTACCACAATGTGTGCACTAACCGGCAAGTTGTAAGATCTGATCGTCTCTTTGGTTTTTGCATCAACAACTGAAACAGTTGGAATTGTTTTCTTGTTTTTATTTTCAGTGATTACTTTTTCAGTAAATCCTGTTTGCTCATCGATTTCTTCACGGAAAGTTTCACCTTCTGTAATGTTTTCGAACATAACAACTCCTTTTGCATCTGAAAGGATTACCGCGTTGTACGGATCCCACTTACAAATTACATCTCCTTTTTTTACTTTTGAATTGTTTGTAGCAACCAAAGTAGATCCGTAAGGAATGTTAGCAGTCATCAAAATAATTCCGGTGCGTGAATCAGTAACTTTTGCTTCAGCCGAACGACCGATAACAACCAATACATCTTTACCGTCTTTATCTTTTGTAGGAATTGTTTTTAATTCTTCGATGTCAAGGTTACCTTCAAATTTAACTTTGATATCAGCCTCTTCAGCGATGTTAGCAGCAGTACCCCCAACGTGGAACGTACGTAATGTTAACTGTGTACCCGGCTCACCAATTGACTGAGCAGCAATTACACCAACCGCGTCTCCCATTACAGCCATTTGACTGCTTGAAAGGTTACGACCGTAACATTTAGAACATACTCCGCGTTTCATTTCGCAAGTAAGTACTGAACGAACTTCAACACTTTCCAAATCTGATTCTTCAACCATTCTGGCAGCTTCTTCAGTAACTTCTAATCCTGCACCGATGATCAACTCATCTGTGCCTGGTTTGTAAACATCGTGAACAGTTACGCGACCTAAAATACGATCGTAAAGTGATTCAACGATATCATCATTTTTCTTCAAAGCTGATACCAGAACACCACGCAAAGTACCGCAGTCATCTTCATTGATAACAACATCCTGCGCAACGTCAACCAAACGACGAGTAAGGTAACCCGCATCCGCCGTTTTAAGAGCCGTATCCGCAAGACCTTTACGAGCACCGTGAGTAGAAATAAAGTACTCCAATACTGACAAACCTTCTTTAAAGTTTGACAAGATCGGGTTCTCAATAATATCTTGTGATGAAGCACCTGATTTTTGTGGTTTCGCCATCAAGCCTCTCATTCCTGAAAGCTGACGAATTTGTTCTTTCGATCCACGTGCACCAGAATCCATCATCATATAAATTGAGTTGAAACCTTGCTGATCTTTGATCAAACGTTCCATCAATTTAGATGTTAGACGCGTATTTGTATGCGTCCAGATATCAATAATCTGATTGTAACGCTCGTTGTTTGTAATGAGACCCATGTTATAGTTCATCATTACTTCTTCAACTTCTTTATTCGCATTACCAATCATTTCATCTTTTTCAGCAGGAATGATTACGTCATCCAAGTTGAATGACAAACCACCTCTGAATGCCATCGTAAATCCAAGATTTTTAATATCATCAAGGAATTGCGCTGCTCTTGCTGTTCCGCAAACTGCAAGAACTTTAGAGATGATATCGCGAAGTGCTTTTTTAGTTAAGATGTCGTTGATATATCCGCAAACGTCTGGAACTAATTCGTTAAACAAAACACGCCCAACAGTAGTCTCAAGAACTTTAGTGATTACGTTTCCGTTTTCATCCACATCCTTTGTACGAACTTTAATGCTCGCGTGAAGATCTATTTTGTTTTCATTCTTAGCGATAATAACTTCTTCAGGAGAGTAGAAAGTCATGCCTTCACCTTTCACTGTTAATTCAGGAGTTGTTTTCTTAAGTTTAGTAATGTAATACAAACCAAGAACCATATCCTGAGAAGGTACTGTGATAGGTGCACCGTTAGCAGAGTTACGGATGTTGTGCGATGACAACATCAATACTTGTGCTTCAAGGATAGCTGCATTTCCAAGTGGAACGTGAACAGCCATCTGGTCACCATCAAAATCCGCGTTAAACGCTGTACACACCAACGGGTGCAAACGAATCGCTTTTCCTTCAATCAATTTAGGTTGGAAAGCCTGAATACCCAATCTGTGCAATGTAGGGGCACGGTTCAATAATACCGGATGACCTTTCAATACATTTTCTAAAATATCCCAAACAATTGGCTCTTTTTTGTCAACGATTTTCTTTGCAGATTTTACCGTTTTAACAATACCTCTTTCAATCAGTTTACGAATAATAAACGGCTTAAATAATTCAGCTGCCATATCTTTTGGCAAACCGCACTCATGAAGTTTTAAGTTTGGTCCTACAACAATTACCGAACGAGCAGAATAATCTACACGTTTACCAAGTAAGTTTTGACGGAAACGACCTTGTTTACCTTTCAAAGAATCTGAAAGTGATTTCAAAGGGCGATTTGATTCTGTTTTTACAGCACTTGATTTACGAGAGTTGTCAAACAATGAGTCAACCGACTCTTGCAACATACGTTTCTCATTTCTCAAGATAACTTCAGGAGCTTTAATCTCCAATAGTCTTTTCAAACGGTTGTTACGGATGATTACACGTCTGTACAAATCGTTCAAATCTGACGTTGCAAAACGACCACCATCCAGTGGAACCAATGGACGAAGTTCAGGTGGAATAACCGGAACAACTTTCACAATCATCCACTCAGGTTTGTTATCAACGCGTGTAAATGAATCACGCAAAGACTCCACAACTTGAAGACGTTTCAAAGATTCTTTTTTACGTTGTTGTGACGACTCTGTGTTTGCACGGTGACGTAAATCAAAAGACAATGTATCCAAATCTAAACGTTGCAATAAATCATGCAATGCTTCAGCACCCATCTTAGCGATGAATTTATTTGGATCAGTATCTTCTAAATATTGATTTTCTTTTGGCAACTCATCGATGATATCCAGATATTCCTCTTCTGTGAGGAAATCCATATATTCAAGAGCAGCTCCATCAGCACGTTTTGCGATACCTTTTTGGATTACAACATAACGCTCGTAATAAATAATCTGATCTAGTTTTTTGGTAGGAAGACCTAACAAATAACCAATTTTATTTGGCAATGATCTGAAGTACCAGATGTGCGCAACAGGAACCACCAATGAAATGTGTCCCATACGCTCACGACGTACTTTTTTCTCAGTAACCTCAACACCGCAACGGTCGCAAACAATTCCTTTGTAACGAATACGTTTATATTTTCCGCAGTGACATTCGTAATCTTTAACCGGTCCGAAAATACGCTCGCAAAACAAACCATCTCTTTCAGGTTTGTAAGTACGATAGTTGATCGTTTCCGGTTTTAAAACTTCACCGTGAGATTTCTCAAGGATCATTTCAGGCGAAGCCAGACTGATAGTAATTTTTGTGAAACTACTTCTTGGTTTTGTTTCTTTTCTGAACGACATAGTCTAAATTAATTTTTTAATACCTATTCAATTAGTCCATTGTGATGTTAAGTCCGAGACCTGCCAACTCATTCAACAATACATTGAATGATTCAGGAATACCAGGCTCCTGGAACACTTCACCTTTAACAATTGATTCGTATGCTTTAGCACGACCAATAACGTCGTCTGATTTAATCGTAAGAATTTCTCTAAGGATATTTGCAGCACCGTATGCTTCAAGAGCCCAAACCTCCATCTCACCAAAACGCTGACCACCAAACTGAGCTTTACCTCCAAGTGGTTGTTGTGTGATAAGAGAGTATGGTCCGATTGAACGAGCGTGCATTTTATCATCCACCATGTGACCTAATTTCAACATGTAGATTACACCTACTGTAGCAGCCTGGTCAAATTTCTCTCCAGTCAAACCATCTGTTAAGTTGGTTTTACCGAATTTAGGAATGCCTGCTTTTTCAGTATATTCTGTAATCGTTTCGATAGATGCTCCGTCAAAAATTGGAGTAGCAAATTTTACTCCCAATTCCATACCAGCCCATCCAAGAACTGTTTCATAAATCTGCCCAAGGTTCATACGTGAAGGTACACCAAGCGGGTTCAACACGATATCTACAGGAGTTCCGTCTGGCAAGAAAGGCATATCTTCTTCACGAACGATGTTCGCAACGATACCTTTATTTCCGTGACGACCTGCCATCTTATCTCCAACTTTCAGCTTACGTTTTTTAGCAATGTAAACTTTCGCCATTTTCACAATTCCTGCAGGTAACTCATCACCCACTGAGATTTGGAACTTTTTGCGTTTGTAAACACCTAATAAATCGTTTGCTTTAATGTTGAAATTATGTAGCAAGCGTTGAATTAATTTGTTGGTAGCTGCATCTGCTGTCCAATCGTAAGGATTTACGATTCCGAAATCAACAGTTTGCAAACTTTTAGCAGAGAATTTTACACCCTTCTTAAGAATTTCTTCTTTATAGTTGTTGAATACACCGTTAGATTTTTGCTCACCTAAAATGTTAAGCAATTTATCAATCAAAACAGTTTTCAATTCACCTGCTTCTTTTTCGTAATCTGCATCCAACTGCGCCAATACTGGTTTGTCTTTTGCTTTTGTTTTACGATCTTTAATTGCGCGAGAGAAAAGTTTTTTATCAATAACAACACCGCGTAATGAAGGAGAAGCTTTCAATGAAGCATCTTTTACATCACCCGCTTTGTCACCAAAGATTGCACGTAAAAGTTTTTCTTCCGGTGATGGATCTGTTTCTCCTTTTGGAGTAATTTTTCCAATCAAAATATCACCTTCTTTAATCTCAGCTCCAATGCGGATAATTCCATTTTCGTCAAGATCTTTTGTAGCATCTTCACTTACGTTTGGAATATCAGCTGTTAACTCTTCAAGACCACGTTTTGTATCACGAACTTCAAGTGCATACTCATCAATGTGAATAGACGTGAAGATATCGTTACGAACAACTCTTTCAGAAATTACAATCGCATCCTCAAAGTTATATCCTTGCCAAGGCATGAATGCTACTTTCAAGTTTTGACCCAAAGCAAGTTCTCCTGCTTCAGTTGCAAATCCTTCACAAAGTACCTGACCTTTTTCAACTTTTGTTCCTCTCATTACAATTGGACGAAGGTTGATTGTAGTACTCTGGTTTGTTTTTTGGAATTTAGTTAATTCGTATGTTTTCAAATCACCATCAAAACTCACCAACTTGTCATCTTTAGACATGTTGTAGCGAATTTTAATTTCGTTTGCATCTACATATTCTACCACACCATCACCCTCTGCATTGATCAATACACGCGAGTCTTTTGCAACCAGTTTTTCAATTCCTGTTCCAACTACCGGAGCACTTGGTTTCAACAAAGGAACTGCCTGGCGCTGCATGTTTGATCCCATCAAGGCACGGTTAGCATCATCATGCTCCAAGAACGGAATAGACGAAGCCGCGATAGACGCAATCTGGTTTGTACCAACGTCCATCAATTTGATTTGTGTCGGATCCACAACCGGGAAATCCCCTTCCAAACGCGCTTTCACGCGGTCAGCAAGAATTTTTCCTTTGCTATCTAATTTCGCAATTGCCTGTGCAATAATTTTTCCTTCTTCTTCTTCAGCACTTAAATAAGTTGGTTTTTCATTCAACTTAACAGCACCACCTTCTACTTTCCAATAAGGAGTTTCGATGAAACCTAATTTATTCACTTTTGCATACACGCAAAGAGAAGAAATCAAACCGATGTTTGGTCCCTCTGGAGTTTCAATCGTACATAGACGACCGTAGTGAGTGTAGTGAACGTCACGTACCTCAAAACCGGCGCGCTCACGTGAAAGACCTCCAGGCCCGAGTGCTGACAAACGACGTTTGTGAGTAACCTCAGAAAGTGGATTGGTTTGATCCATAAACTGCGATAACTGATTTGTTCCGAAGAACGAGTTAATCACAGATGATAATGTTTTTGCGTTGATCAAATCGATAGGTGTGAACACCTCGTTATCACGCACGTTCATACGCTCACGAATTGTACGGGCCATACGCGCAAGACCTACACCAAATTGTGTATGTAATTGCTCGCCAACTGTACGAACACGACGATTTGACAAGTGATCAATGTCATCAATCTCTGCTTTCGCGTTGATTAATTCAATCAGATATTTTACAATCAAAATAATGTCTTCTTTCGTCAACACTTTTTGATCCATTTCGGTTTTCAAGCCGAGTTTAGTATTTATTCTGTAACGACCAACTTCACCCAAATCATAACGTGAATCAGAGAAGAATAATTTTTCAAATACACTTCTTGCTGTTTCAAAATCAGGTGGCTCGGCGTTTCTTAATTGACGATAGATATGTTCAACAGCTTCTTTTTCTGAGTTAGAAGTATCTTTTTGAAGCGTGTTGTAAATGATCGCAAAATCTGCAGAGTTTACATTTTCTTTGTGAAGGATAATTGTTTTCACACCAGAATCTGCAATAAGATCCAAGTGGTCTTTATCCAAAATTGTTTCACGATCCAATAACACTTCGTTACGTTCGATTGAAACAACTTCACCAGTATCTTCATCCACGAAGTCTTCAATCCATGTTTTCAAAACACGTGCAGCCAGTTTACGGCCTTGTGCTTTTTTCATGTTTCCTTTACTTACTTTAAATTCATCCGCAAGATCAAAAATCTCCAGAATGTCTTTATCCGTTTCGTAACCGATTGCGCGGAACAAAGTAGTAACAGGTAATTTCTTTTTACGATCGATATAAGCATACATGACATTGTTGATGTCTGTAGCAAATTCAATCCATGATCCTTTGAAAGGGATGATACGCGCAGAGTACAATTTAGTACCGTTTGCGTGTCTGCTCTGTCCAAAGAAAACACCTGGAGATCTGTGCAACTGAGAAACGATTACACGCTCTGCTCCGTTGATCACAAATGATCCTTTTGGTGTCATATAAGGGATAGTTCCCAAATACACATCTTGCACAATTGTTTCAAAATCCTCGTGCTCAGGATCGGTACAATACAATTTCAATTTTGCCTTTAACGGAACGCTATAGGTCAATCCTCTGTCAATACATTCCGCGATTGTATAGCGCGGCGGATCGATGAAGTAATCCAAAAACTCAAGGACAAATTGATTTCTGGTATCGGTGATTGGAAAATTTTCACTGAATACTTTGAAAAGACCTTCATCGCTTCGGTTTTCCGGAGTTGTTTCCAACTGAAAAAACTGTCTGAACGACTCGAGTTGGATATCTAAGAAATCCGGATACTCTAATGTAGAGGCACGGCTTCCAAGATTGATTCTTTCTGAAATTATATTTTTTGGTACCAAGGCTAAAATTTTTTAGTTAAACAAATTCTGACAAAAACAAGGGCTCTTTAAACAGATGTAGGCACGTGCTCAAAAGAGCAGTGCCTAGTCTGTGTAAATGCGATATTTTTATTAATTTACTTCAACTACTGCGCCTGCCTCTTCAAGAGATTTTTTCAGACCAGCAGCTTCGTCTTTCGACACGCCTTGTTTCACTGGAGACGGTGCTTTGTCAACCAATTCTTTTGCTTCTTTTAGTCCAAGACCAGTAAGATCTTTAACCAATTTAACAACTGCCAATTTATTTGGACCAGCATCTTTAAGAACAACATCGAATTCAGTTTTTTCAGCAGCAGCTTCTCCGCCACCACCACCAGCCATAACCACTGCAGCAGCAGCAGGCTCGATACCGTACTCATCTTTTAAGATTTGAGCTAATTCGTTAACTTCTTTTACTGTTAGGTTAACCAATTTTTCTGCGAATTCTTTTAATTCAGCCATTTTATTTTGTTTTAATTTAAGTTTATACTATTCTCTACTCAAAGCAGAGATTATTTAATTTAGTTTTCTGCCCATTTACGATCTTCACGAGTAAGACCTGAAATAACTTTCTGAGCAGGTGATTTAAGCCCTGCGATAATATCGGCAATGAGTTCATTTTTGCTTTTAAGAGCTGCAAGGGAGTCTAGGTTTTTATCACCTACATATGTTTCCTCCAGGATGTATGCACCTTTTAAAACCGGTTTATCACTTTTTCTTCTGAATTCCTGAATCAATTTTGCAGGAACGTTTCCAACTTCTGAAAACATAATAGCAGTAGGTCCATGCAGTGCATCATAAAGATCACCGTAATTTTTACCACCAAGGCTTTGCATCGCTTTTTTAAGCAGGGTGTTTTTTACCACCAGCAACTCAACTTTGCTTTGAAAGCATTTTCTTCTGAAGTTGTTAATTGTTTCTACGTTGATTCCAGCCGTATCTGTTAAATAGAATACGCCTGATTCAGATAACTTCGACGCTAAATTTTCGATATACTTCGATTTCTCTTCTTTTGTCATAATTTCAGCGTGTTATTAAGAAACAAAACTTTTCGCATCGATAGCGATACTAGGACTCATTGTAGAACTCATGTATACACTTTTAATGTAAGCTCCTTTTGCCGATGAAGGCTTCATTCTGACAATAGTCTGCAACAATTCGTTTGCGTTTTCTTCAATCATTTTAGGATTAAAAGAAACTTTCGCAACTGCCGAATGGATGATACCATATTTGTCAACTCTGAAGTCAATTTTACCAGCTTTGGTTTCAGTTACTGCTTTACCAATTTCCATTGTAACAGTTCCGGTTTTTGGGTTTGGCATAAGACCGCGTGGCCCTAATACTTTACCTAAAGCACCTACTTTACCCATTACAGAAGGCATTGTGATGATCACATCTATGTCTGTCCAACCTGCTTTGATTTTGTTGATATACTCATCAAGACCAACGTGATCAGCTCCGGCAGCTTTTGCCTCAGCTTCTTTATCAGGTGTACAAAGAACAAGAACGCGAACGTCTTTACCAGTACCGTGAGGTAATGCAACACTACCACGAACCATTTGATTTGCTTTACGTGGATCTACACCCAAACGTACTGCAATATCAACTGATCCGTCGAATTTTGCATTTGAAATTTCCTTAACCAGGCTCGAAGCTTCAGCTAAGGAATAAGATTTTGCCCGGTCCATTTTCGCGAGCACTTCTTTTCTCTTTTTACTAACTTTTGCCATGATTATTAATTTGCTTGTGGAAATTCACCAGTAACTGTAATACCCATACTGCGAGCAGTACCAGCTACCATTTTCATTGCGGAGTCAACTTTAAAACAATTCATGTCCTGAATTTTATCTTCAGCGATTGTTTTAATTTGTTCCCACGAAACTTTACCTACTTTGTTTCTGTTTGGTTCAGCCGAGCCTGACTTTAATTTAGTCACCTCAAGAAGTTGAACAGCAACCGGTGGAGTTTTTACTACGAATTCAAACGATTTGTCTGCATATACAGTAATTACTACCGGAAGTACCTTCCCTGGTTTATCCTGCGTACGAGCGTTAAACTGTTTACAGAACTCCATGATGTTAACACCTTTCGAACCAAGAGCTGGTCCTACTGGAGGGGAAGGATTTGCCGCTCCACCTTTAATTTGGAGCTTAATTAATCCTACGATTTGTTTTGCCATTTTTGTTTGTTTTTTGTAGTTCTATCGTACGTTAATCGGCGGGGGAAGCATTCAAAACATCGCCGTAGCACTCCTACACGTTAATAAAAAATTAATTGCTTTTATCTACTTGCATATAGCTCAATTCTAGTGGAGTTTTACGTCCAAAGATTTTCACCATAACTTGTAATTTTTTCTTCTCTTCATTAATTTCTTCGATAACACCGTTAAAGCCATTGAACGGACCGTCAATAACTTTTACAGTTTCACCGATTACGTAAGGAATGTTTAATTCCTCTTCGTGTTCTGATAGTTCGTCAACTTTTCCAAGAATACGATTTACTTCAGAAACTCTCATTGGCATTGGCTCACCGCCCTTGGTACCAGACATAAATCCGATCACGTTAGGAACGCTGTTAATGACGTGTTGCACTTCACCGTCAAGTATTGCTTCGATAAGAACATAACCAGGCAAATAGCTGCGCTCTTTGCTGATTTTTTTTCCGTTCTTAATCTGATATATTTTCTCTGTTGGGATTAAAACCTGACCAACTAAATGCTCTAGTTTGTGACGCTTAATTTCAAGTTCAATTGCTTCGCGAACTTTCTTTTCTTTGCCACCAATAGCACGAACAACGAACCAGCGTTTTTTTTCTTCAGCAGCCGGCTTAGTCTTATTAACTTTTTCCTCTGCCATGTCTTAACCTTGTTGAACGATGCTATAGTAAAATCCTAATATTCCTCGCCAGAATTTGTCAGGTGCATTGATTCCAAAAACGAAATCCATCGCAAAAATAATCAACGCAAAAATCAACGACGCAACCAATACCACAATGGCACTGCTTTGTAGTTGATTCCATGTTGGCCAAGTCACTTTGTGAACCAATTCACTAAAAGACTCTTCGATGTATTGAATAATGTTAGCCATTTTATTTCATTTTATCCTGTTCCGCAATTCAAACAAACACTGGAAGTTTTCCAATCATTTATTCTCGTCCGTCACTGTTCATTTGCACGGGCGGAGAGATTCGAACTCCCATCAACGGTTTTGGAGACCGCTATTCTACCCTTGAACTACGCCCGTAAAAGAGAGAGGCACGAGGCCTCTCTTTTTTTACTTGTGTTCTATATTAATTCTTATTTAATGATCTCAGTCACTTGACCAGCACCAACTGTTCTTCCACCTTCACGGATAGCGAAGCGAAGACCTTGGCTGATTGCAACTGGAACGATCAATTTTACAGTGATTGTAACGTTGTCACCAGGCATAACCATTTCGCGGCCATCTCCTAAGAAAATTTCACCAGTAACGTCTGTTGTTCTAACGTAGAATTGCGGACGATATTTATTGTGGAATGGAGTGTGACGTCCACCTTCTTCTTTTTTCAAGATATAAACCTCAGCTTTGAACTCAGTGTGAGGAGTGATTGATCCTGGTTTTGCGATAACCATACCACGACGGATATCTGTTTTCTCAATACCTCTCAATAACAAACCTACGTTGTCACCAGCTTCACCTCTGTCAAGGATCTTGCGGAACATCTCAACACCTGTAACAACTGATTTCAGTTTTTCATCACCCATTCCGATAATGTCAACCTCTTCACCAGAGTTGATAACACCAGTTTCGATTTTTCCAGTAGCAACTGTTCCACGACCAGTGATTGAGAATACATCCTCAACTGGCATCAAGAAAGCTTTATCTACTTCACGAATTGGCAATTCAATCCAGTTGTCAACAGCATCCATCAAAGCTTTTACAGTAGCAACCCATTTCTCTTCACCGTTCAAAGCTCCAAGAGCTGAACCTTGAATTACTGGAGTTTTTTCACCGTCATATTGATAGAAAGATAACAAATCTCTGATTTCAATTTCAACAAGTTCTAACAATTCAGGATCGTCAACCATATCCACTTTATTCATGAATACAACCATACGAGGAACACCAACCTGGCGACCTAGAAGGATATGCTCACGAGTTTGAGGCATAGGACCATCAGTAGCAGCAACCACAAGGATTGCACCATCCATCTGAGCAGCACCAGTAACCATGTTCTTAACGTAATCCGCGTGACCTGGACAGTCAACGTGAGCGTAGTGACGATTAAGAGTTTGATACTCTACGTGTGAAGTGTTAATAGTAATACCTCTTTCTTTTTCTTCTGGAGCGTTATCGATTGAAGAGAAATCGCGCAATTCAGCAAGTCCTTCTTTAGAAAGAACTGTTGTGATAGCAGCAGTTAAAGTTGTTTTACCGTGGTCAACGTGACCAATTGTTCCAATATTTACGTGCGGTTTGGAACGGTTATAGGTTTCCTTAGCCATAATCTACAATTGTTTACTTTTTATTATTAATACAAAATTTATACAATACAAAAACACACCTCATTAAGTGTGCAACTCTACATTCGAGCCAACGATGGGAATTGAACCCACGACCTCTTCCTTACCAAGGAAACGCTCTACCCCTGAGCTACGTCGGCACAATGTTCTTTTAATCTTGAGCGGGAAACGAGACTCGAACTCGCGACCCTCAGCTTGGAAGGCTGATGCTCTACCAACTGAGCTATTCCCGCTTGAATAAAGTGTAAAGTGGGGAGAGCAGGATTCGAACCTACGAAGACTAAGTCAGCTGAGTTACAGTCAGCCCCAGTTGGCCACTTTGGTATCTCCCCAAGCACTTTATTTACTTGAGCCGGCAGAGGGACTCGAACCTCCGACCTGCTGATTACAAATCAGCTGCTCTACCAACTGAGCTATGCCGGCCAATACTATTAAAAGAACGAAAAACTCCCGTATTTCTGAAAACGGGAGTGCAAATATATGAAACTTATTTATAGTACAAACAAGTTTCTAATTTTTTTTCAGGAAAAATGGGCTACAAGCCTAACATTTTGGTTTTGAGATTTTCATCTGCTGGTTGATCGCACAGCCAGATGCCAAAAAGCGCCTTTTTGAAGTCGAGTCCAGTAATATTTACTACTGAAGCATTGTTTTTATAGAGTGTCGTACCTGTTCCAGGAAGATAAATCAGATCAAAGATATCCCCAATTGCAATTTCATCTTTAAAACCTGCCGAAATCAACTGATCAATTTTTGAGCTGATTGAGGTGATGTTATTCTTAGTTGATTTATCAAATCCAGTTCGGATTGCTTCTTCCATATTGTCTTTACTAACCATGCTGGACACGATTCTGAGTTTAATCGCCATTGGTTCATCCGCGCTCATAATTTTTGACGCATCGGAAGTTTTTTCACGTAAGTAAAGAACACCAATGTATAGATCCATATAAAGTTTTTCACGTATACCGCCTCCATTGATTTTTAAATATTCATCTCCAGCCTTTACCGCATTTGGCATAATGACACCGCCAATTTTTGTTTGTGCCTGAGTTGACAAACCAATAAAAAGTAATCCAACAATCATTAATATCTTCATAGCTCTAGAAATAAAAAACCCGTTACACATTGGTGCAACGGGTTTAAATATACAAAATTTATTTTACTGGCCTTTACCTTTGTGTTTATCTACTTGACGTCTTAGTGCTTCACAAGCCAAATCAGTAGCTTCTTCAAAACTTTTGCATTGTTTTTTTGCAAATAGTTCTTTACCCGGAATCATGATTTTAATCTCCGCTACTTTATTCTCCGCATCTGCGGCGTTATCAAGTTTCAAAATAACTTCTCCGGAAATAATATGATCGAAAAAGGTTTCCAGTTTGGCAACCTTCAGATTTACGAATTCAAGCAATTTTTTGTCTGCATCAAAGTGTAGGGAGTGTACTTGCAAGTCCATAGTTGTAAATTTTTAGCTCACACCTCGAGGATGTGATTGGTTATAAATTGATTTTATCTGTGCAAACGAATTGTGAGTATAGATTTGAGTCGCTGAAAGATCTACATGCCCCAATAAACTCTTTATCGATTCAAGCGAAGCGCCATTGTTCAGCATGTGTGTTGCAAAAGTGTGTCTTAGTACATGCGGACTTTTCTTACTCAAATTCGTTGCCTTACCAAGGTAGTAATTTACTTTTCTATAAACAAATCCTGGAGTAAGTTTTTTTCCTGTTTTCAGAATAAATAAGAACTCACTTTTTACGGCTTCAACTTCCTTTAGATTTATGAACTTCGAAATTGCTGAACTGAGTTTTCCAGAAATTGGAATTATACGCTCTTTATTTCTTTTTCCAAGTACTTTAATTTGCGTGTTAGAAACATCCTTTTCTTTGAGATTAATCAATTCTGACTGACGAATTCCAGTTTGATAGAATAACTCAAGCATGAGTTCGTCCATGCTGCGAGCATATGGATCTTCCACTTCATCAAATACTGAACTGTTCCACAACTGCGTTTCAGGAACAAATTGAGGAAGTACTTTTTTTTGCTTTAGACTTTTTACCTTGGTTGCAGGATTGATTTCACAGTGTCCTTTTTGCCTTAAGAATCTGAAAAAAGTTTTGATGCACGAAAGTTTACGATTGACACTTGTATTTTCCAGACCTGATTCAACTAATGCAACAAGATAAGCTCTTAAATCCCGATGTGTGAGTTCACGAATTTCCTGATCAGACGTCACCGCTGCTATTTCCAGAAAATCAGTAAGATCTTTTCTATAGGCAATAACCGTGTGCTCTGAGAATCGTTTCTCATGCACCAGGTAATCCATAAAATCTTCAGGTAACTGCATAAAAAAAGAGGTACAACAATGTTATACCTCTTCTACGTATTTTAATAGAAAATGTTGTGCTTACGCCTCAGCAATATTCAATTTCTGCTTGTAAACAGCTTTCAATCTTCCTTGACGGTTAACTACAGATGGCTTAGTGAACGCCTGACGCTCTCTCAACTGACGCAAAACGCCTGTTTTTCGTATTTTTTCTTATACTTTTTAAGCGCTCTCTCAATGTTTTCGCCTTCTTTAATTGGAATAATCAACATAATTTTCTTTTTATTTCATTCAAAATTGGATGGCAAAGATAATACAAATCCTATTTCTGATACAATTATTTTAAAATTTCTCTGGAAATAACCAATTTTTGGATTTCAGAGGTTCCTTCACCAATGGTACACAGCTTAGAATCACGGTAGAATTTTTCAACCGGGAAATCTTTTGTATAACCGTATCCACCGAAGATTTGAACAGCTTCATTCGAAACTGCAACCGAAACTTCAGAGGCATAATATTTAGCCATTGCGGATTCTTTAGACATTTTCAAACCACGCTCTTTCAAATCGGCTGCATTTAGAAGCAATAACTCAGAAGCCTTAATTTTTGTTGCCATATCCGCCAATTTAAAAGCAATGCCTTGAAATTGTGAGATTGGTTTACCGAATTGCTGTCTTTCTTTTGAATATTTAAGTGCAGCTTTATATGCGCCTTGCGCGATTCCTAATGCTAAAGAGCCTATAGAAATACGACCACCATCCAAAATTTTCATTGCTTGAATAAATCCGTCACCTTCTTTACCAATCAATTGATCTTTATGAACGCGGCAGTTATTAAAGATTAATTCAGCAGTTTCTGAGGCACGCATGCCTAATTTATTTTCTTTTTTTCCAGAACTAAAACCTGGAGTTCCTTTTTCAATGATAAAGGCAGACATTCCATGCGAATCGCCCTTTTCACCGGTTCTGACGATGACTACAGCAACATCGCCTGAGATTGCATGTGTGATGAAATTTTTTGAACCATTGATTACATAATGATCGCCATCTTTCACAGCCACTGTATTCATTCCACCAGCATCAGATCCTGTTCCTGTTTCAGTTAAACCCCAGGCACCAATCCATTCACCTGAAGCTAATTTTGGAAGATATTTTCTTTTTTGTTCTTCACTTGCATGATATAAAATATGACCTGTACAAAGTGAATTATGTGCTGCTACTGAAAGTCCGATTGACCCGCACACTTGTGAAATTTCAGAAATCACCGTAATGTACTCGAAATAGGAAAGACCACTTCCACCATACTCTGTCGGAACAAGCACTCCCATCAAACCTAATTCACCCAATTTTTTAAATACGGGTACCGGGAATTCCTGAGACTCATCCCATTTCATCACATTTGGACGGAGTTCTTTTTCAGCAAAATCACGAACCATTTGTTTAATCATAACCTGATTATCGTTCTCTATGACCTTCATTCGAGTAGTAGTTTTTTTTATTAGTAGCGCACTAAAGTACTAATATTTTGTGAGTAATTTGAAATGATGGATTTGCCGTTCAGAAAAGATAATTCAACCAAAAAATTAAATCCAGCAACAATTCCATTTTGCTTTTTAATCAATTCTGCTGCTGCAGATGCTGATCCACCAGTAGCCAATAAATCATCATGAATCAAGATTCGCTGACCGGCCTTAATATCGTCAATCTGCATTTCAATTACAGCCGAACCGTACTCAAGATCATACGAATGAGAGATTGTTTTATAAGGTAACTTTCCCTTTTTTCGAATGAGAATAAAAGGCACCTCTAATGCCATAGCCAGAGGAAGGCCAATTAAAAATCCGCGACTTTCGATTCCTGCGACCCCTTCGATATTCAGTGGCTTGATTCTAATTTTAAGATCTTCTATTATTTCAGCGCAGAGTTTAAAATCCTGCATGATGGGCGTAATATCTTTAAACAAAATTCCGGGTTTTGGAAAATCAGGAATGTCGCGAATAATACTTTTTACTTTGTCTTCAATTGTCATTCAAAACTGATATAAGGTTCTAATCTTTCTTTTTCTTCTTGTGTCATTAAATTTTTTGAAATCAGGAAATCCAGATTTTCTATTTTTTTTGATTCACGCTCTTTCAAAATTGCAGCTGTTGCATCAAAATCAATGTATGGGTGTTTGTCTATTTCATCTTTGCCGGCAGAATTGATTTTTATCTGCACAATCTCTTCAGAATTAATGACCGTTTCGTCGGCAAGAATCTGATAAATTTCTTCTGTCATATTATAAACTTCATGCAGTTGTGTCATGCTTGAAAAACCACCTAATGAATTTCTGAATTTCAGAATGCGTTCAGCAAATTTTGGACCTATTCCGGGAAGTGATTCTAGCTCAGCTACTGAAGCAGAATTCAGAGAAATCAAGTCAACTTTTGTCTCAGTTTTTTGAGCCGATTCTATTTTAATAAAAGGCTCCAGTTCTAGATATTTTTCTTCAGAAATCACAAAGATCTTTTTCAAATCTTCTTTTCTATTGAAGGGACCAAATCGATCTCTGTAATTTACAATTGCGTTTGCTTGTTTTTCAGAAAAACCTAAATTTTTCCAACCTTCCAAATCAAGTATGTTGGGATCAAAATCTGAGAGTGAAACAGAAGATTTATTGTTAGCTGAATTGTAATTATTGTTATAATAATTTTTGTCTGATTTTGCGTTCAATTGAACATACTCCAAATCATCGGGATTGATTTCAAATTTACCTTCAGGACTCTCAGGTAGAAAAGACGAAGTAAAAATCAAACCCAAAATCAGCAATGCCCAAAATGCAACACCAATTTGCTGACTGCGGGTAAATGAAAAATAATTTTTCACAAATTCGTCTAAGCTTTTACCAGAAATTATTTCTCGTCATCATTTTCAGTGTAAGAATCTGGTTCGTCATGTTTTTTTGTGGTAAGAACCTTATAGAAAAAGAATGCGGTGATAACTGTTATGGTAATTTCCGTAACAAGCATCATTGTTAATGCCCCTGTACTCATGATGTAAATCTCCCTTCTTTAATTCGTTTTTTGTATGCGTGATAAACCAAATAAGCTATACCTGACCACAATAAAAGCAGTCCGAGTCTAGAAATATTTATATAGAACTTTTTTTCTGTTAGCTTGGCTAAATCCTCAGGAGTTAGTGCATTAGCAATATCTGCATTGATCCCTTTATTCATTATTTTGCCAATTATAGAATCAGCACTAAAACTCCAACCTTCACCCGAGAAAATTGCAGAAAAGCTAGCGCCCCAGTCTCCGCTTTCAGGCATGATTAATGAAGCAATGAATAATAAGCCAAGCATAATTGGCGTGACCCATTTTATAATGAATTTGAAAATCAGCGGCACCTTAATATCTGCACCATCAGTAATCTCGCGCCAACCTTTGTCCATTCCAAAAACCCAAGCAAAAGAAATAATTTCTAGAAATGCAAAAACTACCAGCGAGACAGTACCCGCCCAATAATCATATTCATCAAAAACGCCCTGATTAAAAAACAGAACCGTAGGCAATCCCAAAAGGAATACAATGCCGCCGAAGGCCCATGCAGCAGGTCGACGTTTCCACCCATGTTCATCTTGTAAAAAGCCCATCACCGGAGTTCCCATAGCGAGTGAAGAAGTGATTCCTGCAAAAAATAAAAGTCCAAACCAAAAAAGCCCAGCAACTACCGCCATGACTGGTCCCCATTGCTCAAAGAGGTAAGGCATGGTCATAAATCCTAAACCAAGGCCACCACTTTTTGTCATCTCAACTACCTGATCAATTCCCAAATATCCAACCGCTATTGGAATTAAAATCGCAGAACCTAAAACTATTTCAACAAATTCATTCATCCAACCTGCACTCATGGCGTTCAGAGCAATGTCATCTTTCTTTTTAATATACGATGCGTAACACTGAATAGATCCCATCCCTAATGACAAGGTGAAGAACACCTGACCTGCTGCAGCAAGCCATACCTTAGGCTCCCAAATCGAACTAAAATTTGGTGACCATAAAAAATTCAATCCAACTACACCATCAAAAGTTGCACCTTCAGAACCAGCCTGAATAGTAATTGCTTTATAAGCTAAGAATGCTCCGAAAATGATCAATAACGGCATTCCGATTTTAGCTACTTTTTCTACACCACCAGAAAGTCCACGAGATAAAATCCAGGTGTTTAGTAAAAGACAAAACAACCAAAAGAAAATTGGCATCCATGAGAAATTACCTGCACCATCTTCCAACGAAACATAATTTCCAAAATAGGTAGCAACTTCTGCTTGTGTCTGACCAGTAAATGTTCCGCTGATCGAATTCCACATCCATGAAAGAGTCCAGGATTCCAAATAGCAATAATAAGCGGCTACTGCAACGTTGGTAAAAATTCCAAAAACACCTACGTATTTCCAAAATTTCTTTTTATCCATGGAATCAAAAATGAAAGGCGTACTGTGATGTCCTTTTGATCCGCCAAAGCGCCCACTTGACCACTCTACAAAGAGGAGCGGTAATCCCATCAAAAGAAAACAAACGATGTAAGGAATGATGAAAGCACCACCACCATTTTGAATTGCCTGAACCGGGAATCGAAGAAAGTTACCAAGACCAACAGCATTACCAGCCATTGCCAAAATTAAACCTACTCGTGAGCCCCATGCTTCGGTATTTGCCATGAATTATTTTTTTGGTTGAAGGGTAAATTTAACCATTATCCTGAAAAACCAAGAAAAAAAATGGACTAGTGGAAAATCAGCGCAAACGGGTCAAAGACTCTTCAAAAGTGAGCGGATCATATTTCAGATCACGCAAAGCTTTGTCTAATACAAATCCTGTTCTTAAAGGTCGCTTAGCCTTTTGATTTAATGTTGAAGAAGAAACTGCAATCAATTTTGTTTTATCGAGATCATAAAAATCTGCGATTCGTAAAACCATTTCAAAAATTGAAAATGTTTCAGGACCAGAAATGTGGTACGTACCAGTTGCCTTTAACTGTGCTGTTTGGATGCATGCCCAAGCCAGATCATCAGCCCAGGTTGGTGCACGAAACTGATCATTGACAATTTTTAATTCGTCTCCTTTTTTAAGGCTTCACGCGCCCATAGAACAATGTTCGAACGACTCAAATTATTTCCCTGCCCAAAAACAATTATGGTTCTTAGAATAGCCCAGTTTTTATAATCAGATTTTTCCAGCAGTTCCTCTGAATCAACTTTTGATTTTGCGTAAACGCTTAACGGATTTTTTTCATCGGTTTCCTTATACGGGCCATTGAGTCCGTCAAAAACAAAATCTGTCGAAAGATGAATGAGTTGAATATTATTTTCAGCTGAAATCTCAAGCAAATTATGAACGGCCTCAACATTGATTTGATGGCACAATTCAACCTTGTCTTCACACTCATCCACATTAGTCATTGCTGCCGTGTTGATGATACAAGTTGGTTGAAAAACATCAACGCATTTTTCAATGTCTTCTTTGTTTGTGATGTCCATAGAAACATAGCGATCCGACGGACAATCCGGATTTCGGTTTGAACCAAGAGAGGTTGCTAAGAAGTCAAGGCGTTTGCGAAGCAATTGCATCACAATTTTCTGACCCAACAAACCGTTTGATCCAGTAATTAATATGCGTGTATCAGATACCAAAAGCTGTATTTAATTTTTTTATTTGATCAGGATTTCCAAGCACAAAAAGCTTAGAGCCGGGTTCAATTTTTGTTTGAAGATTAGGATTGATATTATACTCACCATTTGACGAGCGATAACCAATTACATTACATCCTGATTTTGTTTTTTCTTCAAGTTGTTGAATGGTGCACGATTTGAATTCACCCGGCAACTGATCAAAACTAATTTCTTCCAGATTAACTGAAGATTTTCCAGATACTTTAATGAGATCAATGAACTCCATTAAGTCAGGTGTCACGACTAACGAGGCCATGTGTGCACCGCCAACTGTATCAGGCATAATTACATTATCAGCACCTGCAACTTTCAGTTTTTTTACAGTTGACACATCAGAAGATCGCGCAATAATTTTGAGTTTTGAATTCAGCGCATGTGCAGATAATACAACGAAGAGATTATCTGTATCTTTTGGTAAAGCAGTAATCAATGCAGATGCATTTTGAATTCCTGCTTTCACTAAAACATCGTCACTGGTGGAATCACCATGAATGATTGCGAGCCCGTCAGGAACATCACTTACTAAAAGATCTTCTTTCTCAATGACGACTACAGACTTACCATAATAGAGCAATTCTTTCGCTGCTTGTTTACCCACTCTTCCGTAGCCACAAACTATTGTGTGATTTTCCATACGTTGCACCGATTTTTCTGACCGCAATTCTTTCCGGAATTTTTTCAAATCTCCACTTGCAAGATACGAAGTTATCGTTGAAACCGCATACGCAATGGTTCCAAAACTTGTCAGGATCAAAAACGCCGTAAAAATGCGGCCTGCATCAGACAGCGGCCTAACTTCCATGAAGCCAACCGTTGTTATGGTGATGATTGTCATGTAAAATGACTCCAAAAGCGACCAACCTTCAATAGCTATAAACCCCGTAGTACCAACAAGAACGATTAAAATTGTCAGAAAAAAAGCATGGTAGATTCCGCGGAAATATTTGTAGCCGGCGAACATACTCAGAGTTCCCAAATGGTTTTTTTCTTGCGCTGGAATTTGAAGATATGCTTGTGTTCAAGAATCCAGGCCATCATGAGATATAGAATCACCGGTGAACCAAGCCCTATGAATGAAAAATAGATAAAGAACAGTCTGACTCTGGACACATCAATGTTCATTTTTCTGGCAAACCACGTACTTACCCCAAAAGATCGAAGCTCGAAAAACAAAGTTATTTTTTGAAAAATATTCATGCCCGCAGAAGTTGTATTCCAACAGTACAAAATAAACACTTTTTTTTGGAGCAGAACTCATTTTTTTGCTCAATCAGCGCTTGTGAGTCAAAGGCTGTCTTTACCTCAACCCCGATGTCATGCCATAAAGTGATTATACCATTGGTTTCAGCCTTTATTTGCTGCAGATATTCAAAGCAACTTTCTTTGAGTTTGTCATTATCATTTTTTATGCCCATTGCAAACAAAAAAGGAATGATTGCGTTGATAAAAATCAGTTCGATAAAATCAGGGGAAAGCGTTGTTGTTTTCTTTTTAGTCAAATTTTCAAAACGATAATGCGTTTGCCAGAAATCCGCCAAGTCAATCACGAAGCATTTTCGGATCTCTTCAAAGGACAATTCACCTGAAATCAAACTACCAACCGGCAGACCATTTCTCAAAATCTCACAAAACTGTGCCAGCCGAATAGTTGGAAAACCTGAGGGAAACATTTTTGAATACCGAAACTCAAGTCCTGACATTGGATGAAGATTTAAGCGATGTTTTTGAAATTCAAATTCAGAGATCAAATCTTGAACATAACTTTCTTTGTGTCGCTTAGGCAATAATCCAGACATTCCGAATAAAATTGCAGGAATAGTAGATTCATAGTCACGAGCCTTCTGAAACATCTGCAGATCTGTTTTAGCAATCAAGTACTCAAAAGCATGACCATTCACTTTACCTCCAAAACATCTGGCCAAAGACAGATAGAAAGTCTTTTCAACATCACCATTTAGTTGTTTCAAATCCTGTAAAATAATATCTGATTTGCGTATCAAACGACTGAACAGAACTCGCTGCTTTTGCTGAAAAACCACAAACGCATCTACCCCACCAATATTAGCAGCGCACGGTATAGGGTTTCTAGAATTGGCTACTGAATAATACTTATTGAAATGATTGAGATCTATCCTATTTCTCAGCTCGACAGTTGGAAGTTTCACACCAGCAATTTCGACATCTCTATCATGCTCATAAACAAAATGTGCTATAACATTATTGTAACTTTCATCGGCTTGATGACCATGCAAAAACCAGTCTGAAGATTTAACATGGAACTCAATAGAACCTGCCCAGGTATGATCATTGAGTTGAATCTGGGCATTTAAAAAATCAGGACCAGAATTTGGATTCAGCGCTCCAAAATTCTGAATTTTTAAGGTCAAACCAGTTGTGGTTGTAAATGTATTCCCCAAACTTTTTGACGCAAATAAATAGTGTAAATAATCTTCTCTCATTCCTCCTCCACTTTTACAAGGATGAAAGTAGTCAAGTGAAAATATTGGAACTGAAATTTTGGAGAAATAATTTATCAACTAGCACAAGAAATCCAACGAAAATAAATTTTTATTTTAATGAAATTCAAATGATTATATCAAATCCTGATCTGATACTGGCGCATCGAGCAAGTCATCATTACCCTTTTTACCAAGCAACGATGCTGGAATTCTTTTGAGTGCATTCAATCCACCAAAGAGAGTAGAAAAAATAATTATTTTCATTAAAATTCCTCGCACGAGATTTCGTTCGTCAATTAAGATCAACGTCAATTGAATAATTCCAAAAATCAACAGACCGACTGTGAAGGCTGCTTTTGGTTTTTCCTGAGACAAGAAATATAATCCAATAAACATGAGACCAATAATTCCATCAATGGCGCAATCCATTACAGACCATCTCAAAACAAAGTAACCAACTACCGTAACTACTGATTGAAGAATTCCAATAAAAAGCAAAGCATATTTTGCCCACTTGATGCGACTCTTTTGTTCTTTTAGTACCTGCTGCGCTTTTATCTTTTTAGCAGCCTCCATTGACTTGGCTACCTCTTCTGGTGATCGTCTTTGAGTGGCCATCAGATTAAATTGGCTGCTTTTAAAATTTCTTTCATTTCGATTTGTACTTGCTGAGCTTCACTTCTGGCAGCGATTGCAAAATTTTCATCTTTACCCGCATACAAAATTGCGCGTGATGAATTAACCAATAAACCACAGTCTTTTGTTAGTCCATAATCTGCCACATCTTTTAGCGAACCACCTTGTGCTCCAACTCCCGGCACCAGAAAAAAAGAATCCGGAGCGCATTTACGAACTTCGCCAATTCCTTCACCCCGCGTAGCTCCAACTACATACATAAGTCTTTCAGATGATGCCCATTGTGATGATTTACGAATTACTTTTTCATACAATTTTTCACCTTGCTGATCGGTCATAAATTGAAAATCCATTGCTCCTTGATTGGATGTAAGTGCAAGTAAAATCACCCACTTATTATCAAACTCCAGAAAAGGCGTAACACTATCCACACCCATATACGGAGCAACAGTGACAGAATCAAAATTGAGATACTCAAAAAATGTTTTTGCGTAGAACGTGGATGTATTTCCGATGTCTCCACGTTTTGCATCTGCAATGGTGAAGAGACCCTTTGGAATATACTCCATTGTTTTTTTCAAGGAGTCCCAGCCTTTACTTCCGTGACATTCGTAAAAGGCGATATTTGGTTTGTATGCGACACATAAATCATGTGTTGCGTCAATAATGCGTTTATTAAATTCAAAAATCGGATCTTCAAAATCCAGCAAGAATTTTGGAATTTTTTCAAGATCAGTATCTAGTCCAATACATAAAAAAGATTGTTTGGATTTGATGATATTTATGAGTTCCTGTTTGGTCATTTTTTTAAGATTAGGCCATTTCCCCTTCTTTCATCTTCTCAGCATTTTCAGCCATCTTCAGCGAGTCTAACATCTCCTGAATATCACCGTTCATAAAACTTGTGAGATTGTACATCGTTAAACCAATGCGGTGATCTGTAATTCGTCCCTGCGGATAATTGTATGTTCTGATTTTTGCCGAACGGTCTCCGGTAGAAACCATTGTTTTTCTTTTTGAAGCGATGTCTCCGTTGCGTTTGTTCAGCTCAAGATCGTATAATCTGCTGTACAACATTTTCATGGCAAGCTCACGGTTTTTCAACTGCGATCTTTCTACCTGGCAAACAACCACAATGCCTGACGGCTTATGCGTAAGCTGTACTTTCGTTTCAACCTTGTTTACGTTTTGTCCACCTGCACCGCCTGAACGCGACGTATGAAAATCAATATCAGCAGGATTCAGATTTACATCTACTTCTTCAACCTCAGGCAATACAGCAACTGTTGCGGCAGAAGTATGAACACGACCTTGCGTTTCAGTCTCTGGCACGCGCTGCACACGATGCACACCTGCTTCATATTTCAACGTGCCGTAAACCTCATCACCACTTACTTTCACAATAACCTCTTTATAACCACCAGAGGTTCCTTCTGTAACGCTCATAGGTTCAACACGCCACCCTCTATTTTCAAAATAACGAGAATACATGCGGTACAAATCTCCTGCAAAAATACTGGCTTCATCACCACCTGTTCCGGCACGCAATTCCAGAATCACATTTTTGTCATCTTCTGGATCCTTTGGTATTAGTAAGACTTTAATTTCATCTTCCAGTTCCTCTCTTCGTGGAACCAATTCATCCAATTCTGCTTTTGCCATTTCTTTCATTTCGGCATCTTCATCAGAATCTAAAATTTGTTTTGAAGAATCAATATTACCCAGTACATTTCTGTATTCTTTGTACACTGAAACGATTTGCTCCAGATCTTTGTATTCCTTATTCAGCTTCACATACCGCTCCATATCATTGATGATTGACGGGTCGGTAATTTTCACACCCACTTCTTCAAAGCGGATGTTTATAGCTTCCAATTTTTTTAATAAATCACTCATTATTCGTATCTACTTTTGATCAAAATCTTGATCAGTTATTAATTATAAATGAACTCACCGTGAACTGATTTTATCGTCAGTTTTTTTTCTGGATGAGTCTCACAGTGTCCTATAATTTTTGCCCTCACTCCAAATGATTCTGAGATTGTAATAATCTTTTCAGCCATTCCAGGTGCCACATAAAGTTCCATGCGATGCCCCATGTTGAAGACTTTGTACATTTCTTTCCAATCTGTTTTTGATTCAGATTGAATGAGTGTAAACAAAGGAGGCACTTCAAACAAGTTGTCTTTAATGATGTGCAGGCCGTCTACAAAATGTAAAACTTTTGTTTGTGCCCCACCGCTGCAATGTACCATGCCGTGTATTTCAGATCGATATTTATCTAAAATTGATTTAATGATTGGAGCATATGTTCGAGTTGGTGATAGGACCAATTTACCAGCATCCAAGGGTGAGTTCTCGATTTTATCTGTCAGTTTTTTTGAGCCAGAATAAACCAGACTTTCCGGAACAGCGGGGTCAAAACTTTCAGGGTACTTTTCTATTAAATATTTTGAAAACACATCGTGACGCGCAGAAGTGAGACCATTGCTTCCCATACCGCCGTTATATGTTTTTTCATAAGTAGCCTGTCCAAAAGATTCAAGACCGACAATAACATCGCCTGGTTGAATTTTATCATTCGAAATCACATCGCTGCGTTTCATTCTAGCGACTACGGTTGAATCAACAATAATGGTTCTCACTAAGTCTCCAACATCTGCAGTTTCACCTCCTGTTGAATGAATACTCACACCATGTGTGCGCAATTCAGCAAGCAATTCTTCAGTACCATTAATGATCGCCGAAAGTACAGATCCGTCTACCAGATTTTTATTGCGGCCAATCGTTGATGAAAGCAAGATATTATCCGTTGCACCCACGCAGAGCAAATCATCTATGTTCATGATTAAGGCATCTTGCGCAATACCTTTCCAAACAGAAGAGTCACCGGTTTCTTTCCAATACAAATAAGCTAGTGAAGATTTTGTTCCTGCACCATCTGCGTGCATTACAAGGCAATAGTTTTCATCCCCGGTTAAATAATCCGGAACAATTTTACAGAATGCCTTTGGAAAAAGACCCTTGTCAACGTTTTTAATTGCTTTGTGCACATCTTCTTTTCCAGCTGAAACGCCTCTTGAATTATATCGATTGTCTGCCATAGAAACTCTTGAAAAATAAAAAAGCACTTGTCCGCCTAAGGAGGACAAGTGCTTTTTGAAATAGTTTATTTACGCTAATTACCGCCTGGTGCAGTGCCGGTTCCGTTTGTTCCGGTTCCAGTTGTAGCAGGCACGTAATCGAAGCTCAAAATTTTACACTCAGTACGACGATTGTACTGGTGCAGCATTTCGAATTTATTTTTTTCTGCTTTGTACTTATTGATATAAGCTTCAGTGAGCAATGTTTTTGTTGTGTCACCTGTTGCAGAAACTTCAACCAGCGTGAAAGGCACGTTTTCACCGTATCCTTTTGGCACAAAACGTTCAGCCGGTAAACCACGCTCCAACACAAGGTAGTTGATACAAGATTGTGCTCTTGCTTGCGAAAGTGTTTGGTTAGCCGGGCCTGATCCACGGCTATCGGTATGTGACCCAAGTTCAACAATCAGGTTAGGATGTTCAATCATCAGATCATATAAATAGTTCAGTGAATCTTTTGAGTTAACGGAATCATTCACCTGCAAATCTGCTTTACCTAAATCGTAACGAACTTCTGGTAAACGAATAGGTTTCTCGATGTTCAGTACTTTAAGGTCACGCACTATTCGAAGGTTGTTTTCAGTAACAGCAGAGAACGCATCGCTTGTTCCCAAATATTTTTGAAGAACTCCTTCCACTTCAATTGTCCATGTAGTTCCCGGGTCGATGTAACGAGTTGTTCCATCCGGTTTTACATTTAAACTGATGCGTCCGTTTGCATCGGTATTCATTACGTAGTTTGATCCATCTGAACCAACGATAATAACTTTAGCACCAACAATTGGATAACCTTTATCCTGATCGGTTACTAGAATGTCTACATCAACCAATACAGGTGGCAAATAGAAATCCCAAATATCTTGTGAGTTTTCACCTTTAGATCCATTTCTGTTTGAAGATATAAATCCACGCTCTACTTTTCCAGACTCAGTATAAATGATATGGTAATCATCACGGCAAGAGTTCATAGGGAAGCCAAGGTTAGTTGGTTTTTCCCATTTATTTTCTTCCCCAACACGCGTTGCTTTATAGATGTCTAATCCACCCAATCCAACCATTCCGTCAGATGCGTAGAAAAGTTCGTTATTTGGTCCCCATGTTGGGAAACAATCGTTACCCGGAGTGTTTACAGTAGGTCCAAGATTTATTGGAAGTGACCAAGACTCAGAACGTTTGTCATAAACTGAAATCCAAAGATCCAATCCACCGTAACCTCCTGCCATATCAGACGCAAAAATCAATGATTTACCGTCAGGCGAGATACATGGATGTCCAACGTTTGTTGAATCATGATCTTTCAATTTTAGTAGAACTGGTTCGTCAAAATTATCACCTTTTTTCTCAGACATATAAATGTCACAACCCAATCTCATTTTATCTTCAGAAGGGCAACGTGTAAACCACATTGTTTTTCCACGGCTGTCAAAGCAAAGTGTTCCTTCATTGTCACCTGTGTTAACCGGTGATGCTATTGGTTGCGGCTGACCCCAGTTATTCTTTTTGTCAATTGTAGTCACCCAGATATCCATGTAATTCTGACCTGTAATAGGATCTACTAATTCTCCGCTTGAACCAGCGCGGGAAGAAGAGAAATACATTTGGGTTCGACGAGGACCCATAACCGGAGCGTAATCAAACTCAGCAGTATTGAGTTTTGTAACGTTGGACATTTGATGTTTTGTCTGATTTTTTTCAGTCGTCTCTTTGTATTTTTCACAAGATTCAATGCGCACTTTTGTGATTGGATCACCCGGAGCTAATTTATCATATTTCTGATAATTTTCTTTTGCTTCGTCGTGTTTACACTGAGCCATTTCCATCTCGGCCAGATAGAAATAAACTTTTGGTTCAACTTCATAATATCTAAGAAGAATTGCCTTCTCATATTGCTGTTCGGCTGCAGCAAAATTGTGAAGCAACTTGTAACAAGTAGCAGACATGTAGGCAAAATACGCTTTCTTCAAACGTGCTTTATCATTTCTCGGATCAACCTTTTCAGAGGCTTTTTTGTAGGCATCCGCAGCCTCCGAATATGCACCAGCTTGCCAGAGTTGTTCAGCTTCTTTGGCATAATTTCGGGTATCAGCCTGTGAAAGCGCAGCGGTACTAAGATTCAGCAAAGCAACTAATGTAACTAAGA
The DNA here is from genome assembly GCA_016709005.1 of Crocinitomicaceae bacterium. Taxonomy (GTDB): domain Bacteria; phylum Bacteroidota; class Bacteroidia; order Flavobacteriales_D; family Crocinitomicaceae; genus JADJGJ01. The sequence goes on along the minus strand of JADJEU010000011.1, from coordinate 40,791 downwards.
ACTTAATTGACTTCATAAAATAGTTTTAGTAGAATAAGCGATTATTTTAAGAGGCGAAAATAAACAAATTATTTGAATAATTCACAATTTTCAGATTTAATGACCAGCCTTCAATCTTGCTTATTTTGACTGTAATTGCGCCACTTGTCAAGTACATTCTGGAAATCCTGAGGCAATTCAGAATCGAACTCCATCCATTTACCGGTTCTTGGATGTGTGAATCCCAATGTTTTAGCGTGTAATGCTTGGCCCGGTATCAATTTAAACGCATTTTCAATAAACTGTCGATATTTAGTAAAAGTTGTTCCCTTTATTATTCGATCACCACCATATTCCAGATCATGGAATAAAGGATGTCCGATGTGCAGGAAGTGAACTCTGATCTGATGAGTGCGACCCGTTTCCAATTTGCATTCAACAAGAGTAACGTATCTGAACCGCTCAACTACCTTATAATGAGTCACTGCATGTTTTCCGTGTGACTCATCTTCATAAACACAAAATGCCTTTCTGTTCTTTTGAGATCTTCCAATATGGCCGGTAATAGTGCCTTCATCCTCTTTTAAATCACCCCACACCAACGCGTAATAACGACGATCTGATGTGCGATCAAAAAATTGTTTTGAAAGATGAGCCATGGCCAATTCTGTTTTGGCGACAGCAAGTAAACCAGTAGTGTGCTTGTCGATACGGTGAACTAAACCGGGTCTGCCATAATAATCATCTTGTTTAGGAAGCGATTCAAAATGATAAATCAAACCGTTTAAAAGAGTGCCGGTATAATTTCCATAACCCGGATGAACAACCATTCTGGAAGGTTTGTTCACAATGACAAGATCATCATCTTCATAAACAATATCCAACGGAATATTTTCAGGAATCAGTTTAAGCTCACGAACCGGAAATGGAAGCACAATTGAAATATCATCCTTTGAACGAACTTTATAATTTGACTTAACGGGTTTGCCGTTAACAATTAAATTATTTGATTTTGCAATCGCCTGAAGTCTGGTTCTGGACACATTTGGAATGCGATCCATTAAATACAAATCGATGCGCACTGATTCGTTAATATCAGCAATAAGGTGATGATGTTCAAAAAGCTCATCGCTTTCGGCTACACCATCAAACGATTCTTCAAATTCGGATTCTTCTTCGAGCGACATTATTCTTTGATCAGTTTACCTGAGTACAAAGATACGCCATTTGCGTCACGGATGTCTGCAATATAAATTCCGGAATTTAAACCTGAGACATCCAGTTGAGTTTCATTGATGCTTGTCATTACTGCACGTCCAGATACATCGTAAAGTGTAACAGAAAAATAGCTGACATTGGCTTCAATGGTCAGCAATTCATTTACAGGATTTGGATATACTTTGACAGAAACAGTCTCGACACTAGTTTCTGTGATAATCTCGTCAGATAAAGTATAATTGAGCGAAGTTGAAAATACAGGACGAATCAAAAGCGAAGAACTGAATGCTGATGTCAACCAACTACCGCTGACATTTCTATAGATTTTATCTCCGTTTGCAATGTTGTGATCCATTCCTACATTCAAACTGGTTGATCCGATTTGTTCCCAGCCAACGTAAAAAATTTCTGGAACAGCGACTTTACCATTAGCCATAAATGTATAATAGCGGAATCCATTCATCGCGCCGCTATACTCTGGTGACTGCGTGTTAAAATAATCATCCTGGTACAAAATATTACCCGGCTGACCAGCATTATCATCCCATACCGTAAGAAGAAAAAGTTCATCTGAATGATCATCGACTGATGGAACAAAATGCATCAACACACCCGTTAATGTATCTTCTTCATAAGCTACAAATTTGTATGCAAGCATTGAGTGGCTTCCGGTAATACCATAGGCAGCCTCCGCAGAACCATCGTCATAGCTGTAGTAATTTCTGAAATCCTGTACATAGTACGTCGTATCGTTTACGTCATAGACATTGGATCCGCTTACCGCTGCATCAATATTCAATTTTATATCAAAGGCCGCTTGCGGTGCAGTTGTAACAGCATCATTGAACGTATAATTTGCCTGCAAGGGATACGGATATTTATTTAAACCTAATTCCCAGTTACCTGTCCATTCACTTGTAATAGCCGGATTTGCAAGTGTGTAAGGGCTGCCGCCTTGAAGAACATTTTGATAGCGTACTTCAAATCCGCCATTGGCAAAATTTGTTGGAGTAAGATCACTGTTATACACTTTTACTTTTAAGGTGTCCAGCATTTTGTCCGTATGATCAAGTGTCGGATTTTGAAAATGATCCCAGGGAACAGCTGTGTAATCATCCAGTATAGTTTTGATTGGTTCAGAAATAGCCAAATCACTGAAATTTGAAACGGTTGGCAGATCGTTGTCTTTTAAATTTACATAATCAATATGCCAGTGATCAAGCGCTCCAGATGTTGAAGCCCAATTTCTAAAACGGAAGCGGAAGCCATCATCCAATGCAGCGGAAGGAAGTAACCAATGTACCGTGTCCCAAGTATCAATTGGAGTTGGGTTCATTTGCGAGTACCAGCCGCTTGGCATCCACTTATTAGAATCAACAATCCAGAATTCAAGTAAAAGACTATCATCAATTTCAGGTGCATTACCATATCCTTCAGCCTGATATAAAAAAGTGAGATAGACATTTACTTTACCTGCAAGATTAATGGGACGTGATGTCAAAACATCGGCAGATTCATGGGCACTTGTATTTCCAAAATCATAAGGCCAGCCATTTTCATCCACACCATCTAAGGTTGCTACACCGAGTGACCAAGGTTGGTAAGCATATGTATAGTTGTGATAAGCATACTTGTCAATCCAGATTTTAGTTGGGTCAGTATAATCAACCGTAAAAACACGTGCAGAATCTTGCACAAAATCAGGACTTAGAGTATAGAAAATTGTGTCCTGATCAGGGTCAGGTACTCCATCAATTATCGAGTCAATTAATACATAACATTCTTGAAAAAGAGTTCTTGATAATCCTGAAACAGGCATTGCAGTCAGATCATTTACCCAAACCGAAACAGGTGTTGGAAAATACGATGTAAATGTTGACGCAACAGTTCCCACCATTGAAATCGTATCGTGGTGTGCATGGCTCGAATCACAGAATGTGAGTGAAGGATTTTGAGGAAGTGTATTGGTTGAATTCATCAACTGGTAATACAATTGGGAAGTCACATTTCCGTCAGTATAACCAGAATTGTAAGGAATAAATTTACTGATTGAAAAATCATCCCAAACTGGTAAATCAAGCGTATCAATGTTGTAGACAAAAGTACTGTCAATGGTATTTCCTGAACGCTGCTGATGAAAGGTTGGGCTAATATTTGGATTCACCAAAAGCGGACGCACAAACTCTTCCTGTGCAACTGAAAGCAGGGAAAAAAAAACAGCAAAAAGAGTAAAGTGTAATTTCATTTCAAGTTATCTACAGTCAAACTATTATTTGGTTGCCCAAACTGTTATTGTGGATCCTGCTGCTACATTCACCCCTTCTCCACCAGCCGGACTCTGACTCGTTACTACCGCATTTGCAAAATCAGCTTCAGAAGCACAATTATCACATTGCGGAGAAAGTATCAAGGTCAGATTCTGTAAACGCTCTTGTGCTTGAATTATTGTGAGGCCTACCAAATTTGGAAGTGGTGTTGTTTCTCCAGTATTACCTTTAGCTACAACCAATTCAATTCTGCTCCCTTTTTGAATTGGCGTTCCCGGTGCAATTGGCTGACCATTAAAAAGCTGTGCCAGGACAAAATCTTTTCCTTCGGGGGCCGGTTTGTAAGAAACTGTTGTTCTGAATCCAAGTGAGTTCAGCGTTGTCTCTGCCATACGCTTTGACATATCAACTACTTTAGGCATAGACAACATTTTTGCAGAAAGAGGAACGACGGAAAGTTGAATTTTTCTGCCTGATTTTACGTACATGCCCGTTGAATCAGTTGGTCGCGGATATTGCCAGCACACGGTTCCTTTTGGCCAATCATCAAGATATACCGAGTCTTTAATTTCGTATTGAATGTCTTTTCCGGCAACAAACTCATCCAAATCATCCGCGTGAATTTTATAAAAAGATGGTACCGGTATTTGCTCGCCAAAATTTGTATGACTTTTAAGATACCAGCTTTCAATCAAAATGATTAAAATCCAAACACCCACAATCAGCAGTATGTGTTTAAGGTATTGTTTGCTGATTAAAAATTTAAAGAATTTCTTCATGCAATTGAGTCATATTAGGCTTCTACGCACAAAGATAATGATTCAAAAGAATTGGGCTCATTTTCAAGACAAATGAGATGGAATCACTTATTATTTGAAGAATTTTAACACGAATCCGACAACAGTGACATCAATGTGTAGAAGGCAAATGTATTCAAACTAAAAGCCTATACACCTACAACCTCTGCATCAATTTGTTTCCAGTCCAGCATGGTATTAAACTCAGCTTCTTTGCCGGCAGGAACAATTAAAACCAATTTACCTTTTGCTTTTTTTGCTTCCATACTGAACAAGATCCATTTATACAGTTTTTCAGAAACATCTGCTCGAGCAAGATCTTCTTCAACCGAATAAAAATCTTTCTTGCCCTCATATTCCATGATAGCATCTGGATTAAAAATTCCGCGCTTAAATCCAGAATATCGGATTGCATAACCATCCGGCTTTTTGAAATCTTTAGCTTGAATTTTAAGATCGACAGAATTTGTTGATTTGGCTGTTGCACGAATATATTCTACTGCTTTTGTTCTGGAAAATGCCATACACTGAACTTAAGTAACTCTCAGATTGAGGCGGGGTAAGCACATCTAGCGTACTTGTCACACAAGTGAGATGCGAATAGACAGTATCAATTTTAGAAAGGGAAAAATTTCTTTTCCTGCTAAGTGAGACAAAGGTACGATAATAGTTGGAGTTATGGATTCGAAGAGCAGCTACTCAATTTTTATTCGGAAACTTTTCGAATGGTAAAACTGCTTTTAGTTCCGCGGCAGTATGCTTCATAAATATAACTGTCGTCCTCAACTTCTACAATTTTTACTTGTATGATCTCTCCCTTTTTGAAGTTTGTTGGCCGATTCGATTTCACAAATATTAAATCATATTCACAGGCACTGTTCCATACGATTTTAAAAGTCGTCTTTGATCCTGTCGAAGGAATAGATTCAATTTGTTTCGTTTCTGTCCGATGAATCAAAACCTTTGTATAAGGCTCTTCCTCATATCTGAATGTCCCTGTCAAAAACTTACCACAATCAAAACTATCTTCTTGACCGAAGCTTGAATTAGCCGAAACGAAAATCAATATTCCAAGAACAAAAAAAAATACTTTCACCTCTAATTTTTCGTCACTTTGAAAACTTGTGAATATTTGTCCGAAATAATTTCCACAAAATAGATGCCGGAAACTTCAGGCAAATCAAGCGAAACAAGATTCTGATCAATGAGCAAAATTTCCTGAACCAATTTTCCCTCCATGTTTCTGATTCTTAAAATTGTTTCTGATTCTGATTTGCCAATCATAACAGTAACATTTCCAGAAGTTGGATTTGGATAAACTGAGAAACCTGATTGGCTATTTTCATTCCATCCAATTCCGGCAATAGTAAAGCAAGATGAAGTATCAGTGCAGCCATTTTCTGTCACTTCCACAGCATAATTGCCATCTGAAACAGGTGTAAAAATTTGACTTGTTTGCGCTGAGATTTCGGCATATGCGTTATTACAATCCAACCATTGATAAGAAGCACCAACGGCATCGGCGGTCAATGTGAAACCACTTTGTGCAGCGCCACTGTTTACCGTATTAAACGTTAAATCGAGGGTTACAATAGAATCGCATCCGTTAACAACAGTCGCAAGCGTTGTCATATAGGTTCCGCTAGTTGTATAGGTTGTGCTATTAGCTGACCACAAATAATCGAAATCACATGTAACAATTGTTTCAGTTGATCCCAGGATGGTAGAGGATTGATTCACAGTTGTAATATCAGCTAAAGAGGCAAGCCAGTTTGAGGAGGTGCCGGAAAGTGCAAAATTCGTCAATGTGCCATTATAATTGGTTGTAAAGTCAGGTAAGGATGTAACTCCTGCATTTGAGCCCGCAGCGACACCTTGATTGAAATTATAGTAGGCTACCAGCCCGGTCTGTGACAATGTATATTCTGAATTCATACCAGCCTGTAACTGACATTGACTTAAAACAATATCCCAAACTCTGAATTCATCAAGTTCAGCATTTAAATTCTGTGTGCCATCTGTTTTACTTCCAATTGTCATTATTCCGCTTGACCCTGTTGACGAAGATCCTCCGGCACCAGTAGTTTGTAGCACACCGTTCACATAAATTAAAATCTGTTGAGTTGATGCCTCCCAGGTAAACGCCAGATGCGACCAAACACCGCTTGTTAATCCTGTTGCCAGATTAAGGCCATAATTTGTGGTTCCGTCGCTCACATAAACATAAGGCTGATTTGAACCATTCAATAATATCGATGCAAAACTTGCTGCACTGAACTGAGCAAAAAATATTCGTTGCGTTGTGCTTCCATTCGGTTTCACCCACGTTTCAACTGAGAAATCATTATTCGCTATATCTGAAAAAACTGTTGGCAAGTTCATCGTCACATAGTCACCAGTACCATCAAACTGAAGGGAATTTCCGGAGGACTGTGCACTAATATCAGTCGTTGAAAATGTAAGAAGCGCAGCTATTAAAAATAAATTTTTCATGTTTATGCTTTGTTTTGATTACTCTAAGTTATTCCTTTTTTTCTGTTTGATCACATAGAACAATCCGAATAACCCAAATTCAAACCAATAGTGAACTTGACTTTTTCTATTGCTCAATGTTTAGCTGGTAAAATCTTTTCTCCAACCAAACAAGTCAGATAGTTCCGCAAGCTCTATTATTTAGTATTGGCTTAATCAAGCCTTAATCACAACATCAGAATTTGTAAGAGACCTTTGCAAAAAAAAAAATCATGACACTTTTTCTAATTTCATTTGGAGCACTTTTCTCAGTAATGAACCCGCTTGGTACTGTTCCTGTTCTTGTTGGACTCACACAAGATCTGGATCAAAATGCACGCGCATTAATTGCACTTCGCGCAGCAATAAATGTTTTCATTATCCTGATACTCTCTTTCTTTCTTGGTCAGTATTTACTTTCATTTTTTGGAATCAGTTTAGTGTCACTCAAAATTGCAGGCGGACTAATTATCGCATCATCTGGATTTGCGTTACTCACCGGAAAATTTAACGAGCACAAAGGACTTGAAAAACGCAAAGTAAAAATTGATATGGCAACGCGATCAGCAATCTCCCTAACTCCACTTGCAATTCCAATGCTTGCTGGTCCTGGAACAATTTCATTACTGATTGCTTACAATCAAGAATATACCGGAACAAATGAAGTAATTGTATTGTTATGCAGCGATGCTTTTCACAACCATTTGCATTTATTTTATTCTCAGAAGTTCACACTTGATTGTGAGAATAATGGGTGCATCAGGAATTAACGGCTTATCTCGAATAATTGGCTTTATCGTAATCGCAATAGGAGTTGAATATATAATCTCATCTATTATAGTGATCCTTCAAAGCGTTACCTTGAATATGAATGCTACTCCTTTATCCCTTCCAAACTAAGCAGGAAAGCATATTCGAGTGCAACTTCTTTGTAACGTTGAAATCTACCAGAAGCTCCACCGTGACCAACTTCCATGTTGCAGCTGAGCAATAAAAGATTTTTATCTGTTTTCATTTCACGCAATTTTGCAACCCATTTTGCAGGCTCCCAATATTGTACCTGACTATCCCAGTATCCTGTTGTCACCAACATATTTGGATAATCTTTTGCCTGAACATTATCATAAGGTGAATAAGACAACATATAATCATAGAAGGTTTTATCTTTTGGATTTCCCCATTCATCAAATTCACTTGTTGTAAGCGGAATAGTTTCATCCCACATAGTAGAAATAACATCGACAAAAGGAACTCCGGCGATTACACCATTCCACAAATCCGGTCGCATGTTTACGATTGCTCCCATCAACAATCCACCGGCACTTGCGCCGTCTGCATAGAGATGATTGCTGCTCGTATATTTCTGTTCAATTAAATATTCTGCGCAATCAATAAAATCAGTAAACGTATTTTTTTTCTTCAGCAACTTGCCGTCTTCATACCATTGTCTTCCCATTTCCTGACCACCGCGCACGTGTGCAATCGCATAAACAAAACCCCTGTCCAATAAACTCAATCTGTGCATACTGAAATACGGCTCTGTATTAGCGCCGTATGATCCGTAAGCATATAAAAGCAAAGGATTTTTTCCATTTTTTTCTAATCCTTTTTTATAAACTAAAGAGATTGGAATCATGGTCCCATCTGCAGCTTCTGCGTAAATTCTTTCCGAAGTATAGTTCTCAGGTTTAAAGTTTTTGTCAATGATTTTATCTGCTTTCAAAACTACCTTTTCTTTTGTAGCCATATCGTATTCATAAATGGTAAAAGGAGTTGTGAGAGAAGAATAACTGTATCGCAATTTTGTAGTATTAAAATCTAAATTGTCATGACAATAACTGAAATATGCCGGCTCGGTAAATTCGATATAATGCTCTGACTTATCTGCCCACTTGATGATGCGTTGCTGTGTTACACCGTTCTTGCGCTCAGATACTACGAGATAGTCCTGAAAAATTTCTATTCCTTCCAGCATAACATCTTCACGATGTGCAATTACCTCAACCCAATTTTCTTTTGTGCTTTTTGCAATTGGAGTTTTCATCAACCTGAAATTTTTTGCCTCGTGATTGGTTACGACGTAAAAATCAGTTCCAAAATCCACTACGCGATACTCCAATCCACGAATGCGCGGTTGAACAACTTTCCATTCAGCCGTTGGGTTATTGGCATCTAAAAAACGATACTCCGTTGACATCGTTTGATAAGAGACAATCATCAAATAGTTTTTGGATTTTGAGCGATACACCTCGCAACTGAAAGTTTCATCCTTTTCTTCATAAACAAGCACATCTGATTTTGAATCTGTACCCAATACATGTCTGTAGATGTAACAATCACGCAAAGTTTGAGGATCACGTTTAGTATAAAAAACTGTTTTATTGTCATTGGCCCAAACAGCATTACCAACAGTATTTTCAATGCGATCATCAAAAATTTTTCCAGTAGCAAGATCTTTAAAATAGAGTGTATAATTTCTTCTTGAAACGGTGTCGATGCCGTAGCAAATTATAGTGTTGTCAGGGCTCACCTGATAACCACCGATGTCAAAATAAGCTAAGTCTTTTCCTAATTCTGGTCCGTTTAAAATAATTTCTTCGGTACTATCGGTAAGTTTTTTTCTGCAATACAAACCATAATCCTGATCAGCCTCAAAACGGTCATAATAACTGTATCCATTTTCTGTAACCGGAACTGATGCATCATTTGGATCAATGCGAGCCACCATTTCATTGTATAGTTTTTCCTGCAGAACTTCGGTGTGTGACATTTTCTTTTTCAGATAATCATTTTCTGCATTCAGATAATCCAGAACATCTTGAGTTTGAGCATCCGGAGTAGTTGCATTTTTTTGATCATCCGTCAAACGCATCCAATGATAATTGTCGATTCGTTTGTTGCCGTGCTCTGTAAAAATATGTTCTTCCTTTTTTGCGATGGGTGCTGCAATTGAATCCTGATCTGAAGTTCCATCGTCAGATCCTCCGCATGAGGTGAATAGAAAACTGATACCGGCAATTAAAATCCAGAGTGATTTCATACAAAGAAGATTGGGTTTAGTTATCTTAAATTATATCGAGATAGGGCGAAGATACTAAATTCCAAATTCGGGATTTTAGTCACAACAGTTCAGTATGAACCGTTTTCTGTTTGTAAGCATGAACTTATGATCTCTAATCAATCACCAACTTAACAGCAGAAAGCGCTCCTTCATTGTCAGTCACCTGAATAAAATAGATTCCTGCCGGTAAAAATTCAAGGTCGATTTCTACTTTATTTTGATCGCTCAGTACACTCGAAAATAAGAGTCTGTTGGATAGATCATAAACCTGAACAGATTTCATTTCAAAGCTTGAAGTCAAACTAATTTTTCCATTTGACGGATTTGGAAAAACAGTCAACGACGCTGACTCAATTTCTGAAACACCACTTGTATTTGGAGCCGTTGACCCCATTTTGATTCCATTTCCAAAACTGGTTACCCAAACATTATCGTTGTTAAAAGGGTCATAAAAAATACGCATCGGATGCTGAAAAACATATTCATCCAATTGCACAAAAGTGGGTGAAATTGCAGTTGCATTGCTCGTGTACCAAAGTCCTTCATTTTCTGTTGAGATATAAATTTCATCTGCATCTTGTGGATTTACGGCTGCAGATTCTACGCGATACAAATCAACAAACAAGCTCCATGTCAAACCGCGATCAGTAGTTTTATAGAGTCCGCCTTTGTCATAGGCAGCACCACCCCATCCGCTAAAAACAGAAACATACCAGGTGTTTTGTGTTGCATCATTTGGATCGATTGTGATGTCTTTAGTCCAGTAATACATGTCATCGTTCAATGAAACATCACTCCATGTTGCGCCTTGATCATCGCTTGTAAACACACCTGAACTTGTCGTAAAACCCGGAGCTCTTCTTCCACACCAGGTTGAAACAACTGTTCCATCTTCTAAAACAAAAACATTATACGGATGTCCTTCTGTTCTTGGCGGCGCAGTTGTATTTGTCCAAACAGAAGCTGCACCAGTTTCTAAATTATCCGTCCTGAAAATTCCGCCTGCAGTGCTGTGAACAATACTTGCGTACATGATTGTTTCATCATTGGGATCAATCGCTAACCAAATAACCGGATGTGAAAAATTGTGCAGCATTTGCCATGTCACACCATTGTCATCTGAATAAAGAATAGCACCTGTTCCGCCATTAATTTGTGCATCGGTTAAATAGGTGCTTTGATATAAATCATGTACACTTGAAACAGCAGCATACAATCTGCCAGAAGTTGGATGTTCAATAACATGATAAACGGTATTGTAATTTATTCCTGTAAAATCAAAAGCCCATGAGTCTCCAGAATCTGTGCTGCGTGTAGCGGTGATATCCGTATAACTTGCAAAGAGGTTATTCTGATCTTTCCAATGAATATTCCAGCACGACGTATTTTCCAAACCATTGCTTCCATAAGAAAGATCTTCTGGCGTAGCGCTGCCGGCAGGATTTTGATCAGCCGTTGCAACATAAGCTTGTTTCCAGGATGTTCCTCCATTTGAAGTAATGTGCGCAAAACCAAAATCTGTAAAAATTACGGTATTCACATCATTGGGTGCAACATCCAAACCAAAAACTATTTCACCGTAATACCAATCTTCATCACCACCATAACCGCTGTAACCGGTAATAATATTTTGATTGTTGGTGGTTAGAAAAACCTCATTCCAGTTTGCGCCGCCGTCTGTTGTTTTATAGATGACTGGATAACTTGTGTTGTTGTCAGTACCACCGATATAAAAAGTAGTAATGTCATAAAGTGAAGATGCGATGATAAAAAAATCATGATCCACATCAAAACCACTTGTTGCATTTGTCCAATTTGAAATACCATAATCCATTTTGATTGTTGAAGAATAAACACCAATGTCTAATGCATTGACTCCAGGATATAAATCACCTTGATCGGCAGTCGTTCCCATCAATCTGGTTATTGCGCCATCATTGGCTCCGGTAAAACTAATGAAGCCTTCACCAGCAGGAATTCCGCTAGTCGCATCGATGTTAAAATTGGCACCGCCATCAGTAGAAACGAGCAAACCAATATTAGTTCCGACAAAAATGGAATCTCCCTTCCAGAACACACCAGAGATTAAAAAATCAGAACCCAAATCATAAGCCGATTGAAAACTGGTTCCGCCATTTGTAGAAATAAATAGTTCAGTGTAAGATGAAATTAAAATACGATTGGTTGAATTTGGATCTGCTGAAATAAACCAGGCATCAGCACCTGTTGGATCAGCGGCTAGTGGCGACCATGTATCGCCACCATCAATACTCATTACTGGAAAACGCTCATCGGTCAAAAAATCAAGATTCACAGTGTAAAGAATATTCGGATCACTGGTAAATTCCACGGTATGTTGTCCACCTGTTGAAATCAATTCTTTGTAGTGAACCTGATCCCATGTTGTACCCAAATTTGTTGTGTGAAAAACTTCAGTCATATCGCACTGCAAATAAATTTCACTGGCATTGTTTGGGCTGATACTTGGAGCAAAAAGTGCACCGCCTCCACCAATCCCTTTGTTTTGCCATGATGTTGGTTGCGCAAAAGATATTGTCGCAAAAAGCGCAATCGAAAAAATTAAAAATGCCTTTATCATATTTTAAATTTTGGAAATTTTTCTGTCTAAAAATCAATCCGAATGTACTAAGGATAAATGTATTTGACTTCATTTCTAAATCGCTCTGTTTAATTAAGAATCAACACTTTGTATACAATCCCTGATCTGAATCGATTGTTGAGAATGCTTGATGTATCAATTCATTAAAGCACAACTCAAATAATTCGTCCAAAATTTTAATTCCTGACAGAAGTCATACCATTTTTTTAGGTCTGCTGATGGCGATTTTTTACATTGCTCTACTCAAAAAAACGCTATGCCATTTAACAGGAAAGACCATCACAACTTTGGTGAAATTCGTCCGCGATTTAAATTAGAATCAACTTTATCGGTAGATGAAATATTTGAGCGATTAAAAAATTTTATACGGGAAGATGAAACGGTTGAAGGCAAAAAAGTATACGACCAATATTATTTAGACATCCCTATCAAGCACCGTCATTTCTGGTCTCCAGAACTTCGCGTGATTGTCGAAAAACATGAAACAGATCCTTCACTTTCTACCATTCGAGTTACTGTTGGTCCTCAGTTTATGGTTTGGCTGACATTCATTTTAATTTACGCGGTGCTTGGATTGATATCCCTTTTTGGTGGCATGTATGGACTCGTTCAGTTGAGTATGGGCAAACCAAGTAATTGGATTTGGTGTCTTCCAATTACAGGAGTTATTCTGGCCGGAGTCTGGTTATCTGCAAAATCCGGTCAGCGCGCAGGACGTGACGAAACCCTTCATTTAGTAAGCGCACTCTATCATGCATTGGGTCATGATAATGCCTGGCGTGTTGAATCCTAGGTTTCCTGATATATTTAGTGTATCTTTGAATTATATCGTCCTTATTCAGGCACGCTCACTTCCCCAAAAACAATCACATTTTTTTTGAAGTTAATGTCCAGATTTTGACGGATTCAACAGTTTCATTTTCGAAATTGTTTTAATACACTTTATGGAACACGAAAAAAAATTAGCCGTTCTTATTGACGGCGACAACATACCTTCAGCACAGGTAAAAGAAATGATGGAAGAGATTGCAAAATACGGCAATCCAACCATTAAAAGAATCTATGGCGACTGGACCAATCCACGCTTAGGTAAATGGAAAAACATGTTGCTGGAAAATGCAATTGTACCGATCCAGCAATACGGATATACCACCGGAAAAAACGCAACCGACTCAGCCATGATTATTGACGCGATGGATATTTTATATTCAGATCGCGTGGATGGATTTTGCATTGTATCCAGCGACAGTGATTTTACAAGATTAGCCACACGCTTGCGTGAAGCGGGCAAACATGTAATCGGAATTGGAGAAAAGAAAACGCCACAACCTTTCATTGTTGCATGTGATAAATTTATCTATTTGGAGATCATCAGCAACTCGGTAAACAAAGCAAAAGCGAAAGGCAAAGAACCGCGTGAAAAACAAAAACCAGATACCAATCTTGAACTGATTACACCAAAAGTAATTGAGTTGATTGAAGCAACTGTAGATGATGTTGCCAACGACGATGGCTGGGCATTTTTAGGTGATGTAGGCAGCTTGCTGCAAAAGAAACAACCTAACTTTGATTCACGAAATTATGGCTATCAAAAACTAACGCCACTCATTCAAGCCACTGGTAAATTTGACATTGAAGAGCGTACCAATCCAAAGGGCCGATTCAAACTTATCTACATCCGAAGCAAAGAATAAAGCGGCTTTTCAAAAAATAAAGCGTACTTTTGCATCAATTAGTTCTTAGTAGTACCCCAAATTAAGGTTCATCCATTCATTCGGTAAATTATCTAGGCACTGATTCAGTCAAGGTTAATTTGCATTGAACGAACGGGAAAATTTTCTAAGAAAATCAATTCCTCTACATTTATCAATCAACTTTCTTTTCTGCTATAAACGCTGGCAAGGAGCTGGTGCATTATCACATCAAATTGGAACATGAGTAAATCAAGAGAAAGCTGGAATAAAAAAGAAATGGAAAATCTTCGCAAGAAGAAAAAAGATGATAAAGCCAAACGTAAACTTGAGAAAAAAGTCAATACGAAAGATGGCGGAAAAAAATCATTCGAAGATATGATTGCCTATGTCGATGAAAACGGCATGATCACCTCAACAGCACCAGATCTTACTCAGAAGAAAAAAGTGATTGATGCAGACAGCATTGAAATCAGCACACCAAGACAAGTTGCAGGAGAAGAAGAAGTAGAAGAATTACGCACCGGTAAAGTTGCATTCTTCAACACGTCTAAAGGATACGGCTTCATCAAAGACGGAGTTAAAAACGAAAGTTTCTTTGTTCACATGAATGACTTACTGACACCAATCAAAGAAAACGATACGGTTACTTTTAAAGTAGAAGCTGCACAACGCGGATTGAAAGCTGTAGAAGTGCAAGTTGTTGCTGGGTAATTCAGCTCAGCTTCTGACTCAACTTTTTTATATTTCTTACGATTTTCTAATCAAATGAGATGAGCTCATGAACCAACTCTGTCTCATATCCTTTTGAAGAAAGATAACGCTTCAATTTATTGATTTTATCCCACTGATTTTTTGATTTGATCAAGCGAGACTTTGATTCAATCAATTCCTTTGCTGTTTTGATATATTCATCATCTTCAATGACAGCCATGCCTTTATTGATGCTGTATGCAGAGATTTTTTTCAGTTTGAGCTGTTGCCTGATTTTCACTCTGCCCCATCGTTTGATACGGAATTTTCCGCTGACATAGGCTTCAGCAAATCGTTCTTCGTTTAAAAAATTATGGGTTATTAAATCTGAGATCAGTGCGTCCACATCTTCCAGATTTAAATTCCAGGAAAAAAGTTTTTGACGCACTTCAAAATCACACCGTTCCTGATAGGCACAGTAGGCTTCAATTTTCTGTTTCGCCTCTAAAAAACTGTAGGTCTGCGAACCAGCCATAAGAAACTAGAATTCGATCAATTCGTTATTTGAATTTTTGAAATGATACTCCAAAAATTGTTGTTCGTTGACCGCGTGAACCTGAATCCATTTCTTGAATTTGAAATACCATTTCCATTGTTTAGAACGCAGGAAACCACCCTTCTTAAAATAGGCTTCAAGGTATGGGTGAACCAACAAAGAAATCTTTTTCTCTTTTCGATCCAACAACAAATAGTTCAATTGATTTTCAATTTCATCAGTAAACATGATTGACGCCTGAATTTTTCCAGAACCTCCGCAGCTAGGACAAACTTCAGAGGTTTCAATATCTGTAACCGGACGAACACGCTGACGGGTAATTTCTACCACACCAAATTTGCTTGGAGGAATGATAGAGTGTTTGGCTCTATCCGCCTTCATGTGTTCTTTCAGTTTCTCAAGCAAGAGTTTATTATTCTCCTTGCTGTGCATGTCAATGAAGTCAATACAGATAATTCCACCCATATCACGCAAGCGTAATACACGTGCAATTTCTTCAGCCGCTTCAAGGTTTACAGAGATTGCATTTTTTTCTTGCGTATCACCGGCTGAACTTCTGTTACCACTGTTCACGTCAATGACATGCATGGCTTCAGTGTGTTCAACAATCAAGTATCCTCCACTATTCAAAGGAACTTTTTTACCGAAAAGAATTTTGATTTGTTTATTGATTCCAAAATGTTCGAAGATGTCATGTTTGCCATCGTACAATTTCAGAATGTTCGCCTTATCAGGTGAGATAGAGGAAACATATTCCTTCATCTCTTCCAGCAAGGTTTTATCGTTAATGTGGATCTTTGAAAAATTTTCATTCAGCAAATCGCGCAACAATGAAGAGGCACGATTTAATTCACCCAACACGCGTGCAGGTGATTTAGCTGTTTTGAGATTGGTGTGCATGGTTTTCCAACGCGACAACAAATCTCTTAAATCAGTATCTATCTCAACAATTTTGCGGTTTTCAGCAACAGTGCGAATGATAACACCAAAGTTTTTTGGAAGAATACTTTTTACAATATCACGCAAACGATCACGCTCAGCGCTTTCACGAATTTTTTGTGAAATTGAAATTTTATTTGAAAAAGGAACTAGCACAACATAACGACCGGCAAGTGTCACCTCAGAACTTAATCTTGGGCCTTTTGCTGAGATTGGCTCTTTTGCAACCTGAACTAAAATTTCGCGGGTGGAACTCAGAATATCTGTGATTTTTCCCTCTTTATTAATATCTGGCTCTGGCTTGAAATAAAGCAGGTCGGCTACACTTTGTTTTTCTTTAAGCGTGTCCTGAGTGAATTTATCCAACGATTTGAATTGAGGACCTAAGTCCAGATAATGCAAAAACGCATCCTTTTCATAGCCCACGTTTACAAACGCAGCATTGAGATTGGGAACTACTTTACGTACTTTCCCAAGATAAATATCTCCAACGGTAAAATCTGTATTCCCTTTCTCTTCGTGAAGTTCAATTAACTTTCCTTCACGCATCAGAGCAATCCAAATTCCACCTGGTTTTGAATTAACTACTAGTTCGAAATTCACAAGAATAGATTTAAGATAAACTAAGAAAACTTAGCAGCATCCGCCACTAAGTTTTAACGATTCATTTTTTGTCCTAAAGGACACAGACAAACAAGCTGTAATGACCGGCAACAGTCATTTTACACAGACCTATTTTTTCTTTTTGTGTCTGTTTTTTCTTAGTCTTTTCTTTCTCTTGTGAGTTGCCATTTTATGTCTTTTTCTTTTCTTTCCGCTTGGCATAGCTAAGTATTTTTAGTATTAGTAAATGATTTAATATTATATAAAAAACTTCCTGATTAACAGGAAGTTTAATAACATACTCCTTTAAATTCGGAGGACAAAGATAGAAAAAGTAATTTGTTATGCAACAAATTCTTATTTCACCACTACATTTTCTTTAACTTCTTCAACAAAAGTCTTTGCTGGTTTGAAAGCAGGGATATTGTGAGCAGGAATAATGATAGACTCATTTTTTTGAGATATTTCTTCCTGTTTTTTCAGCTCTTTCTTTAATAATGAATGAACCAAATCCTCTTAAATAGACGTTGTCACCTTTTGTAAGTGAGTTTTTTACTGAGTTCATGAATGCTTCTACAGTTGCTTGAACAGCTACTTTTTCGATTCCAGTTTGTTCTGCGATTTCGGTTACAATATCCGCTTTTGTCATACTACGTAATTTAATTCTTTAAATATTTGAGCGCAAAAATAACTGATATTCATTGAACTATTCTGATAAATTAGACAGAACTTCGCATTTATTATACAAAGGGTGGATTTTTCGACATCAATACAAAATTGGTATAGACTAAACAAAAGGGATTTACCCTGGAGAACGGTAAATGACCCCTACAAAATCTGGTTATCAGAAGTTATACTGCAACAAACCCGTATTGAGCAAGGAACACCTTATTATCTGAAATTCATCCAAGCCTTTCCAACGGTCAAACAACTTGCCAATGCTAGTGAAGACAAGGTTCTCAATCTGTGGCAAGGACTCGGTTATTACAGTCGTGCGCGCAATCTGCATCATGCGGCAAAAACCATTTCATCTCAATATAAAGGTCAGTTTCCAAAATCATTTGAAGAGATCAGAGCATTAAAAGGTATTGGTGATTACACAGCTTCAGCGGTTGCATCAATTGCCTTCAACCTCCCGCATGCAGTGGTTGATGGCAATGTTTATAGAGTGCTAAGTCGAGTTTATAAAATTTCGGAAGCTATTGATTCAGGAGCAGGCAAAAAAATATTTGCCGAAGTTGCTGCAGAAATTCTGGACAAAAAAAATCCAGGTAATCACAATCAGGCGTTGATGGAAATTGGTTCGCTCGTATGTACACCTCAAAATCCAAAATGTAATGCGTGCCCAATAAATCAGCTTTGCCTTTCTGGTGCCGATCAGACTTTTGCTTCGTACCCGGTTAAAAAAGGAAAAACAAAAATTACAACGCGACATTTTCATTATCTTTTTGTAACAGATGGTAAAAAGACCGTTCTAAAAAAACGAAGTGAAAAAGATATCTGGATTGGTCTTTATGATTTCAGGCTTTTAGAATCTTCCTTACCTGAAAAAGATATTTTGAAAGAGATAAAATCACTCAAACCAATAGATGTAAAAAAGGACGGATTTTTCAAACACGTTCTTTCACACCAGAAAATAGAAGCAAACTTTTGGCATGTGCGTGTTAAAAAACTGGTTGCAAATAAAGGCGAAGTACTTGTTAATATTAAAGACTTAGATGATTATCCAATGCCACGTCTGTTAATAAGATATCTGGAATCATCACCCACGCACACCAAGGATTAGCTATATTTGTTATGATCATTAACTTGGGAAATGGCAGGAAGTGTAAACAAAGTAATTTTAGTTGGTAATCTTGGAAAAGATCCTGAAGTACGTTATCTCGAAAATGGTGTTTCGGTAGCACGGTTTCCGATAGCAACATCCGAAACATTTACGGATAAAAATTCGGGGGAAAAGCGGGAAATTACAGATTGGCATAACATCGTTCTGTGGCGAGGTCTTGCAAAAATTGCCGAGTCATATCTTAAAAAGGGAATGAAAGTTTACATTGAAGGAAAACTTAAAACGCGCTCCTGGCAGGATGACAATCAGCAAACCAAATATGCCACAGAAATTATCGCCGACCAGATGATCATGCTGAGTAAAGCAGAGTCTGGCTCAGAAGTACAAAAAGAATATCCGCCTACAATTGAACACAAAGACCTTCCACCGATGGATATTAAATCTGATCCAACAGATGATCTTCCGTTTTGATGTTGCACTAATAAATTGACTTTGGACGTTCCCCTTCATTCTCCTATAATCGCTGCCATTGATTGGAATGTTTCACTCATTCCACTAATTATTGCTTCTGTTATTTTGCTTTTGCTTTTGTTTGGATCTGCATTAGCAGCAGCGTCACAGGAGTCTTTTTTTTCACTCACACCTGATGAGTTAAGTGAACTTGAAAATCAATCTTCCAAATCAGCTAAACACGCAGCAGTTTTACTTCAACAACCAAAGAATTTATTAGCGGCTTTCTTTACTGCTAATAATTTTTTACATGTTTCAATTGTTATTATTGGAGCTTATATCACTTCCATTTTTCTGGCAGGAGATTTAGCTCACCCATTCTGGATGCTGATACTTGATGTAGCTATCCTTACCATTATCATCATGCTTTTTGGTGAAGTACTTCCAAAATATTACGCATCCAAACACGGTTCAAAAGTCATTCACCTGATGGCGACACCCATTTTTTTATTCAGCAAAATGCCACCGTTTAACTGGATGATTAAAGCATTGGTGAGCGGTACAGAAATGATGCGTAAAGTTGACCGTGATAGCAAACTTGATGAAACCCCAAGCGAACTTTCACATGCGCTTGAACTGTCTAAAGATGATGATTCAGACAACCGTGATCAGAAAATTTTGCATGACATTGTTCGGTTTGGAAAAAAAGATGTGAATCAAATCATGCGATCACGCAACGAAGTTTCAGCAGCCAGTGTAGAACTAAATTACACAAAACTTCAAGCCATGATCGTTGCCTCCGGCTTTTCACGAATACCTGTTTACCGTGATTCGTTTGATACCATTATAGGCATATTATTTGTAAAAGATTTGCTACCTCACCTCGACGAAGCCGAAAATTTTAACTGGCAAAAATTAGTGCGTGAACCCTTTTTTGTAAAAGAAAATGAAAAGATTGACGATCTTTTAAAAACCTTTCAGGGTCGCAAAGTTCACATGGCCATTGTAGTGAACGAGGCTGGCAGCAATATTGGAATTGTTACACTTGAAGATGTGCTTGAAGAAATTGTTGGCGACATCACGGATGAATTTGTCATAGACAATCTCTCCTACTCTAAACTTGACAAATACAACTATGTGTTTGAAGGAAAACTGGAGCTGTCTGATATGTACAAAATTTTGGAAATAGACGGTAAAGAATTTGAAAATGCAAAATCGTCTGCTTCCACAGTTGCGAATTTTATTATGACGTTGAAAGACGGAAAATTACCTCAGCGTGATGAAAAAATAAGTTTTCAAAATTATATTTTCACAATCGAATCATTAGAAAATCGTCGCATAAAACGAGTCAAACTAACCCGAACAAAAACAGATGAAACTACATTCTAAAATCCTGGTTGTTTTAACTTTTGTACTTGTTGCTTGTGGCAGCTCAGAGGTTGACTATTATCCAAAACCAAATGGCTATTTACGGCTTGATTTTCCTGAGCGCGTATATTCGACATATAGTTCAGATTGTCCCTATTCGTTTGAAATACCTGAATATTTTTCAGTTGTCGACAAGGACAGTTTTTGCAACAAAAAAGACATTGTCATGAACAGGTTTAATGCTTCACTGATGCTCACCTATCTTCCTGTAGACACGAATCTCATTAATCTGATTGAAGCATCACGGAGTTTTGTATATGAGCATAGCCAATTTGCAGATGGCATTGAAGAAGAAGTGATTATTGATGATTCACGCGATGCTTTTGGTCTTCGTTATAAAATTACCGGCGATGCTGCTTCTCCTTTTCAGTTTTATCTGACGGATAGTACAAACCATTTTTTACGTGGTGCGCTCTACTTTAACGTGAAGCCAAATTATGACAGCGTAAAACCCTCACTTGACTACATCACGGAAGATTTGGACCGTATGTTACAAACAGTAATCTGGAAAAAAGACACTTTACCTTTCTGATAAATGAACTTATCAAAACCCATAAACATGATTGCACTGGGCAGTTTTTTACTGTCCTGTCTGGTACTGCTCACGCTCATTATTGTTCAAACAGTTGCCAAGTCGCCTTTTAGTATATTCACGCTATTACTGGTTCCACTCATTACAGGGAGTATTTCTTTTGCCTTGTTCTGGTTTATTGTTGAGCGATTCATCAACAAAAAAATCAAAATTATTTATCGTATTATCAGCAACAAAAAAATCACGGACGATAATCCACGTGAATTTAAAATAACCGAAGATGTTTTAGGAAAACTTACTGAAGACACCGTTTATTTTGCTGAAAAACAATCTTCACAAATCAAAGAGTTAAAAGAGCAAGCCGAATTCAGAAAAGAGTTTTTAGGAAATCTTGCACATGAATTAAAGACTCCTGTATTCAGTATCCAAGGCTATATTCTAACTTTATTAGAAGGTGGTTTAGAAGATGAAAAAGTAAACCGTGATTTTTTAGAACGTGCCCTGAACGGTGTAGATCGTATTTCAAATTTGCTGGAAGATTTAGATGAAATAAGTCGATTTGAATTTGAACAACAAACGCTCAAAATCAAAAAGATTGACATTGTTGCATTAGCTAAATCTACCTTCAAAGAACTGGAACAAAAAGCGGCGCAGAAAAATATTCGTTTTCAATTTGCTAAATCATACGATTCCATTTTTGTAAAAGCAGATGAAGGAAAAATTCATCAGGTGCTTGTCAATCTGATCAACAACTCCATTGCTTATGGTAATGAGGGCGGCATGACTACAGTTCGTTTTCATGATCTAGACATGGAAAAATCAAAAGATGGCAAAGGAAAAATTTTAGTTGAAGTTGCTGACGACGGACTAGGAATTGAAGAGAAACATTTACCGCGTTTATTTGAAAGATTCTATCGCGTTGATAAAAGTCGCGCACGCAACATTGGCGGCTCAGGACTTGGACTTGCTATTGTAAAGCATATTGTAGAGGCGCATGGTGAAACCATCAAAGTAAGATCAACTGAAGGTGTTGGTTCTACTTTTTCTTTTACGTTGGAGAGAACTTAGGCTATTTTCAAAAACAAATTACAGATTAAACTTAGCGAACCTTTGTGTCTTCTTTGTGACCTTTGTGTAATAGCGATGTGCAAGTTATTCCACAAAGTTGCACGAAGGAAAAAGAAGTTTCACAAAGAAAAAACGCAAGTTAAACTTCGTGGACCTTTGTGTCTTCTTCGTGACCTTTGTCTAATAGCTTTAAAGAAGTGGTTCTAAAAAGTTCCGCGACGAAAAGTTTATCACAATATGCGACTACCTATTCACTAACCACCGGCGCCATAGCTCCCGCCTTCACTTCAACATTCAGCATATTTTCTGCTGGCGGAATGGGACAGAAATATCCATCAGTGTAAGCGCAGTATGGATTATATGCCGTGTTGAAATTTAAGATCAATGTATTTCCTTCTGGAATCTGAACATCTAAATATCGACCACCGCCATAAGTATCTTTTCCACTGGTGAGATCTTTGAAAGGAATGAATAAGTCATTCTTGTACTCTTCTTTCAATCGTCCTGTCAAACTTTGGTAAACAGTTAGATGACAATGACTACGACCTAAATTAAAATGAAGTTGGGCGTATTTAATAAACAGCTTTTCCGTGTCCGCTGATGTTTTCATAACGACGGTATCTTCACGTTCATAGCGTACCATTTTTGCTTCGATTACATAATTGGCATCGTAAGCATAAACGCGATGTCCAGCAAAAACTTTTCTGGCTTTTTTATCCAGTGGTGATTCTTTTTTATCACGGTAATGTGCATTCTGTTCTTCCCAAAAACGAAACGACTCAGCCCTGTAAAGAGCTGAGTCGATCTGACAAAATGCATTTAATCCGCCAATTAAAAAAACTGTAATGGCAAGAATTTTTTTCATTATTTCAAGACAAAATTATTTGTACCAATTCTTGCACCTTCACAATAAATCTCGCAGACATAATTACCTTTTTCAATGGTACCTGTTAGTTTGTGGAAAATACAAACATCAATTTGCTGATTCTGATAGTTTACAATCTTTTTATCTGAATACAACAACGACTGATCACCTGATTTAAACGTGTTGTTATTGTTAGAATAAAGCACTGATCCGCCTGGTGTTATGATGCGCATATAGACAGTTTTGTCACCCGGTGTAGCAATTGTATTTTCACCTAATGTAAAACATGATCTGATATGTGTACACGACGCAGCACGATCCGTTTCCTTATATGATCCTGCGCTTTTTTCTTTAATCCCTTCAGTCAAGAAAGAGGATGCCGAAAGTTTAGAACCTTTGTTTACTTTATCTGTCAGATTTTCTGTTTGCGTTTTGTAATCATCTCGCTCAGTACTTACTTCATTCAGATTTTGTTTTGTTTGATCCAAATCAACAACCAAACCTTGATTCACTACATTCAATGAATCAATCGTGCGGATGTAATCTTTCATGATCGAACGCAATGTTTCAGTTTCTTTCTGAAGCATGTACACTTTACTCATGTAATGTTTACGGTCACCTTTTGCCTGATCCAACTCTGTGATCAGACCTGCAATTTTATCCTTTTGTTGCTGGATACTATCTGCCATTGCCTGATTCTGAATTTCCATATCATCATACTGGGCAATCATGTTCTCCAAATTCTGACGCAGGTTTTCGCCAATGGCAAGACCTTCATCGTGCATCATTTCATTCAGTGCTTCCATTTCAGCTACCAAAGCAGCTTTTTCATTGTCACACAAATTCAACGATTTGTTTTTTTCTGAGATAAGATATCCCATGTATCCACCTGCTACCAGTAACAGGAGAATAATGATAATATACAATCCATCTCTCTTTTTTCCACCTTCATTTCCATTTGCGTTGACAGGTGTTTTGCCTTTCAATGCAGATGGATCTATGAACGTTCCTTTCTCTTCTTCACTCATGATTATTTGTTTTAGCTGTTAATTAATTTTTCTCTAAGCGTTTTCATGAAACTTGAGGCGTATACAAAACTTACAACTTCTTCGTTGTCGGTTTTTATGATTTCTTTATTTGTTCCTTCCCACCATTTTCTACCCTGATTGATAAAAATAATATGATCCCCAACTTCCATAACTGAGTTCATATCATGCGTAATTACAATGGTTGTCATCTTATACTCATACGTTAATTCACGAATGAGGTTATCAATTACAATCGATGTTTTTGGATCCAAACCTGAGTTAGGTTCATCACAAAAAAGATATTTTGGATTCATGGCAATTGCCCGTGCAATACCAATTCGCTTTTGCATTCCACCAGAGCATTCTGCAGGAAGCAAACCATCTTTACCAACAATATTTACACGATTCAAACAAAAGCTTGCGCGCTCACGCATTTCAGCTTCAGTCATCTCTGTAAACATGCGCAACGGAAACATCACATTTTCAATAACGGTTAACGAATCAAAAAGTGCTGATCCCTGAAACAGCATTCCGATCTCTTTTCTGATCACGGTTCTTTCAGTGCGGTTCATTGCTGAAAAATCTCTGCCATCATAAATGATTTGACCTTGATCTACTTCATGTAATCCAACTATACATTTCGCAAGCACTGATTTTCCTTGACCTGATGCACCAATAATCAAGTTCATCCGCCCCGGTTCAAACTTTGCAGATACATCAAATAAAACCTGAGTATCGCCAAAAGATTTATTGACATTTTTTACCTCTACCATTTAGATCAAGATAAGTTGAGTCAAAATATAATTCGCTAACAAGATCACAACCGAAGAAGCCACCACCGCTTTGGTACTGGAACGTCCAACCTCAAGTGCGCCACCTCTTGTATAGTATCCGTAATAACTTGGAATTGCTGTCAGAATAAATGCAAACACAACAGATTTTGTAAGTGCATAATACAAGCCATGTGAATCAACATTCCAAAAAGCCTGAATTCCGTACACATAAGTTTCAGTTGAATACAAACCACTTTGCACACCTGCAATCCAGCCACCCAGCAAACTCAACACCATGGAGATAATTGTGACAAATGGAAAAAAGATCATCGTTGCCAAAATCTTTGGCAGCATCAAATAACCAATTGAGTTTACACCCATAATTTCAAGCGCATCTATTTGCTCGGTCACGCGCATGGTACCAATTTCAGAAGCAATATTGGAACCAACCTTACCAGCAATAATCAGAGAGATAATAGTTGGAGAAAATTCAAGAATGGTAGATTGACGAGTGATATAACCAATGGTATATTCAGGCAACAAAGGCGAGCTCATGTTTGAAGCTGTTTGCAAACTGATAACCGCTCCCATAAAAACAGAAAGAAAGGCAACCAGTGGAATGGAATTAATTACGATATAATCAATCTCATTAAAAAATCTTTTGCGAAACACTTTAGCCTTCTCTGGTTTTGAAAACACAGAACGCAACATCATCACAAAACGACCGATATGTTCGAACAAATTCATTCAGCGCGAAGGTAGGGAATATTTTCATGCAGAATACCCAGTATAAATGCGGATTATGTCTAATTTTAGAAACCTTTAACATTGTCGTATGAGCGTTGAAAATCAGCTGATTTGGTAATCAGGTAATCGGTAATCAGGTAATCGGTGGTCGGGTCGTCAGTGGTAATCGATGGTCGAAGGAAAAAGGTTATCGGGTAATCGGTGGTCTGGTGAGCCGGATTTATTGTAAAGGGTGATCTGGTATTCAGGTAATCGGTATTTGTTGGAAAATTGTAATGAGAGATCGGTGTTCACTTTAGAAAACAAATCAATAGTAAACCTTTTTAAAATATATAAATTGGATAATGATAATAAATTTGCTTTATGGCATATGTAAAAAGTTATCGTGACTTGGAGGTTTACAAACTTGCTCGAAAATTAGCAAAGGAAATTTTCGAAATTTCTAAGACATTCCCAAAGGAGGAAAAATTTTCAATGACAGATCAAGTAAGGCGATCTTCAAGGTCTGTTGGAGGACAAATTGCTGAATCCTGGGCAAAACGAAAATACCCGAAACATTTTGTGAGCAAGCTAACGGATGCAGATGGCGAGCAACTTGAAACCCAACATTGGGTTGAAACCGCTCAAGATTGTGAATACATCTCGAACGACAAAGCCACTTATTTTCTTAACGAATACGCTTCAGTTGGAAGGATGCTCAACGCGATGATGGAAAAATCCGACATGTTCTGCAAAAATTCAACAACAAAAAATTCCAGCTAAAATTTTCCATCAACCGTGAATAACTCTATCTGATTACCTTTCACCTGACGATCTGATTACTGATTACCGACCACCGTTTACCGATTACATGCCCCCCGACCACCGATCACCAAACAACCAAAAACATGGAATTAGAACTATACAAAATGAAAACCGCTCTTCAGGAGCAAGTCCAATACAAATTAGTTTCTGAGGAAGCGACGATTGAAATGAATCCATTGATTGGAAAAAAAATCAGTTTACAATCCACCGCAAAATTTCGTTGTCAGAGCTGCAGACGTTTTGTCAAAAAGTTATTTGCACAAGGATTTTGTTACGATTGTTTTCTGAAATCTGCAGCGGCTAGTCCGTGTATAATTAATCCCGAATTATGTGAAGGGCATTTAGGAAAAGGCCGTGATCCGGAATGGGAAAAAGCAAATCACGTGCAGCCTCATTTTGTTTATTTAGCAGTGGCTTCGGCAGTGAAAGTGGGTGTAACCAGATTCTCACAAGTACCAACACGTTGGATTGATCAAGGCGCATCGTATGCCATCAGAATTGCAGAAACCCCGTATCGAAAATTAGCCGGTGATATTGAAGTTGCACTTAAAGAATGCTTCACCGACAAAACAAGTTGGCAGGCCATGCTAAAAAATGAAATTGGTGATTTTGATTTGGTCAATGAAAAGTGGCAACTGGAATCTGTTCTTCCGGCAGATCTTGCACAGTATATGACGGATGACGATGAGATTGTAGAAATAAATTATCCGGTTTTAGAATTCCCCAAAAAAGTGACGAGTATTTCGTTTGATAAAACTCCGCTAATTGAAGGAACACTCATTGGAATTAAAGGACAGTATTTGATTTTGGATGGCGGTCGTGTTTTGAATATCAGGAAGCATGATGGGTATTATGTGGAGTTTTTGTCTGAATAAGTTGAGTTGCATTTTTAACCACAGTGTTCACAGAGTTTAGCACAGACTATCACTGAGTAAAAAACATCGGATTTTCCAAAATCTACTCTGTGGAACTCCGCATTTTTAACTCCATTTGAACTCTGTGGTTTTCTTTACCGCTATCGACGTGCAACTTATATTAAAGAAAACTCGTTTTGAAAAAAACAACCCACATGCGCTTTCTGTTTTTCTTTTTGCTTTTTACATCCTTGCAAATTTCATTTTCACAGTGCAGTGGATTTCAATTTGCAGAAATTGGATACGAACCAGCAGCATGCAGATTATATTCGTATCAATCTGGAAATGGCGTTGTATATGCCGCCGCGACCGGCGGAGCGGAACCTTATTTCTATCAGTGGACCAATTTGCAAACGGGAATGACATCGAATAATAACACAACATGGGGTGGGCTAAATGTTGGTTTCTACGAAATAATTGCAACAGATAATATAGGTTGTGTTTTGATCGATACAATAGAAGTTGATTCGATAACTCCGGCAGCAGATTATCAGATTTTGTCTAGTGATTTTGATTCAACCGGACTTTTTGGATTAGTTCCTTTTAATGGCGTTTTGGACAATATTTGCCCCGCTATTGCAAATCCAGATTATCCAGATTTTGATACCACTTTTATGTGGCAACTTGGAGCAGGATCGGCTTGGTTTGCAGCCGAGTGTTACGAGCAACCTTCTCTCTTTTTTGATACGCCGGACACCTTTGACATCAGTCTTATTGCGCTGAATAAAAATGGCTGTGCAGATACACTTACAAAAACGTTGACCTTAACGTACCCTAGTTACTCCCCACTTGTTCCATCAGTGTTTACAGACTATGCAACCGGTCAAACCTATATCAGCATTCCAGATGGCACAACCGCTGATTTTATCTTATACGAATCAAATGGAAATGTAAAATTATCGTTGACACTTGAACCCGGTATTCATTTCTTTCAGCTTCACGAAGACCTATCGTTCTACAAAATATTTAATTCAGAAACGAAAGAACAAATCATCAGCGGTAAACTAATTTGCTTGAATCATTAGCTTGATCTTTTTAATATGATCTTCAAATCATTCAGAACTGATAATAAAAAATATTCCAGAAATTTGGGTCAATTCAAACAGACACTGAATCAATCCCGATAGCTATCGGGACAGCATGACACTTCACGTTTTGGTTAAGGGTGGTTCAAATGTTACTTCTTTCCAACCTTCTGACGTACGGTCCAATAATCAATGTACAAAAGCACCTTTAACGAAATACTATTTGTTGCAGGAATTCCAACCATGGTTCCAACATTTTCAAAATAGTTTTTTTCTGTTTCTTCAGAGAATGAGAAGATGGAGTTTTTCCAAACCAAACTCAATTCACTTCCTGGTGCAAAAACCCAACGATAGGCCATGTCAATTGTAAACGCATTAAAGCTATTGTTGTGCAGTGAAACATTATCTGAGGTCATTCCAGTATACGTTGTCGGTTGATATTTTCCAGCCTCATCCAATCTCCAAAAAGAATCGTAATCTACTTTTGACCAATAGTGACGAAGACTAAAAGTGATTCCCATTTTATTATTAAAAATGTACGTTGATGAAATAGAATTTTCAACTGTCAATTGATCTCTGATCGCAAAAATTGGATCGTTACCATCAAAGGGAATGTCAAAATTATTTGTGACGGCAGCACCTTCGTCGTTTTGACTATAGCTAGCGCCTGCAACCAGCACCATAAAAAACTTGTCACTGAAACGCATGCGCGGACTAATCGTTAGATCCGCTAAATATCTCCCATCATCTTCAAAACGAAAAAATGCACCATTAACATCAAGTGCAAAAGCCTTACTATAATCTGTAGAAATAAAACCTCCAACTCTTGCATTTCTCGGGTACTCATAAAATCTGCCCGGTACGCGTGGTTCAAAAAAATCATAAGTAATAACTGGTTCGATATGTGTCCAAACACCGGCCGTCATAAAGTTTCTAAACGTTCCACCGCATTCTGCAACCATTAAAAAATTGGCAAATGCTTCAGGCACTCTGTTGCGTGAATAGGTCATTGTAAGTGACGACCAAAAATTGTAAAGTCGCCAAAAAGGTTTGTAAATATTGTATGCAAGATATGTGTTCAGATTACGCTGATTGGTCAGGAAAAAATAACCGAGATCATTTGGGTTATAATTTTTACTGCTTTCATCATATTGTAAATTCCACAAAAATTGTCCGCTTGCTTTTTCAATTCCGAAAATTGCAAAATGGCCCAAATCGGCTGAGTCCTGAAAATACAATTGAGACATATTAAATTGTCCGTAGGTCTGATACTTTTGTTCGTTGCTGTATAGCTGGTAAGATCCTGAAGTCAGATTCGCATCATAGGTGTGTCCGCTGCGCATCACAGAGCCGTTGAACAAAGTAACACTTGAATTATTTTTGAGATTCTGATCCAGCACCAATACATTATAGTTGGTCAATGGATTGGTGAGATATTGACGAGATTCATTTGTTGTGGTATTCAAGATCGTTGCATACGTGTTGCTTGAGACTGCATTGAATAGTCCGATTCCCAAACCTCCTTTTGTTCTGCCAGAAAGTTTTGTTGCATTCAATAACCGCGTTGCAGATGGATTCGATTCTACAATTTCATTCGAATCCAAATCACCATAAACATCGTATAAGAAAAGCGGTTCACCGCCAATACGGCGCGAGTAAAAAAGACCACCTTTATTAAACAACTCCGTTCCTTCGGTAAAAAATTGTCGCCGTTCATTGTAACGGACTTCAAATGGTGAAAGATTCAAAACCTGATTGTCAAATTGCACCTGTCCAAAATCAGGAATCAAGGTCATATCCAAAGTAAAAGATTCATTGAGTCCATACTTTAAATCCATACCACCATTCGCCGTGTAGCTTGTGTGATTGGTTGCGCCGTTGTTTTCAATATAACCTGAAACATAAGGTGAAAAACTTAATCGAACCGGAGAATCCACATTTTTAATTCCCTGTAATTGTCCTAATTGAGAGATAAGATTGATGCCCGTTGGATCATAAAAATTCCAGTATGATTCTTCTCTGTTGCGTCTGATGTTTCTTGAAAAATTGATTCCCCAGGTTTGTTCAGACTCTTTTGGAAATCGCAAAGCAGAAAACGGAATTTTAATTTCAGCAATCCATCGGTCGTCATAAATAACCACGGCGCTTTGCCAGACAGCATTCCAGTTTACGTCAATGTCCTGCACTCTATGAAGTTCATCCACTTGCACGCCTGCGCTGGTCACAATAAAGGAAAAGCCAATCGTACCAGAATTATACGAGTCAAATACCACACCAAACCAATCGGCATTTCCCACATCGTCGCGTTGTGATAAAGTTCGTGTTATACTATCGCGCGAATCAAATAGGGTAGCTCCAATATAAATAGCCTGGTCATCGTACGAAATTTTTACCTCAGTACGTTGCGATGAATTTGCGCCGGCAATTGGCGAGTATTGTTTGAAGTCTGTTGCAACCTCAGCCTGAACCCAAACCAGCTCGTTGAGTTGCCCATCAATTTCCATCTTTTCTGCTGTGCGCAAAAGTTGAATGGATTTTCGGTCTTCAGCAAATGCGAAAGAGAAAATGGAGAAAAAAGTCAGGGTTAACAAAATTCGCATCTTAAATCAAAGATCAGTAAAGTCTGAGAATCCTACAACTTAAAAAATGTCAAAAGGTTTGTTGGGTTGATGGTTGTAGGGTTGATGGGTTGATGGGTTGATGGGTTGAATGGTTGATGGGTTTTGGGTTAGTTAGTTGGAAAGGGGTTCAAGGGCTAGAAGGTTTAAGGTTGAGCGTGCAGAGTTTAAAAAAACCGGTATCACCCGAATGGAATCCGAAATCACGGAATAAACCCTCTTCCCTAAACCATAAACATTCCAACTAATTAACTAAGCTCATTTCAGTAAACCTATCAACGCCTTTCAACCAATAAACCTATCAACTTATAAACCCATTACCTGGTCACCGATTACTTAATCTTCACCTTCATAAACCGCAAATAATTTGCTGCGCCGCCAACAATTACTTGTTCTGAATCACTGAACGTAAAATTGAATCTTGGAATGATTGCAGATTTATATTTAGCGGCTTTATCACGCGATTTAAAAAGTGCCGAAGCAGAATACTCTGAATCCGGACCAATAATAGCAAGCATCGTTGTACATTTTTTGATATTATTTGAGACGTACAATTTTTCAGGGTTTGGAATTGTATTTTTGTATTGTCATTGTAAACAATAAACCTCTATCATCTTTCATCATAGCTGAAATTCCCCAGTAGCGCGCAGGGTGATAGGTTCCAAATCCATCACGGCCATGACCTCTGTAACCGCTTGTTGAGGCTGAAGAAATTTGCTGCTTTTTGAGAATCCCAATTTCCTCTGTCTTACCATTAGGATCAACATAAAAAACACAGACATCGCCAAAAATCCAACGCTCCGAGGTTTTTACCTCTGTTGTTTTTGTTTGAGGATTATAGGTTGTATATGTACTCACGGTATAATCAAATTCTTCAACCACAAAAGCATAACCATTATCACTGAGTTGGAAAAACATAACGGGTTCTGAAATTGCGCACACCTTTGCCCTTCTCAACTTGGCGGTCACTCAAAAAATTCTTCAAAAAAGTGTCATCAAAATCATTCATTTGTGAGTTCTTAATTTCATACGTGCTTAAGTCGAGTTTGAAATTTAAAAACCCTTTGACGCCAGACGTTGCTTTTTCATTTGTATAAAAAGCAGAACCAATCAATTCATTGTTTTTATTTTGCAAAAGGGTAAGATTGGTGAGGTAATTATTCTGCAAAAACAAGTCGTATTCTTTCACCGTTTTTGTTTCATGAAAATAACTGAAGAGAGAATATTTATAGCGCACATTTGTTCCTTTTTCAACTCTGTCAGCTTTATCCAGCGCAATACGCGCAACCATGTGAATATTACCGTTATTGTCAAGCAGATAATCAGTAATCGCTGTATTTTTATCAGGAGTTGGTAAAATGATATCAGCTTGCCAGAGCGTCGTTAAATCATCGTTAAAAACTTTGAAACCGGTTTTTACAGGTTCATCTTTTTTGGTGCGATATTCAAGAAGCAAAACCATTTTAGAAGAATCACGAGACATTATAAAATCGTATCGATCCAAATCACCTTGCTCTTTGGTATTGTATGACAATAATTCAAAATGTATTCCCAATTTACCTGTTGTTGCATCCAATGTTGAAGCAAAGAGTTTCAAATTTCCTCCGCGCTCATACATTCTGGAAATAAGATAAAGCTGGCCTTGAAATTTTTTCGTTTCTCTGAAAGTAATTTTTCCCGCATCCGATGTCGGCAGCGTAATTGGAAATTGATTGTAAAAATTCAGATTTTCATCCAGTACAATTAATTCAGTGCGATTATCTGCGGTTTCAAAAAGCTTGTATTGAATAGGTTACCAGTGACAACATATTATCGTTGTTTTCCACAAAACCATCAACCCGTTTCTTTTTGGCAATTTTAAATTCAGCTCCGTTGTGTATTTCCACCTCTTGTGCCAATGCCCTGCCAGTTAAAAGAATAACTAACGCTATCAAACTTGATAATCTTCTCATTCTATTCATGTTTTATTGTAGCCAAAGATACCAATCTTATCAACGAATTCAATGAAAGAAACGTCTCTACCTATAGATATTTGTATCTTTGTTTAACAATTTTTTCATTCTTATATGAAA
The DNA here is from genome assembly GCA_016709005.1 of Crocinitomicaceae bacterium. Classification (GTDB taxonomy): domain Bacteria; phylum Bacteroidota; class Bacteroidia; order Flavobacteriales_D; family Crocinitomicaceae; genus JADJGJ01. Next base: position 7,746 of record JADJEU010000011.1, on the reverse strand, counting down.
TCACTCTTGCTTTCAGTATTGCTGTTAACAGCAATTTCAACCTCAGCTCAGGAAGGGCCTAAGGTTGTAGTCTTCAATTCTACCGAATCAAAAGAACCAGCACAATGGTCAAAATACAACCTCGTCAAGTTTAATGTGTTTGAAGCCTTTGCCGGAGATTTTTCATTCTATTACGAGCGCATTCTAAATAAAAATTTCTCAGCTGAAATAGGAATGGGTCCAACCTTAACAAATTACTTTTCCCTGCTTTGGAACGATAATTTCGACTTTTCGAACGAAACCGTTGAACCATTAATGGGTTTTGCTTTTTGTCTGGGTGCTCGCTACTACCCATATCGTGCTGGTGATGAATTCTATGTTGCGCCCGAATTCAAATATAAATACTACCATAACAACGAGCGCTATACAGACCTTTCAGGCCAAGAACAAGTGATGGAAGAAAGCTGGAAAATGGCCATGGGCCGACTTACATTTGGATACGTCTATTTTTTCGATGAGAATATTTTTATTGATTTTTCAGCAGGCTTTGGAATTGGAAAAGTAACGCAAAACAATCTGGACTGGGAAGGCACCGAAGCCATTCTGGATGAAACCTCTCTGCTCACACCGCGATTCCATACAGGCGTAAAAGTTGGTGTGGCATTCTAAAATTAAAAAATCTGTGACAAAAAAAGACCATCGTTGTGATGGTCTTTTTTTTTTGAATGCATTTCTGCGATTCAGCATTATTGGTGGACGCAAGGTCCGCCAGTACATCAATGTGCATCCAACCAATTGTCTGCAAATTTGTAATCAATCTCTAAAGGAACACCAATTGATACGGCGCTTTCCATTTTTTCCTTGACAATTTTTTCCATGATTTCTTTTTCAGAATTCAATACATCAAAGACCAACTCATCATGCACCTGAAGCAGCATTTTTGATTTTACATTTTGCTTTTTCATTTCACGATGCACATTGATCATTGCAATTTTTACAATGTCTGCGGCTGAGCCTTGAATAGGTGCGTTGATAGCGTTTCGCTCTGCAAAACCTCTGACAATTGCATTTGCGGATTGTATGTCTGCCAAATATCTGCGGCGTTTCATGATGGTTTCCACATAACCGTGCTCGCGCGCAAAAACGACGCTGTCTGTCAAAAATTGTTTGATACCCGGGTACTGCACCCAATACGCATCAATAATTTCTTTTGCCTCCGTTCTGGAAATTCCCAGATTTTGTGAAAGACCAAAAGCGGATTGACCATATATAATTCCAAAGTTTACAGCCTTTGCTGCACTGCGTTGTTCGCGTGTTACGTTTTCAATTTTATCCACGTGAAAAACTTTTGCCGCCGTTGCTGCGTGAATATCATGCCCTGATTTAAAAGCTGCAATCATGTTTTCGTCTTTGCTGATAGCCGCAATTACGCGCAACTCAATTTGCGAATAATCGGCAGATAAAATACTGTGATTTTCATCTCGTTTGATAAATGCGCGGCGAATTTCTTTTCCTTTATCTGTGCGAATCGGAATGTTTTGAAGATTTGGATTATTGGAACTTAACCGGCCGGTTGCAGTGATGGTTTGCATATAGCTCGTATGCAAGCGATGCGTTTTTTCATTTACCAAATCAGGCAAGGTATCAACATAAGTGCTCTTTAATTTTCTCAACGATCGATAATTTAAAATCAACCCAACGATTGGATGATTTACCTCCAACTTGCTGAGCGTATCTTCGTCTGTTTTGTATTGACCCGTTTTGGTTTTTTTTGCTTTTGCATCAATCTTCAGATGCTCAAACAAAACCTCACCCAATTGTTTAGGTGAGTCTAAATTGAAATCCTGTACGCCAGCTATTTCTTTAATTTGTTTTTCCAATTCAATCAAATCTGCTTCCAATTCAACTGAGTATTTTCTCAGTGCAGGAACATCCAGATTAATACCTTCCATTTCCATTTCCTTCAAAACATTGACCAAAGGCATTTCAATTTCATAGAACAAATGTTTCAAATGTTCTTTTTCAATTTCGGGTGCAAATTTTTGTTTTAACTGGAATGTGATGTCAGCATCCTCACAAGCGTAATCAGAAATTTCTTTTGGATCAATATCCAGCATCGAACCTTGTCCCTTCCCTTTTTTTCCAATGAGTGTTTCAATTGAAATCGGTCTGTAGTTCAAATACAATTCGGCCAGGTAATCCATTCCATGTTTGCCTTCTGGTGTAATCAGATAATGCGCAATCATGGTATCAAACTGAGGACCTTTTACATCTACTCCGTACTTTTCAATAATCTTCAAATCGTATTTAATGTTGTGCGCAATTTTTTCAATCGCTTCGTTCTCAAAAAATGCTTTGAACTCTTGCACAATTTCTTTGCGCTGATCGGGCGGAGTTGAAACATAATAGCCGGTATTTTTTTCGTACGAAAAAGACATGCCAACAATCTCTGCATCTAAACTATCCAACTCTGAGGTTTCAGTGTCAAAACAAACTGATTTTTGAGCCAATAGTTTTTCAAGTAGCTCTTTTCTTTTTTCAGCAGAATCGACAAAGTGATAATTCGGTTTTGTATCTGCGATTGTCAGAATTGAACCTGAATTTGCTTCTTTGCTTTCCACCGCATCTGTGACAATTTTTGGACCACCAAACAGATCGAGCTGATCATCTTCTGCACCACCTTTGCCAGCGGATAAAACACGTTGCGCAGGTATTACAATCTCTTCACCAAGTACGCGTTTACTCAGTGTTTTGAATTCAAGTTGTGTAAATATTTTTTTGATTTTTTCTTTGTCTGGTTCTTCCATGATCAAAGCTTTCTCATCAAATTCAACCGGAACATCTAACGTAATTGTTGCAAGACGCTTTGACAACAAACCTTGTTCAGCAAATGCAATAACATTTTCTTTCTGTTTGCCCTTCAATTCGTGTGCGTGTTCAATTAAACCTTCAACAGATCCGTATTTTTTCACCAGAAGCTTCGCAGTTTTTTCTCCGATTCCTGGTATGCCGGGGATATTATCTACCGCATCGCCCCACAAACCTAAAACGTCAATCACTTGCTCCGGACGATCCACTTCAAACTTTTTACATACCTCTTCAATACCCATTATTTCCGGCGGATTTCCGCCCTTGGCAGGTTTGTAGATGAAAATATTTTCAGACACAAGTTGACCAAAATCTTTATCGGGTGTCATCATGTAGGTTGTAAAACCGTGTTGCTCTGCTTTTTTTGCAATCGTTCCAATGATGTCATCAGCTTCATGACCCGGACTGATTAAAACCGGAATATTAAATGCACGAATTATTTCTTTAATGGGTTCAATCATCGATCCAATATCTTCCGGCATGGCTTCGCGATTGGCTTTGTAGGCTTCAAATTCAACCGCACGATTTGTTTCCTCCGCACTATCAAACACAACCGCAATGTGAGTTGGTTTTTCTTTGTTCAGGAGATCCAATAAAACCGTTGTAAATCCAAAAAGCAGCTGATGTGTTTTGACCCTGACTGTTGATTCGCGGGTTTTTAATAAAGGCATAATACGCTCTGTAGATCAAAGCAAAGGCGTCAAGCAGAAATAATTTTTTATCGTGTGGAGGTGTCATCTTTATCCTGATTTTGAATCGTGGGGAGATAAAGATAGGGAAATGTTGCGATAGCCGAATTAATGGAACTTAATTGGCTCTGACTTCGGTCACTTCGGCTCCGCTCAGTGACCGGTTATTCCATCTTACTTACATGAAAAGATTTGTCCATGCTTCAACTGAGGAAAACAAGGTTCGTGATCTCAAAAGAAAATTTCGTAATATAAACTACCGAAAAGCGAAATACTGAAACCGGTGGCTGAGCGGAGCCGAAGCCACCAATATATTATCCCATAAATTTATACCCAACACCCTTCACCGTTTGAATCACATCTGATCCAAATTTTTCACGCAGTTTACGAATGTGAACATCAATGGTACGATCTCCAATGTAAGTATCACCCCAAACGTCATTTAATATTTCTTCACGTCTGAATACTTTGTGTGGGACACTCATTAAAAGAGACAATAATTCAAATTCTTTTTTGGGAATGATGGTTTCATTTCCGTTCATTGAAATTGAAAAACGCTCTGGGTTAATTGTAATTCCTGAACCTGAAAGATCTGAACTGGGAACAGCAACACGCTCAAGCAATACCTTTACTTTATGCATCAGAATTTTGATGCGTATTGGTTTTACGATATAATCATCAGCGCCCGCTTTGAAGCCTGCAACCTGCGAGTAATCTTCACCACGTGCAGACAGAAACAAAATGAGCGTATTCTTTAAGGCTGCATTCTTCCTCAGTGTTTCACATACAGTTATACCATCTGTGTCAGGTAGCATCACGTCCAAGAGAATCACATCCGGCCGATTTTTTTCCGCCAGCTCGATTGCTTTTGCTCCATCTTCTGCTTTAAATACTTTGAATCCTTCTTTGTTAAAGTTGTACGCCAACATTTCAAGAATATCTTCCTCATCATCTACTATTAAGATCTTCTTTCCTTCCATGTTTTTTTTGTGTAAAGTTAGACTGCGATTGATTATGCTACTTTTACTGCTGTGTTAATGGTTGCTTAAATTTGTGTTACCAATAAATATCAAGTTGGTCATTTCTGAATCTCATTTTCAAACCGGCAGATGAAAACAATGCGACCTGTTTCCACCCACCAGTTATCCAATTTGCCTATTAAAATTTAAAAGTGAATTTTGCCTGAAAGGTTCTTCCCGGACTTAATCTTGAGAAGTATTGATCAGTTGCCTGATAAGACATAAAAACGGATTCTTTCTTATCATTTAGAATATTATCCACTTTTACAGCAAACTGAAACTGCTCTTTTGCCCCAAAGGTTTTGATCGCATTAAAGTTCAAACTGTGAAATGCATTTGTATAAATATCTGGTCTGTCAACAATACCTACATACTCCAAAGTTCTTCCTTGAACATTGTAGAAAATACCTGCTTCAAAACCTTTCAAAAATCCTTTTTCCGCAAGACCTTTATAGGTAAAACCTCCATTAATCATATAAGGCGCCTGACCTGCCATATCACGATATTCACCAATCACCTGACCGGTGCGTGCATTGTTTACGCGGCTTTGATATTCTGTTTCACTCAATTTGATTCTTGATTCAGTATAGGTGAAATTCAAAGTCACAGCAAATGCCTCCAGTTTATCACCAAATATTTTCAGTGACTGACGCAATTCCAACTCACCACCGATTACCTGACCGTCTCCAACATTTCGTGGCTGAAATGACCCAGCTTGTGCTGAGAATTGAACGATTTCAATTGGATTAAAGAATTTTTTATAAAAAGCACTTACAGAAATGGATTGTCCAGGAGCGTTATAAACTTCATAACGGAAATCAAAATTGTGAATATCTGTGCTTACCAATTTACCATCCCAATATACGGTTCCAGAAGCATCATCTGCATCACGGAATAAACCACCGATAAAAGTTCTGCCGGTAATAGGGTCATATATTTCAGCATAAGAAAGTTCTTTGAACGAAGGTCGTGCAATTGTCTTTCCATACGAGAATCTCAAATTCTGATTTTCGTTGATTGCGTATGCCAGGTTCACTGTTGGAAAAATACCAAGATTGTTCAGCACTTTTTCATTGTTAAGCACATTCGTTCCAAGTTGATCTTGTCCGGTATAGCGCTGTGTATAGTTTTCTACACGAACACCCATAACCGCTTTTAATCTCTTGGTTGGTTTAAATTCAGTTGATACATAACCTGCCATGTTGGTGATATTTGCATCATACTGGTTTGGATTTGTAGGAACGAAGTTTGCCTCAAAGGTTGTTCCGGAAGTTGGATCACCATTGTACGGCCATATATTTTCAGGAGCAAACAATTCGTTTGGATCTCCAGTCAAATCCATATTTCTCACATTGATCGCAAAACTTCTGACAATAAACTCTCTTTGTTTATAGGTATATGCAACACCAAATTTCAATTTAGCTTCACGGTCAAAGGCTTTAAACTTTTTTTCTATGTGTAGCTGACCTACCAAATTTTTCTCTCGTAATTCACGCCAGATTCTTTCAGGAAATCCAGATTCTGTAGAGATCGTATAGGCGCTATCGCGATCTTCGTAACGCGTAAAGCGGATATCAGGATCATTGATTGTAGAATAGGTTGGTGAAAGTTTCCACTCTAAATTCCAGTCAGTTTCATCAAATCTGTGATTACCTTCCATGTGAATATTGGTCAGTGTACGCTGACTGTATTCCAGATTGTGCTGAAATCCAAAAAATACTGCACCCTGATCTGCATTTAAATAATCAAAAATACCTGCTTTAGATTCACCGTTTTGTAAATGAAGAGCGCTTAAACTAATTTTTGAATTTGCTGTTTTAATTGCAAAGCCAGCCATACCAGTAAGCAATACGTTGTTCACACCAAAACTACCCGTTTGGCTTTCGCGCAACTCCATTTCAGTAACATTTGGATCGCCTGATAAACCGTATCTGCCATACTCGGCATCTTTATAAAATTCAGTTGTATTTTTATAGGTCAGGACAAAATTATATCCCAACGCATATTTTTCTTTTTTAATTTGATTTCCATAATTGCCACCAATCGAAAAGTCCATAAAACTTCTTTGTTCATAAGCGGCTAAGGTTGGATTGAATGCTGCAAGAATTTCCTGATAACGAAGCCCTTTTTCACCGGTTGGATTACCAACTGCCTGAGAAAAAAACGGAATATTATTCACTGCAGGAATTTCACGTGTTCCATCATCAAAACCTAAAAAATCGGTTTTCCCACCATCGTAAGTCAAGTAGTCAGAATTAAAATGGAAATTTGGATTATAACTTCCACTGAAACTTATAGATCCCTGACTTTTTTCAGGAAAAGCCTTTAAGCCTATATCAATTATTCCACCTGTAAAATCAGCAGGTAAATCAGCAACAAATGATTTATGTACAATCATATTGTCAATTACGTTGGTTGGAAAAATATCCATTTGAATTGCATTTCTGTCGGGATCCAAACCAGGAATATCTACTCCATTCAACAAGGTTTTATTATAACGATCGCCAAGTCCTCTTACATAAACATATTTACCACCTGAAACAGAAACGCCCGGCATACGTGTAATCGCCCCTGCGGCATCACCGTCACCAGTTGTTCTGAAAGTTTCAGCTGACATAATATCAATTGTACCTGCAGAATTTTGTCTGAGTTTTGTCAAAGAGTTATCTGTATTTTCGATTTTATTTGCAGTAATTGTAACTGGTCCAAGTTCATTGGTAGCTTCTTTCAGTTGCAAATTATTAAGCGGTGTCACTTCACCTTCACGCACTACAACATCAGTAATGATGACTGATTCAAAAGTAGAGAGACTCAAGACCAGTGAATAGGTTCCGGGTAAAGTTTGCAATTCAAATTTACCTTCAAGATCAGAACGCACACCGGTTGTTGTTCCTTCTATTAATACTTTCACTCCATATAAAGGAGATGCTGTAAGAGCGTTTTGAACCGAACCTCGTATGATTCCATTTTGAGATAGACTTATGGCTGGAATCAAAAAAGCCAAAAATCCGATTGATTTAAAATGTGTCGCATACAATTTATTTTTACAAACTTTCATTAAGCAGAAAAACTCGCAGCGAAAAAATTTCGCTGCGAGCCTCTCAAATTTTATTCTGTGTCAATTTCATTTTTATTAGAAAGCAGCAAGCTCTCCGTCAACGTCAGCCCAAGACCAAGTAGCGAAAGCAGAT
>JADJEU010000010.1 GCA_016709005.1 Crocinitomicaceae bacterium | reverse complement strand
GGATTCATATCCGCCAGCTGGCGGACGGGAGTTCAACTCTCCCCCGCGCTACAAAAGCCCTGGAATTTATTCGGGGCTTTTTTTTATGTCAACTTTATTGAGCAAAAAAAAGGAACCTCTTTCGAGATTCCTTTTTGAAATAAAGTATCGAGCGGATTATTTTACCTCGCCCATTAGTTTTCGAATTAGCGGAGAAATCAAAATCAAAACACCACCACAAACCACAGCGTAGATTGCCAATTGGTGGTAGCCATCCGTATAGGCCTGAAGCTCTTCTATTTTCGTTGCATTCTCCTGAGGAGCCGCCATTCCTGCCCCAAGAATTCCAGCCAGGTATTGACCATAGCACTTGCCAAAACCAAAAATACCCATCATAACCCCCACTAAGCGCTTGGGATAATTTAGTCATCAAAGATAGACCTATCGGAGACAAGAAAAGTTCACCAAAAGTGATGATTAGATAAGCGAATGTAAATACATACAATGACGTTATTCCATTTTCATCAGCATAATGCTTGCACATAAAGAATATGTAAACGCTGCAGCAAGAAAAATAAAACCTAAACCAAACTTCACGACTGAATTTGGTTCAAATTTGCGTTTATTCATAAACAAGAAGAGAAGACCAACAAGCGGAGCAAATATGATTACAAAAACAGAGTTTGCTGAATTATTAATCTGACTTGGACTAAGCCATAATAATGATCCGTCAAGATTATTGCGAGCAAACAACGCTAGAGATCCACCACTTTGCTCAAAAAACGCCCAGAAAAGTGCAGAAAAGGCACAAAAAATTATTGCAGCGAATAGTTTCTTGTTTTCATCTTTGGTTGACTTCGTCATTTCATAAATAAAATATAGTAAGGTGCAAGGACCTACTGTATACATAAACATATCTGTATACTGTGTGTTCTGAACAAGAACCAAAATGCAAGGAATAAATAGAAGTGACAAAATGTAAACTCCGATCTCTTTTATTTTTCTTTTCGAATCGTTTGCTAAAAGAGGTGAAAGACCAATTGGTCCTAATGTTTTTTGTGTAAAAATAAATATTCCCAACCCAAGCATCATGAATATACCTGCAAGCGAGAATGCAGCGTTCCAACTAAATGCATCAGCAACACCAATACATGCCAAGCCACCAAATAGGGCTCCGATATTTATTCCTGAATAAAAAAGTGAAAAACCAGCATCACGACGATGATCTCCTTGTTTGTACAAGTCTCCAACCATCGATGAAATATTTGGTTTAAAAAAACCAGTACCAACGATAGTAAAGCTTATACCAATAAAGAAGAGATTCTCAGGTGCTGCGGCTAAAATAAAACTACCGACAATCATCAATAATCCTCCCCAGAAAATCGATTTTCTAAAGCCAAGAATTTTGTCAGCAAATAAGCCTCCGATAAATGCAAGGGTGTAGACGAATGCTTGAATTGCACCGTACTTTAGATTTGCAACATCTTTTTTCATGAGCAACTCTTCTGTCATAAAAACAATCAGCATTCCTCGCATTCCGTAGAACGAGAATCGCTCCCACATTTCCGCTAAAAAAAGCCACCAAATCTGTTTAGGATATTTCCCTTTGAAACCTTGAATCTTTTCGAGTGTATATTCTGACATGTTCTATAATTTTTTTGAAAGATAGCACTTATTCAGTTTATGAAGGAGGCAGACAGTTTTTTTTTGAGAATGAGCCTTGGATACAAGACATTAAAGAAGCAAAAAGAATCTAAGTCTTGCGCTTTTTCTTTTTAGCAGCAGGGAAAAGAATGTTGTTTAAGATCAATCGATATCCCGGAGAATTTGGATGTAAACTTAAATCAGTTGGCAAATCATGTACATAGTGGCGGTAATCTTCAGGATCGTGTCCACCATAATAAGTCCAGGTGCCTTCACCAAACTCGCCGTGTATGTAACGTGCTGTACCCAGTGCCTTATTATCGCCCATCACAAGTACGTTTGATTTGATAAACTCCGTTCTGAAATCAGTTGTTTGCCCCATGAAGCCATCAATTTCTTTTGTGTGATTCTGACACAACATGGTTGGAACGATATCCCATTTTGCCGAAAATTCAAAAAGAAAAAATTTATCTTGCTCTTCAGGAACTGATTTGTGTTTATCGGTTCCATCAATATTTGAGTATTCATATTCCAAAGGATCTTTGCTCACGGTATAATTGTAAAAAGCAAAACCCTGATCGTAATCAATCTTACTTTGGAAATTTGGTTCCACTGGATCATGATCATAAATCACGTCACAGATATCGGTGTTGTATGCAGCTAAAGCAAGATCATAACTGTCGGTTCCGGAGCACATCGTAAATAAAAATCCGCCACCGGCAACAAACTCTTTTATTTTAATGGCCACACTCAATTTCATGGCAGATACTTTTGAGAAGCCTAACATTTTTGCTGATGCTTCTGAATCGCGCACTTGTTTTTTATACCAGGCCTCGCCGCTGTAATTTTTATAAAACTTTCCGTATTGACCTGTGAAATCTTCATGATGCAAATGCAACCAATCATATTCTGGAAGAGTATTATTTACTACCGCTGAATCGTAAATTTCGGTGTAAGGAATTCCAGCATAAACTAAAACCATGGTTACAGCATCATCCCAAGGTTGTTTGCCGCCGGGTGTATATACTGCAATTTTAGGTGCAGTTTCTAATTGCACCACTTCCATGTTTACCTCAGGCTGCGCGATTTCAGATTTGATTTGCTGCACTTTTACGTCGGGCAAAATTTTGTATGAAACATGTGAAAGAATTAAATCTTCTTCAATACTGACGTCATGTGGAAATAAAAAACTTCCGCCTCTGTAATTCAACAACCACTCCATGATATAACCACGCTCCAGAATGCGATACGCAACACCATACGCTTTCAAATGCTCAGTCTGCGTCTCATCCATAGGAACAAGAATTGTTGACGCAAAAGAAGGTCGCGCGCTGAAAATCGCAAGAAAAAAGAAAAGTTTAAAAAGGTACTTCTTCATTTGTGTTTGTCAGAAAATCATCGTCTTCATTCATTTTACTGCTCACGGTAATCGTTGCAGAATTTCCACTTCCGCCACCAAATGATTTGTTTGGTTTAAATCCGCCGTAAGCTCCTGTGTCAAACGAATCAAGGTTATCAAATTTAGTCAATTCTTTTATAAAGCGCAATCTGACTGTATCCAATGATCCGTTACGATGTTTTGCTACAATAATCTCGCCAACTCCTTCGGTTGGCATTCCATTCTCATCTTCAATCAATCCATAATACTCCGGACGATAGATAAAACATACCATATCGGCATCTTGCTCAATCGCACCAGATTCACGTAAATCTGAAAGTAAAGGACGTTTATCACCTCCTCTGGTTTCAACCGAACGACTCAACTGAGAAAGTGCAATGATTGGAACGTTCAACTCTTTTGCAATTTCTTTAATGGAACGTGAGATGGTAGAAATTTCCTGTTCACGATTTCCGCCTTTGCTTCCACCCGCAGACATGAGTTGCAAATAATCGATGATCACTAATTGAATATCGTGTTGCATTTTCATACGGCGGCATTTTGCGCGCAACTCAAAAATAGAAAGTGCAGGTGTATCATCAATATAAAGCGGTGCTTCAGTCAAGGCTTTTACACCGTCATTTAATTTATGCCAATCTTCAGCATTTGAAAATCCTTTTCTGATTTTTTCAGATGAGATTCCGGTTTCCATGGCCATGAAACGTTTCACCAATTGAACGCTTGACATCTCCAAAGAAAAGATAGCAACGGCTTGTCCAAATTGTACGGCAGAATTTCGTGCCATCGAAAGTACGAAAGCCGTTTTCCCCATTCCGGGACGAGCCGCCAATACAATCATATCTGATTTCTGCCAGCCGGATGTTAATCGATCCAAATCTGTAAAACCAGAAGGAACTCCACTCACCCCATCTTTATTTTCACTGGCCTTTTCAATTTCAATCATGGCCTCATTCACGAGGTCTTTCACATTCTGATAACTCTTTTTCAAGTTGCCTTCAGCAATGCGGAACAAACCACTTTCAGCATCTGACAAAACATTAAAAACATCTTTGGTTTCGTCGTATGAATTTTTAATTACCTCTGAAGAAACTTCAATGAGAGATCGCAAAATAAATTTTTCAGAGATGATGCGTGCGTGATATTCAACGTGTGCAGCTGATGCAATTTTATTGGTCAATCGCGCAATATAACCGGGGCCACCAATCAACTGCAATTCGCCTTTTTTACGAAGGCGCTCGGTTACGCTTAGAATATCGATGTTCTCAGAATTGGCAAACAATTCAAGGATAACCGCAAATATTTTTTGGTGTTCAATTTTGTAAAAACTTTCAGGCTGAAGAATGTCAATTGCGTCATTCACCGCATTTTTCTCAAGCAACATAGCTCCAAGCACCGCCTCTTCAATATCAACTGCCTGCGGCGGAAGTTTACCGATTTCAGAAATCGACTGAACGGTTTGTGAAATCAAGCTTCGTTTGGTTGCAGGTTTTATGGGTTGTTTCTCTTCCATCTCAGCAAAGATAAGCTATTGCAGAGGGGTAAACCAGTAAACCGGTTTTTTATTTTAAACAAAAAAATTGATGATAACTTGTTAATAAGGTCTAAAAACAGACTATTTTCTGGCGGATCTTCAAGCCAGGAATCTCCAGAATGAAAACGCCTTTGGCTGTAAATGGAATCATTCCTGAATCATTTAATACTCCTTGCGAAACAATATTTCCAGAGACTGAATAAACAAAATAAGGCTGATTGGTTGCTATTTGATTTTCAGACGACACCACAAAATTTTGATTGGCATAATAAACTCCGGTGTGCGAATTCAAAACAGAAACCATTCCTGAATAAGAGACTTTCTTGTTTTCACTGACAATTGCCAAACGATAATAAATCACCTCAGCCACTGGAAGATTTTGATCTATGAAAGAATAATTCGCAAGTTCATCCGGAGCAAAACCAATTTCAGTTTCACCAATGGTTTCAAAAGAGATTCCGTCTGTGGATCTTTGAATTAAATAATGCGTGTCCCCTGCTTGTGAAAAAGAACTCCAGTTTAGCTCAACAGTTTGCTCCTGCTTTGTTGCAAAAAATGAATTCAATCTGACTGAAAGTGGATACACACAATCAGTCGAAGTATAATAGGATGGATTTCCAGGAGCATCATAAAGGATGGAACCACCGTCAACATTTGCAACGTCATCTGGTATATAAGTCACCACATCGGATTGTCCGTTTCCAAAATCAATGTCAATAATTTTTATGGTTGAACCCGAGTTTGCAAAATTACCCGTGATGCTTGAATTGTCTAAAAAGATTGCATAGATGGGAGCGCCGGGAGCACCGCAATTGGATGAATAATCTAACACCGTTGTCGGCGGATTTCCCGTAAAAATAATAATGGTTGCACCGGCAGGAATTGGATCGGCATATACAAAAAGATCAGGCGTGCAACCGGCCATGGTATTCAAATCTGCCAGATAAGCAGGGCTGTTTCCAATTGTATTGCCACCGCAGCCGCTGTTACACCAACTTGTATTTGGTAAATCAATTATCATTTCATCAATGTTAATCGCTTCATCACCGTTTTGAATTACGATTAATTCATCCGTACCTTCCGAAGAACCACTACAAGAATTCACCATGATGGTTGTAATTTCTGCTGTTCCACAAGACGCTAATGTTGTGAACGAACCAAAATTTCCACCGGTCAAATAATTTTCTTCGCAATCAGTTTGAACGCCGTCATAACCGAAGATTGCATAATTGTAAGTTGTTCCGATAGCCAAACCAGTCACCGTGACACTTGTTCCAGAGCCATTGTAAATGACATATTGATTAGCACCAATTGTCTCACCCGAACCATATATTGGTGAAGCTGAATATGCTGTTCCGTCTGTAGGAGTTGAACCGATAGCACCTGTAGAAATTACGACGATTACATTATCAGCGGTAGTACTTGCTGTCCATGAAATTAATGCACTAGTGCATGCAGGCGTTGCGGAATCTAATGTTGTTTCTGTTGTTGGCTGAGACACAGGACCTGTGCAGCCGCAAGACACCGCGCCATTAAAGGTAAACGAATTGACGCTGAACGTTCCATTTACATCACTTGCGCCCCATGCATAAAGCCTAAAAGTAATTGCTGTCGTAATGTTTTGATAAGCCGCACCGGCAAGTGAAATTGTGGTGCCACCTGAAGAAGGCGTTCCGATATTTGCACTGTATCCATCCAGGCTACTTCTAAATGCGAAACTAACAGGTCCGCTTCCGGATGCTTGTGCGGTGTAAACGAAACTTGTAAAATCGATTTCGCATCCAGGAGTTGGTGTCAACGTAAATTGAAAATAAGCGTTCAAATCAATTGCAGCAGTATTCCAACCACTGGCATTGTAACGATCAGTCGCATTCACACCAACTATACCTGTTCCTCTGCTAATTCCGCTTACAGTAATATTGGCATCAACTGTTTGACCCGTTGTATAAGGATTTGAGGTGTTTGGATTTGTACCCGTAATAGGGTTTGTCCAAATTGATTGCCCGTTTGCGTCAATAGCAGAAACGCACGAAATCAAAATCGTAAGCAATCCACCATTTATTAACGCACTCAGTTTATTCATCTCAACGAAATAAAAAAGCAATGCATTAAGTGGTTTCGGAATGTTCTGACAATGTCAGAGACTCTTGTAGGGTGATCACTTAATTGTGAAAACTGAATCCGACAGCTAACTATCAGTTATTCAATTTATAGATACAAATTTAGTGAATTTGAAGGATTGGTGCGTCAAGCCAATGTTAACAAAGAATTAACCGTTTTTCTAAAGTGCTGTGATGCTGTACAGCGCAACATATTTGCCGACTCGGCTTTGGACATTTGGATCATTGGTATCCCACAAACCATCTAATTCCATTACTGTACAGGTTGCAGTTTTGCCCTCAAACTTTTCAACGTCTGATCTTAAAACTGTTCCGGCTGAAAATTTGATAAACCAGTTTTGACCTTCATACACCAAAAAATAATCTCCCGCACCTTCAATTAATTTACCTGCTTTATTAATGAAAGGCTCATGGATCACCTTTGCCTGAACTGTTTTTGTAAGAGAAGGAAACGTTTCATTTTTATTTTCATCTTCAGTCACCACTTCTACTTCATTTTCAATTTCAGTTTCTGCTTCTTCTATTGATTTTGAGGTGCCGCATGATTGCAGCGAAATAAAAATTAAACTGAGAGGGAGAATGTATTTCATTTTAGAAAGATATAAAAAAAGCCGCTTCTTTCGAAACGGCTTTTTAAAATTTAGTCATTTAATCTCTTGGATTAATTGTTCATATAATTCACTTAATACTCTAGTAAATAAGTCAAACTATCACCATTGCCAACAAAAAAAGTATCTGAACCTTCAGAGTAACCACTATCACGCGTTACGTTCCATTCTATTGTATAGGTGCCGGCGGGGACTTGATGATAAGCCACTCCAATTTGACTGATACAACCTTTTTTAGATAATTCACCATCCCAGTAAGGACTATAAATATATATATATCCACTCCCATAAGGATTCTTAAAATAATATCTATAACGTAACTCATCATTTCCATTTTCACAACTAGAATTATAATAATTCATATTTAAGGAGGCGTATTTTACCAATTCAAAATTAAATTCATTCATCTGGTACTTATCCAAATCAACATATTGAAAAAATTGAATCATCTTGTATTTTTCCAAGTCAATTGAACAAGTCATGAAATAGGATTTATTCTTTTTTGCCAAAAAATTATATTCAAAAACACCATCAAATGTTGATGCTTGATTCAGTAATGTACTATTGCCTAGAGCATCTTGTTCATAAACTGCGCAGGTAATATCCTCTATGGGTAAACCGCTAACGTAATTGCTAACATTCACCTTTACCTGTGTGTATTTTTTGCTATTTTCTTCTTTGCAGGAGAAACAACAAAACAATATAAGGCTATAGAAAATTTTGTGCTTCAATACTCAAGTAAATATGTTAAACTATCACCATTATCAATAAAAAAAATATCAGAGCCCTCTGAATTTCCGCTATCTCTTGAAACTTTCCATTCTATAGTATAAGTACCTGTTGGGAGTTTTTGATACCCCCCCCCTCCGACTGAGATTACCCAGATAAAGGGAGATCGTAAGTAGATTACGATTTACAGAATGTGTTTTGATAAAAAATCGAAACATGGACTTAGTAACTCTCTTAGAGAATTTTGATACACAAGAAAAGTGTATTAATCATTTAGAAAAAATCCGTTGGAATTCAAAACCACTTTGCCCTTATTGCAATTGCACAAAGGTTTCTTCCGTAGCAATCGAAAGAAGACACAAATGTCTAAACTGCAATCGCAGCTTTAGCGTTTTGGTGGGAACAGTTTTTGAATCAACCAAATTGCCTTTGAAAAAATGGTTCACTGCAATTTTTATAATAGTTGGTGCGAAAAAAGGGATTTCATCATTGGAATTGTCTCGTCACTTAGATGTAAATAAAGATACAGCTTGGTTTTTACAAAGAAGAATCAGGACTGCAATGGAAGAAACTAACCTGCTCAAAGGAATTGTGGAAATTGATGAAACCTACGTTGGTGGAAGTATGACCAAGATGCATAAATCATATAAGAAAAAGAAAAATTATTTTCCTGCGGGTATGCAACATAAAACACCCGTGCTAGGAATGCAGCAACGTGAAGGCAAAATTATACTACGAGTCCTAAAGAAGGCCTGGGGCGAAGAAATCAAACCTATTTTATGTCAATCAATAGCCAAAGAAAGTACAGTAGTGACTGATGGTTTTGGAGGATACTTTGGAATAGGAAATGTCTACAAGGATCACATCATATTAAATCATGACAAGAAGATATTTACTAAAGGCCGCTTTCATACCAACACGATTGAAGGGTTTTGGGGAATTCTGAAAAGAGCGATCATAGGATCTTATCACAAAATATCTATCAAATATTTTCAGGAATACTTGAATGAAATTGCTTTCAAATTCAACTACAAGAAGAATGAAGAAAGGTTTAATACCCTTGTAAATAATATGATTTCACGAGCCTTCCCGTTTTCTGGGTAATCTCACCTCCGACAAGGTTAATACATCCATCCCAAGGTGAATCCGAATCATCCCAATATGCATTTAATATATATATAGTTTGACCATAGACATATTCTGTATATCCTGGTTTCGGTAAAAAATATCTGAATCGCATCTCAGCATTTTCATTCTCACAATTTGTATTAATCATATTTATATTGAGGTAGGCGTATTCAACTAAAGTAAAGTCAAAATGATTCATCTGGTACTTGTCCAAATCAACATATTGAAAAAATTGAATCATTTTATATTTTTCCAAGTCAATTGAACAAGTCATGAAATAGGTTTTATTCTTTTTGGCCAAAAAATTATATTCAAATTGGCCATTTGTTGTTACTGAAGAAAAAAGCTTGGTACTATTACCTAGAGCATCTTGTTCATAAACAGCACAGGTAATGTCTTCAATAGGTACACCACTGATATAATTTGCTATATTCACCTTAACCTGGGTATATTTTTTGCTGTTTTCTTCTTTGCACGCAACAAAACACAGACTTATTAATAGTATTGGTATTATTTTCATAGCTATTGCACAATTAATTTTTTGTTCTTGGTACCGGTTTGGCTGGTTAGACTTACTATATAAACGCCTGCGGGCAACAAAAGGTTAATTGAATTAGATTCGGGAGAAACAGAATTGTAAACTAGTTGACCTCTTAGATCAAAAATATAAAGGGCATATGTTCCGTTTGAAACTGGTATAATCACATTCACTTCACCAGTACTTGGATTTGGGTAAATTGAAAAATCCTGATCTTGCTCAATTTGTGTTTCATCATGCCCTTGTTGAGATGGTTCAGGGTCATTATCCTCACCACCGGCCAATGGTGCGTGATTATTGCCGCAGGGTTGATGAATAAAATATCCAGGCAAAGCAATATACGCATGAAAAACGCCGCCTTCAGCTACATGAAAACCATCTGTAATATGTATGCCCTCTGGTGCATAACAGGTAATATTCCCGTTTTGTAAAATTTCGTAGGGCTGAACATCGGTACGTGGAGTCACATTTTTGCCGATTAAAATCATGTTGGTTGCTTCATAAGTTGCTTTATACTCGAGCGCAGTTGTGGTATTCCAACCCACCTTGTAGTTTTGAAGATATACATTAAAATATTGCATTTCGTTCAGCATAAAAGCACGCGTAGTGGGATGTCCTGCTGTAAATAAATTGTCCTCATCCACATCATCGTCAACACCAAAAACATTGAGTGAACTGATGTGGGTAGCATTGTACTCATCGGCATAAATGGCTTCAAAAGGAGTAATAGCAAAATGATCATTTGGATGTCCTAAAACAGGATAACCAAAAAAATCTGACTGTAAAGGAATACCAAAGTTATCATAACCGACAAACATCAAACCTTCATCTTGCAAATCATAATGCATTTGGTATTTATTTGCAACGGGATCATAATTGCGAATATCAAGTGTAAAAACTAAAGGCGTAAAACAATTGGGTTTGTAGTCAAAATGGTCTAACGAAAAATCAATTGCAGCTTTTTTGAAATTGGTAAAAACCAAACTTACAGGGTCGGGTTCCCCGCCAATAAAACCACCAGGTGCGTTGTCAAGAATTAATGCGTAGTTATCGGTATTATAACGCAGCATGAGTTGTGTTTGTCCCCAAAAATTAGAATGGGTGTAACCAAAAACGGCTAAACCAGGCGCAGTGGATTCGGTGCCCCATAAATGATGGTTACTTATAAATTTTGCAAAGTAGGAATTGGGGCCAAAGGTATGATTAAGGATGACGTGTCCGGGAATAAATAGATAGGGACTGTTTTGGTTGTATTCGGTAGAACCATAAAAATCTGTATACTGCGTGGTTCGTGAGCCGTTTGTAATGCATACTATTCGCGGAAATGCTGGATATCCCGTATAGCCATATTTTTGAGTTTGTTTGCTTGTTGCATAGGTTACCTCAAAGGCAGTAAACATATCCAATCGATCTTGATGTGCACCTTGCCCATACGAAGATGTTTGGACATCTCCATCAACTTCTAAATATTTCCCCGTCTCTGTATAAAAATATTTGGCAAGCTGTCTGCTTTGTTCACAATCTGCAATGTAATGTAGAAAGGCATTCATTGGATCCAGAGAAAAATGAAACATAAAGTCAAGCGCATGTTGACCACCGAGGGCTACATTAGCTCCTGCTTGTTCTCCCTCAAAAGAGATATACAATTTTGTGTGTGGGTTTGGAGCGCCTTGGTTTAAATGTTTATACTCCATTTTGTCCAATGTATAGCGCACGCACAAACCACCCGCACTGTAGCCAGTAATAATGTTTTCAATATACGAGCCGTTTGAAAATTTCTCTGCATTTATTTGATTTAATAAAATCTCAAGTCGGTCACCGCCTTCCATAATACTTTCAAGGGGTTCAATAAATCTTACAATAACAACGTCATGCCCGGTATTTAATAAGGAATCAAGTACATGGTCGATATTAAATTTATGAAAATAATCTACACAGCTGTTATGCACCAAGTACTGCAAACCTTCTAAATTATAGTCAAAGAGTTGATCCGGAATACTGGCTCCATAACCAGCTACAAAAATTGCCGGCTTTTTAAATTTAGTGGTAAAATTACCACAACCAAACATCACTCCATAACGCAACATGGGATCATCCCCAATGGACCCAACTTCGTCAAAAAAATCGATTTCACTTTGAAAGTCATCCGTTAAATTTCTGTTAGGTACCGCATAGTCAAGATTGAAGGAGGAATTAATAACTGTTATGCCGTCTGTATAATGAATCGTCAGAAAAATCTTGTTTTCGCTTTCTAAATATGGACTTAAATTAATTTCATCATTTTCATAGAGCGTAAAACTTTCCTCTCCTAATCTTACCTCTATAAAATCAACAGTTCTGTTGCGATTAGTGTGAATATAATCGGCGTCAAAAACTAGCCAAAAGTCCGTAAAGAAAATCGAATCAGCAAAAGGAACGGCACAAAACAATTCACTCGTCTCTATTCCTAATTCCGCATTGGATCCTTCGGAAAATTGATTGTCTTCAAAAAGTATGTATTCCTCTTCTAAGGCATCATTTGTAAATTTATTTACTTTAAAATCTAAAATCGCGATTGGCAACCTTAAGCCATTTACAGCAGGTTCCTGCGTGTAAATACTTTTGTAAAAAGGATACAAGATACTCTCTGCCGATGGCAATTCCATATCAGCGCTATCCATTTCAGAATTTGAGAGAATTTGAAATAGACTAAACCAATCCTCATAAACTTGGGTCGTTCTCAGCCGGTTCGCCACTAACTCATATCTCCTCCAATTTGAATCGAGTTCTGAATTACGATCAAGTAGGAATCCTGTATCGATCAACGAATCTGACAAATTTCCAAAAATATAGTCCATGTACTCTACCCTGTCATAGAATTTCATGGTATCCTGAGCAGAAAGCGAATTGGAAACAAAAATTATTGTAACAAGAATAAAATTGCGCATAACTCAGGATTTATTTCAGTGACTTTTTTATTTCTTCTATGTCATTCTGAATTTGATTGAGCTCCTCTTTGAGCAGTTCATTTTGAGTTTGTAGCTCCTCGATTTTCTTATTTTGGCTAATAGCATAAAGGGTTAATTCTTCTATTTTTTCAACCGTGAGCATTTGTATTTCACTTAAACTCATTCCAAATTTTGATACGTGGTCCGCCGATGGCATTTTTGGTAAGTGCCCGTTTATCTCGATAAATTTTTCCAAATCAAACAAAGAAATTAGCTGATAATCGTCATCAAAAACATAATCAGGAAAATCGGCAATAGGTTTAACCCATATTTCCTTGGCGTAAACAGTGCCATCATTTTGAATTTTAAATCTTACTGTAGAACTGTTAGTTGTATTGTTATAAGTGCCGATTTCAACTAAATCCTGATTGCTGCTTGAGAAGCCATTTATCATAGCATTAAAGTCGCCATTGACATTTCCAGCAAGAAATCTTGTCGAGTAGCTCGTTCCAGTAACATGAAGTTTATGCTCGGGTGCATTATTACCAATTCCTACCTTAACTTGCGGGCATGCTGAAAATATTTTATTTACACCATTTGCCCACATTGGATTTTCAATATCACCTGTAGGGCAAAGACTGAGTTCATACATTTGCTCAGCCATCGTTGCAAAGGTACCCTTCTTGAGTTGCCCATTTGGCATCATCACCAGAAAGGTCATGGTAGAATCTATTACTGCAATGGAATCCAAATTTTCCATTTTTACACTACCGTTCAGCCTAGTGGTTCCATCTACTCTCAGATCTCCGTCAACTTTAAGATCTCCAAACATCCTAGCCGTACCTAATACTTTAATATCCTGCTTAAACTTGGCCTCTTGATCAACAATCAAATTTTCCCTTGCGTAAACCCTGTTGTTAATTACCAACGAATCGTTAATGACGGTTGGGTTCTGAGCACCGGCAAAAAAGGCTGCAGATATCAAAAAAAAAGTGATGACAAAATTTAATTTTTTAGAAATAAATTGGCGGACAAAAAGTGAATTCATTTTTTTTGGGTTTTTAAGATTTACAGAAATGAATATATGGATTTTTTTCTACACCAGCACTTTTTTGATACTTTAAATGATTGTAAATCAAACACAATACAACATGCAACAATTACATTCATGGTCAAATTGATCCTGCTTTAAAACGAATGGAGACGGTTATAGGATCAAACCAGTTCTCAAAAAGAATTTGACAAGGACTACGAAAATTAACATCATAAAAAAAGCCGCTTCTTTCGAAACGGCTTTTCAAAATTTTCTAAATCAAATACTAATCAAACGATCCAGTAAACGCAGCTGATTTTGCTTTTTTCTTTACAATCATTTCAGTCAATGTGAACTTAATAATTTGTCCACCTGCGTTCATTTCCATAATGTATGGAACGTACATGCCGCTGCCTGTGTCTTTGAAATCTGAATAAGTCATGATCATGCTTGTAGCTTCACCGTTTTCATCGGTTGTATACATTTCTTCGCGCTCAAGCAAACCAGTTTCAACGCTGTAAAATTCGTAACCAAAATCGGTTTCTCCTTTTGAAGCAACTTTTACTTTGTAATATTCTTTTCCATCAATCACATCAATGCCCATCAGTTCAACAACCAATGTTTCATCTGTTAAATAATAAGCTTGCGAATATGGGAAAGAAGGTTTCATTTTTTTAGCAAGATCATCTCCTTCTAATTTTTTAGTTCCCTGACCCATTGCAAAACTTCCACCAGCTGTTCCATCAAAATATTCTTTCGAAACTACAGCAGTCATTTCAGGACTTACCACTTTTGTTATGGATGCTGATTTGTTTGGTGCACCTCTGTAAGCTGTCATAAAAAGACTTCCATCCATTCCGGCAATTTCACCTTTGTGTGTAGTTTGGATAAATTGGATTTTTGTCATTTTAGCATCGTAGGCAGCTTTGTCAGTTACCATAAATGTTTTGTAGAGGTATGTGTCTACAACTGTTTGCAACGTCACTCCTGAAGCAACAGATTTCAATTGCGCTTTATCTCTGCCGTAATAATCTTTGTAGTGAATTGCATTGGACGCATCAAACACTTTAAGTTTTTCAGCTATTTCCTGATTTCCTACAACTACAATATTCATCGCTGCTGGTTTCAAATATTGTTTTGCAACGCGCAACAAATCTTCTTTGGTTACTTTTTCAAGATTCATTAAATAATTTGAATAGTAATCTTTAGGCAAATTGTAGCGGATTGTATTGAGTGCAAAACGAGCAACTGTTTCTGGTCTTTCCAATG
The DNA here is from genome assembly GCA_016709005.1 of Crocinitomicaceae bacterium. Classification (GTDB taxonomy): domain Bacteria; phylum Bacteroidota; class Bacteroidia; order Flavobacteriales_D; family Crocinitomicaceae; genus JADJGJ01. The sequence continues at coordinate 79,264 of JADJEU010000010.1, read as the reverse complement.
CACGTGCAAAAGCACCCGTCATTGAACTTTTCACCAAGGTTAGCTCTTCATCAGTCACCATATTTTTGCTGATCTTATCGATTTCAAAAAGAATTTGAGTGAGTGCGCTATCAGTTACTTCATTTCTGAAACTTCCACCAGCAGAAAATGAACCAATCATTGGATCACTTGAAATTGATGAATAACAACCGTAGGTGTATGCTTTATCTTCACGCAGGTTTGCCATTAGACGAGCAGAAAAACTTCCACCACCTAAAATTCCGTTCAATACAGAAAGTACAATTTCATCCGAATGTCCTGGTTGCAAATTCACGGTGTGTGTTACATTGATTACACTTTGAACAGCACCTGGTTTATCCACAAAATAGACATTGTTTCCAATTGGTTTTGGCAAAGTATAAACCGGTTTTTTAATCTCAGCCCCTTTTTGCCATTTTGCAAAATATTGATCAACATAACCTTTTGCTTCAGCTTGAGTTACATCTCCAACAATCACCAAATAAGCGTAATTAGGAATGAAGAATTTAGCATAATGCGCTTTGATGTCATCCACTGTAATTGCATTGATTGTTTCTTCTGTGCTTACTTCGCCATAAGGATGTTCAGTACCATAATTAACGACTCCGCTCACGATAGAAGACATCGCACTTGCATCTGTAGAAAGTGACGCAAGGTTATCCAGCGTTTGTGATTTTAATCGCTCAAAATCTTCTTGTGGAAAAGCAGGATTCAAAATCATGTCACTCAAAAGCGCTAACAATTGAGGCGTGTGTTTTTTCAACGACGAAGCAAAAAAGCCGCGTGGATTGGTTGAAATACTTGCACCGATATAATCGATTTTTTGATCGAATACATCCTTGGTCATGGTTGTTGTTCCACAAGCCAATAACTCAGAAAAGATTTGTCCTAAACCTGCTTTGTCTTGTTCTGCAGTTGTTGGATAATCGATAAAAAGCTGGAATGAAACTTTTGGTAATTTGTGATTTTCAACCACAATTACTTTTAGACCGTTGTCAATGGTAATGGCATCCGGAATTGCAATTTTAATTACAGGATTCGGCTGTGGTTTTGGAGCCGTAGAGCGGTCAACCTGAGCAAAGCCAGAAAGTGTCAAACCGATAAGTGCGATTATTGAAACTATTTTTTTCATATACTATCTTTAAAATGCTTGATTAACCTTCTTTAGGCAAATAATAAAGTACAACTCTGTTCGACTTCATGAAGTACGCTTTAGCCACACGTTGAATATCTGCTTTCGTAACAGCCATGTATTTGTCCAATTCTGTATTGATCAAATTTGTACTCTTTTTGTATGTGTAGTAATCAGCTAATGATTCAGCAATACCTGCCATGGTTGAATTAGCTGTAATGAAACTGCTTTCAATCATGTTTCTCAATTTTTCAAATTCCTGATCTGAGATTAATTCGTTCTGTAATTTTTCAATTTCAGCATCGATGTTTTTTTCAAGCTCCGTCATGTCACCACCCATACTTGGAATTGCAAGCATGATAGCCAATCCCGGATCCTCTAATGGAAAAGGAAATGAAACTGCAAAAAGAGCTTTCTGCTGTTCAACCAGATTTTTATTCAAACGAGAACTATTACCATCAGACAAAATCATTGACAACATCTCTACTGCATAATGATCTGCGTGATTCAACTCTGGCGTTCTGTATGCCAAGGCAATTGCAGGAAGTTGAATATTGTCATAAACGGTATCGCGGATTTCAGCTTTTAGCAAGCCTTCTTTCACAGTTGGAACCGGAATAGCTTTTGGTTTTTCACTTGCAGTCGGGAAATATTTTTTGATAAAATCTTCTGTTGACATTTGACCGTCATAATCACCTAAAAAATCTTTTGACGTTTCACGGCCTTTTAACTGTTCAGCATATTTAGCCTGAAATTTTTCAAGGGTCAAAAATTCTCTGTCACGGTAGATATCTAGTTTATCACCGTTTGGAATTGTGCCAAAATAAGCAGCAATCCATTTTTTAGCTTGCTCTAAATTTAGATCGCCTGCAATAGATAGTGTTGCATTGTGAGGCACATAAAATGTTCTGTAAAAATTTACATAATCATTTTCTTCAGCGGCATCTAAATCCTCCATGCTTCCAATTGGTTGCCATCTGTATGGATGCTCATTGAATGCTCTTCTGAAAATCTCATACATCAATGAACCATAAGGCTGGTTATCTACACGCTGACGTTTTTCTTCTTTAACAACTTCACGCTGTGTTTCAATTCCAATGTTTTCCACTTTAGCGTGGAGCAAACGCTCAGACTCTAACCAGATTCCAAGCTCCAATTGATTTGAAGGCAAAATCTCATAATAGAAGGTTCTGTCTTGAGAAGTGTTTGCGTTTAGCGTTCCACCAGCACCTTCAACATATTTATCATATTGATGTCTGTCAATATTTTCAGTTCCTTCAAACATTAAATGCTCAAAGAAATGCGCAAAACCAGTTCTGCCTTCACGTTCATTTTTAGAACCTACGTGGTACATAATGGTTACAGCCACTATTGGCGTTGAGTGATCTTCATGAAGAATCACGTGCATACCGTTTGGAAGATCGTATTCAGGAATTCGATTTTTTTACGGTCTTGTCCAAAGTTAACAGTCGCAGAAAGGACTAATAACAGAAAAACCAAAGATTTTAATTTCATTCTGACTATTTTTGATGAGCCACAAAAATAAGAGATGTTTCTTAAATAAGTTGGCAAGGTTGATAATTGGCTAATAAATGAGTTAAATGGTATGAAAAGAGTCCTGTTCGTTTGTCTGATTGCCCTTTTTCCTAAGGTTTCGTTATCGTTTGATTTTTATCAAGAAACCCAAAATCTTCTCAAAAATCTCAATGCAGGCGACTCTGTTGCCTTTTTTAATCATTTTCAACCCGATGCTCAATTTCATCATGTGGGTGAAAATGGAATTGAAACTTTAGCGCTGAAAGATTTTAGCCCAGTGCTAAGAAAATTCAAATCGGGTCAGTATCGTGAAGACTTTACAAAAGTTGAAGTGAATGATTTGGAAACGGGTCTTGTTTATGTGGATGTCTATTTTACATTTTATATTGACAATCAATTTTCATTTGCAGGAGTTGATCACGCAATCTGGATTAAATCAGCAGACACTTATAAAATTGTGACGCTATATTCTGGCGCACTCAAACCAAAATTCACAAACTCAAGCGGAGTATCTTCAATCAGTAATTCGTTAAATGAGCTGATGAATAAATGGCATAACGATGTTGCTACTTTTCAGTTTGAATCCTACTTTGATTTTATGAGCGCTGATTTTATTTTTTTAGGAACAGATCCGACCGAGCGCTGGACAAAAGCAGAATTCGAAAAATTTTGTCAGCCCTATTTTGAAAAAAAATCTACCTGGGATTTTAAAACAAACTCGCGCAACTGGTATATGAACGAGCGTGAAGACATTGCCTGGTTTGAAGAATCACTCGACACGTGGATGGAAGAATGCAGAGGAACCGGTGTTCTCAAAAAAGAAAATGGAGTTTGGAAAATTGCACATTACAATTTGACCGTATTAATCGAAAATGATAAGACGGATAAATTTATTAAGCTTCGGAAAAAATAAAAATTTTAAAATTAAAGACATGCTGAAAATTGACATGCACACCCACATTCTGCCGCATGAAATGCCGAACTGGACCAATAAATTTGGCTACGGTGATTTTATCTGGTTACAGCAGACAGATCAACCCGGTTACGCAGACATGATGAAAGGAAATAAATTTTTCCGTCGCATTGAAGAAAATTGCTGGGATGAAAAAATGCGCATAGCTGATTATGCAAAATTCAACACACAAGTTCAAGTTGTGTGTACAATTCCAGTGATGTTCTCCTATTGGGCAAAACCTCAAGACACAATGGATCTCAGTACATTTTTAAATGACCACATTGCCGATCTTCAGGTAAAATATCCAAAAAATTATGTGGGCCTGGGAACGCTTCCCATGCAAGATACTGACTTAGCGATTCAGGAATTACGACGTCTGAAAAATGAATTAAACATGCCTGGAATTCAAATTGGTTCAAACGTCAACGACATCAATTTAAGTGATCCGCGATTCTTTCCAATTTTTGAAGAAGCAGAAAAATTAGGAATGGCCATTATGATTCATCCATGGGAAATGATGGGTGAAAAAAGTATGGAAAAATATTGGCTTCCCTGGTTGGTAGGAATGCCTGCAGAAACTGCACGCGCAGCAGCCTCGCTTATATTTGGCGGTGTGTTTGAACGCTTACCAAATCTTCGTGTTCTGTTTTCACATGCTGGTGGATCACTTATTCCAACCATAGGAAGATTAGAGCATGGATTTAATTGCAGACCTGATTTAGTTGCCATTGATAATAAACGAAATCCACGTGAGTATCTAGGAAAATTTTGGGTGGATTGTATCACGCATGATTTGGATATGTTGAAATATATCCTGAAAGTTCAGGGTTCTAAAAAAGTCTGCTTAGGTTCTGATTATCCTTTTCCTTTGGGTGATTTGGAAATTGGAAAATTCATTGAAGAAAGTGACATTCCAAAAGAGATGATTGAAGATATGTTCTGCCATTCGATTCTGGATTGGTTAAACTTAAAACAATCTCAATTCATCTAAACATACCGTTTAATCAACAGATCACCCGTTTCATGCGTATTTAAATGCAGGAGTGAAATCTATTCACTAAATTCATTGCATCAAATTAAAACCATGAAAAAATATTTTACTTTTTTAGCTTCGCTGTTTATATTCATCACCGGCTTTTCACAAAGTGGATTAACGTGTTCACACCACAAATCAAGCAGAGGATTTACAGAACGATCAAATACACTCAGTTTGGAATACATTGCGCTTACTGAAGAGTATGATGTTCACTTTTATTTTTTAGATGTCGCTCTTGAAAATACTTCAACTGATATTTCAGGTTCAACTGAGATTCACGTAACAAGCAAAGTTGCCGTGCTTGACACATTTCTTTTTGAATTGCATGAGGATTTAGTAATTACGGATATCCTGCTGAACGGACTTACCTCAACGCCATTCACACGGGTTGGTTCTGCTGTCATTGTTCCTGTAAATTTCACAACGGGTGATGCTTTTTTTATGAAGATTATCTACGGCGGTACGCCTCCAACTCCATTCACAAATCCTTTAGGTGGTGCAGGTATGACACAAGACAATTCGCCAAGCTGGGGCAATGAAGTGACCTGGACTTTGAGTGAGCCTTTCTCAGCGTTTGAGTGGTTCCCATGCAAACAATCCTTAAATGATAAAGCAGATTCTGCATATACCTTTGTCACCACTTCTTCGACAAACATGGCGGGTTCAAACGGTGTACTGACTGCAGTAACTGATATGGGTGGCGGACTTGATCGGTATGAATGGAAAACAAGATATCCAATCGACTATTATTTAATTTCAATTGCCGTTGCAGAATATGTAGACTATACCATTTATGCAAATCCGGTTGGTACACCTGCTCCAATTATGATTCAGAATTTCGTTTATAATAATCCGGCATGTCTTCCCTATTTTCAAAGTGAGATTGACAACACAGCAGACTTCATCGAATATTTTTCAACCCTTTACGGACTCTATCCTTTTCATGAGGAAAAATATGGTCATTGCATGGCACCCATCAGTGGCGGTATGGAACATCAGACAATGACTACACAGGGTTGGTTTGAAGATGGATTAACTGTTCATGAAATGGGGCACCAATGGTTTGGTGATAATGTGACCTGTGCAAGCTGGTCAGATATTTGGCTGAATGAAGGCTTTGCATCTTATACGGAACATTTAATGTGGGAATATTTTTATCCTGGTGATGAACTTAGTGATATGCAGAGCCGACATGATGATATAATGAGCGCGGCAGGCGGAAGCGTATGGGTATTGGATTCATTAGATGCAGGAGCAATTTTCAGCGGACGACTAGTTTACAATAAGGGAGCTGCCATCATTCATACCATGCGATTTTTAATTAATGACGATGCGGTGTTTTTTGACATTCTTCAAACCTATCAGCAGACTTTTGCAGACAGCACTGCACGCGCATCTGATTTAAAAGTCATCATGGAGAATATCTCCGGAATGGATTTCACAAATTATTTTAATGAATGGTATTATGGGCAAGGCTATCCAACGTACAGCATTGAATGGAATCAAATCAACAGTGCTGTATTTATTCAATTGAACCAAATCACTTCTATGCCGGGAGTGACTCCATTTTTCACTAATGATCTGGAAATTGCACTGACAGATGTTTTAGGCAATACTACTATTTACAGATTAGCAGATATTGACGGGTCCAGCACGTTCCATACACTTTTTTCTCCGGGTGAGATTGTAAATATCGAAATCGATCCAAACAATTATATCATCAATGCTGACGGTACGATCATAGAAAATACTTCACTTGTTGGAATTGACGAAAAATCAGAATCAGTCTTAAGTGTTTATCCAAGTCCTGCAACAACAGAACTTACTGTAGAATCAACCGAAACAAACTTTTACCAATTGATCAACTCGATGGGACAAGTTGTTGCAACCGGAAATTTAATGGCAGGAAAAAACAACATTGATATTTCAAATTTATCTTCAGGCGTGTACCTCATTAAAACATCTACTGAGCAAAAAAGATTTGTGAAGAAGTAGAAAAATTCAATTACAAAATTTGAAAAGGCGTCACGTGTTGGCGCCTTTTTTTCTTTTGTTGAGATATACAATCTGCGTATTAAGGCAAATACAAATGACCTGTTCAGGATGTGATCAATAAAAATACTTTCAGAAGAATAATTCACTCCTGTGATCATGTCTTGATTGTGTTACTCATTCACCGTTTAGTTCTTTTCATTCTTGCTGGTGGAGTGTACTTTCATCCATTCCGAATATCTTGCGATGATTCTTATTTCGAAGATTTTTTATCTCTTAAGAATTTAAAAGTAGACGATTGCTTTTCTAAAACTTCTTGAATATAAAATCATACAAAGATCGACACTGAGAAATTGCCTATTTCAAAATAAGAGAATTGTACTGAGTTGCTCTTTGAGTTGAATCTAAATAACTGCATAAAAAAAGGCAACTGAAACCAGCTGCCTTTTTTAAAATTTTGAGTTATGAACTAACGCACGCCGTGCATTAATTTTTTGATCATTGGATTCAATAAGATAATGATTAATCCTGCTCCTGCCGGAATAATAGTAAAGATGAGGAAGAATACGGACATTGAATATTCAGACTGAATTTCTTCAATCATTCCACCCAACGATGCCGCAGAATAATTTCCAATTGCAATTGCGAGATACCACATACCAAACATAAACGCAATCATCCTGCCTGGAACGAGTTTACTCACATAAGAAAGTCCTACCGGAGAAATACAAAGCTCACCAATTGTATGGAACAAGTAAGCAAATACCAACCACATCAAACTTACACGTGAAGCGTCACCTGAGCCTTGAACAAGGCCGTTTGAACCATAAGCCAACACTCCAAAACCAATGGCCATGATGATCAGACCCAGACCATACTTGACAGCGGCGCTTGGATTGTATTTGCTCTCCCAGATTTTTGAGAAGATGGATGCAAACGCAATAATGAAAAATGAATTTAAGATACTAAACCAAGATGTTGTTATTTCTACAACTGCTTGCTCTTTAATATTTACAACTTGTGCATTGATTATCGTGGATGCTTTGCCAGGATTATCCGCCAATTGCTCACGGATCATTTTTTCCTTTTCTGCATCAACCAATCTTAAAGTTCCTGTTTCGGATGCCACTAAAACATCCTGCCCTGGTTTCAACTCTTCGTTTACAGGTAATGTTCCGGTGCGGGTAGTTGTCAATAAACCTTCCGTGTTCATGCCCTCGGTCACAGGCAAGAAAACAGGAGAACCATCTTCGTTCACCTCAGTGTCAGATTTATATCCGGTGTAAGTAACTTCGTAAGATTTTGTTCCCAAATCGTGGTTTGTTTTCCAGATTCCTAATCCCCAAATCAATATAAAACAGAATATCAAGGTGACATTGGACATCAGAATTTCTTTTCTGGTTTCAATCCAGAGTCGCACCAATACCCAAGTGATAATAATTAACGGAACAAATGTCAGCAATAAGTCAATAATTAGAAATGCGGTTGCTGCGCCACCTTCAAGGAATCTATCTGTATAATCACGCGCAAAATAAACAAGTGAACTTGCACCTTGCTCAAATGACATCCAGAAGAAAATAGTAAAGCATGCAAAAATAATTACAGCGATCATTCTGTTGCGGGTGATCCTTTCATATCTTGAAATGCGAGAGAATACGAGAAACAAGAAGATGAATAATCCAACCAAAATGAAAGTAACTTTAGCAGGGATTATTGTTTCACCAAAATTCAAAGTCAGAAACTCTGGAATCAAAGGGACGTCATTAATTCTGAACGGACCATCCAACAAGAATGTCAATCCAAACAAAGCAGAAATTGCAGATAATACACTATCTAATGGAGTAAAAGGATTTCTGCGAGTATTTTCCTGACTTACATTTCCTGTCTGATCTAATTTTTCAGGGGCACTGGTTTCAACCACATGTGCTACGGGTTTGTTTTTATCCGGTTTATCACCAATCGTTCCAAACAAAGGTTTTGCAAACCAGAACTGAATTAATCCCAACAGCATAAAAACACCGGCAAGACCAAAGCCCCAGCTCCAACCAACTTTTTCGGCAAGATATCCGCATAGCATCATTCCAAAGAAGGCTCCAGCGTTAACTCCCATGTAGAAAATAGTATAAGCACCGTCTTTCTTTTGAGGGAGATCTTTATACATTTCAGAAATGATTGATGTAATTGTTGGTTTGAAAAATCCAGTACCAATCACTAGCAACGCCAATCCAAGATACAAGGTGATTTCAGTATCTAATGCCATACAGGCGTGTCCAAGCGTCATGACAATTGCTCCAACCGCAACAGACATACGGTATCCTAAAAATTTATCAGCAATGATTCCTCCCAAAATTGGTGTCAGATAGAGTAAACCTGCGTAAGTAGCAAATAAAGTACTTGCAACCCCAATGTCCCACTCCCATCCGGGATTGGTGCCAATAATTGCCATGGTGAGGAAGTTGATCAGCAATACCCTCATTCCGTAGAACGAGAACCGCTCCCACATTTCTGTAAAAAACAATACAAAAAGCCCCGCAGGATGCCCTAGTACTTTGGACTGAAAAAACTTGTCGGAATTACTCTGAACTTGCATACTTTGTTTTGGTCGTATTTTGATAGTTGGTCAATCTGTCAAACCTTTCTAACGCCACCCCCACAACGACAGTCCCTGTTTTTGGGGTAAGTTTCCGTCATTATTCAGCCTCCCTGATTAAATTTTCATGCAAACGCCTGAAAAGTTCAAGGCCGTGAAATTAAACAAAATCTATTGAAATCAGCATTCTCAAACAATTTAAATTCTATCTAAACGATTAATCCGCTAAATACTAATATTTAACGGCATTATTAAGCCATTGATATAAAATACTCCGGTCAAGCTTTTTTATCTTCTATCTTTGACGCCCCAACAGACCTAAACAAACCTATTTATGACCAAATTACTCAGCTTCAGTCTGCTATTCTCAGCCCTTTTATTCGTTTCATGCGGTTCAGATGCATCGAATGATACAGCAAACTCAGATAAAGACTCAACAAATCAGGATTCTTTGGTTATTCCACAAGACGATCACTCTTATTCCAATAGTGATGATGTTTTTACAAAACACCTGCATCTAGACCTGAATGTTGACTTTGAAACAAGCATCTTGTCAGGAAGTGTAACACACGATATTGAAAATCTTACTGGCGCAACAACCATGATTTTTGACATGAATGATGAAAAAATCAGCCACATTACATTAGATGATGATACTGTTGGAACTGAATTTACAATTGGTGAAGATGATGAATTATTAGGTTCACCTTTAACCGTTACCATTAAACCAGAAACAAAAAAACTAACTATCTACTACGAAACTGATCCGGGTTCAAATGCACTTCAATGGTTAACACCGCAACAAACATCCGGTAAAAAACACCCTTATCTCTATACACAAGGACAAGCAGTTTTAACACGCACATGGATTCCTTGTCAGGATACCCCGCTTAAAAGAATCACCTACTCGGCGAAAATTCAAACCCCGAAAAACTTGATGGCTGTAATGAGTGCAGACAATCCAACCGAAAAAAGTGCAGATGGAATTTACAATTTTGACATGCCTCAACCAATTCCAACTTATTTAATTGCATTAGCCGTGGGTGATTTAACATTTGCCACTTTGGGAGAAAGAACAGGTGTGTACACAGAACCCAACATGCTGCAAAAATGCGTTTCTGAATTTGTTGATGTTGAGAAAATGGTCATTGCTGCCGAAGAACTTTATGGTGAATATAAATGGGGACGATATGATATCATTGTTCTTCCACCATCATTCCCTTTTGGTGGAATGGAAAATCCAAAATTAACTTTTGCTACTCCAACTATTATTGCCGGAGACCGTTCTCTGGTTTCATTAATTGCTCATGAACTTGCTCACTCATGGTCAGGAAATCTGGTTACCAATGCAACATGGGATGACTTCTGGCTAAACGAAGGCTTCACGGTGTATATTGAAAACCGCATTATGGAAAAAGTGTACAGCAAAGAATATTCAGATATGTTACTTTCGATCGAATATCAGGGATTGATTAATGAAAATGAAGATATTCTTTCAGGAAGCCATCCGGAAGATACCCATCTGAAATTAGATCTTGAGGGACGTGATCCGGATGAAGGAATGACAGCTATCGCCTACGTGAAAGGAGCACTGTTTTTAAAAACATTGGAAGCTGCCGTAGGTCGTGAAAAATTTGATCCATTTTTGAAAAGCTATTTTGACACCTATGCATTTCAGGCTATCACAACTGAAATATTCATTGACTATCTGAATACAAATTTACTTGAGCCAAACAAAATTGATTTCAACACCGACGAGTGGATTCATGGTGAAGGAATTCCTGACAACTGCATAGTAATTGACTCAGACCGATTTGATATTGTTACTGAAAAAGCAAAACTCATCACAACCGTCACGACATCAAAAGAACTTAACGTAAAAAAGGAGGACTGGACAACCCATGAATGGATTCATTTTATCCGTCAAATACCTGCCGAAGCTGATGCATCAAAAATGGAAATGCTTGACAAAGAATTTAATTTCAGTAATTGTGGAAATGCAGAAATTATGTCTGAATGGTATCTGATTTCAATCCAAAAAGGCTATGATAAAATCAACAAACCGATGGAAACATTTTTGATCAATGTCGGTCGCAGAAAATATTTGCAGCCGCTTTATGAAGAGTTGGCAAAAACAGAAGACGGATTGGCTTTTGCAAAACAAATTTATGCCAAAGCACGTCCAAACTATCACTCTGTTTCATCTGGCACAATTGACGAGATATTGAACTGGAAAGAATAAGTTTTTCCATCTACTTATCTCTTGCCTGTAACTTTAAGTACCATTGATCGTCTCTGTATTTAAAGTACTTGTGCGATGAAATTTATTTTTAGTTTCCTTTTCTTTATCCTTGCTGTAAACACCTTCAGTCAATACGCTATTAAGGGTTCAATCGTTGATGAAAACGGAGCTTCGATTCCCGGTGTTCGCGTAGCAGTTGAAAATACAACCTACGGTGTTCCGGCAAATTCGCAAGGCTTTTACTTTTTGGAAGTTCCTTCTCCAGGCACATACGTACTCACGTTCACCATGCTTAGTTTTGAAAAGCGCTCAGATACAATTGTCGTAAAAGATCAAATCACCTATCACGAAACTATTCTCTACGAAAAATCTACTGAGTTAGGAACAGTAGAAATTTATGCAGATAAAAAAGATATAGCCAAAGAAGTCATTGGATATGTCATTGATAACAAAAAAAATCTGGGGCGTGCTTATGAAACTTATCAATGCGACACCTACATCAAAACATCACTCGAAAAAGAAAGCCGGTTTCCATTTATGGGAGCCACGGATACGGTTGGTAAACAACGTATGAATCTGATCGAATCGTATTCCGTCACACATTTTAAACAAAACACAACGTATCATGAAGAGGTCATTGCACATCACGATTATGCTGAAAAAGCAAACAGCACCGTAATGGTTTCGGTCGACTTTGCGAATCCTGATAATCTGGTTCCAAATCAAGCCATCGAATATAACCCGTATATCTTTTTTGAAAAAGTAGCTGATGGTGATGTGGACCCTTATCAGAATTTAATTGATCTGCCAAAAATATCCTCCAAACAATTGGTATCTCCAGTTGCTGTCAATGCATTTGTCAACTACAAGTATACATTGGAGTCAGTCTTCTATGAGGACAAACAAAAAATTTATGAGATCAAAGTAGAACCTCGTTTTAAAGAAGGTCCACTTTTTTCAGGAACACTTTTTATTATTGACAGTCTATGGGTAATTAAGTCGATGGATCTTTCAGTGAATGCCGCAGCAATGGATTATTTCAAAGAATTCAGAATCATTCAGGATTTTGAAAATATCGATGGAAACTGGGTAGCAACACGACGCGAATTTACATATACCATTAACGATGGGATGGACTATGTGATGGCTAATACGAGGGTGCAACATTCCAACTATCTTTTTAACAAAGGCTATGATGAGAAACTTTATAAAAATTCGGTCATGTCATTCAGTGACGATGCCTTTGACAGAGATTCTCTTTATTGGATTTCAGCACGACCAATCCAATTAAAACCAGAAGAACTGCGATATATCTATGAACAAGATAGCATCGAAAAAGAACTCAGCAGCTTTGAACACATTGACAGCCTTAATGCAGAATATAATCGACTGACCGTTTGGGATTTTCTTTTAAACGGAGTTGGATTCAGAAACCGTGAAAAAGCAAGAGAAATTTATTTTAGTCCGCTGATCAGTCAACCACAATTTTTTGGATTTGGTCCGTATCGTCATAAATTGGCTGGATACTATTCGAAAGAATTTGAAAATGGAAAATCAATTAATGTAAATGCAGAAATTGATTATGGTTTTAAGTACCAGGATTTAAAAGGTATGGTAGGATTTGAATACACCTACTTACCAAAACATTTTGGAAGTTTAAAAGTAAGTGGTGGTGATGTTTACGATTTGGTCAATAGTTATGAATCCATTGTAAACACAGGGGCCTCGAGTAACTTTGTACGCAAAACTTTTTTTGCCATTGGTCAGCGCTATGAAATTGTGAATGGTCTTTACGGTCGTCTGAGTTATGATTATTCAACGCGTATTGCTGTACCTGAATTAGCAAGAGCGCCCTGGCTTGATTCCTTGATGAAAAATATTGGATCAGACATTCAGGCAAAACCTTTTGAAACATACACTGTGTCCATTTTTGAACTGGAATTACTCTATCGTTTCAAGCAAGCCTACATCATCAAAAAAGGAAAAAAGATAGTCATTGGAACAGAATTTCCGGAATTAAAACTGAATTATAAAATTGGTGTTCCGGGACTTTTTGGAAGTGATGTTAACTTTAGTTTTCTTGAACTTGGAGCATCTGATGAAATTACTTTTGGAACATTTGGAAACATGAAATGGAATTTTCTGGCAGGTAGTTTTTTAGGAAGTAACATTGCAGATATTCGTTTCATCGAACATAAATTTTTCAGAGGATCCGATTTCTTCTTCTTCTCTAATCCTCTTAAATCACTTCAACTTTTAGACAGCACAAGACACACTGCGCACCCTTATTTACAAGCCTTTGTGATTCACCATTTCAACGGAGCCATCACAGATAAAATTCCACTTATCAACAAAACTAAAATTGAACTGGTTGCCGGTGGAGGTTTATTAATGATTGATGATGCGGATTACAGTCACCTTGAATTTTACATGGGAATTGAACGCAAATTCAAAATCAAAAAGCAGCTTTTTAAAGTTTCTGCATTCTATGTTTTACGTGATAACGGCGCGCCGTCAGTTCAGCTCAACTTCAAATTTGGACTTGACTTCTACAACTCGTTTACAAATTCCTGGAGTTACTAACCTCCGGTAATCCATTTGTAAATATCGTTTCCATTGGCAAAAACCAAAAGACCAAGCAATAGAATAATACCAACCATTTGGGCATACTCCATAAATTTATCACTTGGTTTTCTACCTGTGATCATTTCATAAAGTAAGAACATGATGTGTCCGCCATCCAGTGCTGGAATTGGTAAGAAGTTCATGAAAGCAAGAACAATGGAAATGAATGCGGTCAATAACCAGAATGAATGCCAATCCCAGGTTGGCGCAAAGAGCGATCCGAAAGATCCGAAACCACCGATACTTGTTGCTCCTTTCTTGGTGAATAAAAATTTCATCTGAGTCACATAATCATTCAAGGTTGTAAATGCCATGTTGAATCCTGCAGGAATTGCTTCACCAAAAGAATAATCTCTGTGTCTTACCGGATAAAAATCAGTAACATTTTTATTCACGATTCCAATTCTTCCAGAAGTATCTGTTGCAATATTTAAAGACATCAATGCCGTGTCACGATAAAAACCTATTGCAACTTCTTCACCTTTATGTTTTTTAATTTCAGTTGTAAATTGATCAAAATAGGTGATTGGCATCGCATTGATTGAAACGATACTATCCCCCTTTTGCATTCCTGCTTTGGAAGCATTCATGGTTGAATCGACATAGCCCACTACTGAATAAATTCTTGGTGCAAATGCAGTCATAGCTCCTTTTTCAAACATATCCCATTCAATGTCATCATGAACACTGATTGTTTCTTCTGTTCCATCTGTATGCTTAACGTGAACTGCTTTTCCACTGCGCAACAATAACATCACATTCACATCCAAAATGTCTGCTGGTGTTTCGCCATCAATGTCTAAAATCTGATCTCCATCTCTGAAACCATATTCTTTAAAAGATTCGTGAACTGCAAAACCGTTTTTCAAATCTTCCATTTTATAATAGTCCTCTCCCCAAACAAAAAGCACCATACAATAAATGAGAATACCGACAATAAAATTCACGACAATTCCACCAATCATAATAATTAGTCGTTGCCATGTTTTTTTAGTTCTGAATTCATACGGCTGCGGCTCTTGTTTCATTTGATCGGTGTCCATAGACTCATCAATCATTCCTGAAATTTTCACATAGCCACCCAATGGAATCCAGCCTATACCCCACTCAGTATCTTTGATTTTCTTTTTGAAAAGTGAAAATTTATAATCGAAAAAAAGATAGAATTTTTCAACTCTTGTCTTAAATGCTCGTGCAGGCAAATAGTGTCCAAATTCGTGAAGAACAATCAGTATTGAGAGACTTAAAATAAGCTGACCTGCTTTAATTAGAAATTCCATTCGTTAAAAATTTGAGATCAAAGATAAGTTTTTAATACGATTGGCTAAAGGACTATCACAGATTGATCGTATTTAATTTGAAAAGCTATCTTTAGAAACCAAATCCTAAAACTCATGACGTCAACTGAAATTACACCTCAACCGAATCGGCAAAAAGACTTTTATTTTCTGGTGATTGCACTCTTGCCAATAGCCGCATTCATCTGTCTTTTTCATTTTCCTGAGAACTGGTCGATTGTTGAAGAAATGTCTGACACTGAAAAATCTGGAAACGCAGGTTTTATGTATAGCTTCATGAGTTTTACCGGATTTTTTGTTGCAGGAATTTTTGGGTTGATCTTCGTACAAGTAAGTCCCTATCCAAAATCCGTATTGCTTGGACTTATTATGCTGGTTGACACTCCAGTTGAGTTGGCTTTAGTAAAAATTTTAGGCAGTGATTTAAGTGTTGATCAATTAATTATCATTGATTTTTTTATTGAAACTTTGGGATTGGTTCTTGCCTGTATTTTGCTTTTAACCATGCTTCGTAAAAAAGTTCAACCTGAGAACAAGACACTCTTTATGATTTTAATAATTCAAGGAGCTCTTATTGCGTTCGGTTTTTACGGATATCTTTCCTACCAATGGATTAAAGAGATTAGCTTCATGAATCAACTCCCTTTTTATTTTGGTATCCTAGGCACTGTGACTTTATATTATGTTGCCTTTAAAAAACAAGATGAGGAGAAGCGTGACATGAAATCCAAAAACTTCTCAGCTAAAGTTGCAACAATAGGTATTCTGGTTTGCTGGGGCTATCTGGTTGTAGCGCTTGTAGCTTTAAATAGTTAAATCATCAACCAAATTATTCTCTGAAAAATAGTTCAATGCAGCTTCTTTCAAAAGTGCCTCTTGTTCTTGAAGATTTATCGGAGGGACATTCTTGACTTTTTCGAAATGCGGCCATCCATCCGGATCATTTTCAGTGAATTTATAAAAGCCGTAAGGCTCTAAAATGGTACATATAGCTACATGCATCAAATTCATTTTTTCTTCTTTCGAATATTTTCTGAAACCGTGTCCAACCTCTTGCACTCCGATTAAAAACAGCACTGAATTTAAATCCATTGCGCCATCTCCCTGAAATTTTTCAGTGAGATTTTTAAGTAACTCTTGAAATTTTTGTTCGGTATTGTGGTCCATGTCTAAACAACTGTCTGTTGAAAGTAAAGCAATATTAAAATCGTCTGCACAAAGTTCACGATTATTTTTGTCAATAATGAATTACCTTGACATCATACTCATACTTCCTCTGATAATCGGTGCGTGGCGTGGCTTCAAAAAAGGTTTTATCATTGAGATATTTACACTGCTGGCTTTGCTGGTTGGGCTTTATGCCGGAATTCATTTCTCTGATTTTTTATCTGCCTTATTACGCGATTATGTTGGTATGACTTCTGATTATGTTCCAATAATTGCATTTACTCTCATTTTTTTAGGCGTTGGCGCTATGGTATATTTTGCTGGAAAATTGCTGGAAAGAGCTATTACTGCAGTTGCATTAACACCCCTTAATAAGTTTGCAGGTCTCACATTTGGGATAATTAAAATGCTCTTTTTTACCAGCGCCGCACTTGTCATTCTTGAATCATATGATGAAAAAAACAAGTTTTTGCCGGAAGACTTGAAGAGTAAATCCTTGCTTTATCACCCTGTGAAAAATGTTTCGCTGACTACTATTCCCGCGCTCAGACACAGTGATCTTTTTATCAGGACACTGAATTAAATCACGAAAAATTTGTCACGATTTTTATCTCTTTGCTGAGACTATTTGCAACAGGGCACGTGTGAGCCAATCGCTCCAAATGCAATAGTTCTTCTGCTGAAAAATTATTGTCGCCAAAATCAAATTCAATGTGAATCTCTGAAATTCTTCTGGGATTTGCCGCCATCACTTTTTTGATCTGTGATTTTATTGGCAACAAACTTAGTCCTCTTCCCTTGAAATGAATTGCAATTATGCTAATCATGCAAGACGCAAGAGAAGCAGAAACCAGATCCGTTGGTGAAAACGCAGACGCTTTTCCATGATTATCAAGAGGTGCATCCGTCAAGATTTTTGTACCAGAATATAAATGGGTTGCTGTGGTTATGAGATCCTGTTCATAAGTCAATGTAAAATTCGGTGATTCCATTTTTGATAAATTAGATACTGAAAAGCCGGACGAAATCCGTAAATTTGTGACAATGTACAAAACACTTGTATATTTTTTGCTGTTATCTGTTTCAGGAATTTCTTTCTGTCAGGAACATGCACCTGCTGATACGCCGGTATTGATGAGACGCGAAGTAACAGGCGGTATTCATTTTAATACGGCCGGTTGGGGCTTTGGTGCGTGCTATGGATTTCAAAAAAACTACAAATACAAAAACACAGTCGCCTTGCTCTTTACAAATATTCGTCACGAAAAAGAACAGAAAATTTTTCCGGATCAAATCCTGAACTCAAGGGGCTACTACTATGGCAAGCTCAATTCACTTGTTAGTTTAAGGCTCACCTATGGCGGAAAACTCGTTCTCTTCAAAGCCAGAAGAGATAATGGAATAGAAATATCTGCAAAATGGGATGTTGGACCATCTTTAGGCTTATTGAAACCTGTGTATTTGCGCATTGACAAACTAAACACTACCACTATTGATGAGCGTTACGACCCAAGCCTGCACAACGCAGGAAATATAAACTCCAGGTCATCCTGGGTCAAAGGTCTTGGTGAAGCAAAACTTATACCTGGGTTGCATTCCAGAGTTGCGCTCGATTTTAATTTTTCAGCCATTCGTGATGCCATAAGTGGTGGCGAATTTGGTATTACTTTTGACTATTTTTTTAAGGATGGTGTCGAGATCTTATACAACAATCCAAAGTCTAATTATTTTACGTGTCTATACCTCCAATTTAACTTTGGACGCAGATTATATTAATTATGGAACTAGCAGATCAATCTAAAATATCCATTAACAAACCTAAATGGCTGCGCGTTAAACTTCCAATTGGAGAAAATTACAAAAAGGTTCGCGCGTTGGTCGATGAACACAAACTTCATACAATTTGCCAAAGCGGAAACTGTCCAAATATGGGTGAGTGCTGGGGAGAAGGAACAGCAACATTTATGATTTTAGGAAATATCTGTACTCGATCCTGCGGATTTTGTTCTGTTGCGACCGGTAAGCCAAATGAGGCAGATCCATTTGAACCGGCAAAAGTTGCACAATCCATCAAACTCATGAACATCAAACACGCCGTAATTACATCGGTTGATAGAGATGATTTGCCTGATGGCGGTTCAGATATTTGGGTAGCAACAGTCAAATCAATCCGAAGAAAAAGCCCAGGGACAACAATGGAAACGCTAATTCCTGACTTTGCAGGCAACTGGGAGAATTTACAGAAGATTATCGATGTAGCACCTGAGGTAGTTTCGCACAACCTTGAAACTGTTCGTCGACTCACAAAACAGGTGCGAATACAAGCAAAATATGATAGATCTTTGGAGGTCCTTTTCAGGCTCAAAAAAGGAGGCATGAAAACTAAATCAGGTGTTATGCTTGGTTTAGGTGAAAATGAGAATGAAATTATTGAAACTATTGATGATCTAGCGTCGGTTGGGGTTGACGTTCTTACGCTTGGTCAATATTTGCAGCCAACACCAAAACACTTGAAAGTACAAGCTTTTATAACTCCGGAAAAATTTGATGAATACGGTGCTTATGCGAAAGCAAAAGGGTTTCGATTCGTCGAAAGCGGACCATTGGTCAGATCATCGTATCACGCTGAAAAACACGTCTTTTAGTTTGATGTGTATAATATTCTGAATTCCTGTTACCGAAAATTTGACAAGCCCTATGTTGATGTTGTATCTTTGTATTATATTAGTCGCTTGAAAAAGCGCTTCAATGAAAAAAACAAATATGAATAAAAGAATATTCTTACTCGGTTCATTGTCTGTATTGGCAATTACGGCGGTAACATTTGTAGACTTCTCTGCTCAGGGAGTTTACAAGGTTCGAAATCAACAACCAGAAAATGCACCTGGAATTGAAGGTGCGTTTGATGTTTATAATAAACTCAAAGGAGACTATACGCATGAGGATTGGGTAAGAGCACGCGAGCAGGCAATGACGATGCCGCAGGATCGTACTACAGTGTCATGGCTTGATCAAGGTCCTGACAACGTAGGTGGACGGACTAGAGCAATTTTAGTTGATAAAAATGATGTTAACCATGTATATGCTGGCTCCGTTTCAGGAGGATTATTTGAGTCATTCAATCGTGCGAATGAATGGCAGCAAGTAACTACATTCGAATCCAATGTAGGTATTTCTTCAATGTGTCAAACTACAGATGGGGTACTTTACGTTGCTACCGGACATTCTCAGGAGACAACAGGTGGTTCACAGAATGCTTATGATTCTGGTCACAACGGAGATGGCATTTTTAAGAAAAATACGGATGGAACTTTCACGCAGATACCAGGCACTACTTCAAATGGGACTGGTGCTTCAGACTTTGATTTTGTAAATGAAATTGTTTGTGATACCCTCGATAACGAAGTTTGGATAGCCTGCAGCGGTGGTCTAAAAAAATACAGTGCAAGTACGGGTGTGCTAACTGATGTTACGGGCAACGGAATCACATCTGGTTCGTGCTTAGCGCTTTCAATTTCACCTGATGGACAGGTTATTGTCGCAAGTATGGCTGGAGGAAAAACAAATGTTTCTGTAGATTACGGTGCAACATTTGAAGACAGATCAGGTAACGGAGCTGGAGAAATTGAACCTGGTGCTGCTCGCGTGGAGTATGCTATTTCACATGAAAAGAATTCAAACGGAAAATACAACGTATATGCTTCTTGCGGTGGATCAATGCACCTTGTAGGTATCTGGCGTTCTACTGACAACGGTATTACCTGGACAGAAATTGCACCTGCCGGAAACGGAGCGCCTGGAACATTCTCTCCATTCTCGCACAGCACTACATCTGGACAAGCGGCTTATGACAATACAATCTCTGTTCAAAGAGGTAATCCTGATCGAATTTTAATGGGGGGTATTGATATCTACTCATGGAATTACAACGGTAACTGGACTCAATTAACACAGTGGTTCTATCCTCCTCAAAACCCTCAATATGCTCACGCCGATCAACATGAGCAAGTTTGGGATAAATTAGGACGACTATATGTAGGTAATGATGGTGGAGTAGGTTATTCTGATGACGGTGGACTCACTTTTGTTCCTGCAAACAGAGGTTATAATGTAACCCAGTTTTATGCAATCGGATTCTCAGCACACGGAGATGTAATCGGTGGAGCTCAAGATAACGGAACACAGGCAAACTATCACGATAACGCTACATGGAGATCACACGATGAAGTTGGCGGCGGAGATGGATTCTCAGCTACGATTTCATTTATCAACCGCAACATTTTATTCTCATCAGTTTATCACGGCTCAGTAAGCAGATCTTCAGACAGAGGACAAACTTCAAATCCATTTAACCCAAGTGATTGGACTTGTGACCCGGGAGGACTTGAGGCTGGTTGCGGTCAATTCTTTACAAATTTTGAACTATGGGAAAACCCGAAAGACTTGAATTCTGATGATTCAATTGACTTCATCCCAACTCAAGCTTATGATGCAGGTGACGAAGTATTAGTGCCTTCTAAAACATCTCAGAAAAACATTAAATACATAACACCTTCTGCTCTCATTTTTGACGATACGTTGGCTTTCAATCCTGCGCTAACAGGTTTTGATACAATTATCGTAACATCAAACGATGAATATAATTTGTCTGTTTTAGAGCATATCCTGCACTACAACGCTGCGCCTGGTGCTCCGCCAATTGCACCAAACGACTCAATACGATTCCCGACGTTGAATGATACAATAGTAAAAGTGCTAGACACAATATTGATTGCACATTATTATGGTACTAATCCTTTAGCCCCTGGTGACATCTTTGACATGGGGAATGAACCTGAAGCATATAATGTAGCTTGGGACACCATTCGCGTTCAGGATTATTTTCAGTCTTGGTTTGCAATTGGTTTAGGTGGTTCTGTTTCTGCAGATGGTTCAAGCGGTGTTTGGATGACTCGAAATGCATTGAGGCTTTCATCAAACGCAAACGAGTGGTTTAAAGTTGCAGAAGGAATTGGTGAAGTTTCAACCATGGAATTCTCCCACGACGGAAATAATCTATTTATTGGTACATGGAGTGGTCAACTATACAGACTTAGCGGTTTTGGAGATGTCTACTCACCTAAGAAAGTTGATGGTGGCGGATTTTTAGCAGACACACTGATTGATTGGGATGCAGGCCACTATGCTACAACACTTACTCTTATCAATACATTTGGAGGTCCTGTAACAGGCATCGCTGTTGATGGAGATGTTGATCACGTGGCAGTTACAATTGGTAACTTTGGTACTTCTCCTAAAGTATTTGAATCAACAAACGCTTCTGGTGGATCGCCTACTTTTACCAGCATTTTTGGGGACTTACCTAACATGCCTTATTATGCAATTGTAATCGACCGCGATAATCCAAATACTATTCTTGTTGGTGGTGAGTTCGGTGTTTACATCACAGAAAATGCAGGTTCTGGTAACGACTGGGTTAACTGCTCTGGACCAATCGGTAACACACCAGTTTATGATATGGGCCAAAACTGGAGAACATGGGATGAAGGATGCTATAGACCAGGTGAGATTTATGTTGGAACTCATGGTCGTGGAATTTTCAGTTCAGACGCCTTCTTATCACTTCCGGGTGATCAGGACAACCTTGCTCCGGACAAATTCATTCCAAATATCAAGATCTATCCTAACCCGGTAAATGAGGTTGGTAACCTAGAGTTTGCACTTGAAGAAAACGCAGATGCTTATTTACAGATCTTCAACTTGAATGGACAACTTGTACAAGAGGTTTCAAAATCTAATTTGATGGCAGGAAACAATACCATCACATTTAACACTTCAGACCTTCCACGTGGAACCTATGTTGTTAGATTAACTGCTGGTTCATTGGTGGAAACAACCAAGTTTGTAAAACATTAACCGTTAAACAATATATCGAAAAGGCTACCCTCACCGGTAGCCTTTTTTTTTGCAGTAATCAATCTTCCTAAATGAATTGGACAAGATTTTTGCTCCTTATTAACTACATTTGAAAGCTAATCAGAACGACGCATGAAAATTTCTTACAACTGGCTCAATACCTACCTGAATACTGGCATGTCACCTCAAGAAATTGGGGAAATATTAACGGCTACAGGACTTGAAGTAGAGAGCATTGAAAAAGTAGAAACTGTTAAAGGCGGATTAGAAGGTGTGCTGACTGGTGAGGTGATTGAATTGAATCAGCATCCGGATGCCGATCGACTGAAAGTTGCCAAAGTCAACATCGGAACGACTGAACTTTTACAAATCGTTTGCGGAGCACCTAATGTTGAAGCCGGTCAAAAGGTTCTTGTTGCAACAGTTGGAACAACTTTATTTCCAGCAGGCGAAGAACCAATTAAAATTAAAAAATCAAAAATCCGCGGTGTTGAATCAGAAGGAATGATTTGCGCTGAAGATGAACTTGGAATCGGTGAGTCACACGATGGAATTATGGTTTTACCTGCTGAAACAATTGTTGGTCAGTCTGCGCGCAAATATCTAAACATTGAGGATGATTATATTTTTGAAATTGGTCTAACACCAAACCGTTCAGATGCGATGTCTCATATTGGGGTGGCCAGAGATTTAAAGGCATACCTCAATTTTCACAGAGGAACGAGCCACACGCTAAACGTCCCGCAATCTACAATTTCTATACCGGCGAAGTCTGAACTCAAATTAAACATCACAGTAGAAAATCAGACTGCCTGTGTCCGATATGCTGGAGCAATAATTAGCGGCATAAAAATTTCGGAATCTCCTGATTGGCTAAAGAACCGTTTGCGTTCAATTGGCCTGAAACCAATTAACAATGCGGTTGACATAACGAATTTTGTCATGCACGAATGTGGAAATCCACTTCATGCTTTTGACCTCAGAGTTGCGGGCAACGCAATTATAGTGCGCAACGCAAATGCGGGCGAAAAAATCATAACCTTGGATGGTGTAGAACGAAAATTACACCCCGAGGATTTAGTGATTTGTAATAGTTCCGGTCCAATGTGTATTGCTGGTGTTATGGGTGGGATTGATTCTGGAATCTCTGAAAAAACACAAGCTATCTTTATAGAAGCAGCATGTTTTTCGACACAGAGTGTTCGTAAAACAGGTAAGCGCCATACGTTAAATTCAGATTCATCATTCAGGTTTGAGCGCGGCGTTGATCCTTCCAATGTCATTGTTGCGAGAGATCGTGCCATCCAATTGCTGGCAGAAATTTGCGGCGGAAAACTTGAATCTGTTTATGACCTTTATCCAACCCCTGTTCAACATAAAGCTATAACCGTAGAATTTGAAAAATGCCGCGCAATTTGTGGCAAAAACATTCCGAATGACCAAATCATTTCTATTCTTACCCAATTAGAATTTCATATTCAAAAAAGTGATCAGCAAACAGTAACGCTTGAGGTTCCTGCTTATAGATATGATGTGATTCGATCAGCTGATATTTATGAAGAAGTTTTAAGAATTTATGGTTTCAATAATATCGATCTTCCACAAAAACTAAATTCATCCATTACCTATAGTTCAAAACCTGATCAGGAAACTATTGCCAACTTAATTTCTGATCTTTTGGTGAGCAGCGGCTATTTTGAAATCATGAATAACTCTTTGAGTTCCTCAGAAAAAATAGAAAAAAGTAAATCAAATTATTTGAGCATTGCCGATGCCGTTAAAGTATTAAACCCATTGAGTAATGAATTGAATATTCTGCGTCAATCTATGATTGAAGGAGGTTTATCAGTCATTGAATTTAACCAGAATAGACAAAATCCAGATTTAAAGTTATTTGAATTAGGAAAGGTTTATCGCCTTCATGAAGGTGGTTATATTGAATCTAAAAAATTGGCCATTTTTCTTACGGGCAAACGATATTCTGAAACATGGACGAGTCCAAATCAAAAGTCAACCTATTTTGCAATTAAAGCTACGGCACTCAAAATAATGGAGCGTCTTGGAATAATTCAGAATCTGAAAGAAGATATAAAACAGAATATTGCGCTTGAAGATGGTGTACGCTATACTTTCAATCAAAACCCTATTTGTGAGATTGGCTGGATTGATTCCAAACTGCTCAAAGAAAATGGAATCAAACAACAAGTTTTCTATGCTGAGTTTGATTGGGAGAACTTGATGAAAGCCGTTGCAAAAAGTAAAACAGAATTTAAAGTCATTCCTAAAACACAATTTGTGCGTCGCGATTTTTCTTTGTTGCTTGATGAAAAAGTAAGTTTCGAGTCGATTAAAAAAACGGCGCAAAACTCCACCAAGAAAATATTGAAAGAAGTTGGCCTGTTTGATGTTTACGAAGGAAAAAATCTGGCGCCCGGTAAAAAATCTTATGCCATCTCATTTACCTTTCAGGATGATGAGAAGACGCTTCAAGATGATCAGGTTGACAAAATGATGTCATTAATTCGTGAAAAACTAGAATCAGAACTGGGAGCAGAATTGCGTTAGACTACCTACTTGATATGCGGATAAAATCCTTGATTTTTGCTTCAACAACCTTTGACCAAAGAAACTTGTCTCGAACTAACTGAAGTGATTTTTGTTTCCAAAGATTCATGTCGTTCAAATTCATCTCTATTACTTTTTGAATGGCGCCAGCAATTTTTTCTTCGTCTGGCTTTGTGAGCAAAATTCCGTTGCCGTCTATCATTCTGCTAACTGCACCGACATCGGTACCAATAATGGCCAGACCCCTAGCCATAGCTTCCAAAATAACGGTTGGCATACCTTCGGCATAGCTAGGAACAACAAGACAATCACACTGATCAAGAATTGAAATGATTTGATTCGAATCCCTTAGTTCGCCATGATATTTAAGACAAGAACTTCTTACTTGATCTGTCTCATCAATATTTCCAATAAAATGAAATTTCATTCCGTCAGGAGCTGATTCAATGATTTTTTTTAATGCGCTGTTAAGTTCAGTTAGTCCCTTGCGTCGTTCATTTCTCCCAATAAAAACAAAGGTCCTGACCGCATGTTCACGGTGTGAATCGGTAAGCCATGCATCAACAATCCCGTTGGCATGCTGTAAAATTTTTGCTTCCGATATTTCAAGTGATTTTAGAATTTGATTCAGTTTACCTCCAAACGAATAAACATAATCTGCCTGAATTAAATTAAATTTTGCCTCACGCTTCAAGAGTGAATAAGCCAAACGTGTCTTCAGATCTGCCGAGAACTGAAACATTTCAAACCCATGCAAATTAACGACAACTTTAGCCTGATAATTTGACGCCCCTTTTTTCTTTAAAAAATAGTGGCCTGTAAATCCTTGCGCATAAATTAGATCAAAGGACTCTAGATCATTTCTCACGGCTTCGTAAGCAGATTTTGAATACGTTCTGTTTGCCCGAATATAATGACCGGGAATTTTACCAGGCGCGGGAAAAGGAACGAGGATGAATTTTAAATTTGGTAAATCTCCAAACTGCCCGGTCAACTTTTGAACAGAAAAATCTTTTCCACCCGGATGAATAACTGTCAGATCCAGCCCCCGTTCAGCCAATAGTTTGACCAAAACAGAAGAATGTTTTTGCATTCCTCCTATTTGAAACGGGAAGAGACCGTCTGTTAGAAAAAGAATTTTCATTTAACTGAAGGTATTATTTTCTGGACAAACTGTCGGTTGCCGCCTATCGGCTTAAGATTATTTTGTGAGTTTGTCTTAAAGATGACGAAGAAGTTATAATGTGCTAAACTCCGTTTTCTAAGTTAGAAAAATCAAGTTGCAATTGGCCGCTGGAATTACTTGTCTGAATAGTAATTGATTGGCCTAAAGCGTTAAATACATTGAACTCTAAAGCTTCTAAATTCTTAGCGACAATATAAACCATTCCATCCGTAGGATTTGGATAAACAAAAATGCCATTACCATCGTTGTAAATTTCTCTAACGGCACTGTATTCAAGTTGACCATCAAAATCTACTTGTTTCAAACGATAATACGAAAACCCAAAATGAGGAGCTCGGTCATCATAAAAATAATTCGTTTTTTCAGCACTGTTTCCTTGACCATCTATTTTCTCTAGATCCTCCCAGTTTTCATAATCTACAGAACGCTGGACAATAAAATAATCATTGTTTACTTCAGACATAGTAGTCCAAGAAGTATTAACCGAAGACGAAACTAGAGAGGCGTAAAAATCAACAAGCTCAACTGGCAGTGGACCGGTAAATGGTCCTTGAATTCCAGCATTATTTAGGCCCGAGCCGCTACCTGCTTGATTATTACAAGGATTTGAATTATTACTACATCCCCCAATACCGTTTAAAGTTTGATTGGTAACATTTGAAGGCAACGCTGTAGAGTAATAAATGACACCTTGACCGCCGCCACCGCCGCCGCCATGTGTGTTACCTGTATTTGCTGTTCCACCATTACCTCCATTGGCAGAAACAACAAGTGGACAGCCCGCAGTAACATTCCAGGTATTTACTTCAAAAACAATTGTACCTCCCGCGCCAGCGCCGCCGCCGCCATCATTACCTGCAAAGGCTATGCTTTCACCGTTTGCAGAAATAGTAACCCCTACGCAAGCTGTCGTAGCGATTTCATTTGCTTTGATTAAAATTATTCCTCCTCCATCTCCTCCATCTGTTGCTAAGTTATTATTTCCTTCACCAGCACCGCCGCCTCCACCCATAAAGACCCTGTTCACAGAGCTACTTGTTTGCAAGGATAATCCTCCAAGTCCACCTCCAGACGGAGAGCAACCACCTGCTGATCCATTCCAACCTGGACCACCATCCCCCCCTGCACTGAAATTACCGCCACCACCACCGCCACCATTATGACTGTTTCCTCCGCCGCCGCCATTCAGTATACGTCCCATCCCTGCAGCCTGATTAGCTGTCGTTCTTTTGAATATTCCCTGACCTTTATCAGCAAAATTAACTTGGGTGGTAGTTCTATAATTGGCTCCACCGCTACAAACCGCTGCTCCGCCAGCATTTGGTCCGGCACCAAGAAAACCATCAAAATCTGCATCCAATTTATGACCAATTGTGAGTGTTCCTGGACAATATATTGCTAAAACGCCTCCCGTAGTCCCATTCCATTTTTTAGCACTCATCGCACTCGTTGTTGTAAAATTAGGCGAGCCAAACTGACGAAAAGTAATAATCTGAACTGACGCATTAGCATTGATATTGTAAGTTGCACCGATCGGACTTGTTAACGTTATCGTTGCAGGCAATCCAGCAGTTTCGGTATGAGATAAAATTTGACGTATTTCATACAATCCTGCAGAGGCAATCGATCCAAGACTGCCGAAACCAACAACGTCTGTCGTGGTTCCAATAACAGTATCCTGCATCTGCATGATCACAATGTACTCGCCATCCTCAAAAGAGTCAGCTGCTTCATCAACATTGTTTACCGTTAACGTATTGGTGCCAGTATTGATTGCTGTAACATTTGCATAGCCGTTCACAACCTGCGAATGTGCGTTTGTAAACATCACCAAGACACTGAATACAAAACCAAACTTTCCGAATCGAAGCATGAGTTATATGATTAAATCTAAAGAAATTACGTAAAACCAGACCAAAAGGTTGTTTTATAAAACAATTTAGCCCACTAAGCAGATCCTAAAGTAAACTTCCAAAAACCTTTTTCAATAGATCTGTTACCTGAGCAACAGGATCTTTTCTAATTTTCTTTTCTTCTTGTTTGACGAGATAGAACAGACCAGTAATTGCGCGATCTGTAACGTACTTATCAAGATCAGGATTGATTTCTGGTTTCCCTGTAATTTTGGTGGATTGATTGTATTTCGTGGCAACCGGATTCCAGTATTTCGTTAATTCAACAGTTTCAATTGCTTCTTTAACCACAGGCATGAATGCAGTTGTTAACGGTGAAGTTGTTGTTTTGATTAAATACATTGTTGCTGCAGAATCTGAACCATGCAAAATTTCAAAACCATCCCCGATGCTCATGTTTGTAATTGCATCAACGAAAATTGGAGTAGCCTTCTGTGAAGCAACTTCAGCAGCGCGATTTAATGTCAGAACGATTTCATCAACTTTACCTTGCATGCCCCATTCGATAGCTTTTTCTTTTACAGCGTCAGCTTCTGGTGGAAAAGGTATTTTTATGATGTCATTTTTGAAGAATCCATCAGTCATGGATGCCATCTCTGCACCTTTTTTTATTCCAATCGTCAACGCCTCTTTTAACCCACGAATCACTTCATCATTGGTCAATGCCGGTGGCGTAGTCGTCGTTGTACCGGTGCCAGTAGTCAGCACATCACCAGCAATCTCTTCTATCACACAGCTGCTCAGTATTAATCCGAGTCCAAGGGAAAAAAATAATTTCGTTTTCATTTCTGATTAGTTTTATTTGTCAAACTTAGCAATTTCTTAGGTGTTTAACAAAAACAAAGCCAAATTATGTCAGAGGATCAGATTCACGCAAGCATTATAACTATTGGTGATGAAATTTTAGTTGGTCAGACTATCGACACGAACTCAGCATGGATTGCTGCACAGTTAAATCTCCTTGGTATTTCAGTACGTGAAATCATAAGTATCTCTGATAAGGCTGAAGCAATTGTTGAAGCCCTCAACCGCGAATTAACTCTGTCGAAATTAGTTTTTATAACCGGTGGTTTAGGTCCAACACAAGATGATATCACAAAAAAAACATTGTGTGATTTTTTTAATGACGAACTGGTTATCGATACCAAAATACTTGGCCGAATAGAAGATTATTTCAATTCAATGAAACGTCCGGTGCTGGAGGTTCATCGAATGCAGGCAGCACTTCCAAAAAAAGCAAAAATTATAGAAAACCAGCTTGGTACTGCAAGCGGTATGTGGTTCAAAAAAGATG
The DNA here is from genome assembly GCA_016709005.1 of Crocinitomicaceae bacterium. Lineage (GTDB taxonomy): Bacteria > Bacteroidota > Bacteroidia > Flavobacteriales_D > Crocinitomicaceae > JADJGJ01. Next base: position 49,799 of record JADJEU010000010.1, on the reverse strand, counting down.
GTGCCTCTATTATTTCACTGCCGGGAGTGCCTTACGAAATGAAAGGCTTGATGGAACAAATACTACCATCCTTAAAAACTGAATATCCTTTAGGCGATTTTTATCATAAGACCCTTTTATTACAAGGAATCGGAGAAACAACGCTTGCTCAAAACATTGCAGAAATTGAAACCGATTGCCGTAACTCAGGAATTGGAGTTGCGTATCTTCCTTCACCTGGAATTGTCAAACTGCGATTATCAGGAACGTCACTTCAAAAACAGAAAATCGAAGAATCTCTCCAGAAAATAAAAGCCAGTCATGCTGAGTTTGCTTTTGGTCAAGAATCAGACACGCTCGAATCTGTAATTGGAGATCTACTGCGAAAATTAAAAGCAACTGTTGGATCTGTTGAAAGTTGCACAGGTGGCGCATTAGCAGCTAAACTGGTTTCTGTCAGCGGATCCTCTGATTATTATAAAGGGTCATTGGTTTCTTATGCTTATGAACTGAAAGAAAATCTGGTTGGCGTGGATGCCAATCTGATCAATACACATGGTGCTGTAAGCAAAGAATGTGTAGAACAGATGGCAACTAAAGGTTTAAAAATACTCAATGTCGATTATTGCATTGCGACATCCGGAATCGCAGGGCCAGCCGGAGGAACGCCGGAAAAACCAGTTGGAACAGTTTGGATTGCTATCGCGGGCAAAGCTGGAGTTAGCTCAAAAGTTCATTATTTTAAACATAATCGCGAGCGGAATATTGATTTGACAGTGGTTTATGCACTAAACATGTTAAGAAGAACGCTGTCAAACTAGCTCAAATACTGCTATTTAAAGAATGTTACACTTGTTTTTTGAGATTTTTTTATTTTTTATTTGTAAAACCGCAAAATAGTTAGTTACTTTGCACTCCGATTTTTGGCTAGGTATTAGTTCCTGGTTGTGGATCGATAAGCTTAAATTGAAAACATCATGTCAAAAGTTTGTCAACTAACTGGTAAAAAAGTAATGAGCGGAAACAACGTTTCACACTCAATGCGCAAAACCAAACGTAAATTCTATCCGAATTTGGTAACAAAACGCTTTTTTGTTCCGGAAGAGAATCAGTTTATCACGCTTAAAGTTAGCACAGCTGCTTTAAGAACAATTAATAAAAAAGGAATCACTGCTTGCTTGAAAGATGCAAGAGAAAAAGGATTGCTTTAATAGTAAAATTCATTGAGAAATGGCAAAAGCAAAAGGAAATAGAATTCAGGTAATTCTTGAGTGCACTGAGCATAAGACAAGTGGTATGCCGGGAACATCCCGTTATATCTCTACGAAAAATCGTAAGAATACACCAGATCGTATTGAGTTGAAAAAATACAATGCGATCTTGAAAAAATATACTGTTCATAAAGAAATTAAATAAGATAAGTCATGGCTAAGAAAGTAGTTGCGTCATTACAAACCGGAGGGGGAAAAGAACACACAAAATGTGTTAAAATGATCATGAACCCTAAAACTGGTGCTTACGGTTTCAAAACTGAAGTCGTTCACAATGATAAAGTTCAAGATTGGTTTGCAAAAAACTAATCCAAATTTGAAATATTAATGATTGGCTTCTTCCAGACCGGGAGAAGCCTTTTTAATTTTCATATATGGGTATTTTCAATCTCTTTTCCAAAGAAAAAAAACAAAGTCTTGACAAAGGTCTGGAAAAAACCAAACAGTCTTTTCTTTCCAAACTCACGCGCTCTGTTGTAGGCAAGTCTTCTATTGATGACGCTGTTCTGGATGATCTTGAAGAAATTTTAATTACTTCTGATGTGGGAGTTGAAACCACACTGAAAATCATCAAACGAATTGAAGAACGCGTAGCCCGTGATAAATATGTCTCGACCAATGAGCTCAATTCTATTCTGAAAGATGAAATTGTACGGTTGCTGGCAGAAAATAACACAACGGATTACACTGAGTTTACAATTCCAAAAATTGAAGAGACACCTTATGTAATTATGGTTGTTGGCGTTAACGGTGTAGGTAAAACTACAACTATTGGAAAACTCTCAAATCAATTTAAAAAAGCAGGAAAGAAAGTAGTGCTTGGTGCGGCTGATACTTTTCGTGCAGCGGCAGTTGATCAGTTAATCATTTGGTCACAACGCGTAGGTGTTCCAATTGTACAACAAGGTATGGGAGCAGATCCGGCATCGGTTGCGTTTGATACAGTTCAATCTGGTAAATCACAAGGTGCAGATGTTGTAATTGTTGATACTGCTGGTCGTTTACACAACAAAGTGAATTTGATGAATGAGCTGACCAAGATTAAAAAAGTAATGTCAAAAGTGATTCCCGGCGCACCGCATGAAATTCTGTTAGTATTGGATGGATCTACTGGACAAAACGCATATGAACAAGCCAAACAGTTTTCTTTAGCAACAGAGATCAACGCCCTTGCGGTAACAAAACTTGATGGCACCGCTAAAGGTGGAGTCGTGATTGGTATTTCTGATCAAATGAAAATTCCGGTGAAATACATTGGTGTTGGAGAAGGCATTGATGATTTGCAAGTTTTTAATAAAACAGAATTTGTTGATTCATTATTTAGTTAGAGACAACTTAGCATGCCGTTCAAAAAAAACAAATACTGCTTCAAATAAAAGTCAAGATTTTGAAAACAAAAACGCTTAAAAAAAATAAAGTCAATGTTGTGACGCTTGGATGCTCGAAAAATATTTTTGACTCTGAGGTCATGATGGCGCAGTTGAAAGCTAACAAGTTCACGGTTGAACACGAAGCACAGGAAGATGATTCAGAAATTGTGATCATCAACACGTGTGGATTTATTGAAAGCGCAAAGCAAGAATCAATAGACACTATCATTCGTTATGCTGAAGCAAAAAATCAAGGTCTTGTAAATAAAGTTTATGTTACAGGTTGTTTGAGTGAACGCTACCGCGATGAACTTGAAAAAGAAATTCCGGATGTGGATGGTTATTTTGGAACACGCGAACTTCCACGTCTTCTAAAAACGCTGAAAGCAGATTACAAAAAAGAATTAGTTGGTGAACGCTTATTGACGACACCATCTCACTACGCCTACTTTAAAATAGCAGAAGGATGTGATCGTCCATGTTCATTTTGTGCGATTCCTTTGATGCGTGGTAAACATGTTTCGACACCGATGGATCAGTTAATCTCCAATGCAAATTCATTGGCAGAACAAGGTGTAAAGGAATTGATTTTGATTGCACAGGATCTTACTTATTACGGATTGGACATTTACAAAAAAAGAAATCTTGCCGAGTTGGTTGACAAACTTTCAGATGTCAAAGGCATTGAATGGATTCGTTTGCACTATGCCTTTCCAACTGGATTTCCAATGGATGTTTTAGATGTGATGAAAGACAGAAGCAATGTCTGCAATTATTTGGATATGCCGTTGCAACATGGATCGTCAAAAATTTTGAAAGCGATGAAGCGCGGAACCACGCGCGAAAAAACAGAAGAACTTGTTGCATCAATTCGTGAAAAAATGCCGGACATCGGAATCAGAACAACCTTGATTTCTGGATTCCCGGGTGAGACAGAGGCAGACTTTCAGGAAATGTATGATTGGGTAGAGCGTTCTAAATTTGAACGTCTAGGAATCTTCACGTATTCACACGAAGAAAACACAACTGCATTTGCATTAAAAGATGATGTGCCTGCAAAAGTAAAACAAGAGCGTGCAGATGCCATCATGGAATTACAATCGGGAATTTCGTACGATTTGAATCAGCAAAAAATTGGTAAGACTTTCAAAGTTCTTTTTGATAAAACTGAAGGCGATTATACTTTAGGCAGAACAGAATACGATTCACCTGAAGTAGATAACGAAGTGATTATTCAGGGAGCTGATAAAAAGCTAATTGGTCAATTCAGAAATGTATTAATTACTTCTGCTGATCATTACGATCTTGTTGGATCGGTTTCTTAGGTCTGATATTTTTTTCATACCAGACTTTATAATCCTCATTTGAGATTTTTACACCTGAACCTGTTGGATCTGGATATGCGGTTGCTCCTTTGCAAACGTGATCTAAATAATAGGGAATGATTTTGAAAAACGGTACCGCCCACTTCATACGTGGATCAAAGACGAACGTATAATTCATGGTAATTGTATAACTAACAAATTTGTCTTCTTCGCTAATTTCTCCGGTATGATAATTATTAAGCCCGTTCCTGAATTTTCCATAATTGTCAATCGCTCTACTTTTGTGGCAACGCTGTACTGTGCAGTGTCCCAATAGCAAGGCACAATTTCAGAAGACAGTACTTTCATGAGGTACACTTCTCCGCTGCAGCAATCACAATAATCGTAGATGAACGGATACTTTTTCAGATACTTTTGAGCCGCTTTCGCTTGCTTCAAATTCAAATGATCCCAAGCATCTGCCTTTGCAGAATGTATTGTAAAAAGAAAAGTAAGGAGAACTAAAAATTTCATTTTCAAAATAAATTTAAGATACTATTAAACTTACGAATTCTTCGTCTTATCTTCTTCGTCTGTGACATCTTCGTAGTCTGCAAATCCATTTGTATCGTTATTGGATTGCGTTGAGTCAAATCGGTTCTGACGATTTCCAAAATTTGTTTTTACGCCCGGACTGGTAATCGACTGACCATTCAGCAATCTTCCAATAACATTGGCTGCACGCAACAAAATACTGATCAGGAAAAAGAAAGCAATCACACTAAATATCCAACCAATAATTGGCGTATCATAAATATTTTGAATCGAATCCGTAAACCAATTCACCAATCTATTGTCAACCATTTGCGGATAAATCAAACAAGCCACAAAATATGCGATCGATCCAAGCAATAAAAATCGCTCAACTTTAGGATCAACTGAATTAGCAAATCTTGTGAATAGCGGATGCTGACCCAGCTGACTTAATACCGCGCGATTTTGAAGTTTGCCCAGTAGGTACAATGTCATGACTATTGTACCCACAATTAAATTTGTCAAACCGACATTTGTATCCAAATCACTGCCTTGAAATTTTGCAATATAATTTGCAGTGACTGACACCAGCAAAAAATATTTTACGATACGCAAAGTGTAATCTAACCCTTGATTCGTGGGTTGTCCAGGAGCTCTAAACATACGAATCACAAGCATCATCAATCCCCAGATAAAACCGAAAATTGAAAAGTTGATTCCAAGAACAAAAATGAATTTTAATATTTCCATAATCCAAAAATAGCAAGTTGTGTGCTAAACTTATTTATCTGACAAAAGAACAGTAAGGGAATTAAAGTTTCGTTTTTACAGCTGTCCATTCTTTAATCTGCCAGTTGGTATAACCAGTAGCCACATGGTTTCCGAGGTCATCCTTTAATTTTATCTCGCATCTGACATAAACGGCTTCAGCTTTTGTCAACGGATCCAAAACTGAACTTTTAAGCCAATCTCCATTTGCTGAAAAAGTGGCCGTTACATTTGATTTTGCCTGATAATGATATTTCATTTCAATTGATTCCATAATCAATCTGTACTTTTTACTACCCAGTTTAGTGAGCAATAAAAAGCCTGATGCAAACTCTGCAGCGGTTGCTAAGCCACATGCGTGAATACCTTTGATGTGATTAAAATTTTTACGACGATACGGAATATGCGTTTGAACCTGATCATCATTGATCGCTTTTATTTTAATGCGATGTGGTTTATTAAAGGGGATAATAAAGCCAAGTCCGAGGTTCAATTTAAATAACCCAAACTTTGATTTTTTAGCCTGCTCTATATATTTTTCGAAGTTCATCTATTTCTAAATTGATTTGTTTCAGTGAATTGGCCGTTCGTCCAAAAGTCCAAATTTCGTTAATCCTCTTCACAAAACAATAGTATATTTGTAGGTAGTCGAAATTATGTTTGATTTTATGAAAAGATTATCGCTTGTATTGCTTACTGTTTACTTTGTTTCTCTTCCTGTTCGTGCCGTTGAGGGAATGTGGATTCCTTCGCTGATTGACATGTTTTATTCTGACATGCAGACCTACGGTGTGAAAATGACTAAAGAACAAATTTATTCAACCAATAACTCAAGTCTGAAAGACGCCGTCATTCAATTCAACGGTGGTTGCACAGCTGAGATTGTTTCAGATCAGGGATTAATCTTAACAAATCATCACTGTGGTTATGACGCTATTCAAAAACATTCGACCATTGAAAACGATTATCTGGCAAACGGATTCTGGTCTAAAAATCTGAGCGAAGAATTGCCTTGCCCCTGGTTGAATGTTACCATCGTCAAAGAAATTCGCGACGTTACGGAGGCTGTTTTCAAAGGCATCGACAGAAATGGTTCTGCGGAAGAAATACAAGGACAAATTGCAAAAAATATTGCCGCACTTGAAGCAGAAGAAAAAGGTAAAAGTGGTTTTGCTGCTAAAATAAAACCCTTTAATCAAGGCAATGAATATTTCATGTTGATCACTCAAAATTATGATGATATACGTTTAGTCGGAACTCCTCCAAATGCCATTGGAAAATTTGGTGGTGATACAGACAACTGGGTTTGGCCAAGACATACGGGAGATTTTTCTATATTCAGAATTTATGCAGACAAAGACAATAATCCTGCAAAACACAATGCAAATAACGTTCCCTACAAACCGTCACATTCATTACCTATCAGTCTTAAACCAAAACAAGTTGGAGATTTCACAATGGTTTATGGATTCCCGGGCTATACAGATCAACATTACACCGCCAGCAAACTCAAATTCTATATCGAAACAGAAGCACCTGCGCGCAATCAGCATGCGTCAGCATACACTTGATTTGATGAAGCCTGCTATGAATGGAAATGATACTATTCGAATCCAATATTCTGCCAAACAGGCAAGCATTGCAAACGGCTGGAAAAAATGGATTGGTCAATTAGGCGGATTACGAGAATTAGATGCTGTTGGAAAAAAAATATCATTTGAAGAAGAGTATCGTGCAAAAGCAGCAGAGCGCACTGAGTGGAAAGCAAAATACGGAACGGTGATTGATGAGCTGGACAAACTGCAGGCAGATAACGGTCGTTATGAATTTGCGCGCAACATGTTTGTTGAATATTTTTACTACGGACCAGAGGCAATCAGCTTTGCATTTGACTTTTATGAGCTAGCTTTTAGTTATGAAGAATTGGAATCTTCAGGCAAACTTGAGGAAACCATTAAAGGCCTATTGAATAATGCAAAAAGTTTCTTTAAAGACTATAACAAAAATCTCGATCGTTCTATTTTCCATGATCTGACACCACTATACGCAGGCTATGTGAATACTGATTTATTGCCCAGTGGTTTAACAGAGACCTGGGAAAAAACTGAAACTGAAATTTATGAAGAATCGGTTATTTTAAAATATGATGAACTAACAACCATGCTGAATAAATTCACAGCAAAGTCTGCAAAGAAATTACAAAAAGATCCGGCTATTTTATTTGCGCGCGATATTTACATGGCCTATTACAGCAATGTTCAGAACAATTACAAATCGTTCATGACTAAAGAGGATGAATTGATGCAACGTTATGTGGAAGGCATGATGGTTATGTTTCCAGACAGAAAAATGTGGTCAGATGCAAATTCAACGATGCGAATTGCATATGGAAAAATTGACGGATCACAACCTTATGACGGCATGAAATATTTGCACTTTACAACCATTGACGGTATCATGCAGAAGTATGATCCAAAAAATCCGGATTTTGAACTAACTGATCGCTTTATTGAATTGTATAACAAAAAAGATTTTGGTGATTATACCCAGGATGGAGAATTATGGGTTTGCTTCACTGCGTCCAATCATACTACGGGTGGTAACTCTGGTAGTCCGGTGATTGATGCTGAAGGCAATTTAATCGGAATTAATTTTGATCGCAGCTGGGAAAGTACCATGAGTGATTTTATGTTTGATGAATCACGCTGCCGTAACATTGTTGTTGATATTCGTTACGTGCTTTGGGTGATTGATAAATATGGTCAGGCAGGTCATTTGATTGAAGAGATGAATATCATCCGATAACAATTCATGCAAAAAATAAAATCAAATAGTGTCTTAATCAGCTCAGCAATACTTTTGATTTCACTTACTTTTTTTTCCTGTAAAAAAGAAGAACCAGCACCACTCCCCTTTGCAGATTTTCATGCATCCAACAGTGGCTGTGTTTCACCTTGCTGGATTTATTTTTATGATAATTCACAAAACGCAATTTCATGGAAATGGAATTTTGGAAATGGGTTCAATTCTACTACTCAAAATGATTCTATGCTCTATCAGGAGTTTGGATTTTATGATGTTTCGCTTTGGGTCACCAATTTAGATGGTGTTGTAGATTCTGTGACTAAAGAGATAATGGTTTATTAGTCTGTTATGAATATTCTTTCTCCCTTCGATCATTCCATTGTTGGTTCAGTAGAACTTGAAAACGAAAATTCACTGGAGCAGAAAATTCAGATCGGTAAAAATTTATCTAACCAATTTCCGCAAGGCCTCCCCAAAAAAGATCGTATTAAAATTTTGTCAAGGCTGATTGAATTGATGAAAACGCAAATCGAAGAACTTGCGATTCTTGCAGCAAGTGAAGGTGGAAAACCAATTTCAGATTCGCGTGTTGAAGTGCTGCGTGCAATCAATGGCGTTGAATTATCAAGAGACTATATTGATCAGATTTCAGGAATAGAAATTCCGATGAACTTAAATGCTGCTTCACAAAACAGAACAGCCTATACTTTAAACGAACCCATTGGCTTAGTCGTTGCAATCAGTGCATTCAATCATCCTCTGAACTTAATTGTTCATCAAGTTGTAACCGCATTTGCTGCGGGATGCCCGGTAATTGTAAAACCAGATTTGCGCACGCCGCTTTCGTGCTTGCGATTGGTTGAACTTTTTTCAGAGGCAGGAATTCCTTCTGGCTGGTGCCAATCTTTTATTTGCGAAAATCACCTGGCAGAAAAACTTGCTTGTGATTCACGCGTCAATTTTATGAGCTTTATTGGCTCTGCAAAAATTGGCTGGTATCTGCGATCAAAACTTTCACCTGGAACTCGATGTGCTTTGGAACACGGTGGACTTGCTCCAGTTATTGTTGAAGCAGATGCTGATTTTACTTCAATGATTCCTGCACTAGCAAAAGGATCTTTTTACCATGCAGGTCAAGTTTGTGTTTCCACACAACGCATTTATGTTCACGAATCCAATCTCGAAAAATTTTGCGATGAGTTAAAAATTGCTGCAGAAAAAATGAGAGTGGGAAATCAACTTTCAGATGAAACAGAAGTTGGCCCCCTCATTTCAAAACAAGAATTAACGCGTATTGATCAGTGAATGAATGAAGCCATTCAAGAAGGTGCACTACTAATAACTGGCGGTGAACAAATTTTAGAATCGTGCTACAAACCCACCATCCTTTTGAATCCATCGGAAAAATCAAAGATCTCCACCCATGAAATTTTTGGACCTGTTGTAGCACTCTATTCATATCAAAATCTGGAGGAGGCGATTCAAAAAGCAAATGATACAGTTTATCATTTTCAAGCGGCTGTCTTTTCAAAAAATCAAACTGGTGCATTAGAAATTGCCAGTAAACTAAACGCTTCAGCGGTAATGATAAATGACCACACTGCATTTAGAGTTGATTGGATGCCTTTTGCCGGCCGCGATCAATCAGGCTTAGGTGTTGGTGGAATAAAATATTCGATTGAAGATATGCTTCAGGACAAATTGATAGTTGTAAAAAACTAGCAATTCAATCTTGATCAATTAAATCAAATAGCATCTGTAAGAAATTGCAGACCTTTGCGTCAAAGAATATTATGCAAGACTATTTGACATTGATTGAGAAACTGCTTTCTGAGAATAAAACTACAGGAACAAATCATTCTGAATTCTATGTAAATTATACAAAACTTAATTTGCAACGGATGCAGCGCTGGCTAAAAACGGCCGTTCTTTCAACTGAAACAACTGAAGTTATCTCCAGCATAAAAACGAAACAACATTGGGTAATTTTAACCGAAGGCTGGTGCGGCGATGCGGCTCACTCCTTGCCCATCATTTATAAAATGTCAGCCTTAAATCCGCTTATTCAATTTGAATGGAAACTGCGTGATGAAAATGAAGATCTCATGAATCAGTATCTTACCAATGGTGGAAAGTCAATTCCAAAATTGATTGTTTACAATGATAAAGGAGAGGAACTTTTCAATTGGGGTCCACGCCCCGCAGAACTTCAGGAAATTTATCTTCAATTAAAAAAGGAAGAAAAATCGTTTGATGATATAAATCTTGTCCTACAGAAATTTTACAATGACGATAAAGGAAAAAGTGTACAAAAAGAAATCTGTGCATTACTTAGAAAAACACAATCCAATTGATCAGTTCACCTTTCTGAAAAATTTATTGCCGGAATAAAGAATCTAAAAAAGTCAATGCGCAGACACGAGCTTACTGATTGGCTGGAATCTCAATTTTGTCCTTGTCTTTGTCCTTCTTTTCTTCCTGCACGGCCTCTGAAAGCAAGTAAGCCAGTAAAGCAATCACAAGGATAAACAAAAACATGCGTTTGTCTTTATACAAAGGTTTTTTAGGCTTTTTGGTATAATGATCATAAGCATGAGAAAGCTGTGAAAAGTTTTTATACTTTTCAATCGTTTCCTTTGATGGAATCTTTTGCTCAGCGGTTCTATTTACTTTATATTTTCTCATGGATTCAATTCCAATCTTCTTTCATTTTTTCCAAAATGCGATACAATCTCATTTTGGCATTTGCTTCCGTGATACTATAAAAGTCGGCAATTTCTTTGAAAGAATATTCAAGAAAAAAACGAAGCTCAATAATCTCAGTTTGTTCTGGTTTTAATTTAGACATCATCTGAATTAATTTCTCCTGATCCTCTTCACTTTCTAGTTTTCCCAAACTCCCCTCTTCCATCAAATCTTTCAGATGCTTTTCCTGCACTTCAACCGTTGTGTTTTTCTTTTTCTGTCTGAAAAACAAATTCACTTCATTTGATGCAATTCTATACAGCCATGCTGAAAATGGAATTCCGCGATCTTCATATTTAGTAATGTTAAACATCACCTTTAACATCGTCTCCTGACAAATATCACCTGCCAGATCTTCATCTCCCACGCGTTTAAAAATAAAAAGATAAATACGCTCAAAGTATTTGTCATAGATTGCTGCAAAAGCATTTCTGTCTTTTTGCGCAGCAGCTACTAAAGCACTGTCTTCGTTTTTATATGTCTCTTTTTTTGGGTCCAGAGTTGATCTGATTTAATGCTAAAATGCATTGGTTTGGAAAAGTAACAAGATTATTGAATCTTTTTTTCCAGTGCTTCAATTACTTCAAGAATAGACAAAAAAGTATCTGCCTTTATCTTTGCAAACTCGGTTTGATTAAAAAGTGTCACCTCGGTAATTCCCTCCTCGGTTTGCGGAACCAGATTCATTTTGGTTTCAGAGGCCTTCAGCCAGTACCAATACGTTTTTTTCAATATCATCTTGCCTTTGTGTTCATAGGTGTGCCAGGTATCAACAAGATGTCTGATAATGGCCGGTTTTACCAAACCACATTCTTCTTCTATTTCGCGAACGGCCGCATGTTCAGGTGTTTCACCTTTGTCCAGTTTACCTTTTGGAATATCCCAAACACCATTTCTTTTGATAAAGAGAAACGTATTGTTATGCTGCACAAGTCCGCCGGCAGCTTCAATATATTTATAGTCAGGAAACTCCTTTTTAAGCAGCCCCTCATCTTTAACCTTAAAAATTACCGATTTGTTATCAATAAATACTTTGTACATTTGCACCCTATGATTTTAGATAAAGATAAGGCGCTAAAAATAGCTGATTTTTTATTACAGATTAAAGCCGTAAAACTTCAGCCTTCAAATCCCTTTACCTGGGCGAGCGGCTGGAAATCTCCAATTTACTGCGATAATCGTAAAACATTGTCTTACCCAAAAATTCGCACTGCCATTCGTCAGACTTTTTCTGAGCAAATCACAGAAGCTTTTGGAAGTGTTGAAGTGATTGCTGGTGTTGCTACAGGCGGTATTGCCATTGGTGCATTGGTTGCTGAAGAAATGGGATTACCCTTTGTATATGTTCGTTCAGAATCAAAAGGTCATGGACTTGGAAATCAAATTGAAGGTGAGATTCAAAGCGGCCAGCGAGTCGTTGTTATTGAAGATTTAATTTCAACCGGTGGAAGCAGTTTAAAAGCTGTTGAAGCATTGCGCGCTGCAGGTTGCAATGTATTAGGTCTTGGTGCAATCTTCTCATACGGTTTTGAAAAAGCACATAAAAGTTTTGAAGAAGCAGAGTGTCCGTTTTTTACACTTTCTGATTATTCACATTTAATTGAGCATGCCATCAGCACGAACTATATCACAGAGAGTGATCTTGAATCATTGCGCTCATGGAGAAGTAACCCTCACACCTGGAATCCATAATGTCAACCAAAATAGATAGTGAAAAAGTAATTATTACAAAATCTTCGAAAGTTGTTTTTGATTACTTGTGCGATTTTAATAACATCGTCAATCTTTTACCACAAGATAAAATTTCAGATTGGCGATCTGATTATGATCAGTGTTCGTTCAAAATACAGAATGCTGCAATCATTCCGTTAGTCAAAAAAGAAGTTCACCCCGATCATAAAATTGATATTGTATCCGGAGAAAAAGCACCTTTCCCTTTTACCCTGATTGTAGAGATAAAGGAACACGCCGATGGTTGCGAATGTCAGCTGCATTTTAATGGAGAGATCAATGCCTTTTTGAAAATGATGGTGATGAAACCACTTGCCAATCTCTTCAACTACATGGCTGAACGCATGCAAAAAGTGCACGCTGATTAAAACACAAATCTGATTTCTTTCAAATCAAATTTCCGTATTCCTTCGTCACATTTTATTTTCAATAACCCCTTATCATCAACGCCTTGAATGACGCCTGAAAATTCACCATTTGCGTCAATAAACCGGCGCTCCTCATCTTTACCATAAAGAGTTTCATGATAGCTTTTTGAGAGCAAATTAAAATTTTGCTCCATCAATAAATTGAGATAAAAATCCAACTGTGCATAAATCTCCAGAAAGACCTGATCCAAATCATAATCAATACCTGTAATTGATTTTAGTGAACATGCGTTTAAAGAACCACTAAATTCAAGTTGATTCACATTGACGCCGATTCCAATAATTGTTGATGCCACTTGACTGCCTCTGAATTGGTTTTCAATCAGCACGCCCGCTAGTTTTTTTGATCCAGCTAAGATATCGTTAGGCCACTTTATAAGTACAGATGGAGCAAAACTTCTTAAAGCCTTTGACAAAGCTAAAGCAACCATAAAATTGAGCTGATGAACTTGGGTCACTGGAATTTCAGGATAGACAATGACAGAAAAGGTCAGGTTCAAATCCGGATCAACCTCCCAGGTATTTCCGCGTTGTCCTCTGCCTGCAGTTTGCCGTTTGGTCAGGACGGTGGTGCCTGCAGCTGGTTTTGCCACCTTTAACAGATTAACTGCATAGTTATTTGTTGAGTCAACTGACTCAATCCGAATAAAATCAGGAGTTAACCTTTTATAATTCATCACAACAAATGTGGGTATTTTTTAATTTAACTTGAACAAAAACCGTAGTTTTGCGGGATAATTTACAAAGAATGCCAAAAGCACTTAAAATAAAAGATAAAGCTATTCGTCAACTAGTAGAAACAGTAGTAGACGGAATGCAGGATATAAAAGCAAAAGACATTACCATTCTTGATCTTACAGGATTAAAGAATGCGGTGACTGACTACTTTGTGATTGCAACCGGCGACTCAAGTACCCAGGTTGAAGGTATGGCCAGTTCAGTTGTCAGAAAAACAAGAAAAGAACTCAGAGAAAAGCCCTGGCATGAAGAAGGCGTAGGAAATTCTGAATGGATTTTGCTGGATTATGTCAACGTAGTGGTTCATATTTTTTATAGAGAAACAAGAGAATTTTACAATCTGGAAGATTTGTGGGCCGATGCAAACAGAACTGATATTCCGAATCTTCAATAGAAAAATTAAATATGTCAGAAGAACCAAAAAAGAATAAAGGATTTAACGCGTATTGGATATACGCAATCATTGCCGTATTACTCATCAGCTTTAACCTTTTTCAATTCAGTGGTCGCGATCTTGTTATTCAGGAAAGTGATTTTTATGAATTAGCTGAAAAGGGGTATATCGAGAAAATGATCGTTATCAAAAATCAGGAAACTGCTGAAGTTTACCTGAAACAAGATAAAATAGACTCGGTTAAACTCCTCGACTCAACTAAATACCAGCACCTTCAGAAGAAAGAAGGATTTGGTGGCCGCACACCCGATGCAAAATTTGAGACAAAAGACATGGAGTCGTTCAACGACGACATGAAAGATCTCAAAGCCAAGCTGGAAGCTAAGGGCAAAAATTACACCTTCAGTATTGATTATGAAAACCGCACAGATTGGGTTTCTGATATTTTAGGTTGGTTATTATTTCCTGTGATCTTAATTATTTTCTGGATCGTCATCATGCGCAGAATGTCTGGCGGCGGTGGCGGTGGACAAGGTGGTGGAAATATTTTCAGCATCGGAAAATCACGCGCAAAAGTCTTTGAAAAAGGAAAAGGAACCAATACAACGTTTAAAGATGTTGCAGGTTTACAGGGGGCAAAAGAAGAGATTGAAGAGATTGTTGACTTCCTGAAAAATCCAAAAAAATATACAGAGCTTGGAGCTAAAATTCCAAAAGGCGCATTGTTGGTTGGCCCTCCGGGAACTGGTAAAACCTTGCTTGCAAAAGCGGTTGCAGGTGAAGCTAAAGTTCCTTTCTTCTCACTTTCGGGATCAGATTTTGTGGAGATGTTTGTTGGAGTTGGAGCTTCACGTGTGCGTGATTTATTCAGACAGGCAAAAGAAAAAGCACCTTCCATTATTTTCATTGATGAGATTGACGCCATTGGTCGTGCACGTGGAAAAAACGTAAACATGGGATCCAATGATGAGCGTGAAAACACACTCAATCAATTGTTGACCGAAATGGATGGATTTGGCACCAACAGCGGCGTGATCATTCTTGCGGCTACAAACCGCGCAGATGTTTTGGATTCAGCCTTGATGCGTGCCGGTCGTTTTGACCGTCAGATTTATGTTGACATGCCAGACATGAATGAGCGTAAAGAAATTTTTATGGTTCATTTGAAACCGTTAAAATTAGCTCAAGGATTAGACATTGATTTCCTGGCAAGACAAACTCCTGGTTTCAGTGGTGCGGACATTGCAAACATTTGTAATGAAGCTGCATTGATAGCTGCACGTAAGAAAAAGAAAAGTGTTGACAAACAAGATTTCTTAGACGCTGTTGATAGAATTGTGGGCGGATTGGAAAAGAAAAATAAAATCATCACACCACAAGAAAAGAAAACAATTGCTTTCCATGAAGCTGGTCACGCAACTACATCGTGGTTATTAGAACATGCTTCACCGCTTGTAAAAGTGACTATTGTTCCTCGTGGAAGATCATTGGGTGCAGCCTGGTATTTACCTGAAGAAAGACAAATCACTACAACAGAGCAATTGTTGGATGAAATGTGTTCAGCTCTTGGTGGTCGTGCTGCAGAAGAAATTATGTTTGGAAAAATTTCAACAGGCGCATTGAGCGATCTTGAGAAAGTAACCAAACAAGCCTATGCAATGGTTTCTATTTATGGTTTGAGTGATAAACTTGGAAACATCAGTTATTACGATCCGCAAGGTCAATCGGCTTTCATGAAACCTTACTCTGAAGAACGCGCTCAGTTAATTGACAGCGAGGTTACAAAGATGATTGAAGAGCAATATCAACGCGCTAAGAAAATACTTACAGAGAATAAAGATAAACTGACTTCATTGGCTGAAAAACTTTTGGAATCTGAAGTTATTTTCAAAGATGATTTGATCGCTATTTTTGGAAAACGTATTTGGGAAAAAGAAGAATCTAAACCTGAATTTGTAAATCCAGAAGATCTCAATCCTATCAGTTGAAAAAACGGAAGAAGAAAAACCTGAGTCTAAAGAAAATCCTGATTCAAAAGATTCATCTGAACCAAAACCTCTGCCTCACTAAATCTATTTGTGTGACAAATCAGGTCTGCATTTTTACAACCACTGATGAACTCGAAGGAATTCGTATTCAGGAAAAACTTCTACACGCGAGTGTGGAAGTTTTGCTTTTAAATAAGAAAGATGCTGAAGAAAAAAATCCTCCACGCGTTGAATTATACGTTCCAATTTTGCATGCTGAAAAAGCAAAAACCGTTTTAAAAGTTTTGCATGAATAATTTCTGGCAACGCGCAATGACCGGAACCATTTTTGTGGTGGTTTTAGTTGGAGCAATTGTTCTGGGTGGTTGGTATATGCATGTTACTTTTGGGGTGATTGTAATTTTTGGTTTGCTTGAATTTTATAAATTGTTTGAGAATACAGAGACGAAACCACAACGAAGTGTTGGTACAACTATTGGTGCCGGTATTTATCTTCTTGCCCTTCTGGCAATGTATTTTGGAGGCCAATTTGGTTTGATAGCAATTGGAATTAGTTTGGGAAGTTTTATTGCAATCGGTATTGCTGAGTTGTTCAGAGCTCAATCCAAGCCATTCGAAAACATCTCTATTACCGTTGCAGGAATTATTTATTTGGTAATTCCCTTTGTATTGCTGAATCAACTTGCTACGAGACTTGAACTGGACAAATTTCAGCATTATATCTGGCCAGTGCTTTCTATCTTTATTCTGATATGGTCAAATGATACCTTCGCATATCTTACAGGCAGATTAATTGGTAAGCACAAATTATTTGAACGCATCTCACCAAAAAAAACCTGGGAAGGATTTATTGGTGGAGTTGTTTTTGCAATGATTGCTGGAATATTACTCGCATATCTCCTCGAAGAATCTTATTTAAAATATATCACCTATGCACTTGTTGCTGGCGTCATTGGCACATTCGGTGATTTAGTTCAATCCATGCTTAAGCGCAGCGTTAATGTGAAAGATTCTGGCACCATTTTACCAGGTCACGGAGGAATTTTAGATCGTTTTGATGCTGTACTTTTTGTTGTGCCAGTTATCTTTTTTCTAGAAAAATTTATTTTTTAAAACCACTTTTTTAATCACACATGAAAATCCACAAAGAAGGTTATGTAATCATTTTAATCGCACTCATAATCTGTGCAACAATCTTTACTGTTAATCATATATTTTTAAAAGACATTTTGATTTTGTATTGGTTGATCAATGCATTTTTACTGGTGATGTTTTATTTGGTGGTTCAGTTTTTCAGGGTCCCATTTCGTAAAGCGCCTCAAGGTGACAATCTTATTATTTGCCCAGCTGATGGAAAAGTTGTTGTGATTGAAGAGACAGAGGAAACAGAATACTTTAAAGACAGACGTGTACAAATCTCTATTTTCATGTCGCCATTAAATGTACATGTGCAATGGAATCCGATATCAGGAATTACCAAATACGTAAAATATCATGCAGGAAAATACCTGGTTGCCTGGCATCCAAAATCCTCCACTGAAAATGAGCGGACGACAGTTGTTGTTCAACATGCTAATGGTAAAGAAATATTATTCAGACAAATTGCCGGAGCCGTTGCACGCAGAATAGTTTGTTATTCTAAAGAAAATGAAACTGTTATTGCAGCAAGTGAATTTGGATTTATCAAATTTGGTTCGCGGGTTGACATTTTTCTTCCAATAGGAACTCAGATCGATGTAAATATTGGCGATATAGTTCAAGGAAAAACAACTGTTATCGGAAAAATCTAAAATTAGAATTAGCCGTTCTTAATCGTTCAATTGATTTTTTAGCAAAATTTTAACAACAGCCGATTCAGAAAGTCCTTACATTTAACAAAACAAAAACAAATTGAATATGAAAAAATTAGTTTTAGCAGTTGCTCTTCTTGCATTTTCAGGAACAGCAGTTACTGTATTAGCTCAGGATGGTAAAAAATCTAACACAACAACCACAAGCACTACAACCAAAAAAACAGATAAGAAAAAATCATCTTGCTGCCAGGGTGGTGGAACTACTACTACTTGTGACAAAAAGAAAACGGAGACTAAATAGTTTTTAGTAAAAGTCTTTAATGAAAGCCGTTCCTGCAAAGGAGCGGCTTTTTTTTGTTCAAAACTTTCGTAATCGGTTGATAGTCTGTTTAAGTGGTAAGTGATTCCCAGACAACTTTCCCTAAATTTGCTCGTCTCCTAATTATTAGTTCATTATTGAATTCTCAAAAAAGTGTTCATGATGTTAATGAGACAACGGCTTACAAAATTTTAATACCATGAAAAAAATTCTGTCCATTCTGTTTTTATCTCTGCTGGGCGCAGCAGCCTTTAGTCAGCAAGCGCCAGAGGAGGCTAATGTGTCACCAGCCTTATCAAAAGCATTCGAAAATGATGATCCAAAACTTGAATTGCAGCGTTTACAAGGCAAAAAAAATCAGCTTGAAGTAAGGCTGACTGAACTCAAAAACGCAGCAGCGTCAGACAGTACTGAAATCAATCGTGTTGAAGGTTTAATAAAGTATCTGGACGTTAAAATTGAAGCTGTAGAAAACTATTTGAGTTCAGTTGAATATGCAAAGCAAAACGGCATGCCAGAACAAGGATCGATGACTGACGAAGAATATCAAATCAAGTTCCAGGAGTGGAAAAAACAACAAGCCGAAAATGAAAACAAGCAAGAAGGTGAAGTAAAAACTACGCTAACTCGTGAAGAATTTAATAAGCTCCCAAAAGAAAGACAAGATCGGATTTTATCAATGCCGGATCGTTATACCATCATTGACTAAGAAATCGAACTATGAAAAAATTACTCAGTCTAGTTTTAGCAGGATTCGCAACAATGGCTTCATACGGTCAATGCGCATTCAACAATACATTTTATATCGATGCTACACCTCCCTGTCCAGGAACCATGACAGCAGGTTGTGTTAATCCAGGTGAATATGTTTCTGTGAACGTAGTAGCGGGCAATACCTATGAATTTACAACGTGTGGTGGTACTTTATTTACTGATACTGAATTAACCTTATACGATGCATTTGGCTTCACTGTACTTGACTATAACGATGACGATTGCGGAACCCAATCAACCATTACATGGGTTGCAACTTTCACTGGTACCGTCAATTTATTATTGGATGAATTTCCATGTTCAAGTTCTTCTTCGTGTGTTGACATTGACGTGACTTGCAGCTTACCTGTCCAATCTGGTAATGGGTGTAACACAGACATTACAATATGCACACCGGGTACCGCAGGGCCCTTTGCATTTAATACGCCTGGAGCACCGGTTAGTTCTTGTCTTGATTTTATTGGACCCGATTATGCATACATCGTTCTCTATATTACTAGCAGTGGACCACTTCAACTCCTGATTGATGGCGATGCGGCTACTGGATTTTTGGATGTTGCAATTTTTGATGTACCAGCCGGAGACCCATGCAATGCGATCAACAATGTTGGTAATGAAATCAGCTGTAACTATGCAGACTTTGCAAATGGTTGTAATCAATTTGGTACTTTTTTTCCGTGCACCTCTTCTGTTCCTTCACCAAACGTAGTGGCCGGTGATGTACTCATGATTGTGGTTGAAAACTGGAGTGGTGCTTCTACAACTTTTACCATGGATCTTGCTCCGCCTCCCGCCGCGCAAACCGGTCCACCTGACCCAACTATTAATCCGGCCGGACCACTTTGCTCAACAGATCCTGCCTTGCAAATGACTGCAGTAAATATGGGAGGAGACTGGAGTGGACCCGGTGTTAGTGCTACAGGATCATTTAACCCAGCAACAGCAGGTATCGGAACGCATACCATCAACTATGTGATAGGCCAACCGCCATGTCAATCAAGTTCTTCAACAACTGTTCAAGTGATTGACTGTAGTGCACCTTGTTCAATCACCAATCTTACAGCAAATGTTGGTGCTTGTGTGGTTGGATTAAATACATATTCAACAACTGGCCAAGTTACCTTTGTGAATGCACCCGCTGGCGGTCAGTTAATTATTGAAGATTGCAATGGTGTGCAACAAGTTTTCAATGCACCCTTTGTGTCTCCGGTCAATTACTCGCTCACTGGGCAAAATGCAAACGGCCTTGCTTGTGATATTACTGCTTTCTTCAGTGCTGATTTAGCATGTACACAAACGATCAATTACACTGCTCCGGTATGCACTTGCAACATAGATAACTTTACTGCAAATCTAGGTGCTTGTTTACCGGACAATACTTTGAAGTTACAGGAACGGTAACTTACTCATCCCCACCTGCAGGTGGTACTTTAATTATAGAGGTGACGAACGGAGGCTTCACTTATACAACAACTATTAATCCTCCCTTTACTAGTCCGGATAATTATACTATAACTGGTATTCCGTCAAACGGAAATCCAATAACAATTACAACTTTTTTCAGCGCGTTGCCGGCTTGTACCAATACAATAAATTCAACTGCCCCACCATCCTGTGGATGCATTGTCGATATTGGAACATTCAATGCCACAATTACAGGATCCAGCACAAACAATTATGTTTTGTGTTATGGAGATCAGATTGATATTAATTCAAATATGGATTTCACACCTCCGGCAGAACAATTTGCACCTCCGGGACCTCCTTATGACCCGGGTGTCTCGTGGTTGATTTATTCATGCCCACCAACCGTTGCACTTGTTCCAAATTTGATTACCAACATACCCGATGACCCTTGTTTTCTTGGTTTATTAAGTGATTTTGATCTTACAGATTTAAATGATCTAGCGATGATTAATTCATTTCCGCTGGGAACGTTTACGAACAACACAATCTACTATGTTCCAATCACGATGTATAGCATGTCAAGTGGAACTTATAGTTATGTAAACACGAGTTTGCCGTGTTATGAATTAGGAGCTCCATTTGCAGTCCAATATCTGCCTGAATTCAATTCTGCAATTGTACAAGACTGTAACAATGGTACTGCAACAATAACAGTTTCAGGAGGACTTCCAGCGGTTAATGGTTCAAACTTTACGGCAAGTAATCTTTTACCTGCAACTGCCAATTTCACGAGTACCACAGCACCAAATAATGGCTCATTTGTAATCAATGGTTTAACAGGTGGTCAGAATTATTCATTCACAGTGACCGATGGAAACGGTTGTCCTTACACTATAACAGGCGGACCATTTCCCCCTCTTCAAAATCCAGGATTCAACTATCCAAACACAACACTTTGCGTTTCTTCGCCTGCTACCAACCCAATAATTACAGGAGTTGCAGGTGGTACATTTACATCAGCGCCAGCAGGATTAACCATCAATGCTGCAACCGGACAAATAACACCAAACACTTCAACCGCCGGGGCATATAGCGTAACCTATACTACGCCGGGCCCTTGTCCTGATGATTCGACAATCACATTTACGATAATCACTACCCCAACAATTAATGCAGGACCAGATCAAACAATCTGTTCCGGGGATGCCACTGTACTCACAGCTACCGGTGCAGGAGTCGGAGGAGTTTATGTTTGGGACAATGGTGTTACAGATGGTGTTGTATTCAATCCTATTGCTACATTAACTTATACCGTTACAGGCACTGCTGCAGGCGGATGTCAAGGTACAGATCAAGTCGTCGTAACAGTTAGTCCAATACCTGTTATCAGTGCAGGTCCTGACCAAACAATCTGTATCGGTGATCCTGCAACATTAGCAGGTTCTGGCGCAGGTGTTGGTGGCGTCTATGCGTGGGATAATGGCGTAACAGACGGTGTCGCTTTCAATCCAATCGCAACAAATACCTATACCGTAACTGGAACAAATTCTAACTTATGCTCTGCTACTGATCAAGTGACTGTTACGATTAATCCATTAGATGATCCTTCGTTTAACTATCCGACGGGATTGACTTATTGTCAAACAGCTACCGATCCAACAGCACTCGTAACAGGTCTCGCAGGTGGAACTTTTTCTTTCACAGTTGTGAGCGGAGGACCAACTTTAAGTTTAAATGCTACTACAGGTCTTGTTGATCTCAGCGCTAGTGATTTAGGTACTTATGCTATTACTTACAACACTGCAGGTGCACCAGGTTCTCTTTGTCCACAAACAACAACGTTGAACATGACAATCACAGACGCTCCTGTTGCCGATTTTGATTTTGGGACTTATTGTTCAAATGTTCTTGACCCAAATCCAACATTTATAAATGGTGGTAGCGGCGGAATCTTCACAGCACTGCCTGCAGGATTATCAATCAATGCAGCAACCGGAGTAGTTGACTTAAGTGCGAGTACACCCGGAACCTATACTATTACAAATACGATAAATATTCCTGGTTGTGCTCTTGCTTCCTTTGATGATGACATCACAATAAATGGTTTGCCAAATGCAACGATTGCTGGTACGATTACCATTTGTCCGGAAGATCCGTTACCAAGTATAACGTTCAACTTAACATCAGGAATTGTACCGTGGGATCTCTCTTATAATTTTAACGGTACCCCGGTTACTGTTTCTTCAATTGCAACACCATCGCATACTATTGTTGGAGCCTCAATTGGATCTTATGATCTAGTATCTGTTACCGATGGAAACGGTTGTATGATTACAGTTACAGGTAACGCAACAATCTCAACATTCCCGACTCCGGTTATGAATCCGCTCGTTGATCAGGAAATATGCGAAGGCCAAAATTTAATTACTCAAACTTTTGGATCTAGTATCGCTGGATCTACTTTTGATTGGACAAATATTACTGGTATCGATATTGGATTTGGTTTATCAGGCTCTGGGAATATTCCAATATTTCTTGCACAAAACGGTTCAGGTGCAGACATCACCGCAACAGTTCAGGTGACTCCAGAATCACCACAAGGTTGTGATGGCTTGCCTATTAGTTTTGACATAACAATTCATGCAAATCCAATAGTTTCATTCCAGGCTGATACGTTGAATGGATGCTCACCATTTGTTGTAAACTTTATCAATACTTCAAGCATTTCAGGCCAAGATTGTTTCTGGGATTTTGGAACCGGGCCACTAGCATTTGGTTGTGCTGGGGTTACAAACACGTTCAATACTGGTAGCTATGATGTGACGTTATCTGTTACAACTGTTGACGGCTGTTTCGGATCGGCAACGATGTCAAATTATATTAATGTTTTTGACACACCGGTTGCATCATTTTCCTATGCGCCCCAAATTTTGGATATCGGTGATACCGAAGTCGAATTTATGAATCATTCAGATTTTGCTGACTCCTATTTGTGGGATTTTGGCGATTCAACACCTTACGTCTATCAGATCAATCCAACCCACACCTATCCGGCGGTCCCTAATTCTTATTTAGCAACTTTAATCGCGT
This sequence comes from Crocinitomicaceae bacterium, assembly GCA_016709005.1. Classification (GTDB taxonomy): domain Bacteria; phylum Bacteroidota; class Bacteroidia; order Flavobacteriales_D; family Crocinitomicaceae; genus JADJGJ01. The sequence continues at coordinate 26,361 of JADJEU010000010.1, read as the reverse complement.
CAAACAATAACGGTATGTGCGCTGACACGGCGCAGCAGTTGATCACAATTCAAGATGTTTTGATCTTCTATGTGCCTAATGTTTTCACGCCTGATCACGATGAATTCAATGAAGGATTTATACCAATTTTTACTTCGGGTTATGATCCTTTTGATTATCATTTAACTATTTTCAACCGTTGGGGTGAAATCGTTTTTGAGTCTTATGATGCCTCCAAAGGCTGGGATGGCACCTATTCAGATCAAGGATTGGTTGAGGATGGAGTTTATATCTGGCAGATCGAATTTAAAGAAACAATGTCATTTTGAGTATTGACTAATCCTGAACTTGAATGTTAACATTAGAATGAACTTTTTGAACAATTGGAAGTTATCTCTAAGTAGCCTTGCCGTCAGGTTTCGTAACTCTTTGCAACGAAATTTCGTTTAACTTAGGGCTTGCAAAATCAATACTGATGGATTCAGGTCAGAGTTTTTGCAGTTTTTTTTAACCCGAAAAGATGAAAAACGTAGTCGCATTATTTTTAATTGCCTTTAGCATTCAAGCCTCACTTGCACAAACACCAAACAACTGTGGCAATTACACAACAACTGGACCTGTTCCTGATAACAACTATCCAGATCCAGACCCTGGTTGCGCATCGAATGTTCCGGGTACAGCAAGCGGGCCGGCATTTTGGGATGGAGGTAGTTGCAGCGGACAATTAATCACAACTGTTGTTGGCCCTCCGGTTTCATGTCTGACTGTTGCTTATTCTGCAGTAAATACGGATGACTATGCAACGCTTACAACAAATACAGGAGGTGTACTTACCATCACTGCTGTCAACTGCGGCGTTGCCGGAAATGTTATTGGACCATACAATTGTGGATCGGGCTTTTATGGAACTTGCCAGGTGACAATTTGCTCAACGATTCCATTCACTCAACTCATTCTTTCCAATACAGGATGCTCATCAGGATGGGTAATTGATTGTGCGACACCTCCGCCAACTTGTACATTAACCAACTTAACCGCCAATGTTGGAGCTTGTGTTGCAGGACCTAATACATACTCTACAACCGGTCAGGTTTCTTTTACCGGAGCGCCTGCTGCGGGTCAATTGGTAGTGGAAGATTGTAACGGTGTGCAGCAAGTTTTTAATCCACCTTTTACTTCACCAACAAATTATAGTCTTACCGGACAAAATGCAAACGGGGCTGCTTGTGATATTACTGCTTATTTTACTGCGGCGCCTACTTGTACTCAAACCGTGAACTACACCGCACCAATCTGCGTTTGTAACATTGACAACTTTACTGCAAATCTAAGTGGGTGTTTGACTGATAATACTTTTGAAGTGACGGGTACGGTTACCTATTCTTCTCCTCCTGCGGCGGGTAGCTTGGTTGTCGAAGTAAACAACGGTGGTACGCTTTATACAACTACCATATCTCCACCTTTTACAAGTCCGGATAACTATACCATTACTGGAATCCCTTCAAACGGAAACCCAATTACCATCACAACTTATTTCACTTCCAATCCTGCTTGTACAAGTACCATCAACTCCACTGCTCCACCTTCGTGCGCATGTAACGTTGATATAGGAACTTATTCTGCAAACATTACCGGTTCTAGTACTAACAACTATGTACTGTGTTTTGGTGATCAGATTGATATCAATTCAAACATGGATTTCACGGCCCCTGCTGAGCAATTTGCGCCTCCGGGACCTGCTTACGACCCAGGTGTTTCCTGGTTGATTTATTCTTGTCCGCCAACTGTCGCGCTCACTCCTGATCTGGTTGCAAATATCCCAGATGATCCTTGCTTCTTAGGTTTGGCAAGTGATTTTAATTTGTCTGATCTTAATGATATGGCAATGATCAATGCATATCCTCCGGGAACTTTTACAAATAACACAATCTACTATGTACCTATCACCATGTACAGTATGTTTGACGGAACCTACAGTTATGTTAACACAACCATGCCGTGCTATGAATTAGGAACTCCGTTTGCGGTTCAATATTTGCCGGAGTTTACATATACCTCGACGCAAGACTGCGCAACAACTTCTGCAACTTTTACACTTAATGGAGGATTGCCTGCAGTGAACGGAACAAACTTTACCGCAAGCAATCTTTTACCAGCAACGGCTTCTTTCAGTAATACAACTGCTGCCAACGGTGGTACTATCACAATTACTGGGCTTAATTTTGGTGACAATTATTCATTCACCATCAACGATGGAAATGGTTGTCCTTACACTGTTACTGGCGGACCTTTCTTTGCTGCGCCTGCAATCAACGCAGGTGCTGATCAAACTATTTGTATTGGGGCTGCTGCTACTCTGACAGGAACAGGTGCGGGTGTGGGAGGAGTTTACTCATGGGATAACGCGGTAACAAACAGCGTAGCTTTTGCTCCCGTATCAACTCTTACTTACACTGTTACCGGAACAGATATTAATGGTTGTCAGGGAACCGATCAAGTTGTTGTTACAGTAAATCCTCTTCCCCTTGTGGGAGCAGGTCCTGATCAAACTTTATGTGCAGGTGATGTTAGTGTATTAAATGGAACGGGGGCTTCAACTTATGTATGGAATAACGGGGTAACAAATGGTGTGACTTTTACGCCTGCTGCAACAACGACATACACCGTTACAGGAACAGATGTCAACAACTGTGTCAATACAGATCAGGTTACCATTACCGTTAATCCTTTACCGGCTGTCAATGCAGGTCTTGATCAAACGATTTGTATTGGAGATCCTGCTACACTTACCGGAACAGGTGCGGGTGTAGGCGGTGTCTACTCATGGGATAACAGTGTGAGCGACGGAGTTGCTTTTAATCCTTCTACAACGACTACATATACGGTTACTGGTACTGATGCAAACCTTTGTACCAATACCGATCAAGTTATTGTAAACGTAAATCCTTTAGATGATCCGTCTTTCACTTATCCACTTGGTTTAACGTATTGCCAAACCGGAACGGATCCTACAGCTACAATCACTGGAATGCCGGGGGGCGCGTTTTCGTATACTGTAGTTAGCGGCGGACCAAATTTAAACATCAACACGGCAACAGGCGCTGTTACGCTTCTTACCAGTGATGTGGGAACGTATGCGATCACTTACAACACCGCTACTGCTCCCGGTTCTCTTTGTCCGCAAACCAGCACTCTCAACTTAACAATCACTGACAACCCCGAGGCTGATTTTACTTTTGCAACTTATTGCGCAAATGATTTAGACCCAATGCCAACATTTGTAGGTGGTGGAACAGGTGGTGTATTTACGGCGGCTCCTGCAGGACTTTCTATTACAGGTGGTACTGGTTTAGTGGATCTGAGCGCCTCTACCCCGGGGACTTATACAGTTACAAATACCGTCAATGTGCCGGGTTGCGCTCTGGCCACTTTCAGCGAAGATATTGTGGTAAATGGTTTGCCTAATGCAACTATTGCTGGTACGATTACCATTTGTCCGGAAAATAACCTACCAGATATAACCTTCAACTTAACAGCTGGAATTGTACCGTGGGATCTCTCTTATAATTTTAACGGTACCCCGGTTACTGTTTCTTCAATTGCAACACCATCACATACTATTGTTGGAGCCGCGATTGGCTCTTATGATCTGGTATCTGTTACCGATGGAAACGGTTGTACAAATACAGTTACAGGTAACGCCACAATCTCAACGTTCCCGACTCCGGTTATGAATCCGCTCGTTGATCAGGAAATTTGTCATGGTACTAATTTAATTGTTCAAACTTTTGGGGCAAACCTCGCTGGTTCTACATTTACGTGGACAAATACATCTGGTGTAGATGTCGGTTTTGGTTTAACTGGTGCAGGAAACATTCCAATCTTCCTTGCTTCTAATACTACCGGTGCGGATATTGATGTGACTGTTTCTGTGACTCCGACTTCTGCTAATGGATGTCTGGGTGTAGCTGAAGACTTTGTAATCACCGTTCACCCTAATCCTACCGTGTCTTTTTATGCAGATTCGCTTGTGGGATGTGAACCATTTACCACTATGTTCCACAATACTACTGACATTCCCGGACAAAATTGTGTCTGGGATTTTGGTACAGGGCCAGGGGCTACTGGGTGTGATTCGGTCACGAGTATTTTTAATTCCGGTGTTTATTCAATAACACTTAACGTAACCAGTCCTTTTGGTTGTTTTGGTTCTGCTTCTATCTCTAATTACATTACCGTCTATGATCAGGCTGAAGCTGAATTCTCTTTTGCGCCGCAAATAATTACCATCGATGATACCGAAGTCCAGTTCACTAACACATCTGATTTTGCAGATACTTATCAGTGGGATTTTGGCGATACAACCCCCTATGTGTTTCAGGTAAATCCTTCTCACACTTACCCGGTTGCACCTAATCAATATCTGGTTACTTTAATTGCCAGCAACAATGGTATGTGTCCAGATACCGCGCAGCAATTGGTGATCATTCAAGACGTAATCATTTTCTACGTGCCTAATATCTTTACACCTGATGGTGATGAATTTAACGAAGGATTCTTCCCTGTATTTACTTCAGGGTACGATCCATTTGATTATCACCTGACCATTTTTAACCGTTGGGGGGAAGTTGTTTTTGAATCTTACGATGCCGCATACGGATGGGACGGAACTTACTCAGACCAAGGACTCGTTGAAGACGGAGTTTACATCTGGCAAATTGAATTCAAAGAAAATATGTCTGATAAACGACATACACACAGAGGACACGTAACCGTACTCAAATAAAATTGCAAAACTTTTTATCCTTAAAAAAAACTCCGACTATAAATCGGAGTTTTTTTGAACAATTTCTAGGCTTAGCATGTACATTGCACGATTTGTCCTTCTGGCTCTTTATTCTCAGCACTTTTTAATTTTTATCGACCAATTATATGTTTTCATCGATAAAATTTTAGTAAATTTCTGGCTTAAATAGAATTCAAAATAATGTCAGAGAAAGTAAAATACGAGATGGAATTTGAGGTGAACTCATCGACATCAGTGCTTTTCAATATGATCAGTACACCCAGTGGATTAAGTGAATGGTTTGCTGACGATGTGAACATCAAGGATGATTTATTTACCTTCATTTGGGATGGTAGTGTTCAACAGGCAAAACTCGTTAGCCGCAAAAAAGGTGAGTCAGTTAAATTCCAATGGATTGATGATCATGAAGATGGTTTAAAAACTTACTTTGAATTCACTATCAAGGTAGATGATCTGACAAATGATGTCGCTTTGCTCATTACCGATTTTGCTGAATCTGGGGACATTGACGATGCAAAACGACTTTGGGAAAATCAAATCCAGGATCTTAAAACTACTATCGGATCTTTTTAATGCATCTTTGCATATCTTTTTTAAGGTTTTTACGTTAGCCTAAAAAAGCATATTTTGAAAAGACTTCATCGCTTTATTATCCGGTCATTTATCGGACCATTTCTGGTTACGTTTGCTATAGCCATGTTCTTTCTTATCATGCAATTCTTGTGGAAATACATTGATGATTTAATGGGCAAAGGGCTGGAGCTTTCAATTATTCTAGAGATGTTGTTCTACGTTTCAGCAAGTTTAATTCCATTGGCGCTGCCAATTGCCATTCTCTTTTCTTCAATCATGACGTTTGGGAATCTGGCTGAAAACAATGAACTCACAGCTTTAAAATCTGCAGGAATCTCACTTATAAAAGTCATGCGACCTATGTTGGTTTTTGTTTTTATTTTGAGTCTGTCCGCATTTTATTTTACAAATTATATTCTTCCAATTGCCAACTTAAAATGGCATGCAATCTATTGGGACATTCTGGATACCAAACCAGAGTTCATGCTAAAAGAAGGAATCTTCTATAAAGAAATTGAAGGTTATCAAATAAAAGTTGATAAAAAAAATGATGATGAAGGTAACCTTACAGGTGTCTTAATCTATGATTTTACCAGTAATGGTGATCGCAGAATAATTCGTGCCAAACAGGGACAAATGCTTCGGTCAGACAATAAAAACTACATGTTTCTCCAACTTGTCAGCGGCGTCATCTACGAAAAGGTACCCGGAAAAAAATTCGACAAGATCAATGTAGACTATCAAAAATCTTTTTTTGTAGATGCAGTTATCAAATTCAATATGTCGGGTTTTGATCTTGAAAAATCGAATGAAGAAATGTACAAACAGGATTTTGAGATGATGAATTTTGTGCAACTGGGCAGCGCGCTTGATTCGTTGGAAAAACTAAATGATACATTAGATTTACAATTTGCAGAAACGCTGCACAACAAGGTTTTGGTTTTAAATGACAAATTTATTGCTGACCCGACATTTGCAGACAGTTTGCAAGTCAATCAATCACAACAGACTAAAATTGACACAATCATAGCACTTGATTCACTCCACAATTCTGAACTGAACGCTGCAAGAATGGATGCACAAAATGAAATCCGCAATACGAAGGAGATGATTTATCATCAAAAATTGCTAGAAGAGCAGCGCGAGTATAGTATAGATGAATATCGCGTTGCCTGGCACAAGAAATTCACTTTGTCATTTGCCATTGTGATTCTCTTTTTTATTGGTGCACCTTTAGGAGCGATTATAAAAAAAGGTGGTTTAGGTGCCCCACTTGTTTTTGCAACCTTATTTTTCATTCTGTACTACATTTTAACGATTGCCGGTGAAAACATGGTAGACTCAGAAGTAATGGTACCGTGGAAAGGTCTTTGGCTTAGCTCATTTATACTTGCCCCACTTGGAGCTTTTCTGACATACAAAGCTGTCAACGACTCGGCACTTTTTGACCGTGATGTCTACAAACGCTGGTTCAACAGAATACTGAATAAAAGAAAATAAAAACATGCGCATACTTCAACTTTGCAACAAACCACCTTTGCCTAAAATAGACGGCGGCTGCATTGCGATTTACAACATTTCATCCGGCCTCTTGAAGGTAAATGAAGATTTACATATACTTACAATCTCAACAGATAAACACCCTTTTTGCAAGAGGAATATCCGCAGGAATTTTTGGCTAAAACAAAAATGAAAGGTGTATACATTGACACCCGCGTAAATATTATTGATGCGTTTTCAGCTCTTGTGACATCTGATTCATATAACATCAGTCGATTTTTTTCATCCGATTTTGACCGAATTCTTATACGTATACTAACTGAAAACAGTTACGACGTAGTGCATCTGGAAAGCCTTTTTATGACACCGTACATTTCGACGATACGCAGAAACTCAACTGCTCAAATTGTACTCCGAAGTCATAATCTTGAACATCTCATTTGGGAGCGACTTGCCAATACAGCGGGCAACAAGGCAAAAAAACTCTACCTGAAACACCTTGCTTCCAAACTAAAAAAATACGAAAAGCGAACCATCAATGAAGTTGACGGAATTGCCGCTATTAGTTTTGAAGATACGCAACGTTTTCTGGATCTTAAATGCAAAGTCCCGATGATTACAATTCCGTTTGGAATTGATTTGGAAAATTATCCTCTAACAAAAAACAAATTCAACAAAACCGTTACTCTTTTTCACCTGGGAGCCATGAACTGGTCACCGAACCTGGAAGCTGTGAATTGGTTTCTGGATCAGATGTGGGATAAAATTGCGGACCTTCCAGTAAAACTTCATTTGGGCGGACGAGAAATGCCAGACTCACTTCGCAAACTAGATTCTGCACAAATTAAAATTCATGCAACGGTCGAAAACGCCGTTGAATTTATGAGCCAATACAACGTCATGATTGTTCCGCTGTTATCTGGAAGTGGAATGCGTGTAAAAATTATTGAAGGTATGGCGTTAGGCAGAATCGTAATCACAACCACTGTGGGTGCTGAAGGAATTGAATGTGAAGATGGAAAAATATTCTAATCGCAAATTCACCGGATCAATTTTATGATCATATTAAAAAAGTTATCGAAGACACTGAATTCGCAAAATCAATTTCAATGAATGCGCGAAAATTAGTTGAAGAAAAATACAACAACACGCAAATTATTCAACAACTGCTTGGCTTTTACAGTCAATTGATTGATGGAAAACTTCCATTCTGATTCTGATTCAAAATGAAATTAGCAGTTCTTTTATCGCGATTTCCGTATCCTTTGGAAAAGGGTGATAAACTGCGTGCCTTTCATCAAATTAAAGAGCTTTCCAAACATCATGACATTTATCTGATTTGTTTAAGCGATCAGAAAATTCAAGAAAATTGGCGAACAGAAGTCCAGAAGTATTGTAAAGAATTACATGTTTTCAAATTGAATTTCTTCACCATTTACTTTAATACATTCAAACAATTATTCACGGACAAACCTTTTCAGACAGGTTATTTTTATTCCTCTTCAGTTAAGCGAAAAATTGATCAGCTTTTGAATACGATCAAACCAGACCACATTTATTGCCAATTAATCCGAACGGCAGAATACGTAAAAAACATTCATAATACACCTAAGACCATTGACTACATGGACGCCTTAGGAAAAGGGATGCACCGTAGAGCAGAAATTTCCAGCGGAATCAGAAAATATTTATTTCAGGTTGAAGGTCGCAGATTAACGGCTTATGAAAATAGAATCTTCGACTATTTTAATCATCATACCATCATTTCAATTCAGGATAAAAAACTAATTCAGCATCCGCAGCAAGATAAAATTCATGTGATTGAAAATGGAATTGGAGAAGAATTTTTAGACTATCAAAAATCGCCCGAAAAAAAATATGATTTGGTTTTTGTAGGCAACCTGAATTACGCGCCCAATGTTGAATGCGCAGAGTTTATTGTCAATCAGATTTTACCACTACTTGCTTCAAAAAAGGAACTTTGTGTTTTAATTTGCGGTGCAAATCCAGGCTCACGCGTACAAAAACTGGCGCAAAAAAATGTAGAAATTCAAGGTTGGGTTGAAGATATTCGTGCAAGTTATGTGAGCGGAAAAATATTCCTTGCTCCTCTTTTTATTGGAACCGGATTACAGAATAAATTATTGGAAGCCATGGCGCTTGGTTTGCCATCTATCACCACTCCACTTGCCAACAATGCTTTGGGTGCTAAAAACGATGAATCTATTTTATTAGCTGAAACTGCACAAGAATTCGCCGATAAAATCATTCATTTACTCGACAATCAAACAATCGCGCAATCCATTGCAAAGTCAGGACGCAGCTACGTTAGCACACATTTCAGCTGGCAACAATCTGCAGAAAAACTGGAAAGCGTATTCCAATCCTCGCAAAAAAGGTAATTTTGCACATCAATTCAAATTCAATGACGTTCAAACTGCATACCATTCAAGAAGCGATTCAAGATATTCGCGACGGAAAAATTATCATTGTTGTAGATGATGAAGATCGTGAAAATGAAGGCGATTTTTTAACTGCTGCGCGAAACGTAACACCTGAAATTGTCAACTTTATGGCAACCCATGGACGTGGTTTAATTTGCGCACCACTTGTTGAAGATGAATGTGACCGTCTTGGTTTGGAATTAATGGTTCAACGAAACAGCGCAAGCTACGAAACACCTTTTACGGTCTCCATTGATTTGATTGGTCACGGCTGCACCACCGGAATTTCGGCATCTGATCGTGCAAAAACAATTCTTGCTTTAATTAATCCTGAAACAAAACCAGAAGAACTGGGAAAACCTGGACATATTTTTCCATTGCGCGCAAAAAAAGGCGGCGTGCTTCGCAGAGCTGGACATACTGAAGCAGCCATTGACTTGTCACGTTTAGCAGGCTTTGAAGCGGCTGGTGTGATTGTCGAAATCATGAATGAAGACGGAACGATGGCACGTCTGCCAGAGCTGATCGAAATCGCAGCAAAATTTAATTTGAAAATAGTTTCCATTGCAGATTTGATTGCTTACAGATTAAAACATGAATCGCTGATTGAAAAAATTCTGGAGTCCGAATTAAAAACTATCTGGGGAGATTTTAAGTTGATGGCTTATCGTCAAACAACTACCGATGAAGAACATCTTGCCATAGTAAAAGGAAACTGGACGGAAAATGAATCTGTTTTAGTTCGCGTTGAATCCTCTTCTTTCACCAATAATTTATTGGATGCGATTCGTTCAGACAAACAATCAAACTTAAGTGCCGCGCTTCAGATGATTGAAAAAGAAGGAAAAGGTGTGATGGTCTTTATGCAGCAAGAAGAAAAACAAATTGGCTTGATTGATAAATTGCAAGCATACAACGGGCAAATCACCAAACCTACTGACAACCGTGATTACGGTGTAGGCGCGCAAATTCTACGATCACTTGGAATCAAAAATCTAAAACTCATCACCAACAATGCGCAACTGAATGAATCTGTAATCAACGCTTATGGATTAGAAGTTTCAGAGATTGTTGGATTTATGAAATAGAGCCCACGGAACAAAAGACCTCATTGCTCACATAACTAGTCAACCTGGTGTTCTGGTTATGAGTTGTCAGTAGTGCACTAACCCATTATAATTCTGCGTAGCGAATCGGATTCGTTTTCTTCTCTGCCCCAATCGTTGTTTCCGAACCATGTCCGCAATAAACCACGGTGTCATCCGGTAAAGCAAACATCTTTTCAAGAATCGTTTTTTTCAAGGTCTGAAAATTTCCACCGGGCAAATCCACTCGTCCAAAACTGCCGCTGAATAAAATATCACCGTTTATAACAAATTTATCTGCAGCGCTGAAAAAGGCAACATGACCAGGCGCATGCCCAGGTCCAAAGATTATTTTCAACGTAGAATTTCCAAACTTAATTTCTTGACCTTCCTCTAAAAAGTAAGCTGGTTCCGGTGAAAGCTGATAACCATCAAAACCGTAGAGGTGTGCGTAATTTGGAATCGAGTTTAACGTAATGAGGTCTTCTTTATGAATGCCTAATGGAAGGTTATACTTATTAGCTACAAAGGAATTCCCCAGCACATGATCAATATGACAATGTGTATTAATCAACATTACAGGCTTTAAATTGTTAGCTTCTATATATTGAACCAAATGATTTTGCTCAGAGCGCTCATAACAACCCGGATCAATGATAACGGCCTCATGGGTTTCATCACTCAGAATGTACGTGTTTTCCTGAAAAGGATTGTAAGTGAGTTTATGTACTTTGACCATTGTTTTTGTGTTAAGATTTCAAAGGTAACAAACATGCCCTGATATTTGTATCTTTACAGTTCACTACATGATTAGACGCCTCTTAAATACTCTTTTGTTCTGGCTGATTTTTTCAGTCAGTTATGGGCAATTCTACCAAGGCTCTTATCAGGAATTTGGTAAAAACCGTGTTCAGTACAATTCGTTCAGCTGGAAATATCACAATTACCTGCGTTTTAAAATTTACTACTCCGGTATTAATGAAGATCTGGCAGTATATACAGCGCGCACCATGCACCACTATTTGCAGGAGGCTGAATCAAAACTGGATTATAAATTCCCTGAAAAACTGGATGTGATTGTCTACGAAAGTCAAGCAAAATTCAGACAAAGTAATCTGGGCGTAAACAATGATGAGTACAGTGCTGTTGGTGGAACAAGCAGAATCGTAGGTTCAAAAATCTTCATGTATTATGAAGGCGATCATCAAAAATTCAATCGCAACATAAAAGGCGCAGTCTATGAAGTATTGCTGATGCACATGCTTTTTGGCGGTGATTGGAAAGATCAGTTAAAATCAAATATGAATTCCGGAATGCCGGTGTGGCTTGAAAAAGGGCTCATCTCTTATTTCGTAAAAGATTGGGATGATGAAGTTGAAAGCCGCGTGAAGGATTTAATTCTGACCAAAAAAATTGACAAATTCAACAAGCTTACCGATGAGGAAAAAGCATACGCTGGCCATGCTGTGTGGAATTACATTGCAGAAACGCATGGCGCAACACTGATACCAAACATCATTTATGTCACCCGCGTTACCAAAAACATTGAGCGTGCGTTTTATTCGCTACTTGGAATGGATTTTATAAAACTGAACAAAAGTTATATTTCTTTCTATCGTTCACGTTATGTTGAAGAGTAAAAAAATCAGACAGAAGCTGAAGGTTCCAAAATCAATTATAAGATAAAAAAAGAATCTGTCTATTACGGGGCGCGCATTTCACCTGATGGCGATAAAATAGCTTATGTAGAAAATCAATTGGGAAGATATCGGATTAAAATTCTGGACACCTTAACGGGTAAAATCACAAAAGTATTTGCCGCAGAACCAAAAATGGAACGCATTCAGGATTACACCTATCCGGTGATTGGCTGGCATCCTACAGGGCAAGCGCTTACCTTTTTTGCAGAGTCGAAAGGCGCTTTGCACATGTACATTTATACGCTGGAAGATAAAACATTGATTGAAAAAGACATTCGTGATCTGGATAAAGTTCTGGACTTCGATTATTCAGACGATGGTAAAAAAATGGTTTTCTCTGGTGTGGTTGGTGGTCAGTCTGACTTGTATTTACTTGATTTGAATTCGCAATCACGCAAACAATTGACCGATGACATTTATGACGATGTTGATCCCGTATTTATCGATAATTCATCGCGCATTTTATTTGCTTCCAATCGATCTTCTGATACCATTTTCAAAAAACCAGAAATCAATTTCGTCGATCACAAAAACGACATCTTTATTTATGATCTGAAACACATGGATCATACTTATAAATTTTTGGAGCAGATTACCCAAACGCCTGATGACAACGAAACAAAACCATTTGCCATTGAAAAAAACACCTACATCTTTCTAAGCGATAAAAACGGTATCACAAACAGATTTATCTCACAAAAAGATAGTGTAATAAGTCACATTGACACTACTATTCATTACCGCATGAGCATTGTGAATTCGCCACAAACGAACTATGTAACGAGTATTTTAGATCAGGATCTGAATTCCAAAAATCAATTGGTTTATATCATTTATCAAAACAATCAATTCAAATTTATTTCAGATGTTGCCGATAAGCGCAAAGTAGATGTATTGTGGAATACGACTTACATTGAAAAAAGAATCAAACGCCAGGAAAGAAACAAACCAAAAGGTGATAATCAAGAACCTGCAAATGATACCATTCAGGTTGGCGACATGAAATATCAGCGCGTTATCGTAGAGTTGGGACAAAGTGGTCAGTACATTTCAAATCCGCTTACGGTAAAGGACAGCACGGATTCTATCACCGATCAAAAACCCAAATTTGCGCCACCAAAATATACGATGTACGCAGTAAATTTTGCGAAAGATTTTGTGCTTTCACAGTTTGACAATAATTTCCTATTTCCAAACTATCAGCCTTATTCAGGCCCCGGATCTGTTTACTTTAATCCTGGCATGAACGCACTTTTTAAAATTGGAGCAAGTGATTTATTTGACGATTTTAAATTGCTGGGAGGAGTTCGCATTCCAACCAGTTTTACAAGTGGAGGTGAGTTTCTGTTTATGGCTCAACACCTGCGTGAAAGATTGGATCATCGATTGGTTATATACCGGCAGAAATCAATTAACACTTCTGGCTTCTACAAGTCGCTGACGCATGATGTTCGCTACAGAGTCTCCTACCCTATTTCAGAAATTCTGGCGGTGCGCGGAACCGTAAATCTCAGAAAAGATCGCCAGGTATTTATTCCATATTCAGATAATTCATTGATGTTTGAATCAAGGGACAATTACAATTCCGGCTTAAATCTGGAACTTGTATTTGACAATACCATTCCAATGGAACTTAATATTCAGCGAGGAACCCGATTCAAGTTTTTTGCAGAATATTTACAAGAGCTTGGCGGTAATTATGATCCAACTTTTAATCTTGGATTTGATTTCAGAAACTATACACGCATTGCACGAAATTTTATTTGGGTCAATCGTCTTGCTGGAGCCACTTCATTGGGTGATCGCAAACTACTTTATTACATGGGAGGAGTTGACAACTGGGTGCTGCGTCCGCAAGAGGATTTTGATCAATCAATTACAGTTGACCCAACTCAAAACTTCGGCTTCCAAACCATTGCAACGCCGATGCGTGGATTTGTTCAGAACATCCGAAACGGAAATAGTTTTTTACTATACAATACCGAATTCAGACTGCCAATTTTCACATTCTTTTCAAGCTATCCAATACGAAGTGAAATGGTACGCCACTTTCAAATTATAGCCTTTGGAGATGTTGGAACAGCATGGACTGGTCCACATCCATTCAGTGCTGAAAATCATTTCAATACGCAAGTGATTAATGACAAGCCAATCATCATCAACGTAGAGAATTTACGCGAGCCAATTATTGGTGGATTTGGTTTCGGTTTCCGTTCCAAAATCTGGGGCTATTTTGTTCGATTTGATTTGGCCTGGGGTGTCGAAGATTTAGATATTCAAAAACCATTGCCTTACTTCTCTCTCACAAAAGATATATGACCACACAAACCGTTATCATCTTAATTTTGATTGGAATATTTGCTGGCGCTATGAGCGGATTTATAGGTGTTGGCGGCGGCGTGATAATTGTTCCTGCTTTAGTTTATTTTTTAGGGGTATCACAACACATGGCACAAGGTACAAGCCTGCTATTAATGTTGCCTCCAATTGGAATTTTAGCGGTCATGAATTATTACAAAGCAGGTCAGATTCACTGGGGCTATGGAATTATTATTGCCACCACTTTTATTTTGGGCGCTTATTTTGGCTCTAAACTTTCATTGAAATTAAATGCCAACGTGGTTAAACTTGTCTTCGGTATTTTTATGCTTTACGTTTCTATTCGCATGATTTATACCAGCACAAAATCAGGATTGAAAAACAATGAACCAACTACTACAACAGAAAGCAGAACAGATCAAAGATGAAGTGATTGCAATGCGCCGTCATTTACATCAGCATCCTGAACTCTCTTTTCAGGAAGTTGAGACTTCTAAATTTATTCAGGAGAAACTCACTTCGTGGGGAATCAAATTTCAAAATAATATTGTAGGCACTGGAGTTGTCGCTCTCATTGAATCAAAAAAAAATCCGCAGAGATGCATTGCCCTGCGCGCAGATATGGATGCACTGCCAATTCAGGAATTAAATGAAGTAGATTATAAATCTCGCAATGCAGGCATCATGCACGCCTGCGGACACGACGTCCACACATCTATTTTACTGGCAACTGCTAAAATTTTGAATGAATTAAAAGATGAATTGCCAACCTCCGTTAAACTCATATTTCAACCCGGTGAAGAAAAATTGCCGGGAGGAGCCAAGTTAATGATTGAGGCAGGTGTGCTCGAAAATCCAAAAGTGGAACAGATTTTTGCACTGCATGTTTTTCCAGAATTAGAAGCTGGAAAAGTTGGATTGAAATCAGGTATGTATATGGCATCCTGCGATGAACTGTACTTTACCATCAATGGCAAAGGCGGTCACGCAGCTATGCCTGCATTAAATATAGATCCGATAATCAGTGCGTCAAAACTGATTTTAGCTTTGAAACAAATTCCAGATCAGCTTTGTCCAACAGAAATTCCATGCGTACTTGCTATTGGCAGAATTGAAGGACTTGGAGCAACAAATGTTATCCCGGATAAAGTTGAGTTGCAAGGAACGTTCAGAACAATGAACGAACTTTGGCGAACTGCGGCGCATAAATTAATTCATGAATTTGCTAAAAACATCGCGGAAGAATCCGGTGCTGAAATTATAGTGCGAATTGAAAACGGATACCCTTATCTCGAAAACAATCCACAACTGACTGAACAAACACGTGCAATTCTGAAAACGACCCTGGGTGAAGACAATGTGATTGATTTACCGATTCGAATGACCGGTGAAGATTTTTCCTTTTTTGCACAAAAAATACCTGCTACTTTCATTCGTGTAGGTGTCCGGAATGAAGCAAAAGGAATTGTTTATGGGGTTCACAATGCAAAGTTTGACATTGATGAAAAAGCGCTTGAAGTTGGCGTAAAAAGCCTTCTTGCTATTAGTTTTAACAGCTAATCGACGTTAAATCCAATAGGGAATCCAACGAAATTTTTTTTGTACACTTGTAACCACTAACTAATTTATACTTGAACAATGAAAAAAATAATCTCAATTGGTTTATTATCAATGCTATTTATTACCGTTTCGTGCAACAAAGATCAAGCAGCCGTAAACAAACTGGATGGTAACTGGATTGCAACCAAAGCTGTAATGTCAGAAAGCACATTGGGCTTTGGAATTGACCTCATACTGCTTGGTGGATCACTAACCTTTAGCTTTGATGATTGTAAACTAAAAAACGATGAGTGGTGCAACGCTACGTCTACATTAACTTTTGATGGAGACACTGAATCGGAAACGCTCCTTTACCGAGTTAGTGGAGACGGCACGGTACTTGAATCAAAAACTTCGGATACATCTTCAGTTATTACGACCATTTCAATTATAGATCTTAACCGCAAAAATTGTGTGCTCAAACAAGTTGATGGGACCGTAACTTTTGACATTACGCTGGCAAAACAAGATTAAATCTATGTTAAATAGTGCGCGTTGGGAAATTTGAGAATACAATCATCAGCACAAAACTTAATTGCAACAATATTTTCAAACCACTGCTTAACAAGGATTTAAAAAAAACACTTCATATTTCCCAAGGTTTTTTTGCAGGTTTTATTAAGGAAATTATTATGTTTGAGACATTATAAACCATTTAATCAAAATCAAAAAATGAAAAAAGTAATGATGATTGCTATTGTTGGAGGTGCATTTGCACTTACTTCATGTAAAAAAGATTATTCATGTGAGTGTACTGTAAGCGGATCGACTTATACACTTACAATTCCAGATGCTAAGAAAAAAGATGCTGAGAATGCTTGCGATACTTGGAGCTCGGTTTACACACTTGGTGGTGGATCATGCTCATTGAAATAGTACGTTTATAACCTACTTGTTAAAAAGGCTGTCAGAACTGACAGCCTTTTTTTTATACTTTTACACCCTATGATTTTAAAATTACTTCTTGCGGTCGGCTTCATGACCTTGGCTATAATAGCACCGCTGAACTTTAATTTTCTCCTGGAGAATATTGTAGTCGCAACTGGTTTGGGCTGGGTTTTTACAACAATTCTGATTCGTTTATTAAGCATTATTCTGGTTGCAATAAGTCTTCGTTTATTGACAAGAGCTTTTCAGAAAACATCGAAAATTAAGACATGGGTCTGCATTGCAGTGGCATTTCCTCTAGGATTCGGAATTTCATTTATCACGCCTATCTATACAACAGATTATGGAATGTTAACCGATGACTTTACGCTGGAAAACATAAACGCGCTGGAACATGAAATTGGCGGCTCGGTTATCAATGAGTCTGGATATAGTTTTGTTACTTTTTTTACTACAACTTGTCCTCATTGCAAGGCGGCTTCGGAAAAAATAGGAATTAATCTTGAAAATGGTCAAAAAGTACCAGTTATTGCAATCTTCCCTGGTGAAGAAGGTGATACCAAAACCTTTTTAGAAAAACACAATGGAGAAAATTTCACCACCTATAGACTTAATAACGACCCACTTTTTATTGATATTTCGGGAGGGACTTTCCCTTCTATGTTCTTGCTCGATAAAGAAGGTAAAACAGTCTATCATTGGACCGGCGATCAACTTAACTACACCGGACTGGATTATTTAAAATCGCTTGAACAATAAGGCAGTATAATCGTTAACTTTGAAAAAAGTTTTTGATTTGAAAACCTTTGAGATTCCATCGTACTATCGTTCCCCGATAATTAGTCGCGTAAAATCGTTGCGCAATTCTTCTGATAAACTAAAAAAGGATTTCAGTCCTACGTTACTGGACTTTGGTCCAGTTCAAATAATCCTAGCAAGACATTTTGGCTTTTGTTTTGGCGTTGAGAATGCAATTGAAATCTCTTACAAGGCGATTGCTGAAAATCCAGATAAACAAATCTATTTGTTGAGTCAAATGATTCATAATCCTGAAGTGAATGACGATCTCACCAAACGAGGCGTTCAGTTTCTGCAAGACACAAAAGGCAATCAACTTATTCCCTGGGAAGATTTGAATTCAGAATCGATCGTTATTATTCCCGCTTTTGGAACCACGCTGGAGATTGAGTCCATCCTTTCGGCACGCGGAATTCAACTAGCAAAATACGATACTACCTGCCCTTTTGTGCAACGTGTCTGGAAAAAATCAGAAAAACTTGGACAAGAAAACCATACTGTCATTATCCACGGAAAAGACAAACACGAAGAAACCCGCGCCACGTTTTCACATACCAGTGAATTTGCAAAAGCCGTTGTGATTCGTGATCTGGCAGAAGCTAAAATTTTAGCAGAAGTAATTCTGGGAACAAAAAGTAAATCTGATTTTGAATCTATTTTTGCTGGAAGATTTACAGCTGATTTTAATTCTGATACCGATCTTCAAAAAATTGGCGTGGTGAATCAAACTACCATGCTGGCGTCCGAAACACAGGAAATCACGGATTATCTGAACCAGGCAATCATTCAAAAATACGGTGAGGAAAATGGTAAGAATCATTTTGCCAACACGCGTGACACTCTTTGCTACGCGACTAATGATAATCAATCTGCAACGCTGAAACTACTGGAAGAAAATGCAGATTTGGCAATTGTTGTAGGAGGTTATAATAGTTCTAACACCTCCCATCTGGTTGAACTATGTGAAACCAAATTTCCAACTTATTTCATAAAAGACGAATTGGAATTATTAAACAGATCAACCGTTCAGCACTTTGATCTGCATACAAAAAAAGTAATTGCGAGTGAATCGTATTTACCTGCTAAAAATCCGGTCCGCATTATTCTGACAAGCGGTGCTTCTTGTCCGGATGCAACTGTTGACCGGGTGATTCATAAGCTGACCAGTTACTTTGAAAACAGTATTCCAATTGAAACTGTTTTAACTAAATTAGCTCTATGAAAAAGCTATTAACGATTCTTCTTTTTATTCCGGTGATGATATTCAGTCAGACTGAACAGCCGATGAAGTTCAAGAAAAAAGCACCTGAAGTTATTTTTCTACGTGAGGTTGAATCTGCAATCAAAACACATGATGCAGATAAGCTCATGAGTTATATGGAGCCCAACTACAAGCGCAGTCAGCACGACGAGTTTTTAGCTGGAAGAACCATTCAGTTTCTGAATGAATTTCTTTGGTGTGAGGGCTTGATTTTTAATGAGATTATCGACGCACAGTTGATTCGCTATACCCAAATGAAGGATGATAAAAATCAATACGAAGTCAGATTTTATTTGAAAAGTGCGAAAGTAGAATGTTACGCAAACATCTACATGGTACGTCATCCTGAAACAAATGTACTTTCCATTTTTGGAGCTGTTGGATAATGGATTTTAATCTCCAATCAGAATATCAGCCAACCGGTGATCAACCTGAAGCTATTCGTCAATTAGTTGAGGGGATCAACAGTGGCTTGCCTGCACAAACCTTGCTGGGTGTAACAGGAAGTGGTAAAACATTTACCATGGCCAATGTGATTCAACAAGTAAAAAGACCTACTCTCATTCTCTCTCACAACAAAACTTTAGCGGCTCAACTTTACGGGGAGTTCAAACAATTTTTTCCAGATAACGCTGTCGAATATTTTGTTTCATATTACGATTATTATCAGCCCGAAGCATACTTGCCGGTAACGGATACCTTCATTGAAAAAGATCTTGCCATCAATGATGAAATTGAAAAGTTAAGGCTTTCAGCAACCTCTTCCCTGCTCTCAGGCAGAAGAGATGTAATTATTGTTTCTTCGGTTTCGTGTATTTATGGTATTGGAAATCCGGCAGAGTTTAAGGAGAGTATTATCTCAATCAAAAAAATCAAATCATCAGTCGCAACAAATTTTTGCTGAAGCTGGTTGAGAATCTCTATTCAAGAAATGACATTACACCTGAACGCGGTAATTTCAGGGTAAAAGGTGATACGATTGATATCTTTTTAGCCTATGCGGATTATGCATTGCGTGTAATCTTTTTTGGGGATGAGATTGAAGAGATTTATACGCTGGATCCAATCAACAATTCCAGAATCGAAACTTTTTCTGAGATCAATATTTTTCCGGCAAACATTTTTGTGACTAGTCAATCAACCATCAATAAAGCCATTGGTGCAATTGAACTGGATTTAGGATTGCACCTTGACTTTCTGAAAAAGCAAGATAAATTTTTAGAAGCAAAACGTATTGAAGAGCGCGTGAATTATGACCTTGAGATGATTCGCGAATTGGGTTACTGCAACGGAATTGAAAACTACTCACGCTATTTTGATCAGCGTGAACCGGGCACAAGGCCATTCTGCCTTATCGATTATTTTCCAGATGATTTTATTTTGATGGTAGATGAGAGTCATGTGACCATGCCACAGATTAAAGCCATGTATGGTGGTGATCGTTCACGAAAATTAAATTTGGTGGAATACGGTTTCAGATTGCCGGCAGCAATGGACAACAGACCTTTGACGTTTGAAGAATTTGAAGAGATTGTTGGTCAAACGCTCTACGTCAGTGCAACCCCTGCCGAGTACGAATTAGAAAAATCAGAAGGTGTGATTGTTGAACAGATTATCAGACCAACTGGTTTGCTGGATCCAATGATTGAAGTAAAACCTAGTTTGAATCAGATTGACGATTTGATTGAAGAGATTCAGATTCGTCGTGAAAAAGATGAGCGTGTTTTAGTAACGACACTCACAAAACGAATGGCTGAAGAGCTGCAAAATATTTGGACAAACTTGGCATTCCTTGCAGATATATTCACTCAGATGTGGATACGCTGGAGCGCGTAGAGATCTTGCGCCAACTGCGTTTAGGAACCTTTGATGTTTTGATTGGAGTAAACTTATTGCGTGAAGGATTGGATTTACCAGAAGTATCTTTGGTTGCAATTTTAGATGCAGACAAAGAAGGTTTTTTAAGATCAGAGCGTGCACTTGTACAAACGGTTGGTCGTGCTGCGCGGAACGTGAATGGTCAGGTTATTATGTATGCAGATCGCATCACAGATTCCATGCGCAAAACCATAGACGAAACCAATCGAAGAAGAGCAATTCAGGAAGAATACAACCGAGAACACAACATCACTCCAACTCAGATTAAAAAATCGAAGGAGAGCATCATGAAGCAAACGAAAGTTGCGGATCGTGATAACATTCCGGTAGAATATAATTACGAAGCGCAACAGGCCATGGCAGCAGATCCGGTGATTCAATACATGACACGCGATCAGCTAGCACAAACCATTCAGAAATTAAAAAAGGACATGGAGAAAGCTGCAAAAGAATTAGATTTTATTGAAGCTGCCAGATTGCGTGATGAAATGTTTTTACTGGAGAAAAAATTGCAAGCATAAATACTGAAAACACCTTATTATAATGAGTACATATAGTTCAAAAAAAAAAAATTAACACATAGAATCATAGTAAGACATAGACACATAGAGATCGCGTAAAATAAATACAGGCACCTATGATTCTATGTTTTTTTTCTATGTGACTATGTGTTCAAAAAAAACAACTATGAACGAAGATTTAAAAAAATTACTGGATCACTCGGTTGAATATGCCTCAGAACTTTTAGTTGAAACCGGCGACTCTTACCCTTTCGCTGCATACATTGATACCATTGGAAATGTACATCCTTTAGAGATGGAGATTGATGATAAAAATGTTCCGCAGATTCAAAAAGTGATTGACGCTTTGACCATTTATTGCACAGAAGAAATGAAAGAGCAACGCATGCGCGCCTATTGCCTTTCATACGAAGTAAAAATTCAATTGGAAGAAAATAAAACCACCGATGCAATTGCTTTTGAAATGATTCATCAAACTGAAAAAAATCTTCCAAAATATTTTCTTCCTTTCAAATCAACCCGCTTAACCAAAAAAGAAAAAGACGCGATGCTGGCGTTTGATCCTTTTGCTGAAGTTGAACCCAAAGAAGGCGAAGCGCAAGCCGAATTGGGTGAATTATTTGCGGTGAAATAAATTTAGAAGTGCTCGCAGGTTGAGCAGTTGGGTTTCTTTTTGAGTTTGTAGGTTAATCGTGTTTCGTGACTTAAGTTTGATCCGCTCGACAAAACAAATGGACGGTAGCCCAGTGTATAGATAAAAGAGAATCGTTTATATTCATAACCAACCAAAGCCCAAAAACTGCTGCCAAATGAATATCCTCCGCCAAAAGTAATTCCTGGCTTCATGAGTTGAAGCATAAGGGTTACAGCAGCTTTTCTAAATGTCGCTCCATCATGCGAAATAGAGAGAGATGAAAAGAGTTGCAGATTTCTGGAGACCTTAAACCGATAACCAGAATCAAAATAAAGTCTTCGTCCAGCGCGAAAATTTAAAGAATCATAGTCTGGTTCATTTATCTGACCAGCAGACAATCCTGCATAATACCTATCGCTATAAAAAAAGAAGCCTGCGTCGATTGTCAGTTTAGTTTGAGTGCCAGGACCAGGCAAATTCGGATCATTTGTTGTGTCAGTAGCTATCCAGTCAAATTCTTTATAGGTAACTTTTTGAAATCCTGGAGCGGCACCAATAGAAATATTAAATTTATCAAACTCCAACTGATAGTTTAATTGTAGATTCAAACCTTTAGTCTCATCAATATCTTGCAATGCAGTGTATAAATAATTGCAACCGACTCCAATACCTGAAGTCTTATTTGGCAATTCAACAAATGCCTCACCATTTACCATAAAAGCACCTGATCCAAAGCCGGGAGATATTGCCCCATAAGCTCCAAGCAGATTTATAGAATATTTATTCCATGTTCCAAAACTTGCGGGATTATGCCATTGTGGCGAATAAAGCTCAGTTCTGAAATCAGGAACTTGTTGTGCGCCGAGCACAAAACTGACGAAAAATAATAAAGACAATAAAAGCGCTTTCATACCCCTCAAAACAACTTAATATGCAAAATAGTTACATTTCACAGTAACATTACATTCATTTTTAATTATATTCGTATACTCTAAAAAGCTAATTATCAAGTCAAAAGAAAAAATACCGGGCATTTTTAATTACTGCGATCGCTGGTGCGAGCGTTGTTCAATGACCGATCATTGCGAGATTTTTATCCCCAATGAAAAAAGTTTGAGCATGGAAGATGCTGTGAAAGAAGTTCAGCAGAGTTTTCAAAAAACCTTTCAGTTGCTGCAGAAATGGGCGGATGAAAATAATGTGACGCTTGAAGATCTTGCGGTTGAATCAGAAGCGAACAAACTGCGGCGTGAAAAAAATTTGGCCAATGCAAGAACAAATGACACGTCTAAATTAGCCAACGAGTATCGCATGAAGCTGATGGAATTCAAATCAAAAAACAAATCACGATTTGAAGCTGCGAAAAAAACATTTGCTGAGCGTGCTAAACTGGAACTTCCAAACGACCGAAAAATAATCACTGAAATTATTGATGCTTACGATACCATTGCCTGGTATGAACTTCAACTACCGGTAAAAATTACGCGGGCATACATGAGTCAGGCGCAATATGCAGATGCAGATACCGATCTGGATCCAATACAAAATGATTCGAATGGAAGTGCTAAAGTAGTTTTGATTGGTGTTGAAAATAGTTTTCCAGCCTGGGAGACGATGATGAAACACTTTCCGGAATTGGAATCTGAATGTTTTGCATTTTTGGTAATTCTGGATAAAATCCGCAAGCGCATCCTTGCTGACTTTCCTTTGGTGACGCACTTTGTACGACCAGGATTTGATCAGCAATTGGCCTAAGCATAATCTTCCAATTCAATTTTTCTTTTATCTTTATTGGACTCATTCATGAATTGTGACTGCATTACAAACTAGCATCGATCTGGACAAATACCGCTTAACCTTAGTAGAATCTGGGATTATCGAAAATTATATCAAACCATGAGTTCTTATTGAAGCAGAGGATGCATGGGAAATAAAACGACAGAATCTCATCCTCTCTGATCAAAAAGAATATTGTGTAATGGTTATTTCGGGTCACTTGTCATCTGTTTCTAAAGAGGCGCGTGAAGTTGTTGCAAGTCGTGAATTTATGGGTAAGACTTTAGCAAAGGCATTGATAGTAGATTCTCTGGGGCACCGCATTGTAGGCAATTTTTACCTCAGCGTGAACAAGCCCAACATCAAAACAAAAATTTTCAGTGAACGCGCAGAGGCTTTGAAATGGCTGCGTATCCAATTGAACGAACAAAGCAGCAAAGGATTGCCGACGAATTAGTTAGCGCAAGAAAACTTCACCATTTCAATTTTCACCAAAATATCAACAGGCCGGTTCAGGCCGATTTTCTCACTAAATTTGTATTTCAAAGCTGAACATACTAATCATGGCAACAATTAAAACTTCTGCATTTCATTTTCCCGGACAAAAATCTATCTATAATGGAAAAGTTCGTGATGTTTACACCCTCGAAAATGATTTTCTGGTTATAGTTGCTTCTGATCGCATTTCTGCTTTTGATTATATTCTTCCAAAACCAATTCCGTTCAAAGGTCAAGTCTTGAATCAACTTGCAGCAAAATTTTTAAAAGCGACATCGGATATTGTTCCAAACTGGCTTTTGGGAACACCTGATCCAAGTGTTGCTGTTGGCCATGCCTGTGAACCATTTAAAGTTGAAATGGTAATCAGGGGGTATTTGGCTGGTCATGCTGCACGTGAATACAAAGCTGGTAAAAGAATTCTTTGCGGTGTAAAACTGCCTGATGGAATGATTGAAAATGACAAATTTCCAACTCCCATCATTACCCCTGCAACCAAAGCTGAGAGCGGTCATCACGATGAAGATATTTCAAGAGAAGATATTATTGCCAAAGGAATTGTTTCAAAAGAAGATTACGAACAACTTGAAAAATATACTTACGCTTTGTTTGAAAGAGGATCTCAGATTGCCGCTGAGCGTGGTTTGATTTTGGTTGATACCAAATATGAATTCGGAAAAAAGAATGGAAAAATCTACCTGATTGATGAAATTCATACTCCTGATTCGTCACGTTATTTTTACGCAGATGGTTATGCAGAACGTCAGGCAAAAGGTGAAAAACAAAAACAACTTTCCAAAGAATTTGTGCGCGAATGGTTAATCGCAAATAATTTTCAGGGATTGGAAGGTCAGACCATGCCTGTCATGCCCGATGAATTTGTAAATACTGTTACGGATCGCTACATTGAACTTTACGAAAAAATCACCGGTGAAAAATTTGTGAAGGCAGATAATTCAAATGTTGAAGCAAGGATTGAAAAAAATGTTTTGACTTTTTTGGAGACCTTGAAATAAGATTTCTATATCCTCTTCCAGCCGACTTTTCGAATGCTTGGTCTGATTCTAAATTAACCAAATAACAACCTCATTTTTAGATCACTTAAGGAATTATTTATTACATTGGTTCTACAAAACCCAATGTATGCAATTAGAGTTTCCTGAATTAGCACTGATCGCCGAGCAAATGGAGCAAGGGGTTGTGGTTTGCCGGAATGACGGAACGATCGAATTTGCAAATCCCTATGCTTCCAGATTTTTTGCATTTCATTTGAATGAACTGGTTGGCAAAAAAGTGAATGATCTTTCTCCGGATTTTAAGTTTAATCCTGAAAAGATGACGGATTCAAAAGTTAATCTGAACAGAATATCCATTAAAAATAAATTTGGCGATGTCGTCTACTTCAATGCAACGCTGGTTAAAGCAGTAAGCGGTGAACGCATCATTGTGATGATTGAAGATGTTACACGTGAAGTACAAAGTCAAAGCGGACTGATTACAAAAATTAACGTCATTGAAAAACTTACCAAATCACGTTTAATTCGTGATGGACATTTGACGCGCGCCGTTCAGGAGATACTCCTTGAATCAGCCATTGCTTTAAACATTGAACGTGTAAATGCATGGAAAGCTGATAAAGATTTTACCATGATTGAATGTATAGGGAACTATACACGCAGTACAAATACGTTCAACGATAATATCGTTTTGTTGCGTAAAGATATGCCAGCCTATTTCAAGATGCTTGCATCTCAGGAAATAATAGCGACTAATTATGCCTTAGAAGATCATCGAACTGAAGAATTGGTAGAGCCTTATCTGGAAAAATATGGCATCACATCCATGATTGATGTGCCGATTCGCATTGAAGGTGAAATGATTGGTGTGGTCTGTTTTGAACACGTAGGTGCTCCGCGCAAATGGGATCTCACCGAGCGTAAATTTGGCATGTTTGTGGCGCAACTTATCTCACTCACTTTGGAATCTTTTGAAAAGCAAAAAAGCCAGCACCAGTTGGAAAAAGTAATCAAAGAAAAATCTGAACTTCTTAAGGAGTTGGGACGAGATTAATTCAAAAAATCAAGTCCCATCATTCATCAAA
>JADJEU010000009.1 GCA_016709005.1 Crocinitomicaceae bacterium | reverse complement strand
CTTTCGAGAACAGATGAAGCATTGGCATTTTGTCAAGAAGCCTTGTCTATTGCACAATTGGTAAATGCTGAACGCGAGGTAAACACTGCGCTCGCTTTATTGGTGAAGCTGTTCATGAATCAAAAGAAATATAACGACGCAGAAACTATTTCAGCTGAAATAATGGAATCAAACCGGAAATTTTTGGAGATGAATTTTGCCATTATGACTGAAGGTGAACAAGAAGAATATGTGAAGACGATAAAAGGTGATTTTGATGTGAAATTTTCAATCGCCTTGGATAGAAAAGACGCTAACCCGTCACTCTGCGGTTCAGCCTTTAATGACGCTATCTATCTCAAAGGAATATTACTTAAATCATCAACCGCTACGCGTAATGCAATTTTGTCGAGCGGCGATTCTATTTTGATTGAAAAATATCAGGAATGGATTATTCTAAAACGTCAAATAACTAAAAAATCAGGAGCTAATCAATCCACTCTTCTTTTAGAACAAAGAGCAGATTCATTGGAAAGATATTTAGTACAAAGCTCACAGGCATTGAGCGAATTCAAAAATCTTCAAAATCAAAGTTGGCTGGACGTTAAGTCATCACTGAAAAAAAATCAAGCCGCAATCGAAATTATTCAGTTTGAAAAAAAATCATTTGCTCCGGCGGATACTGGAAAACAAATTGTTTATTGCGCATTGATTGTCACTCAAAATAGTGAATTCCCTAAAATGATAGAACTCTTTAATGAATCTGAATTAATCAACTTAATTGGTTCACTGCCTTCAAATAATTTGAATTTCATTGAAGGGCTTTATGGAAAAAAATCGGAAGCTAAGAGGGCTCTCTATGATATAATCTGGAAACCGATGGAAGAGGAATTGGACGGGATTAAAACTATTTACATTTCTCCTTCCGGATTACTTCATAAAATTTCTTTTGCCTCGCTTAGTAGAGAAAACGATGTGTTTTTGTGTGACCAGTTTCAATTTCAAAATGTAACCAGTACTGCTAAAATAATTTCTCCTGACCAATTTGGTTTTGATGCAAATTCAACAACAACTATTTTTGGTGGTATTGAATACAACACGGATAGCACAGCACGTGAGGTGTGGTCCTATTTAGAAGGCACAAAAACAGAAACCGAAACCATTGATCAAATTCTGGAAAACAAAAACTATCCGGTAAATTATTTAACGAATCTTAGTGCAACTGAATCTGAATTTAAAAACCGGGCTTCAGGTAGTTCAGTTCTTCACATTGCTACACATGGATTTTTCTTTCCCGATCCTGAACAAAGTTCACAGCAAGACCAACTTGTTATTGTTGAAGATGTAACTGATTTCAGAGGATCGGCAAGAGGTTATACTGATTATTTGGAAAACAAAAATCCGATGATGCGTTCTGGTTTGGTTTTTGCGGGTGCAAACAATGTTTGGTCAACCGAGACAAGCAAAGAAGATGATGGCGTTTTAACCGCAGAGGAAGTGGTGGATATTGACATGAGAAATACGCAGCTGGTTGTACTTTCTGCCTGTGAAACAGGCTTAGGAGATATTAAAGGGAGTGAAGGTGTTTATGGCTTGCAGCGTGCTTTTAAAATGGCTGGCGTAAAATTTATTATCATGAGTTTGTGGCAAGTACCCGATAAAGAAACATCAGAATTCATGACCTTGTTTTACAAAAGATTGATCAAGCTAAAAGATCTTCAAAAAGCATTTGCGCAAACCCAAAAAATTATGCGCACAAAATACGATCCGTATTATTGGGCGGCATTTGTATTGATCAATTAAACTTGATTGAAGAGTCTTAACTAGGCTAAGGAAAAAAAGGGAATACAAATCCTTGTATTCCCTTTTAATAGCTTTGCGAAATCTTTGCGCACTTTGCGTGTTTTTTTCTTTGCGGCCTTTGCGTGAAACTGTCATCTCTACTATTTAACATCCGGATAATATTTTTTGCGAAACCAGAAAATCAGTTTCACCAGCGCAATCAATGCCGGAACTTCTACCAAAGGACCAATTACACCGGCAAAAGCTTGTCCGCTGTTAATCCCAAATACACCAATCGAAACAGCAATTGCAAGCTCAAAATTATTGCCGGTAGCAGTAAACGATAAGGCTGCATTCGTTGAATAATCTGCCCCCATTTTTTTGCAATGAAAAACGTGATAACAAACATCACCGCAAAATAAATGACCAGTGGAATTGCAATCAATAATGCATCTCCAGGAATTTGAACAATCAATTTACCTTTCAGGCTAAACATGACGATGATTGTAAAGAGCAACGCAATCAATGTGATTGGTGAGATGAACGGAATGAATTTGGTTTCATACCACTCAATGCCCTTTAATTTAATCAAGCGGTAGCGACTGATTATTCCTGCCAGAAAGGGGATCCCTAAATAAATAAAAACGGATTCAGCAATTTGTGACATGGTAATGGTGATATCGAGGCTCTTCATGCCAAAAAGTACCGGCATTTCTGTCAAATAAAAATAGGAGTATGAAGAATAAAGAAAAACCTGAAGCAAACTATTTAATCCAACGAGTCCGGCAATATATTCGCGATTTCCTTCAGCTAGTTCATTCCAGACAATGACCATTGCAATACAAGGCGCAATGCCAATTAAAATGAGTCCAGTCATGTACTCCGGATAATCACTTAAAAATAACCAGGCCAGTAAAAACATAAAAAACGGTGCAATAACCCAAGTGATTAGAAGAGAAACCAAAACCAGTTTTACATTTTTAAAGATGGTTGGAATTTTTTCATAGCGCACTTTAGCCAGCGGTGGATACATCATCAAAATTAATCCAATGGCAAGTGGAATATTTGTTGTGCCACTTGACATGTTGTTGATTGTTGTAGCAACTGCAGGAATAAAATAGCCGAGTGCAACACCAACAGCCATGGCAGAAAATATCCATAGTGTTAAATATCGATCCAGGAAGCCAAGTTTTTTTGGAGCCGCAGGTGTACAGTTACTTGCCGACATGAAGTTTATTTTTTTACCAACGAAAATGCATAAAGTGTTTCTCTCAAAATTTGACCAAAACGATCGGTGTACACTTCAAGTTCTTTTCCGCTTCCGTCCGATGCTGTTGGGTCTTCATAAGTCGTGCTGGTTTTATATTCAGCATTAGGAATGAACGGACAATTTTCTTCAGCTTCTCCGCAGGTCATGATCGCTGCAAAACCACTTGTTGGGTTAATTGCATCATCGTAGATTTTTGAAAAACAAACAACAGGCTTTTCATCACCGAAATGAACCTGGTACAATGGATTTGAACTTTGATCCGGAGCAACAATTTTAAAACCGATGCTGCGTAACGCATTAATTGCATTTGGGTTGAAAGCCGTTGCAACAGTGCCTCCAGAATAGGTGCTCAATTCCAATTGAAAATGTTTTGCAGCAACTGCGGCTGCTACCTGACCAAAATGACTTCTGCGCGAATTGTGTATGCAGATATAGACGAGTTGAACTGGTTTTTTTTCGTCTATTTTTTTTTGAATATAATTTGCGATGCCTTGAAGCAAGATTTTGCGTTCGTCTGGAATCAGATTGAACTCAGCTTGGCGTGCGTCAATAAATTTTTGAATTTCTGAATACATAAGTTGATTGAGTTTAGCAGCAACCGCCGCCTGGAGTACAACATGAATCAGCTTTTGCAGACAAATCACTCATTTTTAATTTGAGTTTTTCTGCAGGAATTCCGCAATTGTCTTTTGCCAGACAATCTGTTTGTTTATTTAATAAGAGAAAATTTTTACCATCAAATCCAAGGTCATATTTACCAATTGTATTAGATTGATACTCGACTTCAATTTCTGAATCTTCAATTCCAAGTTTGTTCTCAGAAAGTGAAATGATATTCAATAATTTTTGCGGTGCTAAACGATGATCAAAATCATTGGCTTCCCACAATTGGAAGTTCACTTTCTTTTCGTTGCGCACTGTTCCGCCGCAATCAATAAAGTGTTTGGTAATCTGACCAACTTCAGTTACGTGGAAATGAATTGGAACGATGGAACCGTCAGGTAATTGAAAGGTTACGTCGTTGACAGTTTCTAAGTGTTTTTTAATTTCTGATAATTTCATAAGAATGATTTTTAGCAACAAGATGATTTCTTTTTTTCCAGCGTTTTGAGAATGTTTCCAAAATAAGATTGGATTTTTTCCAGCGCTTTTTCATTGATACAATAACAAATAGAGTTTCCTTCGATCGATCCTTTTATTATTCCTGCCGATTTCAATTCTTTTAAATGTTGTGAGATCGTAGGCTGTGCTAATGGTAATTCGTCTACTATGTCACCGCAAATACACGAATCTACTTTGAGCAGATATTCAAGAATGGCAATGCGTGCCGGATGACCTAATGCTTTTGCCATTAATGCCATTGCATTTTGTTTTTCGGTAAAATGATCTGATTTGGATGCTCCCATTTTGTAATTCTATATTGCAATATTACGATGAATATTTTAACTGACAATTTTTGAATGAAAATATTTTTGAGATTCTCATCCTCCAGGATAAAAATTGGAAGTTCAGGATTGAACAAAGCTTTAAACAGCCACAGCCATGCGTGAATAGAATTATAATGCACTTAATGCTTCAATCCTAACATATTTTTGCGATACCGTAACCATTGTCACATTATAATAGGTTTACAATCTCTAACTTTGACTTATCAAATTAGAATTTATGGAACAGCACATTGTAAAAGCAACTTGGAAAGAAGGGGTTCATTTCGAAGCTGATGCCCCAGGGGGAATTCTGAACATGGATGGCGCAGAAGAAATTGGTGGAAAAGGAAAGGGATATCGTCCTAAAGCGCTCATGCTTTCGGCAATGGCGGGTTGCACCGGCATCGACGTTGCGATGCTCATTGAAAAAATGCGAGTCCAAATTGATGGTTTTTCAATCGATGTTGAGGCAGAACTGACAGATGAGCATCCAAAAATATATAAGAATACACATATCGTGTTTACCTTCAAATCTGCAAACCCAGACAAAGAAAAACTTGAAAAAGCAGTAAATCTTTCGTTTGATAAATATTGCGGGGTGATTGCTATGTTTAAATCATTTTCTACCGTAACTAAAGAGATTCGATACGTGTCGTAGGTGTTTTTTCTATGTGTCTGAAGAAAAAATTAATTCCAATTGTTATTCAATACATAAATCTCAAACGAAGTAATCAGAATCCTTTTACCGTTCCGATTCCATAGTGAGATTTTTAGATCATCCGTATCTTTTTATAAAATCAGGAATTTCAAAAGCAAAATAAGAAGATCCAATTCCAGTACTTGAATCTGAAGTTGTGATCAGCATCTCTTCTAAATCATGACCCATCCAAAAATTTTCACCGTTATGTTGAATGATTTCACCGTTGCGAGTACCAGACATGGCAACGGTTAGCTGGCCTTCCGCTGGGCAAACACCTTGCACAATTACTTTTAGATAGTAATCATCGAATTGAGTAATGTCTGATTTTTTGAAAATGAAATCGGGCCCATAAATGCGATCGTTTTCCAAAATATAACAAGCTGTTTCAGGTGATTTTTTGGCTGAATCGCTATTGAGTTTAATCACTTGGAAGGCTTGATTGTCTCGTATCCAATGCGCATCATTTTCTGCTGTTAGTTTAAGTTTACCCAGATTTTGTTGGTGAGATTTATCTTCAAAAATAGTGCTGTGATCAACAGTAACAGTATCTTTCGACATCAAAAACACAGCCGAATTATCATAGTGATAGTTTTCAATACAAAACGGATAAAATTCTTTCACGGTCTCAAAAACCTGCGGCAAAGTTAACCGCTCTGAATATCCAACAACACAATATTTTTCAGTTCGATTCATTAGGTCTCTTCTGATAGCCGCATCATCTGCAAACTCAATAACATCCCAGTCAAATTGAATGCTATCTCCAAATTGAGTGGCATAAAAATTCATGTAATTAGGATTGCTCAGATTGTAAACCGTATAAATATTTTCATCACCGTATTTTTGATTCCAATCAACCAAATGTTTGGCGGTGTATTTAAAACCAAGGTGACGGTTGCCATATAAATCTTGCTCAAGCACCGATGAAGTTATTCCTAAAACCAGAATTGCAGCCACTATTAACTTGTCTCGTTGATGATTTGAAATCAGGTAAGCAATCATCAAAATCAAAAATGGAAAAGCAAAAAGCATCACCGGGAATTTGAGTAATGGCGTAGCATAGAGTGATATCGCATGCGCAAGAATATAAATTCCAAAAAACCAACTTGCACTTAACCAATAGTATTTTGATTTAAAAATTGCTTCGCGATCTTTCTGAAAAAATGAAAA
This sequence comes from Crocinitomicaceae bacterium, assembly GCA_016709005.1. Lineage (GTDB taxonomy): Bacteria > Bacteroidota > Bacteroidia > Flavobacteriales_D > Crocinitomicaceae > JADJGJ01. The sequence continues at coordinate 133,931 of JADJEU010000009.1, read as the reverse complement.
CAGAATCAGTACGAAAAGAAACATGAGCAGCATCCATGATTCATTAAAAGCATAGAAGATAAATTGAAATAAAAAATCTGAATCTGGTTTTCCAAGCCAGCCCAATCCGCCTACACTCAAGTGATGCAGTGTGATAGAGATGTGCGGAATGAAAAGTAAAACGGCGATAATTGAAGAAAGTAAATAGAGTTTAAAATTGTCTTTTCTCAAAAATATCAAACCCGTAAATCCAATAAAAATCAAAAAGAGAAATAGAAAATAATGCGTGTACATGCCTGCTGCAAAACATAATCCTAATAGAATGGCGTTTGAATATTTTTTGACTTCACAAAATAAAACTTTGTGGTAGAACCAGGCCGTTAGAAGAGTAATGAATAGTCCGGGAGAGTAGGGACGTGCTAATTCAGACTGTACAATTGGAAAATATAAGACCGCTAAAATCGCTGCAGCAAAAACTCCGGTTTTTCGGTTGAACCATTTTGATCCGATTAAGAAAATAAGAAAGATGGAAGCTGTTCCAAATAAAACAAAAGGCAACCGCAAAGCCAATTCAGATGTGCCAAATAGGGATGACCAGATTTTTTCAAAAACCTGCACACCAGCTGGATGCATATCGCCTTCTTTAACTCCTTTTTCAATCAAATCAGAAAAGGAATCATAGCGCAATCGATTGATAGCACTGAGCTCATCGTTGGTATAAGAATGGGTAATAGAAACTGAAAACCGAAGTGCAAATCCAATCATTAAGATCAGAATCAAATCGATATTGCGTTTCAGCGAATGCATTTATTCAGTTATTCGCTGACGAAGAACTTCATACAGCATAATTCCGGCAGAAACCGAAACGTTCAGTGATGAAATCATTCCCTGCATCGGAATTTTTGCTTTTAAATCTGAATCTGCAATTAATCTTAGCGAAACACCATCTTCTTCTGAACCCAGAATGATAGCCGTTGGCAAGGTAAAGTCAACACTGTAAACCAGGTTATCTGTTTTTTCAGTGGCCGCAACAACTTGCACACCACTTTCTTTCAGATAATGAATAACGGCAGATAAATCTTGCACTTTACAAACCGGAATTTTATTCAAAGCACCCGCAGATGTTTTAATGGCATCTGAAGTTACTGAAACACTTTCTTTATCAGGAATCACAATAGCGTGAACGCCTGTACATTCAGCCGTTCTGGCAATCGCACCAAAATTTCGAACATCGGTTAATCGATCCAAAATGAGGATGTTTGCAATCTCACCTTTTTCAAAAAGTCGGGTCACAATATTTTCGATGTTTTGATATTGAATAGGAGATACTTCAGCAACAACGCCCTGGTGGTTCTGCTGCGTCATGCGATCCAATTTTTCAATCGGAACAAACTGAAGTGAATATTTTTTATTGGCAAGCTCTTCTTTCAATTCTTTGAAAAGTTCTTTTTGCATGCCACGTTGAATGAAGATCCTATTAATCGGGCGTTCAGATCTCACAGCTTCTATTACCGCACGCACACCATAAATGATGTCTTCCATCTCTTCACGTCTGTCGTTACCACCACGACCTCCGCCAGCTCGGCCTCCTCCGCTGCGATTTCCACCATACGAACGGCCGTCTTTTTTCCAATGTTTATAGTCCCGGCGATCGCCACTGAATTTTTTATTCTCCTGATCCATGCCACAAAAGTAGGTAAAATACAGCGATTTCAATACCTGTGCAAGACTTCCTGACCAGACGGAAGCCCGAAGTTTTAAAAAGAGTGAATGAAAAAGTCCGTCCTGTGGAGGGATTTAGGGAGGTCTGACTTACCTTTACCACCCGTGAAAACGCTCAAACAAATTCATCTCCAAAAATCATGGAACAACTTGGTGCGCCAAATTGAGCCTGATCCTTGTGTCTTGCTTAAAGGCAGTGATAATCATTTTATTTTGGGTTGGGATTTTGAAGCGGAATTCAAGGCGAATCTGACAAATTTTAATTTTAAGGACTTACAGGCTTTTTTAGATCAGCATCAGGGCAATTATATTTTCGGATATCTCACCTATGATCTCAAAAATAAAATTGAACCGCAATTGACAAGTTCAAACGATGATTTGCTGGAATTTCCGGTCGTACATTTTTTGGTAGCCAGTCATGTTTTGGAGCATAAAGAATCAACGTTGAATTATTTTGGAGAGTTAGATGATAAAAGTATTACAAGTCTGTTTGAGTTTGATAAACCATCGTTTGAAATTCAAAAAACGGCAATTCAATTAAAGCCAAAAACGAGTAAGGAAGACTATCTGAAAAATGTCCAATCGATTTTGAGTGAAATTCAGTTCGGCAATATTTATGAGATGAATTATTGCGTGAATTTTTCAGCTGAAGATGCTGAATTGAAATCTTTTGAAACTTTTGTGCGATTAAATGAAATTGCGGATGCTCCTTTTTCTGCTTATTTAAATTTGGGGGATCATTTTATTATCAGTGCTTCACCTGAGCGCTATTTGCAGAAGATGGGAATCTATTTAAAATCTGAGCCGATTAAGGGAACAGCTCGCCGCGGAAAAAATGTAGAAGAAGATCAAGCAATTAGTGAGACATTAAAAAACGATCCAAAAGAGCGTGCTGAAAATATCATGATTGTTGATTTGGTTCGCAATGATCTTTCAAAAATTGCAACTAAAAAATCAGTAAAAGTAGATGAACTTTGCGAAGTTAAATCATTCAAAACGGTTCATCAGCTGGTGTCAACGGTATCTTGCAAAATGAAACCAACCACTAATTTTACAGATGTCATCAAAGCTACGTTTCCAATGGGATCTATGACGGGTGCGCCAAAAATTGCTGCGATGCAGATTGCAGAAAAAACAGAGAATTTCAAGCGCGGTTTATACAGTGGAACAATCGGATATATCAACCCATTGGGAGATTATGATTTTAACGTTGTGATAAGATCAATTTTATATAACCGCAATAAGAAGGTCGTATCTTGCAGCGTTGGCGGAGCAATCACCATCAACGCCAAACCTGAAAACGAATACGACGAATGTTTACTGAAACTGCAAGCCTTACAACAAGCCTTATGTTAACGAAATTTCAAACGATCATTGATCAGAAATTTCCGTTTTTAAAAACGGCTGAACTTTATTTAGCCATCAGTGGTGGTAAAGATTCCATGACCTTGTCGCATTTACTTTCGCAATCTGGAATTAAGCATACCTTGCTGCATTGCAATTTTCAGTTGCGTGGAAAAGAATCTGATCAAGATGAACTTTTTTTACAAGAGTACGCTGCAAAAAACAAGTTGCAGATTCACGTTCAGAAATTCAATACCGCTCAGATTGCCGATGAAAAAAAGTTAAGCATTCAGGAGTGTGCCCGCAATTTGCGGTATGAGTGGTTTCGTAAATTTATTGATGGAAATTCGAATGCTTTTCTACTCACGGCGCATCATTTGGATGATTCAATTGAAACTTTTTTTATCAACTTATTAAGAGGAACTGGCTTCAGAGGTTTATCCGGAATTCCAGTGAACGCTAATCAAATTGTCAGACCACTTTCAGATTTTACAGCAGAAGAAATTTACCGTTACATTGATGCTAATCATTTAGATTATCGCTCTGATTCCAGCAATGCTAAAAGAGATTATCTGCGTAATAAAATCAGACACGATCTCATTCCCGTTTTAGCTGAAGTAACTCCAGATTATCAGGCAAAAATGAGTGCGATTTTTGACGAGTTTACTTCCTTGAAGCACCATGTTGATCATGAAGTGAATGCATTTAATGAATTGCATAAAAGGCAAGATAAAAATCAGATCAGATATAAGTTGGATGTCATTCAAAAGGCTGATTCTTTTTTCAGAGAACAAGTTTTGAGAGGGTATGGAATTTATAAGAAGAATGCTCCAGAATTTTCTAAATTTTTGACACGTACAACAGGTGCTGAATTCAGAACTCTTGATTTTATTTTTTACATCGATCGGGATGATCTGTTGATTACAGAGGCTGTAAGCAAATCTGAAATTCATTTCGCTCAAATTCATGAATTGAACGATCAGATCTGTCTTGATTTTTGTGGAGTGCAGTTGGAACGAAAAAAAGCATTCGAGCTGATCAAAAATAATTCAGCGATTCAACAACTTGATTTTGCAAAAATTAAATTCCCGATCACTATCCGAACCTGGCAACAAGGAGATAAAATCAAGCCTTTGGGAATGTCTGGACACAAACTAGTTTCAGATATTTTAATTGACAAAAAAGTGAGCATGGCAGACAAGTCAATCCAGCTTGTGATTGTTGGTGCAAATGATGAATTGATATGTTTGGTGGGTTTGGTGATTGGGGATGAGTATCGGGTTGATGATCAGACGCTGGAAATTGTTCAGGTATCTATACTTGTGTAATGATATAGAGTAGAGGCAAAAGAAATTTTCAACAATTTTGTGTTTTGCTAAATCGTTCAACTGAGTGATTTACGAATTCCATTAACAATTTCTGGATGAAGGTTTAAACCCCGTATCTTTGGAAGACTGAATCTGTTTTTATGACTAGAGTTTTATTTTGCATTTCGTTTTTGTTTTCGTTAAATGGTTTCTCTCAAAAAGATACTGTGTCTGTAGATAGAAGTGATGAAGGAATGCACAAAAAAACTTCTTGTGTAGTTGACACGACAATTGTAATTCAGGATCAAAAAAACTTAGTCATCAAGGATACCGCTGACTGGAATTATGAATTCGCTTCAGGTGCAAAAAAGTATCTTGAAGTTAATCTAAGAACAACTGTTTGCTGGTGCACAGACTGCAGTTTTGCTGAACATGTTTTGATCGACATAACGGGATTAAAACCTGGTGACAAAATTAAATTGACGAGTCAAAATACAACCTGGTTAGCATGGAACTCCATGATGATTGGGCATTCTGAAATCAACTTTAAAGGTCAGTTAGTTTATAATTCAGATCAGAGTTTTACGTTGGAAATTTACAAATTCGTTCCTGGTAAAAGTGAGTTGAAGTATGATGGGATCTGCATCGTTGAAAAATAGTATTATCCTTCTAGTATTCGCACTAAATCTTCATTAACGTAAAATACTTCTTTGCCATCTTGTTTTGGCGTAAGAATTCCAAGTGATACCAGATCAGCCATGTACTTAGTTAAGGTAGTTCTGCTTGATCGTTCAATCGCTGCACCAATTGTTTTTGCTTTGCAATAAGGTTGCGTAAAGATTAATTCGTTGATGTCTTTGTTATACCATTTCAACTGCTGTTTCCCGTGAATGTAAGTTGAGTCCATTTGATTGATAATCTCATCAATGAGTTGATTGGTGTGTTTTGATGTTTGCATCACACCTTCCAGCATAAAAAGGATCCAACTTTTCCAGGCTCTTTTTTGAGTTACGTTTGCAAGATGATAGTAATAATCTTCTTTGTTTTCAATAATGTATTTACTCAGATAAAGTACTGGATGAGATATTAATTGTGTCTGGATTAAGTAGAGTAAATTAATGATTCTTCCTGTTCGGCCATTGCCATCTGAGAAAGGATGGATTGCTTCAAACTGATAATGCGCAATACACATTTTAAGGAGTGGATCAAGATCTGATAACTTGTCTTCGTGCATAAACTGCAAAAGGTTTTTCATTTTTGCTTCTAGAACGCCTTTGCCTCGTGGAGGAGTATAAATGACTTCGCCAGATCTGAATTCACTGTTACCTCTTTTAATCACTGTTAATGATTGGGGTGGTCTGATTCCTTGACTTGTGTTTTTGACTTGTTTATGAATGGCGATAATTCCTGAAAGCGTGAGACTGTCTTTTTTTAGTAGCTGATTAAACCCTTCCCACATTGCCTCACGATAGCGCAACACTTCTTTTGTTGAAGGATTGGCGCGCTCTTCTTTGACGCTGTCAGAAATAGCTTTGTAGAGTTCATCTCCAGTTGTAAAGATGTTTTCAATTTCTGAAGAACTCTTTGCTTCGCGCAACGCCAATGTATTGATAAGCATGTGGGGATTTGGAAGCCTGAATATGTTTTTATTCAATGCAGCAAGTGCGCGGCTGGCAAGTCCCCATTTGAGTAAAATCTCATTGTCAAGTTTAAGATCTGGTGGAAGTAAAGGTAAGTCGTTAAATGGCTTTGAGCGGTCGTAAACAAGTTTTTTTGATTTGTCCATTTTCCATCAATTTTCTGAACACATGCAAATATACGTTCATTTTTTGGACAATTCCAATAACGTGTCCAATATTTTTAATAAATCTGAACAGGATGAATTTTTTGTCCATTTTCTGGACTGATATAATATTGCACGAATTCACTATATTTAGTTTTCTCTTACATGGATTTGACAAGCTATTCCGCGTAGCGCTTGCCCGTGATTAATATCACAGATCTTTCAAAAAAAATCGGTAATTTTAGTTAATCAATTCGTGAGTTATGGCTAAACCATTCTATCAAATTAATACCGAAGCTGAATATGAAAGAGCCTATCAGGGTTCAGTGGAAGACCCTGAACAGTTTTGGGAATCGATTGCAGAAACTTTTCACTGGAGAAAAAAGTGGAATCAGGTTTTGAGTTGGAATTTTGAAGAGCCAAATGTAAAATGGTTTTTGAATGGAAAATTGAATATCACAGAGAACTGCATTGATCGGCATTTAGCAGAGAAAGCAAATCAAACTGCAATAATCTGGGAACCGAATGATCCAGGTACGGAAGTGAAAAAATATACCTATGCTGAATTGCATAAAGAAGTGAATCGTTTTGCCAATGTCTTGGTGAAAAACGGCATTCAAAAAGGAGATCGTGTTTGCGTTTATTTGCCGATGATTCCAGAAGCTGTTTTTGCAATGCTGGCTTGCGCGCGCTGGGAGCCATTCATTCAGTTGTGTTTGCAGGATTTTCTGCAAAAGCGTTGGCAGATCGTATCGTTGACGCGGATGCGAAAATGGTCATCACATCAGATGGATTATTACGAGGTGATAAAAAAATTCTACTTAGAAATATTGTTGCTGACGCATTGGAAATGTCATCTTCTGTGCAAACTGTATTGACAATAAAATATACCGGTGATGAAGTAAAAACTTCGCATCTGGATAAATGGTATCACGATGAAATAAAAAATGTGTCAGATGAATTTCAAGCTGTAGAAGTTGACAGTGAAGATCCACTATTTATTTTGTACACGTCAGGTTCAACTGGTCAACCTAAAGGTGTTGTGCATAGCAGCGGTGGGTATATGGTGTATGCAGATTATACGTTCAGAAATGTATTTCAATATTCAGACAAAGATATTTTTTGGTGTACGGCCGATGTAGGTTGGGTGACTGGTCATTCCTACATCACTTATGGACCATTACTTGCCGGAGCAACATGTGTGATTTTTGAAGGTGTTCCAAATTTTCCGGATGCATCCCGATTCTGGCAGGTGATCGAAAAACATCAGGTCACACAATTCTACACTGCTCCAACTGCTATTCGCGCATTGATGGTTTCCGGTCATCATATTCCAGAACAATTTAAAATGAATTCATTGAAAGTAATCGGCTCAGTGGGTGAACCTATTAATCTGGAAGCCTGGCAATGGTATTCGCAATATGTTGGTAAAGACAGATGCCCGGTTGTGGATACCTGGTGGCAAACTGAAACAGGTGGAATCATGATTTCAAATTTGGGCGAGATTGGAAAACACATTCCAACTTTTGCGGGCAAACCTGTACCCGGAATTCAACCAGTTTTACTAACACCTGAAGGAAAAGAAATCGAAGAAAAAAATGCAGAAGGATTATTGGCTATAAAATTTCCATGGCCTTCTATGATTCGCACCACGAAGTTGGATACCCGCACGACATTAAAGGTCAAGGCATTTACGCCTACGTGATTTGTGAAAACATTCCAGATGATTTAGAAACTGCGCGCAAAGAAATTAATCACATAGTTGAATCCATCATTGGAAAAATTGCGCGACCGGATAAAATTCAATTCGTAACAGGTCTTCCAAAAACGCGCTCCGGAAAAATCATGCGCCGCATTCTCAGAAAAATTGCTGAAGGTTCAACCAGTGATTTTGGCGATGTGTCCACACTATTAGATCCAAGCGTGGTCGAATCAATTTTAAAAGGAAAGATTTGATTCGGAAAATGGAACGCTGATAACGCAGATTTGATACGATTTTAGATGATCAGATCAGATGTAAATCCTATTTAATCATAAACAATCAGTGTCATCTGCGTTCAATAAAATGCAAGATTCACCCATTTTTTTTGAATACAGAACAACGTAGGTTTCATCAATTTCCACGATTTTTGGAGCAGTTAGTTTCTTCCATTGCAGTCCTGATTCTTCTTTGTAAAAACCAAGTGTTCTTTATTTACATCTAAGTCTTCCGAATTCCCTCTTTTCGGCACCTATAGGGAAAATTAGGAACATTTTTCAGCATTTCCAGCTTCATCACAATATAATCCAAAAACTCCTGCTTCACAGTTGGGTCTTTGAACTTGCCTCCAAATTCGCTGGTGACAGTGCTGCTTTGAATGTCACGAATACCTCTTGAGTTAACGCAGAGATGTTTTGCATCAATGACACAGGCAACATCATCAGTACCCAATATTTTTTGAAGGTGTTTTACTACCTGCATGGTCATACGCTCTTGAACCTGCGGACGCTTTGCATAATAATCTACAATGCGGTTCATTTTAGAAAGACCAATCACATGACCGTTTGAAAAATAAGCTACATGCGCTTTTCCAACGATTGGTAAAAAGTGATGTTCACAAGTTGAATAAACCGTGATATCTTTTTCGACCAACATTTCAGTGTACTTATATTTGTTATCAAAATCAGAAGAGGTTGGAGCCTTCTCAGGATTCAATCCGCCAAAAATTTCTTTAACGTACATTTTAGCAACACGCTTTGGTGTTCCTTTAAGGCTATCATCTGTCAGGTCAAGACCAAGCGTGTGCATGATCTCTGAAAATTTACCTTCAATGATTTTTATTTTTTCCTCATCTGAAAGAGCAAAGGCATCTTCGCGCATGGGAGTATCTCCTGCGGTAGAAAAGTGACGATCGTCTAGTGGTGAGTCGGTTTGGTCTTGATCTTTATCCATTACTGTTTTCATAATGTGGCGCAAAGTTACTAAGATAAATTTGTATTATCCATAACGCTTCTAAATTAACATTGTTCAACACTTTACGCAAAGTTGTCAACGTTTGAGACGTAAATCAACGAAATTCTTACATTTGCTGACCTAAACTCAAACCTGTGGCAAAGAAGAAATCAAATCCAAAAGAAGCATTATACAAAGCTTGTCTGGAGTATGCGGCTAAGCGTATTCAAACCGCTACAGATGCATACAAAAGTGCGCAAGATTCTGCCAACGAGGAAACTAAAAACACGGCAAGCGAAGACGATAATAGCAAAGCCATGCTTCAGATCGAAGCTGAGCAACAGGCGAAACACATGCTTGAAGCCCGCAAACTGAAAGAAGAAATGATTCGCATTGACCCGAATACAGATCACACAACTGTTGCACCGGGTAGTCTGGTAATTACCAGTTTGGGTAATTATTATATTTCGATCAGTGCCGGTAAAATCGATATCGACAAAAAAAGCTACTTCGCCATTTCAATCTCCGCTCCAATTGCTCAGGCGATTAAGGGAATGAAGATTGGTGATAAAGTAAAATTCAATGACAAAATGATTGAGATTTTGGATGTAATCTAAATTCAGACTTTTTCAATTTCTTTTAGTAATATGACATCGGCAGATTTAAAATCCGCTTTATATAAGTCGTGTCTTCAATACGCCCAAAAGCGAATTGGAACAGCACAAGCCGCACTAGATTCTGCTCAGGAGGCATCCAACGAAGAATCAAAAAGTACCGCCGGTGATAAACACGATACCTCACGTTCCATGATGCAAATAGAAGTGGAACAAGCATCCAGACAATTAAGTGAAGCTGAAAAATTGCGCGATGAATTGAGTAGAGTTATTATCTCAAAAAGTCAGATGTTATTATTGCCGGAAGTCTCGTGAAAACTCCAACGGGAAATTATTTCATCAGCATCGCGGCGGGAAAAATTGAATTGGAAAACGAAATTTATTTTGCGGTTTCAATTTCATCGCCAATCGCACAAGCCATGAAAGGATTAAAGAAAGGAGATCAATTCCAGTTAACTGGAAAATCAATTTTGATTCAAGAAGTGATTTAGCATAAAGTGATTTCGATACTGATTTAATCAGTAAAAATCCTTTGAATCCGTGTCACTCGCCTCGCGAAGCGGGTCCGTGTTCTAAAAAAAAACTTAGTGTCTTCGCGCCTTAGTGGCAAAAAAAAAAAAACTCTGGACAAAGTGCCTTCTAAGCCTCAACAACCGTCACAGAATACGATTCCATGATTTGATTGGCAAGCAATTTTTTACAAGCCTCATCTGCTTTTTTCTCAGCAGTTGCTTTTGAATCTGCATCAATAAACAAACGAATGTGTTTACCAATACGAACGTTGGTGACTTCATTCAAACCTAAACTACCCATTGCTTGTGTTACTGCTTTTCCTTGTGGATCTAACAATGCGTCCAATGGCATGACATCAATTTCAGCTCTGAATTTTTTCATTTTACTTCGAAGTTTTAGCCGCCGCAGTCTTATGGCGAAGGTTTTGAATGAGGGACAAAAGTATGTATAAAATAATAATGAGCGGAATGGCAAGCCACCATAAAGTTGCCAACAGAATCACCGCCAGTGTTAAGAAAATGTAGCGAATCTCATTCCCTTTCCAGCCAAACGATTTGAATTTGAGTGCGAATAGGGGGAGTTCGGAGATTAATAGAATTGACATTACAATACTTGAAAAGATTAGGAACCATGGATTTAAAAATAACTGGAAGATCCATTGATCAAAAGTTGATGTAGCAGAAGAGAATTGAATCAGAATTAGTGGAATTGACGCAAAGAATAATGTGTTTGCTGGTGTTGGCACTCCAATAAATGAATCACTTTGTCGCGTATCAAGGTTGAATTTTGCAAGGCGAAACATTGAAAATACAGGAATCAAGAGCGCAATTAATGGGATCCAAGTAAAAAGGTTGTATTCAGAATGTATACTGACTTCTGCAGGAATGTATGACTCTAGTGCCTGAGCCATGATTCGTTCTAAAACTGGAAGGTCAATTTCCATTATTTGTTCGGACCAAGTATTAAATCCTAATCTGGGCAATGAAAACGTCAAGCTCAGTTGAATCTTCAGCATCATAAAAACAATTACCCCCGGCGCAACGCCAAACGTTACCATATCTGCCAATGAATCCAGTTGCTTACCTAACTCACTTTGAACCTTTAATAATCGCGCAGCAAAGCCATCAAAAAAATCTAAAAAGGCTGAGATAAAAATGCAATAAGGTGCCCATTCTAATCTACCGGTTAATGAAAAGATAATGGCCAATACACCACCCACCAGATTACCGGCAGTCAGTAAATTCGGGATCAAAGCTTTCATTTTTGACATATCGCAAATTTGCAGAATTAATTCAGTTAATCAAGGGGTAAAGTAAATTAAGTCAATTTGAGTCCTAAACATTTGCAAACACCATTGTTGGCTACCAGAACTTAGTTTCCCGCAGATTTACGCAGATTTTTTTGCGCAGATTCTCGCTGATTCATTTATCAACAAGTCAATGATCCCAATCGGATCAGCGCCAATCTGCGGTTTTTTTTATCTGCGAAATCAGCGGGAAAATAACCCCTGGTATTCACCTCAAATTCCACAGTTCCATTTGGCTTTAAGCACTGTTAACTAATTGTTCAAACAAATAATTTCTGATTCAACCATCCTTTGCTGGCTCTCAAACGTATTAAGATGTATTGAAGGCACAATTTTTTAAGCATTTCACAGTTATTCATCTGAATTAGTTTTTTGTACCTTTACTCACAGACAATGAAATTGAAACACCTCTTTCCGGCATTCATTGCCCTTAGTGCAACCAGCGTTTTAGCGCAAGGAGATCTTGCACCCAAATATTCCAATGAGTTTTTATCAATTGGTGTTGGTGCCAATTCGTTAGGAATGTCTAATGCAAGTGTAGCTGGCGTCAATGATGTCACAGCGGGTTATTGGAATCCAGTCGGATTAACAGAAGTAAAAGATTTTCTTCAGATTGGTGCCATGCATGCTGAGTATTTTGCTGGTATTGCAAAGTATGATTATATCGGAATTGCAAAACCAATTGATGATATGAGTACTGCAGCATTTACTTTCATTCGTTTTGGGGTAGATGACATTCCAAATACGACGCAATTAATTGATGCATCGGGAAATATTGATTACGATAAAATCACCACATTTTCTGCAGGTGACTACGGTTTCCTTTTTTCGTATGCCCGCAAAATGCCAATTGAAGGTTTAAGCGTGGGTGGAAACTTTAAAATTATTTACAGACACGTAGGCGATTTTGCACGTTCGTGGGGATTCGGAATTGATGCTGCGGCCACTTATAAATTAGGTGAAAAATGGAAGTTTGGTTTTATGATGCGCGATGCAACATCAACCTTCAATGCTTGGTCATACAATTTAGATGATCAGATGATTGAAACATTTGAACTGACAGGAAACGAAATTCCGCAAAATGGTTTGGAGTTAACACTTCCAAAAATGATTCTGGGCGCAAGTTTCAGACAACCGATTGTCAAAGATTTTTATGTGAGATCTGAAATTAATTTTGATTTGAATACAGATGGAAGAAGAAATGTTTTGATCAGAACATCACCAATCAGCATTGATCCGCACATGGGCATTGAATTGGGATATGGAAAATGGGTTGCACTGCGCGCCGGAATCGGAAACATGCAGTGGATTAAAAACCCTGATTTAACAGAATCATTGACGTTGCAACCAAATATTGGAATTGGTGTTGGATTTAAAGATGTACGAATTGACTATGCATTTACTGATATTGGAGATGCTTCTGTTGCTTTGTACTCACATATTTTTTCGTTGAGATTTTCAATTAGTGATCCAAAACTTAAAGAATCGGCCAGTTCAACAGAATGAAAAAATTAGTCTTGTATATCATCCTTCTTTTTCCATTGCTGTCAAAAGCACAGTATGGAAACGAGTGGATTGATTACAGTCAGAAATATTATTCTTTTAAAATCTGGCAAGACGGTGTTTACAAATTAGATTATTCTCTGCTTGCTTCTGCAGGTGTTCCCGTTTCAACAATTGATCCCGACAATTTTCAGATTTTTGGTTTTGATCAGGAACAATACATTTGGGTAGAAGGTTCTGGAGATGGAAGTTTTGATGCCGGTGATTACATTGTTTTTTACGCAAAGAAAAATACAGCGTGGTTAGATTCAATGATCTATGATAATCCCAACGATGTTTCCAATAAATATTATCCGCATTACAACGATACCATTAATTATTATTTATCCTGGAATGGCAGCGGAACCAACAAAAGAATACAGGCTGAAACAGATGTGAATTTTGGAGCCTACACACCTGCCAATTATTTTTTGCGCACCGTTCACAAAGCGGGAAATTCCATGTATTTGGAAGGATATAAGCTTTCAGGTATGTCTTATGCAACCTATGTGAGTGGTGAAGGCTGGCACGGTGATTTGCTCTACATGGCGGGTACAAATATTCAAGACGATTACCTACCAACAGCTAATGTTTATACAGGACCAGGAAGTCCAAATGCAACAGGTATGGCGGTGTCATCAAGCGCATCTAACGCTTATGAAATTACGGGCATGAATCACCACATGATTTTTAGTTATACCAATTCTACTATTGTTTTGGAAGACACTATTTTTAGCGCCTATCAAAAAAATAATTTTGAGTTCAGTGTGGACCCTTCAACGCTTGAATTTCCAACGACGCGTTTTAGACATGAAGTGCCGAATGACTTGGGAGTTGCATCGGATTATCAGGCGGTAGCTTTTGTAGAATTGACGTATCCGCATACCTCAAATCTGGAAGCAACATCGTTCTACAAAATGACGATTCCATTCAATGGCAGCGAATCAAAAACTCGGTATGATTTTGTAAATTTTACTTCTGCTACTCCTTGGGCTTTTACTTTAGATGGGCAGATGAAAAAAATTCCTGTTGTTGAAACGGCTGGAACATTTCAAGTTTTGATTCCAAATTTAGCTGGAGGCGTTTCACAAGATTTTATACTTTTTGATGAAAGTCAAATGATTGCCATATCGGATTTAAATGCTGTTAATGGTACTGGAGATTTTGTGAATTATTCAGTATCCAATTTTGAATCAGCTTACATTATTGTATCTCATAAATCATTATGGGCATCTGCAACAGAATATGGTGCGTATCGTTCAAGTGTATCCGGTGGAAGTCACAATGTAATTCTGGTAGACATTGATGAACTTTATCATCAGTTTGGTGGTGGTGTTGAAAAACATGTGATGGGACTTAGAAGATTTGTTCATTACGCTTACAATAACTCAACTGCAAAACCATCCAATCTTTTTATCATCGGAAAAGGAATTCGCGAAGCAAATGAAACCGGTGTTGCAACCGGACAAGGCACGCGAAAGGGAATAAGTTCGTATTCAAGTTGCATGGTTCCAACTTTTGGATATCCGGCAAGTGATAATCTCATTTCAGCAAGACTGGAAAGTAATTTATGGTCACCTTTAATTCCAACCGGAAGACTTGCTGCGAAAGACAACAACGAGGTCATTATCTATCTGAATAAAGTCAAAGAATACGAATTGGCGCAAAATCCAAATGCCGTTTATTCAGTAGATGAAAAATTGTGGCAGAAAGAAATTTTACATTTTGGTGGAGGACAAAATGCGAGTGAGCAAAGTACGTTCAAGTATTATTTGGACCACTATGAAAACACCTTAGAAAATGAATCGTTTGGTGGTAACGTAACAGGCTTTTATAAAACAGTTTCTGATCCAATTGATCCGATTACATTGTATGAAGTAAATGAATACATCAATGCCGGAGTTTCAATTATGACTTTTTTTGGTCATGCTTCTGCAGATGGTTTTGATCAAAACGTAGACGATCCTGCCAACTGGAATAATCAAGGAAAATATCCACTAGTGGTAGGGAATGCATGTCTTACCGGTAATATCCACGAACCCACTGCATACAGTGCGTCTGAAGAATATGTGCTGATTGAAAATCGCGGTTCAATTGCGTTTTTGGCAAATGTTAAACAAGCTTTTTCTACGTCGTTACATGTCTACTCAGATGAATTATTCAGACAAATTTCTACAGATAATTATGGTGGAACAATTGGTCAGCATATTCAATATACGATTACCAATTTGCAATCGCCATCAATGTCGTTTGGTTTAAAGAATGTTTGCCTTGAAATGACTTTACATGGTGATCCTGCTCTGAAAGTAAACTCGCATCAAAATCCTGAACTGGAAGTAAATTACAACAGTATTTTTACCACGCCCTCAACAGTTGATTTAACAGTTGACTCAATAGATGTAAACGTTGTTATTTATAATTTGGGTAAATCAACTTTGGATACTTTTGCGGTTGAATTGACACGTACTTTTCCTAATAATGGAGGGGATTCTGTTTACACCAAACTGGTAAATGGAATTCATTATAACGACACAATAGTTTTTACAATTCCGCTTTACACAAATCTGGGAGTAGGCATTAATGAATTTTCAGTTTCGGTTGACATTCCAAGTTTAATTCAGGAACAATATGACGAGGTAGGAAACAATCAAATCAGCAAACAAATTATTTTTGACATTGATGGAATTTATCCGGTCTGGCCATACAATTATGCAGTCGTTCCAAATGATACGATAACGATCAAAGGCTCTACGGTAAATCCTTTTGCCGATATGAGTATGTATCGTTTTGAAATTGATACCACTGATTTATTTAACAGCCCGTTTCACAAATTTTCGACTAAAAATTCATTGGGTGGAGTTGTTGAAGTGGATTATAATGAATGGTACAATGCCAGTAGTGGAATCTCACAACAATTAATTTTAGAAGACAGCGTGGTTTATTTCTGGCGTGTTGCAGTAGAAGATACCGGATCCTATTATTGGCTTGAACATTCGTTCCAGCATATTCCCGGCAAAACAGGTTGGGGACAAGATCATTTTTTCCAGTTTAAAAATAATGAGTTCCTCTTTCTGGATTATGAACGTGATCCGCGATTGAGATTATTTGGACCGTCTTACAAAACAATCGATTGTGATGTCTACGGAAACGCCGATAACTTTTTTGAATATGCTTTTACCTTGTATCATATCAACGGTGAAATTGCAGAGTACAATTACTGTGGTGTAAATCCGCAGTTATTAATTTGTGTCATCGATCCTTACACCTTGAAACCCTGGGGCACGCGTTATTGGAATGGCGTGACCATGTTAAATCCAGATAATAATTTTGGCAATGCAAATGATAACGGTGGTTGCAGGCCGCGACCGGAATTTCATTTTACGTTTCCTCAAAATGATCCGGGTTATATGGCTGCGGCTGAAAATATGATCTTAAATGAAATACCAGATTCATTTTATTATTTGATTTATACGTCACGCTATGCAAATTATCCTGGCTGGGATGGCGCTAATCCAAATATGTATAATGTGTTTGCAGGTCTGGGTTCTGATAGTATTTATCCTGGAAGACCAGAAGTGCCATTCATCGCTTTTGGAAGAAAGGGTGATCCAAATTCTTTGATAGAAGTCTATGGTCAGGACATAGAAGATTTGATTCATTTTGAAGATACACTCTGGGGATATGATTATACTGGTGGAGAAATGTCAACAGTGATAGGGCCTGCACAAGAATGGGATGCGGTTTATTGGTCACAGTACGCCATGGAAATTCCCGATGATGATTCAACGCGTTTAAGAATTTACGGCCAAACGTATGATGGAAACTCTGCTTTATTAATAGATACTTTATTTACCGAAAACGATTCTATTATAAACCTATCATCGCTGATTGATGCCACCAATTATCCTTATCTCAAACTGGAAGCACAGCTTTGGGATAGTTCGGGATTCACACCTGCGCAAATAGACAGATGGCATGTGCTCTACACTCCCGTTCCTGAAGCCGCGCTTGATGGCACGAATGGAATTGTTTGGTTGCCGGCAGACTCACTACAAGAGGGGCAAGATTTGATCGTTGCGTTCGACGTGAAAAATATTTCTGATTGGCCAATGGATTCTATTCTGGTAAGATATTGGATTGAAAATGACAACCATGATTTAATTCCGATTTCTTATCCAAGACAAGATTCGTTGCGTGTGGGGCAAACCATTCGTGACACACTGACAATTTCTTCAGATAATCTTGTTGGGCTGAACAGCCTTTGGGTTGAAGTGAATCCATACAGTTCATCTGGTCAAACTGATCAGCCTGAGATGTATCATTTTAACAACATGGGTCAAATTCCTTTTTCAGTGAAAGAAGATGATGAAAATCCGATTCTCGATGTGACATTTAACGGTTATCATATTTTGAATGGAGATATTGTAGATCCAAAATCTGAAATCATCATTTCTCTAAAAGATGAGAATGAATTTTATATCATGAATGAAGAAACAGATACGGCATTGTTTGGTTTGTATCTCACGCATCCAGATGGAAGTATTCATCGCCTGAATTTTAGAAATGCACTTGGAGAGCCTTTATTGGAATGGGTTCCAGCAGATGCCAGTAGCAAGAAATTTAAAATAATTTACAATGCAGATTTAGCAGTTGATGGAACCTATCGTTTGTTGATTCAAGGTGCAGATAAGTCTGGAAATATCTCTGGAAATTTTGAATACGATATTGAATTTGAAGTGGATCATAATTCTTCAATTACCAATTTGATGAACTATCCAAATCCATTTTCAACCAGCACACAATTTGTATTCACATTAACAGGTGCAGTGATTCCGCAAGAATTTACGATTCAGATTATGACAGTCACGGGAAAAGTCGTGCGTGAAATCACAGTAGATGAATTAGGTCCAATCAAAATTGGAAGAAACATAACTGAATACACCTGGGATGGAACTGATGAATACGGAGACATTCTTGCAAACGGTGTTTATCTGTATCGTGTGATTGTTAAGATTGACGGTGAAGATGTGGAGCATCGTGAATCGGGTGCTGATCAGTATTTCACCAAAGATTTTGGTAAGATTTATATTTTGAGATAAACTTTCTGATTTAATTTCTCACTCCACAATCGCATATTTCGTTTTGCAAAGATCTCGTGAGAATCTGTTAAAATGCCACCATTCAGTTTGAATTCCGCTAAATCCGCCGGCGCGCATTGTTTCCCTTAATAGTTTTCTGTTTTCAATTTGTTCCAGACTCAGCATGCCTGAATCTAAATAAGCTTGCTCGTGTCGTGGATAGGCAATCAAACGAATGTCATCGTAATCTGCACCCATGTCCAATGGTTCTCCTGTTTTTTTGGCAATTGTGATGTCAACCGCTGCGCCGTAATTATGCACAGATCCATTTTTAGGATTTGATACAAATTTTGTTTTTTCACTGGTTGGCATATCTAAAATATCCCACATAATTTGTTGCACACTTCGTGGACGTACGGCGTCAAAAATCAATAATGTCAAAGTGCTGTCTTTACTTTCTAGAAAGGCAATACATTTTTTTAAATCTTCAGCTACATCAGGTTGTAAATAGGCACGGTTTAGATGGCCGTAAACATCTTGTTTCATGAAATTATTGGTAGTAGAATAGCGCAGATCAATCAGAACTTCAGGAACAATATCTTGCACATTCACAAGTCCGGCATCAATAAGTTTTTGTTCCAATGTGTCAATGAAATAAGGTTTCTGAGGCTCTTCCATAACCACCACCGTATCCTCTGGTTCATCAGATTGAGGCTCTATTGATTGTGTCTCATTACTATTATCTTTACAGGAGATAAAAACAAAAAGAGAAATTCCAATAATATAAAATGACCGTTTCAGCATCCTCAAATATACCAAATTTGCTTGTAATGATCAGGCCCTTGAGTTTTGGTTTTAACGCACAAACTTCTGATTCGAATGCATTCCAGCAAAATCTGGAAATAAAAAATGTGAGTCTTGCCGCGCAAGCTGAATTTGATTCTATGGTTGAAAAATTGAAAGCACATTCAATTGCAGTCAAAATTTTTGACGATCAAAAAGTGGGTTTGCCTGATTCTGTTTTTTCAAATAATTGGATGGCGCATCTGCCAGAAAAAAAAGTGGTTGTATTTCCAATGTACACTCCCAACAGACGCGCAGAGGTGCGTGTGGATATTATTGATTGGATAGCAGAGCATGGACCGGCATCAATTAAAATAGATTTGGTTGATCGCGTGTATCAAAATAAATTTTTGGAAGGAACTGGTTCTATCGTTTTTGATTATCAAAATAAAATTGCTTTTGCCTGCGAATCACCGCGCACAGATGTTCAACTCTTTGAAGAATTTTGCAGCATAATTGGGTATGTTCCTTTTTCATTTCAGAGTTTTGACCTGAATGGAAAATTGATTTATCATACGAATGTGATGCTTACGATTGCTAATCATTACGCATTGGTTTGTCTTGAGTCTGTTGAAAATCCGATTGAACGCAAAATGCTCGAAATTAAATTGCGTGATTCACATCATGAATTGATTCTGCTGACTCATCAGCAAATGAATCTCTTTGCGGGTAATTGCATTGAAGTGTTGAATGAGAAAAATGAATCGTGTCTCTTGATGAGTAAAACGGCTTTTGACACGCTGACTATGGAACAGAAGCATGTAATTGGAAAATATTCTCAAATTATCTGGTTTGAAATTCCAAGCATTGAATCAATTGGTGGGGGTAGCGTGCGCTGTATGATTACTGGCCTATTTGCAGATTGATTAGATTTTTTTCTTCAGATTAATAGCATCTTCCGTGTAAAATCCACCGCCAGCAATAATCTCGTCAAGCACAATTTTGGCTTCATTTTTTCTGCCAAGTTTGATCAGTGTTTTTGCTTTATACCAGGCACCTTCTTCTTTAAACGCATTTAGTTCTACAGCTAACAATTTCTCAAAGAAATCAAGTGCTTTGTTGAAGTTTCCAAGATTGTAATAGCAGAGTCCTCCGTAAAAAAGAGCGTTCATATCTTCAGGGTATTGCTCAAGAATAGTTAGAAATCGGTTCAATGAATTTTTGTAATTCTCACGGCTAAAAAATTCCAAAGTTTTTGAGAGATATTCCCAGTATGGCATTTCAACTTTTGTTTCTAAAAGTTCTGCGTTGTTCTCCTGATTTTCTGTTTCAAATTCAGCACTGGTTCCAGAGAACTCGTATTTGGTATAGATAACATCTGTGTGCTCGCGCTCAATTCTTCTATAATCAACCACAAATAAATCATGCAAGTGCGTTGCAGGAACTAACTCTGCTTTAGAAAAATTTGAATTTTCTGGAATGATTTCAAAGTCTTCGGTATTTATAAACTCTTCTTCAATCAGAATGGGAGTTTCACCTGGAGCATTTGAGTAGATGATTGTTTTTTGAATTTCTTTTTTGTTTTCAACTACTTCTGCAATTTTTATCTGTTCTTCAATTGGGGCAGGAGTGAGCGTGTCAATCGCATCGGGCAATAATTCAATTTCTGTAGTTTTAGTTTCAATCTGATTGTCTGCCAAATTTGAATTAAAGCCTTGATCTTTTTCAGTCTTGCTCATCAGTACCATGATTGTGCAAAGTGCTGCAGTCATAACGCTTCCAATGATCAGATAAATGCCATTGAATTTTTTTCCAAGTACTTTTTGACGCGTAATGTGGGCATCTAAACTTTCAGGTGAAAATTCAAAACCTTCCATCGCATCTTTTAGAAACGGATCATCCATCGCCAGTTTTTCCAGCGCATTTTTTTCCTTATCAGAAAGTTTTCTGTTAAAGTACTTTTGTAATAAATCTGCACTTACATCGCTATGATCAATCTTTGAATTCACGTTGGTTTTCTAAAATCAATTTTAAATTTCGTTTTCCGTTCTGGATATAACTTTTTACTTTTTTTAAATCAAATTTTGTAGTTTCTGCAATCTCGTTGTAACTCTTGTCTTTGAGATAAAAAAGATCAATACAAATTTTTTGTTCTTCATTCAATTCGCTGATGGCTGCTTCAAGCAATTTTAATTTGATCTCAGTTAAATGCGCTAATTTTAAACCTTCTTCTGCCTCATCTTCCTGAATCAACAGCGCTCTTTCCGCATCTGTTTCCTGAATTCCTTTTTTTCTCAGCTTCATTAAACATTCATTTCTGGCTACACTATATAGCCAGGTTTTGAAGTTGAGTATTTCATTGCGTATAATCTTATCACCTAACTTGTTAAAGATGTTCATCATTTCATCTTCCGCTTCCATTTTATTCTTCAGATATTTTAAGCAGAGACCTAATACCAAAACGGAGTAGCGTTCAAATAATACGCCCATCGCGCGATTGTCATTCAATCGCACAAGTTCCAGCAAGGCTGAATCGTCTAACTGCTTAATATTTTTTCTGAAGAGCAATGCCAGAAACATGTCTCAAAGATAGGTAAACTCATAGGATTACATAATTGGTCTGACAGATAGATGCAGATCAATTAGAAATTCCATAAATAGAATATGATTTTTTTTCTAAGGTCTGATTTTTCAACTACTTCCACAAGAACCTTACAGTAAGATCATGCTGAAGAAGCAGCTTTTTAGAAGGGGTAAATCCGTAATCCACCCTTGTCTGGTAGGGCTGATACATAATCTGTGCTACAATTTTTTCATTCACACGATATTCACAGCCTATATTAATTCCACCTCCCCAACCCATACCACTTACTTTGTTGTTGAAATTGTTGGTTGGATTATGCTTAGAAAAGAGTTGCATATTATAATCGCGAATGGATGCAAAGTGCTCATCAATTCGCCATGCAGTGAATATTCCAGAGATCCCGAGAATCATTCTCGCTTTATCACCATCAAATACGTAGTCTAAATTATATCTGCCATCAAAACGACTTTCTTCAGCATAAAGTATCCCCAGTTCTCTTACTGGTTCAGAAGTCCAGTTACTTGGATCTTCAACAACAATGGTAAAGTTGGATTTAACTTTCAATTTTGAAAAATTTCCATCCAGTGACATTTGAAAATTTGGTGATACCTGATAACCTAACGTGACTCCGGTGACTAGTCCGGGTGAATACCGGATATTGGTAGGGTAAGAGTCATATGGCATATAGTATGTTTTGTCGCCTAATCTCATGTAAAGCTCATTTTGATGAATCGGATTGATTAACGAATAGTAAAGCTCATCCTGATAAGCTCCTGAGTATCGGACAGCATAGTTTTTATTTGCTAATTTTGCTCCAACATTAACACCAAAAAACAAGGTTTGATCTTTTTGGCTATAACTGTTTCCTGATAAGATAGTCAGGCCACAGAGTAGAATCAGGTACTTATTAATACATTGTTTCATCATGGTAAAATTACAAAATATTGCGGTTCTTACATCAGGCGGTGATTCTCCTGGAATGAATGCTTGTATTCGTGCAGTAATCCGTTCGTGTGTCTATCATAAAATTAACGGTTTGGGAATTCTAGATGGGTTTAATGGATTGATTAAAGATCAGTTTATTCCAATGGGCTATGATGATGTATCCAATATTCTGCAGCGTGGTGGAACTATTCTGGGGACAGCCAGATGCAAAGAGTTTCACGATCCGGCCTGGCGCAAAGTTGCTTTTGAAAATCTGAAAAAGAGAAACATTGATGGTCTTGTAATTATAGGTGGAGATGGTTCCTTTAAAGGAGCGTCGCTTTTGTCTGAAGAATATGATATTCCAGTAATTGGTATTCCGGGCAGTATCGACAATGATATTAATGGAACTGACTATGCTATCGGTTTTGATACAGCAATGAATACTATTATACGTGCAGTAGATAACATAAGAGATACCGCAAGTTCTCATCACCGTGTTTTTTTAGTAGAAGTGATGGGCAACAATTCAGGTGTACTTGCATTAAATACAGCAGTGTCAAGTGGTGCAGAAGAAGTTTTTATGCCTGAGAAAAAAGAGGATTTGGAAGAGATTCGTGTAAAGATCGATCGGGCCGTGCACGCTAACAAGTCTTCTATTATAATTGTAAGTGAAGGTGATCAGGTTGGTGGTGCTAAAGAAGTATTTAATTACCTGCAGCAATTTGGACTTGCAGATAAACTTCGTGTTTCTGTTCTGGGACACATTCAGCGTGGAGGTTCTCCAACATATCAGGATAGATTATATGCAACTCTTTTTGGTGAAGAGGCGGTCGCTTCTTTATTACAGGGCAAGACAAATCTCATGATTGGTGTGCAGGATGGAAACGTAATGTCTTGTAACTTATCCGTTTCACAACAGCCTTATCAGATAAAAAATATGCATTATCTGAAACTTATTCGCAAGTTGAGCGTTTATTAATGCTCGTTCTTTTCAAAAGTTTGAAATTATTTTCGGTTGTAACTTCTTAGTGCTCACCACTCAGAAATTTCTTTCAAAAAAAAAGCAAAAAAAATAGTTGGTTTAGTAAAAAGAGTACGTAGCTTTGCACCCGCTAAAAGAAAACGTTCTTACGGTGATTTGGATTTTTTGGAAGATGTTTTTTGTGAGGTTGATTTGGGGCGGTAGAAAAAAAGATTGAAAAAAAAATAAAAAATATTTGGTGAGAATAAAAAAGTAGTTACCTTTGCGCTCCCGTTTAACGAAATGGGAGATTAAAAATGTAGGGTTGGTTTGGTTTAAAAGCTGGGCGATTCACAACATAAGTTCTTTGAAAGATTGAAGCAAAAGAAATAACAAGACTGAAAAAGGTAAGATCGCTTATATAAGATCTAAACAATAATAAATTCTTTATACTATGGAGAGTTTGATCCTGGCTCAGGATGAACGCTAGCGGCAGGCCTAACACATGCAAGTCGAGGGGCAGCACGGTGTAGCAATACATTGGTGGCGACCGGCGCACGGGTGAGTAACGCGTATACAATTTGCCTTATACTGGGAATAGCCCGGAGAAATTCGGATTAATATCCCATAATATTTTTCACCGCATGGTGAGGATCTTAAAGCTTACGGCGGTATAAGATGAGTATGCGTTTGATTAGTTAGTTGGTGAGGTAATGGCTCACCAAGGCAACGATCAGTAGGGGGCCTGAGAGGGTTATCCCCCACACTGGAACTGAGACACGGTCCAGACTCCTACGGGAGGCAGCAGTGAGGAATATTGGTCAATGGAGGCAACTCTGAACCAGCCATGCCGCGTGTAGGACGAATGCCCTCTGGGTTGTAAACTACTTTTATTGGGGAAGAAACCCTCTTACGTGTAAGAGGCTGACGGTACCCAAGGAATAAGGACCGGCTAACTCCGTGCCAGCAGCCGCGGTAATACGGAGGGTCCAAGCGTTATCCGGAATCATTGGGTTTAAAGGGTGCGCAGGCGGTAAAGTAAGTCAGTGGTGAAATCTCTCGGCTCAACCGAGAAACTGCCATTGATACTGCTATACTTGAATATAGTTGAAGTAGGCGGAATGTGTAGTGTAGCGGTGAAATGCTTAGATATTACACAGAACACCGATAGCGAAGGCAGCTTACTAAACTAATATTGACGCTCATGCACGAAAGCGTGGGGAGCGAACAGGATTAGATACCCTGGTAGTCCACGCCGTAAACTATGATTACTCGTTCTCGGCGATATACGGTCGGGGACTAAGCGAAAGTGATAAGTAATCCACCTGGGGAGTACGATCGCAAGATTGAAACTCAAAGGAATTGACGGGGGCCCGCACAAGCGGTGGAGCATGTGGTTTAATTCGATGATACGCGAGGAACCTTACCAGGACTTGAACGCATTTTGACAGATCAGGAAACTGGTCGTTCTTCGGACAATTTGCGAGGTGCTGCATGGCTGTCGTCAGCTCGTGCCGTGAGGTGTTGGGTTAAGTCCCGCAACGAGCGCAACCCCTATTTTTAGTTACCAGCACGTTAAGGTGGGGACTCTAAAAAAACTGCCGGCGCAAGCCGCGAGGAAGGTGGGGACGACGTCAAGTCATCACGGCCCTTACGTCCTGGGCCACACACGTGCTACAATGGCGAGTACAGAGGGCAGCTACACCGCGAGGTGATGCAAATCTCAAAAACTCGTCTCAGTTCGGATCGAAGTCTGAAACTCGACTTCGTGAAGCTGGAATCGCTAGTAATCGCGCATCAGCCATGGCGCGGTGAATACGTTCCCGGGCCTTGTACACACCGCCCGTCAAACAATGGAAGTTGGGAGTACCTAAAGTCGGTAACCGTAAGGAGCTGCCTAGGGTAAAACCAGTAACTGGTGTTAAGTCGTAACAAGGTAGCCGTACCGGAAGGTGCGGCTGGAACACCTCCTTTCTAGAGATCTGATTTTACAGTTCAGTTTTTGTTATTTCTGCTTCAATTTTTTTTATTAATTAACCCTCCCGCATAGCATGAGGGGGAGCCATGAGCCAAAAAATACGGGAGAAATTAAAGAGTCCCGTAGCTCAGTTGGTTAGAGCGCTACACTGATAATGTAGAGGTCAGCGGTTCAACTCCGCTCGGGACTACAATGACAGAGCAAGTGCGAGAGAAGAAGCAAAGCTTCCAACCTCACCTCCCTCACACTCCGCACTGTATTACTGGGGGATTAGCTCAGCTGGCTAGAGCGCCTGCCTTGCACGCAGGAGGTCATCGGTTCGACTCCGATATTCTCCACAAAAAATGTCAACGGACATTTTTTAGATTAGATAAAAGATTGAAAAAGTTTTTAGACAGACAAAGGGTTGGTCGAAAAGAAAAAAAACCCCCAGCCCCCCCCTCGGGGGAAGACAGGAGACACGTTCTTTGAAATATTGAATATTGATTGAAGTAGTGAGTAATGACATTAATAAGTTACTAAGGGCACACGGGGGATGCCTTGGCTCTCAGAGGCGAAGAAAGACGTGATAAGCTGCGATAAGCTGCGGGGATTGGCAAATACAAGTTGATCCGTAGATTTCCGAATGGGGTAACCTAATACATTGAAGATGTATTGCAAGAGCGCAAACCCGGAGAACTGAAACATCTAAGTACCCGGAGGAATAGAAAACAACCGTGATTTCCTGAGTAGCGGCGAGCGAAACGGAATCAGCCTAAACCAAGATTGTTTCGGCAATTTTGGGGTTGTAGGACTGCAATGTGGACTTATGAATTATAGAAGAACAATTTGGAAAATTTGGCCAAAGAAGGTGATAGCCCTGTATTTGAAATGATTTGTATACCTAGCAGTATCCTGAGTAAGGCGGGACATGTGTAATCCTGTCTGAATCCACCAGAACCATCTGGTAAGGCTAAATACTCCTGAGAGACCGATAGTGAACAAGTACCGTGAGGGAAAGGTGAAAAGCACCCTGAACAAGGGAGTGAAAAAGATCCTGAAACCGTGTGCCTACAAGCGGTCGGAGCCTGATAACGGGTGACGGCGTGCCTTTTGCATAATGATCCTACGAGTTACTCCTCATTGGCAAGGTTAAGTGATTAAGTCACGGAGCCGAAGCGAAAGCGAGTCTTAATAGGGCGAACAAAGTTAACGGGAGTAGACGCGAAACCTTGTGATCTACCCTTGGGCAGGTTGAAGCCTCGGTAAAACGAGGTGGAGGACCGAACTGGTAAACGTTGAAAAGTTTTTGGATGAGCTGTGGGTAGGGGTGAAAGGCCAATCAAACTGGGAAATAGCTCGTACTCCCCGAAATGCATTTAGGTGCAGCGTTGCGGTAGAGTCATATAGAGGTAGAGCTACTGATTGGACTAGGGGGCTTCACCGCCTACCAAACCCTGACAAACTCCGAATGCTGCAATATATACTCGGGAGTGAGGGCGCGGGTGCTAAGGTCCGTGTCCGAGAGGGAAAGAACCCAGACCATCGTCTAAGGTCCCAAAATCTATACTAAGTTGTTTTTAAC
The DNA here is from genome assembly GCA_016709005.1 of Crocinitomicaceae bacterium. GTDB lineage: Bacteria > Bacteroidota > Bacteroidia > Flavobacteriales_D > Crocinitomicaceae > JADJGJ01. The sequence goes on along the minus strand of JADJEU010000009.1, from coordinate 107,014 downwards.
GTTGTTCGATTGCATTGACAGCTAGGATGTTGGCTTGGAAGCAGCCATTCATTTAAAGAGTGCGTAACAGCTCACTAGTCGAGCGATCGTGCGTGGATAATAATCGGGCATAAGTATAGTACCGAAGATGTGGATTTATAGTAATATAACTGGTAGGGGAGCATTCTATTCTGCGTTGAAGCGGTATTGTGAGATGCTGGAGTGTATGGAAAAGCAAATGTAGGCATAAGTAACGATAAAGCAGGCGAGAAACCTGCTCACCGTAAGACTAAGGTTTCCTCAGCCACGTTAATCGTCTGAGGGTTAGTCGGGACCTAAGGTTAATCCGACAGGGGATACCGGATGGCAAACTGGTTAATATTCCAGTACCACTTATTACTGCGAAGGGGAGACGGAGTAGTGAAAGATCTGCGAACTGACGGAATAGTTCGTTAAAGAGTGTAGACGTTGATTCGGTAGGAAAATCCGCCGGAGAGTTGAACTTGATAGTACTCTGAGCCTTTTAGGCAAGGAGATAATGATCCTAAACAGACTTCCAAGAAAATCTTCTAAGCTTCAGGTAGTAAGTGCTCGTACCATAAACCGACACAGGTAGTCGAGGAGAATATCCTAAGGTGCTCGAGTGAATCACGGCTAAGGAACTAGGCAAAATGGTCTCGTAACTTCGGGAGAAGAGACGCCACAGCAATATCAGCCGCAGTGAATAGGCCCAGGCAACTGTTTATCAAAAACACAGGACTCTGCAAAATCGAAAGTTGAAGTATAGGGTCTGACACCTGCCCGGTGCTGGAAGGTTAAAAGGAGATGTCATCTTCGGAGAAGCATTGAATTGAAGCCCCAGTAAACGGCGGCCGTAACTATAACGGTCCTAAGGTAGCGAAATTCCTTGTCGGGTAAGTTCCGACCTGCACGAATGGTGTAATGATCTGGGTACTGTCTCAACCATGAGCTCGGTGAAATTGTAGTATCGGTGAAGATGCCGATTACCCGCAGTGGGACGGAAAGACCCCGTGCACCTTTACTATAGCTTCACATTGCTATTGGGTAATTCATGTGTAGGATAGGTGGGAGACTTTGAGGCTGCGTCGCCAGGCGTAGATTAGTCGTCCTTGAAATACCACCCTTGGATTACTTGATATCTAATCCCGTTTTGGCGGGAGACATTGTGTGGTGGGTAGTTTGACTGGGGTGGTCGCCTCCAAAAGAGTAACGGAGGCTTCTAAAGGTACCCTCAGCACGATTGGTAACCGTGCGTAGAGTGTAATGGCATAAGGGTGCTTGACTGAGAGACCGACAAGTCGATCAGGTACGAAAGTAGAGCATAGTGATCCGGTGGTTCCGTATGGAAGGGCCATCGCTCAAAGGATAAAAGGTACGCCGGGGATAACAGGCTGATCACTCCCAAGAGCTCATATCGACGGAGTGGTTTGGCACCTCGATGTCGGCTCGTCACATCCTGGGGCTGGAGAAGGTCCCAAGGGTTGGGCTGTTCGCCCATTAAAGTGGCACGCGAGCTGGGTTCAGAACGTCGTGAGACAGTTCGGTCCCTATCTACTGTGGGCGTTAGATATTTGAGAGGACCTACCTCTAGTACGAGAGGACCGGGGTGGACATACCTCTGGTGTACCTGTTGTGGCGCCAGCTGCATCGCAGGGTAGCTATGTATGGATGAGATAAGTGCTGAAAGCATCTAAGTACGAAACTCGCCTCAAGATGAGATATCTTTTAAGGGTCGTTGAAGACGACAACGTTGATAGGCTATAGGTGTAAAGACAGTGATGTCAAAGCCGAGTAGTACTAATTACCCGTAGACTTATAATGAAATGTACTCACTACTTCGATTGTATTCGATATTATTTATCAATGCATTATTCAATCAAAACATTGTTTTAATTACCCGGGGCTTCGGCCTCCGCTCAGCCAGCTGATAAGTGTAATTAAAAAGTTTGCCCAAGGTCCAAAAACCAAAAGGTAAATCAAGAGTTTCGGTGTCTATGGCGGTTGGGTCCACCTCTTACCATTTCGAACAGAGAAGTTAAGCCAACTTGCGCAGATGGTACTTCCCTTTTAAGGGCGGGAGAGTATGTTGATGCCGGTTTTTTTAATCCCGATTCCACTTTGTGGGGTCGGGATTTTTTTTGCCCCAAATTTTTCTGACACACAAGTCCCGACGTTCCGCTAAAGCTGCAGTCGGGATGCAGATAGTTCTAAGGATTGCTGACGCAAATCCTAAGAACTATCTGCAATGCCTGGTTTTTTAGACCTCATTTATCCTCGGATAAGTGAGGTCTTTTTTTTGCCCCAAACTTCTTTTGAAATCTCTTTTTTAAAAACAACTGTCCAACCGAGACCGTCATCCTGAACTCGATTCAGGATCGCTCAATATAATGCTCGATTATGGCTTCGAAGAAAAATCGAACGTAAACCGCACGGGATCCTTCGCTGCGCTCAGGATGACATTTTCCAGACAACGAGTTTGTTGCTATTCCCAATTCAGTATGATGTTTTCCAAATCATGTTGGCAACGAGCACCAACGCCCCGGATTGAAGCGGCAGCCGGATTTACTGATTTGCCGGTGAAACCTTATTTTGGGTGGCGACCAACGGAAGCCCCTGCAAAAAAGTGTTGAACAAAAAATCAGAAAAGACGCTAAAGCGCAAGGCCGGAACAGGCGCACGAAAAATAACAATGCAGGGATTCAATTTTTCCTTTTTGGTGAGTGATTCTAAGCAGATTTTTTTAAATTCGTCATCTTTTAAAATCCTGATTCTGAATAATAAATGTCAAATATTAAATGTCGTCCCGATAGGTATCGGGAGTAAAAGGAGAGCTCCTTTATTATTTAATATTTATCATTTATTATTTATTATTTCCTTTTTTGCTTTCACTTCAAAAGTATATTCACAAACGTATCCCGTTCAAACTTTTGTACAAGTTAGTCCGCCGCACACAAGTTATTTGCCGGATTATTCGGATCCGTTCAGCAATCAGATGAAAATTTTTTTGACGCTGACTGATTTTACAGTGCCGTCTTATCAGGTGAAATTGCGATTCACGTTAACCGGAAATGGATATTCCATCACAACATCTTCTCTCTTAAATCTGCCAACTACAACTTTATCACCTGGTTCACCGGTTGAAATTTCTGGTAGTGATTTGGCGCCGTATCTCTCTTCACAAAATTTATTGTTTAGTGGAATTGATGTTGCCGATTATGAAATCAGAAAAGTTTTGCCGGAAGGGCCTTGTCAGATTTGTGTGGAAGTGATTGATTTTTCAAATCCAAATCAAGCCGTACTTTCTAACCCGGCTTGTACACAAGTTTGGTTTTCTCTTAATGATCCGCCTTTATTGAATACTCCGTTTTGCGGAACACAAATCACACCAACTGATCCACAACAATTAATTTTCTCCTGGACGCCGCTGCACATGAATTCAATGCACAGTTCAGGAACACAATATGTTTTTGAGCTTTTTGAAATCAGACCGGATGGTGCAGATCCAAATCAGGTGGTGAATTCTTCACTTCCGATTTTTATGCAAGTCACCGATCAGACTTTTATCAATTACGGAATTACCGAACCACAACTTCAAACCGGAATGTCTTATGTGTGGCGCGTACGTGCGCAAGATATTCAAGGCAGAGATTTTTTCAGAAACAACGGATACAGTTCTGTCTGCACGTTTACGTATGGCAATATTGCAGAGTCATTGGCGGATGGAATCACATTAACACTCAACACCGCCGGAACCGGAACACGAAAAGGTGATGCGTGGTGGAATGCCTCATCCACCTTTACAAGTTACAAAGTGGAAGTACGTAAAACCGGAAATCCGGATTACGAATGGTTCCCTTATAACGCAACAAACGGCGAATTAAAAATTTATCAGCTTGAACCTGAAACACAATATGAGTGCCGTGTCAAAGGATTAATTGGAACTGAATATGAAAGTGAATGGAGTAATATTTCTGTTTTTACAACACAACCTTTAACGGATTATGCCTGCGGAAGCACCACCACACCGCCCGGTGAAATAAATTTTACTCCACTCACCAACGCCATTGCTGGCTTGACTTTTGAGATTGGTCAGTTTGAACTTTTTGTTACTGACATTGAACCTCTGGATCCAATTTTACAACCCGGACATTACAGAGGAACCGGAAAAATTGCAGTTGGTTTTGCGATCATTAATATCCGCGTATCCTTTGATGATATTTTGGTGGATGATAATTTGATGGTGCGTTCTGGAAAAGTGGAAGCGATTACAGAGGGTATGGATGCGTGGCTTGCCGGAACAACTGAACCCGATTATTATGTAGATGGAACCATTACTGATTTTGAATGGGTTGATTCTACTTCACTAACCGTTTGGGTTGATGGTGTGCCGCAGACTTTCAATTTTGCAGATCATGATCCACTTGTGATTCAAGATGAAGATGGAATGATTTACACCTTTCATTCTGACGGAACTTATACAGTGATCAGTATTTTAGTTTATAGCACTGATGTACTTGCTGGTACAGCAGATTATCGCATTGATTTTTCACCAGACCCAAATCAGATTTATGGTTTTGACAAAAAAGAATATGCTGCGTGGTTGTCTGATTATGAAGTGATCCGTTTGTTGGATTCCACCAATTATTTTGTCTCATACAAATCACTTGCACCTGATCAAACAGATTATGTGATTGCAAATATCCGTTCAGAAAATCCTCTTTCTAATGTTACGTTTGTGGCGCAAACTTCAACCGGTACAACCAATCTTGCATCAGAACAAATCAATGATTCAACTTACCGTGTGACACTTGCCGGCATGAGTTCATCTTTTTATGTGTATGCAGAAGATGACGGAAACCGCATTGGAAAATTGTGGGTGAAAGTTTTGCCGGCGATTGAAAAAGAAATTGTTTTTGTTCCGGTTAATGGCGCATCACTTTCTCAAATTGCGCAAGTAGAAACTGAACTCAACGCCATTTACAAACAAGCGAATGTAAGTTTTGATGTCACCACAAAATCAAATTATCAATCATCAACGTGGGATTTAAATGCAGATGGAAAACTGCAAACCGGTGACGTTGATTTGATGAGTCACTACAGTGAAGAAATGCGTTTGCTACGCGATGAATATTTTGCATCAGACACCGGCTACAACAAAAATGCCTACTACATTTTTATCATCCCGCAATTTTTGCAAGCTGATTTAGGCGGCTACATGGTGCGCGGCAAAGGAGTAGGTTTTCTAAAAAACGGCGAAACTCCAAGAACGGCAGCCCACGAATTAGCCCACGGAATTTTTGCACTCGAACATACCTTTCCCGCCATTGAAGAAGGTAGTACTGAAAATTTATTGGATTACTCAAATGGAACTCATCTGGCGCAAAAGCAATGGTATGATATTCATAATCCGCTGCCGGCGTTTTCGTTTTTGGATGATGAGGAGAGTGGGGAGAGTGTCATTGTGACTGGAATAATTCCTGATAATATGAGGAATCCAGATGGTTCTATGACTTTCATAAGTCCATCTGGATTTCCAGTAACCATTCCAGCAAATTCTAAGAATATTGAGTTTTTTACTCTAGATCCACTTTACAAAACTGGAGAATATTTGACATCAGGACCAATTGGTACTCTGTTGCGCTTTACCTTACCTTATCAGACCGCAGACACCACCTATTCATTTGTTAAAAGTGGTGATGGAATGTACTATAAGAATATCACCAACAGATATTATGTCGATTCTCTAACCTATCTCCATAAACCGACTAAGGCAATAGTTGGACTTCCGTTTTACCAAGGAGACTTTTATGTACAGCTTTTTTATTTTGATTTGAATAGTTCAATTCAAATTTCTTTGTTGCTTGAAAATTACGCAGCTAATTCAGGTGAGATATTTACAGATTACAGTAAAAATATTTTTGGGTTTATAGATAGGTTTTCAGTAATTGAAGTGATTTTCGGAATCTCTGAATTGCCAGAGACTGAGCAAAATTATATCATTAATGAATTAGGAGAAACGGAGTGGCTATTTAATCCCTCCTCAAATAATTGGCAAACATTTTTTAATCAGACGCCTGGCGTGATTCTGCCATGTAATATTGAGCCAACGCCAAGTGCGTTGGCTATGCAGTATATTCAGGATAATTCTCAATTCGCTGCAAAGGGCAACCCTCTTGGAATTATTATAATTTCAAATGCTCTTTGGATTACAGAAATGGAGAGTACTGGAATGTTGAATTATTTTGATTGTTATGTTGGTGAGGATCCCCTAAATGATTATATAGCCATTAGTGAATTGATACGATCGCTTAATGTGCAGAGCTCCCAAAATCAGGACAGCCAACCTTTAAATTATGATTTTTCAATTTCAGATCAGGCGTTTAATTTTTACGAACGACTTCAAGCGGAATTGAAAGTTTTTGAGCAAGCGTTGGTAGGAACCGAGAATATTAATGCATACATAGAATCCCGAATTGATGGGAACGAAGATCAACAAGATGAATTGATTGATAATCTTGCAAATTTAATTGGAACCAATCCTTGCATATTAAACCAAATTAGTTCGTTGAACCGCATTCATCTTTTCAATATGATATGTGATGACGATGGCTACTGGATGGTGGATGGAAAAAATTTAATGCTTGAACTATTTGAAAGTGCAGATGCCTTGCAGAAAATTTCTTTAGCTAAAAACTTCAAAACGCTTGGTTGGTTTTATTCAATCTATGATCAACTATTTGAGACAGCAGACGTGTTTGATGATGAGGATTTTTATGCGGTTGAAGATCTGCTCGATGCTATTACAGAAACATATATTGCTAATCCGGATTTATTTGCTGTTAGCGGTGAAACAAAGAGCTTAACTTATATTGGAGCTAATGAAAGTATTTACCTGAATAACGTACCAGATTCTGAGTTACATTCAGGTATGCCGGTGGAGTTTTCAGTTCCTAAGAGCTACAATATTGAGACTCTTTACAGAGAGTTTCCGATTTTTGTTGGTAATAAATCCAATCAGTTTCGGATTTATAATGGTGACCAGTTTGAAGAGAGCGTATATGCAGTAATTCAACCTGATGAGATTCCTTTTTACTTTGGCGATGACGGTAAATTCCATGTTTCAGGAAATTACAAACTTTCATCATTTCAAGAGGATGTTACTCCGGCAATTGAGAATGTTTATTTAGAGGCAATAAAGCCTGAAAATGTTTTCTTAGAAAATTATGAAGATTATAATCTTGATCCCTTCGAGTTGGTCGAAGTTGTTTTCACTTCCAATTATGGCAGTCAAGGATTTGATGAGAACACCAGTATATTAATTCCGGCATACAAGCTTATTTTGGTTGAGAAGGCAGTTGCTCTTCACAACAGCGAATACCTTACTCGAGTTGTAATTGATGCTGTTGAAATCGGTGCAGTAGTGCTGGCAGCGTTTACTGCTCCAATGACTTTAGGAGGCTCTTTTAGTGTTTTTACAGGTGTAATAGCATCTCTTGATCCCCTTGTTTCAGCAAATAGGTATTCATCCAATTCGGCTCAATTTAATTGCGGTTTTTACCGTGGTTGGGATCTATTGAAGTCAACTATAGATCTAGCGGCTGGTATTGAAGCAATCCCTGCAATAGCAAGTGGTTTTGTAAATATCGGTAAGTCTATAATTAAGAACACGCGTGCATTGTCTGTGTCGTTAATGATGAATAGGTATATTCGAAAAACGAAATTTATAGATGATTTACCTCCGAGTATTGAAAAGACCTATGTAGCTCAATATTCTGAATGTATTAGGCAAGGCAAGACTTGGGATGAAATGGCTCCGTTATTTTATGGAAGCGAAGGGTTGTCGATTGGAGCGGCTGCGATCACAGCGAAACTGAATAGTAATCAAAATTTTCTCGATGCTATAGTCGGTTTAGATCATTATCAAACTACTGAAGCGATAATTGACCGTATGTCTGCTCTCCATGTATTGTGTCCAGTCAAATCGGTCAAAGGACTGGACGATGTTTTTGCTGATTTTGATTATTTTATTACAAATCATTTTGAAGGTTTACCCCAATCGCAATTCAAAGAATTTATGGATGAAATGCTTCAAACTGAGCATAAGTTTAAGGCAGCCGGTACGAGCTTGGAGGTGATAAGGTATCCAGGAAAATATATACCGTCAAAGTTTAATTTGCAGGCATTAGAATTAGAGGATTTAATCTCATATTCGGATGAAGCGGGTGAATTCCGGTTCGACCTTAAGTGGAGTGCTGTTGATCCTGACGGAAATTTGGTCAGCATATTGATAGATACAAAAAACTACTCAACTGCCGGCAATATGTTTAGTGATTTAGGTCAACTAAAAGCTTACCTTGCAAGTATTAGTGACTTCGATCAATTCTACATCATTCAGCAAGGCGGCCGTGGGGTGAGTCAAGTTAGCATTGTGAATCGGTTAAAGTCTGCCATAAATAGTGATTTTGACAATGTCTTTGATGTAATTTGGAATAATAACAATTTACGTATTAATTTATTTGGAGAAAATATGGATATGGAAGCCGCATATGCTACATTTCAGAATTCGGTAAATGATAAAACATCTGAAATATTCAACTCTATTTTAATAACATATTGATATGTTGATAACAAAAAGCGGGGTTGTTAAGGATATTGGTGCTTATAAAATTGCGCGCAAATTTTTCGGTTATACCGTGGGTGAAGGATTGAAGAATAGAAAGCTAATTGTAAACTCATTGCTTTTGAATGTTGAAGGCGTTTCTGGGTTTTATTTTTTCAATTCGTTTGTTATAGTCACAAGATGGGGAAGTGATGATAGTGAGATTTTTCGGATAGAAGATGGGGCTCCAGTGCATGAGTTTCAAGGCCTCAAAATTCAAGGAATAATTGGTGAGTTTTTAATTTTAATCGATAAAAACCGAATATATCATTATTACGACTTTAGTTTGAATATACTTTTTAGGTCCCAAACTTTGTACTCAGTGATTTATTCTAGCATGGCTATTGCTTGTGATAAGACCGAAGTGAAAAAAAACAATTTGAATGATGAAGTCATATGGCAATTCTCGGTTAAGGATTTGGGTCCAATAGCGGATGAGCCTACGAAGACTGATTCAATTGAAACGATTTTAGGAATTGCTCAGACTAATTTTTGGTTCTATGCAGTTGGCGGGAGATTGGTAGCCCTTAGTCTTGAAACAGGAATGATCAAAGCTGTTTTTACAGGACGAGCGAAGGATCGATTTGAAGGTAGCATTGCAACATTAGGTTTAGGGCGCTGTTTTATCCGAGAAACAGACAAATTTATCGTCAGCCTTAGTTCCTTTAGTTTGCAATTATTTGACATATTTAAAATTCAAATGATAGAAGCATATAATTTTTCAGAAGTAGATCCGCATGGAATTGGAAAATATGTTAGAATATACTCACCACTCTTACAAGGTGATTTTTTTACGTTTTTGGGAGAAAAAGCTGGTGATCTTGGAGGTATAAGGCACGTCGGAGTGTTTGATTATAAATTGAGAAAATTGATTTGGGAATACGAAGTTATTTCTCAAAACGATTGCAGTAAGTATAGAAATCAGTTGGTCGTGCCAAATCCGCTTTATATTGGTGAAGACAAATTATATATTAAGGATATTCTGAACAACCTTCACATTTTTGAAAAAGCGGTTTAATTTCTAACTCAACAAGAAATTTGAGAGAATATTACTAGAAAAGAGTTGAGTGTCTAGCTTGAAATAATAATCTATATTCACTGATAGTCTTATTCAAACCAGCATCTCGTACAATAAGCTTATTAGTAATGAGTTACTTAAAAAAAAATCGAAACCAAATCCCAACCTCATCATCATTTATCGTCGACCTCTCAAAATCAACCTCCAACTTAAGCTCTTCAAAAAGCAGGTTTTGAAGTTCAAGTTTATCATATACCGAATAGTATTTAATCTCATTTTGTTCATTCTTTAAATAATATACTTTATCAAAAATCACGCTTCCTTTAAAAGGTTCGGAACTGCTAATATTTGAATATAAGAGATGCTCTATGAAATGCGTGAATTTATAATTGAGATATTCTTTTTGAAATTCTCGATCTACAATTATTGTATGATTTTTTGAGTTTGAGTATTCTGCAAAAGAGGAAAACATTTTTAGGAATACACCAAGGACAACATCTGCCATGATAATTGGGAAAATCGAATCGACCATCATTAAGTTTTTTTGAGCAGTGTGATCACTCATTTTTTTGAATAGAAGCTGATGTTTGTGTGTAAAATCTGATAGTCTTTCGATTTTACAGCCGTTGTTTATGTGGTATAGAAACTTATATTCTGCAAATACTTTTGCTTTAAGATGAATAAAACTTGAAGTTGGTTGTCCGAAGTTGGTGGGGTTTATTTTACTCATGATGATACATATTGTATTCAAATTTACAACCGAATTTTCGAATGACAATGATACATATTGTATGTTGATCAGTTTTCCTCGGCAACCTACCTTCACCTCATGATTAACAAGTTTTTACTTGGAGACTTCGGTAAACGCGTGAAGGCCTTAAGAGCTCAATTTAATTGGACACAGGAAGATCTTGCTGCTGAAACCGGTTTTTCACAGAACTTATATTGGAATGATAGAGAGAGGCGAAAGGAATATCTCCCTGACGCACATCGCTGTTTTTGCAGGAGTATTTAAGATGTCTATTTCAGAATTGACGGATTTTAAACAAGTTGATTCAAAGCATAGTTTCAGAAAATACGAGACCAAAGGTGAAAACTAATCAATAGACGTTTTCAGTTGAGAAACTTGATCTAAGAATAGAGAAATAATGACAAGAAGTTACTATTCAAATACTATTTCTGACTTCTTGCAAGACCACGAGACTAAAATACTTGGGGCTCTTAGTTTAAAGCACACCCATGCCCTTGAAGATCTACAAAAGAACGCTTGGATTAAGCAGATCCAAATTTTAAAAGAAGCACTTCAATCTTTTCCGAATGGGAAAATTCATTTTGAATTCTCAATTCCACGAATGGGAAAGAGGGTGGATAACATTCTTATTATTGATGACTTCATTTTTGTTATTGAATTTAAAGTAGGTGATACAGAATATCAAAAGCATGCTATCGATCAAGTTGTAGATTATTGTTTGGATTTACAGAATTTTCATGAAGGCAGCCATCACGAAAAAATTGTACCTGTGTTAATTTCGACAAAGGCCAGATATGTAGAAAATATTTTTGAAATAAGTGATAATTTATTTGAACCTCTGAAGACAAATGAGGAAAACATTTCAAAGATCATTACGCAAACTTTGTCACGAAGCAACGGACAAAAAATTGATTCAACGAGATGGGAGAATTCTCTTTATAAACCAACACCAACAATAATTGAGGCGTCCCAGGCCCTCTATAGAGGACATTCAGTTAGTGAAATTTCAAGGAGCGATGCAGGTGCGATTAACCTTTCTAAAACAACGGATTGTATCAATAGAATTATTGAGCAATCAAAAAGATATTCATCAAAATCCATCTGTTTTCTAACGGGAGTTCCTGGAGCTGGAAAAACTCTAGCTGGACTTAATATTGCGAATGAAAGAAGAAAAGCACATGAGGACGAAAACGCTGTTTTTTTGTCTGGCAATGGTCCGTTAGTTTATGTCTTGCGCGAGGCTTTAATTCGTGACGAAGTATCACATTCAAAAGAAAGGGGCGAAAAATTAACTAAGAAAAAGTCAGCTATAAAGGCAAATGCATTTATTCAAAACATACATCACTTCAGGGATGATAATTTGATTTCGAATCAAGCGCCAGATGAAAGGGTAGTTGTGTTTGATGAAGCTCAGAGAGCATGGACTAAGGATAAAGCTGTTTCATTCATGAAATCCAAAGGCAAGGAGTTCGACATGTCGGAGCCGCAATTTCTTATCGATGTGATGAATAAACATGTTGGCTATTGCACTATAATCTGTCTAGTTGGGGGAGGTCAAGAAATTAATACTGGAGAAGCGGGTCTCTCTGAATGGATCCTTGCTCTAAAGAATTACTACACTGATTGGGATATTCATTATTCAAATCTAATTGTAGAGGAAGCTAATTATTTGCAGGAGGAGAGTTTAGTGAATTGGTTAATAGAAAAGGGACATTCACAAAAGGAACTTCATTTGGAGGTTTCTGTGCGTTCGTTTCGTTCAGATAGAATTTCAAGTTTTGTTCATGAAGTCATAGGTGGAAATGCTATTCAAGCAAAGAATATTCTTAGCGCAATAGACAGCGTGTTTCCAATCTATCTAACAAGAGATTTTTCTGTGGCAAGGGATTGGCTTAGGCGAAAAGCAAAGGGCACTGAGCGGATTGGTTTGGTTAAAGTTCCGGAGGAAAAAGATTAAGACCTTTGGAATTGACGTAAAGAATGAAATTACTTCTGAAGATTGGTTTTTGAATGACGCTAGTGATGTTCGTTCGTCAAATTATTTGGAGATCGTAGCTACAGAATTTGATATTCAAGGTCTTGAAATAGACTATGTTTGTCTGGCTTGGGATATTAATTTTTATTTCAAGGATGATACTTGGAATTACCAAAGTTTTGAAGGGACAAATTGGAAAGGAATTAATAGTGAAATTGATAAGTCATATTTAAGAAATGCTTATCGTGTATTAATGACTAGAGCGAGACAAGGGTTGATTATTTTTATTCCAGAGGGTGATGATCTAGACAGAACGCGACCAAAAGAACTCTACGATAGCACTTACAAATTTTAAGTTCTTGCGGAATTCCAACTCTTTAAATGTATCCCCAAAATCAATATATTTAACCCTTAAATTTTCCACCCAAAAAATTCAATTCATGCTAATAGTTTTCAATTTCTTAAGTCTCATTGTCGTTGCTGCCGCTTATGGATTAAACGTCCTTATTCAATCTATGTTTGATCCAACTTACGATTTAACGAAGCATACTTTTGGGTTGTTGATGGTTTTTTTGTCGTGCGTTGCAGAAGGAATTGGTATGAGACCCAGAGTTTACTTTTTGCCGCTTTGGATGATTTCGATTGTGATTTCTTTGGTGTCGATTTTTAGGTCAAACAAGGAATTGATTTGGGTCGGTGTTGGAGTTGTTTTGGTTTCTTTAGCGTTGGAATTTGGCTTAGATTTTATTTCAATAAAAGACGTTTTCTAGCGGCGCAAAAAAGTCTTGAATTATTTATGCAAAGTAAGAAGATTGAAGATTTTAAAAAAGCAATTTTTTATCCTTCTCACATCTATCCAATGGGTGGACTTTTGGAGAATAATCTGGCTACTGTGTATGAGGGATTGCAACGCAAATGGTATTTCAAACCAGAAGTTTTTAAGCATTATAAAACTATGCTAGCGGCTCTTGAAGAAAAAGGAGAGTTAAGCAAAAACAATATGTATCTACATGATATTTTTACAGGCGAAACTCAAAATGGAGTTCCAAAATATTTGATTGATCAAATGGCTGACAGTTAGGAAAGATTTTTCTCATATCAATCCACCCGCCCTTGCAAAGCGCATAAATCAATGAACGAAAAGCATTTTAGCAATGCCAAAAAATAAGTGCGACCATAAGAGAGTGCCTTAGTTTTGTGCAGCTGCTTAGTGCTTGAGTTTATTATTGCCGCGCGGAGAAAGAAAAAGGCGCGGTAAAATCTTTGATATCAATCACGTTCTTTTAAGGAATAATGAATATCGAATATTGAATGTCGAATTTAAAATGATCTAACCATTAATATACAGCGTTTGCTATTCAATAATCCAGCCGAGTTCAATATAAGGGGATAATTTTTATCTTAGACTTTGATATTAACACAACTCTCAAGTTGAATCTAGAATATTAGTCAGAATTATGAAACTCCATCTAAAATCCATCATCTTGTCAATCATTTTTATTTCTAGTATATTGACAAATGCAAATTCGCAATTAACTGGATATTGGAAGCTGATGAATTCCAAATTAGCTCCGGAATTTTGCGGATATAAAATTTTAGAGTTCAAAACGGATTCAACCTATTCATTTTTAAACAGACAATCGACTAATTCAAATGTAGTTGAATATACAATAGATTGGAAGGAGAAAAAAATAAACCTTCCTACAAGTCGAGTTGAAGAAACTTCAGTTACTTCTTTCATCGTTCATAATCCAGATTCAATCACATTTTCGGTGCATGCCGATGAATTTGTAATGACTAAAATTTCAGAACTTGACGCAAAAAACTATTCTCAGCTTTTCAAGGAATCTCAATTATTAATTGAACTGCCGATTTCACAAAAAATTCATTTCTCAAAAGGAACTAGACAGTATTATTTGAAAATAAAAAGAACGGTATCAATTTTATGTCTCAATCGCCAATTCGGTTAATGAATTTGCCACTTGCTCACGCTAATTATTTTCAAAGCAACTCAAATCAAACAATGTATAAAATGGATCACGATGATCAAGTACGTATGTTTAATTATTTAAATCCAGCACTTAAACGCGTACAAGACACTGCTCTTTTTTACAAAGCGCATCAACTAAAATACACTGAGTTTATGGTACCAGTTTTCTTTTTGGATAGATCTGTACCATTCAGAGATTTCCAAATTTTTATAAATGAAATTCGTTTTAATCCTCACATTGAAACCATTTTTATTGCATACCGAACGAATTTAGAAAAAACAGAAATCAATTATTTTCCAATCAATAAGAATGAATACGTAAAACAAGGTAATAACAAGACTTTTGGTCGGTGGTTTGAATCTGGACATGAAATAATTATTGGCAGTCGAAATGATCTAATTCCAATACAGGTTGTTGAAGATGATGAATAAATTTTTTATCCATTTGGCGTCTTTTTGAATATAGCAAAGGATGAAAGCCAGTTGCCGAATTTTTTAAATCGAAAACCGGATATCGTTAATCGTCAATCGGAAATCAAAAAGAAATCTTTTTAATGAACGATCCGCGCTGTCATCTCCCTCGGTCCCTCTTCGGAAGAGGGAAGGCCAGTTGCCGAATTTTTAGATGGATAAAGACGGAATTAATAAATAGCAAAATGCAAAACATGGCCTCCCTAAACCAGTCCCTCCTTTGGAGGGATTTAGGGAGGCCAGATTGTAATTATTTGACTAATTTTTAATGCTGCCCATTCACAATAGTCACCGTTCCTTGTCCTGAAACTTCAACGCTGTTAAATCCAACTCCTTGATAAACGTAGAAGTAAACGCCGTCGGTGCATGGATCACCATTTCTGTCGGTGCCATCCCAGGAGGCGTTGACGTTGTTGAATTCACCAACAGTGACGCCCCAGCGGTTGACTACGATGCAGTCAAAAGTTTCAATGCCTTGTGAGCGGAATTCGAAGGTGAAAACATCGTTGATTCCATCACCATCGGGTGTGAAAATATTTGGTGGACTTAACAACACTGGATCGTACACAATGATCTCCTGACACATTGTATCAGAGCATCCGTTTTTATTTAATGCGGTGATGCAAATGGTGTAGGTGCCGGATAAGGCATAGGTTGTGTCAAATGTTTCACCGACGTCGTGTGAAAGTGTCCACGGACCGACATCGTAATTAAAATGCCAGAAGAAAGTTGGATCTGCGTTTGGATCGTTGATGCTGGTGAAATTTTGTGATTGATTTACAAAGTGAACTTCAAGCGGCGCATCACCTTCCCACTCAACAGTAAATCCAAGTGAGCTCATGTCAAAATCAGCAATTGGATTTAATGAATCAAGTGTGATTGTTTGTGTGAGAATACATCCGTTATCATCTGTCACGGTGATCATATAATCAGCCGGATTAAGTCCGCCCCATGTTGAGTTGTTTGAGGTTGCGCCGGTTGAAAGATTGGTCCACAAATACGTATAATCTGGAGTACCACCCGTGGCTGCTGCATAAACAACTCCGTTTCCATTTTGGTAATAGTATAATCTGCACGATGAAGGTTCCATTCCAAATTCAACTAAGGTAAGTTCTGTTGGTTCTGTGATGATAAAATCAATTGTATTTGAACAGCCGTTGTCATCGTTAATTGTCAACACATAATTGCCTGCAAGCATGTTCCACGAACTATCTGCGCCAATACCTCCAACACCCGCTGGATTTGGTGTCCAGATGAAACTGATATCATCATAATCACCTTGCCAATTTAATACGGTATCAACCAATGCTGAACCTGTTCCGCCATAACATAACGGTGGAAATAAAATAAGATTGGCATCAATGTGAGGTGGATCTGGAATGAAAACAGAATCAACCAGCGTACAACCAGGACCCAGATTTACGAAATAATAATACCAGGCAGAATTTAAATTATTGGCTGTATTTGTGCCGCCAACATTGATTGGATTTCCTGCGGCATCTTCAATTAAAAAAGTTTCACCACCTACGCCGTCAATTAAATTTAACGTGAGTGATGCATCTGAAAATTGATAACAGGTTGGATCATTATAACTCTCATTGATTGATTGACCATAAACTGTTACTTGTTGCGATGTTGAATCTTCAAATCCACAAACCGGATCAGTTGTCACCAATGAAATGGTGTAGGTGCCATTGCCTGCATAGGTGTGATTAACAGTTGATCCAACAGCATTCGTGCCATCGCCTAAGTACCAGAAATAAGTTAATCCGGCAGAGCCTGTGTTTTGTAATTGAACATCCAGCGATCCGCAATTATCGATGATATTAAAATCTGCATTCACGTTGTCAATAAATAATGTGATGGACGCCGTATCCGGAAAACTTTCACAAAATGCATCTGTATTTGTCACCAGGTAATTTGTATTTGCCATTACATTATTCGCAAAATAGGTTGAACCGTTTTGAATGAAAGTTCCGGTTGATGTGTACCAACTGTATGCACCGGTTCCAACTGCAATCAAGAGTGCATCGGTACCCGGACAAATTGTTGTATCTGTAGCAACAGGTGCATCTGGCAAAGCATGATAAGTTACTTCCAGTGTATCGGAATGATCCGTGCATCCATTTGCATCCACAACAAATAACGAGTAAGATCCTGAATCAAGCACTAAAAATTCAGGCGTTCCAATGACGTCATTCCAGTAGTATTCAGAAAATCCAAGTGGTGCATTTACGACAACAGTATCGTAAGGACAAATGATCGTATCGTTAGGCATAAACCAACCTTCCAAAGGAAAACTCATGTCCACAAAGACGCTGTCTGTTTTTGTGATTCCGCAGAATTGGGTTTCACAATAATACCAACCTTCCGTATCGACGTATTTTGTAAATTGAGAACCAGATAAAGGTGCCAACCAATTGATGACGGTATTGCTTGGTCCGAGTACCTGAATGAGCGCGCTGTCACCAACACAAATAACAGGATCCCATAAATATAAAGAAGGAGAACTGTATGCAACAGTAGCTTCAAATTCAGAGTTTACAATACAGCCTTCAGCAGTTGTTACATAGCAGAAAAATTCACCGATGTCAGTTGCATACTGTGTGAAATTTGTTCCAAGTGAATCACCTGTTGGTCCAATCCATTGCCAGGCAATTCCACCGGTAACAGTAAATAAAACTGAGTCATTTGGACAGACCACACCATCAATTGGATCAACCGTAACCTGTGGTGTAGGAATAGAAGGTAAACTGTAGGCGGCCGAATTATAACAAGTCACGCCATTCACTGTTGTATCTATACTGATGGAGACACTGACACCACCTTGAGCTGTGAAAACGGCTTGAACGGAATCAATATAGTTGGCAATAATTCCAGAGCCCGACCACATGGCGGTTGGTGTATAATAAATTGCTGTTACCATTACTGTATCGCCGGGACATGCACTCGGCGGACCATCAATAGAAAGGAATGGAGTAGGAATGATATCTACATAAAAACTATCTGACAAGGCGTAGAAAACACTATCACCGCATTCATTGATCAAATGTGTTTCAACCGTATGCCATCATGGTGTAGTTACGCATAACGTAATATTGGTTGGTGTTTGTACAGCAATTGAATCGTCAGAATTATGCTGCAGGGTGTCAATAAAATTTCCATCGACATACCAGACCGAAACCAGATTTGGCAGCGTTCCATAAATATTGGTAAATGCACTATCTATGAGATTGGTTCCGACACAGAAAGGCCAATTACAGGTTAAAGTAGAATCTGTTTGCTGAATGTTGTTGTCATTAAAAATAATATGTGGATCAAGAGTATCATGCAAAGCAAAATTGTTGATGATGATGTCAATGCTGTTTGCAACAGATAAGCATCCAAATTCATTGATTGCATAAACTGAATAATAACCGGAAGTAGCAACTGAAATTGTTGAATCGTTTACGATTGTATTATTACCTAGCCACACCAGTGAGTCGTTGCCATTGCCGTTAGGTGTTGCCCAGAGCAAAACAGAATCAGCGTCACATGTGTCAATTGCATTTGTGATTTCATTGTTGTTATTATAATTCCAGCTGTCAGATATAAAAGGTGGATCAGGATTAGGCAAGAGTAAAATGTAAATTGAATCCGTCCAGGTATAGCATTGATCCTGTGTGGTTGTGGTTGCGCTAAAATAACCTTCAGAACTAAAACTGGCAGACGTGCCGCCGCCTCCGTTGCTCCAGGAGACCGTGAAGTTTGGATGCACGTTGCCGTTCATAAAGTCATTTAATTGCGCTGTTAATGGTGCACAACCTTCCAGGGTATCAAGGCAATCGTTGAAGGTGATTTCTGTTCCAATACATGGTTCGTAGGTTGTTAAATCGCAAGAAATGCCGGGATTTTTTTCAAAGTAATCAAATGGGTCACGATCGGGATCATAAGGGCTTGTCCAAAAAATGTCACGCGCACCGTTATTAAATACTTGTGCAAAATTTCCATAGTTTGCATCGCTGCAATTGGTAGTGGAAAAATTTATTTGCTGCCCAGGTTGAAACGTAAATGTTCCGCTTGCGGGCACGTAGAATGGTCCTTCAAAATAACCGGCAAGAACAGGTTTGTCAATAGTTTTTATGGTGATTGCTTCACAATAATCTGCTTGTTTACCGGCAACTTGTCGTCCCCATTGAAATGCACCAGAAGTATTGTATTTAAGATAATGTACATCTTCATAACCCATAGAAAGAAACGTAGACGCACCGTAAAAATCATTCATCTCAGTGAATGTGCAATTAAATTCGCCAGTAAGATAAACACTGTTTGCAGCGTCCAAAGTAAGTTGCGTTGCATGCAATTCGTTGACGGAATAATTTGTGGATAACCAACCCAAATCACCCGACTCATTAAATCGTGCTGTGAAAATATTGTATTGATCTTGCGCAGGAAAACTTTGTACACCATTTATGTCTTCTACCAAAAGTGTGTTTTGATAATCACCCGTGATGTAAATATTATTGCCTCCCCATTTGATATCGTTGATCAGAATCTGTCCGCCCCACATTTTATCAAACCAAAGTTCGTTTCCGCTGGCGTCATAGCTCACAATAAAACCTGCATTCAATAAGGTACTGTTGTGTACAACCTGGAAAGTGATATTTTCTGAAAATTGACCGACTACATAAATTCTACCTGCTGCATCTGTAGTTACTTCCAAACCTCTGTCATCCTGATTTGCATTTCCATCTCTGGTCCAGATAAAATTTCCGCTGTTGTTTAATTTTGTGATGAAGACATCATAGGTTGGTGCACCAGTTCCTGAATTGTTCATACTGGTTAACACATCCGGACCAAATGTTGCGGTACCTTTATATTCACCTGTTACAATTACATTTCCAGTGTTATCTACCGCAATGCCATGACCAATATCGCCGTTGGTGCCACCAAAAGTTGTTACCCAAATGAAGTTTCCGTTTTGATCAATTTTTGCAGCGTAAGCATCCCAGCCAATTCCGTTCACGGTGATTGAACCAAATGTTGCTGTGCCTTGAAAATATCCGGTGATGTAAGTGTTCCCTGCATTGTCTTTTGCAATTGCATTCGCACGATCAACTCCTGTTCCACCTGCTTTAACTGCCCAAATCGGATCACCTGCATCATTGGTTTTCATGATAAAAATATCGGTGTTTCCTGAAGAGGTAAGTGTAGAGACTCCGGTGTTAAATGTTCCGTTGAAAAAACCAGTCATGACTAAATCACCGTTGCTGTCAAAAACCGCGTCTTTGGTTTCTTCACCTGCAATGTTGCCTGCAGATCGCAACCAATTTCCCTGCCCCAGGATGAACTGATTGAACGAGATTAAAATGATGGTTAAAAATATCGTTCTTAGCATGGAGTTGAATGTGTTAGTTTCTGAAAGACGAAAGCTAGGAATAAATGGTTGATCAGTGATTGAATTTGTCTTAAAATAGCTTGAATAAAATTTAAAAAATATACTGGTCTGATATTAACGCAACTTCAATCCCAGCTTAGATTCAGCGGCTAATTTCTTGCGCCAGTGATTCACCTTCTGGTGTAAATGCCCAAACATAAAGTGTAGCGATGGGAAAATTGGTCCTGATATCTTCAATCGCATTCAGGCAAATATTTTTGGTTTTTCCTTTGTGACGATATTCTGGTAAAGTGGTAACAGAACATAAATAAAGACAGGTGAAATTTTCTCCCACCCGTGTTTGGTCCAAAAGTTCACGCTCAGAAATTTTACCGGATAAAAAATCATCCATTACTTTTTCTGTAGTTGGAATCATTAATGCCCAAATCACAGGTCCGTTTTCATCAGCCATTTCAGACAAACAAGACGGGTGAATTTCATTTAGTTTTTTAATCACTTCTTCATCTACCTGAAGCTGATCAGGATCCTCACGTGTCGCAAAAACATCATCAATGATTTGAAACATGCGCTGATAATTTGGAAGCTGAGGCATTTTTTTTGGAAAGATTTTTTTCAAAGGTACGCATTCGTTAAAAGGCATTGATTTAATTTTTTTTGAAGAGATTTTTAGTGACGAGAATTGAGGAGTGTTGATTGACGATTTTTTTTTTGCGAGTTAAATTTGATAACGATTCCTTTGGGAGGTGCGAGTTTTGATTTTTAAATCGTCATTTGAATTGCCTCTTTTTTCTGAAATTAAAACTGTTCGATTTCAAAAAATCACAAGATTCTACTTTTGGAGATCAAAATCTGAAAAAAAAAAGTCTCTCTCGGAGATTTGAGAGGAGGGGTGAAACTGGGGGGCATAAATCTAAATCATTTGAGCATCTTAAAAGAGAGCAATTAACCTCAGATTCATATTTCCATAATAGATTTAAGTACTTGAAAAATAGAAGTCTAAAGAATATAACTGTTAAAAAGGAAGTGTTTTAGATTGAGACTGTTTTATTCATAACACTTAGTGTTGATTGTGAGGGGGCAACACCATTGAATGGAGGATACACAGAGGGTACTTTTGTCTAACTCAAAAAACATCTTGCATGAGAACTATTCTTTACGTTGCTCTTATTTCAATTTTGTCTTTCGTTTCTTTCTTCTCTGCTGCACAATCTGCAAGCGGATGGCAGAAAGAATATGTAAAGCCTGTTGCATTTATTCCTAACAAAGGTCAGTTTGATTTACCTGCTTCTTACGCTAAGGTGACCGATGTCGAATACGCATGCGATAATTCCACAGTGAATTACTTTTTTACAAAAACGGGAATGACCATTGAGTTAACCCAAAAACAAAAAGTAGAAAAATCTGAACAGGAAAAAGCAGAACGTGCGGAACGCAAAACAAAACCATTTTTGACAACTCAGGAATGGCAGGATTTTGAAAATATTGGAAACAGAATTGATTTCAATCGGGATGTTTTGACTGCAACCTGGGTTGGGTCTAATCCTGATGTGGAGCTGATTGCAGAGAATCCAAATACCGTTTATCACAACTACTCATACTATGATGAAAACAGAAATGTATTAAGTGTTGACAATGTAAAATCTTACAACAAACTTACCTACAAAAATCTCTATCCAAATATCGATGTGGTATATGAATTTCATCCACAGGGCGGAATCAAATATTCGGTGATTGTGCATCCGGGTGGAAATATTTCACAAGTTCAATTACAGTATTCAAAAGACATTTCTTTATTGCCAGATGGAACTATTCACACGCCAACAATTTATGGAGATGTGATCGATCACAAGCCATTGACTTTTTACGAAGGCCAAACATCAAATGTGGTGGATTCTAAATATATCGTAAATGGAAATATTATTTCATTTGAAGTTGCATCTTACGACAATACTAAAACATTGGTAATCGACCCATGGACCGTGGCACCTGCTTTTGCAACGAACTGGGATTGCGTTTGGGAATGTGAAAATGATGCTGCTGGAAACGTATATATTATAGGTGGTGTAATGCCACTTCAATTAATTAAATACAATGCTGCAGGTGTTCAGCAATGGGTTTATAATACCCCATATGATACTACAGCTTGGCTAGGTGTTTTTGCAACCGATGATGCAGGAAATTCATTTGTGACAAATGGATCTTCCGCAATGATTCAACGCATCAGTCCGGCTGGTGCTTTGGTTTGGAACAACTCAAGCCCGGGTGGAATTTTTGGAAGTACTGAGTTCTGGAACATCGAATTAAATTGCGATCAAACCATGTTGGTGATTGGTGGAACGGGTGGATTTTTACCTCCGCTTCCTTATATCTATAACATGAATATGGCTACCGGAAATGTAATCAACAGTGTTCAGGTTTGCGGTTCAACCATTGCGGGTATTCCACCAAATACCCAAGAAGTACGTTCAATAATTGGAACAGAGAATGAAAAGTATTATTTCCTTACGCAAGATACAATTGGGTATGTTGATCAGGGATTGACTTTGTGCCCGGGTGCAGCTGCGCCTTTCCATGTGAACAATGGAATTGACATGGGCTATAAATGTGAAAACTGGAGATACAACAATACCGGAATGGAAGCACTTGCTTACGCGAACGGTTTTGTGTATGTACATCGTGGAAATCAAATTCAAAAAAGAAATTTTGCTACAGCAGCAATTGTTGCAACGGCTCCAATTCCGGGTGGTGCTTTTACATCTGTTTTCTTAGGTGGAAACAATATGGAAAACAGTGGTATTGATATTGACGATTGCGGAAACGTATATGTTGGATCAAAAAGTCAAGTTGTAAAATATGATGCAAATCTTGTTCAGCTTGCAACTTACCCAACAACATTCAATGTCTACGATGTACAGGTTAGTTCTGGAGGACAAATCATCGCTGCCGGATCGACCGGAAACTCGGGCTCAGGCTCCCGCACCGGAACCATTCAACAAATAAACGGCGGTGCATGTGTACCTGTTGCAATGACATGTTGTAATCCTTATGTATGTCCGGTTGGACCACTGTGTGATAACGATCCTGCAGTTACATTGATTCCAGATACTCCGGGTGGAACATGGAGCGGACCAGCTGGTTTAAATACTTCGACAGGTGTTTTCAATCCTGCGGTTGCTGGCGTTGGAACGCATACAATTACGTACACACTTGTTTGTGGAACTTACAGTTTTGACATTGTCGTTGTAAGCTGCGCAGCAATGTCAGTTTGCGAAGAAACAAATGGAACATTTACAGTGAGTGGCGGAGCGCCAACTTATTCATGGGCAACACAGCAATCTGTTTCAGTTGGATGTGTGCCAGGTTTTGGGTCATGTGCCGGACTCTTTAGTTTTACGGATCCGGCTCCACCAACTCTTCAGTGGGTGAGTTTTGCAACCGGAACAAACGTAACAATTCCAGGTGCACCAACGCAAGTGCAAATCACAGATGGCAACGGAACAATTTTCTTGTTTAATCCAAACACCGTTCCTCTTTGCTCGTCACCTTGCGATGCAACAATAACTGCAGCTGGACCATTTTGCGTAACTGCTGCAGCTGTGAATTTAACTGCTGCTACTGCCGGAGGAACCTGGAGTGGAACTGGAATTACCAACGCAACAACAGGCACATTTAACCCTGCAACTGCGGGTGCAGGAACACATACTATTACCTATACCCTTTTATGTGGTTCAAGCGATACACAAACTATAACTGTGAATGCAACAACTACTCCGACATTTACAGCAGTTGCCCCAATTTGTTCTGGTGCTGCGTTAGCTGCTTTACCGACAACATCGACAAATGGTATTACAGGTACATGGTCTCCAGCAATAAATAATACGGCAACAACAACCTATACATTTACACCAACAGCTGGTCAGTGTGCAACTACAACTACCATGACTATTACTGTGAACACAGCAACAACACCAACGTTCACAGCTGTTGCTCCAATTTGTTCGGGTGCGGCATTAGCTGCTTTACCAACCACATCTACAAATGGAATTACAGGTACATGGTCTCCGGCAATAAATAATACGGCAACTACTACCTATACATTTACACCAACAGCTGGTCAATGTGCTACAACAACCACAATGACGATCACTGTGAACACTGCAACTACACCAACATTCACTGCGGTTGCTCCAATTTGTTCGGGTGCTGCACTTGCTGCATTGCCAACAACATCAACAAATGGTATCACGGGTACATGGTCGCCTGCAATTAATAATACAGCAACTACGACTTATACATTTACACCAACAGCTGGTCAATGTGCAACGACTACTACAATGACAATTACGGTGAACACGGCAACAACACCAACGTTCACCGCTGTTGCTCCAATTTGTTCAGGAGCTCCATTGGCTGCATTACCTACTACATCAACAAACGCGATCACTGGAACATGGTCTCCCGCAATAAATAATACCGCAACAACAACCTACACTTTTACACCTACTGCTGGTCAATGTGCAACAACAACTACGTTGACTATTACTGTCAATACGCTTGACAACGCTGCGTTCACCTATGCAGCAGGTTCATTCTGTCCTTCTGATCCTGATCCGTCACCAACAATTACGGGTCTTGCTGGAGGAACATTTACAATTGATAACGGTGGAGTTATTAATGCATCATCTGGTGTAATTGATCTTTCTACAAGTGGTACTGGAAGTTTCACAGTGACATACACAACCAATGGATCGTGTCCAAACACAGCAACATTTGCGTTGAGCATTACAAACAGTGCAGATGCAACCATTACCGCTGCCGGTCCATTCTGTGAAAACGATGCATCGGTTACTTTAACCGCAGTTGATGCTGGCGGAACGTGGACAGGAACAGGTATTACAAATGGTACAACAGGAACATTTGATCCAGCGACTGCAGGTGCAGGAACACATACAATCACCTATACAATTGGTGGCGGTTGTGGAGCAGTTGACACTGAAAATATTATTGTCAATCCGGGAGATGATGCAACATTTAATTATGCATCGGCTAGTTTCTGCGCAACAGATCCAAATCCATCTCCAACAATCAGCGGCACAGCTGGCGGAACATTTACAATTTCAGGTGCTGGTGTGATCAACGCTGCTACAGGTCAGATAAACATTGCTTCAAGTGGCTTAGGAACATTTACGGTTACTTATACAACAACCGGATCTTGTCCTGCATCATCAACGTTTGATGTTACAATTACTAACGGCGCTGATGCTACTATAACTGCTGCGGGTCCATTCTGTGAAGGTGATGCTGCAGTAAATCTAGTTGCTGTTGATGCTGGTGGAACGTGGACCGGAACAGGAATTACAAACGGTACGCTTGGAACTTTTGATCCTTCAGTTGCAGGTGCCGGATCACATACAATTACCTATACAATTTCAGGTGGTTGTGGTGATACAGACACTGAAACAATTGTAGTCAACGCAGACGACGATGCAACATTCAGTTATGCATCTGCTTTATTCTGTACAACAGATCCAAATCCATCTGCAACAATATCTGGAACAGCTGGTGGTACATTTACAATTTCAGGTACAGGAGTCATCAACGCCACAACAGGCCAAATCAATATCGCATCAAGTGGATTAGGAACTTTTACAGTGACATATACTACTGCCGGATCTTGTCCTGCAACTTCAACTTTTGATGTGACGATTACAAATGGTGCAGACGCAACAATTACTCCTGCAGGTCCATTCTGCGCAGATGCAGCTGCCGTTAATTTAGCTGCTGCAAATCCGGGAGGAACATGGAGTGGAACTGGAATTACAAATGCTGCAACAGGAACATTTGATCCTGCTGTTGCTGGCGCTGGTTCACATATTATAACATATACAATTGCGGGTGGTTGTGGTGCAACTGATACTGAAACAATCATTGTAAACGCAGTTGGAAATGCTGCCTTTAGTTATGCTGCTACAAACTTTTGTGTGAGTGATCCAAATCCATCTCCATCCATAACAGGAACACCAGGCGGAACTTTTACAATCAACGCACCTGGAGTTATTAATTCATCAACTGGTGTGATCAATTTAGCCGGAAGTGGTTCGGGAACTTTCACAGTGACCTATACAACGGCTGGTGCTTGTCCATCTTCGACAACTTTTAGTGTAACAATTGCAACTACATTAAACACAACCATTACTGCTGCAGGTCCATTCTGTGAAGATGCTGCATCTGTAAATTTAGTTGCGGCAACTGCTGGTGGAACATGGAGCGGAACAGGTATTACAAATGCAGCAACCGGAACATTTGATCCTGGAATTGCTGGTCCTGGAACGCATACAATCACATACACACTTGCTGGTGCATGTGGTGGAAGTTCAACAACAACGATTGTGGTGAATCCGTTTGAAAGTGCTGTGATAACTTATTCAAGCGCTTCTTTCTGCGGCAACGATGCAGATCCATTCCCATCGATCATGGGAACAATTGGCGGAACATTTACGATCAATAACGGAGGTGTTATTAATTCAGTTACCGGAATTGTAGATCTTTCAGCTTCTGGTTCAGGAACCTTTACAATCACTTACACAACACCTGGAATATGTTCAGATGTTTCAACATTTGACATTACAATCACACCAAATGCAGTTGCAAATGTTTTACCTGCCGGACCGCTTTGTTTAGGAAGTGGTGATTTGATTTTGAATGGATCACCGGGTGGAGGAGTTTGGACGGGCAATGGAATTTATGATTTGCCAAATGGAATATTTAATCCAGATTCGGCAGGCGCCGGAATTCATGAAATCATTTATGAGATAACCGGCGCATGTGGTGATTCAGATACGATGTACATTCAAGTCAATGGAGCGCCAACAGCTTTCGTTAGTACTGATACCGTAATCTTTATTGGAGATGAAGCAACAATTACAGCATGGGGAGGCAACAGTTATTTCTGGTTTGAAGATCTGGACATCAGTTGCACAGATTGTCAAAGTCCAATTGTGAATCCACTCAGCACTACGACCTATTGTGCAATTGTGAGTGATTCAATTGGATGCTCTGATACTGCATGTGTGGTGATTACTGTTGATCAGAATTGTGGTGATGTATTTATTCCAAACGCGTTCTCACCAAATGATATGGGTGAAAATAACATGGAATGTGTTTATGGAAGATGCATTGTTACCATGAATTTTACAATCTATGATCGCTGGGGTGAAAAGGTATTTATTACAGAAGATCAGTCTATTTGCTGGGATGGAACATTCAGAGGCAAACCAATGAACTCAGGTGTTTATGTCTATATTTTTGAAGGGACACTGTTGACCGGAGAAAAGGTTGAAAAGAAAGGTAACATCACGTTGGTAAGATAATTTTTGTAAATCGATTGGTATGAAAAGAAGTATGAAAAGAGTTTTAGTCTGTTTGGTTTGTGTGATGGGATCTTCGGTTTCATTTTCGCAGGACATCCATTTCTCACAATTTGATATGGCTCCGCTGCAACAAAACCCTGCCCTGGCAGGAGCATTGTATGGCGTACAGGCAACCATCAATTACAAAGATCAATGGAGAACAATCGGAGCGCCGTATAAAACTTTTGCAATGGGATATGATATGCGTCTCGACAAAAAAAATAATACGAATGGCTATGTTGCTCTGGGCTTTCATCTCTTTGCTGATAAAGCAGGTGATTCAAAAATGGGAACCACGCAAGGTAATTTCACCTTGGGTTATCATGTGAAATTAGATAAATACAATACGCTGGGTGCAGCAATTCAACCTGGTTTTTTTCAGCGTAACGTAAATTTCAATGGACTGCAATGGGGAAATCAATTTGATGGTATGCATTATGACGCATCACTTTCTTCAGGTGAGATGGGCGGTACGCAGGCTTTTACAAAATATGATGTGGGCGCAGGACTTTTGTGGTCATTCAATAATACTGACGGAGACATTCACGTAACCGATAATCATGATTTAAATGCGCACGCTGGATTTTCTATATATCACATTACAACTCCAAAATATTCTTTCCTTGGAAGTCAGGAAGAGTTGTACATGAAATTTGTCGTTCATGGTGGCTTGACAAAAAGTTTAGGAGATTCGAAAGTAGCAATCAATCCAAGTTTCTTTTATTACAGACAAGGACCGGCGCAGGAAATTTATTTTGGTGCTTTGTTCCGTTTTTTGCTCACGCAAGATTCTAAATTCACAGGATTCAAAAGTGCATCTGCATTTTATTTAGGAGGATATTATCGTACGCGTGATGCAGTTACTTTACGTATGATGTATGAATATGCCGGCTGGGGATTTGGCCTGAGTTACGATGTGAATACATCAAGCTTAAAAGAGGCAACCAATACACGTGGAGGTTTGGAACTTTCATTGCGATTAGTAACATCACTTTCAAACAAACCAGGCAGCAGTCACTCGCGATACTAAACTCACTTAATTTTGGTTTATACAAAAGCGCCGCGATTTCAATTTTTGATTTCGCGGCATTTTTTTGAGATGAATGCGACAAGATTATTACTTGATAATATCGCAGTCATAATCATTCTAAAAGCACACGCTGTATTTGTTTTAACTATCTATTACCGCATATTTTAGCCTTCTTAATCTTTCAGAAAAAAAGAAACTGTATATTCGTTTACCCAAAACACTATCAGCGTCAGCGTTATGCGCATCTGGAACCGATTAGTAATATTCACCTTTGTAATTTCTGTTGCATGCCAATGCACTAAATCTGATTCCGCAGAGGTCGCTCCAATTCAACAAGAGGACACTTTATTGCACAAGGCAGCTGACACAATCAAGCACGGAATCTGGCAACCTTTTTTACCAGACTCAATTGGTAAATTGCCGGAAGTTCTTCTACGTCCGAGTTATCTTTTGCCATCTAAAGGCGATACAAACCGATGGAGCAAATTTGATACAATTATCCGGCCATTGGAATTTCCTGAAGGTGGACCCGGCGATACGACACTAAACGTTGTACCAAAAACTATAAAAATTTCACCACGAATTCTGCCGTTGGTAATTCCGGAACCGAAAGAATTGTTTCCAATGCGCAGTGTCACCAATTCCAATTACGACATTCAATATCTTGATATAGAACAAGGCTTACCGGGCAGTGGTGTCTCCAGAATGGAACAGGATTCGCTGGGCAGAATATGGCTTGCAACAGCAAACGGTGCGATTTGTTACGATGGTAAAAGGCAATTTGTATTTAGTAAAAAGAATGGTCTTTTGACTGACCGAATTTCTTCGATCTATTTTGATTCCAGAGGATATTTATGGCTAGGGCATGTTGGTGGTTTATCAGTGACGAATGGAATTTGGGTTTATCATTTTGACAGTGAATTTTCAGATGATGCTTCGGTGACTCAGGTTTATGAAGACAGTAAAAAGAATATCTGGATTACGACGAGCGGTGAAGGTGCATTTTGTTTCAACGGAGATAGTCTCGTTTTGTATGGAGGCGAACAAGGTCTAGAAGCATTTAATTCTACTTGTATAATCGAAGATCCTTACGGACGTATGTGGGTTGGTGCTTATGATAGAGAACCATCGATCATTAGTGGTGATACAATTTTTAATACCACTTACTGGGGACCGCTTTGGACTTACATAGAATTCGATGCACAAAAAGATGCAAAAGGAAATATTCTATATTCGACATACGGGGCGGGCCTTTCAAAAGTATCTTTTGAAGATCAGAAAGTATATGACATCAAAAGACAAGGCTATGAAGCTCATGTCGTTCAAACTTCTGCGGTCGACAAAGAAGGAAATATTTGGATTGGAACAGAAACGGACGGTTTGATGTGTGTCTCAGCAGATCATTCACCTATGCCACATTTCACTGCTGAAAATGGATTGACAGATAATACGATCACAGACATCCTTATTGATGATTATGGAATGATTTGGGTGAGCACAATTGCTGGTGGTATTTGTAAAATCAATCCAAATGGTTTTGAACATCACAACGAGCAACAAGGTCTTGCAACTACAACCGTAATGACAACTTTTGTGGACCATCTTGGAGTCGTTTATGCCGGATTTTGGCCAGGTGGAATGTATCGGTTTCAAGATGGTGTCTGGCGAAAATTTACTGACGAGTACGCCTTTGATAAAGCGATTGTTTTAGATATTGAAGAAGATAAAGAATTTAATCTCATCGTTTCTATTCACGGTTTCGGAATAAGAAAACTTTTGCGCACGCATCCTGATAGCAGTAGCTTTTCTGGAACACTTCATTACTATCCTGAGCAACTTCCGTCAGGTTTTGCGTACGATCTTTTATTTGGTCTAGACGGTGCGGTTTATCTGACTGATCAGAATGCAGGAATTGTGCGCATGATAAATGATTCCATGTTTTGGTATACGGATTCATCCAATCTTCCATCCATAGCCATGCACTCTTCTACGCAAACAAAAAACGGAGACATTTGGGCGGCATCGGTGAATCATGGAATGAGTTTAATACGGAATAACCAAATCAAACAAATTACTACACGTGAAGGCTTACTTTCAAATAATCCAAGATGGCCTTTTGCAGATTCAAAAGGAAATGTCTGGATTGGTTATTCAACTCCCGGCTTGACAAAAATTCCAAATGGAAATGAGAATGATTCAATGAAACATTTTTTGCCAGAAGACGGATTGTTTACGGGTAGAATAAATTCCATATCAGAAGATAAAGAAGGAAGATTGTGGTTAGCAACAAACAGTGGCATCATCTGTCTCACTGAATCAGAAAATTCAGCTTCTGGATATGCAGCGCAAAAATATTCAGTCGAAGATGGATTGAAAGCGCTTGACTTTTGGTCGCACTCTGGTACAATTGATACCAACAATACAATTTGGTTTGGCACCCGGCAAGGCGTCGTCGCTGTTGATATGGATGCATTGGAGATAGAAGATTCTCCAGCTAATCTTGCATTAGTCTCTTTAAAAATAAACGATAAATATTGCAGCTTAAATGATACTTCTAATTTCCATAAACGGGAATCAGAAAAATTTAAGATGGACGGAATAAATCCGTTCACGAATATTCCACTTAATCTGGAACTTGATTATTTTCAAAATAATCTCTCGTTTGAATTTGCTGCCATTCAATGGAGACAAGCGGGGCACTTAAAATTCACGCATCGTTTGCTTGGCTTAAATGAGGAGTGGTCTGCAGAAAATGATCAAACTAAAATCAATTATTCAAATTTGTCAGCCGGTGATTATGAGCTCCAATTAAAATCTAAAATTGAAGGCAGCGAATGGGGTGAAACAATTTCATTTTCATTCTACATTCATCCTCCCTGGTGGCAAACGTGGTGGTTCAGAATTTCAGTCTTGCTTATTTTGATTCTAATCATCATACAAATTTTCAAAACACGCACGGCTCAATTGCGCAAGAGACAAGCAGAATTGGAACTTACTGTTAAAGAACGCACCGCCGAAATTGAAATGCAAAAAACGGTGATAGAAGAACGTCAGAAGGAGACCATGGATTCAATCAACTATGCAAAACGAATTCAATATGCCTTGCTTGCGCATGATGAGGTGATGCAAAAAAATCTTCCGGAACATTTTGTTTTCTTTCAGCCAAAAGATGTCGTGAGCGGAGATTTTTACTGGGCAACCTTGAAAAAATCCGACGATAAAGATAAACGTGAACTCTTTTTTCTTGCCGTATGCGATTCTACTGGTCACGGGGTTCCGGGAGCATTTATGAGTTTATTGAATATTTCATTTTTGAATGAAGCAATTAATGAAAAAGGAATTTATGATCCCGGTCAGATTTTAGATCATGCACGCCAACGTTTGATTGAAAATATTTCAAAAGATGGTCATCAGGATGGGATGGATGGTATTCTGATTTGCTTTGACAAAACAAACAAAACAGTTTCATATGCTGCGGGTCACAACAGTCCTGTTTTGGTTTCTGCAACGGGATTACAATCACTGCCCGTTGATAAAATGCCAATTGGAAAAAGTGATAAAACACAAAATTTCACAACTCATCTTGTCGATCATAAACCAGGTGATATGCTCTTTTTACCAACCGACGGATACGCCGATCAATTTGGTGGAACCGGAATAAAACCTGCCGGAAAAAAATTCAAACGCAGTAATCTGAATCAGCTGTTTGAGCAAATCGCAAACACTGAAATCGCTAAGCAGAAATCTGAACTTGAAAAAACACTTACGAATTGGAAAGGTGAGTTTGAACAAGTAGATGATATCACGATCATAGGAATCAGGCTGTAATTTTTTTAGTTGCTTCTTCATGCAGCGCAATGTTTTGATGCCGAACAATTCTGGCCTTCAAGCGTTATCGTTAAAATAAGCAACTATGTATCTCATTCTTTTTCTCGTTTTAAATTTTGGTGCATTGGCGCTTGGTGGTTATCTGCAAGGTGAAGGTCCTGGTGGAGTTTGGTATCAAAGTCTTAACCTTGCTCCATGGACACCACCCGGCTGGGTCTTTGGTGCTGCGTGGACACTTATCATGATTGGCCTTTCAATATACATGGCGGCACTGGTAAAAGTTGAAAAATCTCCGACAATTTATATTTTGTTCGCGCTGCAGTTGGCGCTAAATGTTTTATGGAATCCACTTTTTTTTAAATATCAGCTCACAGGTTGGTCTTTATTTGTGATCATCAGTTTGTTTCTGGTTGTGTTTGTGATGACAGCCATGTCCATCAAACCGCTGAAATGGCAATGGACTTTGATGATTCCGTATGTCATTTGGCTGGCAATTGCGTCATCGCTTAATGCGTATGTATTGATCAAAAATTAATTCTTCTCTGATTAATATCAGCTTGTAGCAAGCCAGATCGGATTATATTTGCTTTACAAATTTTTAAAATGAAGCAAATATTCTATTTCATCTCACTCCTTTTTTTTGCTGGATGCGCTCCTGTGCGTTTTGTAGAACCGCTTGATAAAGGCCAGCTAAGTGTTGGAGCAAACCTCGGCGGACCGCTTATTGAATACGCACCTGCAGTGATTCCACTTCCCTTTGTTGCGGCAGAGGTGGGTTACGGTATTGATACCAATTTTACCGTACACGGAGGTTTGAATATTACTTCCATGATGTTTGGGAATTTTCATCTGGATGCCGGAATCACCTATAAATTTTTAGATCAGAAAAAATATATTCCTAATGTTTCGGTGTCTCCTTCTTTTCAATTTGTATATGATGTCTACGATAAGGTGGGCAAGTTCTGGCCGGTGCTGGATGTAAATGCCTACTGGAATTATGGCAAACGTCGTAATTATTTTTATGCCGGATTCAATAATTATTTTGAGCTTTCTAAAACTATGGCAAATGATCAGCCGCAAGCCCACCATTGGTTATTCAGTCCGCAAATTGGTCACATCGTAAAAGGTAAAAATCAAAATTTTCAATTCACCACAGAGTTTAAATTTTTAGGAATTAATCTGAACAGTAAGTACTCATTCATTCCATATTCAGGGTTGTTGGGTGATATGGGATCTACTGGAATTTATTTGGGTTTTCGTTGGTTTATAAATAAGAAGTAAGATGAGAAATATATTTTTTTTAGCACTGATACTTTCAGTCGTTTCTTGTAAAAAAGTAAATCTGGACGGGCTTGGTTTTCCTTCTGAATCATTGACGCAGTATGAATTCGATGCCTATGCTGAGCCTGAGATAGAAATTGCAGATTCGTTCAAAATTAATTCGTCAAATTATCACTTGATCACTATGAATTCTATGAGTGAAGAAACAGGAGAGACGTATAAAATATATGGCGTTTACATTGGTGATACAAATAGCATTGCAAGTGATTCAATCATTCTTTACATGCATGGGCAATCTCGTCACAATGACTATTATTGGACACGCGCATCCTTACTTGCAAATACCGGTTCAAAACATAAGTATGGAATTTTGATGATTGATTACAGAGGCTACGGGATGTCTGAAGGTTCGTGTACAGAAGTTGGTATGATGGAAGATATGGATGCCGCCATTGACTGGTTAAAAAATCGCGGAGCAAATCAAAATAAAACTTTTTATTACGGATTTAGTTTGGGTGCAATTCCGGCCATTGATCGCGCAGCATACCGCACAGATTTTAAACCAAACAAACTCATCATCGAATCACCTCTGGCATCGGTAGAGTATCTCACACAATCTTCTACCGTGATCAATGTTAATCCAAAATTTGTCACCACATTGGAGATGAATAACGCCGAAAAAATGAAAGACGTAGACATGCCGTTGATGTGGCTGCATGGAGTAGAAGATACCTATGTCAATATTTCAAACGGTGAATTAATCTATTCAAATTATAACGGTGTTTATAAAGAAGCACATCGCATTGAAGGTTCTGATCATGCTGAGGTTCCTGTGATTATGGGGTATGCAACTTATTTGACTGCGCTGGAAAGTTTTTTGGTGAAGCCATAGCATTGAATGCAGTTAAACAACAAACCAATTCTAAAAAATTATAGAAAAGGTCTTCGGAATAATATGACCGAAGCAGAAATTGTGCTTTGGAAATATTTAAAAGGATCTCAGTTGGACGGCAAAAAATTCAGACGTCAACATAGTTTTGGAAATTATATTCTGGATTTTTATTGTGCACCGCTGAAACTGGCTATTGAATTAGACGGAGCAAGCCACTTCACTGAAGAAGGGATAGCATATGATGAAACACGCACGAAATTTTTGAATGAGCATGGTATTGTTGTGATTCGATTTGAAAATGAAGCGGTACTTAAAAATGTACAAAGTGTTTTAGATGAAATAAGTAAGTTCTGGGGGATCACCCCCGCCCCTCCTAAAGGTAGGAGGGGAGTTTTGATCTTGGTTGGATGAGATGTTTTGGCATGAAGTCAACGACCTAGTTAAATGTGCACGAGATTTTTTTGATCAGGTACAGAATAAATTTTCGAATCTATCACAAACTACTGAAGGTAGTTCATTGCAAGCCCCAAACCATGCTCCCTTGAAAAGGGGAGCTGTCCCGCCGAAGGCGTGACTGAGGGGTAAAAACCCCGATCATGAAAAATAACTACAACGTCTTATCCATCAAATAAATTATAGCAGCCATAGCAGCAGATCCCAACTCCAATTCACGCTTATTTACACTTTCAAACACATCCGTCTCAGCGTGATGGTAGTCAAAATATTCTTGTGAATTGATGACCATTCCCAGTTGCAGCATCTCAGGATAGTGATTCAACAATGGTCGAATATCAACACCGCTGTAGCCCGGTTCAAATTTGTACAATTCAAAATCAAAAAGTAAATCTTTGAATTGTCTTACCAGCTCAACTTGCTCTGGTGTTCCCTGAATGTCAAAACCGATTGGCAAAAATCCACCGCGGTCACTTTCAATTGCACAAATATGTTTCTCGTTATTTTCTGTGGCGATTTCAGCGTAGTATTTTCCGCCAAAATTTCCATTTTCTTCATTCATGAAAAGGACACAACGAAGTGTATGATTGTTGAAGTAATTTAATTTATGCAGAATACGAATTGCCTCAATGCTGTGAACGATTCCGGCACCATCATCATGCGCACCTTCACCAACATCCCAGGAATCTAAGTGGCCACCAAAGGTGATGATTTTGTCATCTTCATTTCCTGTCATTTCTGCAATCACGTTGTATGACGTTTCATCTGCATAATATCTGCAGTCCATTTCCATCTTTACATATACTTTTCCTTTTTGCAACCATTCCAACATTCGATCTGCATCAACAGTACTTATTGCTGCTGCCGGAATTTGCATGACACCTTCTTCATAGTGCATGGAACCGGTGTGTGCGTGCTCATCGGTTGATTGCGCCAGTGAACGAATGATCACCGCTTTTGCATCATACAAAGCTGCTTTGGTAGCACCTTCCCAGCGCTGATTGGCGCATGCTCCGTAAGCTTTGAACGTATTGATTTGCGTTTGATCAAATGGTTTGTTGAAGAAAACAATTTTCCCTTTTATTTTTTCTTTTCCAACTTTTTCTAAATCTTCTACAGATTCAACTAAAATAATTTCACCTTCAAGCAAACCTTCGGTTCCAACTGATCCACCTAAAGCAAGAATATTCATTTTCAACATTTCTTTTTGTTCATTCAGCATCCAGCCTGCTTCGGTGGTACCGCGCTCCCAATGAGGAACTTTTATTTCTTGCAGATAGACGTTGTCAAATCCATAAGATGATAACAAATCATGTCCCCATTTAATGGCCATTTTTGCTTCTGCTGAGCCCGTAATTCTTGCACCAACATCTTTGCAGAGTGATCGCAAATTTTCATAACACTGCCCGCTTACAAGCGCTTCATCGTAAATCTTACGAATGAAAATTGAGTCTTGACTTGCAAATGAATTGAGAGCGACCATAAGAATGGCTAGCGTCATTAGTTTTTTCATGAAGGGAAATTTTTTGATTCTCAAAGATACGAAAATGTATCTGTGATTTTCATATGGGTGCGACTGGCAAATGGATATGGGTAAGGGCGAATTTTTATTCGCCCGATTTTAAGGTTGAATTATAAAAATCAACCCACATTTTCTTCACAGCCGCTTTCCCAAATTTTAACTCCATCTCATTAGACATTTTATCCGAATTATAGTTCTGATATTCATTCGCCATTTTCAAAATTGCATTTGACAATTCGTGATTGTTTTTCGGATTGATTATAATCGAATTACCTTCATTCAAAAACTCTTCAGGTCCACCACAGCGGGTTGATATGACTGGTTTACCACAACGCAAAGCTTCTGCCACAGTCATACCAAAAGTTTCAAAATTGGAATTGCAAACGTAGAAGTCACAGAAATTCATTTCACTCAAAACGGGGGTGTGTGCTAATCTTCCTCTGAAAGAAATGTGCGATGATAAATTTAGATCTGCAATCAGATCCAGTATTTTTTTTTCATCTGGTCCGCCTCCAATTAACGTGAGATGCAAATTTGAATTAATCTTCAATGCAACTGAAAAAGAATGAATCAAACCACTGATGTTTTTGACAGCATCATGCATGTCTGCCACTGATAATAAGTGAATGCGACCATCTGACTTACGATCTTCACTCATTGGAAAATATTCTATGTAATTAGGGATAACAACCGCATCAAACGAAGTATTCTCTTTAAATTTATTCGCCAGCAATTGACTCACACAACTGATTGCACTGGCTTTTTTTAGAACAGATTTGTAGAGTGATTTATCTGTTGCATTCTTTTTTTGATATTCACCCGTTAAATGGCCTGACCAATGCTCCGTAATTACAAAGGGAATATTCTTTTGACGTCTGAGCTTCAGCGCAAGAAATGCAGGGCGGTACGGAACATGCACATGACACAAATCAATCTTATTTTTTATCTTTTCAAAACCAAGTTGCTGTGCTTTTTTATAACGACGTGCGTTGATCAGTTTTCCAAAAACACCGTTTCCCTGTTTGAAATAGACGATGATTTCATGAATGCCTTCTGACGTGTTTTCAAGAATTTCAAATTCTGTTTTGAAAGTAGAATCTGCCTGAACATAAATCACTGAAATTGCAAAATCATCCTTCAATAATATAGCTTGCTGACGAATAAAATTCCCCAACTGAATATCTTCTTTATTCGGATACCAGCGGGGAAGTATGAGAATGTTTTTTTTCACGTCTTGATTCAACGTGGCCAAGTTACAAATAGTATTTTAAGGCAAGTGCATTTCGCGTGATTCTTTGCACTCTACGCATATCACACGTCTAAAGGCTGGTTTCCAGGTTGTGTTTGCACATGAATTTTCATCGTACCTGTTTTTGCCTACAGCTCTGAATTCTATTCGGTCAATACCGTTTCCAAGTTTCACTTCTTTGCCAAGAGGAATTCTGACTTCTACCTGAACTTTCTGGTTGCGCAGTTTATCAGTGATGGGAACCGAAAAATAGGGATTCAACAGCAATTTGTTATGGTTTATTGACACGGGGTATTCGATGTTTTCAGATTTGCCGATTGCATCTTTGTTTGATAAGCCGTTACTTGTTTTGTGCACGATGATTTCAAAATTTCCGGAATCACCTTTCTCTGTCAAAAATAATTCTGGATAACCTAAATAAATTCGATCATCTTTCAAACGAATCAATTCAGTATGATTCCAAACATCATCGTATTCAAGGTGATTTGAAAAAATCTGATCATCTGCGACGTCGATCAATAAGACATTTGATGAATCTGTCATAGGTAAATTGTATTCAACGCCCGTATGCGCACGCATGCTCATTCCTAAATTGATTCCCGTTATGACAAGTGTACCTGCTGCAGCAAACCAAATGATGGTTGCGGTAATTGCAATTGTTTTAAATCGCTGTTTGATATTGAATAATACTTTAGTGCCGGTGATGATGATTGAGATAATCGGAATTAAGGTAACAACAAGAATTGCCAGAAAAACCAACGAGCTTTGCATCGTTCCCGGATATAAAATATCCAGCATGGTTCCTAAATTTTCTGCGTGTTCGGTTCCTGCGAGTGGCAATAAACCTGTGTCTCCAAAGAGAACTACGAACAGAAAAATCAAGGCAAATGATCCACCCAAAATAAATATACCACCGATAATTTTGGACAGCGCTTTTACTGCAGATGATCCTACTTCAACTCCTTTGTCAAAAGTTTCATTGACAGATTTGCGGAATTTTCCATTGCTTGCTTTTTCTTTGATATCATTTTTGATATTGATAAAATGTTCTTTGATGCTCTCAATATTGATGCTCTGACCTTTCATCTGAAGTTTGTCATTGGTAGATTTTGCTTCTGGAATCACAATCCACAGGATGACATAGATTAAAATTCCAGATCCTCCCAAAATAGTCATGAGTACAAATATCAAACGTACAATGGCTACATCCAGATTTGTGTAGTGTGCTAAACCAGCGCATACACCTCCCAGCGTTTCATTTTCAGGATCTCTGAAAAGTCTTTTGCTGGATGTATTTTGAAAATTAGAATCACTTTTTGAGGACGATTTTTTGTCTGACTCTGCGTTGAATTCATCCGAAACATAGTCTTCGGGACGTCCCATTATTTCTATCATCTGCTCGATATCCTTGTCCATGATAACTTGCTTGGATGCAGATAAACAAGCTTGAAAAATTTCTGCAATACGCAATTCAATATCGTGCATAATTTCTTCACGTTCTTCCTCAGAAGTAAAGTTCTTTTTGATTGTATTCAGATAATGATACAGTTTCTGATAGGCGTCTTCTTCAATGTTGAAAACAAATCCGCCAATGTTTATAGAGATGGTCTTATTCATAATTCTACTTTTAAAGTTGTGAGATTTGTTTTACTGCGTTTTGTAATTCGTCCCACGTATTTTTTAATTCGGTTAAAAAGCTTGTTCCGTCTGTTGTTAATGCATAGTACTTTCTGGGTGGGCCGGATGATGATTCAACCCAATTGTATTGAAGCAGTCCATCATTTTTTAATCGTGTCAGTAAAGGATAAAGTGTTCCTTCTACCACTATCAGTTTTGCTTTTTTTAGCTCTTCAATGATATCTGATGGATATGCTTCTTTTTTAGAAAGTACTGTCAGTATACAATATTCCAGAATGCCTTTTCGCATTTGCGCTTTGGTATTTTCAGGATTAATCATAACAGGTTTTCAAAAATGTTTATTCAGATTATTTTATGTTGAGACAAAGGTATATAATAATTATAGTACTATGCAATACAAGGTACTGTGATTATTTTTTAATATTGATTAATAAATTGAATATCAATACTATAAAATTATTGTTTTGACCTGTCATTTCGACCAAAGGGAGAAATCTCCTCGATTTTACGTTCGATTTTCGATTGAATTGAGATCTAAAACCCGGTCCATTCTTGACAAGATTTTGGGAAAGAGAAAGGTTCAAAGATTAAAAAGTTATTCCACAAAGAACTCAAAGAAAAAAGTTTCAAAATCAGCTGATTTGATATTTTTCACTTTGTGTAACCTAATTGAGATTATTCTTAGTGCACAAAGAACTCAAAAAATTTCAGCTGAAATTTTCTTCGTGCAGCTTTGTCTTATCGCAAAAAACTGATTTTTTCCAATCACTTTTATCAATCTGAAAAATGAAATTGAGATTTTTTTGCTCACCATAATAGGCCAGATTAAGTTCACCAATTTTTTTTGCACCCAATCTTTGAATGGCAGTTTGTGAACGAATATTTTTTGCACCTACGTGGAGTTGAATGTGATCAACAAATTGAAATGCATGATTAATCATGAGGTTTTTCATCGCTTGATTATAAGTGCCTCCCCAATTCTTTTTTGCCAGAAAGGTGTAGCCAATCAGAATTGTTTTAGTTTCTAAATTCAAATCATAAAACCGCGAACTACCAATAACTTCATTTGTCCTGGCGTCATGCACAAGAAATGCTCCACCAGATTGAATGGCTCCTTCAAAAAACTTTTCAAAGATTTCTCTTTTGTAACGATCCTTATTTGGATGTTGTTCCCAAACTTCAGGGTCAGATGCAACCGCAAATAGTTTTTCAAAATCTGATGGTGAAAGCGGAACAAGTTTTACACGTTCATTTTCTAAAGTGGGTTGAAGGTTCATAGAGGTATTCTATAAAAAAGGTTTAAACACATAGGCACATAGATTGACATAGGCTCATAGAAATTTGCGCAAAAAATCTTTTGGACTATGCTTCTATGTTTTTTTCTATGTGCCTATGTGTTGAAAAAAAAAATCAAATCAAAAAAAAAGCCCCATTCAATTTTAGAACGGGGCTTTTTCAAATTTATTAATTCAATTAATTACAAGTAATCTCAAATTCTGTTCTTCTGTTTTCTTGTCTTCCTTCTGCAGAATCGTTTGATGCTACTGGTCGGTCTGAACCATATCCTTTGGCAACCATGCGTGTTTTTGCAATTCCTTTTCCGGCAAGATAATCTACCACGGCCTGTGCACGACTTTGTGACAAGGTTTGGTTTGATGTAGCTGAACCGGTGTTATCGGTGTGACCAGACAATTCAATTTTCAAGGTCGGAACATCATTCATCAATTTAACCAAACGATCTAATTCCGGGTAAGATTCGGGACGGATGGTTGATTTACCCGTATCAAAGAAAACGTTGCGCAAAGCAATTTTACTTCCACATTTGATGTTCTTCAATTCGATGGTTTTGTTTACCATGTTATAATCACTTCCCGCAGGAATATCGAAGTTTTCTGAGTGGAACAAATAACCATCTGCTTTTACAGCAATACCATAATTTCCACCAGCCTGAAGTGAGATCAGGAATTTACCGGTGGCACTGTTTGTTGTAAATGTTTCAATTACTTTTCCACTCGTATTGTCAGTGATTTCAATAACTGCCTCAACTGGTTTTTTAGTCAGCTGATCAATTGTGATACCTTTAAATACGGTTAAGTTAATTGTTGCAGCAACTTTAACTTCACCTACAAGTTCAGGATCCTGAATTGGTTTGGCGATTGAAGCAAGCAAATAATCTTGTGTTGCGTAAGCCGGTTTTTTCTCTGGTCCCCAAAAAGTCACTTTGTAAATATCAAATCCACCTTTTCCACCTGGACGATTTGAAGAGATGTAAGCGAATTTTCCATTTGCAGTTGCTGCAAAGAAATAATCATCGTAGGCTGTGTTGATTGGATATCCTAAATTGATTGGTGCTTGCCAGAGTCCACCTTTTTTCTGCGCCATAAAAATATCATATCCACCCATTGAGTTAAAACCTTCAGATGCAAAAAACATTGTTTTTCCATCCGGGTGAAGATAAACAGGACCATCATTGAAACCTGTACTTACATCCGATACACGTGTTGGCATTGAATATTCACGTGTTCTTTTTACAACTGGTGCAGAAACGAAAATATCGTATCCACCAGAACCGTCATTGTCTTTTGCGTAATAAATCAACTTATCATCAAAGTCGTACGATGCATAAATTTCATTTGAACGCAAGTTGATGTTTGTAGAAAAGTTAACTGAACCGGTCCAGTCAGCACCTTTTAAAAATGCTTCATAGATATCATAATTTCCAGCATCGTTCAAAACGCTGTAAAGCATTTTTGTTCCGTTGTAAGATAAGTTACTGGAGATATCATCTTTTGTTGTGTTGACAGTTCCGCGCAACGCTTTTGGTGTTTGCCATACTCCATTAACCATGGTTGCTGTATAGATGTCGGCATCGTATCCGCCAACTTCATCCGGTGTATGACCGTTTGGACGATTGGAGGTGAAAATAATTTCTTCTCCGTCAATGGTTACTGAAGGTGCATAGTCATCTTGTGCTGAAGAAAGCTCCGGAACAAAATCAACCCATGCACGGATAGGAGCAGCTGTTAACGTTTTTGCACTTGCACATTCTTTTAATCGCTGTGTAGTAAATTTATTGAACTCATCAGCTTTACGATATTCTTCTTCAAAAGCTTTAAAGTGTTTAATCGCCTCATCATATTTGCCATCTAACTGGCATGCGTAGCCCATGTAATATTTCATGAAATGATGACACAGCGGATTCAATTCATAAGCTGCATAGATATATTTTATACATTTTTCTTTATAAGAAGAATGCGCGTAACATACACCCATTTTGAAATTTAATTCAGCACTTTTTGGATTGAATTTATATGCTTTCTCAAACTCTGCAAGTGCTTTCCAGTAATGCAGTTTTGGACTCTTAACCATGAATACTTGTTCGTTTCCAAGAATCCAATGTTCTGTTCCTTTTTCATAAGCGGCTAATGCCGTTTGAAAAGCATCTTTATTGTCTTTAAAATTGGCCGCTTTGAACTCAACATCTTGCGCTGAAGAATTGAATGCAAATGCCAAAACTACGAGTGTTAATAATGATCTCATTTTTTTAGTTTTTTTTATTGTTATCAATTCGATTAATTAGAGCAATTCTGTGAGTGATAGTACTTACCAATTTCAGAACCTAGTTCACGGGCTTTATGCCAGTCTTCACAAGCACCTTCCATATCGCGCAGCATCTCTCTGGCGTTACCGCGATTGATGTAAGCATCTGCATATTTTGGATCCAATTGTATCGCTTTGTCTGCATCTGCTTTTGCTTTATCATATTGTTTTAATTGGAAATAAGCTCCACTTCTGTTGCTGTATGCTGGTGCATACGTTGAATTGATCTCAATACATTTTGTAAAATCATTTACGGCATCATCAATTCTGTTTAATGAAAGATTGGTTACACCGCGGTTATTGTATGCAAGAAAGAAATTTGCATCAACGCTAAGCGCACGATTGAAAGCTTTAGTAGCTTCATCGTACATTTTCATTTTCAGACGGGTTGTTCCGATGTTATTCAAAACAAAAGCAAGATTTGGATTTTTGCGAGCTGCTTCTTCATAATCTTTTACAGCTTCTGGATATTTCTCCATCATGCGGTAACATGATCCGCGATCATTATAAGCATATGCATCATTTGGATCCAGTTCAATCACTTTTGTGAATTGAACAATTGCAGCAGCATAATCTTGTTGTAAAAATTTCAGTGTTCCGAAATTATAATAGGCTTTTGGATTTTTTGGATCAAGTTCAATTGATTTTAAATAATCCTGTTCTGCCTTCAGATAATTATTTTGACCTTGATATGCTCTGCCGCGTTGAAAGAACGCTTTTGCATAACCAGGTTTCATCGTAATCAATTTGTCAAAAGTTTTGATGGCATCATCATATTTCTCTGCTTTATTTTCAGCTACTCCTTTGTTGTAATAAGCAGGTGTGAAATTAGGGTCACTTGAAATCGACTCAGCAAATTTTGCAATTGCGCCAGAGTAGTTGCCACTTTTAAAAAGTTCAATTCCGGCATTGTAGGCATTCTGAGATGCTACAATAGCCGCGTTGGATTGATTGAGCGCTGCAATTGAATCACGGTAGGCAATTTCTTCCGGAGTCAGATCATCTTGTGCATAGGATATAAATCCAAGCGCAGTGACAGTAAGGGTTAGTAAAAGTTTTTTCATCGTGTAATTTTTAATTCCAGGGTTTACTTTTTTTACGGAGCATGAAAATAGTCTAAATTCAATTAGAACCAGATTTCACGCGGGTTTATAATTTTCAACAATTGTTAATAAGTAGTTTCAATCCTATTATCACCTGCAGGTATTTGTAAAAATCGTGCCAAATGAAAAAGGGCAGATACGATCTGCCCTTTAGGTTGATACGGTCGAATTTTCATTCGTCCTGTAGATTCATTTTATTTGGAGGTTGCTTCATGCTTCACATTCTCAAAATCCAATTTCCCGTCCTTTAAATCAAGGAGAATTTTGGATCCAGGAACAACTGTACCTGCAAGAATTGACTTTGAGAGTTGATTCAGCAAATCACGTTGCATAACCCGTTTCACTGGACGTGCGCCAAATTGTGGATCATATCCTTCCAATGCTAACCATTCCAAAGCTTCGTCCGTTGCTTCGATTTCGATGTCTGTTTCTTTTAATCGTTTCACCAACATGCCAAATTGTATTTTCACAATCTGTAACACGTCTTTTCTGCTCAAAGGCTGGAACATGATGGTTTCATCAATCCTATTCAAAAACTCAGGGCGAATTGATTTTCGCAACAATTCAAAGACTTGATTTTTTGTTTCTTCTACAATTTTGTCTTTGTTTTTATCGGTGAGTTTTTCAAAGTTTTCCTGAATGATGTGAGCACCCATGTTTGAAGTCATGATGATGATTGTGTTTTTGAAATTCACAGTTCTACCTTTGTTATCCGTCAAACGTCCATCATCCAAAACTTGTAATAGA
Source organism: Crocinitomicaceae bacterium (assembly GCA_016709005.1). Classification (GTDB taxonomy): domain Bacteria; phylum Bacteroidota; class Bacteroidia; order Flavobacteriales_D; family Crocinitomicaceae; genus JADJGJ01. Next base: position 62,021 of record JADJEU010000009.1, on the reverse strand, counting down.
ATGTTGAATACATCCGGATGTGCTTTTTCAATTTCATCAAGCAATACAATTGAATAAGGTCTTCTTCTTACTGCTTCTGTTAATTGTCCACCTTCATCGTAACCAACGTATCCCGGAGGTGCACCCACCAATCTGCTCACAGAATGTTTCTCCTGATATTCACTCATGTCAATTCGCGTCATCGCATTTTCATCGTTGAACAAATACTCAGCAAGTGCTTTCGCCAATTCTGTTTTTCCAACTCCGGTTGTTCCCAAAAAGATAAAGGATCCAATTGGTTTTTTCATGTCCTGCAATCCTGCGCGACTTCTTCTCACCGCATCTGAAATTGCAGTAATCGCATCTTCTTGTCCAACTACACGCTGACCTAATTCTTGTTCTAATTTTAAAAGTTTCGACCGTTCACTTTCAATCATTTTTGAAACCGGAATTCCAGTCCATTTTGAAACGACCGCTGCAATTTCTTCTGCATCCACTTCTTCTTTAATCATTTTGGATTCGGTTTGCATTTCAGCCAATTCTTTTTTGAATTTCAGCAATTCCTCTTCCTTCGTTTTGATAAGTCCGTAGCGGATTTCAGCAACTTTTCCATAATCGCCTTCACGTTCTGCCTGATCAGCTTTTAGTTTCAACGTTTCAATTTCTTCACTTGCATTTTGAACATTTTCAACGATGCTTTTTTCGGCTTGCCATTTGGCCATCAAGCCTGTTCTTTTTTCATTGAGTTCAGAAAGTTCTTGTTGAAGATGTTCTAATTTTTTCTGATCTTTTTCACGTTTGATAGCTTCACGTTCAATTTCCAATTGCATGATGCGTCTGTCAATTTCATCCAGCTCTTCAGGTTTGGAATTCATCTCCATGCGTAGTTTAGATGCTGCTTCGTCAATCAAGTCAATCGCTTTATCTGGTAAGAACCTGTCTGTAATATATCGCTGAGATAATTCCACCGCAGCAATAATTGCAGAATCTTTAATCAATACTTTGTGATGTGCTTCGTACTTATCTTTAATTCCTCTCAGAATTGAAATCGCATCATCTGAAGTTGGTTCATCAATCAGAACAGTTTGGAATCGTCTCACTAATGCTTTGTCTTTCTCAAAATATTTTTGATACTCATTCAATGTTGTAGCACCAACTGCTCTCAATTCACCACGTGCCAATGCCGGTTTTAGAATGTTTGCCGCATCCATCGCGCCTTCGCCTCCTCCGGCTCCAATCAAGGTATGAATCTCATCAATGAACAAAATAATTTCACCATCTGAAGCAATCACTTCTTTCACTACAGATTTTAATCTCTCTTCAAATTCACCTTTGTATTTTGCGCCGGCAACTAACGCTCCCATGTCCAGTGAAAACACTTTTCTGTTTTTCAGATTTTCAGGAACATCGCCGTTTACAATTCGGTGAGCAATACCTTCTGCAATGGCTGTTTTACCAACACCCGGTTCGCCAATCAGAATTGGATTATTTTTAGTTCTGCGCGTTAAAATCTGAAGCACACGTCTTATCTCTTCATCGCGTCCAATCACAGGATCCAGCTTACCTTCTTTCGCCAGACTGTTTAAATCTTTTGCATATTTACCCAGCGCCTGATAGGTATCTTCTGAACTTTTTGAGTCCACACTGTTTCCATTTCTTAATGTCATAATCGCTGCTTTTAATTTGTCTTTTGTAATTCCTGAATCCTTTAAAAATTTCCCAACCGAATCGTTGATGTCCACCATCGCCAGAAATAAAATTTCGATGGATAAATATTCATCTTTAAATCCTTCCATCAATTTGAAAGCATCGCCAATTGCCTTGTTAGCGTTGGATGATAAATGCAATTGCCCCCCGCTTACTTTTGGATATGATGCGACAATGCTGTCAATTGTTTTGGAAACAACTTTGTCATTTATATTTAATTCTCTGAAAAGAAAAGGTAACACGTTATTATCAACTTCCAGAATTCCTTTTAAAAGATGTCCCGTTTCGATCGCTTGTTGTCCGTTTCCTTCAGCAATCACCTGAGCTTTTTGAAGAACTTCTTGTGATTTGGATGTTAGTTTTTCTATGTTCATTGTATTCGATTTGTTTTGGTATAACTCATGCGTCAAATAGAGTTCCACAATCAAAATACGTGGTTTTACCTGAAATTATGGCTGACTTGCATCATGGCTTCTGCCAATCTAACTGATTTTAAGAATGATTCAAGTCATAATAGCAGCACAAATACTCCCTCAGCCGGAAAAATAGCGTTAGAACTATTTATATTAATTTTGACCATGAATCCCATCCAACTCCACTCCAAAAAATTCATTCCCTACATTTCAGAAAAAGAAATAGACGAAGCTATTACAACGATCGCCAATGCAATTAATCAAGATTTTGAAGGAAAGCGACCAGTAATGATGGGTGTGCTCAACGGATCATTTATGTTTGTATCTGATTTGATGAAAAAAATTACGATTGATTGTGAGTTGAGTTTTGTGAAGTTGGCATCGTATCACGGAACTGAATCAACAGGTGTTGTGAGCGAATTAATCGGATTGAACGGTGATTTGACCGATCGGCATGTGATTGTGTTGGAAGATATTATTGACACCGGCAAGACACTTGAATATTTGTTAGATGTACTAAAGACGCATGAAACAGCCAGTCTTTCGGTTGGAACCTTGTTGCTTAAGCCTGAAGTTTTTAAGAAAAAGTACCCTGTACAGTACGTCGGTAAAAATATTCCGAATAAATTTGTAGTTGGATACGGGCTTGATTACAATGAATTGGGACGTAATCTGAGAGAGATTTATCAATTAGCTGCTGAATAAACCATGATCAACATCGTACTTTTTGGCCCTCCGGGTGCAGGTAAAGGAACACAGGCAAGTCGTCTGGTGAAAAAGTACAACCTTTTCCATCTTTCAACCGGTGATGTTTTTCGTTACAATATCAAAAACGAAACGGATCTCGGAAAATTGGCTAAAAGCTTTATGGATAAAGGGCAATTGGTTCCAGATGATGTGACTATAAAATTGCTCATCTCGGAAGTTGAAAAACATCCTGAAGTAGAAGGATTTATTTTTGATGGATTCCCGCGCACACAGCCACAGGCACAAGCTTTGGATGAAATTTTAAAAGAGCGCGGAACGTCCATTGGAATGATGTTGGCGCTTGATGTTGAAGAAGAAGAATTAAAAAAACGCCTGACTTTGCGCGCAATTGACAGCGGTCGTCCGGACGATGCAGACCCTGCTGTCGTTCAAAAAAGAATTCAGGTTTACAATACAGAAACGGCTCCGGTGTTGGATTTTTATCGTGCGCAGGGCAAAGCTGTTTTAGTAAATGGGGTAGGTGAAATAGATGCAATTACAAATCGTCTTTACGCCGAAATTGATGCGGTGATCGGATAAATCGATTGCTGAAATTCAGAATAAATTCATGTCCAATTTTATTGATTACGTAAAAATTCATTGCCAGTCTGGAAAAGGCGGGGCGGGATCACAACACATGTTCCGCGCTAAAGGTGTGCCTAAAGGCGGACCCGATGGTGGTGATGGTGGTAGAGGTGGTCACATTATTCTGAAAGGAAATAAACAAATGTGGACCTTGCTTCCGCTTCGTTATAAAAAGCACGTTGTTGCTGAACCAGGTGTTGGCGGCAGCAGAAATAACATGACTGGCGCTGAAGGTAAAGATGTTTATATCGAAGTTCCGCTTGGTACTATTGCCCGCAATGCAGATACAGAAGAAATTATTGGCGAAATTTCAGAAGACGGACAAGAACTCATTCTTTTTGAAGGTGGAAAAGGTGGAAAGGGAAATACTTTTTTTGCCACGTCAACCTTGCAGGCACCAAGATTCTCACAACCGGGTATGCCGGGTATTGAAGGTTGGGTTATTCTCGAATTGAAAGTTCTTGCCGATGTTGGTTTGGTTGGATTTCCGAATGCCGGAAAATCAACCTTGCTATCTGTCATCACTGCCGCCAAACCTGAAATTGCAGACTACGCTTTTACAACACTCACGCCTAACTTAGGCATCGTTGCTTATCGTGATTACCGATCTTTTGTGATGGCCGATATTCCCGGAATCATTGAAGGGGCTCATCTTGGCAAAGGTCTTGGAATTCAATTCCTCAAACACATTGAACGTAATTCTCTTTTGCTTTTTATGGTTCAGGCAGATGTTGATTCAGTATATGATCAGTATCAGATTCTCTTGCGTGAATTGAAAGAGTACAATCCTGAATTGCTTGATAAACCTCGTCTTTTGGCAATCTCCAAATCTGATTTGATTGATGATGAGATCAAAGAGGATATTGAAAAAAAGTTGCCTGCTATTCCTTATGTTTTTATCTCTTCGGCTATACAAAGTGGCTTAACAGAGTTGAAAGATTTAATTTGGAAAGAGTTGCATAAGTAATGGCTTCCATTATTTTTCGCACAGCTATTTTTAAACAGAAATTATTTTTTTGGTAAGTTGTTTCTCCGTGTTCCTTCGTGTTCTCCGTGCCTCCGTGGTAAAGGAATGTTCACAGAATGTAAAAAGAACCACAGAGACACGGAGAGCACAGAGATTCACAGAGTTGCTTTCATACGATTCTAGATTACAACAATTTCCTAACTTTACGGTATCCTAATTAAATACGAATGCGCATTTTACTATCTCTTCTATTAATTGTACTTCTGAGTTGTGAAGATTCCAACCGCGTTCCGGTTATTGGTGGCGGTTATGGAATTGGAGAAACCAAAGAGGATAAGCGTGAAGGTCTCTGGAAATTTTACCGCGACAATGATTCAATTAGTTCCGAAGGAAATTACATAGCTGGCAAGGCAAACGGCGAATGGAAATTCTATCATAAGAACGGTCAGCTTGAAGAGTTGAGCTTTTGGAAAGATGATAAAGTTGATGGTGCGATCACCGTCTATCATGACAACGGAAAAGTAAATTATTCCGGTTTCTATGAGATGGATAAAAAGAAAGGAATCTGGTCATGGTATTCTCCAACAGGAACTAAAATTCAGGAAGGTTTTTACGTCAATGATCACGAAGACAGTACGTGGACCTGGTGGTATGAAAGCGGTCAGATAGAGCAGATTCAGAATTTCAAGGATAGTTCAGCCAGTGGTGAGTTTGTGAGTTATTTTGAAAATGGTCAGGTGATGTCAATTGGAAATTATCTTTTCAATTTAAAAGAAGGAAAGTGGAAAGTCTATTATGAAGATGGAATTCTGCAAGATAGCTCAACCTATGTGAATGGTAAACTAAACGGATATGCCGTTGCCTATCATCCAAACGGCTACAAAAAATTTGAAGGTACGTATTTGAACGACAAAGAAAACGGACAACTGACGTGGTACTATGAAAATGGAAAAATTCAACTTCAGGGAACGTATGTGAATGGATTGGAAAGTGGTAAATTTACTTTTTTACACGGTTGATGGAAAAGTCAACAATGTGACCGAATACGTGAATGGAGTGGAATTAATTGACGAAACAAATCAGTGAAATGAAAATTAATCAAACCTACGCTACAAAAGAAGCTGCAATAAAATTATACAACACGCCTTTGATGGATTTGATGTATCAGGCAGCAACGGTGCATCGTGAATTTCATAATCCGAATGAAGTTCAAATGAGTTCACTTATTTCAATTAAAACAGGCGGATGCTCTGAAGATTGTGGTTATTGCCCGCAATCAGCAAAATACAATACGGAGTTGGAAGTAAAACCGCTCATGCAAGTTGATGAAGTTTTGGATCTGGCAAAAAATGCAAAGGTTAATGGATCTTCACGCGTGTGCATGGGAGCGGCCTGGAGAAATGTGCGTGACAACCGTGATTTTGATAAAGTAGTGGAGATGGTGCAAGGCATCAACGGCATGGGAATGGAAGTGTGCGCAACACTAGGAATGTTGAATGAACAACAAGCAGAGCGATTAAAAAATGCCGGACTGTATGCCTATAATCACAATTTAGATTCATCCAAAGAATTTTATAAAGACATTATTTCAACCCGCGAATACGAAGAGCGCATTGAAACTATTGGACACGTGCGCAAGGCAGGAATTTCTGTTTGTTCTGGTGGAATCATTGGAATGGGAGAAAGTGTTGAAGATAGAGTAGGTATGTTGATGACATACGTGATGATGGAACAACCGCCAGAATCAATTCCAATCAATGCGCTGGTTGCTGTTGAAGGAACACCTTTAGAAGATCAAAAACCAGTTCCGGTTTGGGAAATGGTACGCATGATTGCAACATCCAGAATTTTATTTCCACAATCAATCATTCGTCTTTCAGCAGGCAGAACGCAAATGTCAAAAGAAGCACAAGCACTTTGTTTCTTTGCTGGTGCATCCTCAATTTTTGCAGGAGATAAATTATTGACCACTCCAAACCCAGCTTTCAACGAAGACAAAGAATTGTTCGATATTTTAGGTCTTACTGCAAAAGCTCCTTTTCAGGATGGTGAACAACCTGAAACAAAATTCGATGCCAAAGTTGAAGCAGCAAAAGAATACCGTGAAAAAATAAAATCAGCTTCCGCAAAAAGTTCATCTGAAAAAAGTCAGAAGGGTTTGAGCCTAGGAAAGTGGTGATTGAATAGTTGATTTAACTATTTCTCGCAGATTTCCGCAGATGAAGGCGCGGATTTTCGCTGAGTATTATTTGATCCAATTTCTTTATCTGCGCACCTCTGCGTAAAACTCCGCGATCCTCTGCGAGAAACACATTGTGTCATTTTTCTCGCAGATTTCCGCAGATTAGGGAGCGGATTTTCGCTGAGTTGAATTCTGTTCTATCCGTCTATGTTTTTTATCCGCGTACCTCTGCGTAAAACTCTGCGATCCTCTGCGAGAAAAATATCCACTTTTGCATTATTTTATTTTGCAATTTCGCTTAAAATTACTCTTGTATGAGTCTGAAAGAAAATGATATCTCATTTGATATTCGAGGTGCAGCATTTAAAGTTCACACAGAACTAGGTCCCGGTTTATTAGAGTCTGTGTATGAAGCTGCTTTGTCCTATGAGCTTTCAAAAATGGGATATCAAATCAAAAATCAAGTTGGAGTTCCAATGATCTATGCTGAGATGAAAATGGATGTAGGATTTCGATTGGATCTTTTAGTGAATGACTTAGTTATTGTTGAAATAAAATCAGTCGATGCGCTTGCAGATATTCACCATAAGCAACTGTTAACCTATTTGAAGTTGTCTGGTAAGAAACTTGGAATACTCATCAATTTTAATTCTGCTTCTTTAAAGGATTCTATCGTTCGGATAGTAAATAATCTGTAAATTTCTGGAATGAAATCACCCAAATCCATCTTAGAAAAATTAAATCAGCGCAAAGCAGATCATGCTTTTCGTGAGTTGATGGTGCAAGGGAATAAGGTTGATTTTTTTTCGAACGATTATTTAGGTGTAGCCAAACTTCCTTTCGAAGGGCAGATGAGTTATGGAAGTACGGGCTCACGTTTGATCTCAGGAAATTCAAAATACACTGAACGATTAGAAAATTACCTGGCCAATTTTTTTCAGCATGAATCTGGATTACTTTTTAATTCAGGCTATGATGCAAATCTTGCAATCTACTCTTGCATTCCTCAAAAAGGCGATACTGTTTTATATGATGAGTATGCGCACGCATCAATCCGTGATGGAATTCGACTAAGTCTTGCAAAATCTTTTTCATTCAGACACAACGACCTCGAACACTTAAAGGAGAGACTGAAAGTTGCAGAAGGAACAGTTTATGTTGCTGTAGAAAGCATCTACTCAATGGATGGCGATGAAGCACCGCTGGAATTACTTGCGGAATTTTGTAAAGCAAATAATCTTTATCTGATTGTAGACGAAGCTCATTCAGGTGGTTTATATGGAGATGGCGGAAATGGGTTAGTGGCTGAAAAATGTCTTGATCTGGATATCTTTTGCAAATTGATCACCTTTGGAAAAGCCTATGGCAGTCATGGTGCAATTGTACTCTCATCAAAAGAGGTACGCGATTATTTAGTCAATTTTGCACGACCCTTTATTTACAGCACAGCTTTATCTTTTCATTCACAAGAGCGAATTGAATTTGTTGTCAATAAAGTTGCGCTTATGGATTTGGAAAGAAAAAAATTGAAAGAAAATATTTCATTTTTCAAATCTGAAATTCAAACAAAAAAAGTGAAGTGCATTGAAAGTAATTCACCAGTTCAATCAATCGTTATTCCTGGAAATGAAGAGGCTCGTAGTATTGCTGCTCGTATCCAGGAAGCTGGATTTGCAGCGAAGGCAATTCTTTCACCAACGGTTCCAAAAGGACACGAACGCATTCGCATTTGTTTACACAGTTATAATTCACACGAAGAAATAAAAGCATTGATCGAATGTCTCAACTAAAAAAATATTTTGTTACCGGAATCGGAACTGATGTTGGAAAAACAATTTGCTCGGCAATACTGGTAGAAGCACTTGAAGCCGATTATTGGAAGCCAGTTCAGGCTGGAAGTTTAGATTCTACCGATATGGATAAAGTCAGAAGTTTGATCAATAATTCCAAATCTGTTTTTCATGCTGAGCATTATCGATTGACGCAACCGATGTCTCCACATGCGGCATCCAAATTTGATCATGTTTCCATATCTCTTTCAGATTTTAAATTACCGCAAACTAAAAACACACTCGTCATTGAAGGCGCTGGCGGATTAATGGTTCCACTAAATGATCAAGGAGATTTAATTGTGGATTTGATTCAGCATTTGGATGCGGAGGTAATTTTAATTTCGCAAAATTATTTGGGAAGCATCAATCACACTTTATTGAGTATTGAGGCTTTAAAATCGCGCAAGCTAAAAATTGCCGGAATCATTTTTAACGGCCCGTCAAACAATGAAACAGAAGAAATTATTTTATCGATCTCTGGATTAAAATGTCTTGGTAAAATTCCTCAATCGGAACATATTAAACCAAAATTCATCAGTGAACAGGCGGCAATTTTGAAATCGAAGTTTTGAAATTCAATATTCAAAAAAAACAAAAAAAAAAAAAAAAAAAAAAAAACCATAAATAATTAAAATTGAAAAAAGGGGGTTCAAAAAAAAAACCGGGTTCCCCCGGGGGCCGGCCCAACCCCTTTTTTCAAAACCTTGGAACAGCTGAGTGATTTACCGAACCAAAAAGTAAATCACCCCAAAGCCAATTCCCAAACTCAAAACAACATTTAATCCGGCAATCAGAAAATCACCGGTTTGTATCAGCTTAATTGTTTCCAGACTAAAGGCAGAGAAGGTTGAAAATCCGCCGCAGAAACCAATGATGAGCAGATGTTTTAAATTCTCACTGGTGGTGATTTTATCTTTTAATAGAAGAAGTGTTATTCCAACAATAAGGCACGCAAGAATGTTTGCCAGCAAGGTGCCTAGCGGAAATTTTCCTGAATAAAAATGACTTGTTAATTTACTAAGACTGAATCTCGAAACACTTCCAAGTCCGCCACCGATAAAGACCAACAAAAAAGCCATCCAGTTCATGCTGTAAAAATTAATTGAGTAATGTTAGCTGACCTCTGCCAATTGTAATCTGACCCGATTTTTCCATTTGTTTCAGAATTCGTGAAACTACTTCACGCGAGGTATTCAGGTCAATTGCAATGTCCTGATGAGACAGCTTCAGGATTTTTGAATGGTGTGTTTCTGATTTTTCATGCAGGTAATTTGCAATGCGATCATCCATTTTTTTGAAGGCAAGCAGATCTACAACTTTTAATACCTCTTCAAATTTTGCATTGTAGGTATTCAGAATGAAATGTCTCCAGGCTGCGTATTTGGCCATCCACAGTTCCACATACTTAATGGGTATTGCTAAAAAGTCGCCTTTTCTTCTACAATCGCACGAATGTTGCTTTTTTGACCACCAAAACCGGATGTAATGGAAGCCGCACACGTATTTCCAGCGCTTACGTAATAGAGAAAAATCTCATGTCCTTCTTCATCTTCGCGAACGATTTTCATGGAACCTTCTACCAACAGGGGCATGTTCTCAATGGTTTCGCCGATATCAATGAGCAATTCACCTTCTTCCACTTCGTGAATAAATACAACTTTCAGGATTTCTTCCATCAGATCTTGCTCTGCAGCAAGCATCGGAAAATTTTCAGTGAGGACTTTGCGTAGAATCATAGGGTAAATTTAATAAATTAGAGTAACTGAAAGCCGAACGCTCTGTTTGATTTTAAAGTGGATTCGGTTTGAGAGCCTTATGAAGTGAACAATTTCCGGTTATTCTCGTAATTAGGGAATGAAATTTGTACAATTGTAATCAGAATGCAAAAGCTTGCTATCATAGCCTTGATTTGTTTCAGTCAAAACCTGATTGGACAAATTAATTTTCTGGATGGAACCTGGCAAGGTATTATCACAACCGGCGCTGAAACCTATAAACAAGGTACTGCAATCTGGTTTGATTTTAAGATTGATAAGATTACGGGTGATATGAAAGGAGAATCAAGACTTGAAACACCTTTCACGAATTATTTCGCCTACAAAAATATCAAAGGAAAAGCAGAAGACCGGAATCTGATTCATTTTGAAGATGTCATTATAGGCTTGCAGGAAAATGATCCTGGAAAATATTGGTGTACGAACAGAGGTACTTTGTCTTATAATGATTCAACAGGTTATTTAACGGGCTCATGGACGTCAGAAGATTGTAAGCGCGCAAACGGAAAAATTATTTTGTATCGATCAAAATATCATCTTTCAAAAAAAGACACCGCAAGTTTATATCACTCCTGGTTTAACAATTTTGCAGGCGATTTGGAAAGAGGCTGGAATGCTTATTATGTGCGTGACTCAGAGATGAGAAACTTTCAATTTGTGCCTGTCTATTTTGATCATGATAAAGATAGCTTGAAGGCAGAGTATCTGGATTATCTCAAAAACATGGCGCGTATTGTCAATTCGCATACAGATCTTCGTATCAAAATAATTGGTCATACCGATTCAAACGGAACCGATGAATACAATGTCGATTTGTCTGCACGTCGTGCTGAAGCTATCAGACTTTATCTAATCTCTCAAGGTGTTAAGGCTGATAAAATTGTGATTGAATTCCGTGGCGAAAAAGATCCGGCCACTACCAATGATACTCCAGAAGGCAAGCGCATGAACCGACGCGTTGATTTTGAGTTTATTTAATCTTTATTTTTCCTTTGTGAACCTTCTCTTCCTTTGTGGCACTTTGTGTAAAAGCTCTGCCAAATTCTTTTCAAATTGAAGATTTAAATTAGAAAATCTCCCCAAACGATTCCAAAATTAAGTCAGTAGAAACACGTTGATCGTAAACTGAATTTCCAATTGATTTGAGCAGACTAAAATTGATCGCATCAGCCGAATTTTTTTTGTCATTTGAAATCAGCTTTAAGAGTACTGACTCATCTGGTTTTTCTGGCAAGCTAGTTCCATAGAGTGGAAGCAGGGTGGATTTTATTTCGTCAAATTCGGATTGTGTGATCAGCTTTGTATTAAGAGATAGATAAGCCTCTGCTATTATGCCCAAACCAACCGCATGACCGTGCAGCATTGGATTTTGTTTTTGAAGAAAATAACCTTCCAAAGCATGTCCGATGGTATGCCCAAAATTCAAGGTCTTGCGAATTCCTTTTTCAGAATAATCCTGTTCAACAATTGATTTTTTCAATTCAACCGATCGACGTATAAAGGGCAAAAGTTCTTCTGTGTTTTTGAGATTCAGATTACGAAGTGCTTTCCAATAGTCAGCATCTGCAATCAAGCCATGCTTTAGCATCTCTGCAAAACCAGAAAGAATTTGTTCATGTGGCAGCGTTGAAAGCATGCCCGAGTCAATGAAGACAAAATCAGGTTCAGCAAACAAGCCAACTTGATTTTTGAATGGTCCCAAATCGATTCCTGTTTTACCGCCAACGGATGCATCAACTTGTGCCAATAAACTGGTGGGTATATTTACAAAATGCAATCCACGCTTAAAAGTAGATGCAACAAATCCGCCTAAGTCAGTAATCATTCCACCGCCAATATTCAGAATCACGTCGTTACGGTTGATCTCATATTCAGAAAGAGCTTCCCAGACAGAGTTGCAGATTTCCAGTGTTTTATTTTCTTCTCCGGCAGGAATTTCAATGATCTCAGCACGATGAAGAAAATCAAAATTGGTTACAAAAAATTCAGACCAATGTACAGCTACATTTTCATCAATCAAAATCACAAAGCGTGATTGTGGAAATCGTTCAATCAGAATTTTTTCAAATCCGATTTCGGAAAGAGAGCCGAACAAGACCTGGCTTTTAGAATCTGAAATGTCTGGTTTCATGGTTCAAAGATAGTCAAGATAGGGAAATCAGATAAAGACTGGAAAATCTGTCTAAAGTCAGTTATTTACACGCGAATTTAAATTTATATTTGCCTCATGGTTTCATTCGATAATACAGAAATTGCGTTCGGTGGAAAGTCCGATAATGATCTGCAATGGTCATACCGACTTTTTAAAATGATTGGAAAACCCTGGCTGGTTAAGTTTGGATCAGGTGCTGCTAATCTGGCGTTAACACTTCGCTTGCCGGTGAAAGGCATGATTAAAAAACAATCTTCAAACAATTTTGCGGAGGAGAATCTATTGCCGATTGCGAACAAAAAATGAATGATTTGGCCAAATTTAAAATTGGAACTATTTTAGATTATTCTGTTGAAGGTAAGAGTACTGAAGAAGTTTTAGATCATACCCGTGATGAAGTCATCGCAACCATTAAACGTGCAAAAGGAAATCCACAAATTCCCTTCTCCGTATTTAAAGTAACTGGTATTTCACGCACCGAACTTTTGGAAAAATGGAATAAGGCAGATGCAAAATTATCAGCTGAAGATGAAAAAGAATTGCAGGTAGTTTTGGCGCGTGTGGATGCAATTTGCAAAGCGGCGTTTGAAGCAGATGTTCCTTTATTCATTGATGCCGAAGACAGCTGGTTTCAGGATGGTATTGACCGCATGACCAATCAGATGATGGCCAAATACAACAAACAAAAAGCCATTGTTTATAATACACTTCAAATGTATCGTCATGACAGACTTGAATTTTTGAAGAAAACCTATCAGGAATCTGTTGACGGAAATTATTTTGTCGGCATAAAATTGGTGCGCGGGGCTTACATGGAAAAAGAACGTGAAAAAGCAGCCGCTGAAGGATATAAAGAGCCTATTCAAGCCAATAAAGAAGCTACAGATCGTGACTACAACCTCGCGCTTGAATTTATGGTTGATCACCTGGATAAGTTTTCAATTTGCGCTGGAACACACAATGAAAAAAGTTCAGCTCATTTAGTTGATTTGATGACCAAAAAAAATATTTCAAAGGAAGATAAACGAATTTATTTTGCACAACTCTTAGGAATGAGTGATCATATTTCATTCAATCTGGCACATCATGGATATAACGTCGCCAAATATGTTCCTTACGGTCCTGTGCGTGAAGTGATGCCTTATCTGATGCGTCGTGCACAAGAAAACACTTCTGTTGCTGGTCAGATGGGACGCGAACTTTCGTTGATCGTCAAAGAAAAAGAACGCAGAAAAAAATTGAAAGCTTAACTTTTTCAGCGGTTGTAATAAAGAAAATAATAAGCCTCCACATTATCCAGATAAACCCCATCAAAGGAAGCGTTCAGAATTTTTTTGAGATACGATTCTTCATTCCCAAAAATGATGTTTTTCCATTCTGAGTTCCAGTACTCAACCCAAATTTCATCTTTATAGCCATCGTATTTTTTCTTCAGCCAATCGGGTTTATGTAGTCGCCAATTCTCTTGCCAGTAGTAACGATAATTTTCTGCAGAACCGACGCTCATGTAAGCAATGACTAGTCGCTGACCACCGTTGGCTTTTGTTTTGAGTTGATTAATTTCAGTAGCTGTAAAAGGATCTTCTTCGTAAAAGAGATCAATTAAAATCAAATCATAATTTGTTGCAGAAATCGCATTCAGCATGTTTTGTTTACTTGTAAATTGACTGTTGCTGATGAGATACAAATAGTTTTTTGCCAGTGAAAGTGTCGTAATGTTATCGGCGTTTTCCTGAAATGGATTTGCAGGTATCAACTCATAATTATAATTGTCTTTTGATCTGGGGAAACAAATAAAGCCTTCATCGGTTGCGCGTTGTTGAGCATCGGCAATAAAGTTGTTGTCATTGAGATATTCAGACACCAGAATTTTTTTTGATCCAACTAATTCCTGAAGCATGTTTAATCTGTAAGTGTCAATAGACAGATCTCCATTATAAAAAATCTCTTCAACGCCAATTCCATCAATGGCTGCTAAATAGTCAGTTCTGAAATCTGATTCAGGATTTGCATTTTGATAACATAAGGCTTCCCCATTCTGCGGAATAATCAAAAAATCTGAGTCTATGGATTTTGCATAAGTTGAAAGTTCAATCACAAAATCTTGCATTTTGACTGCCGCTTCTATTGATTTTTTTTCTTTTTGACAAGCAGTGATCAAAAACAAAAGTGCAAAAAATGAATGATGAATTTTCATAGAACTAAGATTCTTCTCCAACAAACGCCGGACTGAAATTGACAAGATAGAGTTGTGTGCGGGCACGTGTTAATGCTGTATATAACCAACGCATATATTCAATGTTCCACATGTCTTCTGTAAAATATCCGTGATCTATAAAAACGGCTTCCCATTGTCCGCCTTGTGCTTTGTGACAAGTGACTGCGTAACCAAACTTAACTTGTAAAGCTTGAAAATGCGGATGCGCCATTAATTTTCGATTACGCACACGTTTATTCATTTCGTAGGGGTAGTCTTCTTGCACAATGTTCATGAAAAGTTGTTTCATCTGATCCCTTGGCAAGGATGGTCCATCTACACGAATCGAATTCAATAATATTTTTAATTCAACATCTTCCATATCAGGATAGTCGATCAGCAGCACAATCACGTCAGCAAATTCAAATCCGTAAACCTCCTGGCGACGGGTAATCTTTTTAATTTCCATCAATTCACCGTTGGCAATAAAACCGGCTTCTGATTTTGCATCCAGCCAGAAATAATTGTTTTTGGTGGCCATCAAAACGTCCCCGGCATTCAAATCTTCTTCTTGCCAGAGAACACGACGTCTGATTTGTTCGTTAAAAAGATTGGCGCGTTTGTTTGATCGGGTAACAACCATGACTTCATCCCGGCCATATTTGTTGATGCAAGCCTCCAGTTCATCCTGTAAATCAAGTCCGCTCAACGACCTGGCGTCTGTTTTATTAAAGGGTAGGAGTGGAATTTCATCTGTAAACTCCCTTAAAGACGTTGCCAGCTCAAGGATGCCTGACATTTTTTTCTGTCTCACAATCTCATTTAATGGAGATTCGATAACCAGCAAGGAGTAGGTTTGTTTCAGATAAGATCCGTCCAAAGCAGGACTGATGGCCATTCCAATCGGCGGCAACTGACCGCGGTCACCGACAAATATCAATTTGCAATTTTCGGCTGAGTAGACATATTCAATCAAATCATCCAGTAAATTGCGCGGTGTAAAATTATTATTGCCTTCAATGCCTGAGTCAATTCCAATCATGGATGCCTCATCCACAATGAACAAGGTATCTTTATTGCGATTAGTGCCTAATTCAAAACCGCTGCTTTCTTCTGAATCACTGGAATTATAAATGTGCCGATGAATTGTGGCAGCCTTCTGACCACTATAATTGGAGAGTACTTTGGCCGCACGACCCGTAGGGGCAAGCAGAATAGTTTTTGTTTTAACCAATCGAAGCGTTCCTACCAACGCACCGATCAAACTTGTCTTACCGGTTCCTGCATATCCGCTTAGGATAAAAATATCAAGGGCTTCCCGGTTGAGCACAAAATCGGTAAGCCGCTCAATTGCAAGATGCTGATCGTCGGTTGGCTTGAATCCAAGCTGATCCTGAAAGGCTTGAATAAATCCGGAGCGCTGAGGTTTCTGGTTCACAACGTCGAATTTAGTGTGAATTTCATTGATTCAACCGTGTAAAAAATATATTCTGTGATCTCCCATCCAATTAAAAAAATTGTAGTTTTGTATGCAAAGTGTTCAACTTTAAAAATATTTTCAAATGAGCGTATTCAATTTTATAGATAATGCAAAATTTCAGTTCGGACGTTTCTTTCTGGCACTTGGATTTTTGATTTGTGGAATCATCCTGCTAAAAATCGCAATGGTTCCGGAAGAAGTGTTGTTGAATAACGGTGAAATGCTCCCAGTGAAACAAAGCCCGCTTTTTCTTTATGGAGCTATATTCTTTATAGTTGGAAGTGTTATTTGGTTCCTTTACTTGTTTGGCGTTATCAATACACTGATCGGATATGTTATCATGTTCGTTATGGCTGGTTCAAGTGTATATCTGCTATACAGAGATTTTAAAACTGTAAATGACGATGTGCAATATCTGGCTGAATACAAAAAGATGAATGATGATATCATTGCGCGTATGAATGATATCAAAGAGGCTGAGGTTGCTTTCAAGGAGTACAACAAATACTTCACTAACAACATGGACTCATTGATTCATTTTGTGAAAACAGGTAAAAAGATGAGTGTTCCAAATATCGGATCGTTGCCTGAAAGAAGAATTACCCCTGAAGAGCGTGATTATATTTATGGTGACAATCGTCCTATCGATAAATTGATGACAGAACAAGAGGCTCACGCACTTGCAAAAAGCCCAAACCCACCGGCAGATTTATTGAATTTCAAACGTGATACTATTTATCTTTCTGTGTTGGATGCCATTTTCTACGATGATAAGTTTGTAGAAAGACGCAGTAAACTTGGCGACAATCTGATGGACTTTCACCCAGACTCATTAAGATTTGTTCCTTACACACAAACTCCTGTACAGCTGGATACCAACTCAGTTATGAAGGGCGAAATTCGTGTACCAACATTACGCATTCTGATGGTTCACCCAATGGATCCTGAGAAGAAATATCAGATTGGTGACCTTAATGACAACCACTTGAGAGACAACTGGTCTCGCTAAGGATGGGCGTACCCAAATCACTTGCATACCAGCACGCCTTGTGCATGGATCTAAAGCCCGGCCAGTTGAATCTGGCTCTGGTTCATAAAGCCGATAAAAAAATTGTCGATTTTCAGCGTTTTACTGATTTTGATTTTACGCGTGACGGCGTTGATCGCATTACATCCAACGAGATTTTTAAAGCAGAATATGCGGATTTTATTTTAACAGCGGGCTCTGTTAGAAATACGCTAGTGCCAACAGGCATCTTCAATAACTCCAAACCGCTGGATATCTTTAAGCTTAACTACACCGCACCGCATGAAAACCTGGATTACAACCGTATTCCAGAATTGGATATTGTCAATATTTATGAGTTGCCAATTTGGGTGAAATCAGCCTTTGTGATTAAGTTTCCACGTGTAAAAATGTATCACCGTTCTTCTGTATTATTGAAAGGCATTTTTGATCAGCCTGTATTTTATCCGAAAGTTCATCTCTTTATTGAAGATTCAAGTTTTTACATGTTTATCACTGAGAAAAGTAAGCTCATTTTTTCAACCGTTTTGACTATAAAAATCTGGCTGATATTGTTTATCACACACTTTTTGTGCTGGAACAAAAAATGCTGGAACAAGATAAACTATCCGTTCAGCTCTATGGCGTTGCGCCAGGTTGGAATCATCTGAATGAGTTCAAGTCTTTTTTTAAATGTGAGGTCAATGTACCCGACACACCAGAAAAAGGCGAACATTTCATTTTAGCTAAACAACTGCTGTGCGTGTAATCGGAGGCAAATACAAAGGCAAACGTTTTGCGCCGCCAAAAAATTTTCCATCCCGAACTACGACAGATTTTGCCAAAGAAGCCTTGTTTAATATTCTGATCAATCGTTTTGATTTTGAAGATTTGGAAATTCTTGATCTTTTTGCGGGAACAGGAAATATCAGTCTTGAATTTTTATCACGTGATGCCAAACAGGTTACCAGTGTTGACAGTCACGTTGTCTCAATTAAGTTTTTGAGTAAGATGAAAGATGATTTGAATGACTCCAATTGGTCAGTCATTAAAAAAGATGCTTTTGAATTTTTGAAGACGACCAATCAGAAATATGATTTAATTTTTGCTGATCCTCCGTTTGATTTGAAAGGAGTTAATCAGGTTCCTGAGCTCGTTTTCAGCCGGTCATTATTGAATGAAAATGGTTTACTCATTGTGGAACACGGACGTGAAAACAAGTTTGAAAACATAACTCAATTCACTGAAATGCGTAACTATGGGGGAGTCCAGTTTTCTTTTTTTGAAGTTTAGCAGATTCACCTTAACTTTGTTGTATGCAACGAATTGCCGTTTTCGCGGGATCTTTTGATCCTTTTACCAAAGGTCACGAATCTGTGATTAACAGATTTGTTCCGCTTTTTGATTCCATCATTATTGCGGTTGGAGTTAATTCTACCAAACAATACATGTTCTCCCTTGAAAGCCGGTTGAAACACATTGAATCACTTTGCAAAACATACCCAAATGTGAGCGTTGAAACGTATGCAGGATTGACGGTTGACTTCTGTAAATTAAAAAAGGCGCAGTATTTGATCAGAGGTATTCGTAATACAACTGATTTTGAATTTGAAAAATCAATTGCGCAAATGAACAAAACTCTTTCAGGAATAGAAACTGTTTTTCTGATCACTGAACCAGACGTTGCGCCAATTCATTCTTCCATTGTCCGTGAAATAAAAAAGAACAACGGAGACATCAGTCAGTTTGTAACAAATAATGAGCTGTTGATTATAACTACAAAATGAGATATTTACTTTTTATAACCACTTTCCTGACTTCACTTTTCTGCGCTGCTGGAGAGTCGCACGAAATTGTGGGGTATGCGCCGCGCTTTGTGGGCGAAAAAGTATCACTCTATACCTATCAGGATTATATCACGATGACACGCGTCAAAATTGGTGAGGGTTTTGTGAGTGAAAAAGACAGTCTCTTTCACATTCCGCTTAATATTAAATCAACTATTAAAGGAATCATTGAGATTGACCGAACTGAATCAGAAATGTATCTGGCACCAAACACCAGCTATGACCTTTATTTTCTAAAAGCAGTTGGTCAGCCTGATGGATTTCAAACCAAAAAAACTGAAATGGTTTTCTTTGGTCTTGATTCAACAGACATTAATTATCGTGTCATTGCTTACAACAGCTGGTTTGACATGTTTGTTTCACTTTATTCGAACGAACTTTCTACCAATAATTTTCAAATGTTTCTCGATACTTTTAAGGTAGATGTTTCTTCTGCCTATAAAGATGTCAAAGACGAATACTTTCTGAACTATGTGCGCTATAACATTGCAGAAATGGATCAGGCCTTTGATTCCAAAGGACGGTTGCGATTAAATACCTATCTGACTTACATAAAACCTTTTCCGGTTTATTATGAGAACGATCAGTACATGCGCTTTTTCAAGCGGTTTTATTCAGATGATTTTGGCGATTATATTCCCGAAATTGAACATGCTGTGTTTTTAGCATTGAATGATTCCAGTCCAACAAAACTAATGCTTGCTCTAAAACAAGATTTATTTTTAGCGAATCCTGAAATCAGAGAATTGGTGATGGTAGATAAATTGGGTAAAGCATTTTATCAGGAACCGCAATTCAGAGGACACATTCTGACGATTCTTGATTCTGTTTCAAAACATGCAGCATATCCGCACAGCGCCGTAGTTGCTAAAAATGTGATTTCGTATATAACGCGCATCGAGCAAGGTTTTCCGGCGCCTCATATTTCACTTCCAAATCCAAACGGAGATCCAATCACATGGGATAAGTACAAAGGAAAATTTGTGTATTTCACTTTTTTTGAAACCTGGAATGAAGAGGCGCTTGCTGAGTTGCGTTTTATTGGTGAGTTAAAAAAACTCTACGATGAAGACATTGCATTTCTTTCTGTATGCACCGATGAAAATCGTGAGAAGTTTGACAAATTCAAAGCGGCGAATCCTCAATTGAACTGGGATATTATTTATGTTGGAAAAGATGAAGAGCTTTTGACTAAGTTCAGAGTAACATCTTCACCTGCTTATTTTTTAATTGATCAGGATGGTTTCATTGCGCTTGCTCCTGCGCCTTCTCCTTCACCGGATGGGGAGTATGAATCAATTGATAAAACTTTTTACATCATACGTCAGGCACTTCATCCTGTAGAACCAATTCGAGTCGGCGGACAATAGAGGCGTAAATTTTATACGAATGCTTTCATTCTCCTAGCGCAGATTTTCGTGTTATCATCCAATTCATTTCTTATATTCGTTCAAAGAATTTTTTATGCGGGTTTTAGTCATTGTGTTTGTTTTATTTTCAGGAATCGCGCAAGCGCAGGTAAGTGGTCCATTGGCTGATTCGGGCAGAAAAGTGCTTTCAGATTTCGATTTCAAAATTACCTGGCACAAAAGCGGAACACTGGTTTTTGATATTTCGGTGAATCCTGCCGGCCTCGTGAAGCTTTGTGTATTGAATACTGCTCAGTCTTCCATTGTGAGTACACCGCTCATGATGAAAGCAAAAAATCACATCCTCACGAATCTTAAATTTGAAAGCGGTTCAGGTTATGCCGATCTTCAATCAGGCACAGTCACCATCCAAGTCGTGATTCAATCGTAACGCATTTCGTGTGAATCTCTGACAGATCAATAGAATCAGGTATTGTTAAGATTTTGGTTGGGTTGATTGTTCTCAAAAAACTCTGCCTATCTTTGCAATTAAATTACCAAGGCAATGAAATTTGAACTCTCACAAGAATTTCTTGACCAATTGGTACTGGATATTGAAACGCATAATAACGATTCAATATCCGGCCAGATTAGTCAGTTACACCCTGCAGATATTGCGGATGTAATGGGCAATCTTTCTACTGATCAAGCTAAATACATTTACGAATTACTGGATGAAGAGCTTGCTGCAGAATCCCTCATGGAGCTTGATGAGGAGTTTCGTGAACAACTTCTGAAATTATTTTCTCCTGAAGAAATTGCGGAGCAGGTTGACAATTTGGATTCTGATGACGCTGCCGATTTGTTGGGTGAATTGGATGAAGATGAAATTGATGAGGTTATTGCTCAGATGGAAGACCGTGAACACGCGTCTGAAGTTACTGAACTCCTCAATTACGATGAAGATACTGCCGGTGGTTTGATGCAAAGTGAGTTTATGACGGCAAACTGGAACTGGCCAGTAGATAAGGCGTTGGTTGAACTCAGAAAACAAGCTGAACAGGTTGAAAAGGTTTATTCAATTTATATAGTTGACGACGAGCAACATTTGAAGGGAATACTTTCGCTGAAACAACTCTTGTTTGCATCACCAAAAACACCCATCAAAGATATTTATAAGGAGAAAGATTTGCGTGTAGCAAAAACACATGATTCAAGTGAAGATGTGGTGCAGATGATGGAGAAATACGATTTGGTTTCGATTCCAGTAGTTGACAGACAAAATAAATTGGTGGGTAGAATTACCATTGATGACGTGGTAGACGTTATTCGCGAAGAGGCTGAGAAAGATTTTCAAATGGCGAGTGGTATCTCTACGAATGTAGAATCTTCTGCAGGTGTATTGAAACATACGCGTTCACGTTTGCCCTGGATCATTGTTGGATTAGTTGGTGGTGTTGCAAGTTCACAAATTATTCAAGGCTACGAAGGGCAGATTACCCTCAATCCAAGTCTTGCGTTTTTTATTCCGCTCATTGCATCAACGGCCGGAAACGTAGGTGTGCAGTCCTCTGCGATTATTGTGCAGGGATTAGCGTCCAAAGATTTTCAATTTAACGGCATAATGAAACAATTGGGCAAAGAGGCCTTGATTGGTTTATTGGTAGGTGCAATCTGTTCTGCTTTTATTTTTGGCGTACTCTATTTTTTAAATGGAGATATGAATCTTGGAATTACGGTATCTGCTTCGCTTTTTATGGTGGTAATTATTGCCGCAGTTCTAGGAGCTTTTGTTCCGCTGATTTTAAATAAGGTTAAAATAGATCCTGCCCTTGCAACCGGACCTTTCATTACCACGGCCAATGACATTATTGGGTTAACGATTTATTTTATTGTTGCCTATTTTGTCTACTTCTAAAATTTAGACGGTTTATTTTTCTGTTGTCAATCGTGTTTTTTTCAGAATGTTCTTGATTCTTTTATGACTCTTATCATGTGCGCGCATGAATGTAGGACTTGCTTACTTTCATAATTGTTGCTTACTTTGTTTATACTAATATTTGAGGCTTATGAAAAAGATTTTAAAATGGACTGCAATTCTGCTGCTTGTCGGATTTGTAATCATTCAATTCTTCCGAATTGATAAGTCTGTTCCTGAATTTGACAAGAATGGTGATTTTACCGTTGTTAATTCTACAGATGCAGCAGGTATTAAAATTCTAAAAAATGCATGTTACGATTGTCACTCGTTTGAAACCAAATATCCCTGGTATGCTGAGGTAGCACCTATTTCATGGTGGGTCGGTGAACACATTGAAGAAGGACGTGAACACGTAAATTTCTCACTTTGGACTTCTTACTCTGCAGGAGATCAAGCTGAAATTATTGAAGAATCTATTGAAGAAGTTGAAGAAGGAAAAATGCCCGATCCAAACTACGTGAAACAACATCCTGAAGCTGAAATGACTGATGCAAACAGAACGGCTCTGCTGAACTATTTGAAATCAGTTGGTGGTTCTTCTGTCGGAACTGGAACTGAAGAAGGTGAAGAGGATCACGACTAAGCATGAAGAAAGTAGCATTCATTGATACCGTTCATGAAGTATTGCAACAAGGCTTGGAAATGGCTGGTTGGATTTGTGATGATTTGACCAATACACCCAAATCTGAAATTGAAAACGTAATTCATTCCTATCATGGAATAGTTATTCGTAGCCGCTTTGCCATGAATGAAGACTTTCTGTCAAAGGCAAGTTCACTTGAATTTATTGCGCGATCAGGAGCCGGAATGGAAAACATTGACGTTCCTTATTGTGATCGCAGAAATATTCAACTGTTTAATGCACCCGAAGGAAATCGAAATGCGGTTGCAGAACATGCATTGGGTATGCTGCTTTCACTCTTTAATAAATTGAATAAATGTGATGCTGAGGTTCGAAAAGGAATCTGGTTGCGCGAAGAAAATAAAGGAGTAGAGCTGGATGGAAAAACAGTTGCGATAATTGGTTACGGAAATAATGGATCAGCCTTTGCAAAAAAGTTAAGAGGTTTTGATGCACGCGTTTTGGTTTACGATAAATACAAAACCAATTACGGCGATTAACATGTTGAAGAATCAAATTGGGAAACCATTTTGAAAGAAGCCGATGTAATCAGTTTGCACATTCCGCAAAATGAAGAAACTATCAAACTCATCAATGAAAAGTTGGTTGAGTCTTTTTCAAAACCATTTTATCTCATCAATCTTTCACGGGGAAAAATTGTGGACACAACAGCTGTCATGAAAGGAATTCAATCGGGCAAAATAGCCGGTGCCTGTCTGGATGTTTTGGAATATGAAAAGTCATCATTCGAAAATATGTTTGATGACATGAATAATCTTCCCGAAGCTTTTCAATTCATTTTGAAATCAGACAAAGTCATTTTATCACCTCATGTGGGAGGGTGGACACACGAATCATACTATAAATTGAGCGCCGTATTATTGGACAAAATCAGCCAATATTATCACTTGAACGGCTCAAAGTAGCATGTTGCAACACGTATTTATTAACAATGCCTAAAAACTCCTTAAGTCAATGGCAGTGGTCTTCTACGTCAGAAATTCAGAGGTTTTCAAGAGGTAGGCTGTCTTCTTTTTTGACCATATTGTATTGACATCGCTTTTTTTTTTCTTAAATTCGTTTCCAGTTATCCGGACCCAAAACGCTCCTGCTAACCAAAAAACTAAGTAAAACCAAAAAGAACCTTAACAATGAAAAAAGTAATTTTAGCAGGAATCGCAGGCGTATTCGTTTTAGGAATGACTAGCTGTGGTGGTGGTCACACATGTGACGCTTACAGAACATCAGACTATACAAAGTATAAAGCTGAGCAGTCTAAAAAAGTAGAATTGAACATCAGAAAAAAATAATAATTGAACCCAATTGTTACAAAAGCCCTGATTTTATCAGGGCTTTTTCGTTTTCAGGAGGTTTGTGTTAATCCCCGGTTTCAGCCAAACCCTTGACACGTATGCTTTTATTTCTTAAATTGAACCTTTATTTAATTCTCGGGCATGTTTTTTGATGCTTGCTAATTGTAAAAAGCAAAGATTTTAAAACCAAAACAAAGCAATTATGAAAAAGATGATTTTAGCAGGCATCGCAGGTTTATTTGTAATCGGATTTACAAGCTGTGGTGGTGGTGGCCAACATTGTGACGCATACAGAACGTCAGATTACACAAAGTACAAAGCAGAACAAACTAAAAAAGTTGAACTGAACATTCGTAAAAAATAATTCAGTTTATAGGTATTGATTGAAGCCTCGGCATAGCCGAGGCTTTTTTTATTCCTATTGATTAATCGCTATATTTGAAAACACAATTGTCCGAATGTAATAGCTTGACGAGAAGTTGAAAGATCCGGCCATCAAAACATGACAAGGAAGAAGGTTGTAGGGATGTATCAAGACAAAGAGAAGAAGAAGCGCCTGGTGGAATGACGCAAATTTTGTTTGAGCGTCTTGTAATCCAAATATAAAGGCCTTTTGTCAAGTCATTCTTTTTTTATTGGACCGAGATGAATTGAAAGCACACAATTAAAAATATATGGCAAGAGCGCATCACCCTAAAGGATTACCGTATTTATTTTTCTCAGAAATGTGGGAGCGATTCGGGTATTACCTGATGATTGGAATTTTTACTCTCTATTTGAAGGATGCCACCGCTGGTTTCAATATGACCGAAGCCGAAGCTTCTGACTTGTACGGAACATTTATTGCGCTTGTATTTTTAACTCCATTTGTTGGCGGATTATTGGCAGATCGTGTTTTAGGGTATCGCAGATCAATTACCATTGGAGGTTTACTCATGGGAGCTGGTTATTGCCTTATGTCAATTCATGACTTGACCATGCTCTATATTTCCATGACACTCGTAATTGTCGGAAATGGTTTTTTCAAACCTAATATTTCTACGCTACTTGGAAATCTTTATAATACACCCGAATACAAACCTTTAAAAGATAGCGGTTACAATATCTTCTACATGGGAATCAACATTGGTGCCTTTGTCTGCAATTTCTTTGGCGCAGCATTGTACAATATGATGGGCTGGGGCGCTGCGTTTTTTGCGGCAGGAGTTGGAATGTTTGTCGGAATTATCATTTTCTGGATTGGAACCAAACACTACAAACATGCCGATGTCATTAAACCTGCAACCGGAAAAGACATGCCGCTGTTGAAAATTTTCGGATACATTTTATTGCCTTCTTTAATTTTTGGTGTGGCCGGATATTTCATAAACGGTGTCACATCACCTGCTAATCCTGGTGGAAATTTAGTTGGGTCAGATACAACAGATGCATTCTTATTTGGATGTCTGCCAATTATTTTCTTTTATGGAAGATTGTTGGTGAAATCACCTGCCGAAGAAAAAAGACCGATTGCTGCGATGCTCGCCATTTTTGCAGTGGTGATTATGTTCTGGGCGGTATTCAAACAAAATGGTTCAACTTTAAATACATGGGCTGATCGTTATACCGATCGTGAAATTCCAACGTCGATGTATCCAACCATGAAAGCGCTGAGTTTGGTAGATAATATTTCCTATACCAAAGATTCGGTTGTTGTGATGGACAATCAATTCAGAGTGGCCGACAAAAAGAAAAAGGAATTTAATTACCCGCCGTATTTTAAAAATCTGCCAGAAAAAGATAAACCACAAGACGGAGCAACCATTCATGCTTTCAATACAAACTTATTTCAATCCGTGAATCCATTTTGGGTAATTGCATTTACACCTTTGGTACTTGCCTTTTTTGCTTTCTTAAAACGCCGCGGAAAAGAACCAACCACACCTGCAAAAATTGCTTTCGGTTTAGTCATTTCGGCATTGTCTTGTTTAGTGATGGTTGGCGCTGTTTACGCAAGTGAAAATGGCGGAATAAAATCATCAGCCTGGTGGTTTATTTCATCGTATGCTGTAATTACGATTGGTGAATTATTCCTGAGTCCAATGGGACTTTCATTGGTGAGTAAATTAAGTCCGCCAAGATTAACAGCCTTGATGATGGGCGGTTGGTTTTTAGCAACCTCAATCGGTAACAAACTTTCAGGAGTCCTCAGCAGTTTGTGGGATGGCTATGAGAACAAAGCCAATTTCTTTTTAGTGAATTTTATTCTGCTTGGTGCAGCATCGCTTTTACTTTTTGCGATGTTGAAATGGCTGAATAAGATTTTTAAGGAGCATGATGCGTTGTAGGCTAAACGCGGTTCCGAATGCAATAGCAGCGAGGAGTAAAGTGTAGTGCGTTTGGATTAAGGAGCAAACTGTTGACCGAAAAAGATCAAAAAGCTCTTTCGACATATTAGTATTTGAGCGCTGATAGCCCACAGGCTTTTGTCATTTATTTTTCAGCATCAATTGAAATGCCAAATCCGACGAGATCCATTCTTCAATGATTTTGTCTTTATCAAAACGAGAAACTACCATTTCATACCATTTGACTTTTTTATTAGAGGCAGGAATTCCCTTCATGTTAGACTTATGTGTGCCGCTTAATGTTCTTTGCCAAGTCAAAATATTATCAGCGCATGATAAAATCTCGATGTTTACAATTTTTACATCTGGGATAGCTGTTCGTAATAGTTTGGTAAATTGCTTAATAAATTTGTGTCCAGAATTAGTCTTTTGGCCGGTATGGGCTAAATAATCCGCTGAAAAAGCAGATTCAACAATCTGCAGATTACCTTGCCCTATGAGTTGATCAGCGATGTCTTTTAATCGTTTAGCTTTGTCCATAATTATTGGTTTTTACAAATAGTGTCGCCGTGTTTTAAACTGACTCCAACTAATAAATATTATCAACAGTAATAATTCTCAGTCACATCACTTCAAAGCCACATCCAAAACAAACGTCCCATTCATCAACCCTTCAGCCCCCGCAACGCCAATTACAACTCTATAAGGATTCGTTGTTGCATTCAAATAAACAGAACGCGTATGATCTTGCGTTTTTCCTTTTTTGGGATAATCCCATTTGTGATCTGCTTCACAACTCACGCAACTGGTTAGTTCTGGAACCATCACCGTGCTGGTTGTTCCAACAGTAAAAGCGTAAATACTCATATTGGAGTTTACGTCATCTGGAATTAATGTAATTGTCATTTCAGATTGCGCTGGAATTTCTGTCACGAAAAAAATATGGTTGCCACTGAATTTTGCATTTTGAGTTGCAGGAAAACAGGCTACTGAACTATTCGCCGCCCAGGATAAATCCTGAATGATCGTACCTTTTGATAAATCTGCCTGGTAAGAAAGTGTTTTGCCACGTTCTGCTTTGATGTTGTAGGTTGTGAGAGCTGCTTGTGCAGTTGTGTTTTCAACCGCTGCTTTTAGATCAATCGTTAAAGTATAATCACCACTCGTTAATCCATTTGCGCCGGCAACACCAATAAAAATATTGTATGCTTTTGTTGTTGAATTGAACGTGATGGATCGCGTATGATCTTGTGTCTTACCAGCGCGCGGCGCATCCCATTTATGATCTGCTTCACAAGAAACACAAGATGTCAAATCCGGAACTACCGTGAAATTATTGGTGGCTACCTGATAACCGTACAAACTTAAATTGGCATCTTTATTTGTGGGTGTCAAGGTGATTATTACTTCTGCATATTTGGGAATCTGAAAAGCATGAAAAACATGATTGCCAGTAAATTTTGAATTCTGGGTAGCAGGAAAACAAGCCACCGAACTATAGGATGCCCAAGTCAAATCTTCAACCTTAGCACCTTTGTCTAATGATCCGCTCACGGTCGTAATTTCGTTTGGCTTTGCATCAAATACATTGACATTGTCCGGATATTGCGCTGACGCATAAAAGGAACTTGCCAGAATTAAAACTGTTGCTAGCGATTTTATAATTTTCATAGGGTTGATTGTCAGATTACTTTTAAAGATAAGAATAAATTGAATTCTTTTTGAAAATGGAGTAGTGCTTATACTAATGCAAAATCGAATTGAAAGCAATTCCGTATTTTTGTAAAGTAATTTCCGTTTCTATGTTAGGCTTAAAACTTCCAACTGATCCCCGCTGGGCAAATATTGCTGAATCTAATCTTGAAGTAATTTTAACCGATCATGCCTGGTGTGAGCAAAAGGCTGTGACCAATGCATTGCACATCATCATTCAAAATCCTGAATTTGATGATTTGGTTGTTGCCATGATGGAAATTGCGCGAGAAGAAATGGAACACTTCAAACAAGTGCACGAAATTATTTTACAACGTGGTTACAAATTTGGCCGCGAAGAAAAAGATGATTACGTAGGTGAGCTTTTTAAATTCATGCGCCGCGGGGATGGTCATGCCATGAGCCGGGTTGATCGTTTACTTTTTGCAGCAGTCATTGAGGCCAGAAGTTGTGAACGTTTTAAGGTTTTATCTGACAATATTCAGGATGAAGAACTCGCAAAGTTTTATCGCGGATTGATGGAAAGCGAAGCTGGACATTACACTACGTTTCTAAAGTTCGCAAAAAAATACAACGAGGATATTGATGTCGACAAGCGCTGGAAAGAGTGGCTGGAGCATGAAGCACGGGTCATCGCCAGTTATGGCAAAACAGAAAAAATACATGGCTGATTCAAATCACTCCTGGGATCCTCTAGAAAATAAAAAATCGAATGATCCGATTGGATTAGGATATGCCTTGAAAGGTGTCTTTGTTTTTTTTAGAGATGGCCGTAACGCTAAAATTCACTTGCTGGCTGCAGTAGTGGTTATCGCTGCCGGATTTTTTTTCAGGATTACACTTCCTGAATGGTTGTGGATTTCATTAGCCATTGCGATTGTTTTAATTACTGAAATGATTAATACTTCTATTGAATTGCTCTGCGATTTAGTCATGCCGAATCAAAATGAAAAAGCCGGAAAATTAAAAGACATTGCTGCCGGTGCGGTTTTAGTGGCCGTTGTTTTTGCTTTAGTCGTTGCGGGAATTATCTTTTGGAAGTATTTATTTGAGTAATTGACTTCATAAGCAACCAGTTGATCATTTGGCTATACTGGCTTTGCATGCTTTGCGACTTTGCGGTGATTTAGGTCTACCATATTCTGCCAGTAACATAAGTTACAGTTGGATCTTCTTTGATTTTGCACTTTTGTTTACATTTACGTCTAATGGCTAGAATTGAAAGCATCATTCCTTCTGTTTCCTGGGTAAAGAACTATAAAAAGTCACAGTTCAAAGGTGATTTGGCAGCAGGATTGACCGTAGGTGTTATGCTGATTCCGCAAGGAATGGCCTATTCCATGATTGCCGGCCTTCCGCCTGTATATGGTTTGTATGCTGCTCTGGTTCCGATTTTAATTTATGCACTTTTAGGAACATCGCGTCAACTTTCTGTTGGCCCGGTTGCTATGGATTCACTTTTTGTGGCGGCTACTGTTTCGGTGATGGCAATTCCAGGTTCACCGCATTATATTGAATTGGCAATTGCATTAGCTCTGATGATGGGGGCTGCGCAACTCTTATTTGGTTTAATCCGATTGGGTTTCTTAGTTAATTTTTTATCCAAGCCTGTAATTGTTGGTTTTACAAGTGCGGCCGCTTTGGTGATTTTATTCAATCAGTTTGGAAATCTGCTGGGCATTAATCTCATTCAAACAAATCAGTTGCATATTTTATTAGCTGATTTTTACGAAAAAATTTCATCGGTTCATTTCTTTACGCTCATTTTTGCAATCGCCGGAATCTCGTTCATCATGATTCTCAAAAGAATTCAGAAAAAAATTCCAGCCGGATTGGTGCTCGTCTTTTTAGGTACACTGATCACTTATTTTTTTCATTTGGATCAAAGTGGAATTCAAATTGTCAAAGAAGTTCCTGCCGGATTTCCTGAGGCAGCAGTTCCCAATTTTAGCTGGTTAGAATTTAAGGCCTTGTTGCCTTCTGCTATTGCGCTTGCCTTAATTGCATTTATGGAAGCCTATACTGTTTCCAAAACAATCGAAGAAAAAAAAGGTGTGCAGGAAGTGGATGCTAACAAAGAATTAATTGCGCTAGGTTCAGCGAATGTTGTCGGATCTTTCTTTTCTGCTTTTCCGGTGACAGGCGGTTTTTCGCGCACTGCAGTCAACAATGAAGCGGGTGCAAAAACTCCTTTGGCAGGTTTGATTGCGGCCGTTGTAATTTTACTTGCTTTACTTTTTCTGACAGATTTATTTTATTATTTACCCAAAGTTTCGCTGGCGGTATTAATTCTGGTTGCAGTGATTGGCTTGATTGATCTTAAATCTCCACGTCACTGGTGGCGCACAGATACGCTCGAGTTTTTAATGTATGCGGTAACATTACTTGCAACACTTTTTATTGGTATCCAACAAGGAATTTTTATTGGTGTAATTCTTTCACTCATTGTTTTAGTGTACAAAGTGTCCAATCCACACATGGCAATTGTTGGAAAAATTCCGGGAACTGATTTGTACCGGAATGTAGAGCGATTCTCCAATGTGGAACTAGATCCTGAGGTACTTATTGTGCGATTTGATGCCGGATTATTTTATGCCAACGCAGATTATTTCAAAGATAAATTGTTTGAATTTGAAAAAACAAAACACGGAAAGCTCAAAGCAATTATTGTTGATTCAAGCGGAATTAATTCAATTGACTCTACGTCGATTTATATGATTCGTAAATTGCTGCTTCATTACAAACGAAAAAAAGTGAAACTTCTTTTTTCTGGTTTGATTGGACCGGTTCGTGATAAATTCAATCAGAATCGTATCTATACGGATTTGGGTGAAGAGTTTTTCTTCGTCAACATTGCTGAAGCAGAGCGTTATCTGAAAGGCGAACCACTTGAGTTTGGTGGTGACGTTTCTAGACAATCAAATTTTAAATTAAGAGAAAGACGCTAAGTTTTTCTTGTTAATTATTGAATCTGAATTTTGAGTGTCTGCGATTCACCTGATTTATTTTTCAAGACTAGAAAATAAATTCCGGTTGAACAATCTGTCAAATTCATCTCATGTGTCTGAGCGCCTTTTTGAATTGATTCTGACAAAATTATTCTTCCAACGGCATCATGTAATTCAATCGAAATCACTTCTGTTGCTGCCTCAGAGAGGTTGATGTTTATTGTCGATTGTCCCGGATTTGGATAAACAACGACTTGCAGTTTTTGTTCTTCGGCAAGTGCGGCAGGTCCTAATATCAGGTAATTATTAGTCACCGTACAATAATCGTCAGAAACGACAATCGTATAATTCCCTTCATTCAAATTTGATTGATCTTCAGTTGGGTTGAAGTTTGACCAGACGAAATTAATGGTGCCAGCGCCATCCGTGATGGTAACATCAATAGCTCCATCGCCGCCGGTATTTATATGTGTCAGAGTCGCCGAAACATTTAAAGGAACATAACTGCAAATACCTTGACTTGTAATTCCAGAAACGGAGGCTAAGGAATCTTCAAAAGCATCAAAAGCGTCACAATTTTCTTTGAGATAAAATTCGAGCCACGGTGTCAATAAACTGTAAGTAGTTTGTTGTTGTTCAGCGCGAGAAATAGAGATTCCGGTTGAACTTGTTGATTCGCCAAAATCGCAATTGAAATTTGTATTGGCAAAATAACAGTGTGCGCCACCTGTAATTGATACCAGTGTTTTACAATCAGATGCCAATGCGTTGTAAATCGGAATGTGGTGATCAATTGGCGGTGTCACACCATCTTGTACACCTGAAAAAATTAATGCTGGGATTGTTACATTCGCCGCGTCCGCAATCGCCGAAGGACTTGTTTCTGCAGGAGCCAATCCTATAATTGTTTTTAATGTTGCACTTGTATTATCTCCGGCTAAAATGGTAGCGCCGCCGCCCATTGAATGTCCCATGATGGCTGAATTTGGTTTTACACCATCATAAAAAATCGATCCAACAGTTAAATTAAGAGCCTGAATTTTTAGTTCCACCAAAGCAAGATCTAATGCAAAGTCGGAATGACTTGGACCTGGAAATAATCCACTTTCGGTTCTCGGAAAAGCAATAATATAACCCATGGGTACATATTCTTCCCAGATGTTTTGATAGGCCTCCCACGTCATTGCAAAGCCATGACCAAAAACGATCAACGGATGAGAAAGAGAAGCAAGTTCGACATCTTCACCAGCGACTGATGCCGGATAATAAATTTCTGTTTGAATTTGTCTGCCGGGGCCACCGCCGGATCCAAAGCCACCCGTGCGGGCGGGATCATTGAATGTAATTGTTGTGTGGCCTATTTGATGTTGACCAAATGATACAACAAAAAGTGCAAGGAAGACTAAAAACAGGATGCCTGATTTCATGGTTTGAGTTTTTATAAAAATAAGACAATTTTCTGTACCGGCTAAAATGCCTTTAAACAGTCTCTACTCAGTAACAGATCCACTCCGATTTTGTTGCAAAAAAAAAGAGGAGACCAAAGCCTCCTCCTTTAAAACTAACTATGAAAAAATTAATTTTTTACAATGCGATATACTTTTTGATCTGTTGAATTGAAAACACGAAGCATGTAAATACCATCTTCAAAACCTGACAAGTCAACTGTGATCAATTCAGAATTTCCAACAGTTGTATTTACTGATGTTGTGATTACTCTTCCGTTTAAATCTGTAACGGTATATTGAACTTCATTCATTCCATCAATCGCTGAAATGTAGAATAAACCAGATGTTGGATTTGGATAAACATTCACACCAGCAAGCTCAGAATCATTTACAGTTAAATAATCACAAGTCAATACCGTCAATGTAACGATCGCTGTATCATTTGGACAATTACCATTGTTTGTAACATACGAGTATTCATAATCACCTGGTGTTGTTCCTGTCATAAAATAAGAATCTGGCAATGCTGTATTTGATTCATCATACCATGTTCCACCAAAGTTTACAGTTCCTGACAACGCACCCAGCAAATCAATTTGTTGATTCATACAAGCATCAATCGATCCGTCTGAACCAGCTGATGATGGCGCTTGAATGTTTAATGTTACAGTTACATCAGCAGCAATACAACCTGTTGGCATATAAATAGCTTGTAAAATTCCAGCAGGAAGTAGAGTCGTATTCAATAACGTGTCATCAACAATAGCCGATGGATTGATGTCAAATATCCACGATCCTTCTGGATCAGTAATTGAACCTAGCATATTTAGATCAATTAAACCTTCAGATTGGCAAATGTCATAGCTGTCATCTGTTCCAGCAGATAAACTTGATTGACGAACAGACATGTCATCAATATTTAAATAATACCAGCCTCCAGTTTCCTTCACATAAATACCAAAAGAATAAGTTCCATCTACGGTTGGTGTAAAGCAATAAACTTCTTCCTGATATTCGAAGGTTGTCTCGTCACCAGACTCTACAAATGGGTCACCTAACATAGTGGCACTTGCCGATGATTGTGCTCCACTGACATAAACTTCTCCTTGCCATTGATCATGTGTATCACCGGCCCAATTGAAAACAAATTCGTATGTTTCACCGGCTAGCATTTCAAATTCCGGAGTCCAGACATAGGAATTAGAATTGTACTGTGCAGAAAGGAATTGTGTACCACTCATTGCATCAGCATCTCCAAAATTCCAGCCATTGTCATAAACACCAAATCCATTCCACATAGTATAATTTTCATGAATCCAGCAACCATCCGGGAAAACTTCAAATCCAAGTGAAGAAGCGTCAAAATTTTCAGACCATGGCAATGTATTGATTGCTGGGCATGGAGTTGTGAACGAAAGGGGTCCGCCCCAGAAACTCAAACCATCAACTCCGCAATCTGCACGAACATAAAAATCATACGAAGTAACTGCACTAAGTCCTGTTATTAAAAAGTTTGTGGCACCAGATACGTTTGCCGTTCTAATTTCGGCTCCAGTTCCTGGAGTGAATCCCGGAAGTCCCCATTCAAGAATATAATCTGTTGCTGTTCCTGGTTCAGTCCAACTCACTGCTGCATCAATATCAGAGGCATCGGTCACTGTTAATAAAACCGGATTTTGACAAGGAGGTGGAGGCAAAATATTGACAGTATAGTCATGTGTTTCACCATAGCTCATTCCTGTTGCGCAAGCATCAAGAGGTGAAGAGTTCCATCGTCCCATTACACGCATTCTGAGACCAGTTGCAGGTGCTACCGTGTAAGGAATTGTGATGGATCCAGTTGTATTAGATGAGCCAGTGGCCGACGCAAATAAAAGTTCAGTACCGTCATCAAATACCTCATCGTTGTTAAAATCAATCCAGATTTTCACATATTGATTTGAAAAATTGTGAGTTATTGAGAAAGGGTAAGATACCGACGGCTGCACATTCGCAACCAAACCCATATCGGCAGTGTAGTCACCATAGCCGGCGATACTGCAGCCTGATCCAAGATGGGTAAGTCCAGATCCTGTGAGCGTAAAATTGTCGATATCATCACCGTCTGTACAGCCAGTAAAATAAGAAGGGATACAATATTGCGCGTGCACTTCATTGCCTGAAAAAAAGGCAATTGCACCGATCGCTAATAAAGCGTGTAGTTTTGCTTTCATTTTCGATTTGTTTAAGTTCGGTGCAAAGTTAGGTCATCTAGCTTTTTGACTATCTAAACAGTTTGGGTGGAATTTGTCAAAAAATTATCAAACTGATCATGCTGACTTAACAAATGAAGATTTTTTTTTTGCAAAATACTGTTGTGCTGCACCTTAAAAAAAGAAGCTTGAAAACGTTAGAGGAAAAGGCAAACTTTCTGAATTATTGAACTCCTAAATACATTTTTGCTTCGTCATCAGTGAGTCGCGTTTGTTCTTCCCAGCTGAAATCGAAGTTTTTGGATTCTAACCAGGCTAAATGATCAGCAATGATTTTACCTGTTTTATGTTTATCGTCTTTGATCAACTTCGCATAAACGTCGGCCACGTTTTCATCCAACTTTTTTACTCCTTCTTCTGACCACATGTCAATAATAGGTGAGTTATCTAATCCCCACAATAAGAAATTTGTTTCTTCTACATAATTGGAAAGTACGTTCTCCCAATATTTAGAATCTGTATTTTCTGTAATAAATTCTTCGTAGGTTAAAATACGATCTGCTAATTCTGACCATTCAATAATCAGTCCAGCGTCACTCGTCAATTGTGAATGAGAAATTTTCATGATATCAACATAGTCATCGAGCTCAACTGAAATATCATTCTTGAATTTTTTGGAGAGGAATTTCATGTCAGGCATCAGATAGGCATAGCCCTCATTGTAGCTCATGACAAAACCGTATTTGGAATATTTTTTATCCAGTTTTTTCATGTCATCTTCTGAGGTAATTTCTTGCTCGTCAGCAGCAACTTCAAAATCCCACAAATAATCGCGCATCACAAAAAAGGCAGAATCTTTTTCTTCTTGTGTAAAATCAACTTTTAAATTTTCAAATCTTGCAAAAGCAGAGTCAATATTTTCAACCGTGTTTTCTAGTGACCCAACGTAATTTGTGAATTCAGTAAACGCTGCCCCGGCAACAAGACTGTCATTGCTAACAGTTGTCGTTTCGGTTGTTGTATCTGATTCTGGGGCATTGCCTGCACAAGAGAAAAGAATTGTGATTGTGGAAAGAAGAAATAAGGTTGAGGTTTTCATTTGGGGTTTGGGGTTTTGTTTCGGCTAAATGTCGATTACCATCTCATGCAACCGAATTGGATTAATATTTTTTATCTGAAATTTATAATTCAATATTCGTTAATCGGTGTTTGATATTCGATATTCAAAACAATACAAATCGTTCTGAGCAAAAAAAATCAATGGCGTCTGCTGCAAAAAAAAATCAATGGCGTCTGGGGCAAAAAAAAATCAATGACGTCTGGGGCAAAAAACCATCAATGGGGGGAAGGGGCGAGCCCTTCCGCTACATTGGCATTTGGCCGCCCATGCCTTTCATCTGACGCATCATATTGGCCATGTTCTTTTTATTGCTCATCATGTGCATTACTTTTTTGGTTTCCGTAAATTGTTTGATCAATTTATTTACTTCCGTAAGATTGGTTCCGCTGCCGTTTGCAATTCTAGTTTTGCGTGATACGTTTAAAATATCTGGTTGTGCTCTTTCTTTTGGTGTCATTGATTGAATAATTGCTTCAATTCCCTTGAATGCATTTTCATCAATGTCTACATTTTTCATGGCTTTACCCATTCCCGGAATCATGCCCATTAAATCTTTGACATTTCCCATTTTTTTGATTTGCTGAAGTTGTGCATAGAAATCATCAAAGTCAAATTTATTTTGAGCAATTTTTTTCTGAAGTTTTTTGGCCTCTACTTCATCGTATTGTTCCTGGGCTTTTTCAACGAGTGAAACAACGTCACCCATTCCCAAAATACGATCCGCCATACGAGCCGGATAGAATACATCAAGTGCATCCATCTTTTCACCGGTACCGACAAATTTGATTGGCTTATCAACGACAGATTTAATAGAAAGTGCGGCACCACCGCGTGTATCGCCATCTAATTTGGTTAAAATGACACCGTCAAAATTAATACGCTCGTTAAAAGTTTTTGCTGTGTTAACCGCATCCTGACCCGTCATGGCATCCACAACAAATAAGGTCTCACTTGGATTGATTGTTTTTTTGATTTCAGCAATCTCATTCATCATCGCTTCATCAATAGCCAAACGACCAGCAGTATCGACAATAACGACGTTGAAACTTTTACTTTTTGCAAAAGCAATCGCATCTTTTGCAATTTTAACCGGATCTTTTTCTTCTTTATTGGAATAAACTTCAATGCCTAATTGTTCACCCAACACATGTAATTGATCAATCGCCGCAGGACGATAAACATCACACGCAACTAACAATGGATTTTTTCCTTTTTTGGTTTTTAAATAATTTGCAAGTTTACCAGAGTGAGTTGTTTTACCAGATCCCTGAAGACCCGCCATCAAAATGATTCCGGGGTTTCCTTTGATATTGATTTCGGTTTGTTCACCGCCCATCAATTCAATCAACTCTTCATGACAAATTTTAGTCAGTAATTGGCCTGGAGAAATTGAGGTTAACACGTTTCTGCCAATTGCTTTTTCTTTAACACGCGTTGTAAAATCTTTGGCTGTATTAAAACTAACATCGGCATCAAGCAGCGCACGGCGAACTTCTTTCAGCGTTTCTGCAACGTTGATTTCGGTGATCTGACCTTGTCCTTTTAATACTTTAAAGGCTCTTTCAAACTTACTGGTTAAATTTTCAAACATGGTATTTTACTTTATTCAAGAGCGCAAAGATAGAAAAAAGGGGCTGAATTTGCGCGTGGCACTTGCGGTTAATCTCCAATCAAATTTCTATTAAATTTACTCCATGAATGTGCGTGAGCAGGTAATGAAAGAAAACTCCAGAAGAAATTGGCTGAAATCAGTTGATTTTATTGGAACAGACAAGAAGCGCATCACTGAACTCATGAAACTTTTTTTCTCAAAAGATATTCGTGAAATGCAGGTTTCAAGTCAGGTAGTAAGTGAGATGGGAGATAAACACCCAAACCTGATTCAACCTTATTTGTCAAAGATGATTGTTCATCTGAATACCAATCCGATTGACGCCTTTAAACGAGTGACCATAAGACTCTGTCAATTTATGGATGTGCCTGAAGAACTGGAGGGAGAACTTTTTGAAAAGGGAATTCAATACCTGAAAGCGCCGGATGAAAGTATCGCTGTAAAAGCTTTTAGTATGACCAGTCTCAGAAGAATTTGTGAAAAATATCCAGAACTTGCTGCTGAATTAATTCCGTACATCGAAATTTTGGTAGATCAAAAAGCCAGTGCCGGAATTGTGAATAGAGGGCAGAAAGAACTGAAATTGTTGCGGGGATTGTCAGCGTGATTGATACGGCTATTCAACATCTTTTGTGATTGCCGAAGCGCCGATGTAAAGGGCATTTTCATCAGAAATTTTCAATTCAATCCAGCCATAATTTGTTTGTAGTCCCAACTCTTTTTTGAAAACTAGGTAAATTGTTTCATTCTGTGGAGCGCTATGGCAAAGCCCTTTGTGTATATAATGTTCACCTATGATTGAATCTCCTGTCATGTTATAATTATAAATGGCCTGATGATGTGGAGATATGTTGAGGTACATATCATTTTTATTCCAAAGCACTTCGTCTGTGAACTTGGATCCGGCTTCAAAAGTTTCTGCAGTAAAGTAATAAGATGAGTCAACAACTGCATTTTCAGAATACTCACAAGAGCGAATTAAATTATTTGTCCGGCGGGGAAATGTGCCGTAATAATCAAATGATGTTGAGCCTGTTTCGTAATAAACGTTAGATCCTTTAATAGCGGCTACTGAAAATTGATCATTTGTAATATTGAATCTTATATAGCTCCACAGGTTTTCCTCGGGATAGGTAATCAGATCTTCAAAACTGAAAAACCAGATATCTGATTGATTATTGTTATCAAGATCCAAACCTACGGATTCTTGGTCCCATTCACCAGATACGGTTGTAGCATTAATAAGCGTGTCATGGATTGTTAAAATCATTTCGTCTGTCTCTTCTCCAAACAAAAACTTAATGTGAGATTTATCATCTTTTCTGCAGGCCTTAACAAGGCTAATACCAGCAAGTATTGATGAGAAGAACGAATGGCTTTTCATTTTTAGAATAGGTGTCATACAGTTCAAATATAATGAATCTATTGATTTTGACAGGATGATGTTTAACCATGCCAATGCAGTTAAAACCTGTGTCCTGGAAAAGACAGCTAACGAATGGCTGCTGCTCTGAATCCTAAATATGCGAATCTTGTAACATACCGGCCAGATTGTGTAAGTCCTTGACAGCGTTAAGTGAGCACCTTTGTCTCAGGTTTTACCAAACAAATTTTAACTCCTCTGTTGAGCGGAATGACAAATCACGAATCATTGCCCTCAACAGAGTTTTTAATCAACTAAAAAACAATTATGAAAAACAGAATTAAGGCGCTATTTGCATACAACTCATTGATGATTGCACTGTCCTTTGGCATTGTAAGTTGCGGAGTGCAGGAAGTTTTCACGAAAGACGAATCGGAAGACATGAACGATGAAAATTTTGACAAACGCAAAGACGAAAGAGATGCGCAATTTTTGGTGAATGCGGCTGAAATTCATATGGAAGAAATTGGTCTTGCAAAATTGGCGCAGCAAAAAGGAACAACAAGTCCGATTAAAGAATTGGGCAGAACAATTGAGCAAACGCATCAAAATGCATTGGATGAATTAACCACGCTTGCCAAAAGAAAAAAGATCACAATTCCAAATACAATAACTGATCAGGGTGACGAATCCTACCGCTCGCTGAATGAAAAAGCAGGAGATGATTTTAATGAGTCTTATGCCAAGCTTATGATTGAAAAGCACGAAGATGCGATTTCAGTTTATGAAAAAGGTTCTAAGAAAAGCAGAGACAAACAAATCAGAGAATGGGCAAATTCAACGCTAACTGTTTTGCGTCAGAATCTGAGCGCTGCAAAAACATGTACAGAACAATTTGAAAAAAATTAAATCACCTTAATACTAAGCTAAAATGGAAAACGAAAAAACGATTGACGTATTGAATACATTGGTTAAAATAAACAATGACCGCACCGAAGGCTATGAAACTGCTTTAAAGGAAACAAGCGAATCAGATCTGAAAGCGCTATTTGCCGAATTTGCAAGAACCAGTCAAAAAAACAACAATGAATTAAGTGATCAGATTTTTAAATTGGGTGGAACGCCTACTGCAAACACAACAATTGCCGGAGCATTTTTCCGCACCTGGATGGATTTGAAAGCTGCACTTACCAGCAAGGATCGCAAATATATTTTGAACTCGTGTGAGTTTGGAGAAGATAAGGCACTTGAAGTCTACGCAAGCGCTATGAATGGTGATTCGCAGTATTTACCAATGGAACTTCAGAAATTAGTGCTGGATCAAAATCAACTAATCAAGGCTGATCACGATCGTGTTAAAACCTTGCGTGACGCATGTTAACTGATTTTGGACTGCGTCCTTGAAAAAAGAATTCGGTTAAAAAAATTGAATAGAGATTCAAAAGGAAGTTACGCTAATACAAGACAACCAATTGTTTCTTTTCGATACAAGCAGCGTGCAGCAATTGAATTTGCTGCACGCTGCTTATTTTATGGAATCTCAGATTCCGGTTTCTATCTCCAAACAAAAGTTAAAATTTTCTATTTTCCTTGTTCGCTTTAAAAATTAATTTAACTTTGAATCTCAAAGCGCTTTTAATTTAGGTCAAAAAAGGGAACACTTATGAAAACAAATCCAATAGAAGATTTGCAGGAAATCAGAAAGATGATGGAGGGGTCTTCCAAATTTCTTTCGCTAAGCGGATTGTCTGGTATTTTTGCCGGACTTACAGGTTTGGTTGGGACCTTTATGGCCTATCTTGAGATTGCGCATTTTGAAAACATGTACTTGTCCAATCAGCTTGCAGGCACCGTGGTTCGTGCAGAGTGGAATTTGTTAGTCAAGCTTAGTACAATGGCTATTGTTGTATTGATTGTTGCATTGCTTTTTGGTTTTTTCTTTACCTGGCGGAAAGCTAAAAAAGAAAATCAGACTCTTATGAGTCCCTTGTCATTTCGATTGATGCGCAGTTTAATGGTACCGCTTTTTTTTGGAGGTTGTTTTGTGATTATCGCAGTGTATCACGGAATGATTGGTATTGTTGTTCCGGCGACACTTATTTTTTACGGAATGGGATTACTGAATGCGTCTAAATATGTGCACGTGGATATTAAATATCTCGCTGTCTCACAAATGATTTTAGGACTTGCTGCTTTTGCAACACTTGAATATACTTATGACGGAATCATGCGCATGTTGATTTATTGGGGACTTGGTTTTGGTGTTTTGCATATTCTGTATGGAACAATTATTTACTTTCGCTACGACGCTAAAAAGTCAAACCCGTGAGTTCAATTGACAATTTAAATAAAGCTTTTGAAAGTCGCGTGCGGCTTGGAATCATGTCTATGCTCATGGTCAATGACTGGATGGACTATAATGAGATTAAAGAAAAACTGAATCTCACGGATGGCAATCTTGCTTCACACATAACCGGACTTGAAAAATTGAATTTTATTGAAGTCAGAAAACGCTTTGTCGGTAAAAAAACAAATACCAGTTACAAAGTTACCCGTACCGGAAAAAAAGGCCTTTCAGGAACACATCAACGCGCTTGAAAAATTGTTGCGAAATATGGACTAAAAAAATTTACCTATTCACTTTGTAATTCAAAGTGCTTTCTAATAATTAAAACAAATGATATGAAAAATGAAATAAGAATCTACCTGATCTGGACTTTGGTGCTGACCAATTTACTTTACGATGAATACTGGGGACTCAATGCGTTGATTGTTGCAGTGGTGACTGTCGGACTTTTAGGCTATCGTAATTTATTTGCCGCAAAAAAAATTAATCAAACGAATTCACCGGGCAATGATGCGTTCTGGTATTTTGGTGCTGCTAT
This sequence comes from Crocinitomicaceae bacterium, assembly GCA_016709005.1. Lineage (GTDB taxonomy): Bacteria > Bacteroidota > Bacteroidia > Flavobacteriales_D > Crocinitomicaceae > JADJGJ01. The sequence continues at coordinate 20,279 of JADJEU010000009.1, read as the reverse complement.
CTGGTTGATTTCGGCTACCGCTGTTTTTTTAGTAGGCGGATGGTTTCAGATTTTTATGTATTTAATTTCCATGACTTATTTTGGATCCCTGCAAGATCGTAAATCAGTTTCTGTTCCATTTTCACCAATACAAGCTGTTGTATCATTTTCCACCGGTTTAGGCCGCATTTTCCATGACACCATTACGCGTTTTCAAGGAGACAATGGTTCACGTTCCAAAAAAATTGCACGACAAATTATTCTTTTTTCAATCGGCCTAATCATTTGTATTTCGTTCTTAAAATTGTATCAATTGGCTGACGCTGATTTTTACGAACTCACCAGTTTCATCAACCTGGACTGGATCTCCTGGGGTTTTATATTCTTCTATATTTTACTTACCTGGATTCTTTATGGCTTCTATTATTATCAGTCAGAACCTGAAGTGACCAAATTCGATCAGTCCTTCAAAAATGAAATTTCAACAACTTACTCGGATAGCCTTGAGCGTTTTTTTGGTGTGAAACAAGAACGACTGCTTGCGCTGATCACACTTGGTGTTCTCAATTTGATGCTTGTACTTTTATTAGTACTTGATGTCCGGTTTCTGGTTGATGGATTTGGTGTAGATAAACCGGTTGCAGAATATTCGTCACTTGTTCATCAGGGAATTAATGCACTTATTTTTTCACTGGTACTTGTAATTTTATTAATCTCTTTTTTCTTCCGCGGAAGTTTGAATTTTGAGAATCACAAGGCACTTAAATATGTTGGTGTTATTTGGTTATCGCTCAACTGCATTTTGGTGATCACAACCGGAATTAAGAATTACGATTATATTGCTGAGTTTGGATTTACTTATAAACGGTTAGGTGTCTTACTCTATTTGTTTTTGTGCGGAATTGGTCTGGTGTTCAGCGTTTATAAAATCGTGCGCGTTCAATCTGTTTGGTTTTTGATTCGCAATACTTCCCTTTCATTCATTCTTGTTTTTGCAGTTGTTTCTATGTTCAATTGGAATCAAATTATTGCAGATTATAATATTGAACACGTCAAAAAAGAACGCCTGGATCTTGAATATATTTTTGAATTGGGACCTGATGCGTATCCTGCTTTAATGAATTTTCACGTTGAAAATCAAGAAACCAATACGGATTTATTTTATCGATTGGTGAGCGCAATAGAATCCAAATTGTACTACATGGAGTTCGAAAGAAAGGCTGTATCCTGGCGCTCGTTTACTGTGCGTGATGAAAATCTGTATCAGAAATTGAGCCGTTATCACTTTCAACATGAAGGAGATCAGACAAAACAATTTTCAGTACGAAATTAAAATTTAGCTGTATGTTATTTTCAAAATTGAGATGGCAACTTGTTGCGTGGCTAACCATCAAAGCAACCGATTTTTCACATTGGTTGTTGCGGAATCGAAAATGGAATTTGAGCGCAGCTGACTATCGTAACATGCCCGTAAATTCAACCGGAAAAAAATTGGTGACCTATATGGATTCGGTTCAAATAAAATTCAATCCGTGTTTAGTGAAGCATGATTTGAAACACATTCTTTCAGGCTATCAAATGATCACGCCGCATGAGTTGCGTATTCAGGCTTTCCTTTTGGGAAACAGATGCACCAATGCGATGTCCGTAATTTATCTTGCATTATGTACGGCCATTGTTCCTGAATATATCAGTCAATTATTAAAAGATTTTCACCGTGGACGTAGAGCAATCTGCCTTAAAAAATTGAATCTGGAAGCTTTGGCAATGCTTGATTTAACGGAGTGTCAACAGAATTTGAGAATAGAACCCATTTCGGATTTGAATTAAAATAATTTTATGCCTTTTACATTTTCACATCCTGCAATTATTCTTCCGCTTGCAAAAATTAATGCAAAGTATATTTCCGTTTCGGCACTGGTGATTGGAAGTATGTCGCCAGATTTTGAATACTTCATTCGCATGCGGTTAAAACAAGTTCACGGCCACAATCTTGCGGGGGCATTTTATTTTGATTTGCCTGTTACAATTATCTCACTGATTCTTTTTCATTTTTTGGTGAGAGATACCTTGATTGATCACTTGCCTGAATTTTTGCGAAAGAAATATGCATCGTTTTATCAAATGAATTGGTTTGAATATGCGCGCAAACACTGGTACGTTATTCTGTATTCAGCGGTGATTGGCATATTGTCACATCTTTTTTGGGATGCTTTTACACATGCACCAGGCTATTTTGTGCAGTACATTCCTTATTTGAAAGAAGAACTTTTAATCTTTAATGTGAAAATTCCAAGCTATGATTTTATGCAACTCTTAAGTTCAGGTTTTGGTGCTTTGATTATTGCAACGGTTATTCTTTGGCCGAAGGATCAGAAATTTTCGATTCGAAGCTATCAAAAACCAGTGCGTTATATTTTTTATGTGATGCTCATTGCGCTCCTGACCTTGATTTTGCGCGGTGCAGATACGCAGAGTGAAATTATTGCCACTTCCATATCTGGTGGATTAATTGGAATGATGGTAGTTCCCTTTTTACTGAAAAGACCAAAATTGGATTTTGAAGTGCAGAAACATAAAATATCAAAATAGTTGATGAACTTTGCATCTAATTTTGATATGAAAATAAAATTGATTTTTATAGGTTTGATTTTAATGATTACTTCTTGTGCCGCCTTCAAAAAAGAAATAGTGCAAGGACCATCCATTGTTGGTGTTTGGCAAGAGTATGTGTTGAAGGATTCTTCTTTGAACTTGTTGAAAAGAACATTATTATGATTTCAAAAACAGATGACTCCTATAAAATTGAAAGTGGAGGAACCATTGGTTATTCGTATGCACACATTCATCTCACGGATAACAATTTTACTTTTCAGCGTTCGCATACTTCAGAATCAAATCTTACCGCCATTGTTGCTTATAATCTTTTTGTAAATGCAGATTACAGCTTGATGAAAGGCAATAGTTATAGTGATCAGGGTTTGACATTGGAAATTGAATATCGATTGATTTTGGTTAAGTGAATTTTTGATCAAAGACTTCCTCTTTCTTTTGCGTATGGGACTGATGGCATAGGATCGTGAACCTTTTTGTAATTTGTGATTTTGTATTTGTAATTTATGGAGTATGGATATCTCTGTTAATAACAAACTCATCATCTTCACACCACTCCTAAATAATTATCTATTTTAGCGTTACCAAATAATGCCACGAACGTTATTAGGCCGACAACAAACCAAAAACCCTTCCTGATCCATGAAATACGCTTACTTCTGTATTTTATCTTTTTTCAGTTTAGCCGGACAGTCCCAATGGGTTTGGGACCAATTTACCGGCGAAGAGCGCGCTTTTTTTTACAACATCACGCGCCGGACTGAAATTTTAAAACCTGAATTGTTTCACTTACTCGAATTTACAGATTCAATTCCGTGGGTCAATGACACCTTACCTGATTACGCCTATGTTGAAAAACAAATCGTAAAATCGCCTGAAAAATTAATTCTGCATTATGATCAGGTTCCACGCAAATCAATTGGACTCATAAGTGATCTGGCAGTTGCCTATGCGTTGTGGGAATTGGATAAGGTATTGCATTACCGCACCTCTGTTGACGAAAAAGATGCGCAGCTGAAAGAAAAACTTGCGACCTACGAAGGGTATGTTATTCAAAATATTCCGCAAAGTGCGCTCACAACTTTGACATCCGGCAAGTATGTTTTGATGAAAGGAATTTCAAATTATTTTTCACCTTCAATGGCTATCACTGATAAGATGGCTGCCCTTGCAAATTCAGGTTATACACAACAAGATCAAATGTTGATTGTGAACGCGCTTTATACAGCACACGAATTGTATGTTGCTCAGCGTACCCGGGAAGTGATGTGGAATCTGGGAGCAATCTGGCTGACTGAAGAAAAAGATTTTCTTTCTGCTGCCGGTGATGGTTCATCCTGGTCTGATCTGGAAGGAACGTTTAAAACACCTTACAATCATTTAGTACCAGATGAAAAAGGCTTGTTTCGTTTTGAGACAGAAGAATATGTAGAGAAAGAAGAGCAGATTGGTGGCGAAATAATCACGAAAAAACCAATCATTCGTGTCAAAGATATTTTGGTAAAAGAATTCAGAACCAGTTTAGAAAAATCTACCATTCTTCATTTTGATGTTTACGGATATCATCCTGAAAGACAAACTACCATTGCGATTCAGAAAGGCGGATCTTCTTATATTCTATACGGAAAAAATGATCACCGTTTGCTAAGCCCTGATTCAACGTATGGAAAAGGTACAACTTATTGGAGATTGCTTTGGGAATTAGAACATGTTTACATTGATGATCTCAATGAAAAATTATATGGAAAAAAAGGATACGAATATTGGATCAAAGAATATGAAGATAAATTAGTAGGTACTGAATTATTGATTAAAAAAACCGAATTCCGTTTGAATGAGTTGCGCCATAAACCGATGGGGCCTCCTAAAATGAAAAAGAAAAAAATTAAAGACAAAGATCTTGGAAGTTCTGATCAGATTAATGGTCACCCAACCAATACGCTGACTAAAACAGAAAAACAAATCAACATTGAGCAAGCACGTCTGACTCACCTGAATACCCAATGGGAGAATGAAAAACTCATGTTGGCCAAGTTGAAAAAGGAGATGGAAGAAGCGTATATATTATTGGTAAGATATCAGGCGCTTTATGACAGAATGCAAAAAAATCTGGGCTATGTTTTTATGTCCTATGAGCAAGAAGGAGATATCTATACATTCTCTGACGGAGCTATTTTTAATTATGCTACGCAAGATTTTATTTTCCCGGATGGAAGTCGTGAAGATGTTTTTCAGGTATTCCACATTGCTTTTGGTGAGAAAGTACTGTCAACTAAAATTGAAGAATCATTCGTGCACATGCATTATTCACAACGTGATTTGAAAACAAATTATACGTTGAGACGTGTGGTAGAAGACAAAAATACGCAGGCGCAATTCACAAAAGGTGATTCAATTCAGCTGATGGAAATTTTCAGAGCAGTCCTTGACAGAGATTTGAAAATCGGTTTGATTGCTGAGGCGGGTGGCATTATGGGTGAGAAAGAGGGAATGTATTACCGCGATTCAACGCAGGGCACTATTGAGAATAAACCAGAGCAATTTAGAAATGACGGCCTGACAGTTTACCGCGCTGACAAAGGAAGCAATCTGCAATTAAAAGTAACTGTATGGGGTGAACGTATGATTCCTGCCGAATTTTCACAGTATCAGGCTCAATTTGACAAATGGATTTTGAAATACCCTGATTTGAACGAAGTGGATTATTATACCGGAATTAAAGCCAAACAGAAAGCAGGTCAATGGATGGAACATCTGAAAAAATTAGTTCCGGTTTGGTTCAAAAAAGCAGAAGATCAGGCTAAATTATTAGAAGCTTTGAGCGCCGCTAAAGTCGGTAACGTTTGGTTTAAAGGAGGTACGATTAAGACCAAAGTTCCGGAGGCTGTTTTGTAGAATTCATTAATTCCTTTTGCCACTTCTGCCCGGGGATCAGGATGATGCCTCGCTGGATTTTTTTCTGAAATAAATCTCTTTCACTCTTCCGATTGCCTAAAATTGGGTTAATTTTGCCAAAAATCACACCCGTGGCCGATCCTAAACAAAATATGCCTTTCCTGCATCATCTCGAAGAATTGAGATGGCGTTTGGTGAAATCATCTGCGGCAATTTTGATTATGGCAATTGTGATTTTCATTTTTACAGAGCCCATCATCAACACCGTATTTCTTTCTTTGGCGCGTGAAGATTTTCCTTTGTTCCAATTCCTCTGCTGGGCTTTTGGAATGTGTGCCAATGAAATTGCAATCGACTTACAAAGTGTCGAATTTACAGGCCAATTCGGAATCAATTTAATGTTGGCGATTGTCGGCGGAATTGTGGTTTCATTTCCTTTTATCTTTCACCAGTTGTGGGGATTTGTAAAACCGGGATTAAAACAAAATGAACTTCAAACCGTGCGCGGTATCGTTTGGTTTGTATCGATTTTGTTTTTTATCGGAATCGCCTTTGGGTATTTTGTAATTGCACCGCTGACGGTTCAGTTTTTTGGTAACTGGCAATTGGCTGAAAGCATCGAAAACAACATTACCATCAGTTCATATCTGCGAACCATTATATCTACCGTCTTTTTTACAGGATTACTTTTTTTACTTCCGGTTGTGATTTTTATTTTTTCAAAGCTTGGAATCATTACGCCTGCTTTCTTGAAAAAATACCGCAAGCACGCTCTTGTGATCATTTTAATTTTAGCAGCTGTAATTACACCACCCGATATCTTCACACAAATCATCGTAACCGTGCCTATTTACGGTTTGTACGAATTTGGAATTCTGCTTTCAAGACGCGTTGAGAAAAAGCGTTTAAAAGATTCTTTAGTAAGATAGGCGGATTGATTAATCTTTATCTGTAATTCGGATTACGACATTGCCAATTTTTTCACCCATCTCTACATACCGCGTAGCTTCAACAATCTCATCAAATGAATAATTACGATCTATCACAGCGTTGTAATTGCCAGATTCAAGCAATGCTTTGAAAAATTCAAGATCTTTTTGTGTGCAGGCAGGAATTGGAAACTTCACCTTGCGGCTGCTGAAGAGAGGAGTAGTGAGTGGCAGAAAAATATTTTGCCCCAGAAAGCCGAGTTCTGATGAAAAGTAGATACCACCCGGCTTCAGTATTTTTTTGCATTTGAAGTAAGAACTTTTTCCAACCGTATCCAAAATTACATCGTAGGTTTTTCCTTTTTTCGTAAAATCTTCCAATTCATAATTGATGATTTTATCCGCACCTATTGATTTGACAATGTCTGCGCTGCGTGTATTGCAAACCGCTGTGACATGTGCGCCGTAATAGTTTGCCAGTTGCACGGCTGCAGACCCAATTGAACCGGAAGCACCGTTGATTAAAATTTTTGTTTCAGTTGTAAAATTTATTTTTTGCAGGTAGGTGATCGCCATCATCAATCCATCACAAACGGCAGCGGCTTCAGTATAAGAAATGTTGTTTGGCTTCAATGCGATTGCCTTGTTTTCAGTAATGCAAACATATTCTGCGTGTGTTCCAAACTTGTTGAGATTTAAACCAAAGACCGGATCACCTATTTTAAATTGACTCACTTTCTCACCAATCGCGTCTACTTCACCCGCAAATTCAGTTCCGAAAATTTTGCGGCGAGGTTTAAAAAAGCCATTGATCAATCGAACGATAAAGTAGTCGGGACGCCTGAACCCACAGTCGGTTCGGTTAACGGTAGTTGCATGAATTTTGACGCGAACTTCGTTTGCTTTTGGAGATGGTTTTTCAACTTCTTCCAGTGTCAATACTTCAGGCGGTCCGTAATTTTTTGCGATACTGGCTTTCATGCAAGAGCTTCTAACTAAAAATAAGACGATCTGATTGCTGTAAAGTTACAGTCGTCAAATTTTTTCATGAAGTGCTGTTTGATTTACTTTTTTTTGCCTGCCAATTTTGCTCCGATAAAAGCCATTGGAATATATGCTCCCGCCAAATCTGTAATGCTGAACCACGCTGGTGAAGGAAGCATCGATACCATAGCAACTCCGCCAGCTAAAAAGAGTACACCGATTCCCATTGCAAAGGGCATTTTATTATTGGCAACCAGCAGCGCAGTTATAAATGCGCCAACGAGTGTTCCCAGTGCATGGGCCAGAAATGGCATCAGAAAATGTCTGGGTTCATAAAGAGGCATGGCCGCTTTGATCCCTTCCATGGTACTCACATCAACTCCTTCTGGCAATGGAATAATAGACGGGCCAATGGAAATGATTGCGCCGTTCACAATTGAACCAACAACTACGCCGGCAATGACTGCAAGGATGTTTCGTAAGATTGGATGCATAGGTTTTTGTTTTGATTTTTTGGTTGATTTAGTTTCAACTCAATCAAATATATGTATTCTGTCTTATAGAGTCAAGATTTAATTTGGAGACGTGACCGGATCGAGGTATGTGAAATTCACAGCGAATGTCGAATAGGATTTAAATACGATCTCGCAAAAAATCGTATTACTAGCTTTCAATAAATTTTTCATTCTTTTTCTTTGAAAAAAATCTGCAATGCAATTATCGTTTCTTCTGCTTGTTCTTCTTGCGGAAAATGGCCGCAGGTTTCTAAGCGGATTGTTTTTGAATTTGTAAAACCAGATTCAAATTTTTCAAGGTATTTAGATTTGATGACCGGATCTTTCATTCCCCAGATAAAGAGGGTTGGCTTTGCTGAAATAGTTTTTCGTTTATTCCAGAGTTCTTCAAACCAATTTTGATCGTTGAGCAGTGATTTTGCAAATGCCAAGGCACCGTTGCGCTGTGTTTTGTTTGCAAATGGTTTGGTGTATTGTTTTAATAAGTGCCGTGAAAGTTTATGATCGCCAAATGATTTTGGGAGAATAAATTTGGGTGAAAAATTTAAGTATCGGTATAAAAATGGAAGCAAAGGACTTTTTAAAATTTTGCTCAATTTGATGAAGTCAGGATCAGTTTGGCTGCTCCACAACCATGAGTTGAGAATGACAAGCTTTTTTATTTTGTCAGGATACCGCATCGCAAAATTTAATCCGATTGGTCCTCCAAAGTCATGCACAACCAGCGTTATATTTTCGAGTTTTTTATCCAGTGTAAATTTTTCAAGGGTTGCGCTGTGATTTTGCGTGGAGTAATCATAGACTTCAGGTTTGTCTGAAAGCCCAAATCCAATGTGGTCAATGGCTATGCATCGATACTGATCTTGCAATGCTTTGATGCTGTTTCTGAAATCAAAACTCCAGGAAGGCGTTCCGTGTATAAATAAAATTGTTTCCCCTTTTCCTTCATCGATGTAATGAAGTTTTTGTCCGTTAATTTCAAAGTAATTTGATTGAAACGGATATTCTTTTGTGTCAAGCCAGTTTTTTGTCATACCAATTTTTTGAAGCAAAATTGATAAGACCTTATAATCTAAATCTTGGTTTAGACCAAGATCAGAATTTCACGCTGTTAAAGAGTTTACTGAAATTGGTTGGATCAATGCCTAAATACGAAGCAATGTATTTGTGCGGGACAAGCTGAAGCAAATGCGAACTTCTTTTGCAAAATGTTTTGTAACGCTCCTCTATGGTGAGTGAATGCAGCTCAGTATGTCTGTTAATCATTCCTGCCAAAATAAATTCAGTCATTCTTCTGAAAAGCCTTTCCAGTTGCTGCGACTCATCAAATAATTTTTGAAGATCATCAAACGTAATGCAATCCATTTCACTATCCGATAAACAGGTCAGAAAAAAGTTTGAAGGTGTTTGTAATGAAAAGGATTCAGGAATTGCGCACAAGTTTGGAGCGTAGGTAAAAGCTATGACGTGTGTCTTTTCATTGGCGTCAAAGTAAGACATCTGTACGCCGCTTTTTACAAAATATAGTTCCTTCTGTACCTGCCCGGGAACAGTTATGAATTCACCTTTTTTGAAGTTTTTGGATTTTAGTTTTGATGCAAGTAAATCGTAATCGGCTTTGCTGATGGGGTGAAATTGATTTAAGTAGGAGTGACGTTCCATGATATTAAGAATGGGGTTTCAAAACAGGAACCTAATTCATAATTGCAGACTTATTCTTGCAATTTATAATTACCAACCAAAATTGAAGCTGACAATTGTAAATGTTTTTCGAGTGTGCGAATCATCTCAACGGTGAGTTTCTTTTTCCGGTTTAAAATTTCTGAGATTTCAGCTTCATCGCCTAATTTAGAGTTCGCCGGAGCATCAAAAATGACCTCAAGTCTGTTGAGTGCATTTTGGTAATCCTTTTTTGTTTTTATTGGTTTGATATTCATAATAGTTTTTTTAAATGGTTTCAGCGTCAATTCGGTCATAAGAAGCATGCGTTCCGATAAAGCGAATAAATGCCCATTGTCTTTCGTAATTGAACTTTACAATTAGTCTATAGTGATTTCCTTTAATGTTAAATACAACTCGATTGTCGTTTAAAAAACTAGCGCTTGCATAAGACTTTTTGATGTCTTTGGGAGATTTCCAATTAGCCGTTCTGGCTGTCTGGTACCAAGTTTTTAGATAGTCTTCGGAGTCCTCATGTTTTTCCCAAAATTCTTTTAAAGTACTTCTGGCAACAATGCGTTTCATTTTACGAAGATACTAAAAGTTCTCTAAATAAGAACTGTTCTTTAGAAAAAAAAAAATTAAAAAATTCAAACGAATATACAATGCAGACTTAATTCGTGATTCCAAAAGTTTATTCAAGAGTATTTTTTCTAATCTTCCATGTTCACCATTCCACATCCATCTGCTAACCAACTTCCATTTTCCTCAATCACTTTCACGGTCACTTTGAAATCTGGCCAATTGATTCCTTTTAGGATTATGAGATTGGATTCTTCATCAATCGTATCCAGTTCAAATCCTTCTTCAGGCCAGTCTTGTGCATTAAAAATAGGATCAGCACCAAGACCCAGTTCCGGGTCTGCTGCATAGGCTTCATCCATTAATTTTTGCAATTCTGATTTAAAATCTGATGTCACCAAATCACTTGCATTCACCCAATCAATTACACCAATAGACTCTGACATCAGATTACAATTGTCAACATAAGCATTCAGAAAACTTAATGCTGATTCTGATTTACTTTCTGTCGTTGGTGTTTCGTTTTGCACTTCATTGGTCACAGTGGAATTTTGTTGTTCTGGTTGAACATTTCCACACGAGCATACCAGAAAGGTGGCAGCAAGAATTGAATTGAGAAGTAGTGATTTTTTTGACATCGCTTTTTGAATTAGATTAGAATTTGCGAACGTGAAAAACAGAAACGGTCGTCAATTACTTTCTGCAAAATCTATTTTAAAGATATAAAACTTTCTGAAAGCAATTTTTACATAATCTCTCAGACTTTTCTAGCGCGTGCTAATCTTTTTATCATGCCTCTGAAAATAAAACCATGAAAGGGCAGAACCGAATACCAATACAATCTCCCTAATAAACCTAAAGGTCTAAAAGTTGCTGTTTGAGTGAGAATATTCTTTTCATCAATTTTAAATTCGAGCCATGCTTCACCGGGAAGCTTCATTTCAGCAAATAACAATAAACGCTTATCTTCTTTATCTGCTAAAATTACACGCCAAAAATCAAGGGCATCTCCAGTGACTAATTCAGTTGCGCTTTTTCTGCCGCGGCGCATACCAACGCCACCAATCAGCTGATCTAAAAATCCTCTGATTTCCCAAAGCCAGTTGCCATAATACCAGCCGGTTTTTCCACCAATCGACCAAATTTTTTCAAGTGTAAATTCAGGATCTGAAACTGTTCGTGTACGAACATCTTTAAAGCAACCGTTTACCGGAACTTCAATAAATTTTGAAAATCCGGTACTGAAAAGATCACTTGTCTGCGCATCTTTCCAACTTGAGAGCACTTGATTTTGTTCTATCTTATCAAAAGCAAGTTTGATGGCGGTATCATAATCAAGCAATTTAATCCCAAGCAAAGTTGCCAGATTATTTGGCTTGCAAATGACTTCAATTTTCATGCTGTGCACGAGGTTTTTTGCAAGCGGGTAGGAGGTTGCCGTCACAAAATAAAGCCAGTATGAAGAGATTTTAGGAGTCATCACCGGCACAATCAAAATACGTCTTTTCAAGCCTCTGATCTTTGCAAATCGCAATAACATTTCTTTATAACTTAGAATATCAGGACCGCCAATATCATAGCTGTTATTGTACGTTTCTTTATTTCCGGTGACACCAACCAAAAATTCAATCACATTTCGAATGGCAATAGGTTGACATTTTGTTTTCAGCCAGCGCGGCGTAATCATAAATGGTAATTTTTCAACCAAATCACGAATGATTTCAAAAGACGCACTGCCAGAGCCAACAATGATTCCTGCTTTCAAAGTAGTGAGTGCAAATTTAGAACCTGATAGTATAGTTTCTACATTTTTTCTGGAAGATAAATGTTTGGATAAATCTTCTGTATTTGTAATTCCACTTAAGTAAATTACTTGTTTCGTTTGTGTTTGTTCAATGCGGTTTTTGAAATTTGTTGCGCACTGTTCTTCCATGTTTTCAAAATCGCCAATTTGGGTTGACATGGAATGAATCAGGTAATAGGCAACATCAATATCGTCTGGAATTTTTTGCAGACTTTCTTTTTTGAGAAAATCGACTTCGATCAAGGTAAGATTTGAAGTGAGATAATTTTTCTTGTTGAATCGTTCTATGTTTCGGACGCAACAAACCACTTCATGGCCCTGATCCAGCAAAACCGGTAATAATCGCTGTGCAATGTATCCGGTAACGCCGGTGAGCAAAATTTTCATGGAATGAATTATTAGATCGCGTTTGAATGCGATGGGGTGATCACTATTTTGCTTTTAGCTGCTCAATTTGAATTGCAAGGTCATCAGCTTCTTTATATTTTTTATCACTTTCTGAACGATTGATTTTAGATAATTGAAAAGCTTCTTCCAGAAGTTTTTTATGCTCTTTATCCAATTTTTCCAGAGGTGATTTCTTTTTTAAAAATTCAAACATGGTTTATAGTTTTAAGGATGACATGCCGCCATCAACGTGCAATACCTGACCGGTAATCCAGGATGATTTTTCAGAAATCAGAAATTCAACCGCGTTAGCAATGTCTTCAGCTTTTCCAATTCGTTTCAACGGATGACGCTGATCATTTTGTGTGCGTTTTTCATCTGTGCTGATCAGATTTTGCGTAAGTGGTGTATCTGTCAGTGAAGGCGCCACACAATTGACTCTGATCTTTGGAGCAAATTCTGCAGCCAATGCATGTGTCAAACCTTCTATTGCTCCTTTTGATGCTGATACTTGCGAATGAAAATTAAATCCACTTTGAACCGCAACTGTCGAAAATAAAACAATGGCAGGGTGCGCAGCTTGTTTCAGATTTGGCAGCAGAGCCTGAATTGTTTTCACTGCACCGGTAACTTGTAATTCGAAATCACGCGTAAATTCTTCTGGTTTAATTCGATGAAAGGGCTTCAGATTTACACTGCCGGGACAGTAGACTAAGGCATCAATTTGTGCCGGCAAAAAATTAAAATTAAGTTCTGCATCCAACACGTTTAGTTTATGGTAAACTAAATTACTTTTTTCACTGCTGATTTCATTTTTGTTGTAGGTAGCTAATACGTCATGTCCTTGATCTGCCAGCATGTGCGATAATTTATAGCCTATTCCGGATGATCCGCCTATGATTAAAACTGTTGCCATACTTTTTCTGCTTCTTTAAGACTATAACCATTGAAGCCGCAATAAGTTTTACAGACTGATGCGATTGACGTTAAATAGAACGATTGTGTTAACCAGGGTTTGTAGTTGATTTAATTTCAAAATCTATATGCAAGTCCGGTACCGATTAAATAATTCCAGAAGAATGAGTACTTATTATTGACCTTGTCTTTGTATAAACCACTTGGATTAAAATTGCCTTCCACAAAAAGTCCCAGCTGGTTTGTGAGATTTATTTGTGCTCCAATACTCAGACTAGCTGCGAATTTGAAACTATTGGAAAAACCATCAGGTCTCCAGTTACTTTTTTCTATCTTGCTTTCTTCCGGAGTCCAAACTCTTTTGACGTGTGTAAAATAGTCTATGGATCCTCCAATAGAGGCATAAAAATACTTGCGCTCAATGCGAAAAAGCAGTGGTATTGAAACAAAATAATTGTGAACGTAAATGTCAGATGTTGTTGTCAATTGACCTTGTGACGTATTATAGATTGCAACAAAATCTTTTTGCAATGCACCTCTGTCTGCATAGTAAATTCCGGTTTCAAGGAAGAACAAGGAATCTTTTATTTCGCGAATATAGTTTGCACCAAAATTGAACGTGAATCGTGGATGTAAATTATTTTGAAAATTTTGTTCTTCAAGCGGATCATAAATATTGGTTAATCCTGGCAAAAGTTTAAAACCAATTCGTGATTTGCAATTTTGCCCAAGTACAGAAAATGTCACACAAAAAAAAAGGGTGACCAAAAGTTTTGTTGCTTGTATCATAGTATCTATTTAGTCGCTGCTGTTTGTTTACTAACGCAGAAGTTTAGAATTTATTTACTTGAGCAGCAATTTATTAATCGTTGCAAATCATGGCTAAAACTGGGCATTTCGTTTGAGGAATTCTGTTGAGAATTTCAGTTGGTTTTTTTGGACCTATTGACTGCGGTTGCGAAGATGAGGTGCTATTCTGAAAAGTTAAGTTACACTTCAAATTTGGAAGCACAACTTGATTTTTTTATTGCACCGGTGACCTTCAACTCGAAATCATCAGTAAATTCTTCTGGTCTAATAACAAGAAAGCGGGTAGATTTTAAGTCGACTATTTATGAAGTTGTATTGCGCAGTCATCAGTGTCGGTAAAATATAATCTTCGAGTACCTTGCTTATGACGCAGCCGTTTCATTCGGACGCTTTTCACCTTTTTCATAGATTACATTCGACCGACCAACAATTAAAGAGTCTAATTTTCCGATGTTGGTTTCGTCTTTATCTGCATAAGAGAATCTGTTTAGAACATAGCGCATCGTGTTTAATCTGGCTCGTTTTTTACAGTTTGATTTGATAACTATCCAGGGTGCATCTGAAGTATCTGAGTAGAAAAACATTTTTTCTTTTGAATCAGTATAGTCATCCCATTTATCCAGAGATGCTTTATCAATGGGTGATAATTTCCATTGTTTTAGCGGATGATTTTCACGGTCATCAAATCTTCTTTTTTGTTCTTCTTTACTGACTGAAAACCAAAATTTAAATAAATAAATTCCGCTGCGGATAAGGTTGCGTTCCAATTCCGGAACTTCTCGCATAAACTCTAAATATTCTTCTTCCGTGCAAAATCCCATTACTTTTTCTACACCAGCCCGGTTATACCATGAGCGATCGAATAGTACAATTTCACCTTTGGAAGGAAAGTGTTTGATGTAACGTTGAAAATACCATTGACCTTTTTCTTCATCCGTTGGTTTCTCCAAAGCAACTACTCTTGCTCCACGTGGGTTAAGATGCTCCATAAATCGCTTGATCGTTCCTCCTTTTCCGGCCTCATCTCTTCCTTCAAATAAAATCACAACTCTGGAGCCAGTTTCTTTTACCCACGACTGAAGTTTCAATAATTCAACCTGCAATTTATATTTTTGCTTTTCGTAGTTTTTGCGTGACATCAGATATTCATAAGGATAACCGCCCTGATGCCATAATTTTGATAAAACATCATCTGGATGTTTTTCAATTTGATTATTTTCTAAATCTTCTTTGAGTAATTTTACAAGTTCTATTCGATCGCTCTCTGAAAACTTTTTTAAATAGTCGTTCAGAGATTTCTCGCCATTGCCTGATTTACTGACGATATCTTCAATTGCAGCCACTTCTTTTTCAAGCTTGGCCTCATGTCTTATTTCAATTGTTTTGTTTTGAATCCGGTTGGGGCTTTTTCCTTTTATAACGTCACCGCTGGATACGCGGGAAGGTTTTTTAATCGTGGTTTAGTTCGTGCTGAACTTGTTTTTTTCGTCGCTTTTTTCTGTTCCATTTCAGGGTATGATATTCAGTGTATAATCTCAAATTGTTTCGCGAAATTTATAAATGATATTAATCTAAAAAAATGATTTTAGTCATCTTTAGCGCGAGAAGGTGATTGCACCGATGTATGCGCTGAATTTTTATTTTTGGAGTGCTTGCTAATTTAATTTGCGATGCTGGAAAAGAAGCGTTGGACGCTATATTCAAGATTGTGGATAAACCCCGCAACTATATTATATTTCTATACCCGACAGCTGGCAATTCGGTTGCTCCGGTGTGAATTATTGCTAGTCTATTTCCCGTCTTTCTTCTACTCCAGGACTATATCAATTCTGGGCAACGAATGATATTTTGCCCAGTCATTCATCTCACCAATGTCACCGTAATTAGTTTCAGTAATTGTCAGAACGCCATACGAAACTGGATAATCCGCTTCTTCGGTTGGAACCAGGTGCCCAATCCGATCTGTCACATATTGCGTATAATTTGTTTGAATTCTGCTTAGTGTGTATGAAACACCACTCTGCAAATTGATTGGACTGGCAGGAGTGACGTATGAAATTGCGGTTGAACTGAATTGGTGCCCGGCGCTGTAAACAATAGAGGAATCAACGTTATTTATGATTTCAATGAGATAATCCGTACTGCTCAGATTGGGATGACTTTGATAACCGATTGACGTGATACTTTTGTTTTCACTCAGCGTGAAAGTGTATGAATGTACAATAGCGTCAAAAGACATATCCTGCTTATTTCTCATACCGATGAAATCATTATAGATATTTTGAAAGTCTGAATTTTTTGTATCCAGTTTATCTTTTTTACAACTAATCAGCGTGAGTGATAGAATTGAAATGAGAAAATACTTCGTGTTGAAATTCATAGCGCGGATAATTGATGTCTTGTTGTAAACGAAAAAAATGTTGGAAAAGTATTTTCGCTAGTTTAGCTATACCGTTCAACAGGATTTGCAGAATTTTTGAGTCCTGGGATTTTTCTTACTCACCACCAAAGACGCAACGCAGTGGAGTCGGTCTGTTCGTTTCGTCCTGAGTGCAAGGAGGGACTAAATGAAGAGATTGAATCCGCCGCTGGACAAAATATTTTTTAATAAATTTCTGTGTTTAAAAAATTTTTGTGCGGCGCTGCTGCTATGAAACACTTAAAATTGGAGAACCGAAGCGCTATTACTTTTATGTGGTGTTATATGTAGTTTATTGGGATTATTCCCCCCGCCCGGAGGGAGGGGGGTTTTTTTTTCTCCCCCTCCCCCCAAGGGGGGGGGGGGGGGGCCCCGGGGCCGGGTCCGGCAAGCTCCCCCATACTCACCCCAATCTCAGGACAGGATAAGTCAAAAATAATATGTTTTTATTGTTATTATAATTTTTTCTTTTTTTGCTTCTTTTTTTCTTTTTGTTGAAGCTGTTAATTTGTTCATAACTCAGGCCGCATTGAGATAAATTGATGCGGGTGTTTTGTACTTGAGTGATTGATGCATTCGTTCGTTGTTGTAAAAGTTAAAGTAGTTACTCAGACCTTCATAAAGCTTTACACCATCTTCAAAAGCTCTCAGATAAACGCATTCGTATTTAACCGACTTCCATAAGCGCTCAATAAAAATATTGTCTATCGCTCTTCCTTTTGAGTCCATGCTAATGGCTATTGGTTTTTCTCTTTCCAAAAGTAGGCTCGTGTATTCATAACTTGTGAATTGACTTCCCTGATCGGAGTTTATGATTTCTGGTTGACCATAAAGTTCTATTGCTTCTTCAACAACCATTCTGCACCACTCTGCAGTCATTGTATTACTCAAACTCCAGTTAATCACGTAGCGTGTATGCACATCAATGATTGCAACCAAATACATAAAACCTCTGCGCATTGGAACGTATGTTATATCAATTGCCCAGACTTGATTTGCACGATTGATATCAAGTCCTTTTAGTAAATACGGATATACAGGATGCAATTTATTTCTCTTACTTGTGTTTTTCTTGCGATAAACAGTTTGCCAACTTATGAGTTCCATTAGCCGTTTGGTGCGTTTTGGATTTATTTCATATCCTTGATTTCTGAGCCACTGAGTCATTCTTCGCACTCCGTAAAACGGTGTGTGAAAATATTGTTCGTCCATCAGGCGCATGATTTTCAAGTTCTCTTCACTCTCTGGAACCGGTTGATAATACAAGCCACTCCGATGAATAGATATCAGCTCACATTGACGATTCATACTTATTACCAAACCTCTTTCAATCATGTTTCTTCTTTCAAAAAGTGGCTTTAAAGTAATTTTTTTTTCATCCATTCGATCTCGATTTTCTGTCTGCCGATCTGTTCAAAAAGTTTGCTCATCTCCGCTTCCTGGTCTTGTTTTACCTCTTCATTCGCTGTTGAAAAAACACTGGATGCTTTTGCCAAAAATTCCTTTTTCCAAGTTGAAATTTGATTTGGATGGAGTTCATGTTTGCGAGCGAGATCTTCGATTGTATCTCTCTCCTTCAAAGCTTCAATAACCACTTTGGTCTTAAACTCTGCGCTGAAATTGCGTCTTGGTCGTCTACTCATAATACAGGTAATTATTAGGGTTTTTACTGTGTTTTCCTAACTTAGTTACCTGACTTAATTTTGGGGTGCATTATACTGGTTTGTTGTTACCAAATTTATATGACAGACCAAAGTTCAAGTATAAATAATGATTACGAACAGCATTTTTATGTGGGGGGGCTGTACCAAGAAAAGAATAGTAGTTCGTTGGAGTTTCACTACCTCCAACGTAGTATCTGACCGAATAAGAATAATCGTAAAAAAATAAATTGTTTCTAGTATAGTTAAACCCAAAATCAAAATACAAATCATGACTCAACAAGAACTTCAAGTGTAAATTCCAATCCAAAAACAAACGCCTATAACCACCAGTTATGTCCCCACTCGGGTAAAACTGATCGTAATAAGTTGTCAGGTCGTAGCTGTAATCAATCCATTGATCAGTAGGCGTTGAGTTTTTAATATAGTCGGAAGAATAATTGTCCACTTTGGAAAAATAGAATTTATCAACCACTTCACATCCGAAATCAATCAGAAGTTTATCATTATAAAGTTGAAATTGTTTATGAAGGCCAAACCAGTTAACAGTGAAACGATTTTTTTTTATTATTATGTTGTCAAGATGCATCTGTGCATAGCCAGATGCAAAAATTGGTTGATAATGTTTTGATTGAGACAATTCGATTCCTGATGATACATAGATATTCCATTTTTTCCAGACCCTAAATTTGTATTTAAGAATTGCCCCCATATCACTAACACTCCGCATCTGAAGATAATCATATCTCTTGAACGAATCAGGAATAAAAACCACCATGTTTTGCGTTGGTAAACCAGACCTAAAGTTGATACTTAATTCGTTTTTTGACAAAAGGAAGTAATTAGACTAAATAAACCTACAATGAAGAAAGTACTTTTCATAGTTTAAAATAAAAACCACGCACTTTGTGAAAAGTGCGTGGTTGATGATACTATTGGCAAGGATTTAGAACAAGATTTTTTTGAAGAAAGATGCTGCCTTTTACCATGTAATGGCTTGAGGTTACATCACCATTTGCAAAACCATAAAATTTGCGAATCTTATGTTTGGTAACTTGGTTCTTTTTTTGAAGCTGTTGAAGGTCTGATTTCTCCTTTGTTTCATTATGAACACAATCGTCGTTTCTAAATTTACCATATACCTTGGCGTAAATGTCTGATTTGTGTCTTTCGAAAGCGCCTGAATTGTTTTTCTTCCAAGAATGTGTGTAAGAGCCTATGTGACTACCAAAGAAGTTATTATTAATCCAAATTTTAGACCCCATAAGCCAATTTCCATCGGATGATATAGTCGGATAGTATTGATGCGCATCAGCATCGGTGCAAGCAGTTTGTACTTGAAACTCGATTTCCTTGCCGTCTGTTGAATTACCATCTTCCAAGGTTTGTTCATCACCATAACGGTCATTAAATACAATTGTTGCAGTTGGAAAATAAGTACCAAGGTCATTATAAAAATGGGATATTTCTTGCCCTGTATAGTTATTTATTACCTGAATAGGACTGTTATCATCCCAGTCAATTGACAAAGTCGCTGAATGATAATGTGTATCAATATCGGTGAAACCTGATGTGTTGGTGAAATATTCTAATATTTCTAATCTCAAAATTTTCGTTTGAGCATCACAAAGTGCTGTTTTAGTAATTGGGTCTGATTCGTAATAAAAAAAGTCCGTTACAATTGCTTGTCCCTTCGGACTTGTACCTCCAGTATACAGAGGTAAGATAAGTCTCACGGCAGAATCCTTTAGAGCAAATGAACCAACTCCGTAAGGATCATAATCCTCGGTAAATTACTTAACGTCAGAATTCCGCGAGAATAATCTTTATGAATTGCAATTTGAATCTTTCCCGCGTGCCAGTAGAAAATGGAATCGCCAACACCGACAAATCTTTCAGCATTCAGAAAAGTCTTTAGGATTTCATCACTAACAAAATCTTTCATCGCAATGCGTTCTATTTCTTCCAATGTGAAAGAACCAGTTAACCAATTATTTTCTTGATTGAAATGAGTTCTGAAATGACCTGTAGCCGATAAACTGAGCTTCAACGGCATTGAGAATAACATCGTTTTTGTTCGTCATCTCATAGTTCAACAATTTCATCGTAAAACAATCTGATATGAGT
>JADJEU010000008.1 GCA_016709005.1 Crocinitomicaceae bacterium | reverse complement strand
AATAATGACAGAAGGATTGTTACAAGAGGCTGCGGATTACTATGGGAAAGCGTATACTGAAAGAGTGATTTCAATAAATATTAGAAGTCAAATGAGCAGTTTGGCTAAAAATTTTGACACACTTTATGAACGAACAATAGCAGAAGCACAAAACCTGCACGTGAGGTGTCCGAAAATGGTTCTAGGTGAAGTATATATGATAGCAGTTAAAGAATATAATCCTGTATCAATGAAAAGCAATAAAGTTGAATTCATTAATAAGGTGGGTGCAGTTCAAAAATATATCAAGTCTTTTCAAGCGATTAATGGGAGAATTGATTTTACAAAAGAGGATTATAAATATGAAAAGGTTTGCTTGTTAATTGTTGATTTTGGACAAACACCTGCAAAAATATACAATACGAATGAAGAATTAATTTCTGATGGTTTGATGCCTTCCAACTCTCAAGCAAACATTGTTGAATTAAATTGGGAGTCATTTATTCCATCTATTCTTAAAACTTATGAAACTAGGTTTGGTAAATAAAATATAGATATGCCGAACATAATTAACAATCATACGGGAATACCATTTCAGCAATTAACAATTCAAGCAGTTGTCAATCAAATTAAGTTGGATTATGAAACGCTATTGGAAATGGGACTCAAGCAAGTACGATAAGAACAAGTCGATTAATTAAATATGTACACAATGTATTGAAGTCCGATTTTCTCAATAATAATGTCCACCCAAGTTTAATAAATCCATCAAAAGAATATTTAAATAGGGTCATACACCCACCAGCACGACAGATAAACAGAGCAAGAAGACTTTGTGATAAAGAACTTAAATTGGCAGGGTTTTTAAAAACAAAGAGGCAGGATATTTCTATTATTCCAAATAATATCCACATAGCCCCACAGCAGCTCACAGTAAATACTATGATGAATGGATTTCAAGATATTTATGGTGCTGTTTTTACAGAATCAATTCTAAGTATTAATGTCCGTAGTCAGTTAAGTAGTATTTGGAAAAACTTTGATACTCTTTATGAACGGACATTTGCGGAAGCATTAAACCTACACCAAAGGTTGCCGAATATGGTTTTGGGAGAAGTTTATTTGATTCCAGTTAAAGAGTATACTAATGCCTCCACTGTTGGAAATATGGTTTTTAACAACATAGATATTGGTAAGTATATCGCTGCATTTCAAGCTATAAATTCTAGAGTGAATCATTTAGATGAGAAATTCAAATATGAAAGATGCTGTTTGCTCATTGTTGATTTTGATAGAGCAATTCCAAAAATATACAACACAAGTGCAGAGCTAATTCAGGATGGTTTCTTACCACAACTCTCAACTATTTCAATGGCTGGATTAGATTATCAAAATTTTGCAGCAGATATTCTAAATATTTATACTACAAGATTTCCTGCAAATACTTTTATCTGATACTTTTCAACAAGAAACTCGTCAATTTCTTGTTTGTCCTTTAGATTTCTCAAAAGTTCAATTTCACTTTCCGAAAAGTCAGGAATATTAAACTTCTCGATGAAGTTTTTCTGATAACAAGGATAACCGCCTTCAATAGAAACGCTGGTTTTGTTACATAGTAGTCCATTACAATTGAGTTCAGGATTTTTTGAACTACATCAATGTTCTCCAATTTGGTAATTGGATAAATTAATTCGTCAAACATTCCGTTTCCTTTTTGTTCACGGAAATAAAGTCCGTAACCATTTGTGAAAAATCCTTCATCTTCCTCAACCAATAAAAATCTTGGATGCTGACTGAATGTTGGATTTAAAATTTTCTTTCCTTTTCTTGTAAGTCCTTGCGTTCTGCCCCAAACAAAGAAAGGTTCAAAAGTTACTTTGCCTTTATCTCTTGCAAAAGATTTTCTTTTTCAGAAAGAAAATAAGCATAACATTTGGGATATTTCTTTTTGAAATCATTCTCAGGAATTGCGGTAGCAATTCCGTTTTTTATGTTGTAAGGACAAATAATTTTCCTGGTATTGTGTTCAACCTCATCCTGTGTTCTGAAATCTGAAATTTTATAAACTGGCTTTACAACTGCCTTTTCAATCTCAAATGTTCCGTTGTCAGTTGTTTTGAGGTAGCGGCCATTTTTCTGCTTACTTCCATCAATAAAGAAAATCTCATCTTTTAAAGTGGCAATACCTACACAAATATCAAACAATTTGCCGATTGGCTTGCCAATCGTTTCGATTGTTTTGATATTTTGTTGTTCATCTGTTTTAAGCAGTCGCCACTTTTTTACATTTAAATTTTCTAAGTAATTGGGAGACCCGTTAGCATTGGCTAAGAACAGTTCTGGGCTATAACCGCCTTTAATGCGGTCATAGGTAATTGCTTCATTATGCAGTTTGTTCAAAAATGTAATTGCCGTGTAAGTTTGTGCGTCAAATACTTTTTTGTGGCTAAAATCAATAATTCGTGTCACACATTTTTGATTCAAAATATTTTCTTAACGCTTCTCCTGCTAAGGACGTGAAGTAATTGTTTGGTGTTATGTAACCAAGTTTTCCTGTTTGTTTTAATAGCTTATAACCAAGCTCAAAAAATGCAAAGTATAAATTGAAGGTGCCGCCTTCAACAGTTGTCCAATGTTTTGCTAAATAGTTTCTGTTGTCGTCTGTTAGATCTTGGAATTTTACATAAGGCGGATTTCCAACTATATTATCAAAGCTCATTTTCCAACTTGTTCGTAAGCTGTCATGATGATATAAATTAAAGTCGTTGTCTTTTAATTGTTCACCGTTTTGTAAAGCGTAAATTGTCAAGATGAGTTTAGCTCTGTGAATGTTGTATTCCAGAATGTCAGAGCCAAAAATATTTTCCTTGATTATTTTTTCAATTGGTTTACTGAAAGTCCTTTTGTAATATTCTGTCAAGCCAACTAAAAATGCACCACAACCGCAACTTGGATCAAGGTTAGTGTCGTTTTCTTTAGGTTGTATTTCGTTAATGATAAAGTTAATGATGTAATCCGGTGTAAAAAATGCACCATTAACCTTTCTGTCACCAACTGGAATGATTAACTCCAAATAATTTTCTAGTTCCTTGATGCTTGAAATATTAAGTGAAGAAGTGTCAAAATAAAGTTGTGCATTATGTTCAAAGTCCTTAAAGTAACTTGTCAGTATTGAGTTTTTCTGAAAACTCAGTTTATTGTTTATCAAGTAGGAATAAACCAAATGCTGCTCTAGACTTGTCAAGTCGTGAGTTTTTATAAGTTGGTTTAGAATTCCTTTTTTAATCATTGTTGTGCTGACTTTAAGTAACAAAAGTATGAAATAAATTCGGTTCTGTCAAACCGTTGTTGATAAATTTTGCGCGGTGGAAAAATTTAGCTCTTTTGGTTTTTCGAAGCGTTGGCTTGTGTGTCGGGCAAAACCAAATGTGCTAAATGCGGGTGAGCTTTTGTCAGTCGGTTGATGGTCGCACTGTCGGTCTGTTAGGATTGCTTGTAACATTCAACAAAAGATAATAATTCAAGATCACACAAACCGAATCTCCGCCAACTTTGCCAATTGAATTAATTCCGTTCAGGATTTTATCGGTTTGTTTTGAAAGAAGGTTGCTTGTGCCTTGAACATATTGAGATAAAAGTGTAGGATTCCAATGCGTTGGGCCAGAAAATTTGCGTTAATTACACGATAATACTGAAAAAAACTGCTGCAAATCTAATTTCAATTTGATGTTTGATTGATCCACAAAATAGCCACTGCCTTCATAGTTTAAATTCAGGGCTTCGATCAAATTTTTGTACAGGCTATTGATGTCTTTTGCGGTTGAAAAAACGGCTAAGTCTTCAGCAAAAGCAGAATAACCGGTTTTGGTTTTTTCTACTGTTACAGTTATTTTTTTTGAGAGTTTTTTCATCGTTCTACCTTTTAATTCCAGCTTGTTTGAAAATTTTTTTCTAGACCACGTCCAAGTTCCTGACTTCCATGATTTGGAAAAATAATCGTTCCTTCTTTCAAATCGTGAATCAACTTCATATGCGATCCACTTTGAGAAATCGCATACCATCCATCTCTCTTTAATATCCTCAACACCTCAGAACACTTCATACAAAGGTAAATAATAATTTACTTTTTAGCAAACCACAAAAAACAAATTATATTGAATAATCCGTCTACAATAAAACCAAACAACAATTAAATACTGAACTTTATACTCACTCCCCCTCACCAAACTCAACTCCTCTGCTCCACTTGTTTCTGATGTCAGATACAACATAAATTTATCCACTGAAATTGTTGAGTGGATAATAGCTTTGATTAAACCTTTGTATTTCTTTTTGAATTTGTTTACGGCCAGGCCGACTTCGGAGATTTGCTCAAAATCCAATTCGCCGCCGAACTCGTAACGACCGATGAAATCATCGTTTGCATTTAGGAATTCTATTTGCGTGAGCCCCTCGTTGAAACTTGTGCCAGCAGGCAGTTTCAGAATCAATCGTTCGGCAGATTCATTGCTAAAATTTGTGTAGAATGAATTCATTTTTCGTTTTTACTTTCGTGGAATGTAGATGTTCTTTAAATGTTTGACATCGGTTTGTAAATCCAAAATGGCGCGTGTCAAATCACTTTCTTTAAAAGCAGAAGATGGTAAATCAGATGATATATAATTCACAAATTTCCAGATCTCAATAATGCTGTTTGCGTGAACTTCATACGGTGCGTAGTTTGGATTGGTACTGCACAACTGAAAAGTCTGACTGTCTTCTAATCTCTTGTAAACATTTTTGAAAACTATTCCGTCATCAACTGTCACCACGATATAGGGATAACCATCTTTCACATTGTTCCAGTTCTCTAAATATTCTGCAATGACAAAACTTCCATCTGAAACCGGAGGCATTGAATCTCCTTTAATTGGAAATGTTCTGTATTTTCTGTCCTTCTTTAAAAAAGGCAATTGAAATGTTGGAAGTACACTGATAAACTCAGGATCTGCATAACCGGTTGTATAACCTGCGCGTGCTTTTTCAGGAATCAATTCAATGTTTTCATTGTTATCCTGATCAACTGTTGTTGCAATGATGCGCAAATGCTTTCCTTCAAGGTCCGCGTCAATTCCGCGATCAATTTTATCCCAGTCACGTTCTGAAATTTTGCCAAGATCACGTTTGATAAACTTGTCTAAAGAAATGTCATAGTACTCCGAGATCTTAATCAAGGTTTCGATGTTGGGCTCAGCAACTCCATTCTCATAACCACTGTAAGACGAACGCGTCAAACCCAAGTCAGTAGCGATTTCTTCTTGTGAGATTCCTTTGCGTTTACGCAGTAATTTCAAATTTTCACCAATCATAAAAGACGATTTATTCGTCAAATATACAAATTAATTTCTGACTTTTTAATCAAAAAATAAAATTGGTTGAATAAAAATCTCTTTAATATTTGAAATGGGTTGCTGTGAATACACCTTAAAAGGCTGATCAAAACTGGTGAATGTGTATTCAGAATACCACCCCAAAGAAAGTTTGTTTTTATACTCAACTTTTAATTTTTGAGAGCAACTTTTTGTTTTAGTGAGACTAAAAACACCTGGTCTGAAATAAATATCGGAGTCGTTAATTTTGATTTTATTCAATTCTCCAAAAAATCCTGCCTCGTATTTATTGGTTGGTTTTGCAAAAAATTCAGCAGGGTTATCAATGCGTTTTATTTTTCCGTTGCGGATAAAAATGATTTTATCTGCCCACTCCATGGCCTCAATTCCATTGTGCGTAACAAGGATTGCACTGATTCCGTTTTTGCGAATGTACGAACGAATGTGTCGTTCAATTTTTTGTTTGTTTTGAAAATCGAGTTGATTAAAAGGCTCATCTAAAAGAAGTAGT
Organism: Crocinitomicaceae bacterium; assembly: GCA_016709005.1. Classification (GTDB taxonomy): domain Bacteria; phylum Bacteroidota; class Bacteroidia; order Flavobacteriales_D; family Crocinitomicaceae; genus JADJGJ01. The sequence continues at coordinate 160,291 of JADJEU010000008.1, read as the reverse complement.
TCAGGTTCATCTGCAAGCGCACGTGCTATGGCTAAGCGTTGCTGCTGACCGCCTGAAAGTTCAGTTGATTTAAAGGTTCTGTATTTAACCAAACCGGTTAATCGCAACAACGTTTCAACGCGATCTTTTCTATAATTCTCATCAAAACGCAACAAACGCATGCGAATATTTTCTTCGACGGTATGAAATTTATCCAGCGCAAAATCCTGATTGACCAATTTGATTTCTTCATGACCAGGAACCAATTTTTGAAGTGCGTCTTTCAAATGCGCGCCTTTATACATAACCTTTCCAGAATGGATAGGAAGAAGTCCAGCAACAGCTTTTAATAAAGAAGTTTTTCCGTCACCGCTTGCGCCAAGAATCACTGTAATTTCCCCTTTCATTTGTGAAAACGAGCAGGCATTGACAACAGTTTTGTCTCCGTATTTGATCGTCAATTTTTCAACGCTGAGAATTGGCATGAATCAAAGATAAAGCTGAATCTATCGTCTCAATTGAAGTAGAACTAAATTATGCGAACAGGTGTTTTTTAATAACCTACTTTGAAAAGACTATTGATTTTGATGCCGAATGGTTATCGAATTTTCCCGCTGATTAGCGCAGATTTTAAAACCGCTGATTGCGCAGATCTGATTTGAAGTCTTAAAACGCGTGAAAATAATTCTGCAAGTCTAACCGCTTTTATCGCAGAGGTTCGCAGATAAAGGACGCGGAGTTTCGCGGATTTTTTTTTATTGACGGAAGATATCGAACTGAAGAAGGCTATCGGTCTTAATAGACCAATACAGCATGCGTATCAAAATCAGTTTCTCCGATTGAAAATTTGTAGAGGAATGTTCCTGCAGTATCATGTTTCATTTGATACGACATCGAATCTTCTACGAATTCAAGCGCGCAATTGCAACCTTCGTAGCGAAGCATAGTTGTAATTTCAACTACATTTCCATAGGCAGTATCATCAAATTCCAAAAACGATCCACAGGAATTTTCGATCAAATAATGAATCTTTAGATCATGCGTCATGCTGCAGGAATGCTATCAGGAAAGGCATGGATTATTGACGATGCTGCTTCGTCATTGAGACACACTTTGGTTTCTTCACATGCAAAAAATGCGAACAGTACTACAATTAATAACGGATGTTTTATGCTCATTCTTATTTAAAACCTTGAATCAAAACGGTGCACGACCTGTTAAACGGGGCCGGATTAGTTTTAGCAGGATGCATAATGTTTAAAATCATCGAACCATCTGGCAGAAAAATCACCCCAGTACCTTCAGCACCTTTTGGTGTAACGGCAAAACGCAACAAATCATCTGCTGTTGGATTTTCAATACTCATATCTAAAAAATAAACCTCGTTGAAAAATTGTTTATTCATCTCACCTTCTTTACCTGCTCTTCCCCTGTCATACCAATTAATATCTTCACAAATCACTTGATATGTCTTGTTACCAATGTTAACGGCAGTATTACAATCAGGGTTGGAAAAACAGCCTGATGAATCAGAATAAAAACCGCCTTCTAAATAGGATCTCATTTTCATAGTTACCGGATCAAATTCTAAAATACGTCCAAAAACATCGTCGTATTTATTTCCTTCCAGATGTAAAGTAGCCGCAACATAATTTGGAACAGATCCACCGGCTGAAATTCCATCGGTCCAATCAAAGTTATCTTCTCCCGTTTCTGTGATGTAAAGTTTACCGTTGATTTCTTGCAGCCATTCATGTCTGATAAACATGCTTGCACCTTTTTCCATTGCAATTTTTGTACAGTTGATTAAAGAGAGGGTATCCATTGGTAATGACAACCATTCACCTGATTCGCCATCAGCGGATTGTTTGTAAGCATAGAGTTGTCCGTCTTCATAATTGAAAGCTTTTTTAGTCTCATATTTAAAGAAGATCCCAGGGCTGTTATCATCTGTAAGGTAAGCTGTTTTTCCATCTGATGTGAAGTGAATATCTTCGTGTACAAAACGTCCCATTTTCCAATGTTTTGTAATTGCTTTGTTGGTGTATGGATCAACCTCTACCATGTATCCCATATTTTGCCAAAGTGGTCGTCCATTTTGGAAAGAGGTATCAGTATGTCCTTTTCCATCTGCCCATAAATACGAGGTGTTTGGTGCCCAAACTTCTTCACATGTGAATACCGTGCCGTTTGGTGAAATGCTTCCACCGCAATTTCTGTTTGTTCCACCTACTTGTGAAAAATCAACATGTCTGAAATCGCTTACCACTTTCCATTCTCCATCAACTAATTCAATATCAAAAATAGTTGCTCCACCACCATCGCCTAAATCAGCATTCGCATATTTTGTTTCATGTGAGATATACAACATGCCTTTTGTGGATGGAGACATTTTGTTTGGAATAAATACTGACAAATCATGACTTCCTTTTGCCGGAAATTTTTTTCCATCAGCGCGTGTCACCAAATCAAATTCTTCTCTGAACAAAACTTTGTAAGTAAAACCTTTCGGCAAGATTAAACTGTCGGTCGTAAAATTTGATTCCACAGATTCAAAAGGAGGAATGGTATCAATGATTTCTTGAACGACGGTGTCTTTTGTAATCTCTTTTTCAGGTTCAGAATTTCCTGAGCAAGAAACGAGAATCAAACTAGCGCTATATACAACAAACTTTTTCATACCCTGAGATTTGAGGTATCAAAGGTAGGCATTGCAGTTTAAACTTGTGTTAAGGATTTTGATTACGAAAATCTCCTTGAAATAAAGAAAAAAATATAACCGCAAAGTCGCGGAGGACGCAGAGAGGTAATAGTCAATACACGTACTTAACAAATCATCAACAACCGCAGTTCTCCATCTTTTTCAACTGGTGCGCGATGAACACACGGTAGTACTTTAGATTCAGGATGATCGATGGCCAATCTCCACAGATGACCCAAACCCAAACTAATAGGTTGTGCATTCAACAAAGGTTGGTAATGCAAATCAAAAAAGTGCTCACTTAAAAAGGATTCAAAACCTTCTGGTGATCCAGTGTATAATTTTTCAAGTTGATTACGTATTTCGGGAACACGAATTTTTTGTTGAACCTGGGCATTTGTTATTATTTCACTTGTATCGCCATAGTAAGTGCATAAAAAAGTAGCACCAGGAATTGGAGATCGATCAACATGAAATGAATAAACATCCGTAGGAAAAACGCGTGTGTCATCATCGCGATCATACTGCTTGATTATATTTATTGCTGGTGCCGCTCCATATTCTTTCAAAAGATTGAAATCATTCAAGAGAATTTCACGTGCAAGCTGTCCCTCTTCGTTTAATTGAAGTTCAAGCAGATTTTCCGGATCAATTTCTGTTATATTTCCATCCAGTTCTATCTTGTTAACTATCTCAGAGAAATCACCTTTTAATTCACGCTTCCAGCAAATTGCGTTGATTACTCCCTGAAAAGGTGTGAAAACTAGATCTTCAAAACTGGAGACGTTGTGAATATGATTTTCAATATCTGGCAGATTTTTCATGAAAGCTATTCGAATGACTAAAACAAAAAACCCGTCTCGCTTTATCGGGACGGGTTTTCAAAAGATAATTTCAAATCAATTATTTAGCAACACTTGCATCCAAAAGATTATTCACCTCGTGAACTCCTTTTGCACTTTCTTCAAGTTTTGCTTTTTCAGCCGCTGATAATTTAATTTCAACGATTTTTTCAATTCCATTTCTTCCAATGATGCATGGAACACCAATTGCAAGACCTTTCAAACCATATTCACCTTCAACTAAAGCAGAACAAGGGAACATTTTTTTAGAGTCCAAAGCAATTGCCTGACACAAAGCTGTAACAGCAGCTCCTGGTGCATACCAGGCTGAAGTACCTAACAATTTTGTCAAAGTTGCTCCACCCACTTTTGTTTCTTCAACAACCCAGGCTTGTTTTTCTGCGCTTAAATATTCAGAAACAGGTACGCTGTTGCGAACTGCTTTTTCAATCAATGGAACCATACCGGTATCTGAGTGACCACCAATTACCATTCCGTCAACATCTGATTGCGGGCATCCAAGAGCCTCAGCCAAACGATATTTGAAACGAGCGCTGTCTAATGCTCCACCCATTCCAATAATTCTGTTTTTAGGAATGTTAGTTGCTTTGTGAACCAAATAAGCCATTGTATCCATTGGGTTACTTACTACAATGATGATTACGTTTGGCGAATGTTTGATCAAACTTTCAGCAACTGATTTTACAATTCCAGCGTTGATTCCTATCAACTCTTCACGTGTCATTCCTGGTTTACGAGGAATACCAGAAGTAATTACAGCGATGTCAGAACCAGCTGTTTTAGAATAGTCTCCAGTTGTTCCGGTAATTTTAGAATCAAATCCTAAAAGAGATGCTGTTTGCATCAAATCCATTGCTTTACCTTCAGCAAAACCTTCTTTGATATCAATCAATACTACTTCAGATGCAAAGTTTTTAATCGCAATGTATTCTGCGCAGCTTGCTCCTACTGCTCCTGCTCCGACAACTGTAATTTTCATTTGGTGTAATTTTATGTTAGTACTTATTTTAAGACGCTCTTATCAGCTAGACCACGAATTTAGAAAGTTTTTTACTTCAGACTCTAAATTTTTTAGCGATTTTTGTCAGGAGTTGCCAACCTTTTAGAATAAATCGGTCAAGTAAGCTAAAAAAACTCATAAACCCCAGTTAAATATGGACTTCTAATCCATATAACGAATTGATAACCGGGGCTCTTTTAAGTTAAATAGTTGTTATTTACAGAAAAAAAAGGATTTGACCTGGCAACCCTACTATAAACCATCCGTCTTTAAGTTGTAAACAGTGGAAGCAAAAGAAGATTTAAGAACGATTGTTGACGGCTGCATCAAAGGCAAGAGCAAGTATCAACAGCAACTGTTTAAGTTGTTCTATGGTAAGATGATGGCTGTATGTATGCGCTACGCAAAAGATCGCGATGAAGCGCAGGACATGGTTCAGAATGGTTTTATCAAAATCTTCAGCAAACTGGATGTTTACAATTTTGAAGGTTCTTTGGAAGGTTGGATTAGACGAATCATGGTGAATACCGCCATTGATCAGATACGTAAAAATAAACGCGACCCGTTTTCAATAGAAGATGATTCCCGAATCCAGAATCTGGAAGAGGATGTTCCCTTTGCTGAAGACGACGATCAGGAGATGAAAATTAAAGCAGAAGTTGCCATTAAAGCAATCAGCGGACTTTCACCTGCCTATCGTACCGTGTTTAACTTGTACGTGATGGAAGGAATGAGTCACAAAGAAATTGCTGAATACCTTGGTATCAGTGAAGGAACGTCGAAATCGAATCTGGCAAAAGCCAAAATGAAATTAAAAGAAGAATTGACATTAAAATTTGAACACTAATACATCATCATGATGGATAAATTTGAAAAAATAATTAAAGAATCAGTAGAGGGCTTCGAAGCTCCTTACGATGCTCAGGCTTGGGCAAACGTAAGTGCGCAGCTTGGAAAAAAAGGAGGCGGAATGAAATGGATTATCGGATCAGCTGCTGCGGTAGCCTTGATCTCTGGTACCGTTTATATGATGCAAGACGACACTGCTACCCCTGTTGACCAAGCGTTGACTGAAAACACGATTCAACCTACAGAAGAGGTAATTACTAATCCGGTGGTTTCAAACCCTGTTGACCTGAATGAAGGTGTAACAGAAGGTGTTTCTGAAAATAACGAAACCGGATCAACCTCTAATGGAGTTGAAACAGCTGTAACTCATTCAAGCGGATCAACTACAAACGGACAAAACCCAACCGATCACAACACGGGTTCAACTGGAACTGAGGTGAATCCTACAACTACTCAGACTGGAACAACAACGAATAATACATCGTCGAACAATGATCCAGAAGTTATTGCACCGGTTAAAACAAATCCACGTTTTGTTGCATCTAACAATGCAGCTTGCATGAATACTGAATTCATCTTCACACCTGAAGAAATGAACCAAAACGTAAATTTTGTCTGGGAATTTGGAGATGGCTCTTTCAGTAATTCTAAAATTGCATCGCATACGTATACACGTTCAGGAACTTACAATGTGACTTTATCACTGAAAGATGCTAAAACAAATAAGACGTTGAGTAAATCAGCCGTTGAGGTTGTTGTGAATCCTGTTCCTGCTGTCAACTTTGCATGGGAGCAATCAAACAATCTTATTCCAACAATCAACTTTATCAATCTCACAGAAGATGCTGATAAATTTGCCTGGGACATTAAGGGCGTAAAAACTTCAACTGAAACTCAAATCGACTATACGTTCCGCAAAAAAGGAACTTATATTGTAGAGTTATCTGCTGGTAATGAATTTGGTTGTACAAATACCATTCAAAAGCCAATCGAAGTAAAATCAGATTATAATTTATTAGCACCAACGGCATTCACACCAAACGGTGATAACAAAAACGACTATTTCATTCCGGAAGCGTTGCGCATCATGGATGTTGACTTCACGATGGTTGTATTTGATAAATCAGGAAAAGTGATGTATCAAACCACAGATGTTAACATGCCTTGGGATGGAAATAACGCTACCGATAACAGCATTGCCGAAGACGGCGCCTATGTATGGAAAGTTCAGTTCAAAAACATGAACGGCGAACTTGAAATGTACGAAGGACAGGTAATCATAACCAGATAGTTATTTGGTTTTCTTTGCTGAAAAATCCGCTCTTCCTGGGGCGGATTTTTTATTTTAGGTCAAACGCTCCCACTCCCTCTTTCCTTTGTTTGTCAAATACGGATACATAATCTGAACCACCATTTCAAAATTGCGTTCAACTGTTGCGTTGGTCATTTTATTGCCTTGCATAAGCGCAGATGTAATCCAGAAGTTTCCAAGGATTTGAATGCGTTCATAGAGGTGTTCATACTCGTTTTCAAGTTCTGCCGGTCGCAAAATTTTTTGTTCAATCAGATGATCGAAAATACCCATTGATTGCGATTTCCTCTTTTTGATAACAGCAACGTAGTGTTTTTTAATGGATGGATTTTCTGCAATGAGTGTGGTGAAATCACGCATGAGAAAGCGATACTTCAAACGTGTTTCTGTCAACATCAAAATCAGGTCAAAAACAAGATTCAACTTTATTTCTGAAAGATTCATTTCCTCAAATCGCTCTTCTACCTCTGCTACAAATTCATAATATAGCGCTTCCACTATTTCTTCACGCTTTTTAAAATGATAGGTGAGATTGCCTGGACTAATGCGCATTGACTCTGCTATTGTGCGCAGACTTACCTGAGCCAATCCCTTCTCATTGAAGAGATTTAAAGCTGTATCCAAAATCAGCCGTTTGGTTTTGTTCATAAAACAAATATAATCATTTTAGTACAAACAAACTATTTATTAGTACATTTGTACTATATTTAGAATTATGAAAATTGTTCGCACCTCTTACTTTAAAAATAGACCAGCAGATCTTGAATGGTTTTACGATTGGGCCAATCGCATCCAACAGTTTAGCGGTCATTCGTATCAAAAACTGGAAATCAAAACTGAACTGGGCAATACCTTAATCTGGCAAACTGGAAATCTAAATGCAAAAAAAACAATCGGCATTTTTCCGGGATTCAGAACCAGTCCACTTTTTTGGGATCTTGACAAAGGACTAGATTACTTAATGGATGATTTTAAAATCTATCTGGTTGAAACGAATGGCCAACCTAATCCAAGTGACGGAAACTCACCTGCAATACGATCTTTAGATTATGGACATTGGGCCCAACAGGTTTTGGATGAATTGAAAATTGAGAAGACTTTTATTGCAGGTGCCTCCTTTGGTGGATTGGTGTGTATGAAACTTGCTATAGTTGCTCCCGAAAAAATTGAAGGTGTATTTCTATTCAACGCTGGATGTCTTCAACCTTTTTCTCTCAGTTGGAAAAATCTTTCAGCTAATCTAAAGCCAATTTTATTTCCCTCTAAAAAGAATGTGCTAAGCTTTCTTGATACAGCCGTGTTCTACAAACCCAATCATCAACTCTCACAAGAAGCTGAAGAATTGATAGTAGAATATCAAATGAACGTGTTGACACGTTACAAAGACAAGACTCAAAAGCCTTACTATATGGGAGATGAATTGAAAAAAGTTCAAGTACCAACCTATTTATTGGAAGGAGATAAAGACATTCTCTTTCCTTTTCAAAAATCAATAGCCAATGCTAAAGAACAAATTTCATCTATAAAAGATGTAATTGTTTTTGAAAATGTTGGTCATGGTATTGAGACTTATAGGCCGGCGCTCGAGAAAATGGCCGGATGCCTGAATGCCTCCTCTGTGAAGTGACATTTCTCGGATGCAGAAAATAAAAATGATATCGAATATCGATTAACGAATGTTGAACACCGATCAAAAAAAATAGAATAAGCCGCAACCGATTAAAAGCTTTGCTTTATATCTGGATCGAATTCTTAATCAATAATAAAAATGCAAATATCGATTTGTGTTCAGTTTTGCATTGATGATGTTCAAAACAAAAATATCATTGTATCCTGAAAGATTTTGAAGCGATGATCCGGTATAGTGATTGAGTATGTTTGGAATCGAATTTCCGTGTCCGACGACTAATACCGTTTTTCCAGAATTAGCTGAGATGATTCGGTCTATTTCAGGAATTTCATGCGGTGTATAATCCTGAATGGGGAGTTTTTTTTGTTTGGCGGTCGGTTCTGCTGTTTGTTGCATGCGAACAAATGGTGTAGTATAAATAGCAGATAGATTTGTATTCGTAAGCCAGGTTGCTAAACGTTGCGAACGATCGTATCCAGCAGGTGTCAAAGTTGTGGTATCCGTTTCATTATTCTTTTCGGCGTGACGAACAATAATGAGCGATGTAACAATGGGTGCGTCTTTTTTTAAGGTTGCAGTTACAAAGGAAGATGTCATCCAAATAAGTACGCTTAACACTGTCAGGCTAATCAGTATTCTTTTCATAATTGCTAATTAATAATTTGACTGAACTCACTTTCCATCTTTTGCAGCTTCTCTGTGACAACAGCATCATCTGAAAAATGAAGTGACCGGTGTGCTTTCAGATTTAACATGGCTTTTTGAATGCTAACACCCTGTTTCGTTTTTTCAGAAAAATAAGTCTCTGAAAATTTATCAAAAACATAATCAACCGCTTGTTTTGAAGGGTGAATCAAGTCTTCTTTATAAAAACGGTAATCACGCAAATCATCCACAATCAATTCATATGCCGGAAAATAATTTACCTGATCAAATGTTTTTACCAAATAATCTGACAGCAAAAGCAATACGGATTTGCTGAGATTATTTTCATGCACACCATCTTTTACATGCCTGACAGGACTAACCGTAAGCATAATTTTTAGTGATGGATTTACTTCAATTAATTGGTTAAAAAGATCAACGTACAATTTCTTCAGATCTTCCAGATCTAAAAGTTCTTTGGTAAATTCTTTCTGTGGAATTTTGTGACAATTGGCAACGATTTGATTGGATTTAATATGCCTATAAACCCAAGCTGTTCCTAATGTAATCATGAGCAAATTTCCCCCAATCAATTTTGATTTAACCTTGCTTTGGATTTCATCAATTTCTTTTTTCAGTTCTGCTTTTGTTGATCCAAATACTTTAGAATGAAACCCGTAATGATACCATAAACCATCACGTTCTACTATCAGTTCATCATTCTGTTTGGCTGCTAGCGCATTTTGAAAAAGATCAGCCATTGAAACCGGATTAAAAATAATTCCGGCCGGATTGTCATCAATTGGAAAACTTAAATTTTTCAATCGCTGTCCAATTTCATCTGCAAAGCAAGAGCCGATCGACAACATTTCTGTTTTATAGGAAATCGAGTCTGGTTGGGGTTTGATGCTTACTTCAGTTCTGAACTTCATAGGATTCCAAAAGCGGTATTGATAGTTTTTAAAAATTCGGTTGGTTGATTGTAATAATTCATTTTTTGATGTGCAATTAACAAAAGGCCATCACAATCTGATTCTATTCGATCCAGCTGATGTGTTGAACAAATAATCAATTTACCAGTTTGATCTGCAATCCTTTTTAATAACACTGAAAGTTCATATCTGTTCACAATGTCTAAAAAAGCCGCAGGTTCATCCATCAGAATTACAGGTGTGTCCTGCACAAGTGCGCGACCAATCATGACTAATTGCTTTTCACCATCACTCAAAATCTGAAATGATTTTTCTGACCATGAATCAATTTTCAATAAGGCTTTTATCTGATTTACTTTTTCAAAATCTTCATCACTTGCCTTTGAAAATAAGTTCTGATGAGGCAATCTTCCCAACAACAAAACATCATCTACCCGATGATTTCCAAAAATTTGAGGTCTTGAATAAACAACCGAAATCAATTTTGCCTTTTCGCCTGCAGTAATTTCATCAATATTTTTGCCATTCAAATTTACTGCACCCTTATATGCGGCGTGCTCACCCAGCAAGGTCCTAATGAATGTTGACTTGCCTGATCCATTGCGACCAACAAGGGCAATCACACCTTTTTGCAATTGCAATTTTTCAAGATCAAATAGTTTTTTTGATCCTGCTGAAATGGATATGTCGATTAACTCAAGCAATTTTTTTATTCAATTTGATGATCGTATAAATAATTATCGGAGCTCCAATTAATGCAGTCACCGTATTTAACGGCAATGTATTTCCGGATACACGTACAATCAAATCTGCCAGTAAAGCAAGTGCAGCACCTAAAATCAAGGTTGCAGGAATTTGAATGAAATGATTTTTAGATGACCAGATTAAGCGCACCAATTGCGGCACAGCAACTCCAATAAAACTAATAGGCCCGCAATAAACCGTTACAATTGCAGCCATAACACCAGTGTGTAAAATGACTAAATATTTTGTGACCTTCAAATTAATCCCAAGCGATGAAGCGTATTCTGAACCCAGCACCAATGCGTTCATCGGTTTTATTAAAAAGGCAGAACTCACAATTGCCAAAAGAATTATTCCGCACATCAAAAGCAAATCTGCAGTTTGCAATCCTTCAAAACTGCCCATGCCCCAAATCACAAAGGCGCGTGTTTCGTCTAAATCTGCCCATAAAAAAAGCACATCAATAACCGCTGAAGTAAAATATCCAAACATGAGTCCAATCACCAATAGCGTTACTGCATTGTGAATAAATTTAGAGACTAAAAGAAGTAAAAATAAAACGGACACGGCGCCTAAAATTCCAGCCACAATCACACCTATCTGACCGAAAAAGGAAACTACTCCTACTCCGCCCAGCATGATGAATGCTACGCCTAACGAAGCTCCAGAAGTAATTCCCAGCACACCTGGACCCGCCAAAGGATTTCTAAAATATACTTGCAATATGATTCCTGAAAGGGCCAAAGCCGCACCGGAAAAAATTGCAACAATGGATCGGTTCAATCTGCTTTCAATGATGTATGACCAGGAATTATTTTCTACTTCACCGCCCGACAAAAGTGTAAAAATATCAGAGACCGGAATTGAGACATCACCCAATAATAAGTTTAACGCAAATAGCAGAGCTATTGCTGAAAGACCCAGCGCGAGCAATAGTATATCTTTATTTTTATTCAGAGCGATTTAATTGTCTTTCAAAATTAAGTATAACCGTCGGATAAATCTGACGAGAAGGGATGAATCTCTGTGAGATTCGTTGAGTTCTTAAGATTACTTCAGCAGACTGAAGTACTTGGGTTGATGATTACTGACCTGTCCTGTAGCCAAAAGAATATCTTTCAAAATAATTTGAGGTTCAACTACGCCTTGCACAAAATAATCAGATGTTGCCGTGTTGCAGAAAATCACCTGATTCTTTTTCACCGATAAAAACTCTTTGTAAACAGGTTCTTCTGTAAGTAAATCTGCCAGCGAAAAATCAACAGGCCTGCTTGCCATAATAATCCAATAATCTGCATACATGGCGTCATTCCAAACAGCCTCTGTACTGCGTGTTTCATTCTCAGTAATACCACTTGAAGGATAATAATACGTCAGGCCGGCATCTTCGATCAAATTCACAATCATGGAATTTGCAGATGGCATAAACCAACTTTCTTTGTAAGGCAGATTTAAAATGAATTTTGAATCTACTTGTTTGGTCGCTCTAATCAAAGATAAATATTCCGATTCTGCCTTCTCAAAATAGACGTTGGCTTCTTTTGATTTTCCAGTAATCAAGCCAAATAATTTAATCCATTCCAATCTAGCCAGAGCTGTCTGCTCCAAATATTCCGCAATGAAAAAAGTGCGAATCCCGGCTGCGTCATATTTTGCCTTGCCTTCTGTTTCGAATGGGTAGATTAGAAAAAGATCAGTATTTATTTTTTGCAAAACTTCCATATCGACTTGTTCTGCTGCGCAAATTTCAGCTACATTATTTTCGGCCAAAGTTGTATTGATTTCAGAATTTTGAACGTATTCCATTCCGCACAAACCTGCAACAAGATCGATACTTTTTAATGTGCTGAGAAAAGCCACGTGGGTTGATGACTGACAAGCAATATTTTCAATTTGACCGGCTAACACATTTTCTCCCACCAAATCTGGAACAACTTTTGCCGTAGGAAATTCGAGTGTGTCAGCGAATGCTGAATTATTTGCAATGGAATGCGAAATGATTTGAATAAAATTTCCAGTGTAGTTCACTTCAAAACCTTCGGCATATTCAACTTTTATAGTATCTGAAATTTCATGGACTTGATTTGACTCCAATGGAGACTGATGTTGAACACAGGCATGCAGAATAAAAACAGAAATAGTTAACGGAATAATTTTCAAGTCCATTTCAAATTTAGATTAGAAAATCATCGTCGTAAAAAGAGGTTTCGTTTTTTTCAACGAGTGATATATTATAATCCAAAACCGATTTCCACCCTTGCCACTCACCGAGGTCATTGATAGACGAGTTGTGCCAGATACACATTAAAACCCCACCAACATTTTTTACTTCATCAATGAGTTCTTTCACCAATACTTTTGCTGATTCAGGATTCAGTTTGAGCTGATCTTTCAATACGCCATCCATATAGGCAAATGGAAACACAAGCAATTTGGTAACTTTATTTGTCTTTAAATTGAAAAAGAAAAACGGAAAAGTAGTTCCTGCGCGAAAACCAACTTCCTCAGCATACCCCATCGTGAAATCACGCTGAACGCCATGTTCTATAAGTAATTCATATGTCTGAGGAATTTGTAAACGCAAAAAATGCTGACGGCTTTTTACAATTTCATGTCCAACAATTTGTTCTAATCGGGCAATTTCCATTTCCAGTTTTTCACCGTCTTTATAGGTATCATAAGACGGATGGATTCCCATTCCACCCGCAGAGTTCAACCCTCTCAACAAAGATTGATACGCTTCATTTTTCCAGTGAATGTTTTTATCATATTTTGCCCAGTCGCCCAAAAGTGCAAAGCAGATTATACGATTTACTTTTGTCGCAATTTCGGTGATATACGAATAGGTGTCATAAGGATCTTGCTGTTTGCCGGTAAGCACAAGCAGCCGCTCTCTGAGTTTTCCATTTGTCATTCCGGCACCTATCATGCGTGTAAACTTACGATGCTTATAAGCCCATGCAACATCAATATCAAAAGATGGAACACATTCAAATCTTCGTTCAATAATGGAGTAATCCAATTCAATTTTATTCCAGATTTTTTTTACCAGAATGTCTGCCATTGGCTTTCTGTGAACTCCTAATTTGAAAAGCGCAGAGTTGGAACATTTGTATCGGTCATGCTGATCACGCTCATGCGGAAGAAACTCTTCATACCGTGTCAGCATCCAAAAAATAAGTGCAAACTCGTCCTCCGTTCCATCAAGCTGCAATTCATTATTTTGAAGCCGCAGTTGCAAATCTTCCCGAATGTTATCTTCAAATAATAGTTCGTGTGGTTTAATCAGATAATCACACGGAATTGAAAGATGCGAATAGTTAATTCGTTTTGTTTTAATTTTTGACCAGTCTGCAACGCTTGATATTACTTTATAGTCAAAGCCTTTGTGTCCAAAACAAAAGTCGAGCACATAGGTCAGTCTTGGGGTGATATGTTCACTAAAGATTGAAATCATCCGAGATGTTGCAGAATTTCACCGCAAATAAATTCACTCGCTTTTCCATCGCCAAAAAGATTTGGATACGTTAAATCTGTTCTCTTTTCGAACGCTGCAAACGCGTTCAGCATTCTGTCCTTGTCAGCATCACAAAGTATGGCGTTTCCATTTTCTACTATTTCTACCCACTCCGTTTCAGGGCGCAAAATCAAACATGGTTTTTGAAAGAAGAAAGCTTCTTTTTGGACCCCACCACTATCCGTTACAACGATTCCTGCATTTTTTTCCAGCGCAATCACATCAAGAAAAGAAACGGGTGGAATAATTTTTATCAATTGATTTGATTCAATTTTTTTTCTGAGATCAGCCGGCAAATTTTGATCCATCATCTTGTGCGTACGAGGATGCAAAGGCAAAACCAATTGCTTTTGATACTGTTCTGTGATCGAATTTAACGCTTCAAAAATTGCAGTTAAACGCTTTGGATCATCGGTATTGTTATTGCGATGTATGGTAGAAAGTACAAAGCCAGGCTTTAAATCAAGTTCTTTTATAATTGAACGATCAGATGCCAGTTCAGAAAAATAAAGTGAATTATCAAACATGATATCTCCGCAATGATAGACGCGCGGATTATCAATTGTATAAGGCGCTTTGTTATCGGTCTTAAAACCTTCTTTTTTGAGATTATCGAGCCCTTGCAGTGTTGGTGAAAAGAGCAACGTAGACATATGGTCGCATGCAATCCGGTTAATCTCTTCAGGCATACTTTTGTTGAACGAACGCAAGCCTGCTTCAATGTGAACGAGTGGAATTAATAGTTTAGACGCTGCCAAACCTCCAGCAACCGTTGAGTTGGTGTCACCGTAAACAAGCACAGCATTTGGTTTTTCTTTGAGAATTATTTCTTCAATTCCTTCAAGCATTTTTGCAGTTTGCAGACCGTGATTGCCTGAACCAACTTGTAAATTATAATTTGGTCTTGGAATTTTCAACTCGTCGAAAAAGACTTCAGACATGTTTTCATCGTAATGCTGCCCAGTGTGCACAATAATTTCCTGAATTTTGTCTGCGTATTTTTCCCGAATAGCCCTGCTGATTGCTGCTGCCTTTATGATTTGCGGACGCGCGCCGATAATTGTAATTATTTTCATGTCACCTTGTGCCTTGTACAAATTTAACGGTTTGTATTGACATGTGAACAAGCCTAAATTAAACCATTGTCAGCAAAGCTGTAGTAGTTTTTATCGGCGACGATAATATGATCCAGCACTGGCAAGTCAATGTAGGCTCCAAAAGTTTTCATTTTTTTTGTAAGGTCAATGTCTGCCTCGCTAGGCTTGCTGCTACCTGAAGGATGATTGTGTGTAAGAATTATTCCGGACGCCCCTTTCTCCAGAGCTTTTTTGAAAATCAGTTTTCCATCAGCAACAGTTGCACTGAATCCGCCCTTGGAAATTAAATCTACCGAAAGAATTTTATTTGATCGGGAAAGATTGATAACGTGAAACTCCTCATGTCCCAGATCTTCGAATAAGTGGTGCACAGCGTTAAAAGCATCTCTGGAAGATTTAACAAAAGGAGCAATGGATTCGACTTCTGATTTTTTTCTGCGAGATAACTCTAGTGCTGCCGCAATGGTTATGGCTTTAGCTTCACCTACCCCTTTAAACTTCATGAGATCATGAATGGTGAGTCGCGCTAATTTATTCAGGTCATGTTCTACAGACTTAAGAATCTCCCGACAAAGATCAACAGCAGATTTTTCACGGCTACCCGAACCAATTAGTATGGCTAAGATTTCAGCATCTGATAATACGCTTGATCCTTTTTCAAGCATTTTTTCACGCGGCCGGTCATCACGGGCAAGCTCTTTTATAGAAGTTGTCTCTCTCATCACAAAACAAAGATGAAAAAATATCTTTCCACTTTGCCAACTTATCAAAAAAAAAGCCTGACACAAGGCCAGGCTTTCAGTTCGGTAAACCGATATTTTAGAATTTCACAGAAACACCTGCAGATAAAAGTGGGCCTTTGCCAACACCCATCTCAAGGTTCATTCCTAAGTTATCAGTGAAGAAAAATCTAGTTCCAAGACATAATCTGATAGAAACAGGGATCAAGTTTAAGCTTGACTCTAATTCGTTTTCAGTATCATTTGGATTTGTACTGCTGAATTTATTGATTTTATGTTTGTAACCAGCACCAAATCCAACGTAAGCATCAACTACGTCTGTTTGAACAAAGTGATAATTCAAACGAGCCATGATTCTTAATTTTGTTTTCTTGTAAGATACTGTATAGGTATTGTCTTCGAAAAAACCAGTTGTAGAGTTGTACTCGCTGATTGTATAGTCATAGTCAAATCCATTTGTCAAATAATTGATATCAGCACCAAAACCTAGGTTGTCTGCAATCATATATTCAAAACGAATACCTAGTGGACCTACACCTGTAGCCTTAGAGTTTACAGTGCTTGAATCACTTTCTAGTGCGTTCCATAATTTTTTACCAAGATTTGGAAAACCATAATAGGCATCAATGATCATACTTCCTTGCTCAACCTGAGCTGAAGCTTGTTGGTTAACTCCGAAAACAAGTGCTACAGCCGTCAGAATTCCAATGCTTAATTTCTTCATAAAGTTTTTTTTAGTTGTTCAAATATACGTTATTTTACTAATTGGGTTTCAGGCAATCGGAAACCAATTATCATGCCAACTCAGTTGGATTGGTTCACAGAAAGATTTTTGAGTACTTTTGAATCATGTTCAAACGCACCATCTTCTTCCTTTTTATCGTCCAAAACTTTGCCCTGGCGCAAATTCATAACCGCGTTATGAAATTTAATATGGGGGTTACATATGATCAGTTCACCCATAAAAATCTGTTTGAATCAATCAATGACACCAGCTCGCATGAGTTGGAATTTGTAACCGCAATGCCCGTGATGGCTTACTCACATGAATTAGTTGCCAACAACATTATCAGTTTCTCTGGCCGGATTGGATTTCAGTATCTGAATGAGTTTTACGACCATCAGCATTTTGGTTCCTCTATGCTTTTTCTTTCTGTAAATCCACAAGTTTCCATTTTTTATCGACGTGGTTTCGAATACTACGTTAAACTTCAGGTTGGCGGCATCTACCGCTTTCAAAAAAATGATCTGCTGGATAACCAGATGCGACGCTTGTTTTCAGATAATCTAAGCGTCTTTACGGGTGTTACAATTGGCGGATTTAATTATTTCATTTCTGATCACCTGGGCCTCAATCTTGAAATTAATATTTGGTCGCCTGAGCTTGCGACTTTTGGAATTACATATCGCTACTTTAAAGGCGAACTTCCCGAAATAGAAAGCACCAAAGAGTTGTGACCAAAGTCACCAACTTGAATCTTGAATCACTCTAAATTTGTATCAAAATAAAATTAACATGAAAAAAATAATTCTTTCTTTCACCTTATTGATGACCGCTTTCAGTTTGCTTTCCTGTGCCGGAGGATCTGAGGTTGTCAATGAAACAACAACAGATACTATAAAAACAGTAAATACCGATCAAGTTGAGCAACCTGCACAAATAAGCGAAGATGTTGATGCAGCAAAATTCAAAACATTCGTGGATGGTGGTGCAGGATTAATTCTGGACGTCAGAACTCCAGGTGAATATGCTGGCGGAAATATTGCAGGATCAGTAAACATGAATTTTAACGCTGCAGATTTTGAAGCATCTTTAGATACATTAGACAAAACTAAACCAGTTTATGTTTATTGTCAAAGCGGAGGAAGAAGTGGTCAGGCCAAAAGCATCATGCTTGAAAAAGGATTCACTGAAGTTTATAACCTTGTTGGTGGTTACGGTAACTGGCCTTATAAACAATAACCAAATTTAGTATTTAAAAAATCCGGCTCTGTGCCGGATTTTTTTTGCCTTACATATTGCATATAAGATTTCAACAGGCTTGAACATCTTGCTTCAAATTGATTATTTTCGCTGAATGGCCGAACGGATCACGTATTTTGTTGATGTTATACTTCCTCTTAGTATTCCCAACACGTATACTTATCGTGTGCCTTTTGAGCTCAACAATCATGTTGACCCGGGCAAACGCGTTGTGGTGCCCTTTGGAAAATCTAAATTTTATACCGGTATCATCCGGAAAGTTCATGAAGAAGTTCCAAAAATTATCAGGTAAAATACATCGAAGGGGTTTTAGATGAAAATCCTATTGTAACGGAGCGCCAATTTAAATTGTGGGATTGGATTGCAGATTATTATATAGCTCCTATTGGTGGTGTGATGAACGCAGCGCTGCCTGCGAACTTCAAACTTGCAAGTGAAACTAAAATCAGTATTCACCCGGAATTTGATCGTGATCTTGAAAATCTGACTGATAATGAAATCACTGTAGTTGAAGCATTACAACTTCAAGAATCACTTACACTCAAAGAAATTTCTGATCTCATAAATATCAAGACGGTTCAACCGCTCATCAAAAAATTAATCGAGAAAAAAAAGGCCATTGTTTCTGAAGAGCTGAACGCTAAATATTCACCGCGCTTTCAATCATTCATTGAGATTTCTGAACACATTCAAACAAGTGAGAAACTAGAAAACTTACTGAATGAACTTGAGGCAAATAAACGAAATGAGAAACAAGTAAATGCCTTACTCAAAATTGTAGATAAGGTAAAATGGAATGAAGGTTCTCAAAATCCAATTCCAAAAAAAGAAATTCTTGCTGAAGAAATTGGAGAATCAACTTTACAAACATTAGAAAAAAAAGGAATCATTACCATCTTTAATGCAGAGGTGAGTCGTTTGGTTTCAAAACTTGCAGAATCAAAAGAAATCAAAGCACTATCACCCTCGCAACAAAAAGGACTTGAAGAAATAAAATCGCATTTTGAAGAAAAAGATGTGGTGCTATTACACGGTGTTACCTCATCTGGTAAAACTGAAATTTATGTAAGTCTGATTCAGGAAATGTTAGAACAAGGTAAACAAGTTTTATTTCTTATTCCTGAGATAGCATTGACTACACAGCTGATCACACGACTTCAGCATTATTTTGGAGATTTAGTGGGTGTGTATCACAGCAGGTTCAATCAAAATGAGCGCATTGAAATCTGGCATGAAGTTTTAAAAAACAGCGGAAAGTTCAGAATTATTTTAGGGGCACGCTCATCTGTATTTTTACCTTTTCAAAATTTGGGTCTGGTAATTATTGATGAGGAACATGAAAACTCATTCAAACAATTTGATCCAGCACCACGCTACAATGCACGCGATACTTCTATTGTTTTAGGGCAACTTCACAAAGCAAAAATACTTTTAGGTTCTGCTACACCAGCGATTGAAACGTACTTTAATGCAAAAGAAAATCGGTTTGGCTTGGTTACTTTAACCGAGCGATTTGGTGGTGTAAAAATGCCTGAAATTCAATGTGCGGATCTTGAAAAAGAGACGAAGCAAAAGACAATGAAGTCGCATTTCTCTTCCTTTTTGGTTTCAGAAATGGAAGAAGCTTTTAAGAATAAAGAACAAGTAATTTTGTTCCAAAACAGACGCGGCTATACGCCCATTTGGTCCTGCGAACTTTGCGGCTGGACACCCACATGCAAAAATTGTGATGTATCACTCACCTACCACAAACTGAGCAATGCACTGAAATGTCACTACTGTGGTTATTTCATTACACCTCCTGCATCGTGCGGTGGTTGCGGAAGTCGTAAATTAAAAATGCTTGGATTTGGAACTGAAAAAGTAGAAGATGAACTTGCCATTCTATTTCCAAACATCAAAATTCAACGCATGGATTTAGATACCACACGTGCAAAAAATTCATATCAGCAAATTATTTCTTCCTTTGAAAATAGAGAGGTTGATGTTTTGATTGGAACACAAATGGTAACTAAAGGACTTGATTTTGACAACGTAGGTTTAGTCGGAATTTTAAGCGCAGATCAAATGCTTCACTATCCGGATTTCAGATCTTTTGAACGCTCGTTTCAGCTCATGTCACAAGTTGCAGGCCGCGCGGGGCGAAAAGCAAAACGAGGAAAAGTAATCATTCAAAGTTTTAATCCGGACCACTGGATTATTCAAAAAGTAATGCAGCATGATTATGAAGGATTATACAATCAGGAAATTCTTGAACGGAAAAACTTTCATTATCCGCCTTTTTTTAGAATCATATCACTAACGCTAAAACACCGTGACAAAGATGTGTTGGAAATGGGTTCGATTACGCTTGGAAAAAATCTGAAAGCAATTTTTAATGAGCGTTTACTGGGTCCTGAAACACCTACTATTTCAAGAATCAAAAACATGTTCATTAAAACGATTACAATTAAATTTGAACGTGAATCATCACCTAAAAAAGTAAAAGATGTGATTCGTGAAAAAATTGAACAATTTTTAGCCATGCATGATTACCGGGCTATACGAGTAGATATTGATGTAGACCCACAATAGAAAAAGTGATGCGCATTTTCTTGACCATAATATTGCTAATAATTTTTGGCGCCTGGGCAGTGATATGCATTGTGTTATCTCTTATTACTTCGCTCCTGTTCTTTAGCAAAGAACCAACCTTTTACTTTGCTCAAAAAATATGGACACCCGTTGCACTTTTTCTAATGGGCGCCAAGCTAAAAATTACCGGAGCTGAAAATATAAAACCCAATCTTCCTTACATTGTCATGTCCAATCACACCTCCTATCTGGATATTCCCGTGCTTCTGAAATCGGTTCCGTTACGACTTCATTTTATTGCTAAGAAAGAACTTAGAGTAATTCCTTTTTTAGGCTGGTATTTGATGTTATCAGATACCATTTTGATTGACCGAAAAAACACTACCAAAGCCAAAGAAAGTTTGTCACGAGCAGGCCAGCTGATAAATAAAGGAAGGCACGTAGCAATCTATCCAGAAGGTACCACTTCAAAAACCGGAAAACTCAACTCTTTAAAAAAGGGCGGATTCTATTTGGCCGAAGACGCAAAGGCCTATATAATTCCGGTTCATATCAAGGGAACGTATGACATCTGGCCATCTGCAAACAAATTAAAAATCAAACCCGGACAGGTTGATGTTGTTATTGGAAACCCCATTTCACCAGACGAGCTGAACAACCTTCCAATGGATCAGCGAACAGAATTGGTGCGTCAAAAAATTTTAGAGCTGTGAGTAGTGAAAAAATTCATTTCGCTTTAATTTCTTATTTGCCTCTTTTTGGTTTTGCTATGTATGGAATTCTAACAGGATTCGGCAATGACCTTTTCATTAAAATTCTGATCAGCGGCTGGATTGTTCTAGTGGTTTATCAAACTCTCTTATCGGTGGTTTACTCTCCACCTCATCAGCCAATCTTAAGTATTTTAGCATTACTCTTGACGCCTTTATTGCTTTTGGCTGCGTCATGGTTTAACACGACTGATTATTCAGTCATTTTTATTGAAATGGCCGCTATTGATATGATGGGCGTTATCGTTGGACTCATCTATGCATTTGCCCACAAAGCTTTTAAAGACGGTATAAAAGATGCTCCTGTTTTTCCAATCTTATTCACGATTGGAATTATGGCTACCGCCGGATATTTTTTGAGTAAATTATTCTATCGTTTTTTTGAAATCCAGAATTTTGACTGGATAACAATTACCATTGTCAGCCTTGCGGTGGTGCGCAGCATTTTCTTTTTTGGCGGACGGTTATCTGGTTTGACAAACCGCATGGGCACATCTAAAGATACTGAATCAACAAAAGCCAATAAGGAATTTTCTGTTTCCGGAATTCTAATTACACTTGGTGTCTGGTTTATTCTGGTACCGCTCTCAATTTGGATCAGATCACTGATTATTCCTTATCAATAAGCATGGTTACAATGCCACGGTAATTATAGATTTTACCGGCGCGATCCTGAAACGTGAGATGATAAACATACGTTCCCTGAGGCTTTAAATCACCCATGTCAGCTTCACCGTTCCAGCCTTCAGTTCTGTCTTCAGTTTGAAAAACTACTCCGCCCCAACGATCGTAAATTGTGAGCAGATAAGAATCAAAATCATACAAGGATACAATTGGAATAAAGATTGGATTTTCGCCATTGACAATAAATGCATTTGGAATATAGACCAGCGGATCAATGGTTACACACACATTATTTGAAAAAGCTGTCTGAGCAAAACCATAAGAATTGACAGACTCAACCGCTTCTACCCGATAACAAAACTGACCTTCAGATTGCATAAACGATGATACATCATCTTCAAATGACCGAACACCAGGCAGTGTTACTGCTATTGGCGATACATCAAACACTCCATTTATTCCGCGATAAACTCTGTACTCAATGATGTTGCCATCGAAGCCTTCATAAGATGACCAGCTAAGTGTATTAATCATACTGACATGGTCTGTCTGAACTTCAAGAAATACAGTGCGCGCAACGTTCGTCACAAAACCTACATTGCCGCATGAATCAATTAAATTAATCCGATATTGATATGCACCGCGATCAGGAATTACGGTGCCATCATTATAATAAACGAAATCAGTTCCGTTTGCATTTACAGTAGCCAGATAGCTATAATCCAAATCAAGCGGACCTTTTACTTCGACCTCATAACCCTGAACGGATGCAGCGCCATCTGTATAACAGGTCAATTCAACTTCATCTGCAAGATTGTAAGATGCTGAAGCGAGGTAATGGAAATTTGCTTCACTTGGACTTTGTGTGAATCGGCATGCACGATTAGAATAAGAAATAGAATCATCATTTGACACCGCTCGAATGAAGTAGCAATAATTTGCATCATAGAATAAATCAGCATGCGTGAACGTGGTTGTTGATGCTCCTAGTGAAGCGATAATTTCGTACGGTGAACCTGCGATGCTCACAATTAACTCATATCGGTTAACACCCGCAACCCATCCCATGTAAGGTGTCCACTCTAGTGTAACTGCTTTATCGCACGGACTGAATTCCTCCTGTAAATGAATTGTTGTATGCGGCGGACTCAATGCTGAAGTTTGATAAACTTGCGGAAAAGTAACCGTGAGACAAGAATCGAAAGCAGCCAGACGATACGTTTCAGCTACGTTAGCCGAATTGGTTCCTGCGTAAGAATAAGAGGTGTTTCCAATTCCGTATACAGTATCAATAGGTTCCCAAAATCCGTTAATCAGCATGTAGATGATATAACCATATGTATCAGCAGCAGGATTCACATTCCAACTCAGATTTACATTTCCATTTGTTGTATCAATGCTTACCCAATCAATCACCGGTATTAATGGATTGATAATGTCTTGCAAAAACATGGCAGGTTCATTGGAAGTAGAAACACAACCCGCACTGTTTGAAATACGAATTTCATAGGCCTGCATTGCATCACAAACATCAATGGTATCGATGAAAAAATTACTTCCACCGAAAGGCATGGTTCCTCTTAATGTCCAAACTCCTAAAGGATATTCGCGGTATATTTCATAGGTAGAATTATCGCCATTATTGATTGGATTATGTGTATCGTTCCAGCTCAACGAAACGCGACCATCAGCAAGATCAATCATATTTAGATAAATTGTAGACAGGGTATCTGAACTGATTGAATTATTGCCGTTACATCCAAACTCAGTTTTAATGTAGTAGTGTTTAGCCCCCAGATCTGCATTGGCTCCGGCAACTGTAAAAGATGATGTTGCGATTGTTGGAATAGCGGCAAGGAAACCATCTTCAAGTGACCAAACCTGATATTCAATAAATGAAGTTCCGGAAAGATCTGTGGTAGGCTCCCAGGTTAAAGTTACGTCTCCATTTGCCAGCAACATCTGCACAATGCAAATCTGCAGCTGCAAGCATTTCTTTATTTTTTATCTTGATGGCTACGGTTTCAAATGTGCGGCCCGGCACTGTGCAATAATCATCCTGAGCATTCAGGACAAAATAGTATGTGACCTCTGCCTGCTGAACACCATTCGCATCAAGTAAATGATCACACGATGTCTGCCAGTTGAATGTAGTGGTTAATCCTTGTACACCAGAAATAATAGGTGCAGTGCTTAACGTAGCGCACGGAGCATAATCACAACCTGTGGCGGCATTTGTAAAGTTGGTTCCAAAATAACTTCCGGAAGGATTTAATACAACAGTCTGTGGTGTTCCATCCTGTAAAAGTTCCGGATCAGAAATAACGATGTTAAAATTCACCAGATCACCTGCAAAAAATTCGGCTTCAAAACTTGTGCCTGCAGAGAATGGTGGTGTGATGACTGGTGCATCATTGTTGTATCCCGGACAAGCAATCACAATCATCTGAAATTCTCTGTTGACGGTTGAAACCAATTGACCGTTGCGGTATGAATCTATTTTTTGAACATGTCCAAAATTTCCCGTTGTGTTGGAAAGAAACGAAATCACACCACTTTCAGTATCCATTGTTGCTGGAATATTACCTGCCGCAAAACTTGCATTTGGAGTAGGGTTTGTGTTTGAATAACCTGCAACAAACGCTACAGGTGATGGATTGACAGGCGGATTGAAAGACCCGGATAAAAAATGATCTAACGGAACTCCCCACGAATAAACAAGAGAATCATTATCTGGATCAAATGCACTTGGATTATACTGAAACTCGGTGCCTGCGCATACCAGCATGTATGGATCCTGCTCAAATTGAGGAGACGAGTCAGTGCATGGATTTGCATTTGCACCTACCACGACATACATTCTAGCAGACAAAGTCAGTCCGTAGTTGAATGGATCGACAATGTTACTCAGATCCCAGTTTCTTGAAAATGAATCATAGGTAAACGCCCAGCCTGTTGCAGGTGGAGTACCAGCAAGAACGATTGGTGCTGATTGGTAATGAAATTTTTGTACCGCTCCTGCTCCGTTTCCTCCTCCCATGCCAGCACCACAAGCTAGTTCAATGGGACCACCGCCAACTTGTGTACATGAAGGACTCAAATCTGTTGAGGAAAGCAAATTACAGGTAATTGTTGTGACTGTTGGATGCCCCCAAACTTCAATATTCAATGAAGGATCCGTGATTTCTATTCCGTTGCAATCGCGATAAAGAATCAAATTAAACTGATAGGAGCCTGCGCCTAAACAGGTCCAGGTAATTTCACCTCCCATAATGTGCGATGCAAAGCTTGATCTGCCAAAGGCAAACACAAAACAGAATATGAGGAGATATTTAAGTTTCACTTAAATAAGTAACGAAAAAATTGGTCATTTATTTGAATACGAAAAAAAAGGCGATAAGTTGCCTTATCGCCCATATTTCAAGCTTGTTCCAACAATATAGGAACGGTGTTTTCAATGACTTAAACTACCTCAGTCGCACCATAGTGCGCACGAACCACATCTGCAACCTTATTACAAATAACTTTTTGCTTAGGTTTAAAAGCAATCAGGTAAATAATAAACGGAATCATAATACCCAATAATAAAACAAAAAGGAAGAATAACATTTGACCTCCCACCGTAGAAAATGCCTCCACAATTGTAGCTTTCTTTTTTCCAGCCATCACTTGTGCTGCCGCTGATTTAGAAACAGCAGGATCACTCACGATGAGTACTTTTTTTCCGCGCCAGGTACATTTTAATCCTGAATGCTCACGTTCAAGAATAGACTTCAAGTCTTCGAGATTCAACTCTTTTGTAATGGGTACACGCATAGTTTTTTTTTGTTTTTTCAGGACGACAAGGTAGAAAATAATTCTCTACTTATTCAATACCAAAATCAATTGCAGTATAAAAAAGCTCAGTGCCCTTCTTGATATCTGTTGTATCCGAATTCAGAATCTCCAAATCCTTTTGTACACGAATGATGCGACCAACATTCATCGCATAAATATCATATTGTCTTTTGTATTCAATGAAGGTGATCAGATTTTCAATTTCAACGCGCACGGTTGAGTCATATGAATCAGATCCAATTGAAAATGGTTCATAGATATTGTCATACCGAGCGGTCAGTTCCTCGTCTTCATTCAGGGCATTGTAATTCCAATACTGATCGTATGAAATAGAAAAAGCTAAACTGATTCTGCGTTTATTTTCCTCAAGTGTTTCAAGAGATTGCCCGGTTCTTTTTACGGTCCAAACATCTTGCATAATCCAATTAAGTGTATCTGACGCACGGTAATAGCGATAGAGTTTTCGGTATGGCTGATTCTCTCCATCCAATTCCTCTTCTCCAACTACTTCTTTGATTTGATAATAATTTGTGTCGTGTGCGGGTATCAATGCTACATCGTGAAAAATATCCACGACATCGTAGATCACGTAATGCCCCTCCTCCATTGGATAAACATCGTAGCCATAAATAATCGGAGTATCGTCTTTCTTACAGGAAGAAATCAATACAAAAACACTCACTATGCTTACTAATTTTTTCATCCTATAAACTAAACGAAGCTTTGAATACAAGCGTTGGTCAGGCCATTCGTTTTGTTTGCACACCGTATAAAATACAGAACACGGATGCAAGGAAAAGCCACACGCCAATAGTCATGCCTCTGATTGGGCCGGGCTCAAAAAATAAAAGCGGACTAATCACCGGAATCAACGAATAAAGAACATATAAATAAAATCCCTTTTTCTTGAGATTATACATTAAGAAAACAGCATAGAATCCTAAAATATAACTTGAGATATTCAGACCCATAATGGAATAATGGAGTTCATTGGTGCGCTCCAGAATTGCAATGTTTTCATTCATAAAATCTGGTCCCAGTATTTTTTGCGATTCAGGTGTCACCATCGAAAGAATTTCCACTTTAGCGTCTTCCAATTGTTCAGGAGTCATTGGGCCAGAAAAAATTCCAGGCAGCGTCATCAAAGTCCCTAAGCCAATCCACACCCATGATAAAATTGCAAGAACTTTTAATGTAGCTCCACGTTTTTCATTCAACAGGCTTTTCTCATCTAATAACTCAGACATAATTTTGAATTTTTTTAATAAAGTTAATTGATTTTTCAATCTCAGGATGCATGTACTTATCATCCTGAACAGATGGCACATGTTTGCGGTAATCGCTCAATAAATTTTCAATAACCGCACTTGATTTTCCGGGGCGTCTGAATTCGATTGCCTGCGCGGCATTGAATAATTCGATTGCCAGAATACGGTTCAGATTTTCAACAATACGATACGTTTTTGTGGCTGCGTTTGCGCCCATACTCACGTGATCTTCTTGTCCGTTTGATGACTCGATGGAATCTACTGATGCCGGTGTTGCCAATTGTTTATTCTGACTGACAATCGACGCCGCCGTATATTGCGGAATCATAAAACCTGAATTCAAACCCGGTTTTGAAACTAAAAATGGTGGTAAATTTCTGGTGCCGCTGATCAGTTTATAAATTCTGCGTTCTGAAATACTACCGAGTTCTGCTAAGGCAATTCCTAAAAAGTCAAGTGAGATTGCAAGCGGTTGACCGTGAAAATTTCCGGCTGAAATAATTTCATCCGTTTCTGGAAAAATAGTTGGGTTATCCGTGACGGCATTAATCTCTCTTTCAAACACAGCTGTGACATGTGCAATAGCATCTTTTGAAGCGCCGTGCACTTGCGGTATACATCTGAATGAATAAGGATCTTGAACGTGAATTTTTTCTTTTGCAATCAACTCACTTCCTTCTAAAATTTTTCTGAATCGCGCAGCTGTTTCTATTTGACCAACCTGATTACGAATTGCATTTACGTTTTCATAAAATGGATTCAATCTTCCATCATATCCTTCTAATGAAATGGCGCCAATTAAATCAGCTGCGTATGAAAGACGATTACTTTGAATTAATGACCAAACACCATATGCGCTCATGAATTGTGTTCCGTTCAACAAGGCCAATCCTTCTTTTGATTTCAATTCTATTTTGGACCATTTCATGAGTGAAAGCATCTCTACTGATTTCATGCGATCACCTCCAAAATAAACTTCACCTTCACCAATTAAGGGCAATGATAAATGTGCTAACGGAGCTAAATCACCTGATGCGCCCAATGAACCTAGCTGATAAATGATTGGCGTGATGTCGTTGTTGTACATGTCTATCAAACGCTGAACCGTTTCAACTTGTACACCAGAATGACCATAAGAAAGTCCTTGAATTTTCAGCAGCAACATTAATCTCACAATTCCTTTGGGAACTTCATCACCGGTTCCGCAGGCATGTGAGAGAACAAGGTTACGTTGCAATTTTCCCAAATCTTCATTGGAGATAACGGTGTCGCAAAGTGAACCAAAACCTGTATTGATTCCGTAATGCACCTCACCTGCTTTGCTCATTTTCTGATCCAGATAATCACGGCAGAGTTGAATTTTTTTACGGGCAGATTCAGATAATTCCAACTTGATGTTATTTTCAATAATCTCCTGAATTTTTTGCAGACTCAAATGATCTGACGAAATGGAATGTTTCATTTCACTATTTATTTTTTTGAACTCACTGTGAGATTTCTTTGATCAACTGATCCAGCGATGCGGTTTGCTGTGCACCACTTTCCATATTTTTAAACGTAACCTGATTGGATTCGATTTCTTTTGATCCGATCATCACCACAAATGGTATCTTGCGATCATTCGCATACTTCATTTGCTTTTGCATTTTTGCATCTGACGGATACACTTCACAGGCTATATTTTTTTCACGCAATTGTTTTGCAATTTTCAAAGAATGCATTTGCTCGGTCTCTCCAAAATTGATGAACAAAACTTTGGTTGATGTCAAAGCAGCTGTTGGAAATAAATTCAACTCATTCATCACATCGTAAATGCGATCTGCACCAAATGAAATTCCTACACCTGATAATCCTTTCAAACCAAATAAACCGGTTAGGTCATCATAACGACCGCCCCCACAAATACTGCCCATCTGAACATTATTTGCCTTCACTTCAAAAATAGCACCGGTGTAATAATTCAAACCGCGCGCAAGCGTCACATCAAATTCAATGTTTGCCTTTTGAATTCCCAATTCGTTTGCACGACTTAACACATAAGACAATTCTTCAATGCCCTTTAAACCAACTTCAGATAATTCTAAAAATGTTTTTAGACTTGAAAGTTTTTCTTCGTTTGACCCGGTCAGACTGAAGAGTGGATTAATTTTTTTGATCGCCTGATCGCTCACTCCTCTCTCTTGTAATTCTTTGATCACGCCATCAATTCCAATCTTATCAAGCTTATCAATGGCAACTGTAATGGCAATTAATTTTTCAGCTTCACCACAAACTTCTGCAATTCCACTTAATATTTTGCGATTGTTTATTTTGATTGAAAAATCTTCAAAACCTAATTTGGAAAGTACCTCATCAAAAATCTGAACCAATTCAATTTCATACAACAATGAATCACTTCCAACAACATCGGCATCACATTGATAAAACTCACGGTATCTTCCTTTTTGAGGACGATCAGCGCGCCAAACCGGTTGAATCTGATAACGCTTAAACGGAAAGGCTAATTCATTTTGATTCTGTACTACAAAACGCGCAAAAGGAACTGTTAGATCATAACGCAAGGCTTTACCGGCAACTGAATTTGAAAACTTTCCATAATTCCCATCCGCAAGAGCAGCCACATCTGCATTCTTAACGCTATCACCAGAATCCAGAATTCTAAAAATCAATTTATCTCCTTCATCACCGTATTTCCCCATTAAGGTTTCAGTGTTCTCCATGGAAGGAGTTTCAATGGGCAGGAATCCATATTTTTCAAAAACCGATTTGATCGTTGAAAAAATATAATTGCGTTTCACCATGGTTTCAGGTAAAAAATCGCGGGTTCCTTTTGGTATAGATGGTTTTGAGCTCATGCTTTGTCTGTGTTGAGGCAAAGGTATGATTTTTTTGATGATTGGGCTGGGATAGGCGCATTGCCAAACGGAGGGGGCGAGCCCTCCCGTGCGATTTTTTGATGGATCATGGATCTGGGCAACTGGGCATTACATAATGGGATGGGGCGAGCCCATCCCGTGCGAAGGAATAATGATTAAATTCGCACCAAATTTTTCTATTGTGGATCGCTTCAAAACTAGGCTTAAATATTATATCATCGGCTTTTTAATTGGGCTCGTAATCATGTTTATGATTTTTGGTAACCGCGGTTGTTCATGGCTGCCAGGCAATCGTGTTAAAAATATGATTGCAGAAAAAGAAATTTTAATTGGTGATAGTTTGCATGAAGTGATGACCTGTGCAGGTGTTACCAATGCAGATATTTACGCGTTGCTCAATGATGCTGGTGATGTGAATCTTTCTGAAAGTGTTACGGATCAATACCCGAAAAAATACCTCATTGAAGGTGAAAAAGGTGAACATGCGTTTTCAGTGACCTATGCGCTCTATGACAGTATTTCTGAAGTAATCAACTTTAGTTATGAAGCGCAAAAAAATTGTACCTCGCTCCTGTCCAATAAATTAAAACATCCTGTTCCTATTCCGGATGAAGATGTGCGAATCATTATTGAATCACACGAATTGAGAATTCTGAACTTAGCTGAATGCCAGATGGATTGTTTGGGATTGACTGAAAAAGAAATAATGGAGTTCCATAAGACTGGCAATTTTGATGTGACGCGTTCACGACCACGCTTAAATCCAAATCCTGAATACGTGATGAAAGGAAAGATCAGAGGCACTGAATATTATATCACGTATATCATTGGTGAAAATCGTTCAAGGATTGCAGACATCTCACCAAACGCCTGTGAATGCTTTCAATAGCAGTCGTGTAACATTAATCACAGTTCAGCTTAAAACTAGTCCTGACCTTTGTATCAACTAATACAAAATGATATGGGATTTTTTTCAAACTTAATGGGAGGCGGCAAATCAAATGTCCGCGAACTAATTTCAAAAGGAGCAGTCGTAATTGACGTTCGCTCACCACAAGAATTTAAAGGAGGTAATTACAGAGGATCTAAAAACATTCCGCTGGATAGAATTGAATCAGAAGCAAAAAAAATCAAAGCGCTGAACAAACCGATTGTAGTTTGTTGTGCAAGCGGTATGAGAAGCAGTCAGGCAAAATCTATCTTACAAAAACACGGCATTCAAGTTGAAAACGGCGGAGGCTGGACTTCACTTTAAAAAGTGGTGGAGCATCGTGTACTATTCCAGAACAAGAAACCAAGGCAGAGAAATCTGTTTAAAGATTACAAAGATCCAGTAGCTTATACACAACAACAACAACTAAAAACCAACCTACTAACTGGAATACCGACCGGAGCTTTTAATTAGGCTTCGGTTTTTTTTGTGCTCTTTATTATATCTTTAAGAAAAAAAAATGAGCAAGAACGATCAACTGGTCGATAACGATCATATCTCTAATTCAAAAGCAGATATCTCCATTAGCAATGGGTTTAGTTTTGGACCTGCTACTCGTTTTGTTTCCGGATTACTCGCAGTATTTGGAATATTTGCGATGATCACAGGTGGTCCTGGACTTTTTGTCGGACCAGTGATTACTTTGATAGCGCTTTTTGCGTTGACTTCTAAATTTGGAACTGAAATTTCTCTTTCCAATAATTATATCCGTGAGTATGGCTCTGTATTTGGAATCAAATCAGGGAAATGGGAATCCAGCTTGTTGCTGCCTGATCTTTGTGTATTAAAAATAGGGAAAACACAAAGCGTTGCAAATTCAAGAACAGGTGGCATTGGTACAGATATGGACGTGAGCAAGAATGAAGTTTATCTTCTTAGCGCCAATCACCGAAAGAAAATACTGATTAAAACATGTGATTCAAAGGCTAAAGCTGTTGCGTTTGCAGAAGATCTTGCTCAAAAAATGGGAAAGAATTTTGTAGAATTCAATCCAAAAATTTCTGAACAAACTAAAGCAAGAAGGTAATTAAAAATGAGAAAAAGTCTAGATTGACTTTAAACTTTATGCAGCATACTAAGATTCGCTGCACATTCGTTTCTTCTTTCTTAGATGTGCCCAAGAGGGGACTCGA
This sequence comes from Crocinitomicaceae bacterium, assembly GCA_016709005.1. Classification (GTDB taxonomy): domain Bacteria; phylum Bacteroidota; class Bacteroidia; order Flavobacteriales_D; family Crocinitomicaceae; genus JADJGJ01. The sequence continues at coordinate 128,225 of JADJEU010000008.1, read as the reverse complement.
ACCCCTACACACATAGTGCACCAGCCCCTCAAGCTGGCCTGTCTACCAATTTCAGCACTTGGGCAATATAGTATCGATTTACTGAATTCAGATACTAACAACGCATCTCGTTTGATGCGGTGCAAAAGTAAAATTTAATCCGTGAAAAACAGCAAAGAAAATAAAAAGGCCGTGAGAAAATTTTCTACCAGAATTTAACTGCTGCGCAGTCGTCAGCTTCAACGGTGACAAAACCTTCATAGACTGTTACAAAACCATTTCCTTTCACGCGGTATTTATAAGTACGCTCCGTGTTGCCAACCATTGTTCTTGAAATTGTTTTAGCTCCAGCCGAGTTGCAATCACCTGAACTTGCAGAGAATGATGCAGTAGCCATCGAATCCACAAGCGCTCCTTCCAATTCAAAACGCAACATGGTATGACCAAGATTGATCAATGAATCGCGCGTGGCAATGGTACTCCAGAAAATCAAATTACCACTGTAACTGCAGGTGAAATTTTCAGTGGTTGCATCAGCATCATAATTATCAGCCATTGTATCCGTGCATCCTTCTTTGTGACATGATGAAAGCACAACAATTAAACTAAGTGTGACGAGAATTGAATTTACTAATTTCATATGGAGCAACAATTTATTAAATGTACTTGTTCTTAATTACGTATGATCTTCAATTTGGTTGGATCAGACCTTCATTACGAACCTGGATTCAGTTCCGAAGATAAGGCTTTGTCTTTTGAACTGCGGTTTAAATCCAAAAAAAAAGTCCGTACACTTTACGTGAACGGACAATTTTAGTGATCCCGCTGGGATTCGAACCCAGGACCCTCTCCTTAAAAGGGAGATGCTCTACCTGCTGAGCTACGGAATCTTGCTCGATTGCGGGTGCAAATATAGAGTGTTTATTTTATTCTGCAACACATTTTATAAAAAAAGCCGAATTTTCTTCAAACAGTCTCAATCTCAAATTGCTTGTCCCTATTTTTGAGCATGAACATTTTTTTAATTGGCTTCATGGGAAGCGGAAAATCAACCATTGGCAAAAAACTGGCTAATAAACTTGGTTATGCTTTCCTGGATATGGATCGTGAAATTGAAAGTGAACAACAAAAATCAATTGCACAGATTTTTAAAGAGCACGGAGAAAATTACTTCAGAGCGCTTGAATCAGAATGGCTTAAAAAATTTAATCAGCCAAAAACCGTTATCTCTACAGGAGGCGGAACGCCCTGCTTTCATAATAATATTGAACTCATGAAAGCAAAAGGCAAGACTGTTTTTTTAGATGTTAATCCGGAAATACTATCAAACCGTCTCTTCAACGCCAAACAAGCCCGACCCCTTCTTGAAAATTATATTCACAGTCAGGAAAATCTGAAAAACTATATTGCACAAAAACTTTCTGAGCGTTTGCCAGTCTACAAACTTTCAGACGTTGAAGTCAACGTAGCAGATTTTAACAGTCAAAAATTGGACGAGTTGGTTAATGCTCTTCAAAAATAAAATGAATGCGATAATCTGTTATATTTACGAAACAACCTTTTACAGCAAAGCATGCGATTTATACTATCCCTCCTTTTTCTCTCGTCCTTTTTCATTGTTGCCCAGGGAACAGATGTCACTTTATCTACCGTAACATTTACGGTGCCCAATGCTGCCGCTTCTGGAAACAAAGTAATGGTCACGACTGACGGAATCAGCACCTATGCATGGAATCGTTTGCGTTTAGATAGCGCTGCTTACTATTATTCATACTCTTTCAAATTAGACAATGTACTTTTTGAATTCAGAGAATGTCATAAAGTAGACATCTACGAAGGCTTTGAGACTTTTTTCAAGCCTGCGTTTGCACAGAGCAAAGAGATGAAGAATTATGACATCACACGTTTTCAAACTACGTCCAATGAGTTTATGCGTAAATCGTTCAGCAACGCCGTAATAGAATATGACAAAGGAATGCGCAAACTCACTTTGTTGTACACGATTAATCAAACTGGTTTATTCCTGGTCTCTATCAAATCAATGTACGCTGCCGAAACTTTTTTAAAAGCACAACAAAATTTAGATTCCATTTTAGTGACCGCAAAATACAATCCACCGGTGCCACCGGCCCATGATCCTATCGTGCAAAAAGGTGAACTGATTAACCGCACAGAACATTATGCTATTAAGCTGCCGCATTTTATGTCTACTGATTTTAATAATCCGGTTGTGCAGGCTACACCTGACAATGGATTTGTAGTTGTCTTTGCACATTCTGAAGGCTCTGAAATTTTTAAGTTCAATTCAAAATGTGAAATTGTGAGTAAGGCACACCACGATAAAATCATTCATGATATTGCAATCTCTGAAAAGGGATTCTTTTCACTCTCATCAACCGATTACAACATGTTGAGTTTTGATATTTATCCAAGTCTCTACCTCAACAAACACAATCACAACGGTGATGTGGAATTGTCACAGGTAGTCTTTAAAAAGAATGATGTCAAATTCCCTAACAATCAGGTTTTCGATTATTATTCAAGAGATAATGTTTGTTTAGAAATTGCAGACACGTTTGGAATCATCTATATGAATTCTGAAAAGCGCTGGCCGGATATGCAAGTACTTCAGTCTGGTGCATACAAAACCTTTTCACCTGAAAATGGAATTCTTAAAAAAGGAAACGAAGATATGTTTCACGTTTCACACTGTTTTGCGCAAACCAGCACGCATGATGCTAAAAATGCATACCTGTTAAGTTTGGGCGATTCCTATCCGCGTGGTGTTTGTTTATCAAAAGTAGATATCTCAATTGCAAAAGATTCTACTGATAATGATACCACTTCATTCTACCATCATCTGCTTTATAAGATAGACGGAAACCCGGGTGACAATTATGTTTCTGACACCCATATCAGCGAGCCGCTCATCTACAACAATTTCATGTATATCATGATTGAAACTGAACAAGGCGCTAAAGCTACGATTGAGTCAAATGAAAATTCTGTTAACCGCGGTCACAACGATTTATTTTTAGTAAAATGTTCATTGGACAGCAAAGAATTAATTGTAAAACAAATCACCAAAACGGATAAAATTGAAGAAGTAAATCCAAAGTTGGTTGATTTAGGAACGGAACTTTTACTTGTCTATTCAGAAGCAAAATATGACAAGCAATCTGGCCGATACACGTTTAATGACAGATACCTGATGTTAGATGAACGCGGCGGCAGACAAAGTATCATTGAAGATTTAAATTCGTTCTACGCTCAAGAAAAGCGCACTGATTATAAAATGCCTGACAGCCCCATCAATCGTGATGGAAGTAACTTAATTAAAATGGCAGATGGTTCGGTTATTTGGGTGAGATTATTGAAAAACGCACAGGAGATTGAGGTGATTAAGTTTAAGTAGATGTGGCTTCGGCTCCGCTCAGCCACCGGTTTTGGATTTTGGTTTAACGTCTGATTTTTTATTCTGAACAAAATGAGATTCTTTCGGATTCGTCGGCCTTAAGTGGTCCGCAACCGGGAGAAGATGCTTAGAACAAAAAAGATAAATATAAGTGTCTTACACTTCGGTCTAGACTCCGGTTACTGAGCGAAGCCGAAGTAACCAATTTGCGTTCCAAAAAAACTGTGATTTGGAATTTTGAATTTGTGATTTGGAATTTCCCTTCCTTACGGAATCCACTTTATATTCTTAAAATTCGGTTTGCGTTTTTCAAGAAAAGCATTTCTGCCTTCTTTGGCTTCTTCAGTCATGTACGCAAGGCGAGTAGCTTCACCGGCAAAAACTTGTTGGCCAACCATTCCATCATCGGTGAGGTTCATTGCAAACTTGAGCATCTTGATTGATGTAGGAGATTTTTCAAGAATTTCCTGCGCCCATTGATAGGCTGTATCTTCTAGTTCTGAGTGTGGAACAACTGCGTTTACCATGCCCATATCAAAAGCATCTTGAGCCGAATAATTTCTACCTAAGAAAAATATTTCTCTTGCTTTTTTCTGACCAACCATTTTAGCAAGATAGGCTGAACCATAGCCCCCGTCAAAACTCGTTACATCTGCATCGGTCTGTTTGAAAATTGCGTGCTCTTTACTTGCAAGTGTGAGATCACAAACCACATGTAAACTATGACCACCACCAACTGCCCAGCCTGGCACAACCGCAATCACCACTTTAGGCATAAATCGAATCAAGCGCTGTACTTCTAAAATATTCAACCGATGCATACCATCTTCGCCTACATAACCTTGATGACCTCTTGCTTTTTGATCCCCACCACTGCAGAAAGACCAGATTCCATCTTTTGAAGAAGGTCCTTCACCTGAAAGCAAAACTACACCAATCGAAGTATCTTCCTGAGCATCATAAAATGCTTTGTATAATTCGGCGGTTGTTTTTGGTCTGAAGGCATTTCTGACATCTGGTCTATTGAATGCTATACGAGCAACTCCATCACACTTTTTATAAGTGATGTCTTCAAATTCGATGGCGGTTTTCCAATTAATGGCTGACATAAATTCTTTTTTTCAAAGCTACGAAAGGTTCAAATAATAATAGACCATCAGTCAATAATAATCGCAGCAAGAAAGATCAGATTTGACAACTGCTGATTACATTGAAATAATGATGAACTCTGTGCGCCGGTTCTCCTGATGTTTTTCTTCAGGGCAAGTAACACCATCGCCGCAGTCATTTTTCAATTTGGACTCTCCGTAACCCACTCCTTTGATTCGTTCAGGATTGGTAATTCGTTGCTTGATATAATCTGCAGAAGATTTAGCCCGCTTATCAGAAAGTGTTTGATTTGATTTTGCATTTCCACGTGAATCCGTATGGGATCCTAATTCAACAATCATGTTTGGATTGTCATTCATTACTTTTACAATTTTATCAAGTTCAATCGCTGCATCAGGGCGAATGGTTGCCTTGCCAAGATCAAAATAAATTGGTTTCAATTCAACAATTTTGGAAAGATCCTGTCCTACTTCAACTTTCTCAATAGTTACATCAAGATATTCATGCACGTTGTATTTTCCCTCTTTATCAAAAAGAATATTAAACGTAACCGTCTTGTTTAAGTAGCCTTTCTTTTCAATTGAAAAATTATAACTGCCTCGATCGTTCAATTTTTTATCTGCAAGAGGCCTGAAATAATCTCCGGTTAGAGAAGTCAAAATTGAATCGGTCATGCCCGTCATGTTATCTGTGACGGTAATTTTTACGCTGTCAATTGGTTCATTGGTTGCTTTGTCAATCACCAAAAGATACAAAGAGAGTCCCGGATCTTTTTCAAGAATCAGATCTGCAACAAACGTTCCTTGTTCACCAAAAGTTTCAACTTTATTTTTTCCATCAAAATATTTTTCTTTTGTTCCAAGCAATGAAAATTTCATTTCAGGATCGACCAAAAAAGAAAAGCGCCCCATTTCATCTGAAGTAGCATGAAGCTCAACACCTGTTGAATCATCTTTAATCATCACACTGGCATCGGCAAGAATGTTTCCATCTTTATCTTTTGTTGTTCCTATAACCGTTTTCTTTACTAATTCGAATGAATAAATATCCATGCCACCAAAACCTCCAAAACGATTCGATGAAAAGAAACCGCCACGCCCGTCCTGAGACCATGTGATATAAATATCATCACCTGCAGAATTCATTGGATATCCCATATTTACCGGAGGTGTCCACTCACCCTTCACTTTGTGAGAAACATAAAAATCATATCCACCTGAGCTGTTGTGTCCTTTAGAAGAAAAATAAAGTGTATTGCCGTCTTTACTCAAAGAAGGACCGTCTTCATCAAAGCCTGAGTTGACTCGATGACTCAGCGGAACAGGTATTGACCACGATCCGTTTTCAAAATAACTTACATACAAATCCAAATTGTCATGTTCTGCTTTTGCACTGAAAATAAATGTTTTGTTATCTCCAGAGAAAGTTCCATGCGGTTGAAAGTAGTATCCGTTTAAAGGAACCGGCAACGAAACTAAACTCTTTAAACGATCTGCCCCAAAAGAAGATAACCATAATGTATTTTTGTAGCAGACCAGAATTGTATCACCACCGTAAGTCCGGCTTACAACAGCTACGTGATTTTTCTGATCGATTTCAGGATTAAATGTGGAAGCAACACTTTCTATCAAATCAAAATAATAGATGTTTTCAAAATATTTATTGTCTTCAGACATGAGCTCTGCATCATAATCTTTATAGCGGGCATTATACAATAGCAAACTGTCAGATTCTATAAATACCGGCGTATATTCTCGCTCAATGGAATTGATAAAAAAGCCCATGTTCTCCACGGTGTAAGGCTCGTAAATAGCTTCCTGATTAGTGAGGGCATTTTGGCAATAAGCAATATTGGCATTCATGCGAATGATTAATTGCTGATTTACTTTTCCTTTTTTAGGTCCGTAAGTTTTATAGAGGTAATAATACTTGAGCGCCTCCTGGTGTTGTTCCATCATGCGCAAACAATCTGCATATTTGTAATAGGCAAGATAATTCGTGTCAGGTTTAAAAATTTTTATGCGCTGATCGAGATAAACTTTGGCAGAATCATACAATTCGTAGTCATACATGTAGATGTCAATGATTGCATCGAGAGCATGCGTATTCTGCGCATCAACTGTCAATACTTCTTTATAAAGTTTAAGCGATTTTGAATAATTATAGGCCAGCCTGTTTTTATCGGCATTAACCAAATTGGTTTGCACACTTACCTGAGCAATCAGATTCGTGCTTAAAATGGTTAATAAAATACCAACGAAAATACGGTGAAGTGAATGCATGATTTTGGGTAAGACTCTTATTACGCCCCCAAGATACATTTTTTTCTTATTTAACTGATTGAGGCGCCCAATTTAGTAAGAGTACAAAATGTATCTGGCTATTTATTAACGGTTTTAGGTCTATTCTAAACCATTACGTCAAATCTTGATACCCGGGCTTTAGCGTTGCATTCTGCCTTAATTCATAGAATAATCACCCGCTTCTGTAACAGTAATTTTTTTCTGAATCTGAAGGGAATCAAAGTAGGTTTCTGTTGATTTCAGATTTGACCAAAATTCAGCATGCTCAGGCATTTGCTGTGAAGCATATTCAAGTTTGTAGGATGTCAGATGAAATGGAAAAATGTGCACACCTATTGAAGTCTGACCGTAATTTTTGGCAAGGGCACAAAGCACATAAAGTTCTTTAATAACATTGTCAGTTAGCGGTATACAGCCAATCGTAACGCAATCGCCATGAATGTAAATAGCTCCGCCTTTATCGCGGCTTGGACGTTTTTTCAGATCTGCTTTATTGGGATAAGATACACCCAGCGACAAGAAAAAATTACTGTATGGATTAAAATGATTGATGTGGTAATAACCTTCCGGAATTTGCATGTCACCCTGACTCACTTTTGGACCTAAAGTGCCGCTCGACGAACAGAAAGCCAGTGTGTCATAGATTTTCCACTTGTCCTCCATATTATTCCGCACATAAACAAGCAGCTCCTCTTCATACTTATAAGCTTTGAGAAGAACTTCAAAACCACTAACTTCAAGGTCAAGATTCTTGAGTTTTGAAACAATACTTTCATATTTTTCATCGTAAGCAATTTTTACCCGGCTATAAGAAAGTTGTTCATCAATGAAGGCGGCATAATTATTGAGGGATGTTAACAAAAAATAGGAAACCACTACTGATTTTATTAATATTTTCGCAAATGATCCTGGGGCCATATAAATTATCTGTAACAAGAATAATACCAACCCACTAAAAAAGTAACACATACTATGAAACATATTCTTTCAATCCTCATCATCACGTTTACCTTTTCAACTTTTGCACAGCAAAAAGAAAATGAAACAACCGGAAAATTTGAAGAAGTTTTCAATTATCTGAGCTCCTATTACGTGGATGAATTTGATGGCGCAGCTATTACGGATGCAGCTATAGTTGCCATGCTCAAAGAATTGGACCCGCACAGCTACCTTATTAGCAAAGAAGAAGTGCAAGGTGCCAATGAAAAAATTGACGGTAGTTTTGTGGGAGTCGGAATTCGTTTTGACATTATTGATGACACACTCACGGTGGTGAATACCATTGAAGGTGGTCCGTGTGAACTGGTTGGTGTGCGTGCCGGAGATAAAATTGTGGCCATTGATGGAGAGACTGTAGCAGGCGTTGGCCTTCAAACTCCAGGTGTTCGCGAACGACTGATGGGAACAAAAGGTTCTTTAGTCGTACTTGGAATCAAACGCAGAGGTGAAAATGAGATTTTGAGTTACGATGTTCGCCGCGACAAAATTCCATTGTTCAGTGTTGCTAGCTCATATATGGTGACTGAAAAAACAGGCTACATCAAGGTGACCAGTTTCGCCAGAACAACCATGGATGAATTCAAGGAAGCTCTTTTGAAATTGAAAAAAGCAGGAATGAAAAATCTGATACTTGATCTTCAGGAAAATCCAGGCGGACTTTTGCACGTAGCAAAATATATGGTTGATCAATTTTTAGCAAACGACAAATTAATTGTTTACTCTGAAGGTCGCGCACAGCCTCGTCAGAACATGTATGCGGATGACAAAGATACGCAAGGACAATATTATGATGAAACAAAGAGCGGTCACTTTGAAAAAGGAAAATTAGTAGTTCTGGTGAATGAAAATTCTGCTTCAGCCTCTGAAATTGTTGCTGGCGCTATTCAGGATTGGGATCGCGGATTGATTGTCGGAAGAAGAACTTTTGGGAAAGGATTGGTACAACGTCCTTACAAATTAAGTGATGGATCAGAGGTCAGAATTACCATTGCTCGTTACTACACTCCTTCAGGCAGATTCATTCAATCACCTTATGACGATGGAGTTGATGCCTATTTTCAAGCTGATTTGAATCGCTATCTGAGCGGTGAATTAATGCATCAGGACAGTATTAAATTCCCTGATTCCTTGCAATATCAAACTTTAAAATTGAAACGTACGGTATATGGCGGTGGCGGTGTTATGCCTGATTTCTTTGTTCCGATCGACACGCTGGAATTGACAAAAATGTATCGTGATATCAGCAGAAAAGGATGCATCAGTACGTATGCTTTCAGCTATGTAGATAACAATCGTGATAAACTAAATGCAGCTTATCCTACTTTTGAAAAATTCAGATCTGATTTCGACATTGAAAAAGAAGCCATGCCCGGATTTTGGGAACAAGTGAAAGCAGATGGAATTACCTACAGCGAATCAGATTATTTAACTTCTAAAAAACTAATTCACACCTTGATAAAAGCGCGTATTGCATCTAACCTTTGGGATTTTGCCAAATTCTACGAGATCTACAACATTGCTGAAAACGAAGCATTCATAAAGGGGCTTGAATTGATTGAAGGCAAAAAAATTGAAGAATTGGGATTGGATTATTAATTTTGCTAAGTATTTAAAGAAGATTAGATCATGAATAAAAAATATTTGATTATCGCATCAATGGCTTTAATAGCTTGCGGCGGAGATAAAAGTTCTGACGTTGTAGTAAACACTGGCGAGCAAAGTTCAGTTGTAGAAACGACCAATCCGATCTTGACAGAAGAGGAAAAAGAAACCATGTCTACAGATGCTGCTTCTGGTGAAACGACTACAATCGAATACGTTGAAACCAAACATGATTTTGGAAATGTCTTTTATCCAAGCGAAAATAAATACACGTTCAAATTTAAAAACACAGGCAAAGCACCGTTAATCATTAAAGATGCTAAAGCTTCTTGTGGCTGCACTGTTCCAAACAAACCTGAAGAACCAATTATGCCAGGTGAAATTGGTGAAATGGATGTGATATTCCGACCAAAAGAAGGTCAAGTTGGAACTCCGGTAACAAAAGAAATAACAGTGACTGCAAATACGGTTCCCGAAATTTCTACTCTTGTGATTACGGCTAACGTTCTGCAGTCCTTATAACAAATGGATTAAGCAAAATTTTCACGAAGCCACATCTCCGTTATAAATACTGTAAAAATATCACCGTAGACCAACCATTTCGAGTGCGTTCTAAAACTCTTGACGGCTTCAACAAATTCTTTGCGATCAAGAATCCCCATATCCTCGAGTTTCGAAGACTGAGAGAAATACGAAATAATATATTCACCGAAAGCTCCTTTTAACCACTTCTCTTCTGGCGTAACAAATCCTTGCTTATCTTTTCTCCACCGAATTTCATTCGGCAATTCATGAACTGATTCGCGCAACAAATATTTAGTCCAGCCTGATTTTAACTTGTCTTCAACGGGCAAATGCACTAAATAATTAACGAGTCGATAATCCAAAAAAGGCAAACGGACTTCTAATTGATGTGCCATGGAGTTTCGATCTTCGTAATGCGTTAAATGAGGCACGGAATAATTATTAATATCTAAAATTTGCCGCTCAGTCATGGAATCATACGACCAAATTTTATCCTTATGAAGATCTCGTTTAAAGAACTTTCGACCCTTATTCGTGCTTCCTGGGAGATATCTTTTTGCGTGCTTCTAGGAAAATTGCCTGACAACCGTTCCTTTGGCAAATGAAGAACCAATTGCGCCCATCAGTTTCAGATAATGATGTTTTTGTTTAAGTTCTTTAAGATAAAAGAAATAGAATTTATTGTATCCTAACAACACTTCATCGGCACCTTGGCCACTCAATAAAACTGTTATGTCGGTTTCCTTTTTAATTTTTTCAAAAAGTAAATATTGCGCAACAACGCCTAAGGATCCATAAGGCTCATCTTGCACATCGAGCACATTTTTAATATTGTCGAGTGCTTCATCTGGAACGAATCGAAGTTTGCGATTCGAAATATTTTTGTTCTTCACTAATAAATCTACAAAAGATTCTTCTGAATATTTTTTTTCATCAGATACAACAGAGAAAGATTGAATTTGATCATTCAAATGTTCATGGATTAAAGTCGTTATTGCACTTGAGTCCAATCCACCACTTAACAATGTTCCCAGCGGCACGTCACTGCGCATTCTTAACTTTAATGAATCCAACAGTAGCTCTCTAAAAACCTCCTTCCTGTCTCCAAAAGTTTTTTCAAGTACTGGTGCTGTAAAATCCCAGTACTTCTTAATCGTTCGGGTATTTGATTTTAAATCCAACTCCATAAATGACATGGGCGGAAATATTTTTATCTCATTATAAAAAGTTTGATCATCTACATCAAGCAGCTGCTGACTCAACAAACGCTCAATTGCTAATGTATTCGGTGTAAGTGTGAGTCCTAGTTTCTTAAGAGCTTTTATTTCCGAAGCAAAATAAAGAACCCCATTATCTTCGATTTGGTACAAAGGTTTAACTGAAAACCGATCTCTTGCAACAACAATATTATTTTTAATCGGGTCATAAATTACCAATGACCACATACCGTTAAACTTCCCGAATCCTGACGTACCATACTTTTGATAATATCTCAAAATCACCTCAGTGTCAGAATTCGTTTTAAACGTAAAGTCCGCTTCCAGTTCTTTACGCAACTCCAGGTAATTGTATACTTCACCATTAAAAACTATCTGGTAGTTATCCGCTTCAAAAGGCTGATTGGACTTCGGGTCAAGATCAATTATCGATAATCTTCTATGCCCTAAATAAACATTAAAGCCATCTTCTTGATTCGTATTTAAGATTCTTGAATCACAAGCGTCTGGGCCTCGATGTGTTAAGACATTAAGAACTTCATCAAAAAGAATTTTATCTTTCGGTTGAAGGTTCTTTGCACCAGATATGACTACAAATATTCCACACATATTCAACGAGTTTGGGTAAACTTCGGTGCCAAAATACTTAAAGTTCACATATTAGATGTTAACTCAGGTATTTATTAAAATTATCTGTAGCTGTTGATCCAAATAATATGCTTTCAGATTCTGACAAATTTCATTTCTGAAAATTAATCCAAGTTCATTTGAATCGGTACATAATTTCCCGCCGAATTAGATGGATATGCAATAGTCAGAATTTACTCCGGCCTGATTCTTTGACACTAGAAATGAATCTGATACTTGTTTTGGTTTTGATAATTTCTAATCCACAATTTTCATTTTCCTGAGCAGGAATGAAGCATTCATATTCTGACAAATGCCGTTTTTGAAGATATAATCAAAATGCAATTCATCATTTACGATTTCAGCATCGAAATAGAAATTTTTAATACTTACATTACCTGTTGCCAAATCGCAAAGACTTAAATCATGCGTTGCAATCAAGCCGCTTGAGCCTGTTCTTAATAGCCGTTGCAGGAATTTTTTAGATCCCTCCTCTTTGTCTTTGCTGTTGGTTCCTTTTAATATTTCATCCAGAATAATCAGATAATTTTCAGAGTCCAACTGATCCACAATAAATTTCAAGCGTTTCAATTCTGCAAAAAAATATGATTCATCATTCACCAGTGAATCAGAACTGCGCATGCTCGAAATCAATTTTACAGGAGCATAACGGAATGATTTTGCACAAACTGGTAAACCACAATTAGCCATCATAACAGAGATTCCGATTGTCCTAAGAAAGGTGCTCTTGCCTGCCATATTTGCACCCGTAATGACAAAGAAATTTTCTCGATTGATGATCAGGTTATTTGATACTCTTTTTTCAGTTTTCAGCAAGGGATGACTGATTTCTACTGCTTCAATTAAAATAGCTGAATCAAGACTAATCAATGGATAGCTATAAGATTCATGTGTATACGCATACGTCGCAAAAGAAATCTGAGCATCAACAGAATTCACAAGTGTAAAAATGGAATCAATTTTTTCAGCATTCTTCAAAATCCATTTTTCAGCGCGCGTCCCGTGTCTAAGATCCCATAGAAAAAAGCCATTTGCAAAAAGTGCAAAAAAAATATTATTGCGCTGATCAAGAGAGGAAAGTATTTTCGAAAACTCAACGAGCAAAGCTGAATTCTGAATTTGATTTCCACTCGTTGAATTTATTTCTTCGGCCAAATTTTCGCTGATCCAATTTTCAGACTCGATCAGTTTCAGCGATGCTGCAAGATGCCTGAAATTAAGTGCAAGTGAAGATGACTTCAGACTTATTTTACTTACTTTTTGGACAAATAAACCACTGATCAAAAGTCCGGCAAAAAAAGGAAACATGAGGACTTGCCAACTCACCACATCGGCAATAACAAGCCCCAATAAAGAAATTGAAATCACGCTAAATGAAATGGCCAGCACTGACCCGAATGAAGGTAACAATCGGGTATGCTTACTCATGGATTCAGTAATTTTTGTCTGATCTACTTTTTCCTCCTGCATGGCAAGGTGTGTTCTGAATTCCAAACACCATTCTGGTTTTGTCACCAGTTCTTGAATCACTTTTTGTTTTTCCAGAATTCCATCGGTTGAATTCGATGTGAGAATTGAAGCCAACAAAGCCTCACTCTCCAGGGTCCCGGTTCGGTTCAATGATTGAAAAAACGAACGGTCACCGAATAAATCCATATCATAACTATAAGGATGTTGTGGATTATTAAATTTCAGTCCATTTCCAAATGCTGAAAAATCTCCAATCAAACCATCAAGTTCTTTTTCACAAATACTTATTCTTAAATCAGATCTGTTTTTTTTCAATCGTATATCTGTATATCGCGATACCAATATCAAAAAGACAATCAGAAAAAAAATAGCCCAGGCAATATTTAATGCTGTAGGCCAATCCAGAAAAAAGAACGGAACAAGAACCAGAAGAAATGCCACCAAACGGGCAAATCCTAATTGAATCAATTTCAATCTTTAAGTGCTTTTGATTCGTCAATGCTTTTTGAACGTGCAGCGGTAAAAAATTGATGAGCAGGAATATTTTCCATGTTGAATAAGGTCAAACAGCTTTTTGTTTGCGAATGATCTTCCAAAACAAAGCAGGCCAGAATCGTTTGATGTGAACAGCCCAGATTTCTTTGTTTCCGATCAGAATTGATTTTCTATTTTTTTTCACAGCTTTCAGCATACGTCTCACGCATTCGTCCACCGGCATTCCAGTTTCCTGATTGTGATCCATAACCCCGTGCGCTTTACCTTCGGAGGTAAGTGCTGACTTTGAAATGTCTGTATTTATTTTGCCTGGATAAACCAAGGTGACGTGAATATTATTTTTCTCTTCTTCCAAAAGCAAGCTCTCATAAAAACCTTGAAGGGCGTGTTTGGAAGCTGAATAAGCAGACCTTAGAAAGAAACCAAATTTTCCAGCAATGGAAGAGGTCACTACAATATGTCCAGATTTTTGAGCTCGCATATAAGGCAGCACTGCTTTGGTCATGGCAATATTTCCAAAATAATTAATCTCCATGATTCTGCGATCAACTTCTATTGGTGTATCAGCTGCTTCACCGCGCTGACTTAATCCGCCATTGTTTATAAGGATATCAATGCGACCATACTTATCAATGATTTGTTTTGCAATAGAAGGAATAGTGGATGTGTTTTCTAGATCTACACATATAATCACCGACTGTTCAGGATACTTGAGATTTTTTTGAACTGCCTGAAGCGCTTCAAAATTTCTGGCCGACAAAATAACTTTTGCTCCCGCCGCATTTAATTGCTTTGCTGCTTCTTCACCAATTCCTGATGAGGCTCCTGTAATCCAAACTACTGCATTTTCAAACATGAATTTTTTCTCTTTGCGATACGAAGTTACACAATATCTCTATTCATTCATTTCATTCAAACATCAATTCAAAATAAGACTTACTTTGAATTGTTTAAATTATATTCGCGTTAGCTTATGCAACTAAAACCTGCCATTAATTTTTCTAATTATTACGAGAAGGCACGTTTTGACTTAACGTGGAAGATTAATCTCTTTCTATCTGTTACATTACCCATTCTTGCTATCTCGTTCTATATTTTTGGACAGGTAGCTTTTGTTCCTACCCTTATTGCCTGGGTTGCCACAGCAGCAATTCTTCTGGTCATGAAAATGACAAAACAATATAGAATTCCCGCTTTCATTTTTACAACCCTTGGTGTAATACTCTGCTCTTTTACCTTGATTGCATACCCACACGCATTCCACCTGGTAGATACGCTCTGGATGATCATTGCTGTCTTATACGCTTACTTCACACTTGGCAAGTTGTGGGGAAATATTGCATTATTTATTTCAGTGGTATCCGTTATTTACTTCATCAATTTTGCGCTTAATCACAGCATTAAAGTAACACCCTTGTTAAGTAATCCAGAGGTCATTGCCCTTTCAGTGAATGCTTCAATTTGCGGAATTATTATCGGCTATCTTATTTATCAATTCATCAATACCAATCAATTTGCTGAAAAAAATTACTTGCAACTTACCACAGAACTTCAGCAGAAAAATCAGGAAGTGAATAATCAAAGTGAAGAAAAAACAGTGATGCTTCGTGAAATTCATCATCGTGTAAAAAATAATCTTCAGGTGATAACAAGCTTATTGCGTCTTCAGGCAAGAGAAACTGAAGATCCACAAACATTAGAGTTGTTTAAAGACTCCACCAATCGTGTAATTGCAATGGCTTTGATTCATGAAAAAATGTATCAGAACAAAGATTTGGCAAAAATTAATTTGGAAGATTACCTGAGAACACTTTTGACCGACTTGATTGATTCCTATGCGATTGAAATTCCAATCGATTCAGACATTCGTTCCAACGTTGAAATGATCAGCAATAAATCACTTGTACCGCTTGCTTTATTATTCAATGAATTAGTTTCAAACTCACTGAAACACGGCTTTAGTGATAAATCAGAAGGTAAAATCAAAATTGATATCTTTCGTGATAAAGGAAAAATTGTCTTGAGCTATTGGGACAATGGAGTCTGGCGTGAAAAACAAAAGGAAACGTCTTTTGGACTAGAGTTAATTGAATCGCTGACCGAACAAATGGATGGAAAATACAAACGAAGCACAAATCTGGGAACCTCTTATGAATTTATACTGCCCGATAATTTGTAATTTTATACTGTGAAATTTCTCACCATTGCAATAGACGGATACTCATCTTGCGGCAAAAGCACGCTGGCAAAAGAAATTGCCAATGAACTCAATTATGTTTATGTAGATAGCGGTGCTATGTATCGGGCATTTACGCTGCATTTAATGAATAGAGGTATTTTGAAAGATGGCGCTTATATTACATCTCAAGTCATTGATGAATTAGAAAATACACAAATCCGTTTTGCATTTAATACTGAAACTCAAAAATCTGAAACGTACCTAAACGGCGTCAATGTTGAAAAAGATATTCGCTCATCGTTAATTTCAAAACAGGTAAGTCCTATTAGTGCTATTAAAGAAGTGCGTGAGAAAATGGTTGCTATTCAGCAGCAAATGGGTATAGAAGGTCGCGTAGTAATGGATGGCCGTGATATTGGAACCGTTGTTTTTCCGAAAGCTGAAGTAAAATTATTCATGACTGCTTCCAATGAAATCAGAGCACAACGCAGATTAATTGAATTACTTGAAAAAGGCGAAAATGTAAGTCTGGATGATGTTAAAAAAAGCCTTGCTCAACGAGATCACATTGATATGACCCGCGAAATAGCGCCCTTACGAAAAGCCGAGGATGCAATTGAAATTGATAATTCTGAGTTGAATCGTGCTGAGCAGCTTGAACTTGCGCTGACAATCATTCAAGATAAGATTCAATCATTACAATCTGTGAAATAAGACTTTTGCCTTAAATCGAAAGTTTTATTAATTTTGCCACCTGTTTTTTATTTAAACATCTCATGGCATCAAGCAAAGTAATTGAAATTCTAGGTAAAGAAGGAGAAGATCTTCTAACACACGAGTGCAAAACTATCTCCAAAAATCTCATTCACCTGCCCGGTGCTGACTTTGTAGACCGTTGTTTTGGTCAGACAAATCGTAATCCTCAGGTGTTGAGAAACCTTGAAGCAATTTACAATCACGGCCGTTTGGCAGGAACAGGATATGTTTCAATTCTACCAGTTGATCAAGGCATTGAACATTCTGCCGGAGCATCATTTGCGCCAAACCCTATTTTCTTTGATCCGGAAAACATTGTAAAACTTGCTGTTGACGGTGGCTGTAACGCCGTAGCTTCTACTTTTGGTGTGTTAGCATCATGCGCTAGAAAATACGCACATAAAATTCCATTCATTGTAAAATTGAATCACAACGAGTTTTTGTCATATCCAAATACCTATAATCAAATTGAATTTGGTTCAGTAGATGAGGCTTGGAACTTAGGTGCAACTGCTGTTGGTGCAACTATTTATTTTGGATCACCTGAATCAGAACAACAAATTATTGATGTTGCCCGTGCTTTTGAACGCGCACATGAATTAGGAATGCCAACAATTCTTTGGTGTTATTTGAGAAACAATGCTTTCAAAAAAGACGGCGTGGATTATCATACCTCAACTGACTTAACGGCTCAGGCAAATCATTTAGGAGTAACCATTCAGGCTGATATCATCAAACAAAAATTACCAGAAAACAACGGCGGATATAATGCTGTTAACTTTGGTAAAACACATCCAAAAGTTTATTCAGAATTGACTACAGATCATCCAATTGATTTGTGCAGATATCAGGTTGCTAATTGCTACATGGGCCGCAACGGCTTAATCAACTCAGGCGGTGCTTCAACTGGAAGTGGTGTATCTGATATGCAGGAAGCAATTAAAACTGCTGTTATCAACAAACGTGCAGCAGGTCACGGTTTGATATCTGGAAGAAAAGCTTTCCAGAAAGACATGAAAGATGGTATTGCACTTTTGAATGCTATTCAGGACGTGTATCTTGACAAAACAATCACCATTGCTTAATTGTTATTTTTATTAAAACACTGTTACTATGGGTTGGTTTACCAGGAAGAAAGAAGGGATTGTAACTTCAACAGCAGAGAAAAAAGAAACGCCGGAAGGCTTGTGGTATAAATGCCCGAAATGTAAATCGGTTGTTGCACATGATGATCACGAAAAATCACTTCACGTTTGCGTCACCTGCGGTCATCACGAACGTATAAGCGCTTTGGATTATTTTCAAATCTTTTTCGATAACGGTAAGTGGACTGAATTTTCCAAAGGTTTGTTTGCGGGTGATCCTCTTGGGTTTGAAGACACAAAAAAGTATGTCGATCGTATTAAAAACGAGCGCGCAAAAACAGGCATGGATGATGCTATTCGTGTGGCACACGGAAAAATGAACAAAGAAGAATTTGTGATTGCCGCTATGGATTTTAAGTTCATTGGCGGATCGATGGGTTCTGTAGTAGGAGAAAAAATTGCACGCGCTATTGACAAGGCAATCGAATTGAACTGCCCTTTTATGATTATCTCTAAATCAGGTGGTGCGCGTATGATGGAAGCAGGATTGTCTTTAATGCAAATGGCTAAAACCTCTGCTAAACTGGTTCAATTGTCTGATGCAAAACTTCCTTATATCTCTTTATTAACGGACCCAACGACAGGTGGTGTTACAGCCTCTTTTGCGATGCTGGGTGATTTGAATATCTCAGAGCCAAATGCATTGATTGGATTTGCCGGTCCTCGCGTTGTAAAAGAAACCATTGGAAGAGATTTACCGGAAGGTTTCCAAACCGCCGAATTCCTTTTGGAACACGGATTTTTAGATTTAATTGTAGAGCGTAAAGATCTGAAAGAGAAGATCAGCCATCTGCTTAAAATGATTAAAAACTAGGATTTTTCTAAGAATCTCATTCACTTTTGAATTTATTACTATCTTTGCGCCCTGTCTTAAGGTAAGGCAGACATAAATTACATAAGAATCATTAAATTAATATTGGCATGTATTTATCAAAAGAAAAGAAAGCAGAATTTTTTAAAAAACACGGTAAAGGTGCAACCGATACTGGAAGTTCAGAAGGACAAATTGCGTTATTCACATTCCGCATTGCCCACCTTACTGAGCACTTGAAAACAAACAAAAAAGACTTTGGAACTCAACGTTCACTTCAGTTACTAGTAGGTAAAAGAAGAAGTCTTCTTGATTATTTGAAAGCAAAAGACATCGAGCGCTACAGAGCAATTGTAAAAGAACTCGATTTAAGAAGATAATTCTGAACACGATTAAAAGTATAAAAGGGGCAATTGGAATTTTGATTTCAATTGCCTTTTTTGTTAGTGGTCACTTCGGCGCCCAGTGACCGGATCAAGATGGAGCGAGAATAAAAGGTGGCTGAGCTTCCTCAGGATAAACTCCGCCGAAGCCACCACTTGAAGAGTAACAATTAAACAACCATAAAATCGGGACAAAAGAAGCCCCCGGTTTAAAAACAAGAAGTATGAAAATAGTAACAAAAACAATTGATGCCGGTAACGGAAGAGAGATCTCGGTCGAAACTGGTAAGCTTGCAAAATTAGCCGATGGCGCTGTTGTTGTAAGATGTGGTGGAACCATGATTCTTTCAACCGTAGTATCTGCTAAAGAAGCAAAAGAAGGTGTAGATTTTTTACCCCTCACAGTAGATTACAAAGAAAAATTTGCAGCTAACGGAAAAATTCCAGGTGGTTATTTGAAACGTGAAGGTCGTCCATCAGATGATGAGATTTTGATTATGCGTTTAGTGGATCGTGCATTGCGTCCTTTATTTCCGGATGATTATCACGCAGACACTCAATTGATGATGCAGTTGATTTCATTTGACGGAATTAACATGCCAGATTCAATGTGCGGATTAGCAGCTTCTGCAGCTATTGCAGTTTCTGATATTCCATTCAACGGACCGATGTCAGAAGTACGTGTTGGACGCGTAGATGGCAAATGGATCATCAACCCAACATTTGAAGAGTTTGCAAAATCTGACGTAGATGTTATGATTGCAGGTACAGCAGAAAATGTTGTCATGCTTGAAGGTGAAATGCATGAGATTTCGGAATCAGACATGGTTGAGATTATCAAAGTTGCACACGCATCTATCAAAAAACAATGCGAATTCCAGCTTGCACTTGCAGCTGAAGTTGATAAAGCAAAAGTAAAACGTGAATACTCTCACGAAACACATAATGAAGAAGTAAAAGCAAAAATTCACGCAGCAACCTTTGAAAAATGTAAAGAAGTTGCGCGTGCCGGAAATGCTTCAAAAGAAAAACGTACTGAATTATTTGGTGCGATAAAAGATGAATACAAAGCATCTTTAACTCCTGAGCAATTAGAAGTTGAAGCACCATTCATCAGTGAATATTTCAGCAAAACAAAAAAAGAAGCAGTTCGCCGCGTTATGTTGGATGAGCAGATTCGTTTGGACGGAAGAAAAATGGATCAAATCAGACCAATCTGGTCAGAGGTTGATTACATTCCTTCTGCACATGGTTCTGCAATCTTCACACGTGGAGAAACTCAATCATTAACGACATTAACCTTAGGTGGAAAATTAGATGAGCAAATGATTGACAGCGCTGCTGACAAACGTTTTGAAAAATTCATGCTACACTACAACTTTCCACCATTCTCTACTGGTGAAGCAAAACCAAGCAGAGGTGTTTCACGTCGTGAAATTGGTCACGGAAATTTAGCCTTGCGTGCTTTGAAAAATATGTTGCCGGATGATAACGTTTATACAGTTCGTATCGTTTCTGATATTCTTGAATCAAACGGTTCATCTTCGATGGCAACTGTTTGCGCAGGTACATTAGCTTTGATGGACGGTGGTGTTCAAATCAAAAAACCAGTATCTGGAATTGCGATGGGATTGATCACTGACGGAACAGGAAAATATGCCATCCTTTCAGATATCTTAGGTGATGAAGATCATTTAGGAGATATGGATTTTAAAGTGTGCGGAACAAAAGATGGAATCACTGCTTGTCAAATGGACATTAAAGTTGATGGTCTTTCATTTGAAGTATTGACCAAAGCACTTGAACAAGCTAAAGCTGGTCGTTTGCACATTTTAGGAGAAATTCTGAAAACATTACCTGAACCAAGACAAGAGATGAAATCACATGCTCCGCGCATTGAAGGATTCCTTGTACCAAACGAATACATTGGTGCGATCATCGGACCAGGTGGAAAAATCATTCAGCAATTACAGAAAGACACAAAAACAACAATCACCATTGAAGAAGTACCTGGTACCGGAGAAGGAAGTGTACAAATTCTTGCTGCGAACGGTGACGATATGAAAGAAGCAGTTCGCAGAATTCGTTTGATTGCTTTCCCTCCTACTGTTGAAATTGGACAAGAATATGAAGGAAAAGTAAAATCAATTCAGTCATACGGAGTGTTTGTAGAAATTCTTCCAGGCACAGATGGTTTGATTCACATTTCAGAATTGGAACACCGCAGATTAGAAAAATGTGAGGATTCAGTGAAAGAAGGTGATGTCGTTAAATTCAAAGTAATTGGACAAGACGAAAAAACAAAAAAATACAAATTGTCACGTAAGGTTTTGTTACCGAAACCTGAGAAGGCAGAGAATTAATAATTTGTTTTTATAAGATTGAAAAACGCCCGGACATTTGTTCGGGCGTTTTTTTTTCGATATTATTTTTTTCAAAAAATCTGATTCTAACAATCACTAATATTCACCGCAACGGCCAACCCACCCTCACTGGTTTCTTTGTATTTTGAATTCATGTCTTTGGCGGTCTGCCACATGGTGTCGATTACTTTGTCTAACGGAACTTTTACATTTTTCACATCTGTTTCAAGTGCAAGTTCAGCAGCGTTGATTGCTTTGATTGCACCCATTGCATTTCGTTCGATGCAAGGAATTTGAACTAGTCCACCAATTGGATCACAGGTCAAACCTAAATGATGTTCCATTGCAATTTCTGCAGCAATCAAAACTTGTTCGGGTGTTCCTCCCATTAATTCGCAAAGCGCAGCGGCTGCCATTGCACTGGATACGCCAATCTCTGCCTGACATCCACCCATTGCGGCGCTAATCGTCGCTCCTTTTTTGAAGATACTTCCCAACTCGCCCGCAACCAATAAAAATTGACGAATGTGTTTTTCATCTGCTTCATGATTTTCAATCACCAGATAATACATCAATACTGCCGGAATCACACCTGCACTTCCATTTGTTGGTGCGGTTACAACTCTGCCTAAAGACGCATTCACTTCATTAACAGAAAGCGCAAAACAACTCACCCATTTAAGAATTTGTCTGAACTTCACTTCAGTCTGACGAATCACACCTAACCACTCTTGAGGATTGGAATAGGACAAATCACTTTTTAAATTTTGATGTAGATCGTAAGCGCGTCGCTTCACATTCAGACCACCGGGCAAAATTCCTTCCTGATGACAACCTGTATACATACATTCCAGCATCGTTGTCCAGATGCGAATGAGTTCTGAATTAATTTGTTCTTCTGGTCGAATAGATTTTTCATTTTCCATCACAACCTCTGAAATTATTTTTCCGGTTTTAACACAATGTTCAATCAATTCAGTTGCCTTAAAAACAGGATAAGGAAAAATATGACGTTTGGATTGTTCTGATTCATTTTGATTTTCCTGAACAATAAATCCACCGCCTACTGAATAATAAGTCTCAGCTATTTCTTTGTCACCAACCTTTGCAGTTAACGTCATGCCATTAGCATGGAAGGGTAAAAAGTTTCGGTTGAATACAATAGCTGTTTCCGGATTAAATTGAACCACATATTCTCCATTCAGTTTTAACGAATGACTTGATTTAATTGAATCAATGATTGCCTGAATAGCACTAACCTGAATGTATTCAGGATCTTCACCACTCAAACCAAGCATTACAGCAAAATCAGTAGCATGACCTTTTCCGGTAAGTGAAAGTGAACCAAATAAATCAACTTTAATCGCGGTGACATCTTTCAGAATATGTTGTTCCTGAAGCAAACGTAAAAATTTTTGAGTCGCTCGCCAAGGTCCAAGCGTATGTGAACTTGAGGGACCCACGCCAATTTTCAAAACATCAAATACCGAAATGCTTTCCATTTAATTTTTTCTATTTGTTCAAAGTTACTCGGATTTATAACCAGACTGAGAGCTTTATGTTCTGATTAATCTACTTAGAATTGTTAACAGCGAAACTGAAAACGCCCAAATAATCAACCAATAAGTTCAGATTTATTTTTCGTCCAAAAAAGGCCGTCTTCAAAGACGGCCTTTCTTTATCTTAATATCTAGGCTATTACTTAGCTGTTTCCAGCACCGCATTGTAATACTGTGGCAACCAGATTGCGATGCCTCTGGTATCTTTCGAGCGTTCATATGTCATAGTGACATTTTTGGTTTTCCACCAATCATTGTAATATTCTTTTAAAACAGCAGACGAGTAAAGTCCTCCCAAATAACGGTGAACTCCTTCATCGTAAAAAAGCATACCATCTTCCTGAATATTGAATAATTCCATATCCCATGGGTTGACAATGCCCGCTGCAGACACTTTGCACTCAGCTACTCCATAGCCATATTGATCGGTAACAGGTGAACCCATAATTAAAAATCCATCTGAGTAAGGTACAAAATAGCCATTCAGAAAACCAGTTAAGGCTTCATCTTTTGTCTCTACATAAAATAAACCGTTTGCCGCTTTGGTGATTGTTTTTTTAAATTCAGGTTTGTCATAATATTTTCCATCCATAAACGGATACCAAAGAATCAACTCCGTCAATTTTCCGGCAGCGTCGCTGGTGAAAGTTATTTTTGGTACATCCACATAATCATCGCTACCATTGCCACGACGCTGTACTCGTTGCATCATGATTTTTTTTCCATCCATTTTTCGCATCATATCATCATACTTTTTTCCTTTGATCCCTTCCAAAAGACTGGAATAATAAGTCTCTATTAATCCCCAAAGTTTGGCAGATTCTGTTTTTAAAAACTCGTGCTCTTTTTCTTCCATATGGATGATATACCCTCTGTCAGTGCCGGATTTTTCATAGTCTTTTACAAAACCCCAACTAGTTCCGGATTGCATAATAGTTGCCATTTTAGATTGCGCCATCACATAGTGCAAGGCTCCTAAACCATAGCCGTGACGAAAACCATCATCTGAAACTTCAGGCTTTTCATTAGTTCTGATTTCTCTGAAAAAAAGCGGATAGACGTGATTATCCGGAACCAAATAAAACGTGTCTTTGATTTCTGTTTCAATCAGCATTAGATACACCTCTTCATTGCCCGCCATATCTTTTCTTCCAGTTTTGAATTTTTGGATTGTAAGATCATCGTACTTGCCATTGAAATGGAATTCATATTCTACAGGTGAGTCTGGCAACACTGCATTAGCGATTGCATTGACGTTTAAGGTAGTATTTACTGCAAGACTGTTCGAAGCAAGCGTTAAACAGGTTAGAGAAAACAAAATCTGATTTTTAAGTTTCATATCGAAGAGAAAAAAATTGATAAAAAGGAAATTCTATTTGGCTGTTTCAACTACAGCATCGAAATATTTTGGCAACCAGATTTTAATGTTGCGTGTGTCTTTAGCGCGATCATAAGACATTTCAATATTTTTGTTTTCCACCAGTCGAGGAATATTGCTCTAATTCTTCACGGTCAAATACTCCACCATGATTCAGCAAAGTTTCATCGTAGTATAACAAACCATCTCTTCGTATATTCATTAACTCGATATCCCAAACACTCAGCATTCCAGAGGCAGACACATCACATTCCGGCACCCCAAATCCGTATCGTTCAACAACTGGAGCACTAACAATTAAAAAACCATCTGCATAAGGCAAAATATAGCCGTTCAAAAATCCTGTCAAGGCTTCATTGCTGCTATTGGTTTCAATATAAAATAAACCGTTCGTTGCTTTTGTGATCACTCTCTTGAACTGTGGTTTATCGTAATATTTTCCATCAATAAATGGATAAGCAAAAATCATCTCTGTGAGCTTTCCATTCGCGTCACGGTTAAAAGTTATTTTAGGACTGTCCACTCCGTTATTTCCAACTCCCTTCTGATCGCGGTCTAACACAATAACTTTCCCATCAAATTTTGCCAGCATGTCATCATACTTTTTACCCTTTAGATCATTGATAAGTGTAGCATAATAAGCATCAACTAACTCCCACAACTTGGCAGATTCTGATTTTAGTAGAGGCAGATCATTTTCCAATTCATCCACGAGATATGTTCTGTCTGTCTTTGATTTTTCATAGTGTTTCAAAAAACCGTATCCGTATCCAGACCAAATGATGGAAGCCATTTTAGATTGAGCCATTACATATTCAATAGTGGACATTCCGTAGCAATAGCGATACCCGTCGCTGGTTCCCACATTTACCTGAAACTTAGTTCGAAACTCTCTGAAAAAAAGCGGGTAAACATGGTTATCCGGCACTAAATAAAAGGTATCGTTCACTACATTTTCAATCATCAAAAGATACACCTCGTCATTGCCAGCCATATCTTTTCTGCCGGTTTTTATTTTTTGTATTTTCACTCCGTGATCATGGCCACTGAACTGATAAACGTATTCTACCGGTGTTTCCGGCATTACTTGGTTGGCAATAGCGTTTACATTCAGGGTTGTATTGACCGCTTGAGTATCAAAGGAAAAAACAAATAAAATAGCTGAAAATAAGAGGTGTTTTTTGAACTTCATAAATTTTCTTTTTGGAGCAAATTGATTTGTGAATCCTACAAAAGAAATTCAAAATGATTTGACTTCGGCAATCTCTTTGCAAACTGAACAGATGAGTTTGTGAAACGCCAGAGTGGCAATAATTGTTAATCTTTTGTTAAGCCAATCTTCCTTAACATTTTTTAAAATTCCTGCAAAAAGTTCTGTTGTAAATTTGCGTTAGTTCAAATTTCAAACGTGATCTTATGGGCAAAATACTATTTATCGCTTTCAGTTTTTTCGCAGCATCTTTTGGCGGATATATTGGCTTCAAACTGGCTGCAGCTGATACAGTTCAAGTCTCTTCAAATACAAATTCACCAACTTTTCTCAACCCAGAAAACAATCAGTTAGGATTTAATCTGCTGGATTATTTTAAAGATTCCAAACCTGCAGAACCCATTCAGCAAGGTTTGCCAGATTTAACATATGCATCTGAGAAAACAGTCAAAACAGTTGTTCACATTCAAACTCATTTTGTGCGAGAAGAAGTTTATTATGATCCGATCATGCACTTTTTCTATGGCGAAAATGCGTATAAAATCCGTGAGCGGCATGGCAATTCGCAAGGCTCTGGTGTGGTGATTTCTTCAGATGGCTATATTGTCACAAACAACCACGTGGTGCAAGATGCCAAAGAAATAAATATTGTATTGGACAACGTAAAATATGCTGGAAAATTAATTGGTGCAGATCCATCAACCGACTTAGCTGTTGTCAAAATTGACGCAAAAAATTTTGCCTTTTCTGAGTTTGGAAATTCAGACGAACTTACGTTTGGGTGAATGGGTTTTGGCAGTTGGTAATCCGATGAATTTACAGTCAACTGTCACTGCAGGAATTGTCAGCGCAAAAAACAGAAACATTGATTTGTTGGCGTCAAAATATAATCCAGAAGCAAATGTTTTTCCGATCGAATCTTTTATACAAACAGACGCTGCTGTGAATTCAGGTAATAGCGGTGGTGCTCTCGTAAATACACAAGGTGAATTGGTTGGAATCAATACAGCCATTGCATCTGGAAATGGTTTTTACACGGGTTATTCTTTTGCAATTCCTTCAAACATTGTAAAAAAAGTTACGCTTGATCTCATCAAGTTTGGAGCTGTTAATCGAGTTCAATTGGGAGCAGGAATGATCAACAACAATTCGGATGTTGCCAAAACAAATGAATTGGAAACCGATCGCGGAATTGTACTGACGACGATTGCAGAAAACAGCAACGCCGCAAAAGCAGATCTAAAAATAAACGATGTGATTCTTGAATTAAATGGGAAAACAATTTCATCCGTTGCTGAATTCCAGGGATTGCTTGCGCTGCAAAATCCAGGGGATAGAATTACTTTGACGATTCAACGCGGAGCCAATGCGAAAGAACTCGAATTGAAGTTGGAATAGAAATTGAAAAACGCTCTATGTATGGCTTCTGTAAACCACTTTATGACTTTCGGTCAGCGATACAAACTTTTAAGCGTGAATTTTATTTAATTCTATATTTGTGGCTCGATTTTAATTCGTGCCCAAACTATATATAGATTTAAAAATCATCGCCTTGAAAATAATAAAAACCGCTCTAGTCGCATTGTGCTGCCAACTATTTTCTCTGGTAGGATTTTGCCAATCTACCAAACTTGACTCACTTCTTTATGATCTTTTGGTGTTTAAAAACGATACAAATGAAGTTAATACGCTACACCTATTAGCCGAATATTCGTATAAAGACCTGCAGGATTTTGATACAGCTATATTCTACGTTACAAATGCATTGAACCTTTCAGAGCGACTAAATTTCAAAAAGGGAGTTGCCAAATCACATAAAATTTTTGGCAACATCTACAACGCCAAAAACGAATATGAACAAGCATTAAGACACTATGAGATAAGTCTTGAAAAAGAAAAGGCAGCGAAGAATATTTCTGGAATGGCTTCTTTACACATCAATATTGGAAATGTTTTTTCAAAGTTAGGAGATTATGATGCATCTCTGCAAAACTATGAGCGTGCGCTGGAATTAAAAAAAGTTTTGGGCGATTATAACGATATTGGAGCTGCACTGTGCAAAATAGGTAGTGTTTACATCAATCAAGGAAACTATCTAGAGGCATTAAAAAATATTCTTGAAGCATCAAAATGTTATGACAAAACGGGTGATATAAAAGGAAAAGCTACAGTTCACAACTATTTAGGAATCATTTATTCACTTCAGTTAAATTACAACGAAGCGTTAACACACTATCTAGCAGCGCTAAAAATAAATCAAGACTTAGAAGATGATAAGTCCATTGCCATGTGTTATCATAATATTGGACTGATATATGGTTTGATAGGCAACTACTCTGAATCTCTCGTCTATTTATTTGAAGCATTGAGATTAAAAAAAGAGCAAGGTAACGCAAATAGAGTAGCAGACACCTATATTGGCATCGCAGATACATATTCAAAAATAGCTGATTATGAAAAGAGTTTAGAGTATAACTTTATGGCTCTTGCTATTTTGGAGAAATCAGGTTATAAAGAACGGATTGCAGGTACTTGTACCAATGTTGGACAAGTTTACTTGCAGCTCAAACAATTTTCTAAGAGCAAAACGTGGTACAAAAAGGGTTTAGACCTAAGTATTGAAATAGGAGTTAATCTATCCATAAAAAATTGTTATTTGGGTCTTTCAAAAGTAGATAGTGCGCTTGGCAATTACAAAGACGCCTACAACAACTACAAAATGTACATTGTTTACCGCGATAGCTTGATTAGTGATGAAAACACTAAAAAAACAGTTGAAATGCACATGCAATATGAATTTGACAAAAAACAAGCAGCCGATAGTATTGCAAACGTTCAACAACTCGAGTTAAAAAATGTGGAATTGGCAAAACAACAGGCTGAAATCTCTGCAAAACGAAATCAGCAGTATTTTCTATTTGGTGGACTTGTTCTGGTACTAATCTTCTCTTCTTTCATTTACAATAGATTTCGAGTCACTCAAAAGCAAAAAAATGTTATTCAACTAAAAGAGAAAGAAACCGCTCTTCAAAAAACCATCATTGAAGAAAAACACAAAGAAATTACAGACAGCATTAATTATGCTGAGCGAATTCAACGAAGTTTTTTGGCTACGGATAATTTTCTGAATGATAATTTTTCTCAAAACAGCGCAGATAATTATTTCGTATTCTTTCAACCAAAAGATGTAGTAAGTGGTGATTTCTATTGGGCATCACGAACACAAAACAATCTATTAACATTGGTAGTAGCTGATAGTACCGGCCACGGTGTACCTGGAGCAATCATGAGTATCCTCAACATTTCATCGCTGGAAAAATCTATTGACAGAATGTTGAATCAACCCGCCGAAATATTTAATCATACTCGTCAGATAATTGTCGATAGACTAAAAAATGACGGCAGTGAAAACGGCGGACATGATGGTATGGACGCTTCTATAATATGTATTGATAAATTAAACCATTTGATGCACTATGCTGCTGCAAATAATCCAATTTGGTTAATTCGAAATGAAGAACTTCAAGAACTAGCTTACGACAAAATGCCAATTGGTAAACACGATCTGGCCTCAGTATCTTTCAAAGAAAATATTTTGAAAATTGAGAGAGGTGACAAAATTTATATGCTCACCGATGGCTATGGTGATCAATTTGGTGGTGAAAAAGGAAAAAAATTCATGAACAAACGCCTCAAAGAATATATTTTAACGATTTCACATTTACCGATGTCTAATCAAAAGCAAAGACTGAAGAAAAAGTTTGAAGACTGGAAAACATTCAGAGATTCTAACGGTTCATTAACAGATCTTGAACAAATTGATGATGTATGCGTTGTCGGTTTAGAAATAGGCTCTTTAATATACAGTACTTAATTTCTAAAACCCACAGCTATTGCTCAGTTAGGTGCGGGAATCATCAACAACAATTCAGATGTAGCCAAAAAAAAATGAACTCGAAACATATCGCGGAATTGTACTGACGACAATTACAGAAAACAGCAACGCATCAAAAGCAGATCTTAAAACCAACGATGTGATACTTGAATTAAATGGAAAAACAATTTCATCAGTTGCTGAATTTCAGGGATTGCTTGCGTTGCAAAATCCGGGAGATAGAATCAAACTGACTATTCAGCGCGGAACCAATTCCAAAGAATTTGAGTTGAGGCTGGAGTAAGATAAGGGCTTCAAGTCTTTGCAATCTGCTTATATTAGCGCTTCAAACACATCTTATGAAGTCGCTTATTTTTATTCTATTCATTTGTTTTTCATACTCCGCAATAGCTCAACAAACATTCTCTTTCAAAATTTTAGATCAGGCGAGCAACGAGCCAATACCGGGTGCGCGCGTTTCTATTGACAGTTTGAAAATAGGTGCTATTGCAGATGCACGTGGATTATCAGTGGTTCAAAACATTCCTTATGGCGAACATCGCGTTCACATATCGGCGATGGGGTTTGAAGAAAGATATTTAGTCATTAGTTTTCCAACACGTCAACAAGAGCCTAAAATCATTCATCTCAACTCGAATACAGAACTGGATGAAATCATCATTGAAGGAACGCGCAGCAACAAATCTATTTCAGACTCACCAACGCGCACAGAAGCCCTGACTGAAGAAATTGATGAAGCGGCATCCATGGAACCTGGAAAAGTGAGTCATCTTCTAACACATACAACCGGAATTCAAGTTCAAACAACATCGGCAACTTCGAATGGTTCTGTGATTCGTGTACAAGGTTTAAATGGACGATATACTCAACTGCTGAAAGATGGTTTTCCAATGTATGGCGGATTCTCTGGAAGTTTAGACATCATGCAAATTCCGCCACTTGATTTGAGACAAGTTGAATTCATTAAAGGACCTGCGTCAACACTTTATGGCGGCGGCGCAATTGGAGGAATTGTAAATTTAATTTCAAAAACTCCCTCTTCAAATGAAACACTCTTACACATTAATTATTCGTCAATTGGCGCACGTGATTTCAACGCGTTTGTATCGAGACAAATTGGAAAATTTGGTTTCACAAATCTGGCTTCGTTTCATGGCCATTTAGCTTACGACCCCGATCAAGACGGCTTTTCAGATCTTGCACAAGTCAATAAATTCAACTTTAATCCACGCGTTTTTTATACTCCAAATGATAACCTTGATTTTTATTTTGGAATGAATATCACAAAAGATACACGCATTGGTGGCGATATGAACCGTATTTCACACGAGCCAATTTCATATCTTGATTTTTATCTGGACGAACAAGAAAGCCAGCGCTATTCAACACAATTTAAAACATCTTACAAGTTTGGAGAAAAGTCAAAATTAACTTTAAGAAACAGTGTCAGCATTTTTGACCGCTACATTTCTATTCAGGAAAATCTTGCCGAACAAACTAAATTTAAAGGTGAGCAAATCAATACCTTTTCTGAATTCAGCTATTCATTCACCTCCAAAAAGCATGTTTTAAATACGGGTCTAAATGTGATTACAGATGAATTTACTGAAAGTGTTTTCACTGCTGATACAGCTCGAAGTCAATGGTATCAAACCTATGGAGGTTTTATCAATCATGTATTTGACATCACTGAAAAAATTGCGTTAGAAACAGGCTTAAGAGGAGATTATGTCTTAGCCGGATCGCAACGAAATAAATCAAACGGTCAGTTTTTTGTTTTGCCACGCATCAGTTCACTTTTTAAAGTAGCAAAAGGACTGTCACTACGATTAGGCGGCGGTATGGGATATCGCATGCCTACTATTTTCAACGAAGAATCTGAACCAATCGCATACAAAAATATCAAGCCCATTAATTTTTCAAATACCAAGGCAGAGCAATCGATGGGTGGAAATCTTGATATAAAATATTTGTCAACTTTTGGAACTGACAATTTGCTTTTCTCATTCAATCAAATGTTCTTTTACAACGTGATTGATAATCCAATCTTTTTGCTTCAGAACGGCAGCGGAAATTTAGAATATTCCAACTACGGAAAACGCATTCACAGCAGAGGATTTGAAACACAAATGAAATTAACTTTCTGGAAAATCACCTGGTTTTTAGGCTATACATTTAATGAAGCTTTTTTGGAGACAGAAACGAGCAGTTCATGGCTCACGCTTACACCGCAGCACAGCATCAAAGGAGATTTTCTTTTTGTTGTAGAAAATAAATGGCGAATTGGATTGGATTATGAGTACAAATCGCAACAATGGCTATCAACCGCTTTTTCAACGCCAGCAATCTTTATGTCTGGTTTAGTCATTGAACGCACACTTGGAAATGTAGTATTATTCTTCAACGCCGAAAACTTTACAGATGTGAGACAAACGCGCTATGGCAATTTGATTTCAGCCCCTAATAATACGCCACAAAACACCGAAATTTGGGCACCGCTTGACGGCCGATTTTTCAACGGTGGGGTGAAGATCAAACTTTAAAAAACAAAAAAAAGACGCTTTTCTCAAAGCGTCTTTTTTTACAGATTTAAATTTCGTTTCTAGTCTTCTTCCTCTTCAGATTCATCACCTTCTTCGTCATCGAAGTAAAGATCAAACTCAACAATTTTTCCACCTTCTTCGCAAATCCAATATTGATTTACTTCATCACCGTCTGTAAGGCTAACGATCAAACAATTGTCTTCACGACTCACGATTTGTGGATTTTTTCCAAAAGGAATCATTCCATTTGCAATCACATCAGCAGATCCAAATTTTTTCACAGCAGCTTCAGCAGTTGCTTCTGTTCCGTCAAGCATTGCTAAAAACTGATCAACAACAGGTGTTTGTGCAGATACATTACCCGCCAAAAAGCAGAGCATCATGGCTCCGAATAAAAATTTCAATTTCATATATTTTCGATTTTATAAAATCAAAGATAGGCAAATGAAACGATCAATATTATTAATTTTTAGATGTCAACATAATCATAACATCTTCATTGGCCGAAGGCTATTCTATCGAGGTAACGTTAAAAAATTAATTCTTAAACCCAACCGCCACAGTTCCATTGGTTCCCTCATCAATCAGAATGAAATAGCCATTATTGGTGTTCTCTGTGTAAGAATCCAAAAATAATGGCGAGGCTGATTTTAGTTCAACTTGATTAATTGAGTTTGCTCCTGCCTCTATTGGATTGCGTTCAAACTTAAGTGTATTAAAATCAAGCTGACTTTCCAAAGCACTAACTTTCACAGGAACAATAGTAGCTCCGTATTGAAGCAAATATTTTTTATTGAGCACCAGCTCATCTTTATCTAACCAGCAAAGTTTCGATTGAATATTTTTGAAGCCTTCAAATTTTTCTTGAGCCAATGTGAGAATATCTCCGCGCGAAATATCAATATCCTTTTCTAATTCAATGGTAATTGATTCGCCTGCCTCAGCCTTCAGCAAATCTGTTTTGAATTTATGAATTCGTTTGATTTTTGCGGATTGACCACTTGTTAAAACTACTACCTCATCACCGACTGAAAGAGTTCCGCTTTTCAACTTTCCGGCATAACCTCGGTAATCGTGAAACTCATCTGATTGGGGTCTCACAACATATTGTACATTAAATCTTGCAGGTGCATTTTTCTCTGTAGCAATTTCTACAGATTCAAGATAGTCAAGCAAGGTTGGACCCGAGTACCAGGCGGTATTTGTTGAACGATTCACAACATTATCTCCCAATTTTGCAGATACTGGAATGAAGGTTAATTTTTTATTCGTGAGATTAAAATCTGCTTTTAACTTTTCTATTTCTGATAAGATATTCGTGTAAACAGCTTCATCGAAATTCACCAAATCAATTTTATTCACAACAATAATAATCTCTTTAATCTCCATCAAAGATGCAATAAACAAATGTCTTTTGGTTTGTTCAATTATTCCCTGACGCGCATCAATCAAGATTACAAAAACCTGCGAGTTAGAAGATCCGGTAATCATGTTACGCGTGTATTCCACGTGACCGGGTGTATCTGCGATGATGTATTTTCTTTTCTCTGTTGCAAAATAAATGTGAGCCACATCAATAGTGATTCCTTGCTCACGCTCTGCTGTTAATCCATCCGTAATTAAAGACAAATCCATATCACTCAATCCGCGTTGTGCTGAAATTGATCTGATGTTTTCCAATCTGTCTTTTGACAACGAATTTGTATCAAATAACAAGCGACCAATCAAGGTGCTTTTACCGTCATCTACGCTTCCTGCTGTTGAGAGTCTTACTATGTTCATAATGCTTTATTTTTCAACTAATGCTAATTTTTAAGTACGAAATACAAGTGTAGAGTGACGAGTAAACAAGCCCAATTCGGTATTCGTCGTTCGTAAATCGCCGTTCTAAAAATATCCTACTGATTTACGTTTTTCCATCGCTGCTTCTGATCGTTTGTCATCGATCCGTGCGCCGCGTTCTGAAATTTCTGCAGATTTAATTTCACCAATCACATCATCCAATTCTACTGCTTGAGAATCCACTGCAGCGGTACAGGTCATGTCACCAACGGTTCTAAATCTTACAACCATTTCAAATACTTCTTCATCTGCATCTCTGTTGATAAAAGGAGAATCTGACCAGATCAAACCATCTCTTAAAAACACTTTGCGTTTGTGTGCGAAATAGACTGATGGCAAAGCTATTTTTTCTGCTTTGATATAATTCCAGACATCAAGTTCAGTCCAGTTTGAAATTGGAAACGCTCTTACGTTTTCACCTTTGTTGATTCGACCATTTAAGATGTCAAATAATTCGGGGCGTTGATTTCTTGCATTCCATTGACCAAAATCATCACGGACAGAAAACACACGTTCCTTGGCTCTTGCTTTCTCCTCATCTCTGCGTGCGCCACCAATACAAGCGTCAAATTTAAATTCTTCAATTGCGTCTAAAAGCGTAACCGTTTGCAAATTATTTCTACTCGCATATCGTCCAGTTTCTTCTTTTGCTTTTTTGGCATCAATCGAATCTTGTACATAGCGCACAATCAAATTCAGATTAAATTCTTTTGCAAGCCAATCGCGATATTCAATTGTCTCCGGAAAATTGTGCCCGGTATCTACGTGCAATAATGGAAACGGAACCGGCGCCGGATAAAATGCTTTTATTGCCAGATGCACCAATGTGATTGAATCTTTTCCACCTGAAAAAAGTAAAACCGGTTTTTCAAATTGTGCTGCCACTTCACGTATAATGTAAATGGCCTCATCTTCTAATTTATCTAAATAACTCATATTCTTTTTTTCATTTTTCCGTCGGATGAATCGGACGGCAATTCATTCTTTCCGTTCGTGGATTAATCCGACGGCTAAACTTTCTGCAATGTAACTCCTCTCTTTTTGAAGCTTCCCACCACCAGCGGCCTGCTCTGAAATCTTCACCGGCTTCAACCGCCCTTGTGCAAGGTGAACATCCTATGCTCGGAAAACCTTTTTTATGCAAAGCATTTACCGGAACATTATTTGCATCATTAAAATCATCTACTTGTTTTTCTGTCCAGTCAAAAAGCGGATGCACTTTTATAATTTGATTGGCCTCATCCCACTCTACCATTTTCATGTCTGCGCGATTTTCAGATTGTTCTTTACGCAATCCGGTAATCCAAATCTCTTTTCCTTTAATCGCGCGCTTCAACGGCTCAATCTTGCGCACAAAACAACATTCTTTTCTATTCTCTACCGAGTCATAAAATGAATACGGACCTTTTTCAGTTACCAATTTTTGAACCGAATTCTGATCAGGATAAAACGTATCTATTTTTATTTTGTATTTGTTGATTGTTCGATGAAAGACTTCATAGGTCTCTTCAAAAAGCCGACCGGTGTCAAGTGTGAAAATGCCTATTTGATTTTTAGAATTCGCTAAAGCGTGGGTGATAACCTGATCTTCTTTTCCAAACGAAGTAGAGAATACAATCAAATCTGACCAGGAATTGATCCGTTCCAATTTACCTGGCAAATTCAAGCCTTCAAGATCCTTCAACAATTGTTCAACACGATTTTTCATGAATAACAAATTCAATTTCGGGGACAAATATACATATTCTATCGAAATAGTAGATTTATACATGAAAAAATTTTTATCCCTCGGCTTTGAGAATGTCTTTCAAGGTTTTATTGGCAAGAATTTTTAAAGTATCGTTGCGCACTTGCATCATGATTTTATTCAAGCCACACTTAGTTTCATCTTTGCATTCTGCACAAGCTTCATAATAATTTAAACTCACGCACGGCAACAAGGCAATTGGTCCGCTAAACATCCGGATCACATCTGCCAGCTTTATATCTTTTGGATCTTTCAACAAATAATAGCCACCACCTTTTCCCATTCGGCTTGTGAGAATTCCGGCCTTTTTCATTTCAAGCAAAATACTTTCCAGAAATTTTTTAGGCACCATTGTATGCTCTGACACTTCACTAATTAAAACAGGTTGACCATTTTCTTGTTTACCAAGATAAGTGAGTGCGTGAAAAGCGTATTTTGTTTTTTTGTTTAACATTCTACTGTAAAGGTAGATTATTCCAGCAACTTAACAAAATGATATCCTTTAATGACATAGCCTAAGTTGTAATACAGTTTGTGCGATCCTGTATTATTTACATAGGTATTCAATTCCGAAGCTTCAAAATTATTTTCTTTTGCGTACTTAAAAATCCATTCAAAAAGTTGGTGACCAATTCCCTTGCCCTGGTATTCAGGATCAATCATGATATGATCAGGTTCAATACTTCTTCCGCAATAATGTCGGGTCATAAACCACAAGCCGCAAATCCCTATTAATTTCCCATCGTCAAATATTCCCAAACATTTATAATTCTGTGTCACCATTTCTTTTAATCTCAATTCAAGAATATCGGCGGGTGTTTTTTTGTTAACCTGCATCAGCAAAGGAATTATTTGTGAGATGTTGGCTGGCTCTATAAACTCAAACTGATTCTGATTCATAACATATTTCTACTTTTCAAACTTACTGCTTTAAAAACTTATTTTTTGACCGGCTGTCAGATTTTCAAAAATAATTGCTAAACTTATACAAGATCAATTAAGCAACCGGTTGTGATTAAAGCCAACCCTACCGTTTGCAAAAGCGTCTACAGAATAAGTACTAACCTTTTTAATACTGACAGACATGAGACAACTTAAAATCACAAAACAGGTTACGAACAGAGAAACAGCATCGCTTGATAAATACTTACAGGAGATTGGTCGTGTTGAATTAATTTCAGCAGAAGAAGAAGTTGAATTAGCTAAACGTATTAAACAAGGAGATACAAAAGCACTTGATAAATTAACAAAAGCCAATTTACGTTTCGTTGTTTCAGTTTCTAAACAATATCAAAATCAAGGGTTATCATTACCCGATCTCATTAATGAAGGGAACCTTGGATTAATTAAAGCTGCTCAACGTTTTGACGAAACGCGTGGATTTAAATTCATTTCATATGCTGTATGGTGGATCAGACAATCTATTCTTCAAGCACTTGCCGAGCAGGCAAGAATTGTTCGTTTACCTTTAAATAAAATTGGCATCATCAATAAAGTAAACAAAGCTTTTTCTGAACTTGAACAAGAACTTGGAAGAACACCAACTATAGATGAGTTAGCAGATCATTTAGAGATTTCTGATGCAGATGTAAAACAATCGATGGCTAACAACGGTCGTCACATCAGCATGGATGCTCCTTTGAAAGAAGATGACGAAGGTTCATCAACACTTTATGATATTCTTCAAAATCCTGAGCAAAATAATCCTGAGCGTGAATTGATTTTAGAATCGTTGCGTGGTGAAATCTTACGTTCACTCAATACACTTAAAGTACGTGAAGCAGATGTCATCAGATTATACTATGGTTTGGATGGATCAGCTCCAATGACCTTAGCTGAAATTGGTGAGCGATTTGATTTGACGCGTGAACGAGTTAGACAAATTAAAGAAAAAGGAATTCGCAAACTGAAAAACGCATCGCGCAGCCGAATTCTAAAAGCTTATTTGGGCTAGTTTACTTCTTCTTTTTTCTGAAGATTCTGAAGGCGCGTGTATATTCCGCCTTGTTGAATTAATCGTGAATGCGTGCCTTGTTCCGCAATTTTCCCTGACTCCATAACGAGAATATTATCGGCATTTTGAATCGTAGAAAGTCTGTGAGCAATAACAATAGATGTACAGCCTTTCATCAATTTATTCAATGCATCCTGAACTAATTTTTCAGATTCTGAATCCAGCGCGCTTGTAGCTTCATCCAGAATTAGAAGTTTTGGATTTTTTAGAACGGCCCTCGCAATTGCAATACGCTGACGTTGTCCGCCTGAAAGTTGAATTCCACGATCGCCCACAAGCGTGTTAAAC
This sequence comes from Crocinitomicaceae bacterium, assembly GCA_016709005.1. Classification (GTDB taxonomy): domain Bacteria; phylum Bacteroidota; class Bacteroidia; order Flavobacteriales_D; family Crocinitomicaceae; genus JADJGJ01. The sequence continues at coordinate 90,349 of JADJEU010000008.1, read as the reverse complement.
TTTTCGGGAAAGCTTTGAATAAAATCATAAGCATTTGCTTTTCGGGCAGCCTCTTCTACCTCTTCTTTTGTTGCGTCGGGGCGTCCGTATTGAATATTTTCAAAGATAGTTCCGCCGAATAAAATCACTTCTTGAGGTACAACTGCAATTTGTGATCGTAAACTTTTATTGGAGAGATTTTCAACGTTCATATCATCAAATAAAATCTCACCCGAATCAGGTTTATAAAACTTTAAGAGCAAGGATGATATGGTAGATTTTCCAGAACCAGAGCTTCCGACGAGCGCAGTAACCTGCCCAGGATAGCATTCAAAACTCACGCCTTTTAAAACTTCGATTTCTTTTCGCTGCGCATAAGAGAAAGATACATTTTTAAAAGATACACGTCCACTGAATGAATCGATTTCCTGGCCAGGCTTTTCTTCTTCTGGTTTTTCTTCTAGAATTGTCATCAGACGTTCTGTTGAACCTATTGCCTTTTGAATTTTTGCATACAAATCTGGAATAGAACCAAAACTTGCTCCAAGAAAAATAGTGTACAAAATAAATGCGTTAAACGCGGCGGCAGTAATTTCTCCATCGTTTTGCATCGACTTTGCTTTCCAAATCACAAAGGCAACTCCACCAAACATGCAAAAAATAATGAACGACACAGACAAACCCCGCATGATTCCGCTTTTGATATTTTGTCTCAATACTTCAGCTATTCGATCATTAAAACGATTTTCCTCTAAGCGTTCATTCGTAAAAGCCTTCACATTGAAGATTCCAATCAAAACTTCTTCCAATACAGAGTTAGAGGCGGCAGATTCGTCCTGAGCCTTTTTTGAAAGCGTACGAATATATCTTCCAAAAATAATTGCGACAATTGCAAGTACCGGAACAACGGCAAGCATCCATAGCGCCAGTTGCCACGATAGAAAAAAGATGACTGTTAAAGCAAAAATGATTGTAACAATTTGTCTGAAAAACTCTGCAATGGTTGTATTGAAAGTTTCCTGAAGCAATTGAATGTCGGTTGCAATTCGAGAAGTAAGTTCCCCAACTTTATTCCTATTAAAGAAATTCATTGGCAGATGAACAAAAGTTCGAAAGCTTTCTTGTTTTATATCGCGCAGCACATTCTCCGTAACTTTATTAAAGACAACAACTCTAAAAAAAGAGAATACCGCCTGAAAAGCAAACACAATCAACATAAATAAAAGCAAGATGTTGACATTATTAAAGTCCAGGTTACCAAATTGAATTAGGGCCTTTTCAGAAGTATCAGCGCCCAATAATTGTCCCATCAACGCAGGAAAGACCATTGCTGTAAGACTAGAAAGCAGCAGAAAAATCCAACCTAAAAAGTAAATTCCTTTGTAAGGTTTTAAGAATCTGAATATTTTTTTTGCCTTTTGAAAGGAGTCTGGATTTAGCTTTACTTTGTCTGTCTGTCTTGCCATTGGACGGCAAACTTAGTATCTTTGAACAGCCCGATTGTCACAGAAAATCCATTTTTGCTAAAAATATTCATTAAAACTTTGAATTATTCGTATTTGTTGTATCTTTGCGCTCCAATAATTTTGGAAAACTAAGTATAACACGAACAGCTAATAAGAATAGAAATGAGCAAAAGAACGTTTCAACCCTCTGTAAGAAAAAGAAAAAACAAACATGGATTCAGAAGCCGCATGGCAACTAAAAACGGAAGACGTGTATTGGCTTCACGCAGAAAAAAAGGCAGAAAAAGATTGACCGTTTCTGACGAAAAACTAGCTAAGCGATAAGATAATTTCTTTATTGATAGTTAAAGCCTTCCGGTATGGAGGGCTTTTTTTGTTAATTATATTTCATTGAATGCGAAAATGCCGTTGCGTTTTCATTTGTCTTCGGCTGGCACACATTTCTTTTTAGAACCTAATCCGAAAGATTAATGTGATAAACAGAATCAATTATCTCAAAATTGATATCAACAACTCATCTCGGAATACCGACTGTTTAGTCTGACATTTACTTATTCAAAATTGTGACATCTCCATATTCTAACATAACTACAAGCGCAATCTAAGTCGATTTCATTTGAAAACTAGATAAAACTGAAATAAAAAAGGCTGCCTGAAATCAGACAGCCTTCAAAGATCGATTATAAAATACTAGAATTTTCTAACACAACGAACACGCGCAGAGACTGCAGCTTCTCCAAATGAAGTAATATTCATAGGACCGTTAGAAATTCTCCATGCGTTTATTCCTGCTGCAGTTGCATCTTGAGAAGATGACCAGTAAAACAGAGTACTTCCGTATGAAAGAGCAAAGTTACCAAGCACATAATTGCTTTGCATTAACATTTCCAATTCATAAATTGAAGGCAAATACCAGTCTGTAAAGCCACCACTAGAATATCCGTCTGCTGCAACGGCTGCTGGATAAGGTGCACCAGCCCCACTAATTAAAGCTGTTGTATTAACTAAGCCATCCGTCTTACTGGTAGCAATCAAGTTAGCAGAATTCACGTTTTGAAACAGGTAGGTTCCTGCAACGTCAGCGTAAGCACAAATAAGTCCATGTTGACCAGTTGAATCAACCCAAACTATAATTCCGCCACCAAAATGTTCACCTACAAAGTGAGTTTGTAATGGCAATGTAACTGTGTTACCGTCAGCGATCGTAAGGTTAGCTCCAACGAGCGATAAAGTCTGATCATCTGTATCAGTGCCACCAGGCAAAGCAACTGTATTTCCGCCTGAAATAGTTAGGTTACTTCCTACAATGGAAAGTGTTTGTTGCGGAAGTGCAACAGTATTACCATCAGCAATAGTCAAGTTATTTCCTAACACGGATAAAGTTTGATCATCTGTATCAGTTGCACCAGGCAATACCACTGTGTTTCCATTGGTAATCGATAGTGTATTACCAATAACAGTCAAATTCTGGCTGTCTGTACCACTGCCTAAAGTAATTGTATTCCCACCGGAAATTGTAAGATCACTTCCAACTAAACTTAGTGTCTGAAGTTCATTCGTAGGATTAGAATCTGCGTCATTCACACCATCTTGCAGCGAAGCTAAGTTCACTGAGAGTGTACCACCACCATCTGTGATAGATAAAGTGGTACCCGCTAAATTAATTGCCGTATTGATTTCGTTTGTAGTACTTGCATCTGCGTCGTTCACCAAAGAAGATAAATTCACAGAAATTGTTCCGCCAGCATCCGTAATCTGTAAAACGTTACCCGCTGTTAAATTCGCACTTGTGTTAAGCTCATTTGTTGGATTCGCATCTGCGTCATTAATTAAAGAGCTCAGGTTAACAGATATGGTACCTCCGGCATCAATTATATTCAGCGTATTACCAGTTAGGTTTGCGCTAGTATTAAGCTCATTAGTCGCGCTTGCATCAGCACCTGTAATTGAAGCTAAACTGACAGAATGAGCTCCTGCGGCGTCAAAAATATTCAAGGTAGTACCCGTCAAAGTAACATTCGTAACTAACTCATTTGTCGGATTCGAATCGGCATCGTTCACATCATCTGTAACTGCGCCGCCTCCTCCAGATAAGGTTATAATACCACCTACTTTAGTAATCGTTTGAATTTCGTTTGTAGGATCACAGTCAGCATCGCATTCCAAAGAACTTAAATCAACAGACAAGGTTCCGCCATTGTCTGTAATTTGTAGGGTTTGGCCGCTAAGCGAAGCTCCTGTATTAAACTCATTCGAGGGGTCAGCATCGGCATCATCATTTTGCTCAACGGTTTTTGCATGTAATGCATAAGGCACTGAAACCAGTTGCGATGTAGACAGAATAGAATAAGAAGTTCCTCCATTTGGATCTATTTGTACCGCAATATAATATACGTTGGCTTCCCAGTTGATGCTATTTAGCTGTGGTCCCAGATTAGTTCCTGAACCAATCTGAATATTAATCAAACCATAATTATTGGTAGTTGGGGTATGAGTCTCTGCAAAAACTGCAGGACCTGTATCAGAACCTTGAAGAATCGAAATTCGGAGCCCGATCGTTTGATTTTGCAAAACCTCACCGGTTGTATTGCGAACAACCGACTGATAATTTATTCGTTGCGGCGTTTGGGTAAATGCTGCCCCTGCAAATAAAAGCACAAGAAAAAATGATGCTAAAATTGATTTCATAATCTGGGTTTTAAAATGGTATTCTATATTCTTATAATACGATAAGTTTAACATTTCGCGTTTCAGAACCTTTCCGTTCAAAAATCATATTGTACGTGCCTCGGCTAAATGAGGTTACATCAATCGAGTTAATGGCATCGGCCAAGGTGTGAGTTCCAACGAGTCGACCAGACATATCATAAATCGATACGTTAACCGGTTCGGAAATCTGAATAGTCACCGATTCACTTGTTGGGTTCGGGTAAACTGAGACGGCAATTTCAACCAATTCTTCAATTCCCACAACATAAATATTTCCTTGATGAAATCCTTGTGTAACATGATTGCCAGAACTAGTTGCAGTTTGAATCACTACTTCACCAATTGACCAGCTTACACTTCCACCTGAACCAGAGGAATGAGTACCTCCTCCAGAAATTAAAAAAAGATCCTGACCGCTCACATTTTTTGAACTCGCCGCAAGGAAAAATAATGCTAAAGAGTAAAGTTTCATAATCTAAGATACGCAAAATTTTCTAAAAGGTTTGAAATAGACATAAAGAAACAAATGCCCGTTCTTGTGAAACGGGCATTTGCTTAGTTATTTAAGGACTGTTACATGCCCTCGATGCGTCTGACGTTTATCCGTCAATTTTTCTCCAAATTCGATTTGCCAAACATAAACCCCATCTTCCACAAGACCCTGATCTCCGTATGTTCCATCCCAACCAAACTCGTAATTATACGATTCGAAAACAATTTCTCCCCAGCGATTAAATACGGTCAGATGGTAGTTGTACATATCAATACCTGTTGTAATTACAGGCTTGAAAGTCTGATTATGCGGATCTCCATCTGGTGTAAACACGTTTGGCACGTAGAAAATCACCTCTTCATGTACAATAATTTCCTGACAAAGTGTGTCCTTGCAGCCATCCGCTGAAGTCACGTACTGACAGACCAAATAAGTTGCTTCTTCATCGGTAGAAGGAAAGGTAAATGTTGGTGCTTCTTCAAATGACACTCCTACCCCACCAAAGTTATACTCATAAAACTCGGTGTTTTCTGCATAGTTGATAATTGTAATGGTTGGATCTAATACTGAAGGACTGTGAGGAGACCAATAAAAGCCAGCTTCCGGAAGCGGGTTGATACACACTAAGTCGTCATAAACCATTGATTCCACACAACCTTCAATTGAAGTCATTGTCAACGTCACGTCGAAACAACCTGTCTGATCATACAAATGTGAGGTATTGCCGCAATCCGATGATGTAGTTCCATCACCAAAATTCCAAACACATGATCCCGATAAATAACTCGGATTTGTAAAAGTCATTAACTCTGGCAAACATCCGTTACCACCACCAACAACATCCGGTATTGGATCAGCATAAAGATTGACCATCATAGTGTCTTCTATAACTTGTCCGCAAGCATCCGTAATGGTTACAATATATTCTGTCGGTACAGTCGGACTTACGGTTGCTGTTTGGAGTGTATCACCTGGTATACCAGTATTCCACTCAAAAGCATAACCTAAATAGGAACCAAAGTCGATTAATTCACCTTGGCTTGCGCTGGCATATAAAGTAGCAGTTCCATCGAGGCAAATAGTTGTATCGTTACCAGCTGCTCCAATCAAAGGTGGTGAAGACATAACGTTATATGTGATTGTAGATGTACAGCCCATTGCATCGGTAGCAAGTAAAGTAAAGTCGACACCAGGAGCGGGCTGGTTGATTATGTAACTGAAGAACTCCGTAGTCTCAACAGTTGCATCTAAATTATTTGTCCAGTTGTAGGTATAAGGCGGTGTACCTCCATTCGAAAATGCTTGCACAAACACCTCTGCGCCGAAACATCCAAACCAGTTCGATGGTGCGACTGAGTAAAACAAAGGCGGCTCAGTAATAGTCGCGTTTGATTGTGATTCGCAACCATTTGGATCCCGAACGATGATTATGTAATCACCTGCTGCTAAGCTATCGAAGTAGTTATCAAACAGTTGAAAAGTTGCTCCATTGTCAATACTGAACTCATTTGCTGTAGGTGCTGTAATAGTAATTTCACCGGAGCCATCTCCAAAACAAGCCAGATTTTGCGGTACAACGCTTGTAATTGGAACCGGAACTGGCTCAGTTACTAATATTCCAGACTGATTTATCTGGCAGCCGTTGTCATCTACTACGGTTAGGTTGTAGGATCCATCACAAACTCCTGCCGCTGTACCGGAAGAACCTACAAGACCGCCGGACCAAACATAAAAGTATGGCACAGTACCTCCAGCAACAACTGCAACAATTTCACCGTCGCATTCGTCGTAGCAACTAGGATGGAATACAGTCACACTTGTAAATGAAAGGGCGGTAGGTTCAATAACTGGTTCAACACCTATAGCCTGGCAATTCTGAGCGTCAGTAACGATAACATTATAATTACCTGCAGCAATAAAGCTAAAAGTTCCACCAGCTTGGGTTGTTGCACCATTATCTATTGAGTATAAATAAGGTGTCGTTCCGCCAGCAGCGGTCAGCACAAGCCCTCCAGAAAGATCACCGTTACAAAGCAGATCAGTAGAAGTTGCACTGTAAGTAAGTAAAGCCGGATCAACAAGATTAACGACAGTCGTTGCCTGACATAAATTTGCATCCTGAACAACTACAGTATATGCGCCAGCTGTTAGTCCTGAAAAGACATTCGATGCCTGAAACGCTCCACCATTGATGCTGTACTGATGAGCACCAACACCAGCACCAGAAGTGATCGTGATTGTACCATCAGCATTACCGAAACACGTAGGATCAACAGCAACTATATTATTAATCACTGGAACAGCATCGGCAGTAATCGCAATAACGTCAGATATCTGGCAACCATTATTGTCTTCTAGAACAACGAAATAATTTCCAGCGGCTAAGCCAGCAAAAAGATTTGGAATCTGGAAAGTACTACCATTATTGATAGAATACTCATAACCAGGAGTACCGTTATTGGCATTAATAGTCAGATCTCCATTATTCAATCCACAAGTTGAAGGATTGGTAACAAATGTCATAGTCATTAAAGAAGCTTCTGAAATAGGCTGAGGCGATACAACACTACAGTTATTATCATCAATTACATAGATATTATGTGACCCGGCACATAGACCAGTCAATAAAGAGCCAGAAGTCAAGGTTGTTCCACCATTACTACTATACATGTATGGAGCTGTACCTCCCGCCGCATTAACTTGAACTGTACCATTGCACACTCCGGCGCAAGAAGCATCAGTCAAGACATAAGAAGCAGTGAGTAATGTTGGTTCAGTAAGTGTCACCGTGGTGTTGAAAGTACAACCAAGAACATCTGTAACAGTGATGTTGTAAAGATTCGCCGCAAGGCCTGCAAAAACACCACTAGCGTTATTGGTTACTCCTAACTGATAATTGTAAGCACCCGGGTTAGAACCTGCAGCTACTATCTGTACAAAACCAGAGTTGTTTCCGTTACACGTTAAATCCGTAGCATTAACTACAACGTTAAAAGGAACAGGTTCATCTACTACTATCGTTTCTTGACCCAAGCAACCATTTCCATCCATTACGAAACAAACATAAGTTCCAGCGGTCAGGCCTGTAAATGTTGGGCTAGCTTGATAAGTGACACCACCATCTATCGAGTATTGATAACCTAGCCCACTACCACCAGTCACACCAGAGATAGTTATTTCTCCGTCTGCCCCACCATTACAAGTGACTTCAGTTGGTGTCGGAGTGAATAAAATAGAATCAGGATGGTTAATAATAAACTGCTGAATTCCGATGCATAATCCACCATCTTGAATCGTAACATAATAGGTATCGGCAGTTAGACCAGGGAAAACACCACTTCCATTAACAACACCACCAGGTGTTAAAGTATAAGTGAAAGGAGCTGCACCAAAAGTTTGAGATACGATACCTAAACCAGTAGCACTATTGAAGCAGGTTGCATCTTGTACAAAATCAACTTGAGTAATCATGATGTTGTCAGATAAAGCAGAATAGATTGAGTCAATGCATCCATTTCCATCTTCAACAACCAAGTTATACAAGCCAGAGAAGAGGGTACCAAAGAATCCGTTGTTAACTTGAATGGTAACACCACCGTCGATCGAATAGAAATAAGGAGCGACTCCATTATCAGCAATAATTTCAAAACTTCCATCATTCGCACCGCAGTTAGAAGGGTTATTTGCAATGAAGTTAAATGTGAAAGGAGGTGGATCAGTAAGTGTTACTTGTGCAGCAGTTTGACAGCCTTGTGCATCTTCCACCATAACGTCATAAACTCCAGCCATTAGACCTGTTACAGGGCTTGTTCCGACAAATGTAGTTCCATTATCAACACTAAAAGTGTAGCCCGGAGTTCCACCAGCAGGTGTAAATGCAATTTCACCTGTCGGGGTTTGATAGCATTCTGGATTCACAAAAGTATTTGCCAAAGTTAAAACCGGAGGCTGCGTTACTGCAACTACCGCATTTGCAAGACAACCGTTATCATCTCTCACAACCACATTAATATTACCAGCGCAGAGGCCTGTCAAAATGTTAGATGCTTGAAAAGTCAAACCGTTATTTGAGCTATATTCATATGGAGGAGTTGCATTTGAAGCGGTAACAGTAATCTGTCCGTCACAAACACCATTACAAGTTGCATTCACGACAGCACTTGTAAAACTTAGCGGTGTAGGTTGTGTAATGGTTACATTGACAGTTCCTTGACAGCCATTCGCATCTTGAACAGTTATTACGTGGGTACCTGCGATGACACTATTAAATGTGTTGCTAGCCTGGAACGCCGATGGTGGTGTTGCTCCCGCAATATCGATTGAATAAGTTAAAGGCGCCGTCCCTCCAGTAACACCAATTGAAACCGATCCTGTCAAAGCACCAGCACAAGCAACGTTATTTTGAACATCAATAAACGGCACTGGTCCAGGAGAAGCTAGAATAGTTATTGGTAAAGTCTCAGTACAACCGGCTGTGTTAGTAACAGTAACAGTATAGCCACCAGGCGCAAGACTAGAAAAAACACCAGTAGAGTTACTCGCTGCACCTAAAGTATAAGTATAAGCTGCACCTCCTCCAGAAGCAAGAACGGTTACAGATCCATTATTCAAGCCGCAGGTAGCAGGCGCTATAGCAGTCTGAGCAAGAGTCACATCAGTTGGTTCCGTAACGTTTACCACTATAGGGAATGTGCACAGGTTAGCATCGCGAACCGAAATGTTATAGGTCCCCTGACAAAGTCCACTAAATGTAGCGCCGACTTGATATGCACCGCCATTAATTGAATACTGGTAAGGAGCTGTTCCGCCTGTAGGGGCATTTACGGTAATAGAGCCGTTGCAACCGCCAAAGCAAGACGGAGCTACAAACGTTGCCGTAGCGTTTAAGGCAGCAGCAGGCTGGCCAACAACAATCGAAGTTGTCGCCTGACATCCAGTAGCGTCTGTAACGGTAACATTATAAGTCCCAGCGACTAATCCACTTGCTGTTTGGGTGGTTTGACCTATCGGAACCATTGCTGAGTTGAACCATTGATAAGTATAGGCCGGTACACCGCCGGAAGGATTTGCTGTTGCAGTTCCAGTAGCTCCGCCAAAACATACTGCTGGTGTTGACGTCGCTGTAGTTGTGCAACAAACAATACCTGGATTGACGGTGAATGTACCTGTTAATGTACAACCAGTAGTGGAAAGAACCGTGTAGGTATAAACGCCGTCCGGAAGATTGGTAAATGACGCTACAGCAGGGGCTGTATTAGCCTCGACCACATTAGCACTGACGGGGCCAGTAATACTAACAGTGTAAGGACCGGCACCAACTGGATTGTTGATGGTAACGGAACCATTATTTTGCCCGGCACACGTTTCATTCACAACTGTAACTGTTGGTGCAGGTAATGTTGCTACGTTAACGGTAACACTTTGACATGCAGACAAAGTACCATTAGTATAACAGCAAGTGAATGTTGTTGTAGTTGTAACGTTAGCCGTTACGTTTTGAGCATCCGGAAAACCTGGAATGTGTGCCCAATCATAATAAAATGGAGTGCACGGCGTCGCATAAACGTAAAAATTATCTATTCCCCAGTGATCAAAGGTTGCTCCTGAAGATCCCCATTGACGAAGCCGAAACATCGTATTTGCACTATACGCTGCAGCGGGAATTGTGAAGCAGTAATTATGCCAAGTTGTAAAATTTGTAGCTCCTGTTGCCCATGGATTAGTAACAGCTCCAGGATAAGCTCCGAGCAAGTTACCGTTTGGTGCAAAGTATGCCATATCTGTCCAAGTTGCTCCACCATTTGTCGACCACTGGAGACTAACTCCTTCGTTGTACAAATCTGCACCTTCACATGGAGAGGCATCGCCACATGACTCACACATAAATTTAAAATCAAAACAAACCTGACCTCCGCATGCTACATTCACTGACGCAGTTTGCATGGTTCTAGGCGCAGCTGTTGATGCTCCCATCCACAGATAAGGTGTTCCGTCTACCGATGCTCCACATGGGTTATTGAACTGAGCAGCTGGTGAAGCCAGCCAGCCAGGAGCAACCGCCCCTATATTGAAATTGTCACCGAAAACCGGTACAGAAGAATTCCCAAGTGCAGTTAGATTGACGTTTCCTCCACCACAAGGCAAGTTAATAGGAGATGCGCCAACAGTGATTGTCTGTGCAATAAGACTCTGAGAGCCAAAAATCGCAAGCGCTATGATTATATGTTTTAAATTTTTCATGACAGTTTGGGTTTATGTCAATTATTTTATTGCTACTTGAAGATTCTCGAATTCGAACTTAGTAAGCTTGGTAGGGCTAACATAGGTTATGAAGTCTTTAAATATGTAGAGTGCACCGAAAGGCGTTGAGCAGTCTCCCAACACTGTTTGATTCGGTAGAAGATCTATTACATAATGATTTTCACCTTCAGAAACATCATGACTGAGCTTTTCGTTGTTATACCAAACTGCCAGATCCCATGAAATGGTTAGACTTTGATTGGTCGTGTTTTCAAACTTAATAATATATGCAACTTGAGCAGGTGCATCATTTGTTGAGTAATTCATTTCCTGAAATGAAACATTCACGCCTTGAATAGACTTATAGAGCGTCCACTCTTTCTGCGCCTGACCTATTGAAAATGAATTGATTCCGAATAAATAGAGGAGTACAATAATACTTCGCATATGTTTGGGTTTTGTTTTTAGACGTTATGCATTCCTAGGGGTTGCCTTACTAATTAAACTTTTGTTTTGAACATTGAAACTAGTAATATCCAAGTTGTATCAAATTAGGCAAAAAAACGAGCGGTTGCTATTTTGCAGGCTTAATATAGCTCAACACCCAAGTTTCTTCGATCAAATTGCTTTTTGCTTTGTAATCAGCTTGAGCCAATCCTTCGCCCTTTTCAGTTGAATGATAAAGCACTACATAATATAAGTTGTTTCGCTTATTGAGGATTATGCGTGCATTTGGGTATTTTGACTTAATTTTTCGAATCAAAGCATCTGCATTGCTTTTTTGAGCAAATGCTCCTGTTACTACAAAATAACCATTTGGTGTATCGTTACCATTGAGTTCTACAAAATAGTCTCCTGAGTTCGAAATCATTACATCACTTGTTGCAGAGGTGTCAACTGTAGCAGGGGGAACAGCGCCTTCCTTCGGCCATTTGGCAAGTGAATCCTTCAATACCTGATTCTCTTTCTCAAGCTCCGTAATGCGCATTTTTGCATTTTGGTCATTGGTAATGATCACACTTTTTAAGCTATCTATTTCACGATCTTGTTCGGCAATTCTACGTTCCAAATCAGTGTTATCCACTTTTTGAACTCGAGGCGGAATCGAATATTTGAGGATTATTTCAGCATTTGGTTTAGAACTATATGTTGCGACGTCATTGATAATGTAATCGTATGCAAGTCCAAACTTTAGATTCTTAATCACATTTACTCCTAAATTGAACGATACAGCATAATTGCTTTTATAACCTACGCCGATCCAAGCTATTTTTTCAAGTTCAAACATCAAGTTCGCTGAATAATGCAGTGGCGCTCCAGCAAATGAATAAATTATCAAAGCCTCTGGATTAATTAATATTCCTTTTTCACGATTGATATACCACGAGTAACCGACATTAGAAACCAGCTGTCGCTCAAGCGTATAAAATGAGCTAGTGTTATCTGAATACAAGAGTTTGCTTCCTAAAACCTGGGGCATGCTCACGCCTATTCTTAAATCGGCATAATTAAAATTGAGACCAACGTTCATATCGAACATCGTTTTTCTATCTCCGATTGCAGTAATCACTACAGGATCATTAGGATCTGTTACAATGATATTACTGAAGTCTATTCTATTATCTACTACACCAGCTCCAACACCGAAACGAAGGTTCATTTCCTCTCCCAATTTGATTCGATAAGAATACAATAAATGTGCGTTTAACTTACTGGTAATCCCAACGTAATCACTATAAAGACTAATTCCGATTCCACTGTTGCCATCACGAAGAATTGTTCCGGCACTCAGGCTGTTTGCATTAAAGCCTTCACCGTAATTCCCCCACTTCTGATTTCGGATTAAAGTCACGTCAACGCCTTGATTAAATCCGGTGTATGAAGGATTATAAATCAGTGGTGCAATGTGATACTGATTATAGAGCGGCGCTTGCTGTGCGTGTGTTGTACTGATGATCGCCATCAGAACACAAAGGAATAATATTCTAATCATTGCCTAGTATTGTGATTACTCCTTGAAATGGATCTGGAGCCAAAATAGGATCGTGCAGATCTAAAATGTAATAATATGTTCCATCAGGCACTGCATCTCCATTTATTGTTGCATCCCAATCATTGTTATAAGGAGTTGACTGGAAAATCACCTGACCATATGAGTTAAAAATTACAAGTTCATTTCCAGGATAAGTATCAATATTTGGAATAATCAATATGTCATTATAGGTGTCTGCGTTCGGAGTTAATAGGTTTGGTACAACAACGGTAGTAAGATTGGCAGCGACAGTAATCACCAGAGATGCAGTATCTGAACAACCATTGAGGTCCGTGACTTCAACATAATAAGTGGTAGTGGCTTCAGGCCATACAGTTGGATTACTGATAGAAGGATCGTCCATAAATACAGCTGGAAACCATTCAAAATAAACTCCGCCATTTGCTATAAGCTGAATTGAGTCGCCCTCTACAATTGTGATTGTCGGATCAGCAGTTACTAATAGTGGCAAGACGACGATAGAGTGGAATGCGGTATCATACGGACAAGCGCCTTCCTGGATAAGAGCTGCAAAAACTGTATATCCATCTAATCCAGCATAATCATAGGTAGTATCCGAAACGCCAGAACTTACCCAAGTGACTGCGTTATCTGTTGAAATCAACCAATCCACTACATTACCGACATTTGGATTCACTTCGAGTGACGAATCATTTTCAAAATTACATACCAACAGCTCTCCTACGATTGAACCAGCATCTGATCCGGGAATTAAAGTCATTGTAATTGGTGCCGAAGTAACTGCCGGGCAAACACTATTTTTTACTATCACCTGATACATCACGGTGTCGCCAATATTTAAATACTCTAGTGAATCTGTCGTGTTGGCAACAGGCACCCAGGTTGCTCCATTGGTCCATGAACATTCCCAACCAACGATATTGCCAACATATCCGGTAAGATCAATCTGTCCACCGTTGCCATTGTCACAAATATCAAAATCCGGCGGCAATGAACCCGCAACTGATTGCGAAACTGCAATGATTGTATCAACTGGAGTTGAATCAGAAGGGCAATAACCATATAAACTGCCGATAACTATATACCAAAGTTCGTTGAAAAGTATGTTTGAATAAGGCTGAGTACTGGTATTATTAGCAACCGCATTCCAACTTAACCCCCAATTATTCGAGTAAACCCAATGGTCAATAACACCTAAATTACCCCACGATATTAAATTTCCGGAGTTGAGACCAGAACAAACAGTATCCGGCATTGTGGTACCTCCTGGAATTGGCGGACAATCTGAAGTGACGGTCGTACTCCAAGTATTATTCGCCAAGTTTGTTTCAGGAAGCGTTCCTGTAACTTGAAAGTCTAATGTATGAACTTGACAAGGCGATAAATCAGCTTGCGTGATAAAAGAATAAGTATAGACGACACCTCCATTCATTGGAGCCCCTAAGACCATTGTCTCTACTACCGGCGGAGCACCATTAAGCGAATAACTGACATCTAAAGAAAGAGCAAAATAAGTCCCGCCAACCACTGGACCAGCATTAACGACTGATACCGTAATAATATTTGAATTAGGCAACAAACATCCACTTGCGGGTGCGATTAAAGTAGTAATAGTGAAATCAAAGGCCTGCCCTGAAGAAATCTGAGGCATTAAGGCGATTGAAACTAGTCCTATAACTTTTTTAAACATACTCTTGGGTTTAGCAGTTACAATGACAAATATATAGGATTTAATCAGATTTAACAAAGATTCCATCATAAGACTTCTATTTATACTTCAGACGTAAAATTATGTTACATCGTTGATTATCTATTTTTTTGATGTGCAATCGAGCTATGCTCTACAAAATAATGAAGCTATGAGAGCAGCCTTCATCCAATTAGCTTATCTCAAATTAATTTGGCATCTTTGAGCCTTAAAAAACAGCTCTTAAATTCCTTTGAACATTAGCAGGCCCTGTAATTTTCCTTCTTAAAAAAATCTCTTGTGCAGATAAAAGAATTAGAGAAATTTATAAACTTTGACAACCAAATTCGATGATACCATTTTACTCAGATAAATTTAAGTTAGGAATTCTTGGCGGCGGGCAATTGGGACGCATGTTTATTCAAGAAGCTGCCAATCTTGATGTAAACGTTTATATATTGGATCCGGAAGCACATGCCCCCTCTTCAAAGATTGCGCACCATTTTGAACAAGGCAGTATCACCGAATTTGAGTCGGTCTACAACTTTGGAAAAGATAAAAATGTGGTAACGATCGAAATCGAACATGTCAACGTAGAAGCTCTTCTGAAACTAGAATATGAGGGCGTGCAAATATACCCGCAACCTATACTGATTCAAATGGTTCAGGATAAAGGGAGCCAAAAAGAATTCTACCAAAAACACGCTATTCCTACGGCAGACTTCAGACTGATTGAGAATGCTGCGGAACTTACTCAACATCTTGATTTTCTTCCTTGTGTGCAAAAATTAAGACGAGGAGGTTATGATGGAAAAGGAGTACAAGTTTTAAGAACAACAGCTGATTTGACCAAAGCCTTTGATGCTCCTTCGGTTCTTGAAAAATTTGTTGATTTTGAAAAAGAACTTTCTGTCATTGTAGCCAGGAATGTGCAGGGAGATATAAAATCATTTCCAGTCGTAGAACTTGAATTTAACCCTGAAGCCAACTTGGTTGAATTTCTCTTTTCACCAGCTGATATCAGCTTAGAGATAGAAACAAAAGCGCAAGCAGTCGCTCAAAGTGTCATTGAAAAAATGCAAATGGTTGGCGTGCTAGCAGTAGAAATGTTTCTTACAAAAAGTGGAGAGATTCTTGTAAATGAAATTGCACCGCGCCCTCACAACAGCGGACATCAAACAATTGAAGGAAGTTATACCTCACAATATGAGCAACACCTGCGTGCAATTCTAGGATTGCCTCTAGGTTCAACCGATATTATATTACCATCCGTAATGCTAAACCTCCTGGGTGAAAAAAATTATTCCGGTAATGTAGTCTATCAGGGATTAACAGAGGCGCTTGCTATAAAAGGTGTTTACCCTCACATTTATGGTAAGACAACGACAAAATCATTTCGCAAAATGGGGCATGTGACCGTTTTGAATGAGTCTCTACACGAAGCAAAAATAATTGCTGAAAAAGTGAAACAAATGATTCGGGTGATTGCCTGATTTTAATTTGAATCTATAGTATCAAAACAAAAAAGTTAAATTTGCTAAAACAATTTTTATGGCAGAAGTAGGAATTATCATGGGCAGCAAATCAGATCTTCCAATCATGCAGGAGGCGGCTGAAATGCTTAAACAATTCGGAATTTCCTACGAACTAACAGTGGTATCTGCACACCGCACGCCAGAACGTATGTTTGAATACGCTAAGTCTGCAGCTAATCGCGGATTAAAAGTAATTATTGCTGGTGCTGGTGGCGCAGCTCATTTGCCGGGTATGACTGCATCTTTAACTGCGCTTCCTGTTATTGGTGTTCCGATCAAGTCATCAAACTCGATAGACGGTTGGGATTCTATTTTGTCTATCTTACAAATGCCAGGCGGAATTCCAGTGGCTACCGTTGCATTAAACGGAGCTAAAAATGCAGGCATCCTGGCTGCAAGTATTATTGGGTCTGCTGATGCCGGCGTCCGTATGAAGATTGAAAAGTATAAAGAAGACCTTCAAAATCAAGTACTGGCTTCTGCTAAGGAGTTAGAAAAATAATTCACAGATACCTACCTAATCAAGGTTTATGAAAATTTAAGAGAAAAATTACAATTTATTTGTTGTAACATTAATTGTTTCGACATATATTTGTACTTTAATAATTTTTATGAGCCAAACACAAAATATCAACGCTACTCCCCTACTTCAAAAAATAAGTTATCTAGGAGTCATCCTTGCACTTGTTTTGGTTTTAACCGGAAGTGCTTACATGAAGCTATCAAATAACGAAACCATCGTCAACAACTTTTTAAAGTGGAATTTGATCGACTTCAAAAACTACATTGCCTTTGCTGAAATTCTTGGAATCATACTTTTGATTATTCCACGTACTACAATTTTTGGCGTTTTACTTTTAAGCTGTATACTTTCAGGTGCGGTCTACACGCACATTCAGCACTCAGAACCTTTTTACTTTCCGCTTGCAATTATTCTGGTTATCTGGATTAATTATCTTTTTATCAGACCTAAAAAAAACATACAATGAAAAACATCTTATTAGTGCTTCTGATAAGCGCAGTTTCCTTTTCAGGACAATCTCAAATCAAAACTACACAAACCGCATTTGTCAGCTTCTATTCAGAATTAGAAGAAGTGTTGGCCGAAAATTATTCAGGAATCAGTGAGCTAAATACAGAAACTGGCAAACTCATTTTCAGTTTTGCAATTCAAAGTTTTATGTTTGAAAACGCAACAATGCAAAAACATTTTAACGAAGAAGATGTGATGCATTCACGAGAATTTCCGCGCGCAAAATTTGTTGGATCTATCACCGATCACACAAAAATAAATTATGCGCAAGACGGCGAATATAAAGTAAATGTGAAAGGATCGCTGACAATCAAAGGCGTTACAAATCCGATAGAAACTAAAGCAATCATTAAAGTAGATGGAACAAAAATTTACGCCAACGCAACCTTCAAATTGGATCGTTTTCTTTACGGCGTTGATGGCAAGGAAGGTTCAATTTCAGACATACTTGATTTAACTGTAAAAGCAGAATATGAATAAACTAAAATATCCCGCAATCGCAGGCCTTTGCTTCATACTATTAGGAGCAGGAATAGGCCTAGACATTTGGTTTCAACCTCATCGTGATGTAAAATCGGCACCTGTTTTTGCTGAATTTGGTGTAGATGATTTTACGTCAGAATTTATTGACCGACCACTGGAAGCAAAAGAAAAATATCTTGCGGAAGATGGTGATTCAAAAATTGTTACAATGACTGGAAAAATAGCTTCAATCGAAACAAATCTAAAAGGAGAAACCGTGATTGAACTAAGAGGTAAACGAGAAGAGGCTGGTGCAAGATTTACATTAATGGAAGATCAAAAAGAAAAAGCATCTGCACTCAGTGTTGGCGATTCTACAAAAATTACGGGAGTTGTAAGCGCAGGTGCTGTCTACGACGAGGACTTTGGCCGTTACCTGAATGCGATTCTGGGCAAGCCTATTTTTAATTTTAATTGAGTAATATTGCAACACTTTCAAATGAGCTATGAAAATTGAAGACGAATTGAAATCAAAATTCCGTAATGAATATCACAAGCTCATGGTTAATATGATGCTCACAACATCCAGGCTTGGTGAATGTTTTCAGCACACAATCAAAGATTACGACATCACACCTACTCAATACAACGTCCTGCGAATTTTGCGTGGTCAAAATCAAAAACCAGTCAGCATTGGTTTGATTAAAGAACGTATGATTGATAGAAATTCAGATGTCAGCAGAATCATTGAACGACTAGTACAAAAAGAATTGATCGAACGCACGGAAAATTCCGGTGATCGCAGGCAAAAAGATGTGCTCATTTCAAAAACTGGTCTGGATCTTCTAAAAGAGATTGATGTCTGGGAAAAACAAATGGATAAAAGACTGCAAAATGTCTCTGAATCTGAAGCAAAAAAAATGAATGAACTTCTCGATAAAATGCGCACTGATTTATGAACATGATCAGACTATTCAGACGTGTAGCATTGCTCGAAGGAATTTCTTTTTTACTGATCTTATTTGTAACAATGCCACTCAAATACATCTGGAATATTCCTGAACCAACTTATTATATTGGAATGGCTCACGGGGTCTTATTTGTTGGGTATGTTGCGCTTGCAATCTACGTACACTTTTACGCTAGATGGAATTTTTTAACCTTGTTTTTGGTTTTACTTGCTTCACTTATCCCATTTGGAACATTTGTGGCCGATTCTAAAATTTTGAGCAAGATTAAAAGAGCAGAAAATTAACGTTATTCTCTTCAAGCAAATTTTCAGCAAAGGATCGCACTAATTTCAACAAATTTTTTCTGGGAGATAAACGTAATCGGGTTAAGCAAAATAAACCAATGCCAATTCATACGATTTTAATCCAAACCCAAATACACACCCAACACAAACAGGAGAAATCATGGATTCATGCCTGAAAGATTCACGTGCTGAAATGTTTGAAATATGTACTTCTACAACTGGTGTTTTGATTGCAGAGATTGCATCACGAATAGCAACAGACGTATGTGTATAACCACCAGCATTTAAAACTATTCCGTCATAATGAGATTGCTGAATTACATCAATCAGTTCACCTTCAATGTTTGATTGAAAATATTCCACGTTGAGATTCGCAAATTTCTTTTTCAAGTCCACAAAATATTCTTCAAAACTTTTGTTACCATAAACAGAAGTCTCTCTTTTTCCGAGTAAATTTAAATTCGGACCATTCACTATTAAAATTCGTTTTGCACTCATCCTGGATCAAATATAAAAAGGATTATCAGAGTTTTCTCAAAATTGAAAAATCTCTTTCTGAGAATAGTATTCTTGCGTATATCCGAGATTATGAAAAGCTTACGCAATTTATAGAATACGTTGGATCAGAAAAAAAGCCAACTGAGATTACCTTAAAAGATTTGCAGGAAATGATTCGCTGGATCAGTGAAATGGGAATTGCAGCTCGATCTCAAGCGCGCATCATTTCAGGTATTCGAAACTTTTTTGAGTATCTGGTCATAGAAGATGAAATCAAACAAGATCCAACAGAACTTTTAGAATTACCCAAAATCGGAAAGAAGTTACCAGAGGTTTTAGACAAAGAAGAAATAGATGCTTTACTTGCTGCTGTTGACCTTTCTAAAAACGAAGGACACCGAAACCGCGCTATGCTAGAAACCTTATACAGCTGCGGGCTGCGTGTAAGTGAACTTGTCAATCTTAAAATCACCAATATTTATTTTGAAGAAGGTTTTATTCGCGTGATTGGAAAGGGAAATAAAGAGCGCCTTGTGCCGGTAAGTTCAACGGTTGAAAAAGAAATCAATCTCTACAAAGATTTCACACGTGTGCATCAGGAAATTCAACCAGGACACGAAGATATTTTATTCCTGAATCGTCGTGGCGCAAAGCTGACGCGCATTATGATTTATACCATCATTCAACAGTTAGCTCAAAAAATAAGATTGCGAAAAAGTATTTCACCGCACACATTCAGACATTCGTTTGCAACACATTTGGTTGAAGGTGGAGCCAATCTCAGAGCTATTCAAGAAATGCTTGGGCATGAATCAATCAGCACTACTGAAATTTATACGCACTTGAGCAACGATTTATTGAGAGAGGCGATTATATCGTACCATCCGAGGAATAAATAAAGGTTTGATGGGTTTATTGGTTGATAGGTTGAAGGGGACGGGCTCGCCCCGTCCGGGTTAGTTGATTTGATTGACCATTGAAGACCCAATTTTAGAACTCACCAAACTTAATGTACATTTGCTACGATGCACAATCACGAACAATACATGCGCCGCTGCTTTCAGCTTGCTTTGAAGGCAAAAGGTTATGTTGCGCCAAATCCTTTGGTAGGTTCTGTGATTGTTTTTGAAGATAAAATAATTGGCGAAGGTTATCACATTAACTACGGTGAAGCGCACGCTGAAGTGAACGCTGTTAAATCAATATCTGACAAAACACTACTTGCCAAATCTACGCTGTATGTGAATCTGGAACCTTGCGCGCATCACGGTAAAACACCGCCTTGCGCAGATCTTATTGTTGCAAATAAAATTCCGCGGGTGGTAATTGGATGCGTCGATAGTTTTTCAGAAGTTGCAGGTAAAGGAATTGAAAAATTAAGAGCTGCTGGAATTGATGTAACCGTTGGAATTCTTGAAAAAGAAAGCCGCGAATTGAATATCCGGTTCTTTACCTTTCATGAAAAAAAACGTCCTTATGTCATTTTAAAATGGGCGCAATCTTCAGATGGTTTTATCGATATCAAACGCGATCAAAATCAAAAAGGAATTGTTTGGATTTCTGAACCCGGAACAAAATCATTGGTTCATCAATGGCGTCATGAAGAGGCCGCCATATTGGTTGGATGGAAAACCATTGCAACCGATAATCCACATTTAACTTGCAGAGAAGTCAAAGGAAATAACCCGATACGAATTGTCATCGATGAAAATTTAAGATTGGATTACAACGCATTCAACATCGGTGATCGCAAAGCAAAAACCATTGTGCTCACCTCAAAAATTGTGATTGGTGATTCAGGCCTGCAATTTATTTCACCTGAAAATTTTAGTGTAGAATCCATTCTGAAAAAACTGTGGGAACTTAATCTCCAATCTGTCATTATTGAGGGAGGAAAAACTACTTTAGAAAATTTCATCTCCACCAATTTATGGGATGAAGCACGCATTATTACAGGTCAGACCTGTTTAGAGGACGGAGTTCTTGCTCCAAAACTAAACGCTAAAATTGAATCCACATTTACCTTCGGAAACGATCACATTCAAATTTTGAAACATGCTTGATATCATTCTTGGAATACTCTGTTTTAATGTGATTTTGATTTGCTTTAAGCTGATTGGAAAATATCACGTGGACAACCTGCAGGCAATCACGGTAAACTATATCACCGCAGGTTTGCTAAGCTTCACACTTGCTCCAGAGATTCCGGCAGTGTCTTCTATTGTAAAATCAGATTGGTTTTTCTATGCAGTGGGTGTAGGTGTGATGTTCATTTTAGTTTTCAATTTACTCGCCTTAGCCTCTCAAAAAATAGGCATGGGCATTTCAACGGTTGCCAATAAAATGTCATTGGTAATCCCCATCATTGCCGCAGTAATTTTGTTTGAAGGGGAAACCATGACTGCATTAAAAGTCATCGGCATTATTCTTGCCCTTGCCGGTGTTTACTTCACCACCATGAGTGGAACCAAACTAAACTTTGACATCAAATACCTTTGGTTAATTCTGGTCATTTTCTTTGGACAGGGGTTAGCCGATGTGCTTTTCAATTGCGCTAAAGAATGGTATGTTGATGCTTCGTTAAACGGACTTTTTTTCATCGTCATTTTTCTATCAGCCGGAATTGTCGGCCTGCTCAAATTGATTCCAAAACTCATTAATGGTTCTTCCAAATTTGCCTTCAAAAATATTCTTTGGGGCATCGCTTTAGGTGTTCCAAACTTTCTCACACTTTGGTTTTTCTTCAGATCACTAGACAGCGGACAGCTTGAAGTTTCACAGGTTAATCCAATTTACAACATTGGTGTTGTGGTCATTTCTTCATTGATCGGTTTTATCTTTTTTAAAGAAAAACTGAGTCTTTCAAATTGGTTTGGAGTATTACTTTCAGTAGCGTCAATTGCAGCCATTATGCTGGCTTCCTAATCTAAATACACTTCGTTTCCAACGGGGTAAGTTACTTTGTATTTGAAACTCACCTCACCCATTTTTCCACCGGCCAATTTCAAATCCCAGGTTATGATTCCGGTTGATTCATCCACTACCCCATTTTGCACTTCATCTGATTCAATTTGAATTTGAGAATCGTTGGTTAATGGAAATTGATCTTCCACGATTAAATTGATTGGAACATCATTATTATTCTTTACAGAGATCACCCATTTCACTGATTTAGAAGCTTCATTGCCCACAATTTTATACTTGCTGAATTCTTTTTCTTTTACACGATCTACGACTATACGTTTATCACGCCCCAATGAAATGTCGAGTGTATCGCCCACAAATTTTGCGTCTAACAAACTGGTTCCAACAAAGGTTCCTTCAAAGAAAATATTAGCTTGACCTTCCAGTAAATTCAGGCTTTCCCATTCAGTCATTTGTGCCGTTAAAAACACATCTGTATTAAATCTTGGCGCACAATAATATTGATAAAAAACTTTCTTTTCAATCTCATCAATTTTCACATTGTAATTTTTTTGATCTGAAGGAATGGAGTATTTTTCTTCAATGTCAAACTCTGCTGACACGACATTCATTTGTCGGCTCATATCAACCGGTGCAGAATAAGTCGTCGAATAGATAGCTTGTTTATTTTTTAGAGATTCCGACTTTTTTTCACGCATTGAAGATATCGTAACATTACTATTAGTTGTATAATTCAGACTGATACTTTGAGGTTTTTCCATCTCTATGGTACTATAGTTCCCATTTTCCATATCCTCAACAACCATAACCTCTTCCAGCATCAATGGTTTTTCAGCCAACACAATGTTATGTGTTGCCGCAGTGACGTAAATGGTTACTGGATTATAACCAATGTATGATACAGAAATCTGATTTTTACCTTGCGGAATGTTCAACGTATAAAACCCATCAAGATCAGTACTTGTTCCAACAGTTGAACCTTCCACTCTTACCATTGCAAACGGTAGCGGTTCGCCGTATTGATCAGTGATTCTGCCAGAAACATTGTTTACCTGATTGGGAGTATATCTGTTTTGATTGCTGTCATTTGGGCGTTGATTCATTTGATTTAAAACTATGTACCAAGGCATTAAAATTGGTTTTTGTCCGGATAAATTAGGATCTGTCGTAGAAAGTGTCAACTT
The DNA here is from genome assembly GCA_016709005.1 of Crocinitomicaceae bacterium. Taxonomy (GTDB): domain Bacteria; phylum Bacteroidota; class Bacteroidia; order Flavobacteriales_D; family Crocinitomicaceae; genus JADJGJ01. The sequence goes on along the minus strand of JADJEU010000008.1, from coordinate 66,869 downwards.
CACATCTGTCCAATCTTCACCCGTTTGTTGTGAGATATTTGCCTGATAGTCGATTACCAAAGGTTCATCTAAATTTTTCACATTCAAATTATAACTTGGATACCAACGTGCATTAGATACAAAATACGAAACCGTAAATTTTGTTTTCACTTCAGATTCTGATTTTACTTTAATCACAATGCGCGGCTCAATGCTTTCATAGATAGCACCCATAGATGCAATTTTCTGATTGAGTTGATTCACTTCACGATTCAAAACTTCAATCTGTTTTTCAACTTGCAAACGTTCCAGTTTGATTGCTTCTAATTTTGTAGCAATAATTTGCTCAGCCTTTACCACGTCATCAATGGTCGCCGTTGCATGCTCAGATTGATAATTTACCAGATTAACGATCATAGTCTCACGCGTACGGATGACTTCCAATTTTATGTAAAGCCGTTTTAACTCTTCTTGTTTTTCAAGATATAATTTCTCCAGTGTGATTAATTCTTCTTTGTTCTGAGCTTTTTCAGTGGTTTTGGTTTCATAATGAACTGAGAGTATAGAGATGTTTGCCTTCGTACCAGCCTGTAAACTTTCACGTTTGAGTAATGGAGATATTCCATTAAAAATAACTTCACTGGTTCCGGCCGGAATTGTAGCAGAACCGCTTCTGTTAATTTGCGCTCCCTGCAAGAATACTGTGACTTCGTCAATCTGGGAATTGAGTTTAATTTCATTCGCTAATGAAATAGTTGTTACTAAAAAAGTGAAGGCGATTGTGAATACTTTGGACATAGCGTTGTTTTTATCTTAGATGCTGTACAACTTCCAATTCCATAAGTTCAAAAAGATTTTTTTTCGCAAGCACCAGAATCGCTAACTTTGAATCACATGACAACAACACGCTCACAATCAATAAGCATCCTAGGCTGCGGCTGGCTGGGTTTCCCGCTGGCAAAAGCTTTATTATTGAAAGATTACAAAGTAAAAGGATCTACAACCAGTCATCAAAAACTTAACCCATTTGTAGCAAATGGTATTGAGCCGGTAATAATTCAGATGAATAATTTGAATGACGAGATACTTACTGATTTTTTGAATTCAGATTATTTAGTGATTGCCATTCCGCCTTCCTCTATTAATCTTGCAAAGCTTGAGTTAGTTTTAGAACAAGCATCAAAATCTACGATTCAAAAATTAATTCTAATCAGCTCAACTGGAATTTATCGGGAGACTAATTCTGAAATTGATGAAACTAATCTGGACGCTTTAGACCGAGAAAGTAAGTTATTTCAAGTAGAATCACTTGTCAATTCATTTCCAGATTTGAATCCTGTAATCCTCAGAATGGCAGGTTTGATAGGCTATGACAGACAACCGGTACGTTATGGAAAATCGCCTCGAGTGAAATCAAATCCCAACGGGCGCGTCAACATGATTCATCAAGATGATGCCGTGAAAGTCATTGTAAAAGCCATTGAATCTGACATCAAAAATGAAAGTTTTAATTGCTGTGCCGATCAACACCCAACTAAAAAAGAATACTACACCAAGCTCGCTGAAATCAATCAAACAGAAATTCCTGTCTTTGATTCTGTAACCAATGATTCATTTAAGATTATTTCTAATCAGAAGGTGAAACAGATGCTGGAGTTTGGGTTTATGGATTTGTATGAGGGGTTGAACTAACGACCTTTTCCTCAGCGGCCCTCTGCGCCTCCTCTGTTTTCTCTGCGTTAAAAAATCTAGTACTAGGATGTACTTAGGTATATCAAACCGCACTCTCTTAACCGCAGAGGACGCTGAGAATTCGCTGAGATCCGCAGAGAAATTATTGGAGCAAAATTTAAAGCGGTTGTTTATTAAAACAGATATATTGAGTAATTATATTTGAGTAAACAATTTTGTTATGACTGAAAATGAAATTACAGAAATCATCATTGGTTGTGCAATTAAAGTACACAAGTCACTTGGTCCAGGATTATTAGAATCTGCTTATGAAGCCTGTCTCGATTTTGAACTTCAAAAAACAAATTTGTTCGTTGAAAGACAGAAACCCTTACCCTTGATTTATGAAACAGTGAAACTTGATTGTGGATATCGTCTCGATTTTATGGTCGAAAATAAAATTGTCGTTGAAATTAAATCAATTGATGCTTTGAATGAAATCCACATGGCACAAATGCTAACCTACATGCGTCTATCTAATACCCAAGTAGGACTCTTGATTAACTTTAACGTAGTCAAACTAACGAATGGTTTAAAACGTGTAGTCAACAAATACGAAAACTAAATCTAACTTTACATTCACCTCAGCGGCCCTCTGCGAATTCTCAGCGTCCTCTGCGGTTAAAAAAAACACTATGAGATCATTCTATTTTTTTACAACTATTTTATCTCTCACCTTAGTTTCATGTAAAGGTGAATCACCAATAAACACAGACTCAACAGACACAACAACCGCTGGCGTCATCGAAAAATCTTCCTATAAATCCGTTGAATTTGAATCACTCGATTCACTTTTGATCAGTGCCAATTTGTATGAAGTGGATCCATCTTTTCCAATTATGATTTTATGTCATCAACGTGGATTTTGTAAATATGAATACGCAGGAGTTGCCGAGCGTTTCAATGACATGGGCTTTAATTGTCTTGCTATCGATCAACGTTGCGGCGGGCCCATTGCAGATCAACCAAACGAAACATGGTTAAGGGCCAGAGAACAAAATAAACCCACCGATTTTTTAGATGCTGAACAAGATATTGAAGCAGCCATCAATTACGCGTATGAGAAATACAACCGCCCCGTTATTTTACTTGGAAGTTCGTACTCTTCTACCCTATGCATTTATCAGGCATTGGACAATGAAAAAGTAAGTTCGGTGATTGCATTCAGTCCGGGGAATTATTTTTTCTACGAGGGTATGAAAGAAGATTTAGTGGAGAAGATGAGAGGCTTTCAAAAACCATTTTTCTTCACCGCAGCCAAACAAGAAATTCCAATTGTACGCGAGCTTGTTTTAGGTCATCCACGCACAGAAAGACAACTCCTATTTGCTCCTGAAGGTGAAGGCTGGCATGGCGCCCGCGCGCTTTGGCCAACACAACAAGATGGCGAAGAATATTGGATGGCTTTAGAAGATTTTCTGAAAGTATTGAAAGGGGAATTGACTAAAGGGGATTTGCCTTTGAATTAACCCCCAACTCTTAAATTAATCATTCAACCCCCAATTATAAACCATATACTCAACCTTAGCGGTCGTAGCAATTGTCACTTTTGAATATTGATTTAAGAACTCAACCAATGATTTACCGTCTTGTGTAAAGTCAGTTGCGTACCATGAAAACAACTCAGAGATTTGAATTTTTTTCTCAGAGATGATATTGTGTTTGGTATCGTTCACAAAAGTTTTTGTAGCAGTCGTTAACTGAGAATTTAATTTATCAGCAGTATATGCCTCGTTCAATAATTTAGGACATGAAATGGATGCACAGTTCACCGCGAAGTGAATTCTTGGATCACCCATTTTTCTTAAAATATCATTTTCAATTTGATTAAGCGTATAGTTGGTTCCACCCAGGTTTGCCATTTTAAAATTCCACAAATCTTTTCCACTAAAAGAAATGTCTTTTACAGATTCAACGGGGTATTTTGACAAGACAAATTTGATGGTGTACGCATTGTAAGCATTGATATAAAAGGCCATTTTTTCATTTTTGGTCCAATCTGTTTGTGGTGCCTTATCGCGCAATTGAAGAAGATATTTGTCAAGTGTATCCATTTCCACTTTCATGGATTTGTAGTTGACCGTTCCAGCACTGCTTACATAATTGCCTAAAAAACGATCCCAAATGGAGTGATCTGGTTTTTCAGATGCAAATAAACTTACAGTGATTACAAGAAGTGAAAGCGTCAATATCTTTTTCATAGCGATTTTTTTATCTGATCAAATTTAAGCAGTTAGTCCAGACAAAGCAAGAATTGAACCAAAAAGCTATCACAAGTTATCAGCGCCCAGCAAACCCTTTGGAGTCACGCAGTAATGCATTGCTATATCAGACTCATGCAAATCATCAATCACCTCAGCTTCGTCAAACTGATAAAGCCCAATGAACACACATTTTGAACTGCAGCGCGCAAGAAATTTATCGTAATAACCTTTGCCGTATCCTACCCGATAGCCTTCTTTGTTGATGGTTAGCAATGGAACTAAAACAAAATCCAATTCTGAAGGATCAATTTCTTCACCAGATTGCGGTTCTAAAATTCCCCAGGAGGTTTGCTTCAACTTGTCTTTGCCTTCATACAAAAGGTGTTTGAGTTGATCATCTGGCCCGATTACTGGTAAATAAAATTTTGCATCTACAGAGTCTAAGATGAGCCAGGTATTGATTTCATTGAATCGCGCAATTGGAACAAAACACGAAATCTTTTTACCTTTCAGATCAAAGTTTGCCAAAAGATTTTCTTTGATTTGATTTGAAATCAGATCTTGTTCGCGGTTTGATAAATCAGCGCGCAAGGATTTGTACTTTTCTCTGAGTTCTTTTTTTGTCATCTTATTTTTGTAAAAATCCAGCCGCTAATGCCAATCCAAAAATCATCATGGAGACTGCAATAACGTAAGTCAGAACTTTAAAATCAATCTTCTTTAAAAATATTTTCCTGTTATTGCGCCAACAAAGGCAGCAAGCAACGAAGACAATAAAATCAACCAATTTGCTTTCAAAACATCTAAATCAAAACTTGAAAAATAGTGTGATGTCCTGGAGATATCAACCGCAAGTGCAATGACAATTCCGGTAGCAATAAAAACTTCTTTGTCTAATTTATATTTTGTCAGAAAAGCGGTGCGCAATGCTCCCTGATGTCCTGATAATCCGCCAAAAAAACCGCTGATTAAACCACCCACCCACAAATATTTTCTGCTGATATTCAAAGTAAAGTTTGGCAACAATTCAATGACAGCAAAAATTATCAGCAACACCCCAAATACTACATTCATCATAAAAACGGTATACGCTTTTTCACCTAAAGTATAGTTCAACAAAGCCACATCTTCAAAATGCGTGAGCAAATAAGCGCCTAAAAAAGCGGCTGGAATTGATGCTATACCAAACGGAATTGCAATTTTCCAATCCACACTTTTTTGCATCAGTAAAAATTTAAATAGATTATTCAGAAAGTGCACAATCGCTGTTCCGGCAATAGCTAGCGCAAGATCATTGAACAGAAAATAAAACACCGGTGTAAGAATTGTTCCCAGTCCAAAGCCACTGAAAAAAGTAAGCCAGCTGGCCGCAAATGAGATGAGGATGAGATAAACTAGTTCCATTTATTTTCAGAAATTAACTCTTATCAATTGATTCGTTAATGAAATTGAATCTACGCAAATTTACATAAGCAAGCTGAACATAATCTTATCTTTGCCTCAAATTGTAAACAGCATGCAATCAATCATAGAAAAAGCGTGGGACGATAGAAGTCTCCTTGAGTCAAAAGAAGTACAGGAAGCGATCAATTCTGTCATTGCAAAATTAGATGAAGGATCTTTACGCGTAGCAGAGCCAACTGCAGATGGAAACTGGAAGGTAAACGAGTGGGTAAAAAAAGCCGTTGTACTCTATTTCCCCATTCGCAAAATGGAAACCATTGAAGTAGGACCTTTTGAATTCCACGATAAAATGGCGCTGAAAAAAAATTATAAAGAAAAAGGTGTACGTGTTGTTCCACATGCAGTTGCACGTTACGGCGCTTACATTTCTAAAGGTGTAATTCTGATGCCGTCGTATGTAAATATTGGTGCCTACGTAGATGAAGGAACCATGGTAGATACATGGGCGACAGTTGGCTCATGCGCTCAGATTGGAAAAAATGTTCACCTCAGCGGTGGCGTTGGAATAGGCGGTGTGTTGGAACCTTTGCAAGCAGCCCCTGTTGTGATTGAAGATGGTGCGTTTATTGGTTCTCGTTGTATTGTTGTAGAAGGTGTGCGTGTTGGAAAAGAAGCGGTGCTTGGTGCCAATGTTGTTCTCACAAAATCAACTAAAATTATTGACGTCACCGGATCAGAACCCATCGAAACAAAAGGCTTTGTGCCTGAACGCAGCGTTGTAATTCCGGGATCATACACCAAAAAATTTGCTGCTGGTGAATATCAAGTTCCGTGCGCACTCATTATTGGAAAACGTAAAGCAAGCACAGATTTGAAAACGTCGTTGAATGATGCGTTGAGAGAGAATGAGGTAGCGGTGTAGATTGTGGCTTCGGCTCCGCTCAGCCACCGGGTTTAGGCCGATGTGTTTTCATGGCAGAGCAAATCTTTTAATATTAGCTTCCACAACTAGTTTTCAAATTAAATCTCCAGGCATCTGAGAAATATCGTAGGCATTTTCACAATCATTTAGTAAAGAAATTACCGGTGGCTGAGCGGAGTCGAAGCCACCTTAAACAGTTGCTTCCTCCTTCTTACACTGCTCATCTGGTCTTGCGCCGCAGAAACTACAAGATTCTTCACCATCGTTTAAATAAGGATTGCTGCTGGCACAGGTTCCGGCAAATTTTCCGTTTTTCTTTACGAGAATTTTGATTGCAATACCTGCCATGGCCAATTCCAATAATCCAATTGTGAGAAGTGCTAGTTTCATAATGCAAAGTGTATATACTACAAAGTTACGCAAGTTAATTGGCGTGAACGGTACTAAAAGTCACAAAAAAACCCGTCTGGGATAGACCGAGACGGGTTTCAAATAATTTTAGAAGACTATGCGTCTAATACATTGTCATTTGATTTTGCTTCAACACCAATGTACTGAGCATCACCGAATCCAAGAATTGGCCAGAAAACAATTCCAAGGAAAATTAAACCTACTGTGAAACCAGAATCTTTGCCAAAGTTTTTAGCGATTCCATTTAACAACATGATGATAAAAACAATGTTAGCAATTGGCACCAAGAAAATAATTGCTATCCACCAGGCTGGTTTTTTTGCAATCAACGTCATAATGTAAAGGTTGTAAATAGGCACTAAACAAGCCCAACCAGGTTGCCCTGCCTTTGTAAACACTTTCCAAATAGAGGCAATCATAAAAACGACTATCGCCAAATACAAAATAATTCCAATCATAAGTTTTCCTTTTTAGTTTAACATTAATTCAACGAATATAAAAGAAGAAAAACAATCTCAAACCATTTTTGAAAAAAAAATAGCATCTCTTTTGGGGAGATGCTATTTCTGCAAGGTGAATTGCACGATTTAGAATATAAAATCTAATTGCAAACTATTTTAATTCATCTTTGATCGAATCTTTTGTTGGCATTTGCATTGAACCATCTCCTTTAATTACAAAAGGGATTGCCATCACTGCTGCTCCTGCAAGAATAGAGAAATAAACACCAAAACTTGCAAACGAACCAATTCTCAATAACTCAATCAGCATAAAAGCAGTAACACCTGCCCCAATGCCCGCAACAGCTTTTTTCATTGTACCTTCAAGAACAAGTTTCTTGTCTCCGTTGGTAAGCGCTAAACCAATAGCTGCACCAAACAAGGCTAATGACAACCATCCGTCTCCTCCATCAATTCCACTTGCCGAAGTTGAGAAACCAAACATGGACACTCTAGCCCATGGTAAAAATGCTGAAAGAACTCCAATGGCTCCAGCTACAACAATAAATAGTCTTTGTTTGTGCATATTTTTTTGTTTTTTTAGATAATACTCTTCAAAGATAAAATTATTCGTCAAACCGCATTTAAAATTGAGATTATAATTTGATAAAAGTTCCGCTGCCAATTTGATTTACATTGGAAGCAGAAGGATCCCAGAATAATAAATATCGCCGGTTCCTTCAATCACGACATAAGCATCTGAGTTTGTCAAATCAATCTTTAAATCATTTGTAGAATTATTATACAGAAAAATGTATCCTGCATTGAATTTCGATGCGTCTGCAAATCCATTGTTCTGAATTTTTACTTCTGCGTTATTTGCTGTTCCGCTCAAAACATAATCTGCTGTTCCGTAAGAAACATTGATCGCAAAAAAATTGACATCAACGTCTAAGCGCGCACTGCCCCCACCTTCTCTTAGCTCAATAATCAAAGAATCTGCAGTGATTGTGTTTTCAAAAATAACAGAATCACTTGGTTCAATATAAAAACGTTCGAGGCTTGGATAATGAATTTCTACCTCAATATAATCTTCACTCTTTCTTAAAAAATTACATTTGTTTTTGTTGCGGATCGATGCAATTCCATTTTCATTTTCTACCTCAACAAAGCTGACCACATTTGCTCCGCCTTTAACAACTACCTTTCGAAGGGTATCCTGAAAAATTCTGTATTTAATATTCTTGTAAAGCTTAAATGTATGAACAGAATCTAAAGGAATTTCAATCGCCGTTTTATCACCCGTACTTTTATAACATGTGCGGTCTTCTGATTTTTTACAGGAAGATAAAGTCAGAACAAAAGACGAAGAAATAATAAATAATGAATGATAAATAATAAATGCCAAACGGCCAGACGGTTTGATATTCGACATTTTACATTTACTATTTAATATTTCCTTTTTTTGCATTATTTATATCTGTCATTTCAACCATTCAACCCATCAACATTTCAACCAACCGGCAACATTCCCGGACGGGGCGAGCCCGTCCGTTTCATAATCGCCAACCTATTCCAAATTCCAGATAATCTGCAATTCCAATGTTGGCTTTTATTCCAATCATAGCATTGAAATGCGCATTAAAATTATAACGATATCCTATTCGGTTATAAATCCATCCTGCCGGGTTTATTTTATTGTAGAGATATCCTCCAAGCCCGACAAATATTTGTGATTTATAAAAATTGGCGGCGGCTCCAACAAAAATTCCAAACTGAATTGTCTCACCAAATGAATAAGTTTGATCATCGTATTTTTGACGATTCGCTTCGTTGTAGATCAAATCGAAACCAGTTTCAAAATCCCACTTAAAATTTAATCGTTTTCGATACATGGCCTGTACAGCAAGTATTGGCAAGTACTTACTGATATGATACCCAGGCAGATTTTGTTTTACGCTTCCAATCGCGTGGATCTGAAATCTGTTTCCTGCACGCGGTAAAATTGCAATGACCGGATTTGTATCTGTTGTAAAAATGTTTCGCTCTGAAATTGCGTAACCAATCTTCACAAAAGCCATGGGGGTATTTAATCCAAGATTGGGTGCGCTGATTGCGGCATTTGAATAATGTGACATTTCCAGCCCGGCCCCAAGTAAAAAGTGATTCCAGTATTTAGTATAAACCAATTGCATATTTACATAAGCATTCCACTTTGAACCAATCGCATTATTTTTTGGATTTGTTACCACATTATAATCTTTTGTGATATAAGCAATTCCGGAGCCAATTCTGAAATCTAAAAATCCAAATTTTGATTTTTGAAGGAGATTAAATTTTGTGAATTGCAAAACGGAATAAGAAGATCCAAGTACATCTTTGTACCCGTAATCCTGATATTGCAATGCGAAACCGCGTGAAGGAAAGCGATAATAATCTGTTGTAAAAGTTCGGCGATTATCCTGCTGACAAAATTCAATTTCAAAGGCTGTATTGCGATCTTTTACCAGATGAGACATGTTGGCTCTATGGGCAATCAGGAAGCCTGTTTTAGGAAGAACTGAAATAGAAAGCGGTGCATCGGATCCACTGAACAACCCTGGCTGTGCAAAGACCTGAATCGAAAAAAATCCGAATAGAAAAAAGTAAACTAACTTCACACCGTTAAATTATTGGTTAAATGTAACAAAATGCAAGAGAAACTGAAAGCATTTGAGCGATTGCTCATAATCATGGATGAATTACGCGCGCAATGTCCCTGGGATAAAAAGCAAACACTGGAGTCTCTACGTCATCTTACAATAGAAGAAACTTACGAATTAACTGATGCTATTATTGCAAATGATCTGGAAGGATTAAAAGGTGAAATTGGAGATTTGATGCTGCACATGGTTTTCTATGCAAAAATCGCCTCTGAACAAAAAGCCTTTGACATGACAGATGTTTTAAACGCCATCTGTGATAAATTGGTTTACCGTCATCCACACATTTATAGCGATGTCAAAGTTCAGGACGAAGAAGAAGTAAAAGCAAACTGGGAAAAACTCAAACTTAAAGAAGGAAAAAAATCAGTGCTTGAGGGTGTTCCAAATTCATTACCGGCACTTGTCAAAGCTCAACGCATCCAAGACAAAGTAAAAGGCATAGGTTTTGAATGGGACAACAAAGAACAAGTCTGGGCAAAAGTAGAAGAAGAATTAGCTGAACTAAAAGTAGAAGTTGAAGCAGATAACAAAGAAAAAATGGAAGAAGAATTTGGCGATGTCTTATTCTCTATGATCAACTATGCGCGCTGGATTGGCGTAAATCCGGAAGATGCTTTGGCACGCACCAATCAAAAATTCATTCGCCGTTTTCAATGGATGGAAACAGAAACAAAAAAAGACGGCAAAAATTTACCCGATATGAAATTGGATGAAATGGATTTGTATTGGGAACGATCTAAGAAAGAAAGTTGAAAAAATGGTAATCGGTTAAAAAGGTAAACGGTAATCAGTGAAAATGGTAATCAGTAATCGGTAAAAAGAGGTAATCGGTAATCGGTGAAGTCGTAAAAGATATCTAAATATTTAACGGATTTTTTTACCTGCTTACCTGACCACCGATTACAAGACCACCTGACTACCGACCCCCGACCACCCGACCACCTACCGACCACCGATACCTGACCACCGATCACCTGACCACCGACTACCCGACCACCTGATTACCTGACCACCGATCACCTGACCACCGACTACCCGACCACCTGATTACCTGACCACCGATCACAAGACCACCTCAACAATACAAAACATGAACTCATTCTTAATCATCATATTAATTTCGCTCGCAATCGCATTCATCAGCGCATTGATTCTAAAAGAAAAAGGATATCGCTTTGCTACTACATTTGTTTCTATGTTTATTGGTCTTACAGCAATCATATCTTTGGTGTATAATCTGATAAGGCCCTATTTGTAAGACAAGCTCGAAATTACAATGTTAAAATTCCAAACGATCCATCAATCTTGTTTGGAATTTTGATTTTTGACATTTGAATTTCATTCCCCATTCTTTGTATCTTTGAAAAACAACCAAATCACATGACCAAACTCTTCACTGATTTTAAACCGGCAGATTACGATGCCTGGATCAATCAGATCAAAAAAGATTTGAAAGATAAACCGCTTGAAGCACTTGAATCAAATCCTGAAAAGGAGATTTCGATTAAGGCTTATTATCATCCCGTGCAGGATCAATTCAACGCAACACAAAGTTCACTTGCCAATAATTTTTCAAAGACTTCAAACAACTGGTCTGTTCGCAGAGAATATCAGGAAGGCTCAAATGCAGAAATTCTGATTGACCTCAATGAAGGTATTGACGCTCTTAGTCTTGTTGCAAATTCAAGTGAACAGTTTTCGAAAGATCAAAACGGAATTCTTTTTCAGCACATTGTTTCAGATGTTCGATTTGAAAATAACGAAGCGGCTTTGGAGATTCCGGTTGCAAAAGAATCACATTTGAATTTTGACATCATTTCACTCAATGCCAAAGCGGGAGAGCTGAAATTCTCCATGAATGATTTCATCGCGTTTTATCAGAAACGAAATCACAATAAAACAATTTGGATAGATGGCTTTTCCTACGGTGAAGCAGGTGCCAGCACAATTCAGGAACTGGCATTTACGCTTGCACATTTGAATGAATATGTTCACGCCTTAAAAGAGTCGGGAGCTGAACTAAAATCAATCAACGAAAAAATCATTCTTGAACTTTCTGTCAACGATAATTACTTTGTCAATCTTGCGAAATTCAGAGCAGCGCGTGAATTAGTCGGTTTATTATTTTCAGGATACGATGCTAATTTCAAATCAGAAAATCCAATCATTTATGCCAAAACAACTTCGCGTTTTTTAGCGGTAAATGATCGCAATAACAATTTCATTCGTCAAACTACGCAGGCCATGTCAGCCATTTTAGGCGGATGTGATGTGTTGACTATTTCGACTTTAAAATCTTCCAAGATGGAAGAAGAAATTTTGAATCAGCGCATGGCCAAAAACATTCAGTTGGTGTTGCGTGAAGAATCATATTTTGATAAAGTAGTTGATCCGGCGGCTGGTTCGATGTATCTTGAAAATCTCACAGATCAGTTGATTGAAAAAGCCTGGAATCTTTTTAAAGAAATTGAAAACAAAGTTGGCTTGATTTCATGTCTTCAAAACAATACAATTCAAAACTGGATTGAAGAAAATCAAAACTATCTGATTGAAAAATTACGCAGCGGGAAACAAACTTTCTTAGGTGTGAATAAATATCCTAGTAGTCTCGAAAAATGGACCGATGTCAAATCTGAACAAGCGACATCAAAGAGTTCCTTCAAGGCGCTTTCAACCTTTTCACTGGAATCATTTCATCAAGCAAAAACGGTGGTATCATGAGCAGAATAAAATTTGATCACATCAATCCAAAGCGAAATACACAAGCAGTTTCTGAACCAATATCCAATTTCGAAACCGCAGAAAAAATTAAAATCAATTCATATTATCCGCTCAGTTCAATTGCAGATTGTGAACATGTGAATTTTGTTTCAGGCATTGCGCCTTATTTGGGCGGACCCTATTCAACCATGTACACGATTCAACCCTGGACCATTCGTCAGTATGCCGGATTTTCAACTGCTGAAGATTCAAACGCATTCTACCGAAAAATCTGGCTGCTGGTCAAAAAGGATTGTCCGTTGCATTTGATTTGGCTACGCACAGAGGCTATGATTCTGATCATCCGCGCGTGGTGGGTGATGTTGGAAAAGCCGGTGTTGCTATTGATTCGGTTGAAGACATGAAAATTTTATTTGATCAGATTCCACTCGATCAAATGTCCGTTTCGATGACCATGAATGGTGCCGTAATTCCGATTCTTGCATTCTACATTGTTGCCGCAGAAGAACAAGGCGTAAAACCAGAACAACTTGCAGGAACAATTCAGAATGATATTTTGAAAGAGTTCATGGTGCGCAATACGTACATCTATCCACCGGCATCATCGATGCGCATCATCGCCGATATTTTTGCTTATACGGCCAAGAACATGCCTAAATTTAATTCCATTTCAATATCTGGTTATCACATGCAGGAAGCCGGAGCAACAGCAGATCTGGAATTGGCCTATACACTTGCAGACGGCATGGAATATATTCGTGCGGGAATTAATTCGGGCATGGACATTGACAGTTTTGCACCCCGTTTGTCTTTCTTTTGGGCCATTGGAATGAATCATTTTATGGAGATTGCAAAAATGCGCGCAGCACGTTTATTGTGGTCTAAAATTGTGAATCAGTTTCATCCAAAAAATTCTAAATCACTTCCACTTCGCACGCATTGCCAAACATCGGGCTGGAGTTTAACAGAACAAGATCCGTTCAACAATGTCACGCGTACTTGCGTTGAAGCAATGGCAGCAGCGCTTGGCGGAACACAATCTTTACATACAAACGCGCTCGACGAAGCCATTGCTTTGCCAACGGATTTCTCAGCACGCATTGCACGCAACACACAAATTTATATTCAGGAAGAAACCGGCATCACAAAAATTATTGATCCGTGGGCAGGATCTTACTACGTTGAAAAACTCACCCATGAAATTGCACACAAAGCCTGGGAACATATTCAGGAGATCGAAAGTTTAGGCGGCATGGCAAAAGCGATCGAATCTGGAATTCCAAAAATGCGGATTGAAGAAGTGGCAGCCAGAAAACAAGCACGCATTGATTCGGGGAAAGATATTATTGTGGGTGTAAACCGCTATCAGCTTGAAAAAGAAACAGAGCTTGACATTCGTGATATTGATAACGCAAAAGTACGCAAAGGTCAAATTGAACGACTTCAAAAAATGCGGTCATCACGCAATGAAGCAGACGTTCAGGCAGCACTTGCTAAATTAACTGAGGGCGCAAAAGCAAATGCCAATCTTTTGGAACTTGCCGTTGATTGTGCTCGTAAAAGAGCATCACTGGGTGAGATTTCAGATGCAATGGAAAAAGTATTTGGCAGATATCAGGCCACCATCCGATCCATTTCAGGCGTGTATTCAGCAGAAGTTATGAATGATAAAGATTTTGAGAAAGCCCGTGAAATGGCCAATAAATTTGCAGAATTGGATGGTCGTCGTCCGCGCATTATGGTTGCCAAAATGGGTCAGGATGGTCACGACCGAGGCGCAAAAGTAATTGCAACCGCCTTTGCTGATCTTGGATTTGATGTGGACATAGGTCCCTTATTCCAGACTCCTGAAGAAGCAGTTCAGCAAGCCGTTGAAAACGATGTTCACATTTTAGGTATCAGTTCTTTAGCTGCTGGTCATAAGACTTTGATTCCAACGGTTATGAAAGAACTTAAAAAACATGATCGTGAAGATATCATGGTGATTGCAGGAGGCGTTATTCCGCATCAGGATTACGAGTACTTGTACAAACAAGGTGTGATGGGAATTTTTGGTCCGGGAACCAAGATATCCTCTGCAGCCATTGAAATCCTTGAGATTCTGTTAAGTTATTATGAAGATTAATACCGTTAAGATTTAGTTAATTTGAAAAATTTGTAACTTTCGGCATCAATTTTGAGTTTAACGATTACCAAAACACATAGATCAGAAAGAATAAAACTCAGGCATTGTAACAAAAAGAGTATTTCTGGTTATAGCAAAATAAATTAGTATGAAAAAGGCAATTCTATTTTCAATGTTGGCCCTGACACTGGGAATTCCTTCAATGGCACAACCTCCTGCTTACGATGATCTTTTGATCTATTATGCAGACGGTGATTATGAAAAACTTTTGAAAAAGGCTGAGTCTTACACCTTAAAGGAGGATACAAAGAATGACGCCATTCCATATTTGTATTTGTCCAAGGCAAATTTTGATATGTCAAAAGATCAAGCCTGGTTAGATCAGTATCCAAAAGCATATGCCGATGCAATTAAATTTGCAGGTTCATGCATGAAGAAAGACAAAGACAGCACCGTTTACCGTGAAAACATCAGTTACTTCACCGAGCTTCAAATTACTATCTATGAAGAAATTGTGAATCTGGTTGAAACAGGTAACTATCCAAAACTTCTAGGTGCAATTCCAAAACTTCACAAAATTGCAGCGAATGACGTTGGATCTTATTTCCTGAAAGCGGCTGCCGAATATCAAACTGGCGATAAAACAACAGCAAAAGAAACCATCAAAGAAGCAAATGCACGCTTAGCTAAAGTCACAAGCGTTGACGAATGGCGACCGGTGGACTTTGCGATGCTGAAACTTGGAGTCACTGAATATTGTAAAATCCTTGTTAAGATGAGTCAACAAGCCAATGCTTGTGCACTTGCCGGCAAAGTAAGACAGTGGTTTGAAAAAGACGAGGAATTCAAAGCTTTCTACGACGATCTTTGTAATTAGAAGATAATCTCAAAAAATTGAAAACCACACCTGATTTAGCGTGTGGTTTTTTTATGTAGTCATCTGTGGAATTCTTTTCTCCGCTTTTTTTTCTCAGTGCTCTCCGTGTCTCCGTGGTTTACTTTTTTTTACCACAGAGACACAGAGGGCACGAAGGTTCACGGAGAGATATGAATTAAAAAAAATGAAAATCATCTAAGTAATCGCAGAGTTTGCTTTCTCATAGAAAAGACTCTGTTGAGATTAATTAGCAAATCTTGATGATTACTTTTTTAGGCTTGCACCAAAATCCAAAATGACTTTGTAAACACTTTCCAATTCGGCATCTGTAATACAATATGGGGGGTTCACAAAAACAACATTCCCAAGAGGGCGAATCAAAAACCCATGTGCTAAAAAATACTGATACGCCCGATCTCTGATTTGCTGAAAGTAAGAATTGCCTTCATCTGTTTTTAACGAGATTGAAAGAATGGTGCCAAGTGAGTTAATTGAATCAAACATTGGATTATTCGAATGTTCAAGAACAAATTTCTGATGCGAGTTTGTAATGCGTTGAACAGCATTTAATGTATTATCTGACAACAACAAATCAAGTGAAGCACATGATGAAGCGCAGGCCAAAGCATTTCCCGTAAAAGAATGTCCATGCAATAAAGCCTTCGCGGTCTCATCAGCTAAAAAGGCATTGTAGATTTCAATTGTGCTCACAGTTAAACCCAATGGCAATACACCGCCTGTCAATCCTTTTGATAAACAAATGATATCTGGTCTTGCTTTAATTTGATTGATTGCAAAAGCTGTTCCTGTTCTATAAAAACCGGTCATGACTTCA
This sequence comes from Crocinitomicaceae bacterium, assembly GCA_016709005.1. Classification (GTDB taxonomy): domain Bacteria; phylum Bacteroidota; class Bacteroidia; order Flavobacteriales_D; family Crocinitomicaceae; genus JADJGJ01. The sequence continues at coordinate 50,515 of JADJEU010000008.1, read as the reverse complement.
TCTGCAATAGTTAATACCTGATGTTTTTTTGCAAGTTGAATTGCTTTATCAAGAAAATCTGCGCTGTAAATTCTCATGCCGGCAGCACCTTGAATTAAGGGTTCAAAAATAAACCCAGCGAATTCACCGGATTGGAAAAGAGCTTCAATAGACTTCAAAACATCCTTTTCATTTTCTGCAGTTGGAAAAGGAATAAAATCCACATCAAAAAATAAATGCTCAAAAGGTTGATTGAAATTTCCACGTTGACCAACACTCATGGCTCCAAAGGTATCACCGTGATAGGCACCTTCAATTGCCAGAAATCTTTTTTTGGAGATTCCCTTGTTGAACCAGTATTGATAAACCATTTTGATGGCCACCTCTACTGAAGTTGAACCATTATCGGAGAAAAAAACTTTTTGAAAATCGTTGTTTAGAAGATTTAGAATTCGCTCAGATAATTCAACTGCCTTTGGATGCGTAACACCTGCAAAAATTACGTGATCCAATTCTAAAAACTGTTCGCGAATTTTATCTGCGATGTATTTATTTCCGTGCCCATGAATATTCGTCCACCAGGATGAATTCACATCCATGTACTTTTTTCCATCTTCAGAAAATAACCAGACGCCTTCTGCCCTAGTGATTACCAGCGGAGCTAAAGCAGTTTTAGCCTGCGTAAAAGGATGCCAGACATGCAACTTATCTTTTTCAGAAAGACTTGACATGCTTAGCGAATTTGAGTCAGATCCTCAACACCCATTGGGCGGCGTACATTAAATCCTTCAGCGTATAAAACGCCTATTGATCTTCCATAATCCATCCAACGACCTTTTAGAAAATCAAAAAACTCACTGCCTGAAATAGGTGTTACGGGTTCTTTGGAATCAGCACTGTAGAATTGTGTTTTGTAAGCTTTTAACGCTTCAATTTTACGTTCAACAAAAGGTGTAATATCAACTACAAAATCGGGTTTCAAATGAATATCCTGAATGTAATGGTACACCGCTTTTGGTCGCCACGGTTCTTGTTTGACACCCTCCCAGGTTGTTTCAATTTTTGAAAGTCCGGCTAAAAAACAGGCATCTGCTTCAAGCAATGATGACCGACCGTGATCAGGATGTCTGTCTGATAGTGAATTTGCAAGAACAATATCTGGTTTGAATCTTCTGATTTGTTCAATTAATTTCAATTTATTTTCTTGATTCACTTCAAAAAACCATCGGCTAATTTTAAGTTTACGCTCTCGAAATTCCAATTATTTTTGAAGCGTTTTTGGCTTCTTCATATCTTGTTTCAACCGTTCCACGCGATCCTAATTCACCTTGTGTTAAATCAACAATCACCGCTTTTTTTCCAAGCGCAATGTGTTTCATCAAAGTACCGGCTACGGAAATTTCAACATCATCTGGATGCGCGGCAAAGGCAAGAATATCAATTTTCATAAATTACTTTTTTTTGGACCCAAATTTTTTAAACCCTTCTTCCAGCTTTGCTCCCATCTCTTCAAAACTGCATTGAAGATACTTTGATTCCAGCACAACTGGCGTTTTGTACATTGAAATATTTTTATCCAGCAATTGACGAATTGCTTTATTCGACGCTGACTTCAGAATGTCATCTGATTTTTTTGTAAAAACGAGAATCACTTTTTCAGTCGATCTGATTTCAATGTCACTGATGTTTTTCCATTCCACTTTACCAACTCCAATTGCGGATGACAGATCTTCAATTCCATGGGTTGTAATGTGCAATCCGGCGTTCTTATTCTGCAATAATTTGATTGCACCGGATCCTGTCAGAACAACCAACGTCGCCAAAATTCCACCCGTAATTCGCAGGGCCAATTTCCAGCCATCACTCATTTCTTCTGCCAGTAAAAAAAATCCAACCAGAATTAATATCGTTAGAATTCCGTAGAAAATTCCCGTAATGATTAAGCGGGCGCGGTTGATGGGAATATGGATTTCAGATTCGTTAGCCATTGTCTTTCCCTAAAAGTTTTTTGAATTGAAAATCGAGCAAATCTGGTTTTTTGTTTTTAATAATCTCATAAACCAAAACGGCACCGACTAAAATATACTCTGTTATGAGCAACCACTTATTCTCTGCAAAAACATCTTCTGAATAAGCGCTATAACTCAGCATCACTAAAAACGACCAAATCAGTGCAAAACGATAATTGGTAAAGACTGAATAAATTAAAACCAAACTAATATACCAGGGATGGACAGTGGTTGAAAACCCATAAAAAATTACAAAGGCAAACATAGCAGAAATCAGGATGTCTTGATCTGATTTATACTTTCTCATAATTGCCATGAAAATAATTGAGATCAAAATAATTTTTGTCAGCACAGGCATCACCGATTGAATGGTATCATAACCAACCGTCATAAAACCTATTTCACGAATCACATAAAAAATTCCGGCGTTGAATTCAAATCTTTCAAAATACTGATCTACGCTGCCCATCATATTCAGCAAGAAGGTTTCAGTTAAAAAAAGTTTACCCAAAAGCATGATAAGAATTGCTGACAAGCCAACATAACCTATCATTTTACGAAGTCCCAATTTTTTCCAGAACAAAGGCAAAATGATGAGTGGAATTAATTTAACCTGAACTGCAAAGGCAAAGAAGACGGTACTGAAAATCCACTGATTTTTGAGCAAAAGATAAATTGCACAAAGCATAAAAAAGATCATGACACCTTCAAAATGAATGTTACCTGTAAACTCAAGAATAATAAACGGATTGAGTGCAAACAACCAGATTTGATTTATGTTAATCTTCAAATGCTCTGCAATTTTTTTGGCGACCAGAATGATTCCAAGATCAGCCAGTATCATGATGATCTTGAAAATAAAAAGTTGAGTTGTGATTGTATCTGATAACGCGGCTGGAATCACAAAGAAAAGTTGATTAAGCGGCGGATAGCAGGAGTAACTTTGCTGAGACAGTTCACCCATTCCATGATAAAGCACACGCATGCGGTCTTCATCCAAAAAACCGCCAAAGCTGATCAGATCATCTGGTTTGTGCGCGTAAGGATTTATTCCATTGGTGATCAGTTCACCATCCCAAATGAATCTGAAAAAATCATTGGATAAGGCCGGCAATGCAAAAATCAAAATCAGTCTGAGACTTAGTGATAAGATCAGAAAATGGTTGAATGAAAAATTCTGGCGGTTGAGCCAAAGCCAGTAAAAGAGTCCAAAAAGCAACAAGTAGCTCCCGAAAAAGCCTTCAAAGTTGTCTCTGGACAAGACATAGCCTTGATAATAGTACAATCCGGCTGAAGCCAAAATAGCAAATGCAGCTAATACGCGGTATTTCAGGGGACTTTCCAACTAAATCAAAGTTTAATCGGTAAAATTCTACATTTTAAACCAATTAAAACAAAAAAAAATTAATTTTGCACCCATCATTTTACTGAGCTCATGGCAAAAAACGAGAATAAGAAAGCGGTTGACGATATGCAAAAACTGACTTCAACAGAGTCTTTTTTCGATAAAAACAGAAAGGTTTTAATCTACGGGGCAATTGGTCTGGTTGTAGTGATAATAGGCTTTATCGGTTATCGCAAGTTTGTAACTGAGCCTCATATTGAAGCTTCACAAGATGCTTATTGGAACGCGTTTTATGACTTCGAATATGGCGACACAACGGGTGCTTATATTACCGGAACAGAGAACTATATGGGCTTTGAAGAAATTTCTTCTGAGTATTCAGGAACGCCCGGTGGAAATATTGCTACCTATGTTTTAGGCTTAAACGCAATGGAAAAAGGCGATTTTGAAGGGGCTATTGCTTATTTTGAAGAAGTTGAATTTGAAGATGTGATGTTGGGCACTTTGGTTCTTGGATTAATTGGCGATTGCTATGTTGAGCTTGGAAAATATGAAGAAGCTGCGGCTCAGTTTGAAACTGCTGCTGTTCGCGAACCAAACGAATACACCAGTCCTATGATGTTGAAAAAAGCAGGGATTGTTTATCAGGAATTAGGTCAAAACGACAAAGCAGTAATTGCTTACCAAAAAATTAAAGATGAATGGCCTACATCAACCGAAGGTTCAGACATCGATAAATATCTTATCAGAGCTCAGAACTAATGGCTACTTCTGAAAAAAATCTTTCAGATTACAATCAAGACGAAATTCCAAACGGTGCCGATTTCAAGATCGGCATTGTTGTTTCTGAATGGAATCCGGATATCACTTCAAATCTTTTAAAGGGTGCTTTGCAAGCCCTTGCTGATAATGGAGTTAAGGAAACTAATATCCAAGTACGTTATGTGCCGGGTACCTACGAACTTCCTTTAGGTGCACAAATTCTTTTTGAATCAACTTTTCTGGACGGCGTCATTGCGATTGGTTCAGTGATTCAGGGCGAGACCAAACATTTTGATTTTGTCTGTGAAGCTGCTGCGCTTGGAATTAAAGATGTCAATCTGAAATACAACAAACCTGTTGCGTTCTGCGTACTGACAGATAACACCAAACAGCAAGCAATTGATCGTTCTGGCGGAAAACATGGCAACAAAGGCATTGAATGCGCTGTGGCATGTCTTAAAATGATTGGCCTGAAGAATTCACTTCAATAAGCTTCAAAAATCATATTTCAATTTTTTTTGTCAACTTTTCCCTTGGCTGAGGATTCGTATCTTTGAATCACATACAAAAAAGGATTATGGAACAAATCAGACTTCAATTTCTTGGCGGTGCCGGAACCGTTACCGGATCAAAAACACTTATTGAATCTGGTGACCAAAAAATTCTGATCGATTGCGGTTTGTTTCAGGGACTGAAAGATTTGAGATTATTGAATCGTGCAGAATTCCCCGTTGCTCCTACAACCATTGATGCAATCATACTTACACATGCACATTTAGATCATTGTGGATACATTCCGGTTCTTGTAAAAAATGGTTTTAAAGGAGTCATTCATTGCACTGAACCTACCAAAGCGCTAACTGAAATCATCCTAAAAGACAGCGCTAAAATTCAAGTTGAAGATGCTGACAGAGCAAATCGTAAAAGCTATAGTTCACATGATAAAGCTGAGCCACTTTATAAGCCCGAAGATGTTGAACTAGCCTTAACGCAATTCTCTACGCATGAATACGGTGAATGGGTAATTTTAGGTGAAGGTATCAAATTTGCACTTCACAATAACGGGCACATTCTTGGTTCGGCACTTGTTGAGATGAAAGTTCATTCTAAAAAAATAATTTTCTCTGGAGATATTGGAAGAGCAAAACCAATGCTTCTTTATCCGGCAAAAAAAATAGAAGAGGCAGATTATCTCATCATGGAATCTACCTATGGTGACCGTATTCATGATACTCAAAACATCAAAGAAGATTTACTGCGTATTATATATGAGACTCTGGAACGCAAGGGTATTTTGATGATTCCTTCATTTGCTGTTGAGCGTGCACAGGAAATTATTTATCTGCTTTATTTATTAAAAGAAGAAGGCCGACTACCAAAAATCCCAATCTATCTGGACTCACCGATGGGTGTGCGTTCAACCAATGTTTACGATGAATATCCAACCTGGCAGAATTTACCAAAAGTTCATTTTGATGAAATGTATGATGATGTTCACTTCATTGAAAACTATGAGACTTCCCGTGCAATTGTTGAGGATAAAAAACCAAAAATCGTAATTGCAGGAAGTGGTATGCTGGAAGGCGGACGCATACTTCATTATCTCAACAATCACATTGAAAATCCAGACAATACTGTTTTATTTTGTGGATTTCAGGCAGTAGGAACGCGCGGTCGCGCCATGCTTCACGGTGAAAAAGAAATCAAATTTTTTGGTGATTACAAAAAAGTATTGTGTCACATAGAATCCATCTCCTCAATGTCTGCACACGGTGATCAACAGGAGATGCTGGACTGGATGAGCAACTTCAAAAAAGCACCAACCAAAGTTTTTCTGAATCATGGAGAGCCACATCAAACCGATACGTTCAGAGTAAAAATAAAATCAACTTTTAATTGGGATGTTGTGGTTCCACAAATGCTGGAGTCGTTTCATTTGTAGATTTCTTTTTCTGCATATTAGCTGGCTTTGGTTCAGTTGCCACGCATCAATTCACAAAAACGCTCGCTAAACATTCTTAGCCTTCACATTGATTAGCTAAGAACAAGTTCGTAGTTTCGTTCCAAAATCGGAACATTATGAAATCTATTCTCACCATTGGACTCTTAGTTATGTCAAATGTATTTATGACCCTTGCCTGGTATGGTCATTTAAAATTTCACGAAATGAAATGGTTCAAACAACTGGGCCTGATTGCGATTATTGCGATCAGTTGGGGCATTGCATTTTTTGAATATTGCTTTCAGGTTCCGGCGAATCGAATTGGGTATTCTGGAAATGGCGGGCCGTTTACTTTACTTCAGCTAAAGGTGATGCAAGAAGTAATAACCTTGATTGTCTTTACCATTTTTACACTGGTTGTTTTCAAAACAGAAACATTCAAATGGAATCATTTTGTGGGTTTCATCTTTCTGATTTTAGCCGTATATTTCATATTCAAGAAATAAACGACTTATGAAGAAGACATTCTATTTTGGCGTAATTCTCTTAATCTTATTTGAAATACTGAATGTCTATTTCATCATGCCCATGCCAGGCAGTCAAGAGATGAACAGCATCGAGATTGCCTATTTTCTTTATAGCTGGAGATGGGTTTTCAGAATAGTTTTTGGATTGATGGTTGTTGTTGGATTTTTAAAACTCTGGAATTCTCCGCGCAAAATTGTTCGCGTACTGACGCTACTTCCATTAGTTGCTGTTGCATACCTTTTCAACTTTGTCATGGTTGCTGATAAGATGTTTTTACAGGCTGAAAATTTGGTTTTCAAATCTGCTGCTGAAAATGATCTTGTACCACTTGATCAAATTATTATTGGAATTGAATTCAATGGAGAAGCCAAAGCTTATCCTCTGGAATTTCTTGCATACCATCATCAGGTGAGAGATATTGTTGGTGGCAAAGAAGTAATGGTTACTTATTGCAGTGTTTGCAGAACCGGTCGTGTGTACGAACCAATCGTTGATGGAAAAACTGAAATCTTCAGACTTGTTGGAATGGATCACTTCAACGCAATGTTTGAAGATGAAACAACTGGAAGCTGGTGGAGACAAGTAAGCGGTGAAGCAATTACCGGATCATCAAAAGAAAAAAAATTAACCGAATATTATTCTGTTCAAATGAGTTTGGATCAATGGTTAGAATTATATCCGCACAGTTTGATTATGCAACCAGATCAAAGTTCGATTGTGCATTATGATTCAGATCTCAAGTTTGAAAGCGGTGAAGACAAAAGTTCATTGACAGGCACAAACCCTGATTCGTGGCAAGCAAAATCATGGGTAGTTGGAATTGAAATTGGAGATTCATCCACAGCGTATGATTGGAACGAATTAAAAACAAAACGAATCATAAACGATCGCATTGATCAGACTAATCTGGCCCTTGTATTGGTTGATGATGACAAAAGTTTTGTCGCATTTGAACGACCATCTTCAGAAATTCTTACAATTAGCGGTGACACGATTTTTCACTGTAATAAAAAATATAATCTGGCGGGAAGTAATATAGACAGCACTTCTGATTATATGAAACGAATCCCTGCATATCAGGAATTCTGGCACAGCTGGTTGACATTTCATCCAAACACAAGAAAGCATTAACAAAATAAATCAGTCATTGACAAACTAGTGAATGCTATTCAGTGCCCTTTGATTACTTTAGATAAAATTAAATTATCACAGGCTTGCTAAACTTATACCGATCGTTTCATTTGCTGAAGCTAATCTGGCTTTGCCTTTTAGCATGGCTGTCCTCTGGTGATTTGTTCAGCAGACAAGCGGCCTATTCCATATTAGGCAAGGATCAATTTAACGGTGTTCAGATTTACGACGTCATCCAGGATAAACAACTCAACTATTGGTTCTCAACCAACGAAGGATTAATTTTTTACGATCATTATTCATTCAAAAAAATTGAATGTACCCAGTCTAAGAGTGTCTCTTTTTTCAATTTTGTCATCAATTCAAACGGTACAATTTTCTGTAACAACCTCAACAACCAAATTTTTTCAATTCAGGGACAATCATGCAAACTCTTCTATGAATTGCTTCCCGACGAGAAAAGAAACGACGTTAGTTTGGCAACTTCAACTGAAAACAACCTGCTGATTTCCGGTCAAAAATTAATTGTACTGAATGAATCCGGAGCTGTTCTGCAGCGCGCCAAACTTAATTTAGGCTACATCGGAATTCCATTCTACAAACAAAACGGAGACATCCTTTATTCGGCCTCAAACGCTGACTCACTTGTACTCTATTCTCACGGAAATTTAAGCGTGATTCCATTTACTTACAGCGCCCAAGAAAATTCGAACGGTCTTGGTGTCTTGCAGTTTTTCCGAATTGCAAACCAATCCTATGCCATTCAACTTTTGACGAAATCACTTTACACCTTTGATGAATCAAAATATACCTTAACTGAAATTCCTACAAACGACCTTTTGAAACGAAGTCGTTCCATTCGAATCTATGGCACCAGCAATCACTTATGGGCAGCAGGTACCTTGCCGGGGCTATACTCTTTGATTCTAACCTGACACCTGAAAATGGCTCACTATTGTATGCAGATTTTTTTATTTCAGATATTTATCAGGATAAAGAAGGGAATATTTTACTTTCGACATTTGATAAAGGGGTATTGGTCATTACTGATATTAATCTGCCCGATCTCATTGCTGATTTTAAAGATGATCCAATCACTTCAATCAATGCAACTAGCGCCAACGGTTTCATCGCAGGAACGAGTAAAGGCCTATTGGTAAACTATGATTTTCAGAACTTCAAAACATTATCACAAAAAGGATCAAGGCCCATTGAAACAATAGTTGTGAATCCAAGTGGAAAAATAATTGTATTCGATGACGGAGGAATTCGTTTCTTAAATACAGTCACGAATGAATTTACGGTTCTACTTACCGAATCACTCAAAGATGGCGTTTTCGTGAATGACCAAACGCTCTTTCTGGCAACCAACTCAGGCTTAACTAAAATCATTTTTGAAGATTTAACGTTCAAAAAATACAGCATGGAAAAGATTGCAGATCTGAACATCCGAAATTATGCCATTGAATTTGATCCCATAAATTCGTTGCTTTATGTATCTACGGTGAATGGATTGTTCTGCATTGACAGTTCAAATCAAATTAAAGAAATAAAATATGGCGGCTTGCCCTTGTTTGCATCCACGCTCAGTTACGAGTCAGGAAAAATTTATGCGCCACAGAGCAATCCTGAACTACTTGTGATTAAAGGCGGAGAAGTTATTGACAGCATAAGACTCGACCTTGAAAATCCAACTCATATTTTTAAAACAACAGTATATAAAAATTCAGTTTTTGCAAATACTTCGGAAGGCATTTACGAATTTGATAAAAACGGAAAATTTCTAAGGCATTTTAACAACTCCTATGGTAATAATTATGGACGCGTTTTGGATTTTACAATAATAGATGACATTCTTTGGGTCAGTAATTCAAGCGGCTTACAAACAATTGACCTGAATTATGCGGGTGAACCAGCACCAGTGCCTCTCATCGAAATCGCGCACATATTTGCCAATGATATTGAAACCAGTAAAGATTCGTTGAAACGCTTCGACACCGAGTTCAGAAAATTTGTGTTCGTTGTTTCATCACCAACTTTAAAATACAAATCAGATATTAAATATCATTATCAACTCAAGGGCTACGATGAAGATTGGATTATCCATGACTATGCATCCAACGAAATTGTTTATAACGCCCTTGCTCCGGGCAATTACGAATTTATCGTAAAAGCTGAAAATCAAAATAAATTCAGTGAACCCGTGAGTTATAAATTTTCAATTGCATCACCATTTTATGCAACCTGGTGGTTTGTATCTATTTTGATACTTACATTTTTGCTGAGCGTGTACTTCATTTATAAAAGACAGTTAAACGCACAACGACTCAAAGCCCGGCAGATTAACGAACTCAATGCATCTAAGCTAACGGCTATCCAATCACAAATGAATCCGCATTTCATTTTCAACTCACTTAATTCAATTCAGGATTTAATTCTGAAAGGAGATGTTGAACACTCTTATTCTTATATCACTACTTTCTCTAATCTGGTGAGACGCACGTTGAACTACTCTGATAAAGATTTTATTGATTTTGAGCAAGAGCTAAAATTATTGGAGCTCTATCTCTCACTTGAAAAACTTCGATTCAAAAAAGATTTCAGCTTTAGTCTGGAAACAAATTCGATCACAGACATTCAGGTACCGCCAATGCTGATTCAGCCCTTTATTGAAAACGCATTAGTACATGGTTTACTTCATAAGGAAGGTGAAAAAAAACTGAAAATTTCCTTCAAACTCAACGATCATTTGATTTGCACTATTGAGGACAACGGTATCGGCCGCGCACAAGCAAAAGCGATTAAAGAAAGACAACGAACAGATCATGAATCATTTTCAGTACAAGCTATTCGAAAACGGTTTGAAATATTGAGTAACCACTTTCAGGGTGAACTTGGCTATACGTATGAAGATCTTGAAGAAAACGGAAAACCTTCCGGTACACGGGTGGTTCTTCAGATTCCGGTTCGGCACAAATTTTAATCCATTACTAAACAAAATAATGTTGTTGGTGAACCGATATCGAAAGGATTAATATTAAAAACTTAAAATTGCATTGCTTAGTGAATCTGATTATGTTTAAAAAAGTAACCACAGAGTGCCTGAATTCTATGATTCTATTAGACTTTTCGGTGATCTAAAATGAAACCTACGCACACAAAAAAATGCAAAAAATACGCGCCATATTAGTTGATGATGAAGAAAGTGCAAGAGATGTCTTGCAGAATCTTTTGTTGCGTTTTTGCCCTGAAGTGGAGCTCATCGGCAAATGTGAAAGTGTACCTGAAGCAGCCGATTTAATAAAGAAACTAAATCCAGACCTGGTTTTTCTGGATATTGAAATGCCAAATTATGCGGGATACGAAATCGTCAATTTTTTTGATGAAATAAATTTTGAAATGATCTTTGTTACCGCTTATGATACTTATGCTATTCGTGCATTTGAAGTATCAGCGATTGATTATTTGCTTAAACCTATTGACATTGAAAGATTAAAAAAATCAGTAGATCGCGTTCAAAAAGTGGTGGCAAAAAACTCGCAGACAGATAAACTTTCACTGCTTAAGAGCACAATGGAAACTAATGTTGTGAAAAAAATTGCAGTCACCGAAAAAGGTCAACAATTTATTCTGGCGCTTGAAAATGTGATTGCCATTGAAGCGCAGGAATCATATTGCACCATCCATACTGCAGATAAAAAATATATGGTCAGTAAAAATCTCAAACATTTTGAAACCATTCTTGAAAACAACAGCGATTTTATTCGCACACACAAGTCCTGGATTATTAACAGGAAACATCTGTTACACTATTCCAAATCAAACTTTACCATAGCCCTTACAAATAGTATCATGGCTAAATTGAGTAAGTATAAAAAAACAGAATTTGAAGATTCGATCATCTCTTAAAATGAAAAAAATGAAATCAAAATTAGTACTCCCTTCCATCTCATTTATGATTCTGGTTAGCTGCTCAGGTAATGCAGAAACCAATTCAAACAATGAAAATGATACAACATCAACTACTGAATTAATAAAGCGGGACACTCTTACTATAACCGAGGAAACAGAACTTCCGGTGAGTGAAGTAATTGAACTTTCTGATGATACGTATGTAATTGAAGAAATGCTTGCAACTATCCAATCTGAATCAACCCCAGGTCAAAATCTTGACGTAGTTATGAGTGAAGAGCAAAATCTTTATCTTGAAATTGGATACGATAAAACAGGTAAAGAAGAATCATGGAAGATCAACCTTGACATTATGAATGCTTTTGGAGTTGATGTAACACTAGAATTCACAGATGCGAATCACGACGATTTCAAAGATGAGCTGGTCATATGGTGGAGCGAATCTGACGGCAATAACGGACTGCAAAATGGGTTTGAAACATCACAAAGTGGTTTAATTATTTTTGACGTCATGCAGCGAACTGAAATTCTGAATTTAATATACAGCAGTCATTATTCTACCTATAGCGCAGGTCAAAACGCAAATACAGATGCACCAGATTATCACGCAAAAATGGCGGATGACAGCGATTGGTTCATTTGCTCTTACAGTCACGATATAAAAATGGTTGACGGAGAAATTCACATTTCAAATTATTACAGTCAAACTGAAGGCGAAGGTGAATGTGAACTCAAGAAATACAAAGAAGGAATCTACACGTACAATGTGGGAGATGAAATCTATGAGCTGAAAAAGTAGGACAAACTGATTTCCGATTTTCTATTCGTTCATCAATTTATTCCATTACTGAATTCAAATGTCTATTGCTGAAAGTTAATGTTGTAATTCTGTTTCAATAGCTTACCATTGCCTCAAAATCAATTAAAAGCATTATGAAACAAATAGCACTTTTACTGCTGGCTTCAGCATTTACAACATTAACACTTGCTCAAAAAGCGGTAGCTCCACCTGATGGCGAATATTCAGACCCAACTGGCCTTTCAGGAACTTATTATCCGACAACAACTTTACCTTATGGCGCTACAAAAAAAGTTTGCAGTTTAGTGAAGATTGATTACAATGCTGAAGAAAATTCAGTGACCCTATACTCAATGAAAGGTGAAACAGATCCCTCTGTATTATACATGATGGATTACCACAAATATGCCCGTGACAATTTTGGTGTAAGCCAATTTAAAGCGGGTGATTTTAACATTTTTACAGTGGAGCCGGGTGTGCTGATTCTAGGAGCGTATGAGTGGGCACCTGAAGATTATCCCGGCTATGTAAAAGGAATGATGATTGCAGACACCAGTGTAATGAAACCTGTTATTTTGGTGAAAGATGAATCCATGAAAAATAAGTACACACATGCAGATGCCATTCGTATCATCGGTGAAAAAGGAACACTTTCTGAAGTTCACAACACACTCCGTTTTGCTGAAAACATCCAAGTACCTTCAATTGGCGCTTTAACGCAAGACCGCGAATTGGTTAGACGTTCGATTGAATTAATGAAAGTAAAATGGGCTGAATCACCAGAGCCAACGAATTTTGTAGCTTGTTATATTCACAGCGAAGAATGGGGAACGGTTCAGTACGGCTCTATTCAAGGTGTGCATAAGGTTACTTTCTCGGATGAAGTATTGGCAATTATGCTTTTTAAAGATCCAAACAATGGTATTTGCTACTATTAGCAAATTGAATTTCCGAATTAAGAAACCCAAGAGAATCTCAGAAGAATATACTAAACTCCCCCCCCTGCTGATGGAATTAATACCGACAACTGCTTCTCAGGACGCCGCACATGACTGGTAACTCAACAATTCAATTACATCACAGGCAGAAGCAGAAATGACAGAGGACGCGCAAGGCGCCAAACTCTTAAACCACTCTTTTTCCACCACTCAATTCACTTACTAATTTAATTCCGCTGGCAACTTGTTTTCTCCGCGAACCCCGGCACCTCATTGCTGAAAGATAAAACTAACCGCACTATCCGACACAAACCCCCGTGCGGCGGGCCCACGGGTGCCGCTGCAAATTTTTTTGAAAAGGAGCCCGCCCAATTTTGGACGGGTTTTTTATCCGTTAAGAACCTTTGGGCATGCGAAGGCAGCTTATACTATTTTTGAATCAAACAAATAACATCATATGAAAAACTTTTTACTCACAAGTATTTTATTGACACTAGGGAGTGCACTCCTGGCACAGGATTTTGACTGGGCCAAACAATTTGGAGGAAATAATTACGGTCAAGGATTAGCTGTAACGACGGACAATCTTGGAAATGTTTACACAACCGGTTCTGTTGCTGGCACCGTTGATTTTGACCCGGGAGTTGGTGTTGCAAGCTTAAGTGAAGCAGGAGGCGGTGATATTTTCATCAGTAAACTCGATGCTTCTGGAAATTTTGTTTGGGCTAAACTAATTGGTTCAATTGGTGGTGATATCGGTTGGGCAATTGCAACTGACAACACAGGTAATGTATATGTCACCGGCAGTTTTTTAGGCACTGTAGATTTTGATCCAGGTGTTGGAACGGCTAATGCTACAAGCGTAAACGCAACTGATATTTTTATTCTAAAATTAGATACCGATGGAAATTTTGTTTGGGTAAAAACAATTGGCAGCGCTGATAATGAAGAAGGAAATACAATCAAGGTAGATGCAAGCAATAACGTATTTATATCTGCAACATTTAACAACGGACCAATTGATTGTGACCCGGGTGCTGGCGTGTTTAATCTCACTGGTTTTTATGATTCATTCATTTTGAAATTAGATTCTGATGGAGATTTTATTTGGGCGAAAAAATTTACTTGCGCGCTTGATATAGTTCATATTTACGGATTTGATTTTGACGCAACAGGAAATATTTATACGACTGGTCGTTTTAACGAAACTACAAATTTTAACACCGGAGCCGGAACAGATAATTTAAGTCCCCTCGGTGGCATCGACATATTTGTATGCAAATTGGATGTTGACGGAAACTTTGTTTGGGTGAAGCAAATTGGAGGGTCAGATGATGAATTAGCTTTTGGAATTGATGTTGATGAAACCAACGCGATTCATATTGCAGGTAGATTTAAATCTACCGTAGATTTTAATCCGGGTACTGGAACAGCCAATCTTACATCAGACGGTAATAACGACATTTTTGTCTGCAAATTAAACTCATCTGGATATTACGTTTGGGCTAATAAATTTGGCGGCGTAGATTCAGACATGGCTGAAGACATTGTTGTTAATTCTAACGGTAACATTTATGTCACCGGAGCATTTCAAGGAGTTGCTGATTTTAATCCAACATCGGCAACAAATTTTTTAACTACAGCGGGATCATATGATGCATTTTGTCTTAAACTAAATGCTAGCGGTACATTTCTTTCCGTCATGCAATTTGGTGGCTCAGGATCTGATTGGGGGCAATCATCTGCAATTGATTCAGACAACAACGTCGTTCTCACCGGTTGGTTTGAAGCTACGGCCGATTTAAACCCAACTTCAACAACTGAAAATTTTACAACGACCGGCACCATGGATCCTTATGTTGTTAGATTAATGATGGATGATTTAGGCTTTGAAAATGCACAAGTCAATGATAATAATATCTTGCTCTATCCCAACCCAGCAAAATACAATCTATCGGTTCAAACTTCCGAAACCATCAACCTGATCAGCATCTATAATTCAACTGGACAACTGGTACAAACCGAAATCAAAAATACTTTCTCTGTTGAAAATCTGCCTGCAGGAATTTACTTTCTTCAAGCTCAAACTGAAAATGGAATTTCGATTGTGAAATTTATCAAAGAATAATTTTTCATTTAGTCAAGAGAAAAGGCTCATCTGAAAAGGTGAGCTTTTTTTGTTCCTGAAGTCTTTTGGTCGTTGCTGAAATGGAAATTGCAAGTTGTATTCTGATGAGTTAAGTTTGATTGAAACAACAATACGAACAGATGAAAAAAAATTTAATCGGAGTGATTTTGTGCTTTGGCCTAATGCAGGTATTGAATGCACAAACCTTAGCATGGGCAAAGGGAATTGATGCAGCATCAACGAATACAGGATATGACATCATATCGGATGCAGCAGGCAACGTTTATGTCTCTGGTCAATTTAGCGGCACAACAGATTTTGATCCAGGCGTTGGAACAAGCAATTTAACTTCGGTGGGTGTTTTTGACGCCTTTGCGGCAAAGTATGACGCTTCAGGAAATTTAATTTGGGCAAAACAAATGGGTGGAGCAATTGCAGAAGGTGCCATTAGCAGAGGTATTGAACTAGATACTTCAGGAAATGTTTATATCATTGGTGAATTTACCGGCACAGCAGATTTTGATCCGAATGCAGGCGTAGCAAATCTAACATCATTCAACAGCGATATTTTTATTTGCAAGTTGAGCTCAACAGGAACTTATATGTGGGCTAAAAATATTGGCGGCACTAATCCAGCTTATGGTATAGCTATTGAAGTAGATGGTTCTGGCAATGTTTATACAACTGGCCAATTTCAAAGCACGGCAGATTTTGATCCGGGAGTTGGTGTGTCGAATATGTCTGCAGTTAATGGAGATGCGTTTTTATCCAAGTTGGATACTGATGGTGATTTTGTTTGGGCAATTCAATTTGGCGGAACCGGAAGTGACGGCGGAAACTCTTTGTACATAGATGATGCGGACGATATTTACATCACAGGTTCTTTTGTAAATACGATTGACTTTGATCCAGGCGTCGGCATCAATAATTTAACTTCTACCGGTCAATCAGACGTATTCATTTGCAAATTAGATGGCGATGCAAACCATATTTGGTCAACCAGCTTTGGCGGAACATTAGACGATATTGGAAATTCAATTACAGTAGATGCATTTGATAATATTTATGTGACGGGTAACTATGAAGGCACAACAGATTTTGATCCGGGCGTGGCGGTAGAAAATGCAACTGCAGTTGGAACCTACGATGTATTTGTTTCAAAATTTAATGCTGCTGGTTCATTTGTGTGGGCAAAACAATTTGGTGGATCAACCTTTGATTTTGGAATGTCTATCGCTACTGACCAATCTGGCAAAGTCTATGTCGGAGGAATTTATCAAACAACTGTTGACTTCGATCCAGGTGCGGGAACGTTCAATAATACCTCAGCAGGAACAAGAGATATGTTTATTCAAAAGCTTGACTCAATGGGTAATTTTATAAACGTAAAATTATTTGGTGGCTCATCTGACGACAACCTCAAAGCAATTCACGTAGATGCCTCAAATAATATCTACTCAACCGGAGAATTTAATGGTACGGTTGATTTTGATCCAAATTCAGGAACAGTGAATTTAGCGTCAACGGGACAACAAGATGCTTTCATTCTGAAACTGTCACAATCAAACGCTGGCATAAATGAGATTGTTCAAATAAATATATCCATTTATCCAAATCCGGCCACCTCTCAAATCACACTTCAAACAACTGAAGTCATAAAACAAATTTCAATTTTCAATCTTTCAGGACAAGTTGTTCAAACTGAAAATAAAAACACATTCTCAGTTCAAAATCTACCCGCAGGAATTTATGTTTTACAAGTTCAAACTGAAGGTGGAATTTCAACGGCGCGATTTGTAAAAGAATAAATTTTTCATGTAAACCAACTCGAAAGGCTCATCTGAAAGGATGGGCTTTTTTTATTCCTGAACTCATTTGGCCATTGCTGAATTAAAAATGAAAATCATAAGCCGATCGCTTAAGTTTGGCAGAATCTAAAAACCTATCATTATGAGAATACGTTTACTTTTTTCTGCAGGTTTTTCAACTGGAGTTGCAAATGAAATTAGTCTTGCAGTGAATAGCTTGGGTGAGCCTTACGTTGCTTATCAGGATGAATCGAATTCAGATAAACTTGCCGTAAAAAAATTTAATGGTGCAGCATGGGTAAATGTGGGTGCTCCTGATATCTCATTTATGGGAATAAGCAGTCCGTGTATAGCGTTTGACGGTGCTGACGTTCCTTACGTTGTGTATCGTGATCATATGCCGTCATCCAGTGTTACAGCTATTAAATTTGATGGGGCAAATTGGGGCGTAATTGGGGTCACTAGCTTCTCTGGTGAAACATCTCAGTACACGCGCATTGCCCTGGATAATGCAGATGTGCCATATGTGGTCTATGCAAATTCAACTGGTGTTTTAAAAGTCTGGAAGTATAATGGAACGGCTTGGACTCAAGTTGGAACCAGCATCTCTTCTTCTGGTTTTATTGTTCCTGATATTGCTTTTCATGGTAGCACGCCATACCTTGCATACACTGATGGAGCTAACAGTGACAAAGCAACTGTTAAAAAATACAATGGCACAAACTGGGTCAATGTTGGCAGCGGTGCAATTTCTTCAGGTGGAGCAAATTCATGCAATATTGCTATTGATGCGAATGGAATTATTTATGTTTCTTACATAGATGTTGCCACCAGTAATTACACAACAATAATGAAATATAACGGCATAGATTGGAATTTAGTGGGTGTTGAAGGTGATTTCTATTTTACAAATGGTTACGTTACTAAAACAATAGCCATTGATTCAGACAACGATGTTTATGCATGTGCTCAATCTAATCAAGCTAACGTTTACAAATTTACATGTTATAGTGATGATGTTGTTTTGCAAAGCGGCATTACATTAACAGCACAACAAAGCGGTGGAACTTATCAGTGGTTAGACTGTAATGCATTTGCACCCGTTGCAGGCGCAACTGGACAAAGTTTTACGCCAACAGTTGACGGAGATTATGCAGTCAGAATTGTTTATGGGTCATGTGTTGACACATCTGACTGCGCTGCAGTTTTTGGCGTAGGAACCAATGAAATTGAGCAAGAGATTATTTCTGTCTTTCCAAACCCAACAAACTCAAACCTCACTATTCAAACAACAGAAAAAATTGAAACCGTATTAATCTATAACACATCAGGAACTCTTGTTCAAACGGAAATCAAAAACAATTTCTCAGTTGAAAATCTTCCAACAGGAATTTACTTTTTGAAAATTCAGACTGCTAATGGAATTGGAACTTCACGATTTGTGAAAGAATAAAATTCGATCAAAAATATTTCTTAAAAAAAACAAATCTCACTATGAAAAAAATAGTTTCAGCCTTTGCTTTTTTAATTTCAACCTCATTTTGTTTTGGGCAAGACAGTACCGCCTTGCAAGTTGAAACAGGGCCCGTTAAATATGGTCAAATCCCTACACCGATAGGATCAAACTTGCGCATCAGTGGTACAAGCTGGACACTTGAAGCATGGGTATTCGTGCCGGCATCACCTATGCCACAACAAATGTTTGTGATTGAAACATATTCCGGATCGGCAACCGGTGGATTCGCTCTAAGAATAAACAGCAACTATAAATTAATGGCCTATCAAATTGTCAATCCTTCATCTTCAGTAGTTGTGAATGGCGCTACAAATGTAACTTTTGGTGCATGGAATCACCTGGCTGCAACTTATAACGCCACTGCCCAGACATTAAATTTATTTTTGAACGGTGTTCAGGATGGTTCAACTTCGTGCACATTGCCAAGTTCAAACACTAACAACAATTTGAATATTGGCGCCCGAGGAGATGATAATAACATTTGGCAAATCATTACGATTGATGAAGTCAGAATCTGGAATGTCGCACGAACTGAGGCTCAGTTAGCTGCTTCTATGAATTCATGTTTGCTTGGCAATGAAACTGGTTTGCTGGCCTATTACACTTTTGAAGGACAAACGGACGCAACGATTGTTGATTCAACAGCAAATAATAATGATGGAACGATTACCAGTTTTGCCGCTACTGTTTTAGTTGACAGCGTTTTTGATTGCACAGTTTCCACAGCTGGATACAGTGAAGATGCAACTTCTATAGCAACGGTCTATCCAAATCCAACTCGTTCAAATCTCACAATCCATACCAAGGAAGTTATTTCTGCAGTTCACATTTATAACACAGCTGGTCTGTTAATTCAATCAGAAAACAAAAACTCGTTCTCAGTTGAAAATCTCCCAACCGGAATTTACTTTTTGAAAATTCAAACTGAAAATGGAATAGCAACTTCACGATTTGTAAAAGAATAAATTTAGCATAACCCAAAACGAAAAAAAGCTCATCTGAAAGGATGGGCTTTTTTTATTTAACTTACATGGTAGGGCTTTACTTTTGGTTACTACTCAAATTGTGTATTTTTGTAAAAATTTGAGAATGAAACCACCCAAAAAATGGAAAATGGCGGTCTTAATCTGGCTGGCAATTTATCCACTTGTCACCTTAATTTTTGCCTTTGGAAGTGACCTTCTGTTAAGCATTAATCCCTTGCCTTTAAGAACGCTAGCTATCACACTTGTAGTAATTCCGATTATGGTATTCATCTGCATTCCGCTACTTCAGAAATTATTAAAAAACTGGATCAGTAAATGAGTTTTTTTTTGTTGACTTGTAACTTTTGACCTTTCAAATTGTTTTAGGTGAAAAGGCAATTGATGAGATATTTGTTTTCAATAGCGTTTTCATTCAGTACTTTCCTCTGTGGATTTTCAGCTTCTATTCCTGATCATTTAATTCAGCATGCTGATTCAGCTCAAAAATCAATTCAACTCAACCACCAAAGACTCAGCAAGTTTTTAGCTTCAGGCGCAAATACTGAGGAAGAAAAAGTGCTCATATTTTCTTATTGGATTGCCAAAAATATCAAGTATGATTTGCGTGAAGTGAAGGATCAGCATCGCACCAATAAAACAGCGTATGAGGTTCTTCGAAACAAAAAGGCTGTCTGCGAAGGATATTCAATTCTCTTCCAGCAATTTTGTGAAAATGAAGGCATCGAAGCTTACACTGTTTATGGTCATGGATACGGAAATCTGATACGCCGTTCTTTAAATCTCTATCATCTGAGACATGCCTGGAATGCGGTTTATGTTAGCGGAGAATGGCAGATTCTGGATGTCACCTGGGCAGCCAGTGAAATCAAACACGGCGATTTTAAAAAGACGCATCAGTTCAAGTGGATTTTAACGGAGCCTGAAGAATTTTCCAAAACGCACTACCCGAATGACCCGCGTTGGCAATTACTTAAAAACCCAAGATCAAAAAAAGAATTCTGGAATCAATCGGAAACAATATCTGAAAAAAACTATCCGATTGACGACTCACTCAACATACTTCTTTCTCGTGAACGTTATCTAAACGAAGTGGCAATCTGTGCCAGTGCCTATGCTGAACAACATGATGAACAAACTTATATCAAAAACCTGATTCATTTAGGATGGTCTTATGTTGGCGGCAGTTTTGATGCCGTCAAGGTCAGTCAGGGAATTCAGATTTTTTCATTTGCAGATGCTGAATTAGAACGTTTGCGCCTGGTGCTTGAAAACATCATTTATCAGCCTAACATTGATAAAGGCCTCTGCACAGCAGAACAACGTTTGCAAGACAAACAGTAGCATTGCGCCAATACTGATAAAAATCAGTTCAGAATCAATAAAAGGCCCTAATTTGATTAATTCAAAATTCGGAGATTTACAGGAATCAAAAATTGACCTATGAAAAATACTCCTGAAGTCATGAATCATCTTTATCAAAATCTTGGTAAATTATTTTTTGCGGTTGCGGCAGCAGATAAAAAAATCAATGATCGTGAAATAGAAAGTTTAAAAAAACACGTGACTAATTATTGGATGGATCTGGAAAACACCAAAGATCATTTTGGTTCAGATGCTGCTTATCAGATTGAAATTGTTTTTGACTGGCTGATTGACGAGATGCCTGAAGCCGAAGAAGCGTTAGATGACTTTGAATCTTTCCGCAAAAATCATGACAGTCTTTTTACACCGCAAGTAAAAGATATGATTTGGAAAACGTGTGACGATATTGCGTCTTCATTTAATGGAAAAAATAAATCCGAACTGGTTATGCTGAGCCGCATTGCTAAAATTCTTGGTCGCTAGCCTCCACCAAAATTATTTCGCAAGAACAGGCTGCTGCTTAGGAAGCTGCAATAATTAAATAAGCTTGTTGCTCGACAGCTTTGATTCTCATCTGCAAACAGTGTTTGCTCTGTTTCACTATCTTTGCACCATCTAAAGATTTTTTATTCAGATGGAACTTATTGAACTTTATAAACTTCAGATTCTCGAAACTGCAATTGTACTTGGAGTGCTTCTTCTGGTCAATTTTGTCATTCGCAAATCCAGTTACCGAATTTCACAAAAATTTCACTTAGGGATTGAGCGTCGCCGCATCACAACCAAAATTGTAAATCTTTTATTATTGCTGATTGGTACCATTTCAATTATGGGAATCTGGGGCCTTGATCAGAAAGAACTTTTTGTTTTTTTAACTTCCACCCTAACCGTATTAGGAATTGGCTTTTTTGCGAGCTGGTCTATTCTAAGCAATATCACATCTGGAGTACTTCTTTACTTCAATCACCCGCTTCACATAGGAGATCACGTTAAAATCATGGACAAGGAATATCCCGTTGAAGGAATACTCAAGGACATTACAATGTTTTTTATGCACATTGAAACGATTGATGGAGAAATGGTCACCATCCCAAATTCTGTTGTTACCCAAAAAACAATTTCCATAAAAAGTAATGAAGCCAACTCAAAACTTAAAATGACGAGTCCTTCCCAAAAAAATGAGTCACACGAAGTTGAACAGACTGTCTGATGCCGTTTCTTTGGTTATTCGTTTTATTAGCTCTTTTAGCCGAATTTCTGGGTACCGTTGGGGGATTTGGATCATCTGTTTTTTTTGTTCCGGTTGCAAATTTTTTTCTGGATTTTCAATCTGTACTTGGTTTAACCGCACTTTTTCATCTTAGCAGCAACATCACTAAAATAAGTATGTTCAGAAAAGGAGTTGATTGGAAACTCGTCTTGCTAATTGGAATTCCGGCAATACTATTTGTGATCCTGGGAGCTTATCTTGCCAATACATTTGAATCAAAACCTTTGCAAATAGCCATGGGCTTTTTTCTCATCATCCTATCACTTGTATTTTTAATTTTCAAATCAATCAGACTAAAATCAAATGCAACAACCAGTATTGCGGGTGGAGTTGTATCAGGTTTTTTAGCCGGACTTCTAGGAAGTGGCGGACCTATTCGCGGACTCACACTTGCTGCCTATGATTTGCGAAAAGAAGTATTCATTGCAACATCCGCCTTCATAGATTTGGGAATTGATTTAAGCCGCTCTGTCGTTTATATTTCAAATGGATTTGTGCACAAAGACCAACTTTATCTGGTAGCAATTTTAGTGGTTGTTGGTATTGTTGGAACCTGGCTTGGCAAAAAAGTACTGGATCAAATATCACAAGAACGCTTCAGACAAATTGTTTTGATTTTAATTCTGATCATTGGAGTAGTTTCTCTTTTTAATCCGCAGTTTAGGAGTTAAATAATCAAATTCAATTTTCACCTACCTTTGAAGCATGCATCCGGCATTAAATCTTCCGCCCACAAAACTAAAACTGAAAACCAATCAGGTTTGGGATCGTTTGCGCAAAAAATATGTCTTGCTTACGCCGGAAGAATGGGTTCGTCAACACTTCATCGCTTATTTGATCGATCATCTAGGTTATCCTGAAGGACGCATGGCATCAGAATATACAGTGGATTACAACGGTATGAAAAAACGATGTGATGTCGTCGCTTTCGATCAAAATTTACAACCTGTTGTGATTGTTGAATGCAAAGCAGTATCAATTGAAATCTCTGAAAACACCTTTTATCAGATTGCGCGCTACGCCTCAACGCTTAAAGCAAAAATGCTCATTCTCACAAATGGCATTAATCACTATTGCGCAAAAATTGACGTATCTGAAAATAAGTTGGTTTATTTGGAAAAAATTCCAAACTATCAGGAAATTTAAGGACTGATACGGTACTCACCTGTACCCAATCCATTTAAGAAATCTGCCCATGCAGATGGATTGAGTAAATTATTTTGTGGCCCCTGCCCTCTTGTATAAATACTCTGGTAATACATTTGCTGACCTGAATTGTAAGCCATCAACGCATCGCCGGTTAACAAAGCTCCAACAAAAGCCATTTCCTGAGGTGTCAGACGTTTGCGCGCGCGCTCCACATCATCATCCGGAATTTCCATATTGACAAAATAATCAGCAAACTCTTCTCTGGACGGCCATGGATAAACTGAAACAGGATCTGATGACAAAGTATCTTCTTTCAAAATCTGAACCAATGAAAAACTTTCAAGTCTGGTGGTATCGGAAATAACATAGTACTTACGTTTATATCCTAAACTGCTGAACAAAAGCGTATCGCCGGGATGCGCTACGATTGCAAAGTATCCATAATAATCAGCAATGACACCTCTTTTGGTGTTGATATCAATGATTCTTACATATGGTATGCGATACATGCTATCACTAATCACAATTCCAGTCACCTGAAGATAGTGCGTGCTGTCTTTAGCAATTGCCGCAATGTTCCTCGTCTGACCAAAGGAAGCGTTCAGCGTTAGCAGAATTGAAAACAAGAAAAATATCTTTCTCATATATACCAGCAAATATCTTCAATAAAGGCGAACCAGCAAAGCGATTTAACAAAATTTAGCCGGTAATAAGATTAATCAACGATTCAATTTTGTTTTTATTAACTTTGCGGGAATTTATTAACGAGATAAATTCAATCTTTATGAGCATCCCAAGTCTTAATAACGTCAAAGAAGGTTTAACTTTTGATGATGTTTTACTGGTACCACGTTATTCTGACATCCTTCCTCGCGAAGTTTCTTTAGTAACAAAATTCAGCCGTAACATCGAATTGCGCGTTCCAATTATTTCAGCCGCAATGGATACGGTTACCGAGTCTCGTCTCGCGATTGCACTTGCACAGCAAGGTGGTATTGGTGTGATTCATAAAAACATGACCATCGAGGAACAAGCGCTTAAAGTTCGCAAAGTGAAACGTTCTGAAAGTGGCATGATCATCGACCCAATCACTTTGGATGAAAAAGCAACCTTAAAAGATGCTTTGGCTTTGATGTCTGAGTATAAGATTGGTGGAATTCCTGTTGTAGATAAAAACAGAAACCTGAAAGGCATTGTCACAAACCGTGATTTACGTTTTGAAAAAGATGTGACCAAACTGGTGAGTGATGTTATGACTTCAAAAAACATTATCACGACAACAGAAGGTACTACGCTGGTTGAAGCTGAAAAAATCTTACAACAGCATAAAATTGAGAAGCTACCGGTTGTTGATAAGGACAATAAACTGATTGGTTTGATCACCTTCAGAGATATCATCAAAGTAAAAGAACATCCAAATTCTTGTAAAGATAGTTTGGGCAGATTGCGCGTTGCAGCTGCGGTTGGCGTTACTGATGACACGCTTCAGCGCGTAACTGCACTAGTAGAAGCGGGTGTTGATGCCATTGTTATTGATACTGCTCACGGTCATACAAAAGGAGTAGTAGAAAAATTAAAACAAGTCAAACAAAAATTTCCAAATCTGGATGTGGTTGTTGGGAACGTTGCAACTGCTGAAGCGGCAAAATATTTGGCTGATGCTGGTGCTGACGCTGTAAAAGTTGGAATTGGACCTGGTTCAATTTGCACGACACGTATTATTGCAGGTGTAGGTGTTCCGCAATTATCAGCCGTAAACGATGTTGCCATTGCATTAGAAGGAACAGGAGTCCCTGTTATTGCTGATGGAGGGATTCGTTATACCGGAGATTTTGTAAAGGCAATTGCTGCCGGAGCAGACTCTATTATGGTAGGATCTATGTTTGCGGGTGTTGAAGAATCACCGGGTGAAACAATTATTTTCCAAGGAAGAAAATTCAAATCATACCGTGGAATGGGCTCTGTTGAAGCAATGCAACAAGGTTCCAAAGACCGTTACTTCCAATCTGCTGAAGACGACGCAAAAAAATTAGTTCCGGAAGGAATTTCAGGCAGAGTTCCGTTCAAAGGCAGTCTGGCAGAAGTTGTACATCAGATCTCTGGAGGTCTTAGAGCTGGTATGGGATACTGCGGAGCTAAAGATATTTCCAACCTCAAAGGCGCACCTTTCGTTAAAATATCATCTGCCGGAGTATTGGAAAGCCACCCGCACGACGTAACAATCACGCGCGAGGCTCCGAACTACAGCCTTAAATAAATCCTTCGTAAATTCGCACCTCTTTAAAAATTATAACATCATGGTACAAAAGTTAAAACTAACCTTGTTTGCTTGTCTTGTTTCAGTTATATCATCCGCACAGGATCAAGCCAAAGAACCGGTAGTCATGACTATTGATAACACTCCGGTTTATCTTTCAGAATTTGTTTACATCTACACAAAAAACAACCCGTGTGTTTCTTACGCTAAAAGAAGACCTTGATGCGTATATGCAACTCTTCATCAACTACAAATTAAAAGTGAAAGAGGCAGAAAGACTGGGCTATGATACCATTCCAAAATTAGTTACCGAACTTGGACAGTATCGTCAGCAACTTTCACTTCCTTATCTGATTGACAAAGAAAAAAATGAAGCCTTGATTCGTGAAGCGTATGACCGAACTGCCAATGAAGTTCGTGCAAGCCACATAATGGTTCGTCTGAAAGCAGATGCCCCACCAAAGGACACCTTGGTTGCATATGAAAAAGCAATGAGCATTCGTAAACGATTGGTTGAGGGCGAAAATTTTGCAGATGTTGCGCGCGTATATTCAGAAGATCCATCGGCTGTTCAAAATCAGGGAGATCTGGGTTATTTCCACGCACTGATTATGGTTTATCCTTTTGAAGATGCTGCATACAAAATGAATGTGGGAGAATTTTCAATGCCCGTCAGAACAAATTTTGGATATCACATCATTAAAGTGACAGACAAACGTCCGGCAAAAGGTAAAATGGTTGCAGCACACATCATGATTCTTACTGATAAAAGCATGAATGCAGATGCTCTGGCAAAAGCTGAACAAAAAATCAACGATGTTTATGCAATGCTTGAAAGCGGTTCATCTTTTGAAGAGTTGGCTGGTAAATATTCTGAAGATCAAAGTTCAAAAGCCAAAGGAGGAAAATTGCCTGAGTTTGGTGCAGGAACCAAACAACGCTGGGTACCTGAATTTGAAGAGGCAGCATATAGCATCACTGAAGATGGCAAATACTGCAAGCCGTTTAAATCTCCTTATGGCTGGCATATAATTAAACGTTACTCGTTGACCCCAGTTGGTTCGTATGAAGAATTATACCGAGAATTAAAACTGAAAGTAGAGCGTGACATGCGCGCTGAAACAACTAAGGCATCTTTCATCAACAGCTTAAAGACGTCTTACGGTTTCAAAGATTATTCAGATAAATACCTTGGAATGTTCTACAATACAATGGGGCCAGAAATTTTCTCAGCAAACTGGAAAGGTCTAGAAAATCATGCAAACAACAGTGAAATACTCTGCACGTTTGCAAATGTAACTTTAACCGTGGGAGATTTTGAACAATACCTCATCGAGAATCAAATGGCGGGACGTGTCGAAGAAATGGAACCATTCATTCTGAAACATTTTGATCTTTTTGTAAAATCTGAACTTTTGAAATATGAAGATTCACAACTAGAATCAAAATATCCTGAATTCAAAGCATTAATGCAAGAGTACCGTGATGGTATTTTAGTTTTCGATGTGATGCAAAATGAAATCTGGAATAAAGCCTCTAAGGACACAGCAGGCATCAGAGCTTACTATGAAGCGCATAAAACAGACTTCACCTATCCGGTTCGTTATCGCGGAGATTTGTACAGATGTATGGATAAAGCAACTGCTGATAAAGTGATTGAATATCTTGCAAGTGACACAATGGACTATGCAAAAATTCAAGCCGCTATCAACACTACTTCAGAGCTTACATTGATTATCAAACGCAATACCTTCAATTCTGAAACAACAGACTGGATGAAAATCGAAAAGAAAGCTAAACCTGCTTCAACTGATGCTGATCCTTGCAAAAAAACAAAAGCGGCAAAACCTGCTAAAATCAGAACCTTTAAAATGGGAACCAACAAAGTTTTTATTTACAAAGATGAATACTATGTGTTTGATGTGGAAGAAATAATGACGCCCCGTGTGCGCGAATTTGCGGAAGCGAAAGGTTTAGTAACCGCGGCTTACCAGACAGAATTGGAAACAAAATGGCTGCAGGAATTAAGAACCAAATACACGATTGTGGTAAACAACGATGTATTGTACAGTCTTTCTGAGTAAATCAAAGACTACCTAAGAAATGTTAAATAGGGGCTGTGTAACAAAAACACAGCCCTTATTTTTTTAAATTTGTATGATTCACACGAATGCCTAAAACACTAATCTATATTGGAATACTGATGTTGCTCACGGCCTGCTCAGGCAATGGGGATAAAGGTCTTTTGCTTGCAAGTGTGGGAGATGAAGAATTGTATCAGTCTGATTTGAATTATTTATTTGCTAAAGATCGTTATAGCTTTGATGACAGTGTTGAATTAGTGAGAGTCTACACAGAGCAATGGGTAGAGGAACAGATTTTTGTGATGAAGGCGGCTGAATCAGATCAGATTGATCACGAAACCATTGATCAACGGGTTGAAAAATTCAGAAACGATCTCATCATTTATGAACTTGAAAATGCATTACTGGCTGAGCGATTGGATACCACTGTTACCGATGAACAAATAAGATCCTACTACAAATCCAATGAAAAAGAATTTCAGCTGAATGATTACCTGGTGAAAGTGCTTTACATAAAAATTCCATTTGATGCTCCGGATGTTGAGAAGATCGCACAATCATACAAACTCACTAAGCCAACTGATTTGGCATCAATCCAGGAATATGCCAAAATTTACGCTTCCAATTTTTACTATGATGCTGAAAACTGGATCTATTTTGATGACATTCTCAAAGAAGTACCTTTGCACGACATTAATAAAGACAAGTTTATACTTAAGAAGTCAAAAACGCGTTTTGAAGAAGGTGGATTTTATTATTTCCTCAACATCATTGATTACAAATTGAAGAACACTATTTCGCCGCTGAATTTTGAAAAGCAAAATATTAAAGACCGAATCCTCAATATTCGAGTAAGTAAATTGAGAGAAGAAATTAAAAACGAAATCATAACGAATGCATATGCTACCGATGAAGTTAAAATCTATTAGTCGCTCTTTGAGCTTTACAGCATTATTAGTGTTCAGTCTGAATTTTTCGTTTGCGCAAACGGGTGCAAAGGTCATTGACCGCATTGTAGCGCAGCTCGGTGAAGAAATCATCCTATTGTCTGACATCCAAAACAGAAGACTTGATATAATACAGGAAGGTGGCAAAATGGATGCAACTACAGATTGTTCTATTCTGGAAGAGATGCTTTTTGAGAAATTACTGATCACACAAGCACAATTAGACAGTATTGAAATTCCGGATGATTATGTCAACGCAGAAATGGAGAACAGAATCCGCTACATTGCGCAGCAAATTGGAAGCATTGAAGAATTAGAAAAATTTTACGGTAAATCTGTAGCCCAAATCAAAGCTGAATTTTTCAATCTGATCAAAAAACGGATGATGGCCGAACGCATGCGTGACATGATTACAGAGAATGTGCTTATCACACCAAACGAAGTAAAACTGTTCTACAACAATCTGCCGAAAGATAGTTTGCCATATATCAATGCTAAAATTTCTGTAGCTCAAATCGTACTCTACCCGCAAATTACAGAAGACGATAAAATAAAACGCAAAAAAGAACTTGAACTCAGAAGAAAACAAATTACAGAAGGAGAGCGCACCTTTGATGGAGTTGCGTTACTTGAATCAGATGATCCGGGCAGCAGAATTCAAGGCGGAGATCTTGGTTGGAACTCACGCGGGAGCATGGTTCCAGAATTTGAAGCTGAATTATTTAAACTCGAAAAAGACGGAATCAGTCCTGTTTTTGAAACAATGTATGGCTTTCACATCGTCCAGTTGTTAGATAGAAAAGGAGACAACTATCACTGCCGCCACATTTTGTTTATGCCAAAAGTAAATGACAAAGCTTTGATGAAAGCAGCTACTTCAATTGATAGTCTTTACAAGGCAATCAAAAAAGGAACCATCTCTTTCGAAGATGCCGCTATACAATACAGTCAGGATGAATATTCAAAACAAAACGGAGGAAAAATTGTCAACCCATATACGGGTGATTATTTCTGGGACATTCAAAACATCAATGAAATTGATCCACAAATGTCAACTTTGATTAACAGCATGCGCATTGGTGATTATTCGCAGCCGGCATTATATGACAATATGATGGAGCAGAAAAAAGGTGTGCGTATTGTAAAATTAATTGACCGTACCAAACCACACATCGCCAATCTGAAAGATGATTACCAGTTAATTCAAATGGCCGCGCTCAACGAGAAGAAACAAGCCGTTATTGACGAATGGGTCAAAACAAAAATTGAAGGCATTTTTGTCCGCATCTTTGACGCCAATTTCATCGATCAGTGTACGTATCGTTATCCATGGATTAAACCGTAACGGACGGGCTCGCCCCGTCCCGCGAGTTGATGGGTTGTGTTAGTTGATAGGGTTATTGGTTGATAGGTTGATGAGATTATTGGTTGATTGGTTATTCGGATTAATATAAGTTGATAGGGTTATTGGTTGATAGGTTATTCGCGTTAATAATTGAAAGATTCTTCTCCTTCCATTCAATCATGGTATTGAAAATCAAAATCACAAACCACCTATTACCTTACTAACTCCAAAAACTCTGTGCAATAACTCCGAGTACACTGTGGTTAAAAAAAACCCAACTATTTTCTTAAACCGATTTCGACTCCGTCAAAATTTCTGTACTCCAAGCCTCAGGTTTAGCATCAAACCATGCTTTTACTTTTGGCCAGACAACGTTAAACAGTTCAGTATTTCTATAGGCATCCAACGATTCTTGCTTGTCCCAATTGCTGTAGGTGAAATAAACACCGGACACAGGAACTTCTTTTAAAAGCTTTACGCCACTGCAGCCAGGCTGATTACCAACCTGATCTTTATCTCATTGAAAAAGTTTTCAAAGTCAAGACAATGTTCCTTTTAAAAGTCATTTTTACAATTCGCTGAAGCATGACAAGAGTTTTTTGCTAAGATAATTCTTTTGTTTAATCTTCATTTTAGCTTACACCTCAGGAATTAACTAACTTAGCCGGTTGCACCAATTCTGAATGACTGAATGAGAGATCACCCGAATGATTATATTCTTGAAAACACAACCATTGAAAAACTTACGCTTTCTGATCTTTTAGCGCATACTACTGATTCAATCAATACAGCTAAGCGCGCATTCTTTGATATTCAGGCAGAGACCATTGAACTGAATACAGGATTTTTTACCAATACTTCTCCGGTTATTGATTTTCCATTGGTATCGGTTACGCAACTTCATAACACACTTATTCTTTCCTGTCCCTGCAAGGCGATTAAGAAAAAAATGTGTGAACATCAGGTTCAGGTTTTATTCAATATTATGGAACAACCTTACTTAAGGGTTTTCTACGATTCAAAACTTCGTCACCAAAAACTAAAAGAGTTTGCTAAAGAATATGGTTTAGAAAATGAAGCAGATTTAGATGATTTTTTTGAGATTGAACCCGCGAATCGAAATTTCACCGTTAAACCACGCATCAAAGAATTGATAAAGGTTAACGAGACGACCAAATCACAATTACAAGAACAACTCTTGCCAAAAAAATCACAGCGACTCAAAGAAAAATTAGCAGAAACAGAATTACGAAAAACCGTTTTGGTGATTCGTAAACGTAAATATTATGATCAACTGAACATTGAGTTGTATGAAGGAGAAGCAACCAAAGGAGGAAAAATAAAAAATCCTCTAATCACATTAGATGCGTTGAATTTAATCTGGAAAACAGAGAAGATTGAAGAAGCAAAATTCTTCACGGGAGTTTCAAAATTTCAAAGCAACTACACCACTACCCAATCAGACACCGATATTGAAGCATTGAAGACAATTGTACTGAACCCTTTGAAGTTCGATGTCTATTATCACAATCAGGAGATTTCTGACAACGTTAAAGCCAGTTCACTTGTACCGGTTAAACTCAAACTTTTGAAAGCCGAAATCAAACTTTCTGTTTTTAAAAAAGATCCTTTCTATGAAGTTTCCGGTGAGTTGTTTTTGGATAATAAATCCTATCCTTTCAAATCACTGAACATTAAATATGGCTACTTCATTCACATTGCCAACACCTTTTATCTGATCAGCGATACAGACACATTACGTGTGGTAGATTATTTCAAATCAAACAATGAAAAAGTAATCATTCATGAATCAAAATACAACGAGTTTCGCGAAAGTATTTTAGCTGAGTTGGAACATAAAATCACCATCAATTATTCATTCATCAAACCAGCAACAGAGAAACAACTGGTTGAACAAAAGTTTGACGCAAAGCGTGAAAAAATAATTTATCTGTCAGATGAAGAAAGTTATGTCTCCATCACACCAGTCATGAAATATGGCAATGTGGAGATTCCCGTTTTATCACGCAAGCAGATTTATGATACCGATCAGGTAGGCAATGTTTTTAAAGTAGAACGCGATCAAAAAGAAGAACTGAAATTTATTTCGGTACTGATTCGGCAGCATCCTGATTTTGATGAGCAGATGCATGAAAGTGAATCTTTCTATTTACACAAAGATCGTTTCTTGGATGAGAATTGGTTTTTGGAAGCCTTTGAAACCTGGAAAGGACAAAAAATTACCATTCTTGGTTTTAACGATCTGAAAAAAAATCGCCTTAACATCAATAAGGCAAAAGTATCTGTGCATGTGACCAGTGGTATTGATTGGTTTAATACAGAGCTCACGGTCACATTTGGAAAACAAAAAGCACTGTTGCAAGAACTTCATAAATCAATCCGCAACAAAAGCAAATTTGTTCAGTTAGATGATGGCACACTCGGAATTCTTCCCGACGAATGGATGAAAAAACTGGAGCGTTACTTTCAAAGCGGTGACGCCTTTGATGATTTGCTGCGCATTCCAAAAAGCAATTTCCAGGAGATTGAAAAACTATTTGACCGCACCGTTTTAAGTCAGGAGATTCTAGATGAAATCGATACCTACGGAATTTTACTTTCCAATGTAAAAGAGTTAAAAGAAGTTCAGGTTCCCAAAGAACTCAACGGCACGCTGCGCGATTATCAGGTACAGGGCTTACGGTGGTTGGACACGCTGGATGATTTCAACTTTGGCGCCTGCTTGGCCGATGATATGGGGCTTGGAAAAACCATCCAAATCATTGCATTCATTTTACTTCAGCGCCACAAACAAAAACACAATACTAATTTAATTGTGGTGCCAACCTCGTTGCTTTTTAACTGGCAAGAGGAGGTAGCAAAATTTGCTCCGTCGATCAAAATCTTCACACAGTATGGTTCTAACAGAGTCAAGAACGCCAAGGAGTTTGACAAGTATGAAATTGTATTGACCACTTACGGAATGTTGCTTTCAGATATTCAATTTTTGAAAGATTACCATTTCAATTATATTTTTCTGGATGAATCACAAGCCATTAAAAATCCAGAATCGCAACGCTATAAAGTGGTTCGATCATTACAATCACGCAACAAAGTGGTTTTGACAGGAACGCCAATTGAAAACAACACCTTTGATTTGTATGGTCAACTATCATTTGCATGTCCTGGATTGCTCGGCAGCAAAGATTTTTTCAGAGATGTTTACTCCACTCCTATCGATAAATTCCAAAGCAGTCAGCGTGCAAAAGAACTGCAGGAAAAAATTAAACCTTTCATTTTAAGAAGGACAAAAAAAGAAGTGGCGCAAGAACTCCCAGACAAAACGGAGATTGTGATGTATTGTGAAATGGGTGAAGAACAGCGCAAAGTTTATGACAAACACGAAGCTGAATTACGCGATTTTATAGCCGGTAAAAACAAAGAAGATCTTGCTAAAAACAGCATGCACGTTTTAACCGGCTTGATACGTCTGCGCCAAATCTGCAACTCGCCTGCCATCTTAAAAGATGAAGAACATTATGGAGATTATTCATCCAAGATCGAAGTGTTGATGGAGCAGATAGAAAACAAATCATCGCATCATAAAATTTTAGTTTTCTCACAGTTTGTTTCCATGCTGGATTTGATTAAAACCGAACTGGTCAAAAAAGAAATTTCATTTGAATACCTTACCGGTCAAACAAAAGACAGAGCTTCACGTGTCAACAAATTTCAGGATGATAAAGAAGTTCGTGTT
This sequence comes from Crocinitomicaceae bacterium, assembly GCA_016709005.1. Classification (GTDB taxonomy): domain Bacteria; phylum Bacteroidota; class Bacteroidia; order Flavobacteriales_D; family Crocinitomicaceae; genus JADJGJ01. Next base: position 16,561 of record JADJEU010000008.1, on the reverse strand, counting down.
TTTCTGATCAGTCTCAAAGCCGGTGGAACAGGATTAAATTTAACCGAAGCAGATTATGTTTATTTAGTAGATCCTTGGTGGAATCCGGCAGTAGAAAACCAAGCCATTGACCGCTGTTACCGCATTGGTCAGAAGAAAAATGTTATTGCGGTGCGATTGATTTGTCCAAATACCGTTGAAGAAAAAATCATGAAACTGCAAGAGACCAAAAACAAACTGGCCGATGATCTGATCAAAACAGACGGAACGATTTTGAAGTCGTTCTCAAAAGAGGAATTGATGGAGATGTTGGGGTGATAAAATTCAAAATCCAAATATCAAAATTCAAAAAAGTCTATCTGATTAAAACAACTCCTGAATCGTATCTTTTGATCCTTTTGGATGGAACTCCAATCGCACCATTTCTTTCACGCTCAATCCAAGCAAACTATTGGCTCCACCGCCGCTGCCGGTTGTGCCTTTGTTGATGGCAATTTCAAGAAAACCATTTTCATTGAAGAGCGCTAATTTTTCTCCCATGGGAACATCGGAGTAAGTATCTGAAATCTGATTGATAAAATAATTTGAATTCTTAAACAGAATGGTAAAATCATTTCCCTTTCCAACCTGTTTGTAGAGATCTTCAGAAATATTGGTGATCACGTTTCCGTATTTGTCTACGTGAATCACTGTGCCTTTTATCAAATCTTTTTCAATGGTAGGTTGCATGGTGAATGCTTGTCTCACCGAATTCACTTCCTCTCCCAAATCTTCCAGCTTTGTGCCTTTGAGAATTTGTTTGATGGCGGGAATGTAAATGTTTTTGGTTGCATTTCTTAAATTAATTCCGGCTCCACTGAAATCGAGACGCACAAATTTAGTTGCATCCTGATATCCCGGAATCAAAGAGAAAACACCGTTATCTGAACCAATAAAATAATGGCCTTTCAATTCCATCACAACCGGATACATATTTCTATCTGGTTTGGCAATCTGAATCATCGGCGTGCTATCCACATTTAAGAAGTGGATGGTTCCTTTTGGAAACTCATGCCAGCAATTTGTGATGTAATAAGCGGCTTGTGCAATGTTAAACGGCTGAACGTCATGTGAAACATCAACCAGTGTCACTTCACCCAATTCAGAATACAGCTGGCCTTTCAGCGAAGCTACATAATGATCTGTCAATCCCAGATCGGATGTGAGGGTAATGATCTTCATCGTTTTGCCGACTGATACTCAGCCGTAATTTAGAAAATGCGTATTTTTACCAAAAGTAATAAAAAACCGCTTAGCTACTCACCTTAATAACTACCTACGTTGCAGGAAAAAGTAATTGAAATCACAGGCATTGCTCCAATTGAAATTTTTGGCGTCAACGATAAGAACCTAAAACTGATTCGTCAGTATTTTCCAAAATTGAAACTGGTGACACGTGACAATAAAATCAAGGTAAGCGGAGAGACGGAAGTCATCGAGTATTTTGAAAAAAAGCTGGAGCAAATGATTCGGCACGTGGGTCGCTACAACTCACTGACAGAAGGCAATATTGAAACACTTCTCTTACAAAAAGAAGACACCGATCAGTTTGTAACTGATGCAGATATCATTGTTCACGGCATTGGCGGCAATCAAATCAAAGCCCGTACCCCAAATCAACGCAAACTGGTTCGGGCAAGTATCGAAAACGATATGGTTTTTGCTATTGGACCAGCAGGAACAGGTAAAACTTATACTGCGGTTGCACTTGCCGTTAGAGCATTAAAAAACAAAGAAGTCAGACGAATTATATTGACACGACCAGCCGTTGAAGCCGGAGAAAATTTAGGTTTTTTACCAGGCGATCTGAGTCAAAAATTAGATCCTTATTTGCAACCGCTTTACGATGCTTTGCGTGACATGATTCCGCCTGAAAAATTAGCAGAACACATGGAAACTGGTGTCATTCAAATTGCACCGCTTGCCTTTATGCGTGGACGTACTTTGGATAAAGCTTTTGTGATTTTAGATGAAGCGCAGAATTGTACTTACAGTCAGATGAAAATGTTTTTGACACGTATGGGATCATCCGCAAAATTTGTAATTACAGGTGATGCGACTCAGATAGATTTGCCGCGCAACCAAAGTTCTGGCTTATTGAATGCCGTAAATAAATTAAGAGATATCAAAGGCATTGAAATCATTGAATTGGATGAACATGATGTGATTCGTCACAAGCTGGTGAAGAAGATAATTAATGCCCTGGCAGAATAAAAAAAGACGACCCTTTCGAATCGTCTTTCTTCAAACTATTAATTAACCAATTATTATCCTACAATTTCTGAATCTGCAAAGTGGAAAGCAATTTCAATGGCTGCATTTTCATCCGAATCAGAACCGTGTACTGCATTTTCACCTTTTGATTTTGCAAAGCGTTTACGAATAGTTCCTTCAGCTGCTTCAGATGGATCCGTTGCTCCGATCAGTTTTCTGAAATCTGCTACTGCGTTCTCTTTTTCCAAAGCCAATGCAACGATTGGTCCGCCTGACATATAGTCAACCAACTCACCGTAGAAAGGACGTTCTTTGTGAACTTCATAAAATAAACCTGCACGGTCTTTTGAAAGACGTGTAAGCTTCATTGCTTTTACTTTATATCCTGCTTCAATAATCATGTCGATTATTTTTCCGCTATTTCCTGCAGCAACCGCTTCAGGTTTAATCATTGTGAATGTTCTGTTCGTAGCCATTTTAATTTCAATAAATTTTGTGCAAAGATACAAGAAGGATATTGAAAAACGAAAATTAGAGGCTTAATATTGATTTCAAGCCAGATATCACGCCAATCGTGAGAAGTTCTGCCACATCACCCAGACTTTTTTTTGCGAGAAAGAGCCCAACTCAACCTTTGACTTTGAATTTTCGTATATTTACTAAAACTTTCATCTATGAACGCAAAATACATCTTTGGAATTCTGGCTATTTCAGCATTAAGCTTTACTTCGTGCGGTAAAAAAACCGGTGGCTGTGCCAGAGGAGAAAAAGCGGTGGTAAAAAACTATACAGCCGAATCAGATACTTGCGGAATTCTTTTTCAATTAGAAGATGGTACAAAACTAGAGCCTACAAATCTTTCCAATTTTCAGGACATAGATTATACTCACGGTGCACTGGTTTGGGTATCCTACAAACCTGCTTCTGGAGCCAGTACATGTGGCATGGGAGACATCGTTGAAATGAAATGTATTTCTGAAAGAGAATATTAATTTGTACATTCTTTCTATTCGGCAATCAGTTTTCTGATTTTTGCAAAATAAGTTTCTGAGTCAAGGCCAAAACCTTGTAAGTGTGCTCCTTTGATGGTCCATAACTCTTTCTTAGCAGACCCCGCGTTCGTGTAGATTTCTTTTCCCATTTCGTATGGACACACTTTATCCTCTGTGCTGTGAACGACAAGCAGAGGTTTTTTCCAATCTTTAATCAGTTCCTCTCCTTTGAATTTTGAACCTAAAACCAACCATGGCGCAAATCTGAATACCTTTGGTGTTGTATAAATTCCAATATCCCTGTGATTTGTAAAAGCGCCTTCCAATACCATGGCGTCTAATGATTCCTGATTATCGTGGCCTATTTTTAAGGCCATGTTTCCGCCTAATGAAAAGCCCATCACAATCTTTTTTGTGCCTTGTACTTCTGGCAAATCTTTGAAATAATCAAAAGCCTTTTGAGAAGATTCAATTACTTGATCATGTCTGGCCTGACCGTCTGAATTTCCGTATTCAGGATAGTCAAAAATGAACGTTTGATACCCATCTTCCCACAACATTTCTGCCACGCTTTGCCAACCGGTTAAATTGCCCCCATTGCCATGAAGAATGAAGATTGATGCGCGCGGCTTATCTTTCTGGAAGAAGATTCCATGAACAGATTTTTCTTTCTTATATGGAATGTAAAATTCAGTGGCATTGGAAGATTTTATGACTTCAGTTTTATCTGGAAAATAAAAAAACATGTTCATTGAACATGAGTTTAAAACAAGAAGTAAAATTGAAGCAAATATAATTTGTCGCATGAAGCTTAAGTATCGTTGAGTAAAACTACGCAACCTAATCTATTAATATCTGAATGCTAAATTAAATTATGTTAAGTGCGAAGAAAGTTCTTATTCCTTCTTGCCTGAAAGCATCTCTTTCAAATCAGAAACTCTTAACAGTCTTACTATAAATGCGGCGATAATTCCAGTAGAAAAAACGGTGATAATCGCCATTGAAAAAGAAAAGTCTAAAGCTTGCGTTGCGAAATATGTACCCGCTACAAAACTGGCTAACACCACCAAGGTTGCAGCCAATTTCAAATTCACATTCAATTTCAATATCTTGTACACCATTATTACTTGAATCAAGGCAGTCAGCCATTGCGTGATTAGCGTTGCGATTGCGGCGCCTTCAGCTTTGTAAAGCGGAATTAAAATGAAATTCAACAGCAGATTTAAGCCTAATCCAAAAAAGGCCATGCCATTTAACTGACGAAGATTTCCGTTTGCCGTGAGCAATGTTCCATAGATATAAGTAAGTGAAACAGGAATAAAACTCAGAATTAAATAGCCAAAACTTTTTGCAGAGAGTTCACTCACGTTGTCATAACGCAACTCAAGCAATTCTGTCTGAAAGAAAAAGGCCGATAGTGAAACAATCAAACTCATACCTACCAGCAATCTGACAGCCAATTCAAGATGCGTTGCGACATTGCCATGAACTTTCAGCAAGCGAGCAAAAACGGGTAATAACATTCCAGCAAAAAGTAAAGCAAACATGTTCACTGCGTCAAGATATCGAAAGCCTTGCGCATAGATTCCTGCTTGTATATCACCATCCGGCAATAGCCTTTCGAGCATGACTGAATCCATGCGACTGTACATCATCATGAGTAAAATCAGCAGCGCATACGGGAATGAATTTTTAAGCAGGACTATTGAAAAATCTTTTTTGAAACTAAGTTTAATTTTGCCGGATTTGCTTCTGAGCATGATCAGTGCGACAACAGCTGTCAAGGTGTATGCGATGGTTTGAGCGTAGACAAACCAGATGATTTCAAATTCAGTTCCAAACAGATTCGTCCACAATAGAACGGAACAGAAAATAATTAGCAACAATCGATCCATGATAGACACAATCGCATCTGATTTAAATAAATGTAAACCACCAAAATTTGATCTGCAGAATTGAATTACCGCGACCAGAAATTGGTTAATCATCACAATAATAAGCAAATAAAATTCATCTCCTGAATAACCTACAAACAAACCAGTAATCAGTGTAAATGCAGCGTACAGCATGAACAAAGACAATCTCAACCAAAGAATTTTGCTAAAATGTTTTGTAATAAGTTGCGGGTGCTGCGCTATGTTTCGCGTATTGTAATTGGTGGTGCCAAGATCCAATAAGATGTTGAGCAGAAAAGAAAAATTGAGCAATGCAAAATAATTTCCATACACGGCTTCCCCCACCCTGTTCTGAACTTCAGCATCGATTCCCAAAATAAAAAAGGGTTTCACCAGCAAGTTCAGCAGGATAATCAAAAAAAGACTAGAAAGAAAACTGCGCTGCATCGTGTTATTGTCTTGCAGACAATACGTGGAAATGGCGAAATTGTTTTGTGTAAAGACACAATTCAGATTTAACCAAGAATGATTACATTTATGAACACACACCACTTGATTGTATGAAAAAATTAATCGTTGCCTTTATCCTGCTTCCAATGATCGGTCTTGCACAACGTGAAGTCCAATGTGGTGCAGCTCTATCTGTTTCTAAAGGAACTTTGGCAGACACTTCTTCAATTCAGCCGCGCATGGATTTGGAAACTTCGTCAACCTTGACAATCGGAACAACAGGTGAACTTGCGCTTTTAAATGAAGATGGAAATTTTAAGATGACCTATGCAATTGGCAGAGTTCGTGTGACTGCTGTGAATGGATCGCAACTGACCTTTGAAGTCATTGAAAAAACGGGCGTGGTAACTATCAATGGAGTTGAACGAAGTAACTTTACAGAAGGTGCTGTAGTTCAATTCACCGAGTACAAATACGATTCTCCGCACTTGACTGAAACCAAGTACGAATCCGGTGCTATAAAAGAATCTGGTTATTTATTATGCGGTCAAAAAATGGGTGAATGGAAAGAGTTTCACGAAAACGGCACGAAAAAATGTTCTTACCGAACAGATAAAAACGGTGGCATTGAGGGCAGATATGCTGAATTTGATGATCAGGGAAAAATTGCAGTTGAAGGTGAATATCGTTCAGGCAAAAAAACAGGATTGTGGACTGAATATTATTCTGACAGAACCATTAAAAGCCAGGGCTATTATTATAACGACAGCAAAACGGGCAAATGGATTGAGCATGATGCTTCGGGGAAAAAAGTGAAGAAAAAATACTGATCCGTTTGCATGATCTCTGATAAAACATTTCAAAAAATCGTAACGTCATTCGACCAGGTTACCGAAGAACCTCACTTCGAAAAAACTTCGTTCCGAATCAGAAAGAAAATTTTCGCAACGTATGATTCAAAAACCAGATTAGTTTGTGTGAAATTAAATGCCATTGATCAGGCTAGTTTTTGTTCGTTTGATAAACAAATCATTTATCCGGTTGCAAACAATTGGGGCCGGCAAGGCTGGACATTGATTAATCTTGAGAAAGTTTTGGAGGAGACTTTGCATGATGCCCTGGAGACGGCATATAATACGGTGAAAGGGAAAGGTTGATCCTATGACCAGTATTTGCTTGATGTTTTTTGGTGGATAGTTGGCAGCTCGTCGAGCCCATTCTATTTTTAGAGGGATTGCCTCATTACCGGACAATTGGTTCCGCATTTGAAAAACGCATATTAAAGCAACCTGAAAGATTTCGATAACGTCTTCTGATTAAGCGTTTAAGAAGAATTAAGAAGTTGTTGGAAATTTAATTCGCTTTTAAGTATAAAACTTGTACCTTTCTTCTGGTTTGCGGCGAGGACTAAGTATATCCATCATCGTTAAAACAGCACAGAGATTTCAGAAACATAAATAGTTCAGATTATGATGAATCCAATCACACCCAAAAAGAATCAGCTTCAACTTTCAAGATACCACTTTCAGGTTGGTTTTATTGTTCGAGCCCTTTTTCTTTTGATTCTTGCAACAGGAGTTAACCTTCCTTTGCATGCGCAATTCGGAACACCGGGAAGCGTCAAGATGCCTGATGGCTCCACTGAACAAATGGAAGTCAAACAAGAAAACTTTAGTTCGTTTACCGTAAGTACATTTGGTGATCTTGCAAAATGGAAAGAGTTGAATTCGCCTGCAACGTACAATCACCCTGAATTTGGCAAACTCCCCTTCAACGCTCCATGTTCGGATTGTATTGAGGTTCTTGAAAAAAGGACAATCGATGAACGTTATTTTGTGACCCCTGAAAATCCTTCTGAATTCAAAATTCAAAAAGCTGCCGGCGCTTTACATTATGAAAAAAACGGACAATGGTTAACCATCGATCAACGATTAGCTGATTTGGGAAATGGGAATTACGAAGCAAGCCATCAATGGGATCCTGTTGGATTTGAAACGGCAAACCGAAGATCTTATGTCATCACTCCTTCCGGAAAAATTTATTTCAATCAATGGAAACTTTATGGCATTAATAATGGCACTGAAGAACTGTTAGCGGATGCAAACTGGTCAAGCTACACCGCTGGAGAAGATGGAATTTATATCACTAATATTTTCCCTGGTATCGATGCCGAATTAGAAGTTATGCGCGGAAGTGTTAAAACAAGTTTCATCATAAAATCTGCAAACTTTACCAGCTATGAGGAGTTGATTTTCAAAGATGATATGGGAGATGATTTTTCAAACCTATCTTTCAAAAATTCGACTGGTCAAAATCGTTCTGTTGATGATGTCGTTTATAAAACAAATGGAACTGATGTATTCGAAATTACAACTGCTGTGGCTTTTCCAGAAGACGCGACCAAGGAAGAATACGAGCTACTTACTTATCACCTTGAAAATAATCGATTGGGAATTGTTGTTCCAACTTCACTAATCGCCTCTAATTTACCAGGCAGAGAATTAATTATTGACCCACTTGTTACCAGTTCAAACACATTGGCCATGGCCTCCATTACAGGGTCTATGTACAACGCCTCGTGTAACTTTACAAATTCATGCAACTACAATCTCACCGTTAATACTCCTGCAAATTCAACGCTGACAAATGTTCTTTGGAGTTTTACCTATAGTGCTGCGGGTCTTTGCTGGCTTGAAGATGGTGCAGTAAGATTTACGACAGGTGGTTGTGTTAGCCCAGGCGGTGCAGGTTTTTATTGGTTCTGTAATTTAACCGGTGGAGGTACTTGCGCAGGAACGAACGTTCCAATTTTTACAGATTTATCAGCATGTTTACCAGCGCCAAGTTGTGCACCTGTTCCAGTAACATTTACGATGCAATTTTTCAGAGGTTGTTGGGGAGCTGCAGGCTGCAACAGCGCGTGTATTGGTGCGGCGACGCCATGGACCATGACCATTGAAGGCAACACGCTACAATATCAAAATACAGTAAGTCCGATGACCGTTTCTGCAAACACAATTTGTTTTGGGCAAACCGTCAATGCAAGTACCTTGGGTCAGTATGGAGTACCTGGTTATAATTACAATTGGAGTTTTAGTCCAAGCGGAGTTCCATCTGTGGGAACCGGCGCAAATGCAACCATTAGTTTTCCTGCTGCTGGTGCATACACACTTTATTCTATTGTAACCGATGCATGCGGTCAAACCTCAACTTCGAACCAAAACATTACAGTGAATCCAGCACCGGTAATTACGGCTGAACCTGATTTAAATTTCTGCACAGGTGATGCAGTACCACTAAATTCTTTTGTCACCGTACCTGCTGGCGCAACTTTTACATGGACCAATACCAATACAGCAATTGGTTTAGCCGCGAGTGGAACAGTGAGCACACCAGCCTTTACTGCAACGAATGCTACGGCAGCACCGATATCCGGGACTGTTACGGTTACACCTACCCTTGCAGGTTGCGTAGGCCCGACAGATGTTTATACAATTACGGTAAATCCAATTCCAGTGATCACAGCTGAAGCTGATCAAAGTTTTTGCGCAGGTGTCGCAGTACCTTTAAATACAATTACAAGTGTGCCTGGAGGTGCAACATTTTCATGGACCAACTCAAACACTGCTATCGGTCTAGCGGCAAGCGGCACAGGTGACATTCCTGCTTTCACAGCGACAAATGCAACTGCTGCTCCAATCACAGCAAACATTACAATCACGCCCACATTGGGTGCGTGTATAGGTGCAAATGATGTATATACGATCACAATCAATCCAAGCCCAACAGTTAACGCAGAAGCTGACTTAACTTTTTGCGCAGGTGATGCAGTGCCATTAAATACAATCACAAGTACACCAGGTGGCGCTACTTTTAACTGGACAAACTCGAATACCGCAATTGGCCTTGGAGCAAGTGGTACTGGTAATATTCCTGCATTCACAGCAGCAAATGGAACGGGCGCTGCAATTACCGGAACCGTGTCAATCACTCCTACACTTTCGGGATGCAGCGGTGCGGCAGAAGTTTATCTGATCACAGTTAATCCGGTTCCGACAGTGACCGACCCAACTGACCAGACGCTCTGCGCAAACACAAATACAACGGCAGTAAATTTTACAGGATCAATTGCTGGAACTACTTTCAACTGGACGAATTCAAATACTGCTATTGGTCTTGCAGCAAGTGGAACTGGAAATATTGCGGCTTTCAACGCAACGAATCCCGGAACAACAGCAATTGTTTCAACCGTAACCGTTACTCCAACTCTAGGAACTTGCAGCGGAACTCCACAAACATTTACGTACACCGTAAATCCAAATCCAACATTTACATTGGCATTCACTGATCCTTCGATTTGTGGTGCGTCTGATGGAACAATAACGATCAGCGGATTGAATAACAGCACCAATTATTCTGTGACTTACACGGATGGTGTACCTGTTGGTCCTGCAACTATTATGTCAAGCGGAACAGGCACAATTGTATTAAGCGGATTAAACGCAGGATCATATTCAAACTTTATTGTTTCACTAAACGGATGCGCAACTACAAATGCAACAGTCATAACTTTACTAGATCCAAATCCACCAACTGTTGGTGCAGGAGTTGATCAAACCACTTGTGCTTCCGGCTCGGTTACACTCACTGCGTCCAATCCGGACGGTGCGATTATTTCATGGGACAATGGTGTCACAGATGGTGTTCCTTTCTCACCAGTAACTACCTTGACCTATACCGTCACTGCAAATTTAGCGGGATGTATTTCTACCGATCAGGTAGTCGTTACGGTCAATCCAAATCCTATAATTGGTGCTGGTACAGATCAGACCGTTTGTGCTGGTTCAGCGGTTACCCTAACCGCAAATAATCCAAATGGCGCTGTATTAACGTGGGACAATTCAGTCACGAATGGTGTTGCCTTCACCCCTGCAGGCACATTAACCTATACTGTATCTGGAAATCTTGCTGGCTGCATAACTACAGATCAAGTTGTGGTCACCGTAAACCCATTACCAACTTTTACAGTTTCTTCAACAAACCCAACTGTGTGTGCAACATCTGACGGAACAATTATTTTATCAGGATTATTGAACAGTACAAATTATTCCATCACCTATACCGATGGTGCGCCGGTTGGTCCTGCCGTTATGACCTCCAGCGGAACTGGGACAATTACAATCACCGGATTAAATGCAGGATCGTATTCTAATTTTGTTGTTACCCTGAACGGATGCACCACGACAGATGCATCCGTGATCACACTGATTGATCCAAGTGCACCTAATGTTGGAGCAGGACTTGATCAGACAGTTTGTGCGGGAGCATCTGTCACTCTTACTGCAAACAATCCTGATGGAGCAGTAATATCCTGGGACAATAGTGTCAATGATGGGGTTGCTTTTTCTCCGGCAACAACGCTAACCTATACTGTAACTGCAAACCTCGCAGGATGTATTTCTACCGATCAGGTTTTGGTCACAGTAAATCCATTACCTGTTATTGGCGCTGGAACGGATGTTTCAGTTTGTGCCGGCGGATCAGTTACGCTCACCGCAAATAATCCAAACAGCGCTGCTCTGGTTTGGACAGGAGGAATCACAAATGGAACTCCATTCACACCTGTCGCTTCAGGAACTTATACCGTAACCGGAACTCTTGCGGGTTGTTCTGCTTCAGATGATGTTGTTGTTACAGTAAATCCAATACCAACTGTTACAGCGAATTCGAGTGCCGGAACTACTTTGTGTATTGGTGACAACGTGACGCTCACCGGCGGAGGGGCAAATTCGTATACGTGGACTGGTGGTGTTACTAATGGAGTCAGTTTTGTTGCAGCAACGACAACAACCTATACCGTTACCGGAACAAGTTTGAGCGGTTGCAGCAATACTGCAACGATAACACTAACGGTAAACAATTGTACAGGACCAGATGCTATTATTGGAACCAGCGGATCACCTGCAACAATCTGCGTAAATGATTGTATCAATTTTCAAGATTTAAGTACCGGAACAAATGTCGATACCTGGTTTTGGGATTTTGGAATTTTGGGAATGACTTCGAATGCGCAAAATCCGGCGACGATGTGCTATGGCATTGCAGGAACTTATACTATTTCACTTACGGTTACTGATGACATCGGTTCAGATGTTGCAACGTTTGTTCTGACCGTCATTGAATGTAATCCACCGCAAGCTGATTTTACGTTGAGTGATTCAAGTATTTGTTTGGGAGATTGCGTGACGCTTACAGATATTTCAACTGAAAGTCCAACGTCTTGGAGTTGGGATTTTGGCGGTGCGGTGAGTCCCAATACATCAACAGATCAAAATCCAACTATCTGTCCAACAGTTCCCGGAACGTATGACATTGAACTAACAGCTACAAATGCATACGGAACAAACACAGTGACCCACACGTTGATCGTGAATGAAACCCCACTTGTCAGCGCTGGTTATGACACTACAATTGACATGCATACTTTTGGAATATTGGACGCAACAGTTATTCCAGGTGGAGGATCTTATGTCTGGACTGATGATGAAAACATCGAATGCCCAACTTGTGAAAACACGATTGTATGGCCGGTGTTTACCGAACAATTTACCGTTGTCTATACTTCAGCTGCAGGTTGCGTTGCATCAGACAGTGTGTTAATCACAGTATTATTTGAAGATGTTGTAAATGTTCCAAACGGGTTTTCACCGAATGGAGATAATCTCAATGATATTTTATTTGTAAAAGGCGATGGTATAGTAAATATGCGATTCTCAATTTACAACCGTTACGGACAGTTGGTTTTTCAATCGGATGATCAAAAAATTGGCTGGGATGGATATTTAAATGGCAGACCAGAAAATCCTGGAGTCTTTGTCTGGTATCTTGAATACTCACTTGTTGATGGTTCAAGCAATAGCAAAAAAGGAAATGTAACCTTACTAAAATAAGCGGTATGAAAAAAGTGATCCATTTTTTAGTTCTGTTTTTTGTATGTGCATCGATTTCACATGCACAACAAGACAAACATTACAGTATGTTTTTTGCAAGTCCGTCACAACTCAACGCAGGAGCTGCCGGTCATTTTGAAGGCGATGTGCAACTGTTTACAAATTTCAGATCGCAATGGTTTAGCATTTCACAAAATCCATTTCGCAGTTTTTCTGGCAGCGTTGATGGACGTTTGTTTGAAGAAAGATTATACGGCAGTTTTATTGGAGCAGGAATGAACATCTATAATGATCAATCAGGTGATGGACAATTCAGAGTAAATATCATTTCTTTTCCAGTCAACTATTCAATTCAACTCAATAAAACAAGTCATCTTGCACTCGGAATTCAGCCAGCCTACTATTCACAAACCTTCAATGAAAGTGCACTTTATTTTGATAGCCAATGGCAAGGAGATGGGTTTAATACAGCCGTTTCTAGCGGCGAAAATCTGGGAATTTTAAACGTCAATAAATTTGATTTGTCATCCGGATTATATTACAGCAACAAACCCAAAAAAAATCTAAGTTACAAATTTGGTGTTGCGGGTAATCACTTAACAAAACAACGCATCGGGTTTTATTCACTAAACGAAAAGTTGTACAGAAACGTCACGCTGTTTGGTCAGCTAGATTATAGCAGACCCAACTCTCTTCTAACGTTTCATCCTGCGATTTTTGCTTTTTTTCAAGGCCCCAATCGCGAGTTAACTTTTGGCAGTAATTTCGAATTCCAACTAAAACCACCTTCAATTCACACTATGTACTTTGACGGACAATCAATTTCGATCGGAACTTATTATAGAACCGGAGATGCTTTTATTGCTAACCTGATTTACAATGCTGGTTCACTTTCGGTGGGAATAGGTTACGACATGAATCTTTCAGGACTTACCGTTGCATCAAATGGCAAAGGAGCTTTTGAAATGTTTCTGTCCTTCAAGCCAGAATTCAGAAGAGGCTTTGGCTCTCCAAGAATCAACTAATTTTTTTCTTCGATGATCGAACGAAGCAATGTCGCAGTAACCTAGTCATTCTGCGAGCCTTCTTTTGTTCAGTACCCGCCGTCATTGCCATGATGTATCGCGTTAACATTAATTTAATACCTTAGAAGTCTCAAATTAACGTTACATGAAAAATCTCCCGGGAATTCTAATCTCTGTATTTCTATTTTCACAGACGACAAATGCACAAATTATTATCAACGAAGGATCCAACAAAAACTATTCAACGATAGCTGATGAAGATGGTGATTATGAAGATTGGATTGAACTCTACAATGCTGGATCAACGACGCTGGATTTATTTAATTACTCACTCACAGACAATCTTGCGGAACCTGATAAATGGGTTTTTCCACACCTCACGATGGCACCCGGTGAATATGAAATCATCTATTGCAGCAGCAAAGACAGATACGCTTCTCAGGGATTTACTACCGTCATAAATACAGGAGCTTTTATTCCGACCACAGGATGGAATACGCATAATTTTACAACTCCTTTTTTCTGGGATGGTGTCTCAAATATTGTGATCAATGTTTGCTCATACAGCAACACGGGATATATTACCAATTCAACTTTCAATCAATCTGCAACTGCTTACAATTCTACAACATTTGCTTACAATGATGGAAATGATGCATCCTGCTCAGCAGTCAACGGAACAACCGTTCAACAAAGACCAAACATGCAAATCAACGGTATGCCAATTGGTTCTGGAACGATTCAAAACTCGCCTTACGATTACCCTGCTCCTTACGGAAATTGGTATTGGAGTTCACGCACACAAATGCTGATCACGGCAGCGGAACTAACTGCAGCAGGAATCAGCGCAGGTAATTTGACATCACTTGGATTTGATGTAGTTTGGACCGACGCTGTGTTATATGACTATATCGATATCAGCATGAAATCTGTTCCAGACAACGCAATGACAGCAACTTTTTTTCCAAACGGAGGGAATCAGAATCACACCAATTTTGGGATTGCACCAGACGGAGAAACTATTTATCTGATGACTCCGGCGGCAACAATCATGAGCAGCTTGAATGTTCATACAGCAGGTTATGACGATAGCTACGGTTGTTTTCCAGATGGTTCAGCAACAAAAAAAATATTCAGCACACCTACTCCAAATGCTTCAAATAATTCTTCAGCAACCTACAACGGATATTTGAATGCACCACTTATTTCACAAGCATCTGGTTTTTATTCAACTCCTTTTTTAGTCTCAATCACCAATACAAATGCAGCACCATCACAAGTTCGCTATACAACAGATGGTAGCGATCCAACAATCAGTTCTACACTTTATACTGGTTTTCCAATTCCCGTTCTAAGCACAACAATTCTTAGAGCGAAAGCATTTGACAACGATAGTTTACCAAGTGCAACAAGCACAGCATCTTACTTTTTTGGAGTGGATCATATCACGCCGATCATTTCTGTGATTACGGATGATGCAAATTTATACGGCGGATCTGGTATGTTTGATAATTGGTGGGAAGATTGGTTGAAACCTGCGCATGTTGAGTATTTTGATTCGATGCCGTCACATCCTTTGGTCTTTTCACAAACCGCCGGAATCCAGATTGACGGTGGTGCCGGAGGAAGTCGTTCACAACCTCAACACTCTTTTAGAGTTGAATGGGCAAACGGTGTTTTGGGTGGAGATCCAATCAATCATGAAGTGATTCCGGATCGCGACGGAAGAATGGAATACAATACTTTCTATCTCAGAAATGGAAGTAATCAGTATCTAACGCTACCTTATAAAGATGCTTCACAAGTAAAAATGATGTGTCAGGAAACAAATAGTTATTATTCAACCTGGCGACCAGTTTCTGTTTATATCAACGGTGAATACTTTGGACTTTATGAATTGCGTGAAAAATATGATCCGCAGATGTTCGAATTTCAAGACGGCGCTTCCCCGGGCACAATTGAAATGGTTGGCTTGAGCTATTGGTATGGACTTGTCCTTCATGCAACAGAAGGCAACGTGGATAATTTCTGGAATTCATACAATACGTTTTTGACAATCGATCCAGCTTCTCCTACTTTCTGGGAAGACGCGGATGTGCACTTTGATATGGAATATTATGTTGATTATATTATCGGTGAATCATGGATGGGAAATGTAGACTGGCCAACCAACAACATTAAAATTTACCGCTCTGATTCTACCGATTATGCATGGAGATTCTGCACAATCGATCTTGAACTTTCACTTCAACCAAACGGTTGGACAGATTGTAATTCTGACATGATCGATTACATGATGACGCAATCAACATCTGTGCCTTATATCAATATTTGGCTGCAGGGAATTCAGAATGATGAATTTAAAAATTACTTTATCAATCGCTATGCAGATATTATGAATACTGCCTATTTACCGGATCATTTGGTTGAGACAGAACAAGGAATTTTTGATCAAGTATATCCTGAGATGGACAACCAATACGCTAAATGGGGTGATCCATTTAATGTGCCGGGACAGATGACCGACTTTTACAACCGTCACATTCAATTTCAAAATGAATTAATGTGCCGAGGTGATCAGGTGCGTGATGATATTCAAAATGGATTTGGACTTCCGCAACAGGTAGATGTTACTTTAAATGTATTTCCGGCCAACGCTGGTAAAATTCACATCAGTACCATTACGCCTGAAGTTTATCCATGGAATGGAATTTATTTTGACGGTGTTCCAATTCAGGTAGAAGCTATTCACAATTGGGGCTGGTTATTTTCGCACTGGGGTCCTGATCCATTAATTGCAGACGAATTCAATGATACTTTCTTAGACACCTTGACTAATGGAACAGCCAACTTCACAGCTTATTTTGTAGAAGATTTAAGTGCGATTAATGGAACTGATCACACCGATTTTATGATCTATCCATCTCCTGCATCCGAAGAAGTATTTTTGGTTTCACAAAACGGTGTAACGTTTGAAAACGCAAACTATGAAATTGTCGACATCAATGGAAACATCG
>JADJEU010000007.1 GCA_016709005.1 Crocinitomicaceae bacterium | reverse complement strand
AGTCATTTTTGACGAGCAAAAATAAACAGGAGCAATTAGTTTTTGTGAATATCGCACAAGTTTTCAAATCAAAAATCGTATATTTTTTGTATCGATCCAATTTGATGGATTTTTTTGACTTTCGCTATTCAAGAATCTTTCACGCTGTGCAATCGTGAAATAACCCGTACCTTGTCCTCTCAATGAATTCGTCAATTCAACCGGTAATAGATAAAATCGAAATTGTCTTTGAAGATGATCTGATTATTGGGGTGAATAAACCCAATAATTTTTTGATTCACCAATCACACTATGCGCGAAACATTGTAGAAATAACCTTGCTGCAAAAACTAGAAAGTCAACTGGGCTATCCACTTTATCCTTTGCACCGGTTGGATCGAAAAACCTCGGGCATCCTTCTTCTTTTAAAAAATAAAAATCACGTAGCTAAATTTCAGGAACTGTTTTCAAACAACACCATTCAGAAAACCTACTATGCCATTGTGCGCGGATTTTCTCCCGCAAGTGGTGTAATAGATTCACCAATTAAAGAAGATGATACTGGTATTTACAAAGAAGCGCTTACAACATTTGAAACGCTTGCGCAAATTGAATTACCAATTCCGGTCAATCTTCACAACACTTCAAGATATAGTCTTGTAAAACTAATGCCGCATACTGGCAGAATGCATCAGTTGCGCAAACACATGAATAAAATTAATCATCCGATTATTGGTGATCCTAAATATGGTGATCGGTTTCATAACCGCACGTTTGAAAAAGAATTTGGAAGTACCTATCTTCTATTGCATGCGCGTCAAGTTGAGTTTATTCATCCAATCTCACAGCAGAAAATGAAACTGATTGCTGACTTTACTGACAACTGGAAAATGTTGCTGAATACCTTTTTTGGGAGATTCCGTTTTGATCTATCCGACAAGTAGCATTTTTGTGAGTGCAACCGATTTCAGGTTTACCCGTGATCTTGATTACTGAAATTGCATGACATCTCTGCGCGGAATCCACTCGGTTCCATTTGAGTATTCAACCTTGATGATTTCTCCTTTTATTTCCTTGACTAAGCAAGTGTAAAATTTATTGTCAGCACGTCTGACTTGATTCTTATCTCCAACTTTAACTTCAGGTAAAGATTTTAGTTGATTAGTTTTCACATTTGCACGTGTTGCGTCATCATACACAACGGCGTAACCATCAGATGTAACTTCGGCTATTGTTCCTGAATAATATTTTCCATCACCAGAATAATAAATCAAAGCGCGTGTACCAACACCAAAAGTAGTTGACTGACCAGAGGAACTTGTCGTTGAAGTAACAACACCTGATGACGTTGTCGTCGATGTGGAAACCGTTTCTTGAGAATTATCAAACATCACTTTCGCCAAATATGGAAATTTATCTGGGTTAACTAAACACTGCATTCCTCCGAAATGGAATGAACAAATTTCCCTCGCTCGAATAATGTGACGCTCCGCCACGTGTAAAAATTTTTGATACATACTGGTTTCCGGTTTTCCAGTTAACAGTTGTCAATGCACCCGAGTAACCAAAACCAGTTATCGCAATAATTTCATTCTGTGGATGAATAGCTACCCATGTCAATTCCTCTGCAATTGCAATTTCCTTTTCCAATTTAAGACTTGTCACATTCACAACTTTCAACGTACCTTTTTGCACATAAAAACAATACTTAGAATCAGATGAAAAAACGATGTTATGAATATCTCCTACCCCCGGTAAATTAAGTAATTGTTTCCCTGTTGCTTTATCATACAAATAAAATCCTTTATTGCCATTTGCTGTTCCCAGAGCTACATATTTATCACCCGGATCTACTTCAATTGAATGTGGCAGTACAGCGCCTGTGCCAAACACTTCAGTAAACAAAACAAATTTTTCTGCACCTGTTACTTTATCAACAATAACCGCACGAAAATTGATACCTCCCTTTTGATTTATCAAAGCCAATGTTGAAGATTCAGTTGCCGATGAAGCCATTGTAACAATACTATATGGGAATTTTATTGAATCCCGTTGTGCTATATTTTCCGTGTTTACCCAATAGACCCAACCTTCTCTTGAAACAGGTTCATCCTTTTCATTATAATTTACTCTAGAATTTGAATACATGATTTTGTTTCCATACTGAAAAAGACCAAATCCCATCTCAGCCCTAACGGCTTGCAATTGATTACCTGTAATTGGGTCAAGCACAACTAAGCGATTTGTTGCCTGAGCAAACAACTTGCCATTCAGGTAACGAATATTCATAAGCGAAGACACGTCTCCATCAATACATAGCTTTGTCAATTTTGTTGGCTGAGGCTGCGCAAAAGCAAAACCTACTGTAAAAACTGCAACTAGAACGAGCGTAATATTTTTCATTTTCATGAGATTTAATCATGTGAATTTAGTAAAATTTGTAAACCATCCTTCTGGTTAGCAAGCCTTAAAGTCTTAAATTTGTTTACAAGAAATATACCATACCCTCCTAAAGACTCATTCTTCCAGAAATAAACAAAGTCATTCTAAAAGCTGTAACAAAACATTTCTTTAACCATTATACCCTTGTTCAAAATCCAAACGTCATGAAATTTTTTTTCGCCCTGCTTTTCTCTCTCGTTGCATTTTCATCATTAGCTCAATATGGTTTTCCTTCAATGGTAGAAAGTCAAATGCTCGGCTCCGAAGATTACTACTATCAAAAAATCAGCGTGAAAAGAACCGCTGCAAAAGCACAATGTGCAATCGCGTAAGTTTGCATTATTACGGAGACAAACAAACGAAGTCTATTGGAAACCTATGACCAATTTGGAAATATTCTGACATACAATCATTTCAATAAAAAAGGAGAAAATACGGTTACTTACACATACACCTACGACTCCAAACAGCGTCCCGTTTTTTATAAATACAGATACGGTAAAAAACAAAGCTGGAGCAGCGTTGAGTATGACGCTTCTGGCTTGTTAAAAAGAAGTCGCGGATACAATGCCAAAGGAGATTTTATTGGACGTGAAGAGTTTAAACGTGAAGACGGAAAAATGCTTGCAGTTACTATTTGGGAAAAAGATTCCTTGTCGCCTTACAAGCGATTGGACTATGAATATTATGAAGATGGGTCGCTGCAAACCATTCGCTATTTTTTCAAGTCAAAATTAAAATATACCTGGTCATATGATTGCAAACCTGAAGGTGAACTGCTTGGTGTTAAGCAGAAAGACAGCACGACCATCTGCATCAAGGAAGAATATGATTCAAAAGGAAACAGAGTGGTGTGGAAACAAGAGTTTAATCGTAAAGGTGATTTAGTAAAAAACAAAACGAGTTTATGAACAAGATTCCATACTTGTTCTAATAGAAAGTTTTGACGCAGAGGAACGTCTTCGTTCGCAAACTACATTTTTAAAGATGGCGGCGAACCATACCTCACATTCGATAAAAAGGGGAAGTACAATACTCCTCTGAAAGCATTTACAATCTCAACAAACAACTGGCAAAAAGTCAACTTCTCGTTTGGCAGATATTTTTCAAATACCTGGTACTCCTATGAGGGCGATTTAATAAAATCGAGTACCGTCATGAACAAGCAGCACACCAGCTTTTCAGAGTATACTTATTCTTACTTTAAAATTAAATTTCCGGAATACACACAATAATCGCTTCTTAGATCTGAAATAGTTTGCGCTATCCGCAAGTCATACGAATAAGCAGCGGAATTCAATTTTAATTGCCGTTTGAATATGCCCAACTTTGGGTCATCAATCGGTAAAATATGAAACAAATTATTATTCTTTTCAGCTTGGTTGTCAGTTTAAGCGGACAAGCCCAACTTTTTCAAAATCATGCACTGTATGTAACATCTGGTCTAAATATAGCAACAGGTGATTATTTGGGAACCAGTGGCTCATTGCAATACGTTTACAAAGAAAAATTTGCGTTGAAATATGGTTCTTCTTCAAACATGCGTGTAGCAGAAACATTGCCCCCAAATTACAGCAGAGGATTATTTTCATTGAGCAGACCTAAAGACCGACTTTCTTTTCAATACTTTACTTTAGGCAGAGTTTTAAAATTCAAAGATTTTCACTTTGTTAGATTAAATCTGGCGGTTGGTGTGGCCAGAATAAAAGAAAAGAAAGTAACAGAGTGGGAATCTACTTACGGCGGGCTTTTTGAAGCAAACTACATCCCTAAAAGTAGTCTGGCTGAGTCAACCGGAATTATTCTGAACCCAAGTTTGGAACTCCCGCTTGGACGAGGCATAGGAATAAGTATTTCACCGTATGCCGTTTTCAGCAATAAACTTCAGTCTGTGGGTTGTTCATTTAATTTAATGTTTGGCTTGCTGAGAGGAAAATATGAGACAAAGTAAGAATCGGTATCATCACAAATTAATTGCGCAAACGCAAGAGATTTAGAAGAGATTTAAAAGAATTGCCTGTGCAATCTGCAAACTGCCTAAATTTGGTTTAAAGATTTTAACTTTTTTCTACTATGCAACTCGACAAATCAATTTTGATTTTTTAAAAAGCTCAAAAAAAATAACGACCGTGATTGGTTCAATGCACACAAAGACGAGTATTTGCGTGAGCACGAAAAAGTCATTCAGTTTGCAGATGCCCTTTTAAAAGAGATGCACAAACACGACAACATTGAAACCGCTTCAGGCAAAAAAAGTTTGCACCGCATTTACAGGGACATTCGTTTTTCATCGGATAAAACACCTTACAATACTCATTTTGGCGGAGGATTTAAGCGTGCAACAGCAGCCTTACGTGGCGGATATTATTTTCACATTCAACCCGGAAATACATTTGTAGGCGGAGGCTTTTGGGGGCCATCCCCTGAAGATTTAAAACGCATTCGCGAAGACATTGCTTCCAACGGGGATGAGCTCAAAGAAATTTTAAAAACAAAAAAATTCAAATCTACTTTTGGTGAAATGCAAGGTGAGTCATTAAAAACCGCCGCCAAAGGATTTGATAAGGATCACAAACACATGGATCTTATTAAGATGAAACAATTTCTGCTTTACAAACCATTCAGTGATGAAGAAGTTTTAGCACCCAATTTTCATTTGAAAATGAACGCGGCTTTCAAAGAAATGCGTCCATTTTTTGATTATATGAGTTTGGCTTTGACTACTGATGCTAATGGTGAATCACTTTAATTCAGAACTTGGCAATTTCCAAATCAGTACTTCTTCTGTAGCAACATATTTTTCCAGTTTGATCATCACAATAAGCATCAGATAAATGCATTTTTTGCAGATCTACAAAAGTGATAATTTGCGAATCTGCATAAATGCTTTTTCCATTTTTACGAACTTCAAACAGTGAAATGACACTGTCTTTAACTGTCCATTCAAATGAATCAATACGGTATCCAAATCCGTGTAGCGCGCACAAACACCCGTTCCGTCAACATAAAATTGAAACTTTCTTTGATACGTTGACACATCACCAGATGGATACGTTGAACTGACATGTTCCCATGTGCCAACTAGTTGAGCAGATAACTCAGCATCTGAATTTATAGAATCCTGTGCAAATGAAATATTCACGGATGAAAAAACAAGTAGGAAAAAAGTTGGATTGAGCGTTTTCATAACTGTAAGTTTTAGTTCATACACATGCGTTAATTAGACTTACTAATAAGTTACAAAAAAGAAAACGTGAAATCAATTTGAATTCGACGAAGTAAGAAATGTGGGGGATGTAGTTCAGAAAGAAGTAAACTCCTAAAGTGTTGCCATTTTCAAGGAAGCGAGAAACGCACTTATGATTTACTAATTCAAAATAACCAATCGCTGGCGAATGACAGAAGTCTCTGCTAAACTCACATGACGTTTCCATCAGCTGAAAAATTCATTCTTTTTTTTGAACTGAAGCGATTGATCGAAAGGGTTCAACGCACAGATTTTTGAAGATTTAGCCAGACTAAATTTGTTTAGCGGAGGAATCTACAGTCTTTTTGCTAAAACTTCGTTGGAAAGAATTACACAGAGATCAACTTTAAAATAATCTTCGGGTCTTCTTCGGCTGGCTAAGGGTGTCTTTGCTTGAGAAAAATAGATTACCATTTATCAGATGCTGTGCGCTCAAATAAATAATCTGTCAGCTCCTTCACACGACCATTAAAATAATTTTCTACCGCCGTTTTTGCTTCAGGTTTTTTCAACTCAAGTTTCTTTGTATAAATTGGAATATCTACCCCAACCATTTCTTGCATAAACAATAATTTTGTGCCAGAGTCTGTAGCCATGCCAATTTCAATAAATTCAAGCTTAACCCGACCATCCTTAAAATTCAGTTCAGTTGTCAGTGATAAGTTCATGTCGTAATTAGCCTTCATATGTTCTATGATCAAAAAATCAGGAACGTAAGTCGTAAACTTGAGATATTCTCCAGCAACATTTCCCTTCATCGCATACTCAGGATTTTTGTGCGTAGCGTTTATATACTTAAGAGCATTATCATAAAGTTGAGAAGCCGTTTTCCCTTCCACATTAATTACAAGGTACGACTGGTCAACAATATCCTTATCACGAAGCCCATCAGGAGTAACAACATAAACTTGTCCACAGAGATTAAATGCTGATAACACGAATAAAACGGTTGCGAATTTTTTCATAGTGGCAAATTTTAGGATGTAATAAATATACTGATTTTAAATCCAATCAAGAAATTTTCTCGAAAAGACCACAATCAATGACACTGCCCTACAAAAAATATCTTTCTATGTTGGTGAGATTTATACAACATTAACGTCTTCAATTCGAAGCGTGCTGATTCGTTGTATATTATTTCCCGCAGATTACGCAGATTTTTTTTCGCAGATTTACGCGGATTTAATTTGCTTCTAGAAGATAGATCAGCGGTTTTTTTTGCAGACGTACCGACCAGATATATTAAATTAAGTAGAATGCTAGTCATCTAGTTAATGCTGAACGACTACTTTTTGAAATTGCACTTCATCATTTGCTAATGTAATCCCTAAAAGGTAAATGCCATCCGGATAGCTTGATGTATCAATTGTATTTTCCTGGTTAGCTACTTCATCGGCAGAATATACAATTTGACCAGTGCTGTTATACACTTCTATTCTCTTCACTGGTTGGTGATTTTCGTGCAACATAATTACTATATTCTGATCGGCAGGCATAGGATAAACACTGAACCCGCTTTCAGTTAAATCCTGCTCGGTGATACCTGTCTGCCAGGCTTTGCAGATTAAATTATCTGTAAAGTCAGGTGGCTGAATTTCTAACAAATAATTGGTTAGTGCAGTTCCACTGAATGTATTAAACGTATTACTGATGAGTGGAGTTTGCTGAACAGTTGTGAGCGTCAGGGCTTGCGTGTTACAGTCCCACTTTCCAAGTTCATTTGCCTTTATAAAAACGGTTGAGCCTTGAGGAGAAGAAGCATCGATCACATAACCCGTGAGCGCATATCCTCCTTCGGGGGTGAAATCGGCTGATTTAAAACCACTGTGTTCACTATATTTTTGTGACCAGATCAGGTTGCCCAATGAGTCGGTTGAAAATAAAATTCCATAAAAATCTGTTGAATAGAAAGGCCCTGTGCTTCCACAAATTGTAAGGTCACCGTTTACACGTTCAAGCACAGAGTATCCCATGTCATCCAAATTCGCATCGTACGTTTTACTCCACAACACTGTCCCTAAAGAATCAAACCTTGTCAAAAAAACTTTTGCACCTGAACCTCCAAAACTTCCACTGTAACCAACAGCCGCATAATCACCATTTGCAAGACTAGTAATTCCCTTAAAGTCATCCTGGCCTGAACCACCAACAATGGTCAACCAGGTAACAACTCCATTTGCGTCCGTTTTGATAACCACCCCATTTCCTTCATCCATACCAGCGCTTCTCGTACAACCAGCCAGAACAAAACTTCCATCAGGCTCTACAATTAAATCGGCCCGCGGTTCCACATGCTCTGAAATAAATCCACCAACACCTGAATAGCGATGGTCCCACAAAATATTTCCATCTGAATCAAGCCGAACAAGATATGTTTGCCACGCTTGTTGCCCGCCAATTGCAAATCCACCATCAGCCGTTTCAATTGGAACCGGCATTTCGCCTCCACCTCCAACGGTAAATGTTTTGGTCCATAAGGTGTCACCCAAATCATTCAATCGAAATATTGCAAGTCCTCCAAAACTATAACTCCCTGCCATTAAAAAACCACCGGCGTTTACTGGAATAATTCTGGGGTGACTCCATATGTTTTCAGTCTTAAATATGCGGGTCCATAGTGTGTCACCGAGCTCGTTCAGTCTCAGTACATGGTAGCCTGCAGTTGCTGTGCTGGCGCTATTATGGAGGCCTGCGATAATATATCCATCATCACTCAGAAGGCGGATATCGCTGCCGTGAGAAATATGAGGAGTAACGTATGACTTTTGCAAATAGACTTGTGATTGACCCGTGCAAAAAGCTACAATCCCAATTAGGAGAAAGAGTGATTTCATTTGGATTAAATTTGAACTAAGATAGGAAATTATGCTCTGAGCTGCAGTTTGTAATTCTTTGAAGCTATTTATTACACTGATTCGATATGTCAGAACAAGCATCCGCAAAAATCTTCATAGAAACCTTCGATTCGACAACTTAGAGATCCGGAAATATTTTTGTGCACGAGGCGAACAATTAAAAAATCTTCACTACAAGCCACAAAAAAAGGAGCTAGTTTCCTAACTCCTTCGTTGTTGTCCGACTAGGGCTTACTTCGACTTCACTGCGTTGCGCTCAGTATAAACTTCTCGCCCAAAATAATTCCATAAAAAAAGACCGCTTGAAATAAGCGGTCTTTTATCGTTGTCCGACTAGGGCTCGAACCTAGACTCCTCTGGACCAAAACCAGATGTGTTGCCAATTACACCATCGGACAATTTGGCTTTTTCAGTTTAGTAATGCTCCACTAAATCTGGCTAAACCCTTCATTGTACTGAAACAATCTACGCGTTTAGCGGGTGCAAAGTTATACATTTTTTTTATTTCGCAAGTCCTTATTCAAAATTCTTAGTTGATAATCTATGTCAATATGCCGCCGTTTTAGTCTTTTTTAAGAGACTTGCTCCGAATATATTTCTAAATTCGCACTGCTTAAAACGAAGATATGGATTACAAAAGACTGAACACCATTGTAGGCTGGATGGTATTTCTATTTGCCACAAGTGTTTACATTATGACACTCGAACCGACAACCAGTTTATGGGATTGCGGGGAATATATCACAACGGCCTATAAGCTAGAAGTAGGTCACCCGCCGGGAGCACCGCTTTTTATGATGCTGGGCAGATTGTTTACTGTGTTTGCTGATGCGGATAGTGCGGCGTATATGGTTAACTCCATGTCTGCTTTGAGTAGTTCATTTACCATTCTATTCCTATTCTGGACAATCACCATGATTGGAAAAAGAATTGTATTGTCACCGTCAACCGTATTTGGATCAACTGATACAACTCCAAAAAAATCGGTGGGTCGTTCGTTAACACAAGCGGAACAATGGGCCATTCTAGGAAGTGGTTTAATTGGAGCCGTAGCTTATACCTTCACAGATTCATTCTGGTTTTCTGCCGTTGAGGGTGAGGTTTATGCGATGTCATCTTTCTTTACAGCTATTGTAATTTGGGCAATCTTTAAATGGGATAACGAAGTACAAGATCAGGAATGGTATCCTGAAAACGCAGCCATTCAAGCAGTGAATCCAAATCGTTGGTTGATTTTTATTTTCTTCATGGTGGGTCTTTCAATCGGAGTCCATTTATTGAACCTCCTTTGTATTCCGGCTATTGCATACGTTATCTATTTCAGAAAATACAAAACCGTTACACCAATGGGCTTCATTGTTACCGGTCTGATTGGAATTGTAACACTGGGAATTGTGCAAGCAGTTTTGATTCCACGCACCATTCAAATTGCAGGTTGGTTTGAGCGCTTCTTTGTAAACAGTTTGGGCATGCCGTTTAATGCGGGTACCTTCTTCTTCTTTATTTTCATGACTGCCATTGTAGTTGCATTATTGATGTACAGCAAGCGCAAAAACTTACCAATTCTGAATACCAGCACGTGGGCTTTGTCTATGATCTTTATTGGTTATTCTTGTTTTGCCATGATTGTCATTCGTTCAAATGCAAACACACCTTTGGATGAAAACGATCCTGAAAACTTAGTAAGTCTTGAATCTTATTTGAAGCGTGAACAATACGGTGACTGGCCAATTCTTTACGGAGAATATTTTACGGCAGAAATGAATCCGCGCACAGAGTGGGCAGACAGAAGCGATGTGTATCACCGCTTATATGTTGTTGTTAGCCGCACAGGAAAAGATGTAAAAGGATTCAAAAACAAAGCTGAAGCTGAAGAGTTTGTAAAAACTAATGGCGGTGAAATTGTAGAAAAATATCTTTTGACTTTTGATGGTGCCAATGGAAAACCGACTTATGATCCTGAGCACTGCACGTTCTTTCCAAGAATGTACAGCCAGGATGAACGTCACATTCAAGGCTACAAAAGCTGGTCAGGGCATCAGGGCAACCGCAAACCTACAATGGGTGAAAACCTTTCTTATTTTGGAGGATATCAGGTTGACTGGATGTACTGGCGTTATTTCATGTGGAATTTCTCAGGTCGTCAATGGGATGAACAAGGATACGGTGGAGCAAGAGACGGGAACTGGATTTCTGGTTTAAATTTTATTGATAAACACCACATCGGTAATCAAATTGCAGATGCTGAAGTAGAAAAATATCTTGTAAAAGACAGCAGCGGATCAACACTAAAATCATTCACTTCAGAAATTGAAGCGACAACTTATCTGACAACAAATCTGGAAGGTAAAGGAAGTGTTGAGAAATGGGACAATGTAATCACACCAGCCTTCATCAGAGAAAACGAATCACACAACAAATTCTACATGTTGCCTTTAATCTTAGGATTGATTGGTTTCATTTTTATGTTGATGAAAGCGTCTAAAGAATGGTGGATTGTAATGTTGCTTTTCTTGTTAACCGGATTTGCAATCATCATTTATCTGAATCAAAAACCAACCGAGCCACGTGAGCGTGATTATGCTTATGCAGCTTCATTCTATGCATTCTCAATCTTTATTGGTTTAGGTGTTCTTGCGCTTTATCAGGCTTACAAAACAATGATTTGGAAAGAACTTGCTATGCTGATTGCACCGTTGGTTGGATTGGGAATAGTTTTCAGCGTAGCAGACACAACCCTTTCACTTAGTATGCTTTATGTAAGCTTTGTCATTGCTGCTGCTTTTGCGTTGATGATTGTGCTGAGAAAAGTACTTTCCAACGAAACTCACGGCGCGCTTACCTCAACGCTGCTTGCCTTGCCGATTCCAATTATGATGGGTATTACCGGCTGGGATGATCACGACAGAAGTGACCGTTATACCGCACGTGATTTGGCTTACAACTATTTGATCAGTTGTGATGACAATGCCGTAATTTTTACAAACGGTGATAACGATACGTTCCCATTGTGGTATTTACAAGAGGTGGAAGGCGTAAAAACAAATGTACGTGTGTGTAACCTGAGTCTCTTGAATACCGATTGGTACACCGAACAAATGACGCGTAAAGCGTACGACTCTGAGCCGCTTCCAATCAAGTTTACAGAAGATCAGTACCGTCAAAACGGAAACCGTGATTACATGTATGTGTTGAGCACAAACGAACTTACGATGAACGATGCCGAGGTTCCACAAAAATGGAAAGACATCATCAACAAAAAAATTGAGTTCAATCCTGACTTGTTCAAA
The DNA here is from genome assembly GCA_016709005.1 of Crocinitomicaceae bacterium. Classification (GTDB taxonomy): domain Bacteria; phylum Bacteroidota; class Bacteroidia; order Flavobacteriales_D; family Crocinitomicaceae; genus JADJGJ01. The sequence goes on along the minus strand of JADJEU010000007.1, from coordinate 179,055 downwards.
CCAGCATTTGCTGCTGCATGCGACAGCTTATACAGCACACTTTCACGCACACAGTTTGCAACGAAAGAGCCTGAGCTTTTGGCTAAATTGCCAAACTTTGATACCACAGGAACTTATTTTGAATTCCGCAATTTGATTTTCAATCTCCTTCAAAAAGGACAAGCAAATTATGGCATGGTAGAAAATGATCTTTATGCTGTTCAGCAAATTATGCTTGACCTGAATGATGCGTTTGATTATTTACCGGCTGACTTTACCATGGCCTGGTTGCGCGATGATGCAAACATTGAAAACCGTGGAGGCGGAAGTGTTTTCTTCATGCCGACAAAAGGGTTGACTGTAAAAGTGAACAAAGAAAATGTAATGAAAACCGGAATGGTTTCAGAAGCAGATGCTCACCGCATTCAGGATAAAATTCAATGGAAAATTCCACGTCAAAGCATCTTCAAAGCTGACTTGATGATTTTGGATATTGTTGCACATTTTGACTGGGCACGCCCAATCTATTTTGCAAGCTCTGCTGAGCGTTCAACCTATTTAGGGCTTGACCAATTCTTCTACTCTGAAGGTTTAGTTTACAAATTGGTTCCGTTTAAAATCACACCAAACAGAAATCCAAATTCATTGGGTGAAATCAACAAACCAAAACTTTATGAAAACCTGTTAACCACATTTAAATGGGGTAATATGGAAGATGATGATGTATTGGTTGATTACTACACACGTCGTTTGACAAATAACTACCGTGTCCAATTCAGTGTGCTTGCAGATGCTTATCTGGAAGAATATGAATTGCATCAGGGAAGAGTAACCGGCTTTACGCAAATGCTGGGAGCGCCTGGTGATTCAAGTATGGTAATTCAAACTCCAATTGGTAATTTCAAAAAATCAGACTTGCCTGCAGAGATTAAAAAATCAGAAGCAATCATGGCTGATGCAAAACAAAAAATCAAAGAGGTGCTTGACAGATCAATGCAAGTAATGCCAGAATACAATGTCCATTTTGACAAAGTATTCCCTTCTTATGTATCTACCTATTATGCAGCAGGGCATGAAAAAACTGCGCAATTGCTGACGCTGAAAATGATGGCTATTTTTGATGAAGAGATTAATTACTATATCAGTGTTGATCCATCATTCACAGCTACCATGATTGATGATTTCTTTGGTGCGTACCGCGCTACGTTCTCATTGTATCAGGCGGTAAACGTCTATGGCACAGACGAAGCATTCAGCGCTGAGATTGGTGATCATTTCCTTTCTATTACAGATCGCGTGCAACGTGCACTACCGGCAATACAGAAACAAAGTCCGTCAACGCGTGCACAAATTGAACAAACCTTTATGGCATTCTTTCAACGCATCATGATGATGTAAAAAAGTCTATGCGATTTTTTCAAATTCCCAAATGGTCAAGAATTATTTATTCAGACGCCATTTGGGATTTTTTTGAAGAAAAATAATACCCTCTATCTCACTTTTGATGACGGGCCTTGTGATCAAAGCACGCGGTGGATTTTAGATCTGCTTTCAAAATACAACGCAAAGGCTACGTTCTTTTGTTTGGGAAAAAACGTACAGCAACAGCCGGCTCTTTTTGAAGAAATCAGAAAACAAGGACATGCTATTGGTAATCACGGCATGCATCATTTGGATGGATTCAAAAGCAGCACCGAAGACTATCTTGCTGACGCGTCAGAAGCGTCCAGATTTATTCATTCATCTCTTTACAGGCCTGCATACGGTCGCATTAAAAAATCGCAATACACGGCTTTAAAAAAGCAAGGTTTTCAAATTGTCTTTTGGTCACTGCTCACGTATGATTTTGATTCCAGTTTTTCAACTGAAAAAAGATTAGCAGTCATTCGAAAAAAAACAAAGGCCGGATCTATTTTAGTTTTTCATGATTCTGAAAAAGCATTTCCGCAATTGCAAAAAGAGCTTCCTATTTTGATGGAGCAATGGGTGAAAGCCGGGTTTCGATTTGAAGCGATTTAAGGCAGGGCTGTTCCACAAACTTCTCAAAGAAGCACTAAGATTCACAAAGGTATCCTCTCTGCGTCTTAGCGTGAAAATTTTCTAACCACAGAGTTCAAAAAGAGTTTTACACGGAGTTCCGCAGAGTAAAATTTAGTTCTGCCAACTCATATGACTCTGTGCATAACTCCGAGTCACTCTGTGGTTAAAAAATCCGATGCCATTGTTGAATAAAGTTCAAACAAATTTTTCGATAATTAAAACCCCGGGCTACACTCAACCCGGGGTTTTCCATGAAAAAAATCTACTACAAAAATTGCTATTGTATTATCAGTTGAATTTACTTTTGGCTTACTCGTTGAAAAATTTACGCACTTCAATTTGATATATACTTTTTATAGTAGCTCGTTTGAACTTTTCAGTTCAGTATTTTAAAAGTGAAACGATGCTCCAAATGTTAGCGGATAAGCTGTTTCAGATTTTCCCTTTTCATACAAGGAAAGAATGTTGTAGTTTGCAAAGAGCCCAAAATCTCTAAAGCCAATGCGTGCAGTAGCAGATAATTGGAAAGGATTGATGTTATATCTTCCTTTTTCTTTATGATCATTTTCACCGCCTAAAACATCATATTTATATTTCACTTTTGAACTCATTCGGATGCCACCTATAACACCAAATGCAATGTGAAAATTTTTCTCTTCAAACCTCGAAGTATTTATTTGAAACAAAACCGGAATATTAAATGAGTTTACACGCAGCTGATTTTTTGTAAAGCCAGATGTGAGCGTAGTATCCACATACCCCCAGGTAGAATCTGCATTCGACATCAAACGCAAGTGATCATCTTTAAATCCATAACGGCTGTTTGTAAAACCAAGTCCGGTAACAATTCCAAAATAATCTTTAATGATTCGGATGCGTTGCTCAGCAAAATTAAAACTGTATGAAAACGATTGTGCAGGATCCACTTGTAAATGTTTGCTGTTAAAATCAGGTTGGAAATTTCCGTTCATTGGCAAATTTACTCCTACTTCAAAGCCTGACCAGTACGTTAAATCCGGCTCATCACAATCTTCACAATCTTTCCATTCTTCTGATCCGTACTCCACATCCGGAGCAGGAATTGTGTCATTGTCAATAATAATAAATTCCATGCTTCCCACTTTGAATCGTGTGGTGTCTGTTCCTGTTTGCGCAACCAGCATTCCGCCAGTCAAAATTGCAAGTGATGTTATTAGTGTTTTCATTTTTTCAAGTTTATGATCCGCCAAAGATTCAACTTTGAAGAATCGTTTTTTAAGTTTTGCTTTTATCAAATTTTGTCTTGATTTTTCTTTGGCTTTTTCCTTCGCTGCGCAACGTTGGAAAAGTTTGTCAGATTCTTCAGACCCTTTGTTATTCGTAGGACGCCCGAGTGTTTTAAAAGTTACAGCTACTCTGATTTTTTTCTTTCAAATTCAAAATTTCCAATTTTAAATCCAAAAGCAACATACTCATTGGTTGCAACATTTTTTTCACGCGTAAAATTGATATCACGGTTTGTAAAATTGCCCGCGGCATCAGTAACTAGTTTATAAGGCTCCTCCTTAACAATCGAGGGAGTTGACTGCGAGTTAAATGGTAAAACGGCAACATCACTTTCATCATCCGGAACTACTTTAATGAACTCATTCTTCGGATCATTTTTTACTACATCATCCGGTAAGATATCGGTTGAGACAGAAACAGAATCCTTTTCCTCAACCGGTAACTGCTCTACAAAATCAATTCCATTTTGAGGCTGCACCGGAATCTCATGCTGAATTACACGCTGATCTGAATTTGTTGTAATTGGAGACGTGAATTTTCCGTTTTCACCGCGTACAACTTTTGCCAAAACATGTTGTGGAATTCCGGTATCCATCTTTGAAGCAAACACCTGCTGCGATTGATCAGGAGCGCCCGGCGTTGCCTCGCCGTTTGAACCTGAGCCGTTCATTGCAATACCAATCAGAATAATTCCCACAGCAGCGATTGAAGCAACACGCATATAAAGCGGAATCACAATGCCTGTTGCAACTTTCAGTCTTTGTTTATCCTCAAAGACAAGATTCAAATCAGGCCTTAAAACTGTAGACTGATAAGCCGTATATGTTTTTTCAAGTTGATGTTTACGAACAAAATCTTCCAGTTCTTTTTGCTTGGATGCGGTCAGATTTTTTTCAACTGACTCAAGCATCCAGGTATCTGCTGTATTCAAATTCAGAATCGACTCATCTTCTGTTTTAAGTGATTCTTTATTCTCAAAAACAATTGCTGATGGATTTAACGAGACATCATTAAAATCTATCTCCAACTCTGATTTCAGATCCGGATTTTTATCCAGAAAAGAAAACAGGTCCTGCTTATCCTCTGCACTCAGATTGCCTTCCAGATAATCCAGAAAGTAAGCTTCGTAATTATGTCTGTTTATTTTTTCCATTGTTTCAATCCTTTCGGCCTTCGAGTACCTCAGGCCTCATTTATTTATTCTAGCGTGGTCTGAGGTTCCCGGGTGGTCTGAGGCTCTCGAAGACCATTCATTCTAAAACTGCTTCTAAACTCACCAGAATTTGTTTCAGTTTGGTGCGAGCCCTGAAAATGTAAACCTTTACCTGACTCTCATTCAAATCTGTGATTTCTCCAATCTCTGCGTAATCGTATCCTTCGTAATCGCGCAGCAAAATAACCGTACGTTGTATTTCTGGCAACTGATCCAGAGCATCGTGAAGAATTTTTTGCAAGTCGGTATTCTTATGCGGTGATGTTGATTCTACTCTGTCAATTGCCTCTACACTGGTTTGATACTTTTCTTTTCGCAACACATCAATCATAGTATGATGAGCTGTTGTGAAGAGATAGGATCTTACCTTTTCAGCAGAGATATCATCCCGCTTTACCCAAACTTTTGCAAATGTTTCCTGCACAATATCTTTTGCCACATCTTGATTTTTGATGTGTTTTAATACAAACCGGTAAATATTATCGGCGTATTGATCAACTGCGCTATTGTATTCTTTTGCGGTCATTTGTGCTGTTCTGATAATGTGACGCATCACCCTTATCAAAAGTTACACTTGTTTTTCAAATTTTGTTTAACCTCACTGATTATGCCGATTTAGCTTGGTTTATCCTTACTACATTTTTATGACTGGACTACTTACATTCTCAAATTTACTTTATCACAAATTTAATGGGAACAATGTAAGTAGTATCATACTTTTCACTGCCAGAAATCAAATCTGCAACCGGCATTTTAGACACTACTTCCAGTGCAGATGCATTCAGGCTTTCAGTTGCACCTTCTGCAATGGCGACATTTTCAATCAATCCCTTTTCAGAAATTGTGAAAGACACATACACTGTTCCTTGCTCATTGTTCACCGCAGCAACTTCAGGATATGAGACATTTTTTGTCAACCATCCATGCAGATTTTGTGTTGTGTTCACAGGGTTGACACCATTGTTATTTGCACCGGCAAAAGAAGATGCACTCAGTAAAATTCCCAGGCCTAGAATCAGACCATTTAGTTTAATCAATTTTAAATTTTTCATACTGTAATTATTGGTTTCTGGATGTGGGACGCACCGAAAACCAAATTTGTTACAGACCACACTTGAAATTTTATCGAGAACAATTACATTCGTCCAAATTTAACCCTTTATTCAAATGAAAATCATTCTATTATCTGCATTACTTTTCCTCTCTGGAGCCATTGTTCTTTCGCAAAAAGTAAAAAAAGAAGGAGAAACAATTAAGTACTTTAGGCCGGCAATTTATTTAGAACCGATAGCAAGAACATATAATATCAGAGTAGTTGAAAAACTTACAGAGGCCGATGGATCTGTTTCAGAACATGACTACATTGCTAAAGGTGGAATTGGTGGACAAGGTCGTGAATACTCTTTTCCACTTGGCTCTCTCGTTGGTTTTAATTATACAGCCAAAGCAGATACTACTTTAGGGCTTGACACTACAAGTCAGTTGTTTATTAAGGCTGATAAGACAAATATTATTTCATCTAAACCAATCTCTCAAAATATTACTGATGCAGCGGGTAAAGTAACAGGGGTGCGTTGGTCTTATCAAACGACCATTTACATTCCCTTATCCTTCCAATTTCTTTCTGAAAAAAATGAAACAATTATTGAGCATACCGATTCCTTTGAATTAAGAACTTATACCTATCCATCTAATTACAGCAAGCAAGCCCAGACCACCTTCACAAGCAAGGATGCGCTGCAGGCCTCTTTTAATACAAATAAACATGAATATTTAAAAGAAATCAGAGCTAAATATATTTCTGATTGGTCTGTAGTTGCAAGAAAAATCATCAAGCACACTTTTATCGATGATGAAGACCTTTTTAGTGTTGACTTTACTACAATAAAAGGCAAGAAAGGTGAGTTTGACGACATAGATCTTTTGGTGGAACGAATGAAAATACAATTTGAAATCATTCGTGAAAACTTTAAACTCGGCAATAAAGTCAATTGGCACTCTGAAGCGATTCACGCCGAATTTAGTGCCATTGCTTTAGGATTTCAGAAGATGATAGAATCAGAAGCCGCGAACGTTGATGCTAATCAGCCACTAAGATTTGATCATGAAGGTTTTTCCGGTGTTTGTAAAAATTTTCTATGGTGCAAATTCTTTATGGGTGAATTCGATTTTGTAATTGAACGTAGCAATTATTTTATTGAGCAAGAGAATAAACGCGCTAGTGCAAACCTGATTCCTGGATTCAGTATTTTCTGGACCAATCTTCTCGAAGTTTCTACAACTTACAAAAAAATATACGCGGTAAATAAAACAAGATTCAACTGGCACTAGAACTATAGCAATCTATTGATAAGTTCAAGGAAATTCCAACATCAACTCATTATCCTTTAAGTTATTTTCAACTTAAACAGCGTGAAGGATTATTTTGTAGAGAAACAGCCTTGACACATTTGCAGAACGAAAGTTCGCAAAAACTACGACCACTTTGTAAACGGCACAAAGCGCGGAACTTTTTTCTGATAGTCTTTGTACTCAGGATATTTTTCTTCAGAAATCTTTTCACTGAAATCAGAACTGCCTTTAAATAGCACAACCAGCAATAAACAGCCTGCAATGGTCCAATTAATCCAGAAACTGGTTGCCACGATGCTGAAGCAATAAACTAAAATCCAAACCGTTTGTTCAGCCGCATAGTTTGGGTGACGCATGTAGGCCCATAGACCAGTATGCGTAAATCCCTTTGCATAAATTCCGGTAAGTGGAAGTCCTTTTGCCTTTAAACGATATTTTTCAGTTTGATAATTCCACTGTTGCTGATCGGCAATAAATTCCAATATCACAACAATCACCAGAGCACCTGCAAGAATATAATCAAACAAACCAAGCGGCGCGCCATCAATCATTTTAATCATTGGCAACGTGATGAGCATCACTAATCCCATTTGATAAAACGAGATAAAAAAGAGATTGAATAAAACCCATTTCCATTTTGCACTGAACTCTGGTTTTGCGCGCAAAATAGCCCAGCGATAATCTTCATCACCGGTCCAGAATTTCCAGGAATAACCGCCTCGGCGTGAAAAATTATAGGTGAGTCGTATTGCCCAAAAAGTAATAAGGATTGAAACCAAAACAAGACGTGGTTCCATGTTGGCGTGATAAGCTGTCATCCAGGCATAAACTGCCGGCATGATACTCCATAACTTATCAACCTGACTGTAATTATCAGAAAGCGTGCTAACAATAAAACATAAGGCCGCAAAAATAAGATAGACCCAAATCACGGGCATCATTACTGCATGTTGCTTTTCGCTTAATGGCACATCATACAAGTAGGCAAAGAGAGGAACTATGATTAATGTAAAGATTAAAAATAAGACTGTTTTCCACATGTTTTTTTGGTTTCAGGTTGTAACAAGTTTGCGAAGATAATGTTTATAAATAGCCACAGCTTTTTTTCACATTTTCTCTATTTACAGTAATTTTGCCCCATGCTGAGCATCGATCCAAAATCAATTCCGACACCACAGCTTCATGCCTATTTGCTTGGAGCAATTGGTCCGCGACCGATCGCATTTGCAAGTACGATTGATGAAGATGGAAACCCGAATCTGGCTCCCTTTAGTTTTTTCAATGTCTTCAGTGCCAATCCTCCGATCTTGATTTTTTCACCGGCTCGATCTGGCAGATCAAATACAACTAAAGACACTTACAACAATGTCAAAAAAGTAGCTGAAGTGGTGATCAATGTTGTGAATTATGACATGGTGCATCAGATGTCCCTGGCAAGTTCTCCTTACCCTGCAGGAACAGATGAATTTATCAAATCTGGTTTTACAAAAATTGCTTCTGAAACAGTCAAACCTTTTCGTGTTGCCGAGTCACCTGTACAATTTGAATGTAAGGTAAATCAGGTTGTAGAGCTGGGCACAGAAGGCGGTGCCGGAAACCTCATTATCTGCGAAGTCACAAAAATTCATATTCACGAAGAAGTGCTCGACGCCAACGGAAAAATAGATCAGCATAAAATAGATTTAGTGGCGCGCATGGGTGGAAACTGGTATTGCCGTGCAGATAAAAATTCGATGTTTGAAATTGAGAAACCAATTACCACATGCGGTATTGGGTATGATCAGTTGCCGGCAGATATTGTTGCTTCAAAGATATTAACCAAAAATGATCTGGGACACCTTGCTGGCATTGAAGAGTTGCCGAATGAAACCGATGTGAATGAATATAAATTGCTGGAATTAAGTGAAATTTTCGTTTCTTTGGAGAACAACCAGAACGAGCTTGAATCAGAATTACACAAACGCGCAAAAGAATTATTAAAAGTAAATAAGCTAACAGAAGCCTGGTTGACTCTGCTGGCTTTTAACAACAACTAACAAATCAAAATTTATGTACACATTAAAAGGAGAATTAAAAGTAATCAGCCCAACTCAACAAGTGTCTGATTCATTTAAAAAGAGAGAATTTGTAGTGGTGGATGCGTCCGGACAATATGCTCAAACTATTCAGTTTCAAGCAGTGCAGGATCGTTGTGAACTCCTTGATCGTTTCAAAGTTGGTGATAGCGTAGAAGTAACTTTCTTCTTAAGAGGCAGAGAGTGGACCAATCCAAAAGACGGACAAGTTCGTTTTTTCAATTCATTGGATGCATGGAAAGTTGAAGCACTTGGAGCTGGTACAGAAAATGTAAAATCAGTGAATAACGCTGAAACATTTGTTGCTGAAGGAGACGACGATCTTCCGTTCTAGACTGAATTCAAATTAAATAATTATAACCCGGTGTCATTCGCATCGGGTTTTTTTCATCTTAAACTAGTTCTATTATGCTTTTTTTTGCAGGAGTTTTTCTTTGTGCTTTAGCAGTATTTCTGCTGATCAAATTCTTTCAAAGTTCCAAACGCCCACGTATTCATGATGCCCGAATCATCGAAGTAACAAACGAGCCGTATGAATATGCAAGCAACATTTCACAGCGAAAAGTACCACACGCAAAAGTCGAATACTTCCATCAAAGTATAAAACACGAAAAGAAAATTTTGCTGAAATCGAAAGCGAAGGCGGGGGAAAATATTTCACTAACTGTTACTGGAAATGATGGCAAAGATGTTGAGCAGTATTATCCTGCAAAAGAGGTGATCGCTATGGTGATCATTACTGCAATAGGGCTGAGTATGATTTTTGCCAGTTTAATTCTTACAGATTATTTATACTAAGTTTTCTTTAGAATAAACTGTCAGAAAAACCGTAATTCATAGCTTAATCCGTTTTCCATTTTGATTGCTACTTCACCATCCAATTGCTCCGTGAGCATCACAATGAGCTGCATTCCTAAGCTTTCTGATTGACGCAAATCAAAATTTGAAGGCAGGCCTTTTCCGTTATCTGAATAGCCGATGTGATGTTTCCCGTCTTCGTCAACACGTGCTGTTATCCTGATTTTTCCAGTGGCATTTGGAAAAGCATGTTTGAGTGAATTGCTCATCATTTCGTTCAGGATCAAACCAAGCGGAATCATGTAATCAATTTCAAAATAAATCTCGGTGTCAATATCCAGTTCCATTTCAATTTGGTGTTCAGGCGGGGCATAAGACATGAACAAACTGGTAGCCAGAAAATCAACATATTCTTTGAGCTGTGTAAAAACAAAATCCTTCGTGCTGTAAAGCATTTCGTGCACAAGCGCCATTGCACTGATGCGGTTTTGACTGTCCTGAACCAACGCAAGCAAACGCGCATTATCTTCATTCACCGTTTGCAATTTCAACATACTGATAATTATTTGCATGTTGTTTTTTACACGATGGTGAAGCTCTTTCAAAAGTTGCTCCTTCTCTTTCAACGACACCACGTTTTCACGCAACTCTTCACCCAGCATATTGACACCGGCAGCAATAGCCGTAAGTGAATCCGCCTGATCATCGATTGGAATTTTCTTGGAAAAATCCAACCGCGCCAGAGACATAATTGCCTCCAGAATATCGTTTACGCGCGGGTCATTTTTCATCTGAATAAGCTTTCGGAATTTGATGCTGACACCACTCAACAGCCCTTGCCTCCTCGTTAAATAACTTAACCGGTACACGTGGTTTATTTAAACCCATGAAAAAATTTCCGATTATCCGGCTGAGAGGCGATTCAATCAAAATAGCAAACGCAATTACTCTGGATTCACGGCCATTTAACGAAAAATGGTCTCTTGCTTCTTTTGTGATGGACTTGATTTTTCGGGTATCTACAATCAGCGCAAATTTTTCAGGCCCAGCTAAACTACATACCGCAACTGAATTTGCTTTTGCGTCTTCCAAAACAATTTCAGCACCGTCTTTAACGCAGGTTCTGGCAATGTTGTCCTTGCCCATCCAGGTATGATAGGTCCTAAGTTCCAGCACATTTTCTGACGGAATTTGCATCCCTAAAAATAGTTTCTTTTTTCATATGTCGTCAGTATTAAAAATGGCATTTCTTGTTTTGTTCTATATTTGTTTCATTATCTACACATTATAAATTAGCTGTGGGCCTTATCGAAAAAATATCTTCACTAAAAATAAATGCCAAGCTGACCTTAGCCTTTTTTGTGATTGCGTTTACATCCATTACCGTAATTGGTTTTCTATCGTACTTCAAAGGAAAAAAATCACTAGAAACAGAATCATTTAATCGTCTGACAGCGGTGCGTGAAATGAAGGCTACGCAAATTGAAGATTATTTTAGTCAGATTGAAAATCAAATTGTCACTTTCTCTGAAGATCATACCATCATTGAGGCCATGCGTGATTTCAAAATGGGCTTCGACAACCTGCAATCCGACTTAAATTATTCAGAGAGTGAAATTCAAAGTCTTGATTTCAGATTGACAAAATATTACGAGTCTGAATTTTTACCCAGATTAAAAAGGAATCTGGATAGCAACCCGATGGCAGAAACATACATTCCTAAAAATCTGAATGAAAAAATTCTGCAAGACTTATACATCGCAAACAATGAAAATGAAGTTGGAACAAAACATTATTTACATCACGCACCCGACAGCAGTGCGTACAGCAAAGCACATAAAATCTATCACCCGCTGATCAGAAGTTATCTTGAAAAATTTAAATATTACGACATTTTTTTAGTAGATCATGAGACCGGAAATATTGTTTACTCAGTTTATAAAGAAGTTGATTTTGGGACGTCCTTACTAGATGGACCTTATGCAAACACCAATATTGCAGAAGCTTTCAAACTAGCCAAAGACGCCGATCACAAAGACTTTGTGAAGGTTGTAGATTTTGAATCGTATCATCCATCCTACAATGCACCTGCTTCATTTATTGCATCACCAATCTTTGACGATGCGGGCAAAAAATTGGGCGTACTTATTTTTCAAATGCCTATTGATCAGATCAACGAAATCATGACCAATCGCCATGAATGGGCCAATGTAGGACTTGGTCAGAGTGGTGAAACGTATATTGTTGCAGATGATTATACCTTACGAAATCAGTCCCGCTTTTTTATCGAAGATGAAGAAAATTATTTCAAGATGATTGAAGAGATTGGCACACCTGAATCAACGATTACAAAAATCAAAAACTTTGAAAGTACAATTGGTTTACAAGAAGTCAAAACCGAAGGAACCGTCGCCGCTCTTGAAGGAAAAACAGATGCGCGCATTTTTAACGACTACCGTGGTGTACCCGTTTTATCATCTTACAAGCCTCTTAAAATAAGAGATATGCACTGGGTGATAATGAGTGAAATAGATAAAGACGAAGCCTTTGCGCATGTATACGATCTGCGAAAAAACATCATTATCGTTTTTATTGGATTATTTATTGCGATCATTTTTGCCTCAATTATTATCTCAAAAAAAATCACCAAACCAATTAAGTTACTTACAGGAAAAGCACAAGAATTAGCCGCTGGAAACCTGAACGTACACATAGACATTTTAGGAAAAGATGAGATTGGAATGCTTTCACAAAGCTTTAATGATATGCAACACTCCATTAAAAACATGGTGGATGAATTGAATGATATCAATCACAATCTTGAAGAAAAAGTAAACGAGCGTACGCAAGAAATTCAACATCAAAAAGAAATGGTGGAAGAAAAAAATCGCGAGATTGTTGACTCCATCAATTATGCGCTGCGCCTTCAATCTGCTATCATTCCACCTGAATCAAAAATTCGTGAAAAGTTTGATGACAGTTTTGTTCTATTCAAACCAAAAGACATCGTGAGCGGTGATTTTTATTGGATGGATGTGAAAGGTTCAAATGTAATTCTTGCGGTTGCCGATTGCACTGGTCATGGTGTTCCCGGCGCTATGGTAAGTGTGGTTGGCGCAAATGGCTTGAACCGTTGTGTGAAAGAATTTGGCTTACGAAAACCATCCTCCATTTTGGATAAACTGCGTGAGCTTATTGTCGAAACTTTTGAGATGTCTAATCACGAGGTGAAAGATGGAATGGATATTTCATTTATCTCTATTGATCGCGAAAAAGGTAAAGCACAATGGTCTGGCGCCCACAATCCACTTTGGATTTTAAGAAAAGACTCTTCAGAAATAATTGAAATAAAAGCAGACAAACAGCCGATTGGCAAATTTGAATACGGAAAACCTTTCACCAATCACGAAATTGAATTTGCCGAAGGAGACTGTTTATATATGTTCAGTGATGGATTTGCAGATCAATTTGGCGGTGATAAAGGAAAAAAATTAAAAGCATCCACCATGCGTGAACTTTTTGTGTCGCTGAAAGATGTTCCGATGCAAGAGCAAAAGAAAAAGATTTTCGAGACCTTTGAAACATGGAAAAATTTGCTTGAACAGGTTGATGATGTTTGCGTTATGGGCATTCGCATCTGATCACTCAATGATTTTCCTTTCTTACAAGTGAGACGCGCTTTAATCCATTTATCATTTTCGTCACCTTGTTTTAACGATTCATACGAAAGTCTCGTTATTGAATAAAAAAGACAGCTGTTCAAATCTTGTTAATTATTTCCCTATATTTACCTTGTCTCAATTCTTCCAGACACTATGAAATTAAACGATTTATTATGTGGTTGTGTGCTGATGAGTTCGGCTGCTTTTGCGCAACCATCTAATGACAATTGTATCAACGCAGAGCAGCTGTGTCCAAATGTAACGCTGAACGGCACCACAACTGGAGCCACTTCAGCTGGAGCCACTGACTATAATTTCTGCTCTGTTTCTGCTGCGAGTGTCTGGTACAAATTCACGACAGATTCTGATGGGGGTTCAGTTACGATTAATGTCTCTAATCTGAGTTTCAATGCCGATATCACCATGGGGCAGCAAATCACGGCGCAGATACTTGATGCACCAACACCTTGTTCAAATTTAACCTATGTCATCGCCTCGGCGTGTGCGGGTGGATCAACAGACTTCAGCGTAACATCCGCAGCACTTTTATTGCCAAATAAAACGTATTATTTTCTGATTAACGGAATTGCAACTGGTGCAGGCGTAACGCAAGCCGCCCAATGTGATTTTGATATTTCAATTTCTGGCGATGGAGTAGAACAAACAACACCAACAGCTTCAATTGCTGCAGCAAATACTGTCCTCTGTGAAGGAGAAAGTGAAATCGTATCTTCAACAATTACTAACGCAAGCGATACAGTAAATTTCAACTGGTATTTCAACAATGCACTCATCTCTTCTTCACCAACACAAGCAACGTTTGACGCGATTAATTTATCCGGAACAGGCTATCTCAAATTAATTTTTGAATCTGATTTAATATGTACAGTTTCAGACACAACAGACAGTATCTATTTTGAAATTACACCCATCAGCGCCAATGCGGGCCCTGATAAATTTATTGCCGAAGGAGATCAGGTAATGTTAGATGGAAGCGGAACAGGCTTAGCAAGTTGGACTCCGGCAAGCTCTCTGACGAGCAGCACCAGCTTAACACCAATTGCAAGTCCTGCAGCTACCACAACTTATTTCCTGACTGTAACAAATGGGGCGTGCACCGCAACAGACAGCGTCAATGTTTTTGTAGGTGAAATAATCACAATTTATTCTTCCTTCACGCCCAATGGCGATGACATCAACGACACGTGGGTGATCAGAAATAGTTCTCAATTTGAAAACATGAAGGTCACTATCTATGATCGATCTGGTCAGATAGTATACGAAACCGTTTCGTACAGCGCTCCGGATAAATGGTGGGATGGCACACTGCACAACAAAGGTGAAAAACCACTTCCGGCCTCAACTTACTTCTATGTCATTGATCTGATTGAAGGCGATGATCCAATCTATAAAGGCTCAGTAACAATTATCAGATAGTGATATGTTCAAAAAGATTTTTCTCATAGTAACTTTTGGCGCAATTAATTCCGCATTTGCACAACAAACTGAACACTATACTCAATACGAATACAATCAATTTGCATTTAATCCAGCGGTTGCGGGAACCAAAGCTTGTATAGATATTCGAACCGGCTATCGCTTTCAATGGGTTGGCATACCGGGCGCACCAGAAACAGGATTTGTAAACGCGCACGCCCCTATTCATTTCAGCAAAAAGGGCAGAAACTCATATGGGCCAAAACATGGAGTTGGTATTCAGATAAAGCGCGACGTATTTGGTCCATTTTCATTTTTACAAGCCGAGGTTGCCTACGCAATTCATATGCCCATTAATCGAAACTGGAAATTATCATTTGGAACTTCACTAGGCGTTAAACAATCGGTTTTTAATGTGCAGGATCTCACTACAGAGGTTTATGATCCATCGATTCCCAATTCAAGCCCAAGCTTCTTAGTATTTCCAGATGGTAAAGCTGGTCTTTGGCTCGCAGATAAACGAACTTATTTTGGTCTGTCTATTCACAATCTCTATGGTCAAACCATGAAGGGGGTTGGGAATAATAACAACTTTCAACGTCATTTCTATTTCACCGCCGGAAGGAGTTTCAGATTAAAATCAACCTGGGTAATCATACCTTCACTTTTTGTACTCAAAACCAAAAACACACCTATGGACTTTCATTTAAGTGCTGTTGTGGACAAAGACAACAAATTCTCTTTTGGTATAGGTTTAAGAAGAACTGATGCGATCACCGCACAAGTCAGAGTAAAACTTTTCAATTTTGTTTCAATTGGATATTCATTTGATTTTGTGATTTCCAAACTTGCCGGTGACATGTGGTATTCGCATGAAATCACAGGTGGGTTTAACTCATGCTCAAATTATGGAAATTCAAACACAACTGATTGCCCTGCATTTGAATGACAAACAACCTTTAGAAAGAATAACTCGTTTATGAATAAGAAGCCGTTGAAAACAACTTCGAAAATCAAACCAACCAAAGAGCAGTTGCAATACTTTTAATTGACGTATTATGACATTCAGACAAGCTCTCCATAAAAATATTTTGCTTTTGGTTATTTTGATAACCTCAGCCGTCAACTCTTTTTCTAAGGATTTTTTCTGGATTAATGACTCAGGTAATTGGCACGATGGCGCCCATTGGTCACTGAGCTCTGGCGGTAGCCCGGCCTATGAAGTTCCGGGTTTGAACGACGATGTCTATCTCGATAAAAATTCATTCCACCAGAATTATAGTGAAATTAAGATCGGCCAGGACACAAAAATTGGATCACTTTCAATCACTTCAGACCGCTATCCTGTTATTCAAGGTAAAGATGTGCATTTGCAAGTGACTCGGTCCATCAGAGCATCACGTCCTTTTGATCTAAACTTATCTGAAGGCGGATATTTGCATTTACAAAATTCATCAGGTTCTGTCAATGAGCTCAATACCTTTGGTGTTAAACTAGGCTCCGATGTAATTATAGATGGAAGCTGGAATCTTGCCAACCATTTAATTCTTCATGAAGGATTTGATCTGCAAATTAATTCTGGAAAACTAACGACAAACGGATATACACTTGCAGCAAATTCTATAAGCGCAGTGGACAAGCCTGTTCAACTGAATTTAAGTAGCTCCTCGATTTTTAGTTATTCTGCAATTGATCTTGCTGAAGCAGAAAATATAGGATCTGGAGCCCAATTTTTTATTTCAAATGGCAGCTTTACTACTAAAGATAAAAATACATTCGACGATTCATCGTGGGAAAAGGTCACTGTCATTTGCCCTAACCCACCTTTTCAACTTGACTTAAATATTACTTCTAACTACAACGGTTCACCCATTTCTTGCAATGGCGCATGCGATGCAGAGATTACAATTGTAGCAAGCGGAACTGTTGGGCCTTTCTCTTACTCCTTCAACAATTTTGCAGGCCCATTTACTTCACAAACCGTTTACCCCAATCTGTGCGCGGGCACATACTCAATTTTTGTTACTGATAGCTCGCAGCAACCTTTTCCGGGATTTTTTGCAACATGTACGGCGAGTGTCGGATTTGTAGATCCAGTTGTAATAAGCCTGCCCCCGCCTCCTTTTTTACAACCAACCTGTCCTAGCACTTGCGACGGTATGGCTTTTACTTCACCAAGCGGTGGAACAAGTCCATTAACCACATTCTGGCCAAACAGCGGTGAGACCACAAACAATCCTGTCGGACTATGTACGGGTGATAATCCGGTAATTGTTACAGATGCCAACGGATGCAACATCAGCGACATCATCACGATTTTGAATCCACCAGCAATAACCCCGGGAGAAACGATTACACCGCCAAGCTGCAACGGTTCTATTGATGCTGAAATATTACTCAATCCCGCTGGAGGGAATGGAGGTCCTTATACCTTTGTATGGAATCCTATTCCAGCTAGTGGACAAGGCACAAACCCTGGAATTGGTTTCAATGACGGAATTATAAATGTTTCTATTTTTGATGTTGATGGTTGTCAAAAAGACACTTCTTTTCTGGTTGTTGATCCACCAGTCCTGACAATCACAGCATTGCTTGCTGGAAATGCTCTTTGCTTTGGTTCTTGCGATGGTTCTGCCAGCTCAAATCCAGTTGGTGGAACAGGAGGCTATACTTTCGAGTGGTTTAACAGTGTCAGTGGACTAACAACCGGCATTACGGATCAGAATCCAAATACACTTTGTGCAGGAAGTTATTATGTTATCGTCACTGACGCTAGCGGGTGCACAGATCAAAGCAACACGATAACAATAAATCAACCAACTGCGCTAACAGCGAATGCAAGTGCCACGGATGTTTCTTGCTTTGGAGTTTGTGATGGGTCTACAAATGTCATTATTGGTGGTGGTACACCCGGTTATAACTTTAACTGGACAACCGTGCCTGGTGGTGCTGGTGCCGGTGCTACTCAATCTTTGGTGGGATTATGTCCAGGCCAATATCAAATAAACGCAACGGACAATAACGGTTGTCCAATTGTACCTATAATCGTTGAAGTATTTGAACCAACACCCGTATCGTTAACATTGAACAGCACGCAACCAACCTGTTATGATCTATGCGATGGATCTGCAACAGTAGTTGGCTCTGGTGGAGTTGGCGGATTTACTTATTTGTGGGCTCCTGCACCAGGGATAGGTCAATTTACACCGAATGCGACAGCAATGTGTGACGGCGTCTACACAATGACTGTAACTGATTTAAATGGATGCTTCCATGACACCACATTTACATTGACGAATCCAGCCGTTTACGATATCTCAACAAGCCAAACGAATCTTTTATGTTTTGGAGATATTAATGGAACCATCGATATAACAGTTAATAGCGGCGGCAGTGGCGCTGGATATACCTATACTTGGGCACCCGTCCCTCCGATTGGACAAGGCACTCCAAATGTATCTGGGCTATCAGCCGGATTATGGACTGTGACTATTGAGGATCCTTTACTCTGTGATACCGTCCTAACTTTTAACATTACCAGCCCAAGTCAACTTACAGCCAACGCGTCGGTGATCGCCAACGTATCGTGTTTTGGTGACTGCGACGCTTCAGCTCAAGTTGTTGCTGCAGGCGGTACACCCGGATATACAATCTCATGGAATGATCCAGGTCTGCAGTCAGGTTTGGTTGCTAGCAATTTGTGTGATGGAAACTTCATTGTGACTGTTACCGACCAAAATTTATGTCAGGCGACTGATAATATTACGATTACAGAACCTGGCCCTTTTCTGCTTGACACTTCATACTTCGATATAGCTTGTTTTGATGCATGTAATGCAACTGCAACCGTAACCATGCTGGGCGGAGGAGCGCCGCCTTATGATATTATTTGGAACGACCCACTAATCCAAACAACTTTCACTGCTTTTAACTTATGTGCAGGTATATGGACCGCGGTCGTAACAGATCAAAACCTCTGTGATACAATCATACCATTTACTATCGTTGAACCAACCGAAATCGTTATCACCATTAATAGCACGGTTAGCTCTTGTTTCGGAAGTTGCTCTGGCTCTGCAGATGTCATTGCGGCTGGTGGTACTGGTACATTAACATATCAGTGGTTTAATGCACTCAGCGGATTACCATTGGCTGGTCAAACCAATCCAATTATTACAAACCTGTGCCCAGGAAATTATTATTGCATCGTCACAGATGACAATGGATGTGCAATACAATCAAGTACTATTACGATTACCGAACTTCCACAAATTACTACAACAACCACATCAATAATTGACGCTACATGTGGCGTTTGTGACGGTGAGGCTGTAGTTAGTGCAGCGGGTGGTTCAGGTGGATTTGTCTTTACTTGGGTGCCCGCACCTTTGACTGGACAAGGAACGCCGAGCGTAACAGGACTTTGCGCAGGAGTAAATACTGCAAATATTATTGACGCAGCAGGCTGTACAGCAAGCATTGCTGTTGCAATCAACAGTATTGCAATTGAGGTACTGACTTTGGACTCAGTTGACGTTTCATGCTTCGGATTATGCGATGGTCAGGCCATTGCTAACTATACTTCAATTGATCCGCCTTACATACTAGAATGGTTTGACAATTCTACAGGACTCACTACCGGAATTATCGACAACCCGGCAGCAAACCCAAGCACAGCAGCAGGGCTATGCGAAGGAGATTACCTCGCCGTATTAACGAATGCTACCGGATGCGTTACCACTGGTGTAATTACGATCAACGAACCAACTCAGATCACAGCTTTACTCGTCCCAACCAATGTCAATTGTAATGGTGATTGCAATGGAACTATTGATGCTGTAGCAGCGGGTGGCGCAGGAGGGTATAACTATAATTGGTCACCAGCTCCTGGCGGTGGGCAGGGCACACCAAACGCAGTTGGACTTTGCGACGGAAATTATACCCTCACCGTTACTGATGCCAATGGCTGCTCCCAACCCTTTGTTGGCACAATTTCTGAACCCGTTGATGTTGTAATCAACAGTGCAACATCAACTGATATTAGTTGCTTTGGTGCAAACGACGGCACTGCGAATGTAGCCGCCGCAGGCGGAATTCCTCCTCTTAACTATGAGTGGTTTGATTGTAACACAGGACTCACTACTGGGATAACAACACCACTTGCCTCAAATTTAGCTCCAGGAGTCTATCAGGTAGTAGTTACCGATAATAATGGGTGTTTTGAAACAGGACCTTGTCTGCCAGTTGTTGAACCACCATCACTAACAGCAACAATTAATACCAGCAATGTTAATTGCTTTGGAAATTGTGATGGTTTAGTTGATGCCGCTCCAGCAGGCGGTACGGCACCCTATTTTTTCCAATGGCAAGATGAATTTGGAGCCAATCTTCCTGGGCAAACAAACGATACACTTGATAATGTTTGTCAGGGTATTTACAACGTTGTAGTTACAGATTTTGAGGGATGCTCCATTGCCTTCGGGCCAATAGATATGACTGCGCCAGCAACTCCCTGGATAGTTACGACCGCCTTTACAGATCCTACCTGCGATGGATCGTGCGATGGTACCGCGGCCGTCACAGTATTAGGTGGTAATAACCCGCCGTACACCTATTTGTGGAACGACCCTTTTGTTCAGGTAACACCAAATGCGTCTAATCTTTGCGCTGGTAACTGGTCTGTTACAATATCCGATGCCGGAATTTGCGATACTACAATCTCATTTACACTGGTTGATGCCCCTGCAGTAATGGCAAACGCAGCAATTACACAAAACCTGTGCTTTGACGATTGCAACGGAATTGTTCTTGCCAACCCAAGTGGAGGCACCTTGCCTTATACAGTTACCTGGTCTGACGGCCAGCTTGGATTATCGGCCATCAATCTTTGCGCAGGACCTATTACCATGTCAATTACAGATGGCAATGGCTGTACAAAAGACACCTTAATCAATATCAGTCAACCTACAGAAATGGTGGTTAATTCATCATTTGCAAACAATTCAACATGTGGCGTATGCAATGCCAGTGCATCGGTAAACATTGTTGGAGGAGTTTTACCTTATTCATTTGATTGGTCACCCAACCCCGGAGCTGGCGACGGCACAAACAATGCTACCGGATTATGCCCGGGCGTAGTAACATGCACTATAACAGATCAAAACGGCTGCGTTCTCGTTGAAGCATTTCCAATATCAGACATTAATGGTGAAGCGCTCACCATGTCATTCACCGACGCGAGCTGCTTTGGCGTATGTGATGGAACCGCTGATGCAGCATACCTGTGCAGCGATCCAGCTTGCACGCAGGAATGGTTTGATGCAACAAGTGGTTTAACAACTGGTATCCTGACATCCTCAATTTCAAACCTCTGCGCTGGAGACTATTTTATCGAAGTTGTAAATAACTCTCTCTGTGTAACGGTCGAGCCAGTAACAATTTCCAGTCCAACACAAATCATTGATAATGCAACTCTTGTTCCCGTGACTTGCAACAATGACACAGATGGAAGCATCGTGCTTGCTCCAACAGGTGGTTCAGGCGCAGGATACACTTACGTTTGGACTCCAGTGCCCTCAAATGGACAAGGCACGAATCAAGCTTCCAATATTGGGGCAGGAACCTGGACAGTTGATATCACCGACAGTGATGGATGCACTGAAACTTACTCATATGACGTCATCAACCCAACACCGATAACAATTCTATCAACGCCGACAGATCCTTCATGCGCTGTAGCATGCAATGGAACTATCAGCGTGCTTGTTGCTGGCGGCTACGGAGGCTTTGCGTATCAATGGACCTCAGGCGGGGCACCTCTAATTGGTGAAACGGGCCCGCTAATTGCAAACCTTTGCTCAGGTAATTACAACTTAGACGTTACAGATTTAAATGGCTGTACCGTTAATATGCCAGCCGACATTACGCTGAGTGAACCTGTACCTGTCACATCACCAATTTCTGGCACGGATGTTCTTTGTTTTGGTGACTGCTCAGGAACAGCTACAGTTATTCCTGCGGGTGGTTTCCCTCCATACATTGTGAACTGGTATGATGCGTCTACCGGCGCTCTGATAGGTCAAACCGGTACAACAGCCACAAACTTATGTACCGGAGACTATTTTGCAGTCATAACAGATAATAACGGTTGCAACTTCACTACTCCAACACAAACCATTAATGAGCCGACACAACTCACAAATACGTTAACCCTTACAGACGCTACTTGCTTCGGTTTCTGCGATGGAACAGGTAGCCTGGTTCTAGCTGGCGGGACACTTCCATATTCATACGAGTGGTTAGACATTATGGGCAACGCAATTCCTGGGGGAACCAGTGCTGCTGTGAACTCTATGTGTGAAGGCAATTACACGATAGAAGGGACAGACGCTAATGGATGTTCAACAGGTGTATTATTTGCTGTAATAGGCGGGTTTCCAGAAATAACAGCCAATGTATTTAGTAACAACGCTAATTGCGGTGTAGCAGACGGAAATGCAACCGTATTTGCAAACGGTGGCAATCCTCCTTACACTTACCAATGGTTGGATAACTTGATGGTGCCAATTGGAGGTGCTACAAACAGCGTTCTTACGAACGTTTTTGCAGGAACATATTTTGTAGAAGTAAGTGATCTAAACAGCTGTAACCAGTTATTTCAAGCTGATATTTCTAACTTTTCATCAACGACAATCGTCTTTGATAATATCACAGATCCCACTTGTGCCGGATCTTCAGACGGAAGCATCGCAATTACAGTGTCAAGCCTGAATCCACCACTTACCTATTCATGGAATCCAGGAGGGCTAATTGCTGAAGATCCAATAGGTTTGATTGCTGGCACCTACACGGTACAAGTAACCGATGCAACGGGTTGTATAAATTTCTTCAATACGACTTTAAATGATCCAACGCCAATAACAATAATTTCAAGCTCAACTCCTTCGGATTGTGGACAATGCAACGGAACTATAGATTTAGTTGTAGGAGGCGGAACAAGCCCATTGGCGACTCTTTGGAACAATGGACTAAGTGGTAATTCAATAACTGGACTTTGTTCGGGAGTTTATGAAGCACAAGTAACAGATGCGAACGGCTGCATAGTACTGGAAAATGTCGATGTCGCCAATACTGGAGGATTAACCGGAGATCAGGTTGTCACCGGCATTACTTGTGCCGGAAGCTGCAATGGTCAGATTATTGTCTCTGGCCAAGGTGGCACACCGCCATACAGTTACCTTTGGCTGCACGACGCATCTACCTCTGATAGTCAATCAGGACTTTGCGCTGGCAACTATTTTGTTACCATCACCGACGCCACAGGTTGTTCTGTAAACATACAAGTTGACTTATTAGATCCGAACCCAATAACAGCAGTTGCCACTATGGCAAATCCTGCGTGTTTGGCATCTGATGGCTCAATATCTGTAATTAGTGCCAATGGAAACCTGCCGCACACCTATTCATGGGATGCTGGGCCTATTACACCAGCTATAGGTGGTTTATCAGCAGGAATCTATACTCTGACTATTACTGATGCCTCTGGATGCACAATGGACTTTGTCTATGGCTTAAATAACGCCAGTGCCGCCGCAATCGTTCTGGTTACTAATGACGTATCGTGCTACAATCAATGTGACGGAACAATTGATACGCTAGAATTAATTGGAGGAACAGCACCTTTTGGCTTCGATTGGCTCAACGCAACGGGCACTTCAACTGGTATTTCAACCGCGCTCATTAATAATTTGTGTGAAGGGGATTATACTCTCCAAGTGACAGATGCTTCAGGATGTGTATCATTCCAGACAGCAACAATTACTGAACCAGATACGATTTTACTAAATCCACTCTTTATTATTAATCCTAACTGCAATAATGTTTGTGACGGACAGATCATTTCAAACCCAATAGGGGGAACTCTTCCTTTCACCTTTATTTGGGATGATCCCGCACTGCAAAGCACCTTTAACGCGAGCAACTTGTGTTTAGGAAATTATACAGTGCAAATAACCGACGCAAACGGCTGTCAAGTTTCCCAAGCTGGATCGATTATAGAACCAACACCTATAGTGATCACAACTAACGCTATTACCAACGCTGCTTGTCTAAATTCATCTGATGGAGGAATAGACATTTCAGCAAGTGGGGGCACGCCAGGATATACCTATGAATGGATCTCACAAACCATGACTGATACGATAACAACTGAAGACCTTTCAAATGTTCCTCCGATGAGTTACTATTTAACGGTGACTGATGCAAACGGCTGTATAGAACAAGATACTATTTCCATAGATACATTGCTCGTCGTTCTTGCAAATGCAGGTCCAGATTCGTTCCTGTGTTTTAATGATACTCTGACAATTACAGGTGCTTCTAATATTCCAGGAGCCGTAATTTATACCTGGTATGACTCGCTCGGCACATTCCTTATTGATAGCACCGTGCTTCAAATACCTCCTGTATTACCGGGTACTACCGCTTTCATCCTCGAAGTAAACTTCTCAGGCTGCACGCACACTGACACGGTAATCATTACAATGAATAACCAATTAGTCGTGGATGCAGGCCCGGATATAGACCTATATCCTACCCAAACCGGAGCAATTGGCGGACAACCTACTACTGCAATAAATAACACAGTCTTATGGTCACCATCAACCTATCTGAATAGTGATACCTTGTTCAATCCAACAGTAATGCTGCCACAAGTCTCCACTACCTATTTTGTAACAGCAACAGATTCAAATGGCTGTTCGGTTACAGATTCAGTCTATGTAGAAGTCCTGCCTAATATTGTAATACCAGACGGAATATCTCCAGATGGAAATGGGCTTAATGATACCTGGATCCTCGAATTCCTGGATCAATATCCAGGTGTGTCAATCAAAATCAATGTCTATAATCGTTGGGGTGAACTCTTGTTTGAGAGCAACGAAACATATAACGATGATTGGGATGGCACAACAAAATCCGGTAAAAGACTTCCGGCAGGAACTTATTACTACGTGATCGACATCGATCATCCGGATTTCCCTGAACCATTTACAGGTCCAATAACGATAATGTGGTAACTAAAATCAGACAAAGATGAAAAGAGTAATTCTAGCAGCAAGTTTGATTTTATCCGTGATAAACGGATCAGCTCAACAGCTACCGCAATTCACGCAATACATGTTTAACCAATATGCGTTTAACCCGGCCTACTGCGGTGTAAATCCATCGTGGGAAGCTGTAACAAATAACAGATATCAATGGCTGGGAATTGTTGATGCACCAAGAACATTCACACTCTCTGCACAGGGCCCGCTTAAAAAAGAAAATATGGCTTTGGGTGGATACATCTACACAGACAATGTTGGTCCTACCAGAAGGTTAGGATTTCAGGCCTCCTATGCATATCATGTTAGGCTAAACGAAAGCATTAATCTATCTTTTGGTTTGTCAATAGGTTTTAACCAATGGATGCTCGACGCAGATAAAATTACAACTTATGATCCGGGTGACTTCTATTTCTCCAACGGCTTACTCAAGTCAACTGATATGGATGGAAAATTCGGAATGTATCTGTATCATTCAGATTGGTATGTAGGCGCTTCAATCGAACAAATGCTTCACAATAAACTTTCGTTTTTAGCCACGCAAACTAATTCAGAAAGCTACATGGAAGACCATGTGAATGTGCACGGAGGATACACCTTTCATCTCGGAGATGATTGGGACATTGATCCATCAGCGCTATTAAAAATCGGATTACCTGCGCCATTAAAATTTGATATAGGTGTGCGCGCAACTTATAAAAAATCGATTTGGGCTGGAGGCGGATTTAGAACGAATGATGCGGCTTATGCCATGATCGGTTACTGCTACAAAAGCCAACTTAAGATTGGTTATTCATTTGATTTTACAACTACAGATTTACGCAATTATAGTTCAGGGACACATGAGGTCATGCTCGGATTTGTCTTTGCCAAATCAAAATCAGGCACACAAAATAACCCTTCTTTGGAATAATATTATCTTCACTACTCCAAAATACTTCTTATGAAGAAATTAGTAGTGTTGCTAGTCGTAATTCTTTATCATTTCAATGCGATTACTCAAGATATTACTCAAACTGTAAGAGGAACCGTAGCCGATATTGAATCTAACTTTCCATTATCAGGCGCTCGCGTAAAAATTACTATTTCATCAGAAAAAACGATTGGCGCAATTTGCGATGAAAACGGAAATTTTGTGCTCAACAATGTACCAATCGGTAAGCACATCCTTCAAGTTTCCAGCACTGGTTATGAGCCCAAAGACGTTACCATAATTGTTACATCAGGCAAAGAAACAATTGCTACCATTCTCCTTCTGGAAACAGGTGTTATAGGCACTGAAGTCGTCATTGAAGTTCAAAAGCAAGGAGAAACAAATAATGATATGAGCACAACCAGTGCTCAATCTTTTTCAGTTGAAGAAACAAATCGCTATGCGGGCAGCCGAGGCGATCCCGCGCGAATGATGTCAAATTATGCTGGCGCTCAGGGCACCGATGATTCAAGAAACGATATTGTCATTCGTGGTAACTCTCCTTTAGGAATTATTTATCGTATTGAAGGCGTAAGTATTCCCAATCCAAATCACTTTGCAATATCCGGTTCCACGGGTGGACCAGTATCAATTCTGAACAACAAAATTCTGGATAATTCTGATTTTTTTATGAGCGCATTTCCAGCTGAATATGGCAATAGCACATCGGGTGTTTTCGATTTAAGATTAAGAAGAGGAAATAATTCCACACATGAATTTTCAGGACAATTTGGATTCTTAGGCACTGAAGTGCTGTTTGAAGGCCCCTTTTCAGCGAACTATAAGGGAAGCTATTTGATCATGGGCAGATATTCTACCCTAACCTTAATTGATAAAATTGGAATTAAATATGGAACAGATGCTGTTCCGGTTTACGGTGATGGCGCCTTCAAATTTGACTTCCCGTTAAAAGGAGGAAGCAACTTGTCCTTCTGGGGAATTGGAGGAGCAAGTTCAATTGACATCTTAATTTCTGATCAGGAAGTTCCGGCGCAAGATGCCTACGGAGAGCAAGATCGCGATCAGTATTTCCGCACAAGAATGTTCAGCAGCGGACTTACACTAAAAAACTCCATCAGTGAAGATTGTTTTCTCAAAACAACTGTTGCCTATTCTTATCAGAATCAAAACAGTCAGCATGAATATATCCTGCGCCATCTCGGAGCAGACAGCACGTGGGTATATGATGCTGATCCATTTACAATGATGGGTTATTCTTATGATATCTCTACGATATCTGCATACATGAGCGTTAACCAAAAACTTGGTTTAAAGCATGTGATCAAATATGGTTTCAATGTTGACGCAAGTTTCTTTGCCATGAATGATTCAATCCGATATAATATCGCTGACTCAAGTTCAGCATTTTATTATCGCTGGGAGTACAATGAAAAAACCCCGGGTGTTTTGGCTCAGGCTTTTGTTCAATGGAAATACAAAATGACCGAAAAATTAACTCTCAATGCAGGACTGCACAGTCAGTATTTTAGCTTCAGCAACTCACTCTCGCCAGTTGAACCAAGACTAGGTTTAAAGTATGATTTGAATGACAAACAAACGATTGCAATTGCCTCTGGATTACACTCGCAAACACATCCTTTATACTTATACACCTACCATCAATATGATACTGCAGGCAATAAAGTTTTGCATAATCAAAACATGGATATGCTTAAAAGTATTCACAGCGTAATCAGCTATTCAATCCGTATGAAAGGCTCTTTACAAGTTAAAACAGAAGCCTATTACCAATACTTATACAACGTTCCTGTAGAAATTCATCCATCTGCATTTTCATTACTGAATCAAGGTAGTGGATTTGCGCGATTTTTTCCTGATACACTTGAAAACACAGGAACTGGATACAACTACGGAATAGAATTTACGGTTCAAAAATTCTTCAATAAATCATTTTTCTTTCTCACCACATTAAGCCTTTATGAATCTCGGTATGTCGGCAGCGACGGTATAGAGCGCAACACCGATTTTAATGGAAATTATATTGCAAATGCTTTGGTTGGAAAAGAATTTGCAGTTGGAAAAAACGACCGCAATACACTTGCTTTTGGATTGAAAGTAACCTATGCTGGCGGAAAACGCTATGGTTATGTAGATACTGTTGCAACCAACCTGCAAAAAGAAATTGTTTTCCTCGATGCAGGGTACAATGAAAGAAGGTTTGACAATTATTTCAGACTCGACTTAAAAGTGAATTACACACTGAATGCAAAAAAAACCACGCATGAGTTTGGTCTCGACTTCGTAAATCTTCTAAACACTCAAAACATTTTGGGATTAACTTATACTCCCAATCCGGATAATCCAAGTGAACCCTATGCAGCAAGAAATCAACTTGGATTTTTACCGCTATTTTATTATAAACTAGACTTTAAGGTTGCCGGCAAACCCAATACTTAAAAGTTTATGTAACCCTACACAATGCTTTTGCGTTAAATAGCCAAAACCCAAACGCTAATGAGTACCTGCCTAACTTGTGAAAAAGATTTTGGAGGAAGATCCAACCAAAAATTTTGCTCTGTTACCTGCAAAAACAAACACCACAACTCCCTTAATAAAGAAAAGGAAGCAATGGTATTAAATGTAAACAAGGTTTTACATAAGAACTGGACCATCCTGAACAAGCTTTACCAAATCTACCGCAGCACTCCAATCTCAACAGATATCGTCACTGCATACGGCTACAACACAACTTATTTTACCCATGTTCACAACAGTCCGATAGGAGAAAAATATACCATGGTCTATGACATCGGATTTAAAAATCACATCGATAATAAAATCCAAATTTTTCCAGCACCCTAGTTAATGTGCTTAGCAGCAAATCACTGCTTCATTTCTCTTATAACGATTTCGATGTTCATTTCTTAGAGTATCCGTGCTTTACGAATAAGCATGAATGGTTAAATTTGTCTTCAACGAATTATAATCCATGCTTAAACAACTCATTCTATCCGGCACTCTGTTTTTGTCCATCTACTCACTTGGTCAGGACAAAAAAAAGATCGATCATACTACCTATGATGAATGGAACTCAATTCGCACAGTAGCACTATCTGCTTCAGGAGTTTTAGCCATTTATGAAGTAGCTCCTCTTGAGGGTGATGCAACCTTGTTCGTTCAAAACAGCAGTACTGGAAAAACAGTTGCCTTTGCACGTGGAAAACAAGCTGCAATTCTTGAAGGTGAGAATGTAATCGTATTTCTTGTAGAGCCTGAATTTGATTCGTTGCGCAAACTAAAATTAGCCGAAACACCAAAAGATAAACTTCCAAAAGACAGTTTGTTCATCTACTCTATAAAGGATGATTCGTTGATTAAATTCCCTGGAATAAAATCTGTGCAGGTTTCAGAAACCTCACCCTATATTGTATTCAGCCATTCAAAAGACAAAAGACCTGACTGCCCTGCTAATCAAAAAAAGCGCGAGAAAAAGAAAAATCCTTGCGTAAAAAATCCAACGAGTGGAACAACGCTTTCGCTCTATAATACAACTACAAACACCAAGCGTGACTTTCATTGCGTAACAAATTATCAATTGTCAAAAGATGGTCAATCATTACTTTACGTTAAGAGTCATAAAGGCACAAAAGACACTCTCTCTCTGGTCCTCTATCGAATTTCTGATTCTACAGAAATAATCTTACTCGACAAGCAATATGGCATTACGCAAATCGCATTTGATAATCAATCCAATCAATTTGCCTTCTTATCTTCAAACGACACAAATAAGCTCAAAAATTACGCCCTTTACTATTCAGACAAAGGCGCGAATCAACCAAAGTGTATAGTCGATTCTCTGACCCCAGGAATGCCCTCTGACTGGACAGTTTCAGAGTTTGGAAAAGTTTATTTCAGTCAAGATGGAAAAAAGCTTTTTTTTGGTTCAAACAAAATAGTTCGTCAAGAACCAAAAGACACTTTGTTGGATAATGAAGTTGCAAAAGTTGATGTTTGGGGAACCAATGACGGCCGTTTACAGCCTCAACAATTAGTGGAACTTCAACGAGACAAACGCAAAACATATTTAGCCGTTTTTTTTCCGGCAGAAAACCGAATGGTGCAAGTTGGAAGCGCTGAACTGCCCAACGTGTCAATAAATCCACTTTCAGAAACGGCAGTATGTCTTGGGTACAACGAGACAAAATATCACCGTGAATCAACCTGGGAATATCCCTGGAAAAGTGATTACTACTTAGTCAATCTTATAAGTGGCCAACATAAATTAATTTTAGAAGGACAAGGCTTCAGAACGAGTCTATCGCCTTCAGGCGACTATCTTCTTTACTATAACGGGAGCGATTCGAGCTGGTATTCAATTGACACCAAAAGTGGAGCCACAAAAAATATTTCTGCCGTCACAAAAGATTTATTTGCAATGGATAATAATGGAAATCCTTCCCTTGCGGATGATCAGGGATTTAATGGCTGGACAGTGATTAAGGGAGAAGAATACGCCATTGTTAATGCCCGATTTGATATTTGGCTATTGAATTCCAGCACACCGGAAAAGTCAATTTGTCTGACAAAACAAAAAGGAAAAAATGATCAAACTACTTACAGCTATTATAGAATGGACGAAGATAGTCTGTATTCAACACTTGAAAATAATTTTGTAATCGGCGTTGACTATCTCACAAAAAGTGAAAGTGTTTATGCCATTTCAAATGCTGATTTCAATCTCAAAAAATTGTTGGTAACGAACCACCGAATCACGCTAATCAGCAAAGCAGAAAAATCAGACTCCCTTCTTTTAAGAAGAATGAATTTTACCGAATATCCCGATCTTGAAAGAACGGATTTGTCATTTAATTCAATTCACAAGATTACGAATATTAACCCTCAGCAAGAACTCTATAATTGGGGCACAGTTGAGCTGGTTGACTGGACATCCTATAAGGGGAAAAAACTGCGCGGACTTCTCTACAAACCCGAAGATTTTGATTCGACTAAATCATACCCCATGATCGTTTATTTTTATGAAAAATATACAGACGATTTACATGTTTATTACGCGCCCAGACCAACCGCTTCCATCGTTCATCCAACCGAATATGTGAGTAACGGCTACATCATTTTTATTCCGGATATTTTATATGAACCCGGCTATCCAGCTGATGGCGCCTATGATTGTATAGTTAGTGGCACCGACTATCTTATTCACAAATTCAATTGGATTGATTCAACACGTCTTGGTTTACAGGGTCAAAGTTGGGGTGGATATCAAACCGCACAACTGATTACGATGACTGGTAAATACAAAGCTGCTATGGCTGGCGCACCCGTCAGTAACATGATTTCTGCTTATGGCGGAATCAGATGGGGCAGCGGCTATAGCAGAATGTTTCAATATGAAAAAACACAAAGCAGAATTGGCTATACAATTTGGGAGAGACCTGATTTATACATTGCAAATTCACCGCTCTTTGGATTACCAAAAGTGACTACCCCTTTATTGATTATGAGCAACGACAACGACGGCGCAGTTCCATGGTATCAGGGAATTGAATTATACATGGGGCTAAGAAGATTAAACAAACCCGTGTGGATGTTGAACTACAACGGTGATGAGCATAATTTGATGATGACCGCAAACCGCCGCGATTTGAGTATTCGTATGCGTCAATTTTTTGATCACTACCTCTTAGGTGCACCAATGCCTGTTTGGATGTCAACTGGCGTGCCAGCAATAGACAAAGGCAAAACATTTGGGTTTGAATTGGAAAAAACCGGTAATTAAACGATTGATTCGAATATAATTTTGTAACTTAACCTCTGAAATGAAGCTCATCAGATCGATCATATTTAGTTCCAGCTTGCTCTTCACGGCTGCATTTGCACAAACATCTGTGCAGATACCTAATGTTTTTACGCCAGACAACGACGGAGTGAATGATATGTTCAGAATAAGTACTTCCGGTTATGATGCATTAACATGTACCATTTATAATCGTCATGGTGAAGTTGTTTACATTTTTCACGGCTTAAATGGAAGTTGGGACGCTTTCACACATGCCGGGGTCAAGGTTAGTGCAGGTACTTACTTTGTATTTCTAGAGTTGACATTGCCGGATGGGAATACCGAGACTCAACACTCGACCCTTCAAGTTGCCTATTAGCATCACTGCGCTATATCCACTTCTATTCCCTGGTCAGAACTTTTCTTTCGTTCGTTTTCTTTTGACACCATTTCTGTTGTCAGGTAATAAGCCAGCGCAACAAGCGTAAGTCCTATTATAACCTTAGCAATGAATCTCCAGGGAAAAACTTTTTCGTGTCGTACAAACCTTTTCAGGTCGAGATGATAATCCTTTCTGTCGTCGTCCTTGTTGTCAAATATGCTCATCTCAATTGTCAACAAAATTATCAAGCGATGCGAAAGCCAACTATACACACATCATCCACTTGCTCCAATGCGCCCTTCCAATCGTCAAACGAATCTATTAGCACAGTCTTTTGAACAGACATTGGCTTTTGAAAATTAGCAAATATCAATTCCTTTAGCGGCTTGTATTTATACTTCTTGCCTTTCGGTCCTCCAAACTGATCGGCATAGCCATCCGAAAACAAATAAACACAATCGCCTTTTGAAACCTCAAGACTATGATTAGTAAATGGTTTTTCCAATCCTTCAAAATAACCAACTGGTTGCTTATCGCCTTTTATCTCGAGAGTTTCGCCATTTTTAACAACGAACAAAGGATTGTTTGCTCCGGCAAATTCCAACACTCTGGTTGAGGAACTATAAGAACAAATAGCCATATCCATACCGTCTTTCCTATTCACTCCTTCGCCTTTTTGATTCAAGGCGCGGATCACATTACGTCTTAATTCTGTCAAAATTTCAGCCGGATTGGTCACTTCTCTTTCATTCACTATTTGATGCAGGAATGTGTTTCCAATCATGCTCATAAATGCGCCCGGCACACCGTGACCTGTACAATCAACCACAGCAATAATTTTCTTGCCCTCAACCTCAGCATACCAAAGGAAATCGCCGCTTACAATGTCCTTCGGACGTAAAAGAAAAAACGAATCTTTAAATAATTTTTCATTCTCTTTGGTTGGCAAAAGCGCTTCCTGAATTTTACTTGCATAATCTATGCTTGCTAAAATATCCACGTTTTTTTCATGAATAATGGCATAAGCGTCTTGAAGTTTTTGATTTGCCCTTTGTTTAATAACATTGCGATTATAAAGTGTTAGTGCAAGAATTACAAGGAGAGCCAGACCAACAATAGAAGAGAAAATTACGATGCGAGAGTTTTGAATTTCCTCTGCATTTTTAGCAATTTCAAGATTTTGGATTTTATTTTTTTGAGTAAGGATTTCATTCTCCCGGTATGCCTCTTCAGATTTAAATTTTTCCTGCATTTCTATGAAGACACTTTCATTTTCTAAACCGCTAAGACTGTCTTTTAAAACCGTGTGCTTCTTGTAATGTTCCAGCGCTTCCTGATACCTGCCCAGTTTTTCAAATGACCGGGCCAAACCTATCTCAGCGCTCACAAGGTTAACCAGCAATCCAGATTTTTCAGCAGCAATTAATGCCGAAAGATCATAGGTTAATCCTGAGTGATAATCTTTTTGCGAAAGACTTATCAGGGCTAAATTATGATAAATTCTGGAGAGCAAATCGTGATTATTTATTGCTTCTGCGTGCTCTAGCCCGCCAAACAAATTTGATTGAGCCTGTTCAAAATTTTCAAGTTTATATTCAAAAACACCCAGATTCAAATAACAAGTGGCAACCATTGCATGATCCTTGTTGTCCTTTGCTACATTGAGTCCCTTTGTCAAAAAATAGCGCGCCGAGTCATTCGCGTCGAGCATAATAAAAATAGATCCGATATTTACATAGCTGACGAGCGCACCTTCCTTGTCACCAGTAGCTTCATCTATTATGGCACTTTTTTGAATGTACTTTACAGCAGCATCAAAGTTTCCAAGATTAGCATTCAAGGCACCTATGTTGTTATATGATTTAGACATAAACAAGGAGTCATGATTTTTCGTTGCAATTTCAAGTAATCGCTGAAAATAAAACAATGCTGAATCATTTTGATTCAAATCCATGTAAGCAATACCGACAAGGTTTAGTGACTGTAGCGCGTCTCTCGAATACTCTTCATCAGAAGACCAATTCAAGTTCTTAAACTCCAAGGCTACCTCAAGTGCTTTTTCAGAATCGTTAAATTGAAACTCAGAAAAAAGAGCCTCGAGTATTTCTGACTTTTCTGACTTTGTAGTCACAGTCAGAAACTCCTTTTCTAGGCTATCAATTACAGCCGTTTGCCCAAAACTAAAAACCACCAAGCAGCCCAGTATGGTAGTAAACAGAAGTTTAATTTTGATTCGACAAGTCATTCGACTGAAAGTATATAATAAATTCCTATTTTCATCTCTAAATCATTTAAAAATTACAATTTATGGAGCAAGAATTTATTGTTAAAAGAGGTATTGAAGGGAATGTAAAAATCGGTTCAGAGTGCGAAACTATCTGCAGCACAATGGGGTGCCAGTCATTTAATGACAGATATTTAGGAGCCGTCACTGCGGTAGTTGAAATGGAAGGCGGCGTTATCACCAAACAACGTCTAAACTGGGCAGTTGAAAACGACCCAAATTTTAATCGTGCGCAACAAAAAAATGCGGATGCGCTTCTGGCGGCTGCAGTAAAAGCAGTACAAGCGGGCGGTGTAGATCCAGCAGATCTTAGAATAAGAGTTGTAGCAAAACTATAAATCAAAAGAGCCCGCAAGAAAACTAGCGGGCTCTTCTTATTTAGTGTGTAATTGCTTATTAAAGTCTTCTTCTTTTAAAAAGCGCAAAATCAAGATTGGCATATTCAAATGAAAACTCTAATCCTCCAGAGCGCACAAATTGTGCAAATTGCGATACGGTAACATCATACGATACTCCAAATTTTAATCCGCTCCATTGAAAATAAATCATGGGACATACGGCATCATTATAACGCATTGCGCAGCCCGCCATTAAATAAGTATCGCGCGAAAGACCTGTAGTTTTTGAACCGCTGGAAAGTCTGTATCGCAAAAGCGCACCAAATAAAGTTTCATTGTGTGGGCCTTGAATAAACTCGTTAAAGAATGCTTCTACTCCAAACGAAGATCCAGAAAAGTCTTTTAGAAAGGAAGTATGAATGACAAGCTTGCCATAGAGTTGTTCAGTAAACCCAAAACGATATTTCATGTCTGGTGTATTTGCATGAAAATAAGCAACACCTAGCTTAAACTCAGTTGCATTGTCTCTCTGAAAACCTACCTTGTGATTTCCATACCGATAAAAAATTCCAGCCGAAACATCGGGATACATAAAACTCACCAGGTTGTTATACTCTTGTGAATTTAAGGTTGGGTCCAAAACATCCCCATCAAATTGATTTGGGAAAATCAAACCAGTCAAATCACCTGTGCGTTGTCCAAATCCAAATTGCAAACCAGCTGCCAGTGAATGCATCTCGGCAACCGGAACAATTCCACTCAAACTAAATAAGGCTTGTTTGGTCCCAAACTTACTATCTCCGCCAATGTCATTATAGAACTGAAAGCCAAAACCCATATGCGCTTTATTACCGCGCTTTGGTTTGAAGAAATTCATGTCAACGGCAAGTGAGGTAGTAAAGAATTTTGTACCCGAAGTTACCCATTGATTTTTATGATTAATTGTAGCGCGCTCCCACCCGTTAAAAACACCCGTTGCTGCAGGATTTAAGAGCATGGTGTTTTGCTGCGATTGCGTAAAATGAATATCTTGCGCAGTGGCTAAAAAACCAAATAAAATAACTAACCCTGATAGAATTATTTTCATGTTATCTGATCACTGTTATGTTTCCGGTTTTTTCCCAAGTGGTTCCATCCGTCAGATTATAATTGAGCGAATATGTGTAAATACCCGTATTCACCAACTTTCCTTTGTAATAACCATCCCAATAGGTACCGTTCACGTTGGTTTTAAAAACCAGATTACCCCAACGATCGAATATCTGCAGTTCAAAAGAAACCACATCATATCCCATGTAATAATTCAGAAAATCATTGTTCTGATCACTATTTGGCGAAAAGGCGTTTGGTAAATGGAAGCCCGTATAATCTCCAGGAGGAAGACCAGGTACCGGAGGTGGTGGCGGTGGAACAACAATAGCCGTAAAGTGCGCAATAACAGAATCAGCCATTGCAAGATTCAATGTATCATTCAAACTATCTGGCTGAGTAAATACATGATTTGTTGACTCCCAATAATCAAACTCATAACCAGTAAAAGCACTTGCTTTGAAGAGTGTTGTGATGTTTCCATAATAGACTCCAGTCCAAGGATAATAAGGAACCCATTCAGAGTTTACCTTCACTTCTCCTGCGCCTGCAGGATCAACGTTTACTGTTAAATCAAAAGGCCCCGTTAGATTATAACAATCAATCATTCCGCTGCTCATTGCTGCACATCGCGCATCAATATAATCCTTGAGCGTTTGCACATTTGCCTGCCAACCGGTAACAGATCCTCCCCACTTGCCCGTTTGTCCCGTCATTTCAGGAGTCATAACAGCAACCATGCTGTCGAGAATAGCGTGCATTTGCGGACAAGAAAATACACCGTTGGAAAGATCAGCATAGCGAGTAATGTATTCTTGCTGAAATTCTGCATTGTTCATTAAGGCATTCAATATTGTAATGTGCCCTTCGGGGTCGCCACCAGTTCCCGCAAGTGTTTCAGGATTGCATGGATCGGCATCTGGAGAGGTACTTGGAATTCCTGTATAATTAATGTAGTGTCCGAACGAAGCATCATTATCCCATAATACGTAACGCCAGGTTTTTTTATCTCCATCTGGATTATTTCCTTTCCACCAGGCAGTGTTCCAATTCAGCCAGTCAGACGTAACTATGTAGGAGTTCAAAACAACATAATCAATCAAGCTACCAACATTGTATTTTGTTTTGACGTACTCATAATTAGCAGTAACAGACATATCGTTCGTAGTGATATAGGTGTAGATATCGTTCCAGTCGGTCATAGCCGGATCACCATATTCTGCCCAGGTACCACCCCATGTTTTTATAAAATCAATTTCGTATTTTCCCTGGTCGTAGTAGTAACTTGTAAAATCATGATCATCTACCTTTTCTCTAACATCATAAAGACCCCAATATTCTCCATCCACGTAAACAATCACAAATGCACTTGTTCGCTCATCCATTCTCAAATCACCAATTGCAGATATTGTGTGTACATATGCATCACGAATGTGAGCGCCTCCTGATGCAGGATAGTTGTCATTGGCAGCAGCTTTCAAAATTAATTTTTGATATTCATCACGGCTCTTTTCTTGAAAAATCTCATGTTGAATTGCTGAGTTTGTTCCATACTCATCTCTTACCACAATGTCAAAACCTCTTTGGTCATAAGCCCACGAGTCATTTCCATGCTTATTGGCAAAACCTGTACCCTCGTCAATAAATGCACCTGTCTTGTCGAAGTACTCAAAAACGCCATCAAAATTGCTACTGAATGCACCCGGAGCAACATCATTCAAAAAATCAGTAATTAAATCTCCCGAAACTGAAATTACAGGTATGGTGTGAGGACTATTGATAAAATATGTATTTGTTTCGACAAAGCTTGCGGGAGTGCTTGGTACGGAAGAAAAACATCTCGCTCGTAAAACTGTGGTTGTAGAAATGCTCACCGGACCAGAGTAGACTGTTGAACCCGTAGTAGGAGTGGTTCCATCGAGCGTGTAGTAAATGGTTGCAGAAGCATCCGTTGTTGTGATTGTAACATTTTGAGTACCGGTATAAAAACCAGGAGCAAGGCTGAAGACTGGTTTTGCAGTATAATAATTTACTGCTCCAGCATTGGCTGCGTTAGGGGTTGGCGTTGTAAACAAACTCCATGTAGCTGCACCGTTTGTCGTTCGTCCATAGGAATGATCTTTTTGTGTCATCTTAACCATTGTGATACTATCAACAACATTGCCCGACGGCGCGGTTAATCCAATAAATTCATTTTTTGTTTGGGTAAGACCAAAAGACGGGTGTATTTGTGATCCACTTAGAATGCCTCTTCCAGAGAAAAAAATCATCGTGTATCCATTTGCCGGAACGCTTGCTCCAGTAGGAATTTCCCACTTGCTAAGGTTATTGTCGTTATCTGTAAGAAAATAACCACTTAGGTCAAAAGCGGTAGCACCCGTGTTATATAGTTCAACCCAATCCTCTTTCTCACCGAAGGCATCATTAGGACCGTTCATATTCGAGCATGAAAACTCATTGATGATAACCTGGGCATTAAGGCCTGCAAAAGCTAGAAAAGTGCAGCCAAGCAGAATTCGTTTCATAATCTATTTCTCTGTGGTGATATAACGCAATTTGCTCCAGAAAGGTTGACAGATAAAGCCAAAGACTTAACATTAAATCAATCTCCTAAGCAGATTACACAGAACTAAATTAACCATTTTCTGAGACAATACGGGCAATTCAAAGAATATTAAGAGATGGGGGCAAAAAAGACATGATTAACGTCAATTTACTATTTTGTTATTTTATTCTTAGGTTTGCACCTTCACCAGTATAAAATTTCGGTGACTTAAATCAACCTTATTATGCGCTATTTTATTTTCTCTTTTGCACTGCTTGCGATTACCCTATCATGCAACAAAGAACCTGGACGAGGTGGTACATCTTCGATTACAGGCAAGGTACACGTTTATAATATCAACAGTATTGGAGATACAACGGATGAGTACTATGCAATGGATGAAGATGTATTTATAATCTACGGTGACAACGACTTAACTTACGATGACAAATTTTCTTGCAGTTATGACGGCAGCTATAGATTCGATTATCTGACACCGGGAGAGTATACCATTTTTGCATACTCGCGCTGCGATACTTGTGATGACGGAGTAACGCCAGTATTTAAAACAATCCAAATTCAGGACAAAAAAACTGAATATTCAGTATCTGACCTGAACATCCTGAAATAACCATGCGCAAATTCATCACTGCCGCTTTCATTCTTTCAAGTCATGCCATTCTTGCACAGACTCAAGATGCGAACGTTTGGGTATCTGCAGGAGTTGGGGCAGACTTGACCAACAATCTTTCACTTAGCTATGAGATGCAAACACGCTTTTACAAGAACGCATCTTCAGTAGACTCTTACATTAATGAAATTGGAGTCGCTTATGAACCTATCAAAAACCTAGAATTTTCAGGTGATTATCGGTATTCCAGAAAGAATCAGGAAAGTCATTACGAAGGTGTTCACAGACTTGCTTTGAACGTTGCATATGATTATAAAATAGACGGGGCAGGACTTAGACTGAAGGCTCGGGTTCGTTATCAAGTTCCATTTAACTATTTAGGGGTCATTAACGATGCAATTTATCCGGATAACCGAAACGTAATGCGATTCAAAATAAGTGCAAAATACACACCAACAAATCTCAAAAAAATTCAGCCATTTGCAAGTTACGAATTCTATAAAGCATTGAGTCCAAAAAACATTTACAACCCTATAGACTCTTACCGCATGACGCTTGGTGTATCACTTAACTTACCAAAAAGACACTCTATAGATTTGTACTATTTACTAGAAAAAGAATTCCGCGCAACTCCGCATTTGAATCACATTTTTGGCATTCAATACGGTTATGAAATTTTCAAAGATCCAGTCTTTGAAAAACCAGAAAGCAAATAATTCAACTAACTTTTTTCAGTACTGACATACTCAAAATCAACTTGCTTTTTAGCTAAGTTGACGGTAACAACTTTTACATTTATTTTGTCTCCAAC
The DNA here is from genome assembly GCA_016709005.1 of Crocinitomicaceae bacterium. Lineage (GTDB taxonomy): Bacteria > Bacteroidota > Bacteroidia > Flavobacteriales_D > Crocinitomicaceae > JADJGJ01. Next base: position 139,319 of record JADJEU010000007.1, on the reverse strand, counting down.
ATTAAATTCACGGTTGTCATTGACGCCAACAACAACGTAATCTCGCTCATCAAAAACATAACGGTCATCCTTCATCGACTTTAACGAAATCATCCCTTCACAAAAGTTTTCATCGATTTCAACGAACATTCCCCAATCCGTCAACCCAGTTATTGTTCCAACAAAAGTTTCACCAATTTTATCCTTGAGAAATTGGGCTTGGAAAAACTTTCTTGAAGTACGCTCTGCCTCCACCGCTTTTCGCTCGGTCATCGAAATATGTTTTGCCGTTGAGCTCAAGTGAGCATGGTGCAAAAACTTATTGTGCAAAACTTCAAATAAAATTCTGTGCGCCACTAAATCTGCGTACCTTCTAATAGGAGATGTGAAATGTGAGTAATGTGTAAAGGCAAGTCCGTAATGACCAATATTTTTAGTGTCATACGCAGCTTTTGCCATTGATTTTATGGCCATTTGCTGAATCATGTTGTATGAACTTTCATCTTTCATTTCTTCAAAAAGACGATTCATCTGACGAGCAATATCCTGATCATCTTTATAGGTAAAATGTTTACCAAACTTTGACACAAAGACTTTGAATTGCTCTACTTTTTCTGGATCAGGGCGATCATGTACGCGATAAATGTACGTGACACGTGGCTGACGCTTCGGGTCACCAACAAAAAATCCCACATGCTTATTTGCGAGAAGCATAAATTCTTCAATCAGTTTGTTTGAATCTTTAGTGGTTTTTTTCAAAACCTTAACTGGAAACCCAGCTTCGTTCAATTCAAATCTGATTTCGGTGCTTTGTACTTCTAATGCCCCTTCCTTCATGCGCTCTTTGCGCAGTTTTTTTGCGAGTCTGTCAACGAGTAAAATTTCATTTTTATAATCTCCTTCACCCGTTTCAATAATTTCTTGAGCCTCTTCATACGAGAATCTGCGGGCTGATTTAATGACCGTTTTTCCAAACCATTCATTCACAACTTTAGCTGATTCATTCATTTCAAATACTGCAGAAAAAGTAAACTTTTCTTCATTTGGTCTAAGCGAACAAACACCATTAGAGAGATGCTCTGGCAACATAGGTACAACACTATCTACAAGATAAACAGAGTTTCCGCGAATCAAAGCTTCTTTGTCTAAAGCAGAATTTTCTGTCACGTAATGAGCAACATCCGCAATATGAACACCAATTCTAAAATTTCCGTTTTCTAAAAACTCTACCGAGATAGCATCGTCAAAATCTTTTGCATCAACAGGGTCAATTGTGAAGGTTGTGATCGATCTAAAATCTCTGCGTGTTGCTATTTCCTCTTGCGGTAAATTTATACTGATTTGATTAGCCTCATCAAGCACTTCATCTGGGAAAGTAAATTTAATTCCGTTGGAAACAAGGATTGCTTTCATCTCCGCATCATTTGAGCCAGGATGTCCAAAAACCTCAACGATTTCACCAAATGGATTTTTTGCGTTCTCTGGCCAATCAGTGACCTTTGCAACCGCCTTATAGCCGTTTTTTCCTTCTTTTAGTTTTCCAATAGGAATAAAAATATCTACATCAATTTTAGGATCATCCGGAATTAAAAAAGTGATGTTATTCTGAATATCAATAGTGCCTACGAACAATCTTTCTTTGCGCTCAAGAACAGCCATGACTTCACCTTCTGGTTTTCTATTGCGCGTTCTGGAAGTAATTTTTACACTTACTTTGTCGCCGTTCAATGCACGTTGCGTTGATTTTGCAGGGATGAAAATATCTTCCCTCAAATTTTCGACCATTACAAAAGCGCTACCTCTATTAGTGAATTCTATTATACCGTTGTAAAAATTTGTTGTCGCTGCAAACTTGAAAAGCCCTCTTTGCTCTTCATCTAAAACGCCCTCCTTAGCAAGTTCGTTCAAAATAGTAAAAACAAGTTTTCTTGTTTCTGAATCATTTACCTTCAAAGCCTCAGCAACCTGCTTGTAGTTAAAGGTTCCATTTGTATTGGATTGAAAATAATTGAGGATTGTCTCACGCAAAAACCGGCTCAATTTTTGTGCCGGCGACTTCTTTTTTTTGCTCATTCACAGAGTATATGTTGGACTAAAATTAGGAATTATTTAGGTGTACTTTCTATTATTAGCTATTTTACATTAATTTTACTGCATTCAAAACTTAATCTTTCCTCGCTTGAACAAGAAAATTGAAAAAATTCTGAACAAACAAATTGAAGCTGAAGCAGTATCGTCTCATCTTTATTTGGCTATGGCTTCGTGGGCAGAAAATTCTGGAATCAACGGTACTGCAAATTTTCTTTATCTACACGCTGAAGAAGAACGCCTGCACATGTTGAAACTAGTAAAGTTTGTTAATGAGCGCGGAGGCAAAGCAATTATTCCTGCCATTCCTAGCCCTAAACAAAATTTTGATTCATTAACCGATGTTTTCAGCAGATTACTAGAGCATGAGTTAATGGTTACAAATATGATTAACGAAGTCGTTTTTGTATGCCTTCAAGAAAAAGACTATTCTACCCACAACTTCATGCAATGGTATGTTGCAGAACAATTAGAAGAAGAAGCTTTGGCCAGAAACATTCTCGACAAACTTAAAATGATTGGAAGCGATAAAGGCGGATTATACCTCTTTGATCGTGATATACAAACTTTTCAAGTAGCTGCAAACGCCAGCGCACCTGTACAAAAATAGATTTGGCATAATTTTAGCAAAGACGCACCCAACAACGTAACAAAGAAATCTGAGCCGTAGAGTATTAATAGCACTGATTGCGCTTTTCCTCATGAGTGGGGCGAACAAAACTGCTATTATTAGTCAGGTGAAAGACACCCGTTCTTCTTCTAAAGCTCTTTTTCTTTACAATTTTGCCACCTTAATTGACTGGCCTGAAGAATATCGCAAAGGGGAGTTTGTAATAGGCACGCTTGCCGGAACATCTGACGTTTTTGATCAATTAACGCTAAAGTTCAAAGGTAAATCTATCGGCAGTCAATCTATCGTGATAAAAAAATTCGCCAGCCGCACTGAAATAGATAAGGCACACATTTTGTTTTTAGGAGCTGATAAGAGTGATCAGATTACCGCATTGACTACGCAATTAAAAACTAAAAGCACCCTTATTGTTACCGACAAAGAAGGCTATTTAAGTAAGGGCGCTGTTATAAATTTTGTACTTGATGGCAGTAAACAAGCTTATGAAATCAGCAAACCGAATGCAAAAAAATATAATCTTGTAATTGCAACAAAATTGACCAGTTTAGCTTACAAAGTAATTGAATGATTAAGGTAAGACACATATTAATCTTTGTACTGATCCTGATTTCACAGGCGGGTCTGACGCAGGAATTAACTGCGAAAGCACATGCTATGTTTAAAGCTGGTGATTACGATTCGGCGCGCGTATTTATTGATCAGGCAGTTCAAACGCCAGAAAAAAATAATTCACAAACATGGCAGCTGCGCGGCTTAATTTACCATAAGCTTGAAACACCACCAACCATAAACCTGGCGTATCGTGATATTGCTCTTGAATCTTATTTACAAGCCCGCAAAACAGATTCAACCGGTATCTACAAAGATCAAATCACAAAATATTTAGCTAATACAATTGTTCGCTATTACAACGATGCCGTCACTTATTTAGATGAAAATAAATTTGCCGAATCTGAGCGTTCTTATCTCATCTACAAAGAAAAATATGTTCAGTTGATTGACCCGGCTAAACAATTCAGCGCTGTGGATATCGAATACTATAACGCTTTAGGAAATGGCTATTCAAGACAACTTGGACGACTAAGCGGAAAGGACTATGAAATAACATTCACCCTTGCTGTAAATGCACTGAGCAAGGTTCTTGCAATTGATTCAATGAATTATCTTGCCAATTTAAACACGGCAGTACTTTATTATAATCGCGGAGCTGACTTGATGGAAAACCCAGATGTTAATGACAGCATGGAGCAGCTAATTGCCAATATCGAACTTTCGAATGAACTTTTCTTAAAGGCACTACCAATGATGCAAAAGGCTTATCTTCTTAATCCTGAAAGCCCAGAAGTAATAGAAGGTCTAGCGGGAATTTACTATAGCTTGAATGACAATGAAAATTGGACTATTTATCAAACCAAACTGGATATTATCAATTTACCAAAGTATCTGGCGGCCTACGAAAAAGACCCTACCGACAAAGATGTGTTAAAACAACTGGTAAGAATTTATTCATCAACTTTAAAAGATGAAGCTCAGCATCTCAAATTTAAAACTATCTTAGACCAACTTGGCGGATAGCAAAAAATGAGTTTCAGATTTACAATAGGTAAAAAAATCGGAACAGGATTTGGGGTTTTGATACTCTTTATCATTGTTGTTTTCGGTGCTACTTTTGTTGCCGTCAATAATGGTATAAAAACTTTCCAGAAAAACGACCAAACCACCAACGAACTAATTCAGGTACTTACCCCCTCCAAGGAACACGTAAGCAATCTCAAGCTTTTAGTTAATGAGTCTAAACAGTTGGCGATTCAATGGGTAAATGACCAAAGCCGCAACGATGTTCCGGATAAATTGCGTTTAAAAAATCTGATTGCTCAAAATATCCCAGCTGAAATTGCTCAGATCCGAACACTAATGAACGATTGGGACGTAGATTCTGACAAGGCCCTTTTTGAGCGCGCTGTTGGAAAAATAGACACCCTTTTTGGCTTCTACCAGGACATTATGACTTTGCTGCCGGATATTGCAAGCTATGATGATTTGATGAGTTCATTCACGGCCAGGTTCTATGTTGCACAAGACGGCGAGGTTTCTGTATACGCAGGAAAAATTGATTATAACCTCTTGTCCTTATTAAATAGCATTGAAAAGCAAGAGGAAGATGCCCTGGCATTAGTTAAAAGTTCATCTGTTGAGTCAAAAGAAAATTTCCAGGCTCTAACCTTCTATTGGTTTCTAGGCGCGGCCCTGATTATATTTGCGATTGTAATTGCCGTATTCACAACTAACACGATTGTCAAGCCACTGCAGTCACTTCGTCATGTTTTAATAGAAATGAGTAAGGGTATATTTCCAAAAACCCGAATCAAAGTAACAAACGATGAAATTGGCGACATGTCGCTTGCAATGATTGGACTTGTAGATGGACTTCAAAAAACAAGTGATTTTGCACGTGAAGTTGGACAAAGCAAATTTAATTCGCCCTATCAGCCATTAAGCGATGAAGACGTTCTAGGACACGCGCTGCTAAAGATGCGTGACGAACTTGCCGAAACCGAGCGCATTCTAGAACGTAAGGTAGAAGAACGAACCGAAGAAGTTGTTCAACAGCGTGACGAAATGGAGCGCCAGCGTTTGAAACTTGAAGAACTCTATAAAGATGTCACTGATAGTATACGATACGCTAAGCGCTTACAGTATTCAATTCTTCCTCCCCAGGAAGTAATTCGAAAAGTTTGTCCGGAATCATTTGTATTATTTAAACCAAAAGACATCGTTTCAGGCGATTTTTACTGGTTTTATGAAACTGAAGGCAAATCACTTGTTTCAGCGGTTGATTGTACCGGTCACGGGGTGCCAGGTGCTTTTATGAGTCTGGTTGGCGCAAACGGCTTAAATGCTGCAGTGAAAGAACATCGTAAAACAGAACCAGGTTTAATCCTGAACGAGCTAAATAAATTTGTATCGGAATCATTAAACAAAGCCAGTGAAGACAACACCGTACGGGACGGAATGGATCTCTCATTCTGCACCATTGATTATAGGGCGATGGAACTTGAATACGCTGGTGCCAATAACCCACTCTACCTGATTCGAGACAACGAATTTATAATTGTTAAGGCAGATAAATTTGCTATAGGTTCCTTCGATCCGGATTCACACGTATACACAACTCATAAAGTAAAAATTCAAAAAGGAGACTTGATCTATCTGTTTACAGATGGATATGCAGATCAATTCGGGGGCGCCCGCGGAAAAAAATTCCTCTATAAACATTTCCGCGATACACTCCTTGAAGTTCACAAAAAATCAATGCCTGAACAACATGACTATCTGAAACAACAGATTGAAGACTGGCAGGGTCCTTATGAACAAGTTGATGATATTTTAGTAATTGGTATTCGAATCTAAATGCAATGAGCAAGCTCTACTCAAAGTCGCTCCTATTCTCATTAAGCTTCTTGCTTGCATCAATTCTAAGCAACGCGCAGCAAAAAAACATACGATTTGATCGTTATGCTATTGAAGACGGACTCTCCCAAAGTTCTGTAACAGGCGTTGTTCAAGACAATTTGGGCTTTATCTGGGTGGCTACGCAAGACGGACTTAACCGATATGACGGCTATGACTTTTTAGTATTCAAAAGCATTCCAGAAGACAACTCAACACTTCCAAACAACTATCTGTACTTTTTACAAAAAGATGAATATGGGCATCTTTGGTTTGGAACCAACCGCGGAATAGGCTTCCTCAATCCTGTCAATTTCAAAATTACACGCATCAACCGTGAATTATTTCCGGGCATCAGGGGTTATGTTTTCACACATATGGGTTTTGACGCGAACGGACACATTTGGGCGCTCTCTGATAAGTATGGCATCAATAAAATAGACCTTCGTACAAAAGAAGTTGAAATTATAAAATCAATCAATGAAAACGCCGGGTTTACTTGCATGTTCATTGACAAAGCTAAAACCGCCTGGGTGGGCACAGAAACAGGCCAGATTTATTACTCGGCGCCACCCTATCAATCATTCTTTGAAATTGATCAGGTACAAAAAACACCCTCCTCTATTAATCAGATATCACAGAACGGTTCTTCCTCCCTTCTGGTTTCTACAAAAACAGGGATATTCACAATAGATGAAGACAAAATAATGCGCCCATTGGGTGACAACAAAATTCTGGAATACCTTGATATAACCTGCGCGTACCGTGAAAACGAAGAAAACATTTGGATCGGCTCAAATGAGTCGGGCTTATTTCTCTTAAAACAAGACTCCAGCGGACGCGAAAAAATCTTCCAGTATAAAACAAATCCTTATAACAATTCAAGCATCCAGGATGATCACGTTTCCAATATTTTTGAGGATAATAATGGCGTTTTTTGGATCGGCGCTGAAAAAGGATTTTCCAAGTTTGACAAGTACAAACAAGGCTTTGCAACGATATCCCTGAATAATGACCCAGACCACGGTTTAGTTGATTTTAATGTATGGTCATTTGCAGAAAACAAAAACGGAGATGTTTATATCGGAACCAAAAAGGATCTAACCATTTATAAAACTGACGAACAAAAATTCTATCACATTTACCGAGATAACAGTACTCAAAACTATCTGCTCAGTATCTATGTTGAAACGCCCGAAAAAATTTGGCTGGGCTACGATGACGGCCTCTACATTCTAACCATCTCGAATTTAAAAGCTGGTGCCTATTCGTTTAAAAAAGTAGATTTCCAAACAGCCAATTCTCATTCAAATGATTTGCGTGTTTATCAAATTGTGCCCGCAGATGATAAGCGTCTTTGGATTGGATCGCGCTTAGGACTATCAATTATTGACCGACAAAATCTTGATTACTCCTTCTATGCCAAAACAGACAGCGATAACAGCATTGGAGAAGGATCTGTTAAGGTTATATATCGGGACTTGTCCGGCAAAATTTGGTTAGTTACAAGCGATCAGGGCTTGTACAATATCGTTGAAAAACCAGACGGATCATTCTATTTCAAACATTACCCAATTGCCAATCACAACGAACAAAATGCCCACATCACCTGCCTACTGCAAACTGAAAAAAACAGTCTTTGGCTAGGCACCTATGGAGATGGGATAAAACGCCTTGATCTCACGACAAACGAAACCACCAACTACACCGAAACTCAAGGCTTGGCAAACAATGTGATTTACGGAATGCTCGAAGATGATCAAAAGAATATTTGGGCCAGTACCAACAAAGGAATTTCAAAATTCAATCCAGAAAACGAACAGTTCACAAACTACACGGTAAAAGATGGCTTGCAAAGCAATGAGTTCAATACAAACGCCTTCTTTAAGTCATCAGAAGGACTATTATATTTTGGTGGAATAAACGGATATACCGTGTTTAATCCACACATGATAAACAAAAATCCGAATGAGCCTTCTGCCATTATTTCCAGAGTTTTGCTCTCATCCAAAGGCGCTAATAATCGTGAAGTCATTGCACAAAACATTTCCTCTTTTACTCAATTGAATCTAGAATTTGATCAAAATGATATCTCGTTTGAATTTATATCAACCAACTACTCCAATACAGGAAAGACGCGTTACAAATATATTCTTGAAGGGCACGAAGAAGAGTACACCTATCTGGAACATGAAAACAAAGTAAACTACCTGAACATTCCGCATGGAGAATATACCTTAAAAGTCTTTGCTCAAAGTGGAGATGGTATTTGGTCTACAGAACCAACAACTATTGGTATTCACATCACACCTCCATTCTGGTTAACCTGGTGGTTCAGAATTCTTATCATTCTTGCGTTAACGGCACTTGGAATTGGAATTTATCGCCGTAGAGTGGATGTCATCAGACGCCAAAAAGTACGTCTCGAAATTGAAGTGGTCAAACGAACCCGACAAATCACAGAACAACACAAGAAAATTGAAGATCAAAAGAAAAAAGTAGAGATTCAAAAAGCTAAAATTGAGCACCAAAAAGAATTGCTTGAGAAAGAAAAAGAAAAAGTAGAACAACTACTCTTAAACATCTTACCAGAAGGCACAGCAGAAGAGCTCAAAAAAGAAGGAAGATCGAAGGCCCGCTATTACAAAAACGTGTCTGTGATGTTTACAGATTTTGTAGGCTTTTCAAAGATTGCGGAGGACATGAAACCGCAAGAATTAGTGCAGAAATTAGACAGTTACTTTTCAAAGTTTGATGAGATTATTGAAAAATATGATCTTGAAAAAATCAAAACAATTGGTGACTCTTACATGTGTGCAGGCGGTGTGCCTATTCGCAACAAGAGCAATGCCATAGAGGTTTGTTTATCTGCATTAGAGATTAAAGATTACATGCTGGATCGTCAAAAAGCAGCAATTGAACGTGGCGAAAAAGATTGGGAAATACGCATCGGAATTAATACCGGAGAGGTCATTGCAGGTGTAATTGGAATCAAACGCTTTGCCTATGACATTTGGGGCGCTACAGTGAATCAGGCGCAGCGTATGGAAATGCACGGACAACCAGGGACGGTCAACGTATCAGGAAACACTTACGAGTACATTGCGCCGTATTTTAAATGTACCTATCGCGGCAAAGTTCAAACCAAGCACAAGGGGATGCTCGACATGTATTATGTCAGCGGCATCAAACCCGAACTTTCTATCAAAGGTGAAGGTAAAAAACCAAATAATAAATTTTGGAAAATTGTTGATCTTCACTTATACAGCTCGATTAACTACATGAAGGCTGAGCGCCACATCATGAAAATTCTTGAAACGCAATTATCTCCAAAACTATTATACCATAGCATTAACCACACCATAGACGTAACAAAGGCTGTGGAGCGATTGGCGATTATGGAGGGTATTACCGATGAGGATCTTTTCTTGCTCAAATCTGCCGCAACGTACCACGATGCTGGTTTCATTGAGAAATACGAAAAGAATGAAGAGATTGGTATGCGCCTGGCGCGTGAAATTCTTCCAAAATATGGTTATACCAAGGAGCAAATTGATGTGATTGATGGCTTGATTAAAGCAACTGAAATTCCACAAACACCAAACTCACATTTACAACAAATAATGTGTGATGCAGATCTTGATTATTTAGGCCGAGATGACTTTCATGATATCGCAAATCTCTTACGCAGAGAGCTACGTGAACATGGCAAATTAAACAGTGATCGTATGTGGGATGAAATTCAAGTTAAGTTCCTTACAGCTCACACCTATTTCACGAAATCGGCCATTCGTCTTCGTCAGGAAAAGAAGATGAAACACATTGAAGAAATCAAAGCAAAACTGCTTGTTTACGATTACAAAGATTAAATACAGTTGCTGTCGTCTTATCAAACAGCATTATCCTCTTTCCAACTCATTCCTTCAAGAAGTTTTATTTGTGATTCAAGAATAAAAACAACACCGATAAAAGAAATGAAAATGGATGATATTGGACAATTGAATCTATGTCTAAATAAGGGTAAAGGGTGCTGCGTTCGTGAAGTTTCTGCGAGTTCACTTAATTCCAGTTTTCAAGACTAAATCATTTTAAAAACCAAGACTTCTTAAAGCACTATCCCTCTATTTTTTCAAGGGTCAGATCGGGCTCACCATTTTTACCCGAAACTGAAAGAGTTCGGGCCTTTTTATTCCAAATCAAATCCATCTGATAAGAGATATTCTTGCCGTTGCTCAAATTCACCTTTATGAGATACTGAGAACCAGATTGCTTTAGAAAAGTATAACCGCCCCGAAGCTCAATTTGTCCGCTTGAATAGAAGATATCATGTCTGGTAATTTGAATTTTTACATCGTGTTTTTCGATGTTCATTTCAATGTCATTTTTAGTGACTGTGTATGCCGCCATTTCACCAGCATAAATACCTAAACAATCCTTCGGAAGCTCTTCAGCAAAAACTACCGATGACACGGTAAATAACAACAAAATCAGTGTGATTCTCATGGCTCCTGGTCAGTTTTGGGAGAACAAAAATAGAATTCTGACGGAGAAAAACAAGAAAATCTGTTAATAAAAATAAGGGCCGTGTTTGAATTATCCGCCGTAATTTTAGGCCTCAAAAGCCTTATTAAATCTAAATTTGGGCTAATAATCATCGTATGAAACAATATCTTGATCTTGTAAGACATATATCCAAAAATGGTGCCCAAAAAGGAGATCGCACTGGGACCGGTACAAAAAGTGTTTTTGGATATCAAATGAGATTTGACCTGAATGACGGTTTTCCAATGCTTACGACCAAAAAGCTTCATCTGAAATCAATTATTCATGAATTACTCTGGTTCATTAAAGGTGACACCAATGTGAAATATCTGAATGAGCACGGAGTAAAAATTTGGGATGCCTGGGCGAATGCGGAGGGTGAATTGGGACCGGTCTACGGCGCACAATGGCGCAACTGGAACGGAGAAGGTATAGATCAACTCCAAATGGTCATTGATCAGCTAAAATCGAACCCTAACAATCGGAGAATAATGGTTTCGGCATGGAATCCAAGCGTAATGCCGGATACCTCAAAATCATTTGAAGAGAACGTTGCCAACGGCAAAGCAGCACTCCCTCCTTGTCACGCGTTCTTCCAATTTTATGTTGCAGATGGGAAACTTTCTTGTCAACTCTATCAACGCAGCGCAGATGTGTTTTTGGGCGTTCCGTTCAACATTGCATCCTATGCTCTATTTACAATGATGATAGCACAAGTTTGCGATCTTAAACCTGGAGAATTCATACATACTTTTGGTGATGCGCACTTGTATAACAATCACCTTGAACAAATTGAACTTCAGCTCTCACGTGAACCAAGAGCGCTTCCACAAATGAAAATCAATCCTGAAATAAAGTCAATCTTCGATTTCAAATTTGAAGATTTTGAATTGCTCAATTACGATCCACACCCACATATCAAAGGAGAAGTCAGCGTATAATCATGGTAAAACTAATTGTTGCAAAAGCATCGAACGATGTCATTGGAAAAGACAACGATCTGATCTGGCATTTACCAGCAGACATGCGTTTCTTTACTCAAACTACTAAAGGGCATATCGTTGTTATGGGTCGCCGGAATTGGGATTCAATTCCACTTAAGTATCGTCCTTTGTCTGAAAGAATAAATGTTGTTATTTCACGAAACAAAGAATTTAAGCATCCCGATTGTTTGAGTTTTCAGAATCTTGAAGATGCGCTTGCGCATTTCAAAAATGAAAAGGATCGCGACATTTTCATTATCGGTGGCGGGCAAATTTATCGGGATGCACTGGACAAAAACCTCGTTGATGAAATGCTTGTAACCCATATCGAACAAGACTTTGAGGGCGACACGTGGTTTCCCGCAATTGATGCCAAGAAATGGACTAAAAAAGAAATTTTGTCTTACATCAAGGACGAAAAAAACCCTTACAATTTTAAAGTTTTCCAATACACCAGAACCAAGATTTAGTAAGCACCGTAACCATGAAACTTTGCATTGCAGAAAAGCCGAGTGTTGCTAAAGAAATTGCAACAATTCTTGGAGCCAACCTCAAAAAGGATGGCTACTTTGAAGGCAATGGGTATTGGGTATCTTGGACTTTCGGACATCTCTGCACACTCAAAGAACCACATGACTATACCTCTTTGTGGAAAACCTGGAATCTGGCAACATTACCCATGATTCCATCAAAATTCAGCATCAAAGTAATGCCGGATCAAGGAGTTCAAAAACAATTCAGAACCATTGAAAGTTTGGTGCAACGTTGTTCAGAAGTGATTAATTGCGGGGATGCCGGGCAAGAAGGGGAACTGATTCAACAATGGGTATTGCTAAAAGCTAAAAACACAAAACCAATCAAACGCCTTTGGATTTCTTCACTGACAGAAGAAGCGATTAAAGAAGGTTTTGAAAAACTGCGCAACGGTGATGACTTCTTGAATCTCTATGCCGCAGGCAGTTCGAGAGCAATAGGCGATTGGCTTTTGGGCATGAACGCAACGCGACTTTATACACTAAAATTTGGTCAAAACAAACAAGTCTTGTCAATTGGCCGGGTGCAGACTCCAACGCTGGCAATGATTGTAAATCGGCAAAAAGAAATTGACCATTTCAAACCTGCAAAATTCTGGGAACTTAAAACTCGCTATCGCGATGTTTTATTCTCGGCGCAATTAGAAAAATTCGATGTACAAGAAAAGGCGCAAGAAGCACTGGCAAGTATCACGGACAAGCCTTTTATAATAAAATCGTACGAACAAAAGGAAGGCAAAGAAGCGCCACCGCGTCTCTTCGATTTGACATCGATCCAAGTCGAAGCCAATAACAAATTCGCCTTTTCGGCTGAACAAACGCTAAACTTAGTTCAAAGTCTGTACGAAAAAAAGGTGATTACTTATCCCCGTGTTGATACCACATATTTATCTGAAGATATCTATCCAAAAGTGCCGAAAATATTAGAGGGATTAAAATATTTCGCAAAATATACTGCACCGCTTTTAGGTCAGCCACTCAAGAAGTCCAAAAAGGTTTTTGACAATAAAAAAGTAACTGATCACCACGCCATTATCCCTACAGGTATCTGGCCCTCAGGGATTTCACCAGATGAGCAAAAAATCTTTATCGCCATTTCTAAAAGATTCATCTCTGTTTTTCATCCAGATTGTACTGTATCGAATACGACCGTATTAGGCAATTCAGAAGATATTGATTTCAAGGCTACCGGCAAACAAATCATTGAGCCTGGCTGGCGCGTTGTTTATGAACAAGAAGACGCTGAACAAAAACGTGTAGCGGCTGAGCCAAAAAAACCCGAGGATATTGGCGAAGACAAGGACGATGCTTCAGATGGTGAAACAGAAAGCGATAGCTTGATGCCTTCTTTTGAAAAAGGTGAGACGGGGCCTCACCACCCAGAAATACAGGAAAAAGAAACACGCCCTCCAAAATTCTATACCGAAGCAACTCTTCTGCGCGCAATGGAGACTGCAGGAAAAACAGTCGACAACGATGAATTAAGAGATCTGTTGAAGGAAAACGGTATTGGACGGCCTTCCACCCGGGCAAACATTATTGAGACCTTATTCAGGCGCCAATACATCGTTAAAAAAAAGAAAAACATTCATGCTACTGTAACCGGTATAGGTTTAATCGACATGATTCAATCAGACCTTCTAAAATCAGCTGAGCTTACAGGACAATGGGAGCATAAACTTAGGCTGATTGAGCGAGGTGAATATGATGTTGCTACGTTTAAAACCGAACTTGTGGAAATGGTTGTAAACTTAACCAATGACGTAATTAATATTCACGGTAAAAAAATAGAATTAGCTCCTGAAGTCATTGTAAAAAATGAAGACAATACCAAGACTACACGTGAAACAAAAAAAGCAGAACCTAAAAAAGCAGAGCCAATAATAATTGAAGGAAAATCTTGCCCAAAATGCAATTCTGGTAAATTAATCAAAGGAAAATCTGGCTATGGCTGTTCAAGATTCAAAGATGGGTGTGGTCTTGTGATTCCGTTTATTTATTTGGGCAAAAAACTCACTGACAAACAAATTTCAGACTTACTTGAAAAGAAAAAAACGAGCATGATTAAGGGCTTCGAAAACCCTAACACCAAAGCAAAAGCTGATGGAAGATTGTTGTTTAACACCGACTATAAAGTTGTGTTTTCATTGACTTGATGCGGTCCTGTTTTGCGATATTATTTTGGGGTCTTTTTCACCTGTACAATCAGCCAATCTACTCACAAAATCAAGACACCTCTCGCGTATTCTTTCCTAAACAATATGGAACAAAAAAATGGCGGCCAATTATAGGATTCGACGCATACAGGTCCTTCTATTCCGGGGCCCCAGTAAAATTCAATGGCTTGCGATTTGGTATTGAATACAAAGGTGTGCATCGCTTTGGGTTTGGATTTTACGGACTGAAGAAAGACTTGATCTTTACAGACCTGCTCGTGGAGTCCCCATACTCCACAGACACTTCGCAAGTAAAATTTAAACTCAACTATTCAGCCTTCTTTTACGAACGCGTATTTTATAAAACGAAACGCTGGGAGATCTCAATTCCAATATACCTCGGCGGAGGTGGATTAAATGGTTTTGTAGAAGGTGCTGATGGAATATTTTACAAATATCTGGCGACATCATTTTCTCTCTTGAACACAGGTATTAACGCAAAATACTACCTATTGACCTGGTTAGCGCCGCGTATTGGAACCGGCTTTCGTTTCACGTTTAACACAGAAAAAAACTTGAGAAAAGCATTTAACGGTCCATACTATACATTTGGCATTAGTATTCTCGTAGGGGAGCTTTATAAAGTAATGTTCAAAAGCAAGCCTGAATCAAAACACGGTTGATAATTTTTAACAGCAACTGTTAATAATTCAATAAATGCTGATAATCAGTATTTTATGACAAATTACGCGACCTTACCAGATTTGCCCTATTAAACGATCACTACATTGCCTGTGCAATTTCACACCAACAACTAAATAAATCGTTCAGAAAGCTTCTAATTCGATTTTCTCTTCAAAATATAGATTTGAGAACTATAAGAACCCTCCTTAGCCAGCCAGTTTGACTTAAGCCCGGTCAAAAACCCTTTCAGCAAACTACCATTCTTATACTTTTCAGAAAGCATAGAAACATAAAATGAATCAAATACCATTGGTCGGGTTTCTACAAGCTCAAAATTGTATTGCCTGAACAAATTAACAATATCCGATTTTGTAAAATGATAAAGATGAATTGGCAAGTCATAAGCTGCCCAATATTCCTTATAAAATTTAGCGTCATACGAATTCATATTCGGAACAGCCACTATTAAAGAGCCGCCAGGCTTTAGAAGATTCGTGATGCGCTCTGCATCCTTCTTCAAATGGTATACATGTTCAAGCACATGCCACATAGTAATAACATTATAAGAGCTGCTCTGCAACGAATAAAGGGCCTGTTGCTCCAAAAGCTCAATATTGTTAACTGACTTGGCTAAACTTCTTGCATCCCCATCTGGTTCAAGACCGGTTACATTCCACCCTGAATTTTTTGCTTGTTTCAAAAAATGACCGGTTCCTGCGCCAATATCCAAAACACTCTTCTCTTTTGATAAGCTATTGATTAATGCCACCTTTCTTTTAAGCGAATACCAGCGAACCCAGTGATAGATTCGATTAATTAAACCCTTTTTAGATGAAGAGTGCGAAACATAAGACTCTGACTTATAGTATGATCCAATATTTGATTCATCTGGTATAGGACTTGTAAAATGAAAACCACATGATTTACAGTGTACTATCGAAAACGACTCTTTACTAACAGAGTAGTCAACTGAGTTCATAAAAAGCTCTTGATCAGGGCTATCACAAATTGGGCATAAAGCAACAATGTTCATTCTATCTACCTAAGTGTATTAATATAACGGAAATATCTGAAGGCGATATTCCACTGATTCTACTTGCCTGGCCAAGAGTTGCTGGCCTAATCTTAGTCAATTTATCCACCGCTTCAGAAGACAGTGAAGGCATCGATCTAAAATCCAAATCGACTGGAATTCTTAAATCCTCAAGACGGTTCATTTTATCAGCCATCTCACGTTCCCGTTCAATATAACCAGCATACTTCAATTGTATCTCAGCTTGTTCCAGGGCGTCTCTGTTTCCTTCATCGATAACATTCAATGCTGTATCCAATTTTGAACAACATGCTCTCAAATCACTCAATCCAATATGTGGACGCAGCAATAATGAATTAACCTTAACCGACTGGATAATCGCAGAAGAATCTTTTGATTCAAGCATTGGATTTACCTCCTCGGGCAAAATACTTATCTCATTAATTACACGAATAATTTTCTCGGTCAGATCAACCTTCCTATTAACTCGATTCAGCATATCTTGATTAGCCAGGCCGATTTCAAAAGCTAAGGGTGTTAACCTAAGGTCTGCATTATCCTGTCTTAACAAAATTCTAAACTCGGCACGAGATGTAAACATACGGTATGGTTCCTTAGTGCCTTTAGTGATCAAGTCGTCGATTAATACCCCGATGTATGCTTGTGATCTTGACAAAATGAAATCTGACTTTCCGGAAAGTTTGCAGTGAGCGTTGATGCCAGCCATTAATCCCTGCGCCGCAGCCTCTTCATAACCTGTTGTCCCGTTTATCTGACCAGCAAAATATAAATTTGGAACCAACTTCGTCTCCAAAGTGTGTTTCAATTGAGTAGGGGGGAAGTAATCATATTCAATAGCATAACCCGGCCGAAACATTTTGACATTCTCAAAACCGGGAATGGTCTTCAAAGCCTCCATCTGAACTTCTTCAGGTAAAGATGTGCTGAATCCGTTTACATAAACTTCAACTGTTTCCCACCCTTCAGGTTCGACAAAAATCTGATGTCTCGTTCGTTCAGCAAACCGATTGATTTTATCTTCAATCGACGGACAATATCTAGGTCCCGTACTTTTTATCGAGCCGTTAAACATTGGCGACCGGTCAAAGCCAGTTTTCAATACCTCGTGTGTTGTTGGGTTAGTATAAGTAATATAACAGCTTCTCTGTTTTATTAATGCCGGAATATTTGGATCGTGTGAAAATTTAGGGGGATTTTCATCACCCGGTTGCTCCTCCATTTTTGAATAGTCCAATGATCGACCATCTACCCGGGGGGGGGTGCCGGTTTTCATTCTTCCTGACTCAAAACCAAGTTCCACAAGTTGCTCGGTAATGCCATAACTTGCGCTTTCACCAGTGCGTCCGCCCTTAAAGTTTTTTTCACCTAAGTGAATCAAGCCATTCAGAAATGTTCCGTTGGTTAGAACGACAGCTTTGGAGTAAATTTTTTGTCCCATCACAGTAGTGACACCCTTCAATACACCGTCTTCGACGATTAAACCATTCGTCATGTCTTGCCAAAAGTGGACATTTTCTGTTCTCTCCAGCAACAACCTCCATTCTTCGGCAAATCTCATTCGATCATTCTGCGTTCGGGGCGACCACATCGCGGGACCTTTTGAAAGATTCAGCATTTTGAATTGTATCGCAGACTTGTCAGAAACAATTCCCGACCCACCACCAAGCGCATCTATCTCACGAACAATTTGACCCTTTGCAACACCCCCCATAGCGGGATTACATGACATTTGGGCAATTGTGGCCATGTTCATTGTAACCAAAAGCACCTTAGAGCCCATTTTGGCAGCAGCATATGCGGCTTCACAGCCTGCATGACCGGCACCAACAACTATAATATCGTATTCTGGCAGCATCTTTGAAATTGTTTCACGTGAAACAAAAAACTAAATGTTTCACGTGAAACATTATTTAAGCATTAAACACAATTCTTCCTGGTGGCGAATAACAACCTCATCCGATTCGGAGCGATCATCATAACCCAACAAATGAAGCACACCATGAACCATCACACGGGATAACTCTAACATGAAATTATCATTAGCAAAAACAGCAGCGTTCTCCCTAACACGATCGACGCTTATATACATTTCTCCACACAAACTATTTCCTTCGTTCATGTTAAACGTAATAATATCGGTATAATAGTCGTGGTTTAAATGCGACCTGTTCATGTCCAACAAATACTCATCACTGACAAAAACATACATTAAAAAAGCGCTCTTCACATTATAGTGCTTCATTACTTTTTTTAGCCAAATAGTAAAATCAGAAGGAACAAACCCTTCTATATCTACACCGTGAAATTCGTATGAAAAATTAAACATTTGCCGTAGCAAAGGTAATACTAACTTTTGATCCATTGGAATCAAAACTTACCCCGTCTGACAAATTTTTCATTAAAAAAATACCGCGCCCATCAGGCTTTTCGATATTCTCAGGAGCCGTAGGATCCGGCAAATTAAGATAATCAAAACCCGTACCTTCATCAATAACGGTAAAAACCACGGCACTCGGATTTCTTGTAACCTCTACCCTGACCTTCTTCAAATCAGAGTATTTATTACCATGAATAATTGCATTATTGACAGCCTCTGTAACAGCTATAAGGATATTGCCATAATGATCATCATTAAGACCCAATTCCTCAGACACCTTATCAATCATCGACTCAACCTCAGGGATGCGATCTAACTTAGAAGCAATTTCAATATTCAACATTCACTAATTATTTACAGAGTTAAAATATTCATTAACAAGTGTCTTATAATAGACTTGAAGACTTACTGGCAGTGACCGCAGGAACTCTGCCTCAGCATTCTTTTTTCTGTTATACTCTGTAAATTCAATTAGGTTACCATTATCCGAATTTTTCCCTTCATTGGATTCGCGCTCATCACTATATCCACGTTCGCGCATTGCCTTTTCATGCTCCAATAATCGAGTTAAAATATCTTGCTGGCGCTTCATAAAATCAGCACCCACATTTCCATTTAAAAGATCCTTTTCCAGCTGATCAATCTCTTCAATCAACTCGTTCAATCCATTCCCGGCACCGCTACCGTCCTTATTCAAATCCTCCCGCATCTGCTTCAGCGACTCACGAATTTGGCCTTGCTGCGCAGCCATCTTTGCTATCTGCTCATTCGATAAGCCAGGTATTTGTCCTTCGCCTTGACCACCGCCTTGACCATCCGGACTTTGACCTTGCTCGCCACCAGGCTTCTGACCTCCCTTCATTTGATTGATTTGATTCTGCAAAGCATCCTTCATCTGCTGCATAGACATCTTACCTCCACCTGAACCTTGACCTGTGCCTCCCGGCTTACTACAGGAACCATTTCCCTGCATCTGGCTTTTTTGTTGCTCCTGCATCTGACTCAAAACTTCAGCCAACATCAAGGCAAGATCATTATATCCAGTCATCACATATTGCTGACTTTGCGTTGCTTCAGGAGTCTTTCTCTCTTCTGTAAACTCCAATGAATTGTCCAAATTATATTCTAAATCAGCTAACTCTTCAGTAATGAAAGATGACAATTGGAACACACGTTTACTCAAAGCGATCAACGAATCACTTACAACCTGAGAGGCCGTTTGAATGTCTTGCTGTTGCTGCGCCAACTCATTATACCTTGGGTCAGTTGGGTTCGTAACTTTCAACTCGTTCATCAAACTCTCTTCAAGTTTACTTAAGGCTACTATGTTTTCCAGCAGATAGCGCAAGGCGTCCATATCTTCTCCCTGTTGTTGTTGAGAGTTTTGCATTTGCATTGCAGAAACATCATCCGCCATTTGCTCCATCATATCCGAAGACTTAGATTGGCTTTCTTGTGATTTTTTTCTATTACCATTCTCAAGGCTTTCCTTCGACTCTCCCATTTCATCCTTTATTCCCTGCTCAGTTTCCTGATTAAATTCTATATCCATCGGAGTTTCCAATTCAGAATTTTTCTGCTCAATCTCGTCCATATCCTTCTGGATTTCCTCAAACTTTTTATTAAGCTCTTCTTGCTTAGCGGCAAGCTCCTCAGGAGAAATATTTTTATCTTCTGTCATTTGATTTAACTCTTCTTGCTCTTGAGCAAGTTCACGAAGTTGCTGTTCTAACGACTCTAGTTTCTGATCTATTTCCATCATTTTGAATAGCTCAAGAGTTCTGTCCAGCTCTTCGTTCAAGTTCTCCGACTGCTGCTCCATTTGTTCCAAATTCTGGATCAACTCATCTTTGTTCATCTGGTTCATTAACTCCTCAAGTTCTTTAAACAACTCCAACAATTCCTCGTCTAAAAGCTCATCCATCAACTTCTGCAATTGTTCACGTTTAGCCTCCAGCTCCTCGCTCTCCTCCATGAAGTTTTCGCGCTCCGTATTATTCTGCTCATACTTTGTCTGAAGTTCTTCAATCTTGTTATTCAACTGTTCTTGCATGTTAAGCAAGTTTTCAATATTCTGCTTGTCTTTCCAGTCTAACTCTGGCTTATTCATGAGTTCGTTTTTTAACTCACTGATTTCCTCCTTCAATTTCTCTGCATCCTTTAAGGCCTGGTCAAGCTCCTTTTGAAGTTGATCTGAGTCAGTTGAAAGGTCATTCTCTAGCTGATCTAAAGACGGAATCTGGTATATTTTTTTACCCGAGCTTGAAGATTTAAAACCATTAATTTCATCATTATCTGTTACCGTAAATCCATACTCAACGCGATCACCCGCCTTCAATTCAAACTGTGATAAATCAATAAAAAAAGAGAAGAGTTGATTCGTAGAGCCTGATGAAATTTTAATGCTTTTTGAAAAGGAGTAAGAGGTATCTTTTCCAACAACTTTCATTACTGCAGTTAGCCCTCTGAAACCATAGTCATCTGAAATAGTACCTTCTATAAACCGATGCATGCTATTCATCGAATCGATAACTTCTTCTACTGAAATTTGAGGGTATTCGTCTTTCAAAACAGTAATCTCATATTGCAAACTATCTGCATTATTAATCTCAGAAGAGCTGGTAACAAGCGTATAGACTTCAGATTCAAGAAATTTCTTTCCGAAAGAATAATTCTCTGTTAATGAACTTATTAGACTAAGCGTAGAGTCTTTGAACAAAACATCAACTTTGGTAAGATTCTTTGCTTTAATCGACCAATCAATCCTGCTTCCCTCAGGCACGGTTAGGTTACCTGTATTATCAAATTTCGAAGGCTTTAATCCTGTGTGCCGTGGATAAACAACATTAAGTGTTATATCTTCTATTACTGGCTTAAACAAAACTTTGATCTCAAACTCTTGAGATTTAAATCCATTTGCTTCACAATAGAAGCTAAAACTTTTGGTAAGATTGGTAAAGTCGTACGTATAACGAGTCTTAGATTCTTGCTCGAGATTATAAGTCCCAGACGTTGAGACTACTTTTACCTCGTTTGGCAATTCATTTCCTTTTAAATCGATAACAAGTTTATAATCTTCACCCTCTACAACTTCTATATCACTCGACAGAATAAAATCAAATGGAGCAGGCTCTACAAACTCTTGATTAAAATTCAAAACGCGCTTTGAACTATCAAAAAACCAAGATGGATTCAATATGCCGACCAGTAGAAAAACAGAAAGCAAAGGCAATAAAAATTTTAGATACTTTTTATTTTGCTTTAGATCTATTGCCGTTGAAAAAGGAATGACGGAAAGGTTTTGAGAACGCTGCTCAATACTGGCAACAACCAACTCAAGATTAAGCTCGCTGCTCTTTGAATCACGTTCAAGCTGCAGCGTATTTTTAAGTTTATCTCCAATTTCAGGAAAAAATCTTCCGATCATTTCAGACGCTTCCCAGATCGATAAATGCCTACTCAACTTACCAAGTTTCAGAAGTGGAACAAGAAGGTATTTGAAAAACAAAAAGCCATTCACAACGATAAAGAACAGAAGCAAAAATAATCGTGTTAAAGAACCAAATCGACCTAAATATTCCAGGCCGGTTACAACAAGATAAGTAAGCACAAGAACACTTACAAACAAAATGAGTCCTTTGATCATTTCATTTTTATAGTACTTTTTTATAAAAAGCTCTATCTGTTCTAAAACCCTTTGAAACTTACCCACGCGAACGGTTTTCTAAATAACACTCTAAGTTAATGTTTTCTGTACTTGTGTACAACAATCATGCTTGAAAGGTTCGAATAATATATAAAGAACGTGAAAATGCATTCAGAAGTATTCATTGCGAAAGAATATCTTTGCAGTCGTTAGCATAAATTAACTATGTCAAAAAAAGTCAGAGTACGATTTGCCCCAAGCCCCACAGGACCGCTGCACATGGGCGGAGTAAGAACCGCATTATATAATTATTTGTATGCAAAAAAACACGGTGGTGATTTTTTGTTACGGATAGAGGATACCGATGAAAATCGCTTTGTGCCAGGAGCAATGGAATATATTATTGAGTCGCTCAAATGGTGCGGCATCGAACCAAACGAAGGAGAGGGTTATGGTGGAGATAAAGGCCCATACATACAATCGGTCAGAAAGGATATGTACCGTCCATACGCTGAAAAATTAATTGAAAGCGGTGCAGCTTACATGGCGTTTGACACAAGTGATGAACTTGAACTCATGCGTGAAAAGGCAAAACAGATGGGAATGCCCAACTGGCAATACAATGCTGTGACTCGCTCATCCATGAAAAACTCATTATCACTTTCTAAAGAAGAAGTAGATAAACGATTAGCCGCAGGGGAGCCTTATACCGTGCGTATGAAGATGCCGCGCAACAAAGACATCAAATTTGAAGATGTGATACGCGGATGGATAACCGTAAACACAAATAATTTGGATGATAAAGTTCTATTCAAAGAAACCGGCATGCCTACGTACCATCTGGCAAACATTGTAGATGATCATTTAATGGAAATCACACATGTAATTCGTGGAGAAGAATGGTTACCATCAGCCCCTTTGCATGTAATGCTTTACGAAGCTTTTGGCTGGGAGCGTCCTGAATTTGCTCACTTACCGTTAATTCTAAGACCAGATGGAAATGGAAAATTAAGTAAGCGAGACGGAGATCGCCTAGGTTTTCCAGTGTTTCCAATTGATTGGTTAAATCCGGATGGCGAAAAATACAGCGGATATAGAGAGGGCGGCTACTTCCCAGAGGCATTCATAAATATGCTTGCCCTTTTGGGCTGGAACCCAGGTGGACATCAGGAAATTTTTTCTTTAGATGAACTTGTAAAGGAGTTTTCTTTAGAACGCGTAGGCAAATCAGGTTCACGTTTTGATCCAGAAAAAACAAGATGGTTTAATCAACAGTATTTGCGCGCAAAATCAAATGAAGAGCTGGCTAAAATGCTACAGAAAACACTTGCTGAAAAAGCAATTCAAAAAGATGACGCCTATGTAGCTAAAGTATGTTCGTTGATGAAAGAACGCGCAACTTTTGTCAATGATATTTATAATGAAGGCTCATTTCTTTTTGAAGAAATCACTTCATACGACCAAATAATCATTGAAAAAAAATGGAATGATGAAACCACTAAAATTATGGGTGAACTCATCGAAGAATTTAAAGCCCTTTCTGACTTTTCTGCATCAGCAATAGAATCAAAATTCACAGCTTATCTCGAATTAAATAAATATGGCTTTGGAAAAGTTGGACCGGGTTTCCGTCTTCTGGTTACCGGCAAAGGAATGGGGCCATCCATGTTTGAAATTTGCTCCTTGCTTGGTAAAGAAATCGTACTGAACAGAATGGAAACCGGATTGAAAAAAGTACTTGAATTAAAAGGCAGTAAGTAAGCATGAAAAACACAGTAGAAGTAAGCGGAATAGAAGTGTTTGCTTATCATGGCTGCATGGAAGAAGAGGCAAGGCTTGGAGGTAAATTTATTGTTGACGTTGAAATTAACACTGACTTTATGAAGGCTGCAGAATCAGATCAGTTAATAGACACGATAGATTACGTGCGTGTACGTGAAATTGTAGTAGAGGAGATGTCAATCCGCTCCAAGTTAATCGAACATGTCGCATATCGCATTATTAAGCGTTTCAGACAAGAATTTAAATCCATGAACAAAGCCTGGGTGAAGGTGAGAAAAATTAATCCACCCATTAACGGAACCGTGAAAGAGGTTGCCGTTGTAATGGAAGGCTAGATAAGACAACGGTATCTGCCGATTAAATCAAATCGACGATCGTCGCGGATAGCTATGGTAGTTGGAAAAAATATTCTTACCTTTGCCAACCATCACAAAAATGGTCCTGTGGCCGAGAGGTTAGGCACCAGTCTGCAAAACTGAGTACAGCGGTTCAAATCCGCTCGGGACCTCACAAAAAAGCCCTCTTTTTTCCGAAAGAGGGCTTTTTAATTTATAATATCCAAATAACAAATTCCAAAAGCATTTAAGCTTTAGGAAGCAAGGAATTCTTCCAGGCCTCGGCCTTCAAAATAATCTTTGGTCCAACGCTTAACCTGATCCTCTGTGTAAGGCATTACTTTTAGCTCTCTTAAGTTCTGAAGGGCACGTTTTTCGCGCATTGAAAGCCTACCATCGATCATAATACCGAAGAGTAGAAGTTTTGCAATTGCACGTTCTACTTCTGCGTCAAATTTTGGAACATTCTTTAAAAAATCTTCTTCATAGTTGGGTTGAGTAGACACCGGTATTTCAAACTTATTCAGAATAGAAGTTGCCAATAAAAAATGATTGTAATGAAATGATCTTTTTGAGGTGGAGATTGCTTGCAAAGTATTGTAAATCGTTGATTTAAACTGATCATTGTCCTTAAATTCGTTATACAATTTTTGAGTAAACTTATTGATGAGCGGCGGCGCCATCACTCTTACGCGCGTTTCATTCATAATTGTTCTAACTCCCCATGCGTTCCAAAAAGCATAGACCGGAATTCCGGCTAAATCAACGATCATTCTAAGAGCGTATCTTCCCAGCACTTTTGTCACCAAAAGTTTCAATAAAAAACCACTTAATGCTGCCTTTAACTTAAGCACAACTTGGTACAAAATAACCGACCATTTTGATAAGCCTTCATACGGATTGATACCAATGGACGCCAATTCCTTCTGCTTTTTTTCAAGTCCAACCGCAATTAAGGCACCAACATTATCTTCAAAGTTTGGATCACTTGTACTCGGACAACCACAAGCCACAGCTATTGCACTCACGGCTTTAATATTTACCACAGTAAGGTACCAAATCTCAGCGATGACGAGCACAACCGAATAGACCAGAAACTCAATCTCCAGGGGTAAGGGATCATTCAAAAAAAACACAGGTACTTTCGTTGTGGGGAAAAGAATATCACCCCAAAGATGATAGGGCACATAAAGAAGAACCACACCTAACGAACCTGCAATAATCGCCTTCAAATAGGTTGCTATTCTAATCTTTCTAAGTGCGGCAATCTCCTTTTCACTCAGCAAGAACAATTCTTCACCAACCTGATCACTTTTGTTACGGGTCAGCTGATCATAAGCGTAACGTTCAAAATACGATTTCTTTTTAGGCTTTGACATGCGCCCAAAGATTAGAAAAAATGGGGATTAGAAAACCTAATCGGCCTTCTTTTTTGAGACAGATTGATAAACAACCGTTGGATAAACCCAGTCAGAAGAAGTTTTCAGCGAATCATAAACAGATTTTTGAAAATCAAATTTGTCAGGATTATCAACTACCAGAATATCTTGAACTCGATAATCATCCAGAACGCTTTTTATACGAGCAACATAGCTACGCGAACTATTAGAATTAAAAGCGCGCCCTGTCGTTCCGCCGTTAATGGGGTTTGGCGCCTGCACGTACGAATATTTAGCGAATGTATAAGTGCCGTAAACATAAAAAAACGAGCTGTCCTGTTTTGCGTCAATTACAGTATTTCCAGTGTAAGTAACCGTGACATCCGCAATTTTACCATCCAGTTTATTACCCTTTTCATAGTTTACACTATGCGTAAGCAAAACACGATCCAAAGCCTCTTCCATCATTTGAAGTTTTGTAGGCTGCGCTAACAAAGTAAAAACCGCTAATTGAACAAGTAAAAGTGGGCTCATGACATGTAAATTATGGTTGATTTACAACAAATACCGAACCAAGATACTAATATTAAAAGAATGGTCTATTTGTGTTTGCCCATTTCTGTTTTCAGATGGCCAATAACATTGACCTCTAGGGCATCCACTTGTTTCAATTCTGATAGATAAATTGAAACCCAATCAGTAAGATGAATCAGGTAAAAGTTTTGTGCAAGTCTATTTTCACCTTTTGCTCTAACTTCGGTAACAAATTTGGTCTTTTTTGCTATTATTTCCTTTGTAATCTCCCAACGATAATTTGTTCTAGGGTGATCAAAATCTGTCTTAATATAAACCGCTGCAAATGCATCTGAACCACCAGCCCACGCCACTAGCTCATTGTGCGTCATTTCAGGTAAGTAATGATTCCAGCAAAGGACTTTTGCATTTTCATTTAATTGCTGACGAAAACGAATAGCAATCCCTTCGAAATACGTTCCTGAATAAATAATTGGTGTTTTGCCATGAAAAAATTTAGCCAGTCTCTCCGCTTCTTGCTTTATCTGTGGCTTATTTCGGCTTATAAAATCAGATACCTTATGGAGATTGAAAAGCTCATTATCTGAAATAAGATTATACGCACGCAAAATATAAATTTGCTGAACCAGTGAGTAGATAAGCATTGCGCGCGGCTGCTGACCCTTAGGAACCACTAAATAATTCCAATTATTTTCTTTGGCTAAATCAAGAATTTCACCACCCGATGTAATTACAACTATTTCAGCACCCCGTTTTTTGCCCTCTTTAACGGCATATAATGTTTCTTCTGTATTACCAGAATAGGACGATGCGATCAACAAAGTATTCTCGTTTACAAACGCCGGAATGGAATAATCATTCGATAAAACAAAAGGCACTTTTAACTCTTCATTAAAAAGAAGGCCTATAATTTTTCCACCAATGCCAGAACCGCCTAAACCACATACAATGACGGAGTCAATGCGCTTTTGAGGAATATTAAATTTTACTGCAGAGCCAATTTCTATAGACTCTCTAATCTGCGTTTCAATGCCTTCAATAAGTTCTTTCATGCGGTTTACAAAGTTAAAACATATACGGAAACGATTCTTGTTTGTTATGCAGAAAGCAAGATTTCGTAAAGTTGTGAGTAAAATCAATTTATCTTTGCGCTCTTAAACATCTACTTTCCCATGAGTCTAATCGAATTATCTGATCAGGAATTACAACGCAGAGAAACACTGAACGAATTGCGTCAGGCAGGCATAGAGCCTTACCCGGCAGCACTTTTTCCTGTGAGCCATTTATCAACAGAAATTGAAAACAACTTTGAAGAAGGAAAAAAAGTTGTTGTTGCAGGCCGATTAATGCGCAAAAAAATTCAAGGAAAAGCTTCTTTTGCAGAGATCCAAGATAGCGCAGGAAGAATTCAGGTTTACTTTAACCGAGATGAAATTTGCCCGGGAGAAGACAAATTCAAATACAATGAGCTGTTCAAAAAACTACTTGACCTTGGCGATTTTGTTGGCATCGAGGGCGAACTATTCAAAACACAGGTAGGTGAAATTACTGTTCGTGTAGTAGAGTTTCAATTACTTAGCAAAGCACTTAAGCCTCTTCCAATGCCAAAAACAGATGCGGATGGAGTAGTGCACGATGCTTTTACAAATCCCGAATTACGTTACCGCCAACGCTACGTTGATCTGGTTGTAAACCCGCACGTTAAGGATGTTTTTCTAAAACGCAACAAAGTATTTAACGCTTTCCGTGAGTTCTTTAATTCAAGAGGATATATTGAAGTTGAAACTCCGGTTCTACAACCTATTCCGGGAGGAGCAGCGGCTAGACCATTTACAACACACCACAATGCACTTGATACAACTTTATATTTGAGAATTGCAAACGAATTATATCTAAAAAGATTAATTGTTGGCGGATTTGAAGGAGTTTATGAGTTCTCTAAAAACTTCAGAAATGAAGGTATGGATAGAACCCATAACCCTGAATTTACAGCCATGGAAATCTATGTTGCTTACAAAGATTACAACTGGATGATGGCCTTCACAGAACAACTTTTAGAACATACTGCTATTGCCGTAAATGGAACCACTGTAACTACATTCGGTGATCACACGGTAGATTTCAAAGCCCCTTACAAACGGGTTACCATGCGCCAATCAATCATTGATTTCACCGGTTTTGATATTCACGGCAAATCAGAAGAAGAACTAAGAACCTGGTGTACAGGCAATGGGGTAGAGGTAGATTTTACAATGGGTAAAGGAAAGTTGATTGATTCTATTTTTGGTGAAAAGTGTGAAGGAAAATATATTCAGCCAACATTCATTACAGACTATCCAAAAGAGATGTCACCACTCTGCAAGCAACATCGCGATAATCCAGAATTGACGGAGCGATTTGAGCTTATGATTTGTGGAAAAGAGGTTGCAAATGCATACTCTGAATTAAATGATCCGATTGATCAGCGTGAACGTTTTGAAGAACAATTAAAACTCTCAGAAAAAGGGGATGACGAGGCTATGTTCATTGATCAGGATTTCTTACGGGCATTAGAATATGGAATGCCTCCAACCTCTGGATTAGGCATTGGTATTGATCGTTTAGTGATGTACTTGACCAACAATCAATCCATTCAAGAGGTGCTTTTCTTCCCCCAAATGAAACCCGAAAAATTTGGACAAGCCGGACCTGATTTAACAGAAAACGAAAAACTAATTCTCGGAATTCTGGAGAAAGAAAAATCTATGGATCTCAACGCTCTCAAAGAAAGAGTAGCGCTGAGCAATAAAGCATGGGATTTAGGAATGAAAGGCCTTACCAAACATGGTTTAGCAAAAGTGACCAAGACAGAAACAAGTCTGGTTGTTGATTTAGTTGAGTAATTATTTCTCTTCAAACCACGATGCGTACATGCGGTAATTGTTCGCGATACGCTGCACCTCACCTTTGAATAATTCAGGGCTTAGATCTTTAACTTTCTTTGCTGGAACACCAGCATAGATGGAACCTGATTCTACTTTAGTTCCTTCAAGTAAAACAGCTCCCGCAGCAATAATACAATTGGGTTCAATCACACAATTATCCATGACTATTGAACCCATACCAATCAGCACATTGTCACCAACGGTGCAGCCGTGAACCAGTGCGTTGTGACCAACCGACACATTGTTACCTAAATTAACTTTGGTTTTTTCGTATGTGCAGTGAATAACCGCGCCATCCTGAATGTTTACATTATTCCCAAAACGAATGCTGTTGACATCGCCACGCACAACAGCATTAAACCAAATACTGCAGTTTTCACCCATCTCTACATCGCCTACCACCGTAGCGTTTTCAGCTAACCAACAATTATCAGGAATAACTGGCGATTTGCCACGACATGATTTTATTAAAGCCATAATTAACGGAAATTACAATATCAAAATTTCAAATTACAAAGTTGACTAACTATTCTTTACCTGCGCATTTGTTCTTCAAAATTGAGTCGGATTAAATCGTTTTGTTCAAATACCGAAAGCTTAAAAGAATAGGTCTTCTGATTATACGTGTAGACCGAAAAGTCCGACGAGCACTGTGCAGACACCGCGTGCTGTTTAAAAATAGTGTGCATTAACTCCGTTGATTTTAAGCTTTCGGCTGACTTCATCATCAGTTTAAACGAATGGAGATGCTCAGTGGCTGCCAGAATAACTTCATTTGAATCTTCCGAATTCCAATAACGCCAGGCACCTGAAGAATCAATCAATTCGAACTTATTTTGTTCTAAATTCTTTCGTGAATCATCTATTGATTGATCAAAATACAGCCCTAAAAAAAGTGAGTCTGGAAAATCATTAAACATATAAAGATGATCATCTCCAGCCTCTGTAATCTGAATAGAGTCGGGGCTTCCGCAAGCAGAGACTATTGATATCAGTAAAATAGAAAAGGTTCTTTTCATGCGAGATTATTCATGAATATTATCCTCTTCAACAAGGCTTTCATTTCTAAACCGCAAAAACAATTGGATTAAGGCCACAACATCTTTCTGACAATACTTTACTATTCGTTGAAGGTCTTTATCCTCATAGTAAACACGGGCAACGTCAGCACCCGTAATATCATCTTTTGGGGTAGGAATTCTAAAGATATGACAAAGCAAACTCAACGAGCTATAGTGTTTATAATCTCCAAACTTCCAGAGTTCCATTGTATCCAGGTGGGCGATTTCCCAAGGCTTTTTACCAGCAATATCAAGGGCTGAAGGCAAATCTATTCCATGTAATAACATACGTCTGGCAATAAAAGGAAAATCAAATTCCTTTGCGTTGTGTCCACACAATATGTGATGTGGCATGTTGTAATGCTGATTCAAAAGTTTTGCAAAATCAAGCAGCAACTGCCGTTCATCATCATTTGCAATAGATTTCAGCCGAATTTCTTTGCCATGAGGCTTATCATGGACAATGCCGCACGAGATACAGATAATTTTTCCAAACTCGGCATAAATACCGGCCTTGTCATAAACATCTGCAGCGCTTAAACCATCCTTTTGCTGAAATTTGGTTTTGGAATCAAACAAGGCTGCCGTTGCAGAATCCAACTCCGAAAAACGATAAACTTCAGGCACTGTTTCAATATCTAGAAACAATATTTTTTCAAGGTTGATTTTTTGTAACTGCATGTTTTTCAAATAGAATTACAACGAAAATAAAGAGTTATTTGGACGATCTTAAATCATCACCCCTTTTTTATTGATAAGCGGAACCGTAATCATATTCTCTTCCGTTATTGATTCTGCCAGAAAAATATATTTCTTATCGTAGATGTGATTATTTTCATAGAAGCTAACCCAGTATTCGTTGCTAAGGGCAAAAACCTCTTCAATAATGGGCTCAATTTTTACAAAGGACTGTCCTTCTATGTCGCCCAGAAAATGTCTCAATGTTGATGTTTTTACGGCCTCACCCGTTGTTGCGTTCTCACCATAGCCTTTTGACGATACCATGGCGTTTTTAATCATGCTCTTTTTGAGATTCAACAGATAAACATTATAGACTTCAACAGTTTTTTCTTCATTGAGTTCTTTAACCACAGCAACAGCTACGTTTTCAACTTTTAAAATTGGAATATCTTCTTTCATGTATCCTTTGTTCTCTGCTTATTTTGCACCCACCTGCGATCTCAAATTCATTCCAATAGCAATGTAATTTGGTAGCTCCTGATAATGTCCTTCAAGTGCATCATCTTTGACTTCATCGGTGTTTTGCCAATTCGGATCTGTCCCACTGCCTGTGCGCACAATCACCAAATCTTTCTCTGGAACTGAAATAATATACTGGCCTGACATGCCTCTGAAATAAGTAACTTCAAAAGGCATTCCGGTATAAATCCAATATTGAAATCCGTATACATTATTTGGTTTACCGTCACCTTTTTTTAGTGGCGCAAGTGAACAAAATTCATTCATATAAGCTTCACTTACGAGTTGCTGCCCATTCCAGTTTCCGCGGTGATTAACAAGCTTTCCTAATCGTAAAAAATCGCGTGAAGTAGCATACAAACAACAAAAAGCCTTTTCAGTGCTATTCTCATCGCCGGCCAAACTCCACCAGGCATCACTTTCAGCGCCCATTGGTTTCCACAATTTTTCAGACGCGTATTCTGATACATTTTTTCCGGTGGCTTCAGCAAGTATGTACATCAGCACTTGTGTGTCGCCGCTTTTGTAGCGGAATATTTCTCCCGGTCCTTCTTCAATTGTTCTTCGATTGCAAGCAAGATCGCGGTCATCCGTATCGTAATAAAGTTCAGCTACATCACAGAAAGGGCTGATATAACTCTCACTCCAGGAGAGGCCTGTACTCATCGTTAATACGTGACGAATGGTGATATTCTTTTTCTCATCTTCAAACTCTGGTAAATAATTCGCTACCGGCTCATCCAGTGATTTTATCTTACCCTCTTCAACAGCAACCCCAATCAAAATTGAAACCACCGACTTAGCCATTGAAAATGAATTACCCAGCATGTTAACACTGTGTTCATCCCAATACTCTTCATAGATAATTGTGTCGTTGTGCAACACCAGAAAAGATGCTGTATTCAAGCGCTCCAGCAAGTCTCTTTCTTCTGAAGACAGGGTCAGCTTTCCAAGATTTTTATGTTCACCCCAGGGCTGTGGTACACCAGCAACCACTTTTCGGTTATTAAAGACTTTCAAATCATAAATTGTAGGCCGAATATGTCCTTTCAAATAAGTATTGGCAACACCTTTGTAAATGTAATATCGGCCAGTAACGACTATCGCAACGTTAACTACAATAAGAAAAAGAAATACGATGATAAAAAACCACTTAAAAAACTTTTTGATGAACCGCATGAGGTTGATTTTGTTGCTTAAATATAATCGTAATCAAAAATATTGGCCATGTTGATGCGCAAAGATTCTCTGACCTGATCAATGGAAATCTCTTTGCCCAACTCTTGCTGCATGGAAGTCACACTTTTATCCACAATTCCACAAGGAACAATGTGATTGAAGTAGGAGAGATCTGGATTTACATTCAGAGCGATACCGTGCATAGTTACCCAGCGCGAACTCTTGACGCCCATTGCACAAATTTTACGTTCAGTAGATGTACCTCCCTCAATCCAAACACCTGTCAGGCCATCAACGCGTCCGGCTTTAATACCAAACTCGCTCAGGGTAAGAATGACAGCCTCTTCCAGGTAACGCATGTACTTATGAATATCTGTAAAAAACTGATCCAGATCCAGAATTGGATACATGACCAATTGGCCAGGACCATGATACGTAATATCACCACCACGATTTATTTTATAGAACACCGCACCGTGTTTTGTTAGTTCGTCAGAATTAATTAGGAGATGATTTTCTTCCCCGCTTTTTCCGAGCGTATATACATGTGGATGTTGACAGAAAATGAGATGATTTTCAGGTAAAACTTCTAAATCAGTGGCACGATTAGCAATTTTCAGGTCAATGGCTTTTTTGAAAACAGATTCCTGATAATCCCAAACCTCTTTGTAATCCTTCAGTCCAATATCTTCCCAACTTACTTTTGGCATGATGCAAAGTTAATGATTTGAGCTGTTCAATCAATGGCTGACAATTATCACCAACTCTTTTGCATTGATTGCGTATTTTTGTGAGAAGAGGATAAGAACCGATAATGCCATCAATGGTGAAATACAACAAAATTGCCTTTGTGATTTTTTCACTTGTAATTATCCTTGTTTCATCTTGCAGGAAAGATCCAAAAATAACTCCTGTAAGTGCCAGCCCCTATTCTTTTGATTATCCAGCTATAATCTCAGAATATTTGCCTCCAATTCAAACACCGAATACCAACCCCATGACGGATGAAGGCGTTGAGCTAGGCAGAAAATTATTTTACGACGAACGTTTGTCGGCAAACAACACACAATCTTGCGGAAGTTGTCATCTTCAATCAGCATCATTCAGTGATACTACTTCATACAGTATTGGCATTGACGGGATTGCCGGCAACCGAAACTCAATGCCATTGATTAATCTGGGATGGATGAATTCGTTCTTTTGGGATGGACGGGCAATCGGAATGGAAAATCAAGTCTACCAACCCGTAACAAATCCCATAGAAATGCATACCACCTGGCCTAATGTTGCTGCAAAACTGCAACAGGACGGCCTGTATCCTGCTTTGTTCTTACAGGTTTTTGGCACAGATGTTATTGATTCTGTTTTAGTGAGTAAGGCCATCTCACAATTCATGCGAACCCTTATCTCAGGCAATGCGCCTTTTGATAAATATTTGATGACTGGCTCAAGTGGCTGGAACGCAATCGATGAACAATTAGCTTACGAGGGATTTACCATTTTTATGGACGAAACCAAAGGTGATTGTTTTCATTGTCATGGTGATTCGTATAATCCGCTATGGACCGATAATTCGTTTCACAACAATGGCCTTGATGTTTTCTTCACCGACAACGGAAGAGGCGCCGTTACCGGAAATGCATTTGACAATGGAAAATTCAAAACACCCACTTTACGCAACCTTGTTTTCACCGCGCCTTATATGCATGACGGCCGATTTACAACACTACAACAAGTGATTAATCACTATAGTCAGGGCTTGCAAAATTCAGCCACAATTGATCCATTAATGAAGCATATTGGTAACGGCGGAAGCCAAATGAATCCGGGAGATAAATCTAAATTGCTGATGTTCCTGATTTCGCTTTCAGACAGTAGTTTCGTGAGCAATCCAAAATTTGCCGATCCGGGATAAAGGAAATTACAAATTCAATTTTCCCAATCACAAGCACAGTGCGTCTATACCAAACGAAAAAAGGTCAAAACTCCAAACCCTTTTATCAGTTTGTAATTTTGACCTTTTGAATTTTGTAATTAAATCTCTTATACCTGCTCTAAGAAAGCTATACGCTTTTGAATGGGAGGATGCGTTGCAAATAAACCAGTAATTGCAGAGAATGCATTTGCTTTTGGTTCGTTTGAAATAAACATTCCTTTTACATCACCGCTTGCAACCTCTTCTACTTCAGAATGACCAGAAATTTTACGAAGCGCACTTGCTAACGCATCAGGGCGTTTTGTCATTTCTGCAGCCGCCGCATCTGCCATAAACTCACGCTTACGTGATAATGCAAACCTGAAAAGTATTGTTAACAAATAAGCCAACGCACTTACCACCAAAATCACTGCAATTACCCTTCCGTCTTTCTTTCTGTCACTACTTCCGCGACCACCGTAAATAAGGGATCTGAAAAGTACCTGAACCAAAAAACCAAGAATTCCGACAAAGATGATAGACACAATCAAAAGTCTTACATCCTTGTTAATGATGTGAGCCAACTCATGCGCAATAACACCTTCCAGTTCTGCATCATTCAGTTTTTCAATGATACCTCTTGTCAATGTAATTGTATATGTTTTCTCACTCAATCCACTTGCAAATGCGTTCAGCGCGTCTGACTCAATGATGTGAATCTTTGGCATTTTTCTGCCTTGAGACATGCACAGATTTTCTACAAGGTTATAAACCCGCATGTTGTTTTTACGATCAAGTGTATGCGATTTTGTTGCAAACTCAATCATTTTTGAATTGAAGAAGTACGCAATTAAAAACCACACTGCTACTGCCCCCAAAACAATCGGAAGTATCTGTAAAAATTGCTCTTGCTGATAAGGTTCCCAACGAAACTCACCCAGAATAAATAACACCAGCCAAACTCCACCGATAATCACGGATGGAAATCCAAGAAGCAGAAGCATTGATTTAAAATTATTGCTTCTGATCTGGCTGTAGAGACCTACGTAAGCCACGGGAATTAAAATTTAATTTCAGGAGCTTTATCAAGCTCTTCACGTTGAACAACACCTAAATCAAAATAAGGCTCTTGACCAAATTTGAACATTCCTGCAATGATGTTACTTGGGAATTTCTGAACCTTGTTGTTTAATTCTTTTGTAGCCGAATTGAAGAAGCGACGAACTGCAGCCAGTTTGTTTTCAATATCTGACATTTCTTGTTGCAATTGCATAAAGTTTTGATTCGATTTCAAATCTGGATATGCTTCCATTTGCATAGAGAATTGAGACATAGCACCAGAAAGTGCAACTTCAGCCGCAATCTTATCATTCACAGTTCCCGCAGACATAGCGCGAGCGCGAGCCTGTGTTACTGCTGTTAATACGTTTTTTTCCTGATCAGCATACCCTTTTACAGTTGCAACTAATTGAGGAATTAAATCATGTCTTTGTTTCAGCTGAACATCAATGTCAGCAAATGCGTTTTCACGATTGTTTCGAAGTCCAACGAGGCCGTTGTACATTGAAATAACCATAATAATTAGTAGAACAACAACGCCAATGGCTACCCATAATCCAATACTCATACTCTGTTTGTTTTAATTTTGAAAGCGAAAGTTAGGTAAAAAAACAATGTGTCCAACAGGGTGTTAGATTCTAAGCTGGTCTATTGAAAGAAAACCTTCTCGATGAGATAGTTTGCTTTGACAATATAGACCCCTGAAGCTACGGGCTTGTCCATATTAATTACTACCCACTTTTCATCGTCCAGAATAATTTGCTGAGAATAAAGGACTGCGCCTGAAATACCGATTATATTTATTTCTACTTCGCCATCTATTGGCTCTGCAAAATAAATGACCACATTGTGCTGTGTTTCCGATGAGATTGGCAATATCAGCAGCTGTTGATCTGAATAAAACTGTCCGTTGGAAATAACCTTTGTTGGTGAATACGAATGCGCGCCATTTTCATCAACCTGCTTCAATCTATAGTAAGAAAGACCAAGCAAGGGTGAACGATCCTCAGTTGCATACGAAATTAGGGAGGTGCTGTTTCCGGCACCATCTATCCATAAAACATTTTCCCAGACCAATCCATCTGCGCTTCTCTGCACCCAGAAATAATCATTACCTACTTCAGAAGCTGTTTGCCAGTTCAAATAAACCACTCCTGCAGATAAGTTTGCATTAAAATTTATGAGTTCAATTGGTAACGCGCAGCTTGCGCATAAAATGTCGGGACCAGTCATCGTTCCACAATCAGGGGGAGGGCTTCCTGTACAACCCGCCGACCAATATGCCGTTCCTCCGATAGTAATCAAATTCGAACTGCCTCCACCGCCACCAGACTGCAACTGTCCGCCAGGAGTTCCGGGAGATAAGTAAACATAAGAGCCCACTGATAGGTCTAATTTTTTTCCGGTCTGAAAGTTTAAAGCACCTGAAACAATCACAGCAACGGGTGGGCAACCATTCAAATTTACTGTTACGGTAATGGTTACGGTAATTCCAGGAGGAATAATAATCGTATCATAACAAGGGGTACCGTCTGGAACTGCCATACCGCCCCAAGTATCTGTCTGATTCCAATTGCCGTTTTGAGTTGCGGTAATAGATGTCGCCATTGATTTGTTTGCACAAAACAACAGAACAAAAAATAAAAATCTGAAACTTAAACGGACCATTTAATCGAGTAAGACTAAGCTAATATACGTGTTTAATATTGAAAAGTTGGTTAAACAGACAATTTTTACCCTGAGCCAAACATTAACCAATCAATTAATCCCTTGACTGGCGTTTGTTTTTAAAGGACCGGAAGTACCAGAGACCAACGGCCAACATAAAAAAAAACCCACCGCCACCGATAAACAAAACCTTCGTCCAGTATGCTTTGTCCTCTTCGTATTGGAGATAATTTCTGAAGGCCATGCTGCGCTCACCAGGATTTGGAACCTCATTGACCCAAGCCGTTTTACTAAAACGAGAAGAGTCGGGATTGACAAGGCTCAGTGAATAATTCGCTTCTCCAAATTTTTCTTTATCATGTTTTTGATAAGTCAATGAATCCACCATTAAGCCCGTGGCATCATAAAGTTTTAGCTGCTCACCTTTTTTAGAAAGTCCAAAATCAAAGCCACCAATAACAGGACATTTTGAACCTGTAATCAGATCTGGACATTCAGCAAGAACAATGAAACCGTTTTTTGGAATGACAGTTCCGTTTGGAATGACAAAACCTTTTTTATAAGACGACTCTGTGAATACCCAGCCGCTTAAATCTATGTCTGCTTGTGAATGATTATACAATTCAACCCAATCACCGGATGAATCAGACTCTTGCTGATAAAAACAAATTTCATTAAACAAAATGCTATCTGCAAAAACACTGCGCTTTTTAGGTTGAAAAACAGGAACCAAATCGATGTCCTCGGTCAATAAAATAGTGAGCTCGGGTGTGCGATCATTTCTACCTTTCCAGCCCACAAATTCATAATCATGTTTTGGTTCTGCTTTGATTGTAATAGGTACATTCTTAAAGTAAACCCCTTTGAAATCGCGCTTGATTTTCAAACTGTTTAGTGTAACATCACCTTGCGTGTCGCCAGAATAGGCAACGTGCACATAAGCCGTATCTGTCAGCGCAAATTTTTCCATGATAAACTGACGCAAATAAAACGGCCTTCTACTTACAAAAGTCTTCACCACAGCCACGTTTTCTTCCCAGGCTTTCATGGTTGTTCCCCATCTTTTTTGATGATATGGGATTTCTTCACGAATACCATCTGCAATCTTATTCATCAGTCTAACGGCTGTGTCCTGATGATAAACTGTATTCAATTGATCAGCCCACAAATTGATATAATCTATTTCTAGTTTTTTATTTGAAAGTAAGCTGCGAATGATGAAGGTTGACCAAGGTGGGTCAGGCCAAATTTCATTGTTCACAGAAGTAAATTTTTTGAGTGTATTATTCTTATAGCCATTTGGATTGTTATTGCCCAGACCCATCTCTGTATCATAAAAAATCCAACGCCATTTTGATGAATCAGTTGTTGCTTTAAAGTATCTGATGTTTCCACCAGCATCTCTATTGTCTGAATAAATTTCAGCAATGTTATACGTCATGTAGTTTTCAGTATCCATGAACTTCCTGAGCTCATCAATCACGGCGTCATCTGTAAGGTCTTTAGTCGCCAAATAATTCAGGAGATATTTATATTGTTTGGATGTTCCATGTTTGGCACCATCACGATGTTCCATCAAATCAACACTGTCTTTGTCTACATCAAAATTATCTTCCAAATAATGTTCGTTGATTTTTTCACGCAGATTTTGAATTCCCCAATACTGTCCATTCAGAAAAACGATTGCTGGACGATACTCTTGAATAGCTATACCTGTAGGCTTTGCAAGCTGAGTCATAAATGCATCACGGAAATGTGTCTTACCAAAATCACCCCCGGCATTTCTCAAAATAAATGACTTATAACTGTCCATTTTTCGCGCTGGAAAAATCGGGTACTCAAATTTATTTTTACCATATTTTTCACGCGCAACAACATAAAGTGATTTTTGCGGAAGGCCTTTGCTGAAGCCACCAAAAATGCCAATTCCTGCAAGTTGATTAAATGCGCATTCACCAGTAGGCTCATACATTTCTACATTGGCTCTTCGTTCCCAATCATACCAAAAATTTGCGCCCAAATAAGGAGGTACAGTATCTGCACAACACCCTTTTACATAAATACCAGAAGCAAAATCCCACAAGTTTGCGGGATCCGTAGAAATAGAAACAATTGGCAACGAGTATGAGCGATCACAGAAATACGAACTTGTCAATACTGTAGATTTTCCGTTATCTCCATAGGCGACTGCACGAATGACAGCAACCTGGCTTACAGAAATAGGTTTAATATATTTTGCGGATCCAGATGTTGGTTCAGAACCATCCAGCGTGTAAAAAATTCTGGCGTTCGCTAGGTCTGACTTCAAAACAACTTGAATGGTTTTGTCATATATGCCGCCGGCCGGCTCAAATACCAATGCGCCCGTTTGACCAATCAAGTTGGAACAATACAACAATAATATGACCAGCAGTTTTTTCAATCTCAAGTTATTCTGTTGCCAAATGTAAACGAATCAAAGCAACATCAGTAACTGCTTTTGCAAGATTTATTCAATGGGCTAATCAACTTATTATTCGTTAGAGCTTTGATATTCCTTACTTTTGATTTCATATGGAAACTACTTTTCTGGGCATGACACTAACAGAACTTACAGGTTATTTGGCATCGGCATTTGTTCTGATCTCCTTCCTGAATCGCAACATTATCAGGCTTCGAATTATTAATTCAATTGGCTGTGCGCTCTTTGTTGCCTATGGAATTATGTTGGCTATATCCTGGCCAATCGTTATTACCAACGCTTGTATATTATTGATTCATGCCTATTATCTCTTGTTGAAAAAACCTGTTTCAGCATAATCTTCAAACTATTTGGCATCGTTTTCGTAGACTTTCAGACAAATCTGATAATCTATGCGTTTTATAATCTCCACACTTCTTGTTGCCCTTGGGTTGAATACGCTTCATGCGCAGACCAACAAAGACACAGCCAGCGGAGAAATCAGTCTGCTTTTTATTGGTGACGTCATGGGTCATGGACCTCAAATTACCTCTGCCTTTGACAAAACTACAAACACTTACGACTACACGAATTGTTTCAAATACATCTCATCTGAAATGTCTGATGCAGATTATACGATTGCCAATCTGGAAGTGACTCTGGCTGGACCTCCGTTCACAGGTTATCCTCAATTCAGTTCACCAGATGAATTAGCGGTTGGCTGCAAAAACGCAGGAGTGGATATTTTAGTAACATCAAACAATCACAGTTGTGACAGAGGTGGGGCCGGCATTACCAGTACGATCGAAGTTTTAGACTCGTTGCGCATTTTACACACAGGCACCTTTAAAGACTCTACAGATCGAAAAAGCAATAATCCGTTGATCATTGAACACGACTGCTTCAGGCTTGCAATTCTTAACTATACCTATGGAACCAACGGCATTCCTTTTCCAGCGCCAACTATAGTAAATCTCATTGATAAAGACATTATAGCCAAAGACATTGCCTTAGCAAAAACAAAAAATGTAGATAAAATAATAGTGGTAACTCATTGGGGTGATGAATATCAATCCAATGCCGGCACCTGGCAAATAAATATGGGTCAATTCATTTTT
Organism: Crocinitomicaceae bacterium; assembly: GCA_016709005.1. Lineage (GTDB taxonomy): Bacteria > Bacteroidota > Bacteroidia > Flavobacteriales_D > Crocinitomicaceae > JADJGJ01. Next base: position 98,602 of record JADJEU010000007.1, on the reverse strand, counting down.
GAGCAAGGTGCAGACATTATTATCGGCGCTCACCCGCATGTATTACAAAAAATGGTTTGGGAAAAAAATATAGACGCGTCAGGTAAAGAAAACCTCATTGTTTATTCACTTGGAAACTTTGTGTCTAATCAACGTGATCGCAAAAAAGACGGTGGCGCAATGATCAAATTAACACTTAAAAAAGAAAACGGAAAAACATTTATTGCAGACGCAGGACACATTCTGACCTGGGTTTACACACCTCTTGAGAACGGTTTAAAGAAATATTATGTTCTCCCTGCGGCGAAGTATGAAAACAATCCGAGCTTCTTTGACGGAACAACAAGTTATGATCAAATGAAATTATTTATTTCTGACTCAAGAAAACTATTTACAGAGCAGAACAAGAACATAGGAGAGTATATCTATGAAAACGAAAAGTGGGTGCTAAAATATTAGCGCCCACTTATTCTGACTTAAACTTCAATTAAACTTATTGAACGTAAATCTGTCCCGGAAGTTTTATAACGCTTCCGTCTTTTCCTTCAGCAATGATAAGGTATGTGTACATTCCTTTTTCAACAACATTGCCGCTGAAATCTGTACCATCCCAAGAAAATTCTGTATCGGTTGAATTGAATATTTCATTTCCTCTGTTATCGCGAATTGAAATTACAAACGTTTCAATATCTGTAGTTTTAACAGAGAAATAATCATTGATTCTGTCTCCATTTGGTGTGATAACATTTGGTACGTTGTCAATGCTTGATTTCGATTTAACAACAACCTCTTGTGTTTCTTCGTAATTCATTTTGTCGTTTCCAACAACAACCATTTTTACCAAATACTTACCCGGCTTATTGTAGGTGTGTTTCACCACTAAGCCGTCTGCAGCTGTTCCATCGCCAAAATCCCAACGAACTTCCTTTTGGTTAAGGGCGTTAGATGTAAATGTGGTTGCGGAAGGCGAGTAAGCATTTGATTGCACTATCTCTATTCTGCCTGATGGAACGGGTTGTTGTTTTTCTGTACTTGTATTGTTTTCATTTGAACCACCAGTTGTTGTTTGGGTATTTGTTGTTGTTACATTATCATTGACAACCTGATTATTAGTCTGAGTTGAAACACTTGTATAGTTAATCGGCCCTTCGATTGTTTGATCAGGCGCTTGATAAACTCTTAATTCGTTTTCTATTTTCTCTTTGTTTTCAATTATAACAGGATCGTTCTGATCGTTCACAACAATAATTGGTTCAGCGGTATTATCCGTTTTTTCAATGGGTTGTTCAATTGTGTTTTTCTGTGTAATTGTTTCAGCGGGTACCGTTGGTTCATAAAAACCAAAATACCATGTAGCCACTGAAGCGGCAATAATTCCGCTGGAAATCAATCCAATTTTTACGCCAATAGAAACACCTGTTGTTACGGCTGTTCCTGCACCAATTCCTGCCTGCACATTTGCCCAAATATTTGGATTGACGTCAGGTTGAAAGTTGTCAAACTTTTGTTTGAGTATCTCTTCTATGTTAATGTTCCCTTTCACTTTCTTCTACTATATTATTTTCAATCAACAATTTTCTTAAAAGGCTTTTAGCCCTTGAGTATTGTGATTTTGATGTACTCTCAGTAACACCTAATCGCTCTGCTATTTCTTTGTGTGAGTAACCTTCAATAGCAAACAGGTTAAACACTACTCTATATCCTTCTGGTATGGCCTGAACAATTTTCAGCAAATCCTGCGCTGTTATTGTTTCAATTATATAATCGTCTTTTTCAAGTTTATACCCTACCAGATCAACGTCTACATCATTTTGATGTTTTTTGTTTTTCCGATATTGGTCTAACGCTGTGTTTACCATTATTCGCCTCACCCAACCCTCTAAAGAGCCTTTGCTTTCAAAATCCGCGAGCTTACCAAAGATTTTTATAAAACCATCTTGTAAAACATCTTCAGCCTCTTCTACATTATTTGTGTAGCGGAGACAAACTCCCATCATTTTTCGTGCAAATAAGTCATAGAACTTTTTCTGAGCTATTGTATTACCGGAGACACACTCTTTTACCAATTGTTCATCCGTCATGCTTACTCTTTCAATATTCAAGACTAAAGTAGCTAATTAAAAGTTGCACGTCTGGTTGAATATTTTGCAAAAAACCTATCTTTAGCTGACTTTATCGAGCCAAAAACACCGCCAATTCGCTGTTTTTGAATCTTTTGAACCCATGAAAAAATTAAATTGTTTCGTTTTTTTCTTGCTTTTTCTTGTTTTTTCGCAAGGCATGCTGGCTGCAAAATTAAAGCCCGGGCATTGGCATACTGAGTTTGAATTGAGGCCAGGAATTAATTTACCGGTTGATTTTTTTTATGAGAAAGGAAAGATTCCAGCCCTGGTAATTCAGAATGGTGAAGAGCACATCAGGCTAACACAAATAACAAGCAAAGAAGATTCGTTATTTATTTTGTTTCCTACGTTTGATTCTGAATTAAAAATCAAAGTGCATTCAAAAACACACATAACCGGTGCCTGGTTTAACAGGGCAAAATCGCCCACATACAATGTTGTCTTTTGGTCAAAAAATGGTACTACCACACGATATCCGAGCAATGAAAAAACATCCGATTTAGACGCCCGGTGGGAAGTAACCTTTGACTATCTCAAAGATCCGGAAAAAGCAATTGGCATTTTTTCTCATTCTAATCCTACCCAATATATAAGCTCTGGCGATGAACCAACCAATGTTCTTTATGGAACCTTTTTAACGGAGACCGGTGATTATCGATTTTTAGAAGGCGCAACAATTAAAGACAGCTTATATCTTTCGTGTTTTGATGGATCACACGCATTTTTATTCAGAGCGGCACTTAAGAACGATACTCTGTGGGGTGATTTTCATTCAGGATCTCATTATAAAACAGAATGGTTCGCAGTAAAGAATGAATCATTTGAATTACGTAATCCAGATTCACTCACTTATATTGTCAATGAAAAGCCACTGCAATTTGAGTTGATGAAATTAGATGGCTCTTATTATAAATATCCCAACGAATCTCTTCATAACAAGGTTGTATTAGTTCAAATCATGGGAACCTGGTGTCCGAATTGTTTAGACGAAAGCAATTATCTCAAAAAAATTTATGCGCAATATTCTGATCAACTTGAAATTATTGCAGTCACTTTTGAAACGCAAAAAACAACAGAAGAAAAAATTGAAAAAGTTGCACGCTACAAAGAAGCGCTTGATTTGAACTATACTTTTCTCATCGGCGGCGATGCTTGTAAGCCATGCGCATCAAAAGTATTTCCTCAACTAAGTGATATTATTTCTTTTCCAACGCTTATTTTCATTGACAAAAAAGGTGAGATCAGAAAGATTCATACGGGATTTAGCGGTCCCGGAACAGGTGAACACTATGCTGAATTTGTTAAAGAAACAGATCTTTTTATTGAATCACTTATTCAAGAGTAATTTACTTACAAGCAATTTTATTGACTCTGTTCTGATGTCTGCCTGCTTCAAAAGCTGTTGAAAAGAATATATCTATCATTTCTAAACCTTCCTCTATTGTAATGAAGCGAGCCGGAAGTGCTATAATATTAGCATCATTATGCTGACGCGCTAAAGAAGCAATTTCTTTCGTCCAACAAAGCGCTGAACGAATTCCCTGATGTTTATTAACAGTCATGTTTATTCCGTTTCCACTTCCGCAAATTACAATTCCAAGCATATCTGCATTGGACTCAACCATTTCAGCAACCGGATGACCATAATCAGGATAGTCTATACTTTCAGTTGAATAGGTACCAAAGTCTTTTACTTCATATCCTTTTGCGGTGAGATGCGCAACTACTTTTTCTTTCAATTCAAATCCTGCGTGATCACACCCAATAGGAACTACTTTTTTCATGACTTTATATTTATGGACCAAATGTAGCGTAATCGAATTTGTCAGCTTGAACACCGCTGTTCATAATTATTAACATCTATCTTTCACATTTACCTAAACGCCCTGTATGTCTAGCTTGGAGACGTGTTTTAAAACACCTTCAAATTGTTCATTCAATTGTTCAAACTGGCTGAAAGAATTTGTAATAAAAAGTGCTCAATAATTTTGAAAGTCGGATTTTAATTCCAGCTATACAACTATTCGAATAATCGTTGTTCAGAACAGAAAAAGTTAAATGCTGTTTATCGACACAAAAAAACACTTCAGGTCAAAAATACTATGAACATAAAAACAAAAATATGGCATTGTTCATAACCATTCCTATCCCTTTATCTTCAAAAGAATACATTGTTAACCCGGTGTTCATTCAGTCTGAAAAAAAAGCCGTAACTTTAAATTCCTAATTTTCCAAGGATTCTTTTGAACAAATGAACAGCCCTAATAACTATAGTAATCCTTTCTTCTATCAATTCGAAAAAAAAAAGAGAACGAGTTTATTATTATTAATTCTGCTTCAAAGTTTAATCGGATATTCACAAGAAATTAATCCTAACGGCTATAATAAATTTTATTATGAGTCCGGCGAGCTGGCCAGCGAGGGCATGTTTGTTAACGGAGTACCAACAGGACAGTGGAAAACCTATTACAAAGACGGTATTTTAAAATCAGCGGGCTACAAAAAAGGTGGCTTGTCTGACAGCACGTGGGTATTCTACGACAAAGAAGGAAGAATAACATGGAAGTATCAATACGAAAACGATAAAAAAAACGGTTGTGCTCAGCGCTTTGATTCAACAGGGTATCTTACTGAAGAGTTTTATTATATCAACGATGTTGTCCATGGTGAAAAACAATGGTTTTACCCAGATGGTTCGATAAAAAAGACATTGATTTTTGAGGAAGGAAAAGAGACGGGCGTATCTCTGGAATATGCAATAGACGGAACCGTAATAACGGAAGAAATTTACGATAACGGTTATTTGAAGGAACGCGAGACTTATAATCGTCTGGATGAAAAAGGAAAACGTACCGGTGTTTGGCGTGATTATTATCCAGACGGAACTATAAAATCTGAAACAAGTTATAGGGAAGGGCAAAAATTTGGCATTTCAAAAAACTATAGTCCGAAAGGAAAACTACTTGAAATACAAGACATGACAAGTGATTCCACAAATACTAAAACGGATATTGTATTGATTGAAATGTATAAAGAATATTATACAGGAGGAAGAATAAAATTAGTCGGCGGACTCAATAATGGTATGAAGTCAGGAATTTTTCGTGAGTATGATGAAAATGGAAACCTGATAAATGGCTATATTTTTGAAAACGACACGCTTGTTTCGGAAGGCATGATTTTGTTTGACGGAACGTATGATGGTATATGGAAAGATTATTATTACTCCGGAAAACCGCAGGCTTCAGGAACCTATGCAAAAGGCGTCAAAGATGATTTGTGGACCTATTATTATCCATCCGGAAAAAAAGAACAAGAAGGAAAATATAGAAATAATCAACCTTTTGGAGTTTGGGTTTGGTATTATCCAAACGGGGCGGTAAAACGGCGCGAGAATTACAATGCTTTTGGAAAACTGGAAGGAACAATGACTGAATATGATTCGCTCGGAAATGAAATTGCGCGGGGTGATTATTACAGCGGAATGCAGGAAGGTGAGTGGTTTTATGAAGTAGGAGATTACAAAGAGGTAGGCGCTTTTGCACAAGGTTTGCCAACAGGACTTTGGTATCATTATTACAAAAACGGAAAATTAGCTTTTGTGGGCTTGTTTGAAGACGGAGAGCCAAAAGGCAGACACACCTGGTATCATCAAAATGGAATCAAAAAAGAAAGCGGGAAATATGCGGGTGGAGTTAAGCATGGCGTTTGGAGAACATACGACAAAATGGGCGAGGTGACGGAAGAAATTCAATACAAAAACGGAGAAATCTATAAAATCAACGGGTTTAAAGCAGAACCAGCGGAGTTAATTTATCAATGATAGAAAATCAAACCCTTAATCAAACAGTGAAGCCTGAGTTCTCAGAACTTAACAGAATACTTCTGTTGTTGTATGTGCGCACTGGTGTTGTGCTGGTTCCAATTGTTTTGGTTTACCAGATTTGTGGTTTTTTTGAGTGGATTGATATCAATATATTTCAAGTACTTCAAGGCTTCATTTTCATCGTTTTATGTTCACTGATAATTGTTTTTAGAAAAACAGATTTTGTCAAATCTTACATACCTGTAATCAATGTTTCTTTTTTAATGACCGCCAGCGTTATTGGTGTGTGGTGGGCAGTAGCTTCGCCGGAAGATCATAGTTTGCTCAGTTTGTTTTTGATGGTTTTCGGTTGTGGTCTTGTGGTCATAAAACCCTGGATGACCGTAATTTATTTTGTTTCAATCATTCTGTCGTTTTTATTTATCGGACTTGCGGCAAATGTTGTTGATTTAAAATTGATTTTTTACTTGATTATTATTGCGACATTAATTACCTCATTTGCATTTTGGACAGATAATTTAATTAATCAAAAGCGCAGATCAGCAGAAAGCTACAAAAACATTTTCAGTGATTTGTCCGAACAAGTTTTTGTCTTGGATAAGGAGTTGAACATTCTTGAATTAAATAAAACCGCTTCGAATTTTGTGAGTCAGTATATGGCAGATACAACGATCGGAAAAAATTTTAACGACGTTTTTTGCTCAAGAGATGAGTTGGATAAAATTAAGTTTCGGGAAGCCGTTTCTGGCGTAACATCGGAGAGGGTCAGAAAGTTTGAGGCAAATTGCGCAATTACAGGTACAGTACATTTTATACCAAAAGAATTCACACTTAGAAAGTCAAATTTTTTTGAAAAAGAGGTGTACATTCTAACCGCCAGATCATTAAAAGAACAACGCGATTTTGAGCAGAAGCTATTAGAAAGTAAGGATAATATTTCCAGAGTTCTGGAAAATATAAACTCCTTTATTTTCAACATATCCTACGATAGATCAGGCCGTCGGCATCAGGTGAACTACGTTTCCAATAAAGTAAAGGACGTGTTTGGTATTGAGGTAGATGAATACATTACCTTGATAAAATCTGAAAGACTAAATGAAATATTTTATCATAAAGACCGTGAAGAGGTGGCCCGTCAGTTTGATGCCGTATTGCAAACAGAACAAGAAAACAGAATAAAATACCGGATTATAAAAAACAATGAAATCCGATGGGTAGAGGAAAAAATCTATCCGCAAAAAACGAGCACCAACGGCATTATTCACTTGTTTGGCATTGTAACAGACATAACGGATCAAATTGAAGCAACCGAATCGCTTAGAAGCTCTGAGGAGCGCTACCGACAAATGTTTGAAAGAAATCTTGCCGGCGTTTATAAAACACATATTGATGGAACCATTCTGGACGCCAATCAATCCTTTGCCAGAATACTTGGATATGAATCAATCGCAGAGCTAAAAAAATTAAACATTAGAGATCTTTATTTTCATCGAGAGGACCGTAAAGAATATCTGGAAAAGCTGAAACAAGATGGTTTTATAAACAACTACACATCAACCTTGCGCCGAAAGGACGGAAAAAAATTAACCGTAAACAACAACGTGTCTATTCAGCCGGATGAGGACGGCAACCTGAACATCATTGAAGGAACACTGATAGATGTTACAGATATTGAAGAAACAGCTAACGCTTTAAAGCTTAGTGAAGAAAAATACAGATTGCTTTTTGAAGATTCCAGCGAAGGAATTATTCTTCTTTCATATACTGACAATGTTGCACACGTCTTAGATGCAAACAATGGGGCATGCAGGCTTTTAGGTTATGATGAAGAGGGACAAAAAACAAAAATACTTGCCGACTTTGCAAAAAATCATCAGGAACTTAAGTTACTTTTTGGAAATGACAAAAATGAGTCAAAGTCTAATCAGGAATGGATTTTCAAACGGTCAGACTCAACTGAATTTGTAGCGGAAATATCTTATGTAACTGTTCAGCCCGGATCAGAAAAAATTATTCAATTGGTAATAAAAGATATTTCTGAACGAAAAAGAAACGAAGAGATTTTACGCGAAAGCCAACAAAGTTTTAAAAACATTGTAGATAATTCACCGGCGGCTATTTTTATTTTCAGTGATCAGGAATTAGTTTATACAAACCCTCTGGGAGAAAAGGTTTTTAATGAACATTTGAATAGAAACGCAATGAAAATGACGGAGATTTTTCCAGAAAGCATGAAATATGTTTTGGAAGATTTGGTCAATGAAAACACACCTGATACAAATGCTTTTACTCAAATAGAATTAAGCAATAATAACGAAACCAAACAATACAGTTTGAATGTTGTAAAGACCATTTACAACAATAAAAAATCACACTTGTTTTTATTGCAAGATATTACGTTGCAGACTGAATATAACCGTCAAAAATTACGGGCCGAAATAGCAGAAGATACGAATATAAAACTGCAGGATGAAATCGAACGTCACCGCGTAACACAGGCAGAGCTGGTTGAAAAAACATTTTGGTTAAACGCATTGTTTGAGAGTTCATATAACCTCTTTATTCTCTCCCTTGACAGCGAGTACCGCATTTCATCGTTTAATGAAAATTTTAAGAGAATGATTGCTAAAAGCAGAGGTGTTGAGGTAAAAATTGGCGATGTTTTTTTGGATCTTTTCGATATTAAACCTGTAGCAAGAAAAAAAATCGAGGATCGTTTTGAGCGCGTCTTAAAAGGAGAAACACTGGATTTTATCAGTCATTTTCCTACGCTTGCCAATGAAGTTTGGGTTGAGTCCTTTTTGAATCCCGTAAAACTTGGTAATCGTGAAGTAACAGAGATTTCATTTATATCTCATGAGATTACAGAAAAAATAGAATCGCAGCGTAAAATACGCGAGAGCGAATCAAACAACAGAGCTATACTTTTAGCATTGCCAGATATACTTACAAAGGTTAATAAAGATGGTTATTTTGTTGATTTCAGAATAAGTCAGTCAAATGGATTAGACCCGGTTTTGGCTCATTTAAAAACACCTGTTTTTGTTGGCAACCATGTAAAGGACGTCATCAAAGATCCTGAAATAGCGCAAAAATTTTTAGAAATTATTGAAAAAGTGTTACGCACAAATGAACTGGAAACATTCACCTTTGAGCTTTTACAAGATGATTCAGGCAGGCCGCTATACTATGAGAACCGGTTTTCTAAAATGACTGATAATGAAGTGATTGTTCTTGCTCGAAACGTTACTGAAACGATTGAATATGAATATATGCTTGTCGAATCTGTGAAAGAAAAGGAGATTTTATTGAAAGAAGTACATCACCGTGTAAAAAACAATTTGCAGGTAATCAATAGTATTCTTAATCTTCAATCTTCTTATGTGGATGATCCAAAAACACTGGAGATAATTAACGAAAGTCAGAATAGAATTCGGTCCATGTCATACATCCATGAATCACTTTATCAGACGAAAGATTTTTCAGCAATTAATTTTGCAGATTATATAACAAATCTGGTTCAAAACCTGGTTCACTCATATCAGCTTTATCAGGATAAAATTGATTTGAAATTGAATATTGAGTCGGTAAAACTGGCACTTGATCAGGCAATTCCTTGTGGTTTAATTTTGAATGAACTTGTTTCAAATGCCCTCAAATATGCCTATCCCCAAGATCAAAAGGGTCAAATTGTGATCGAAGTGTTTGAAGAAAATGGCCGACTCTCAATCGGTGTAGAAGATTTTGGAATTGGGCTTCCGGAAGATTTTAAAATTGAAAACTCTGAGTCGCTAGGATTGAGTTTAGTACACACGTTGGTTGATCAATTGGATGGTGAACTAATCCTCAAAAGATTAGGCGGAACAAAATTTTTAATTACCTTTGAAAAGCAGGAAGTGTAGCTATGCCAAAAACCAACGTTCTCGTAGTAGAAGATGAAAGTATTGTTTCAAAGGATATTCAACATAGCCTTAAGAAGCTTGGCTATAATGTTGTAGGCGCTGCATCAACCGGAGAAAGAGCTTTTGAACTGGCTCAGGAAACCAATCCCGATATTATTTTGATGGACATTATGCTTAAGGGCGATATCAACGGTATTGAAACCGCTGAGCGCGTAAAAGCAGAACTTCATATTCCGGTTATTTATCTAACCGCTTACGCTGATGAATCTACGCTTGCAAAAGCAAAAGTGACTGAACCTTACGGATACATTATTAAACCTTTCAAAGAAGTTGATCTTCACACCTCCATTGAAATGGCTCTTTACAAGTATTCAAAAGAGAAAGAAGTTTTAAAAGAACGTGATTTATTTTACTCGCTGATTGAAAACAAAGACTCCAAAGAATTCATTTTTGTGAAGTCAAAAAGTCGTCTGGTAAAAATTAAAACAGAAGATATTTATTTCGTTGAAGCCCTGAAAGATTATGTGGTCATCAATACACTTGAAGCCCGCTATACCATTCACTCAACAATGAAAGACATCATTGCAAAATTATCACCTGAAGCATTTATTCGCGTACACCGTTCATTCATTGTGCGCGTATCAAAAATTGCTTCAATTGAATATCCAAATCTCTATCTTGAGAACGATAAAAAAGTAATTCCTATCGGTGGTTCATTTAAAGATGAATTACTTGAGAAGTTGAATTTGCTTTAGAATAACGTTGTCACTTCGGCTTCGCTCAGTGACCTGTTTTTTTCCTCTGATTTAATTACTTGCTAATGTTGGTGTAAAGACCGTCTAGATTCTATTGGCCCGCGCAGTTTGGCTGCATTTATTTGAGCCGGTTAGCTAGCCTTTCATAGCTTCAGGATCAACTGCGCGGAAGTAACCATTGTCGTATTGAAAAACCAAAAATTTTTTAAACCAAGACCTGAAAACATAACAGAATAAATCACCACTGAATGCGCTTGCAAAAGTAAAGGTGACGGCTCTAAATCGCACCGAATCGGAGAAAAAAAAAATTAAACCAAAGTCCGGTAATCTTTACTGATAAAATTACTCTTGTTTATACTCTCTTTTCAGATCGTAAACGTCTTTGATTAATTTCGAAACCTGATCTGGGTCAGTGCCATCATACATTCCGCGAATTCTTCGATCTGGATCAATCAAGACAAAATTCTCAGTGTGTATAAAATCAGATTCACTGCCGTGTTCAAAAGAGTCGTCATTTTCATCGGGTACCACCAAATACGATCGGCGAGCCATCAGATAAAGATCTTTCTTGGAGCCTGTCAGAAACCACCATTGTTTATGATCTGCCTCAAACCGATCAGCATAGGCCTTCATAACTTCTACCGTATCATAGCTAGGAAAAACGGTATGGCTTAATATTTTGAAATTTTCATCACCGGCGAATTCGGCTTGAACACGCTGCAATTGTTTCGTCATTTTTGGGCAAATTCCACCACATGTCGTAAAGAAAAAGTCGGCGACATAGATTTTGCCCTTGGTATCTTCTTGCGTGATCTCTTCGCCCAATTGATTGGTAAAAGAAAAATCACCAATCGTATGACCTTCTTTGACGTGTGCAATAGATGAATCAACCAGATGTGCATTTACATCTGTTGGGTTGATGATTTTTAAGCGATTATTTGGATTGCGGTAGTCGTCAGAGTAATAGTATTTATTGATAAAGCCGGCAATGATCATACCTGTGATGACAATAGCACTGAAAAGAATGATTCGAAGACGCATGGCGAATTTTTGTACAAAATTAGATGAAAGTATCCAACCAGTCTTGATTTATATCACTATTCATTAAAATTGGAAAAAAGTCGGAAAAACAACATCAGCAATGAGCGATTGCCGTATCTTGGATTATGCATCTTAAGGACAAGCAAAAACAAAATCTTATAAGCTATTTGTTACTTGCGGTAGCAGTGTATTTTGTGGTTTTTGCAAAACTGGGTGAATTTCCTTTTCGCTTTTGGGACGAGTCCATGTTTGCTGTGAATGCCTATGAAATGGACAAAAACGGCAACTACATGGTTCCGTATTTTAACAATGAGATTGATTGGAGAAACAGTAAACCTCTGCTACTTACTTGGATTCAGGTTGGTTTTATAAAAATTTTTGGATTTAATGAGTTGGCAATCAGATTACCTGGCGCAAGCGCAGTTGCTTTATCTGTATTCATGTTATTCATGTATCTCAATAAAAGAGTGAATCAAATTTTTGCCTGGATAACGTCACTGATTTTGTTAACATCTGTTGGCTATATAGGTTTTCATACCGGCAGAACAGGCGACGCTGACGCCGTATTGAGTTTCTTTTTATTGGGCTTTGCCTTGTTATTTATAGAATGGACATTGGACAATAAGCCAAGAGATTTGGTCATTGCTTTTCTGTTTTTTGGCCTGGCTATTCTGACCAAAAGTTTTGCTGCTTTTTTGTTTTTGCCTGGAGCTATAGTTTTTGCAGTCTACATCCGAAGAAGGAGTTCATTTCAGCTTATTAGACAGGTGAGTTTTTATATCGCGATACTGTTGGTTGCAACGAGCCTATTTTTGGCTTTTGGATTGAGAGAAATTTATCAATCAGGATATCTCAACTACACCCTCCATAATGATGCATACCGGCTTGGCACCGTAATTGAAACACATCGGCATAGCTGGGACTTTTATCTGGAGAATATATTTTATAATCGCTTTGCATTTTGGACCGTTCCTTTCATAATTGGAATTTTTTTAATTCGTAAGGTCCGTAGTTCATTTCAAGCGCAAAGTGCGGTTGGAGTCCTTTTAATTGTCTTTTTTTATTTGATCATTATTTCTTTTTCGGTAACAAAATTAGTATGGTACGATATGCCAATTTTTCCACTGATGGCAACAATTGCTGGTATTCCTGTCTACATGGTTATTCAGATTATTGCTGAAGAAAAATCAAAACTAGCTTTGATTATGGTCCTTGCCGGTATTTTTATATTACCGTATAGAAAGATGTTTTTTGCTGCTCAATCGAATTCAATGGATCATGGTGATCGTGTTACAGAAATGACAAGTTTGTATTTACATCATCAAACCAAACAAAATTTGGAAGAAAACATCACTGTTTTTCATTATGGTTATGCTGGCAGCGCGCTCTGTTATAAATACATGTATGCCGACCAGGGAAAGGAATTGAAAATCAAATATGAACCTCAATTTTCGCCAGGTGAGAAAGTTTTTGTCTCCCATGAAAATTTAAAACAGGTTCTCAACAACAAGTATGAAACAGATACGCTTGAAACCTTTGAGACCGGCTTATTGGTCAAAATAATTTCTCACAAATAAACTTAGAGCTTGCGTTTCTCTTTCTTCTTACAATTCCATTGCCAATAGAAGTAAGGAAACACCGGCAGATAGTTTGTCATGCTAGCTTTTACATCAGGAAAGTGAATATAAATAGCCGCAAATTCTGCTCTGAAACAACGAAGAATTCCCCATTTTGCCTTGTAAAATGGCGCAATCCGAAAACCATAAGTAAGTTGATATTTACGCGGAATGTTATCTAAATAAACAAAAGTGGTTCCGTATGATGTAGTTATGTGTGTTGAAAGCCAAGGTGTAGGCCGCCAATCAACAATCACAGAGAAATTTGGATTGATGGTCCGTTCAAAAAAACGCGTGGAAGCTTTTGCTGAATCGAGAGTAGAAAGTGTCAAAACTTCATTATAAGCAACCCCGCCGAAACATGCAGCCTGAATTTTTTAGAATTGTACCAACTCATGTTGAGGTGGTTGTACCAGGAATTTCCGCTGAATCGCTCCACAAATACCACAGGCCCGTTGGATTGATTTTGTGTTGACCAAAGATGCTGGAACATGGTTTCAAAAGCCATTGCCGGCCGAAATCCTTTTTGCTCCGCAAGCTTAAAACGAAAATTTAAACTAGGTACGGGCAAGTGAGGCGGAACAAACAAGCCGCCAACAAGCGGAAGCAAATCTATTTCGGCAGTAATTTTATCCGTAATTCCCCACCAAGCCCAGCTGGGTAGTGGAAACGTAAAAGGTGATTGATTGTAAACAAATTCATTTTTCTTCAAGGTATAGGCGGTGTACGAATCGCAAGGGTGAAGCATGATGTCGTTTTGGATGCCTCTCAGAGAGTCTGGCTGAGACAGCACTGAGGAGTTCCTTACCAGAAATGCGAAAATAAAAAACCAAATATGAATGTTCATTTTCATCAGGTCAAATATAAATTTTGGCTCTTTAGAAGCACAAAAAATTTTTTAAAAAAAAGAAAGTTCAACGAATTGATAATCTTTTACGTTAATTATAAAGGAGCCCTGAGCAGAAATGGGATAAATTACGTTTTAATCATAGTCACCGAATTTAAAAAATGGACTGAGTTAAAGCTTCTGGCGCATGACTTATGAGACATATTACGACAATCATATTATTTTTTTCGTTGTCTCTTGTAGAAAGGACATGACAGTTTTTGAATGTAAGGAGGGCTCCGTGTATAATTTCACAGGAAAATATAGCTATAGTTTTGATGGGTATACCTATACTGAATCATTTCAAACAAAGTATTTGTTATTGGATTATACCGACTCAAATATTCTTTTTTTATTCCAAGATGAAACAAGTTCAAAGTTTGTTGAAGGAGAAGTCTCCCTAAATCATGCAATGGATAGTGTGTTTTATTCAGGTGGTGACGTTTTTGAAATAGATTCTGAATTTGAAATGAAGGGTAAAATGCTAGTGGTTGATAATTCTAAAAGAATAGAAGGCAATCTTAAAATTAAATGCCCTCACAAATATCTACAAGTTTCTGGACCATATACATACCCAGTTTGGACAATTGTGCAAGGAACTGGGACATTTGTATTCACCTTAGAATAATAAAAATTCGGAGTCGTCAGTTTGTGCGCTGAAGCAGTATTTTTAAAAGACATAATGCTTGAGCCTAAATTAGTCTTTTAGACAAACGAGCGAACGCATATTTTAAGAGCGCAGAACGTCCGCTAAACGCGAACCCCAACAACACAAACATCATCCACCTGTTCCATAGCACCTTTCCAGGCGTCAAAAGATTTTTTGAGCGCTTCGCGCTGTTCCTGCTCACCTTGCCGGCCCACGGAGAGTAGCAATTTTTTCAGCGAAGAATATTTGAATTTTTTGTTTTTCAATCCGCCAAATTGATCTGCAAAACCATCTGTAAAAAGATAAATCAACTCGTTAGCCTTTAAACGAAATGCATGTGTTTCAAAAGGAATTCTTTTGGTGAAACGACCAACCGGTTGTTTGGTGGCTTTGATTTCGTGGAGAAAAAGAGAGGTTTCTGGATTCGTAATCGTGCCAGCCTTTTCATATACTTGTGCGCGATCTGAAACAATCCACACGGCATTATTTGCGCCTGAATAGTGAACTATTTTTTCGCCTGATTTTGCATCTGACTTGATACAGATCAATGAAATGTCCATTCCATCTTTCAACTCATGATCACTTTGCGCAAAAGTCTCAATGACTAAATCAGTTACTTTACTTAAAATTTCACCGGGATCTTTGATGCGCATTTCATTCACCGCTTTGTTCAGTGCGGATGAACAAATAACACTTACCATGGCGCCCGGAACACCATGTCCAGTGCAATCAGCAACAGCAAAATAGGTTTGTGTTTCATCTCCTTCGATGACTTCAGAGAGCCAATAAAAGTCTCCCGCAACAATGTCCTTGGGTCTGTAAAAAACAAAACTATTTTTAAAAGCAGTTTTGATTCTAGATGAGGTTGGAAGAATGGCATTTTGAATACGTTTGGCGTAGTTAATGCTATCAATAATCTCTTTGTTTTTAGCCTGGAGCATTAAGTTTGTGCGCGAGACTAATTTTGCGTTTTTCTTTTGTTGCTTAGCCAGATAGTACACTAAAATTGAAACCAAAATAAACGCAATCAAACCAACCAATAAAAGTTTGTTCCAGAATTTTCCGGCCTCTACATCTACTAAAATTTCAGCTTGTTCTTGCTCGTGTTTTAAAGCCAACGAAAGTGAATCCTGCATTTGTTTGGATTCAAAATTATGTTCCATTCCCAGCTTGTCAATTTCTGCGGTTGAGTTTAGCAGACTTAGACTATCGCGCAGCACATCAAATTTTTGATAATATTCTAATGCTTTATCATATTTTCCAAGGCCTCGATAAGACAAATATATTTGCTCCAGAATCTGTTGCTGAACATCATTGGCGCCCGCTTGCTGAGCCATAGAAAGAGATCTGAAGGCAGAGTCAAGCGCGACATTATATTTCTTTTGTTCATTGTAAATAAACACCATATAAACCAGTGTCTGGCTTTGTCCAAAAACGTCGTTGTATTTTCTCCAGATATCCAAACTCACGGCTAGTTTTTGCAAACCGATGTCCAGATTTTCTCTTTTCTGATAGTACATCAAACCGATGTTTTCATTGGCTATTGCTTTGGATCGCTCATTCCCTAAGGAGTCGGCAATGTGGTATGATTTTTCAAAAAATACAATAGCGCTATCAAAATTTTTAGCGTATTCATGCATCAGTCCAATGTTGTTGTAGAGTCCGCCCACAGCTGCCATGCGTTTATTTTTTAATTCGATATCAAGGGCTTTATAATAATAGAATCTGGCTTTTTCTAAATCACCTTTTACATTGTAGACAATGCCAATTTTTGCATACGCGTTTGCTTGCAACTGCTCATCTTTGTTCAGCTCCGCGATTTTTATAGCTTCAAAATAATAGTCTAAGGCCTCGGCATGTCTGCCTTGTTCGCGCGCAATCCAGCCGCAAGAAAGGAGTGCTTTGCAGCTCAATGTATAATCGGTAGATTTTCGTGAGATTTCTAAAGCGCTCAGATGGAAATTTTCTGCCTTTGTCAGATTACCCATGATGTAATAAACCTCTGCCAATTCAGTTTGATTGTTAAAGGCTGATTCAATATTGGGCGTATAATTTTGAAGTAAGGAATCTTCTATGTTGAGGTGATAGATTGCAGAATCATACAATCCTAAATTGGTATAAGCAATGCCTAATAAGTGATGACTGCCTATTTTTTTTCGCGGATCTTTAAGTGATTGGAGGTTTTCACAAAGAATAGTTTTGACCGAATCCGGATTAGCATCAATGCGCTCTTCCAATTGAACTAAAAGAGAGCCAGACCCTTGTGAAAAGGAAGCACTTGAAAGAAGTATCAAAAGGCTATAAACCGTAGTCCGAATCACGGGTTAAAGATACGAAATACTGATCACCATCCAATAATTACAACTACTGTGGTGTGGCAATAACAGTCTGAATCGCCAATTCATCCAACTGGTCTTTATTCAAAACAGAAGGTGAATCAATCATCATATCACGACCACTATTATTTTTCGGAAATGCAATGTAATCGCGGATAGAATCAGAACCACCCATGGTAGCAACCAAACGATCTAATCCAAAAGCAAGTCCGCCGTGTGGTGGTGCACCAAACTCAAATGCGTTCATCAAAAATCCAAATTGTGCATCTGCATCTTCTTTTGTAAATCCGAGCAATTCAAACATGCGCGCCTGAAGTGCTTTATCATGGATACGGATCGAGCCTCCGCCTAACTCAACACCGTTCATCGCTAAATCATAAGCGTTCGCGCGTACTTTTCCAGGATCTGTTGCAAGTAAATGAATGTCTTCTGGTTTTGGTGATGTGAATGGGTGATGCATAGCGTGATATCTGCCGCTTGCTTCATCAAATTCCAAAAGTGGAAAATCTAAAACCCAAAGCGGTTTAAATTCATCGCCTTTGCGTAAGCCCAAAATGTTTCCAAGGTGCAAACGCAACTCGTTCATTTGACTGCGAACTTTATGCGCATTTCCAGAGAGAACAAAAATTAAATCGCCGGCCACTGCGTGGCAAGATTTCGCCCATTGTGCAAGGGCTTCGTTGTCAAAAAATTTATCTACAGATGATTTGAATGTGCCGTCAGTATTGCATTTGCAATACACCAAACCTTTGGCGCCAATTTGCGGACGTTTTACAAAATCAGTTAATTCATCCAATTGTTTGCGCGTAAATTCTGAACAGCCTTTTGCATTGATGGCAACAACCAATTCGGCATCATCAAAAATGGCAAAGTTTTTTCCTTTGGCCACATCGTTCAATTCAACAAACTCCATCCCAAATCGAATGTCTGGTTTGTCCGATCCGTACTTTTGAATTGCTTCAGCAAAGGTCATCCGAGGAAAATCTTCTGTAAAGTCAATGCCACGGCAGGTTTTGAATAGATGTTTGATCAAGCCTTCAAACGTTTTTAACACGTCTTCTTGCTCTACAAAAGCCATTTCACAATCAATTTGGGTGAACTCAGGTTGACGATCTGCGCGCAAATCTTCATCTCTGAAACACTTCACAATTTGATAGTATCTGTCAAAACCAGAAACCATTAAAAGTTGTTTGAATGTTTGAGGAGATTGTGGCAACGCGTAAAATTGACCGGGATTCATTCTGCTGGGCACTACAAAATCTCGTGCGCCTTCAGGAGTTGATTTAATCAGATACGGAGTTTCCACATCCATAAAATCAATCGAATCCAAATATTTGCGAGTCTCTAACGCGACTTTATTTCTCAATTTTAATTTATCCTGAACTGGATTTCTGCGCAAATCCAAATAGCGATATTTCATGCGCAGTTCTTCACCACCATCGGTTTCATCTTCAATAGTAAAAGGCGGTGTGATAGAAGCGTTAAGGAGATTTACTTCAATAGCTTCCAATTCAATCGCCCCAGTTTTCATATTAGGATTAACGCTGTGACGCGCAATTACTTTTCCAGTGATCTGAACTACGTATTCACGTCCCAATGATTTCAATTTTGAGATTACGTCATCACTCATTTTACCATTTTCAGCAACCACTTGCGTAACACCATAACGATCACGTAAATCCACCCAAATGATATTTCCTTTATCACGGATGGTTTGTACCCAACCCCCAAGGGTAACGGTTTGACCAATGTGTTTTTCGCTAAGCTCGCCGCAGGTATGTGATCTGTACATGATGTAAAAAATTGAGGTGCAAAGGTAGTTATTTTAGGGAATAGCCATTAGCCATGGGGGAATAGCCATGAGTTAAAAGATTTTTTAGGGATTTGGACAGAGTTCATAGGACAGAGAGTTTTTGCGCTTAACGATTAAAAAAAAATGAGAAGCTATTAACCGTTGGCTGATCGGAGCCGAAGCCACAACAACACTCCGGGCGTTTCGGCTCCGCTCAACGGTGGTGTTTTTTCTAGGTTTAAAGGGTACAAGCAAATTGATGTAAAAAAAAAGGAGCCCATTTCAGACTCCTTTTTTTGAATGAAGGTGAATTACCTTAGGTTGGCTTTACGCTCGACCAGTATTTTTGAAGATTCTATGAAGGAAGGCAACATTATTGTAAGTAATTTTCCTTGTTTTTCTGCTTCTAAGAAATATTTCAGAGCATTGTCATAATCCTTTAAAAGAAAATAACAAACGGCAATGTTGTAGTCAATGCCTCCAATATTTTCATTACTGTACATTGCTTTCTTATTTTCTGCGTCGTACTTTGTGCGCACATCCAAAAAGAAAGTTAGTGCGGTAGTAACAAGTGTTTTTATTTCATCACTAAAATAATTTCCAGAAGTTTGTTTGCCAATAGCCAGTTTGATGTTTTCAAACTCCGCATTGAAACTTGAGTAGTCATAGTCTTTTCCTTTAATCTGGAAACAAGACGTCATAATAGCCTCTTCGCTATAGCAATATTGGTTAATAAGATGACCATATATTCGCTTAGTCGCTCTTTTGAAATATTCTTGTTCCAGAGTCGCCTTTGAAGTATTAATTGCTGATGTTGCTGCCGGAGCTGTTGTTTGAGTTGTTGATTTAAAGTCCTCTTTAATGATCATGCTTTTTTCGTGAATAATCGCTCCATCTCCTTTCATTAATTTAATGTTAGCAACTGAAGAGTAAGATACGGTTCCAACAAATCCAGACGGAGAGCCGGCAACAGTAGAGGTGCTGCCAAATTTATTGTCGCTGAAGGATAAACTAACAATAAGGTCAAACGCACCATCAGAACCAACTTTTGTGAAGCCTGGAAGGCCTCCATTATCATTTATAATTGTTAGTAAATTGGAGTTTAAGCTGCTTGCTGGTGCATCATGTTTAGTAGTATAATTTGAGTAAGCCTGAATTGTTTTTTCAACGGGTGGCATTTCATAGAGAATTACGCCAGCCGATTCTTTGTTGAGTTTTTGGGCAAAACTGCCAAGTATAAAAGCGAATGCGAATAAAGTTATTAGAAGATTCTTCATAAAGTTTAAATAATTTATTTTGAGCGTAAAGAAAGAAAATAATATCAAGACAGTTAATACTTTAAGAAAAAAAGTGAGGAATTAGTCTTCAAATAAACCTGGTCAGAGAGTATTCTGTGCAGAGATAATTACACAGTGTTTTTGAATCAGTACTGATGCCATAAAGTTTGCGGCGTACAAAAAAACTTTCTTTCCTAATGCCTTTGTGCTATTCGCTCTGCCCTAAAAAAAATATCTTTACAAACATGAACGATCAACCACTAGACCCTTTCAATGATGAATACTTTATGCGCCAAGCCTTGCGTCAGGCACAAATGGCTTTTGATGAAGATGAAGTTCCGGTGGGTTGTGTGATTGTTTTGGACAAACGCATCATTGCGCGTGGTTATAATCTCACAGAAAAATTGCACGATGTAACAGCGCATGCCGAGATGCAAGCCATCACATCAGCAGCCGAATTTTTAGGCGCAAAATATTTAAAAAAATGTACGCTTTATGTCACGCTTGAACCCTGTGTGATGTGTGCCGGCGCGCTGGCATGGTCGCAGATTGACAGAATTGTGTACGGTGCGAAAGATGAAAAACGCGGTGTTTCGAATATCTCTAAAAATGTATTTCATCCTAAAACGGTTATTGAAGGAGGTGTGTTGGCGGCAGAGTCTGCAAAATTATTGCAGGATTTTTTTGCGAATAAAAGAAATCTGGGGTAAACACCGTACGGTTTTGACGACCGAATAAGGTTAAATTCGCTCAAAAATAAAACGCTAAATAATTGAAGACAACAAAAATTTTGTGGGTGTGCTTGATGGGTATGCTTTTGCTTTCATCATGTTTGAAAACCCGTACCGAAAAAGCATGGAATATTATTTCTGCAGGAAAAGGAGAGTGGAACATTGATGAAATGACCGTATGCTGTGTGGATCTTTTTACCGAAATGGTGATATGGGACACTACTATTTTCGATGCCGGATGGTTTAAGTTTTACGGTACAGCGGAAGAATCAAGATATGATTTGGCTGCTGTTATTCCATTTCAGAACACATCAATTGGACCATATATTGATTATGAAATGACCACAAGTTCAACGGAGCTTTACATATACCAAGATGGAGAAGGTATTTTTCAGAAAAGGATATCGTTACAGATATTGAAAATTGACCACAACGAATTGATCATGTATTGCCCAGCGAGTTTGAACTCGCACATGGAGACAGATGATGGTTTTTCGTTTTACTTCAAATGTTCTAAGAAATGAGAGTGATTATAGTGATCAGTATCGATCTTGTATTTGGTTTGGTTTCTTGTCGGAAAACACATCTCACGCGTAATTTAAATGATTGGGAAGGAACCTGGATGATTGAAAAAGTAGCCAAGGATACTGGCGGCGGCGGGTTTTTAAATAATGGCTGGAAACGCTCCAAGACCCTTATAGAAAATTACGGTAGTTTAACAGTGGATGAAAATGGTACGTCTGAATTATACGTTCGGAACACAGACTACAGTGAAATTGATGCGCCTGTTACGATGAGTTGTTTTTTACAGTATGCCGGAAACTCGCATGTATCCTTGATTGGAATGACGATTGTTGAATCGGTTAATCCAGATTTACCGGTAGGAAAAATTGCCTGTAATGATGGCGCTATGACTTTCTGGATTAAACACTCAGTTGGCAAAGAGCGTGTTTTTCAAGTAGAATATTTAAATTTTTACTGCGACTTTAGTCCTGAGGTTGGCGATGGCGCGTATTATTGGTATTTGAGAAAAGCAAACTGATTTAAACTTACTCAGGCGATTATAAAAAAGCTAGTAAGTCACAGTGATTTCTTTCTGATAAAATAGACGAAACCCCACTCTTATAAACCACTTTAACCTTATACCGATAGGTATTATTCATTGAAAGATCTTTGTCAATAAAAGATACTGCGTTTGGATCACGCAAGGTTTTGTAAAGAATAAATCCACCCTCATTTTTTGCGCGATAAATCTGTACAGAATAAATTTCTTGCTGAGGTAATTTCCAGAATAGCTCAATCTGTTTTAATTCTCTGTTTACGTTGAATGAAATGTCTGTCACACCAGCGCGTGTGCCGGTTTCATAGTTCACGTTTAATTCAGAAGAGACACTTTTGTTTTGCGAATTATCAGCAGTCAAAATGAAGTAAGCATATTTTTCACCGCTTATTCCGGTTGAGTCAATGAAGCGTGAAGTGGTATCAGACCAATGAATAAGCGTGTCAATTTGATTTTCTTTTTTGCGTAAAAGCATACTGCCCACAACATCTTTGCTGGACGAATTATTCCAACTCAAATACACGCCTTTTTTATAAGCAAGATAATCTGTAAAGACTGCCGCAACAGGAGCAATGGTGTCAGGTTTGAGTAATTTAACTGGTTCACATTTTTTGGAGTTATTGTAGTTCAAATCTACCGCCACAATCTGGTAATAAATTTCAGAAGTGAGATTATTTAATCCAAGAGTATCGTAAAAAACACTATCAATGCAAAACACTTTAGTTGCCTCTACAAACTCTTCTTTGAGTGAGTTGGCCCAAAAAACACGATAACCTCGGATATCATTTTCAGGATTTAATTTCCACGCTAATCGCACCACACCGGAGTCATTTACAACACCGTGTAAACCAACCGGAACGGATGGCGGAATTTGATCAAGCGTAAAGAAATAGTAAGGAAAAGAATAGACCGTGTCATTATCTGGAGAGATCGCCGCAACCTTGTAGTAATAACGATCACCGCTGGATATAGGAACCGTTGCAGTAAAACTAAATTGATTGCTCGTGTAATTTTGTTCGGCTAAAAATTGGTAGCCAAATGCAATGCTGTCTGAGCGGAGCAAAACAAATTTTTTGATTTCATTTTTTGGGCGGTAATCAACAAACTCACCATTGATTTTTCTATCAAAACCCGACGCAGAAACGCTGTCAATGTGAACCTCACCGTAAATGGATTTTGGAATGTAAACTTTCACAACATTGCTTATGGCGCCTTTTTCAGCAAAGTCGTTGATGCCCCGCACGCGATAGTAATAGGTGACTCCCTCAACAACACCTGTGTCTACATAATCACAATTCATTTTGTTAGGTTCATCTTGTGATTTGAAAAAGAAATAAGGTGTTTGATTTCTAACTTCAAAGTTTATAGAATCTGTTGATCGCTCAATCCAATAGGCAGCATATTTATTTTGAAGACTTACAGCTTCCCAGCTTAAATAAGCTTGTTTTAATTTTGTGCGCGCTGAGCCTGCAAGCATTGTCATTGCTGGGTGCTTGTCAACAACGGCACTATTTACTTCTATAGCAGCGCTGACCGTAGTTGATTTTTGTATCGACACACGGTATAAAAAAGTATTGTCAGCTTCAGGCAGATCCACCGTAAATAGACCCATCATTTCCGCTAAAGTTCGATTTACGGATGAGCCAAGTATTAACGAAAAGTAGGCCATGCTCAGATCGTCTGCGGTTAAGTTTGAAGACTCAAGCATCCCACTTAGAAATTCTGCAAACTGAAGGGTGGTTGGATCTTGAGAATCAGTATACTTTTTTTGGCGCTCAGAAAATGGGGCCACAGTAATTGTCTTTTTCGATTGGCTGGATTCAAAATTTTCAGATGAATTCACACGCTCAATGATATATCCGTTTTTCAAACCAAGCAACATCAACTCTGCGCTAGCCGGCGCCCAGCGTAACAGCACAGAATCTTTTTTGACGAAAGATTTCATGACTAGTTGAGGTGATTGTGCTTTTGCTGTCAACACAAAAATCAGGAACAGAATTGTCGTTAGAAATCTCATTGGTTTATAATGACGCAGTTTGTTCCAAAATCAAAATCAAAAGTCTGGGCCACGCTAAAACCAAATATTGAGCCTTGGATGTAAATACCCCCGTAAACGTAAGACGGTTTTGGCATTTTGCCTTGAAGCAGGACCGCCAGATTAGCTTGAAAAATATTCGCATCCCATTTCACTTCACCTTCATCAATTTTTCTGAGCCCGGCGCTGATTCCAGCGTAAGCGTAGACTTGCCCACTTAAGAACCAATAGTTTAATCCAAATGGACCTGATGAGCCCTCACAATAACTGGATGATGAATATTTGTAAAGCGTCATATCAAAACCAGCACCAGCAGAACAACTTCCATAGAGTGAAACTTTTTCAGTGATTGGAAATGATTCGTCGAAAGAGACGTCGAAGTTCATGCCACAAGCAATACCGCTTCCGGTTGCAATGGCGCTTTGATTGCGTTGACTAGAGATGTTGCCGAGCACAGAAGAAACTTGCGGTGGCGGCGGTGGCATTTGTTCCAGATTTTGCCCCATCATAAAATAGGCATTAGCTGTACAGAAATTCAAAATATTTACCGTGCATGGATTTGATGGCCGACCCAACACAACATACCACAAGCCTGGAGCGAAATACATTTGTGACCAAATGTTAGCAGTAAGTGCGCCTGAAAAATTGGCATATAAATCCAAATCTGCCTGTAGAACTTTTTCTTGATTGTCGTAGCAGATGTTCGCGGTTCCCTTAGCGTAGTTGTTGGCTGAATAACGCTCCGAAATTTTTACCATGGTGTAAATATTTCCATTCAGATTTATTTCCTCAAGTCCACCGTTTGGATTAAAGGAAATTGAGAACATTAACTCGCCATTCATGACATCTTCTTTAGCGCTATTTCTAAATCCAACACCCGCTCTGAAATAGAGTCCTGTTTCAGCGTCAGGGATATAGTTTGTAGCTATTGATGAACCTGAGTTTGCAGTTGAGGAGACTTCCTCAATAAGTTGGGTTTGACTTTTGGTATTAATCATGTGATAAGCTAAGCCACCTGTTATACTGCTAATCGTAGCCGATCCAACGATAATGTTAACTGGAGCAGTAACGTCTACCATCCAATATCTAAACCCATTAATGCGTCCAAATGCGCAAGCCATTGAAATAGGCTCGTCCATTATGTCGGGCAACCCAAAAGAAACACCCCCATAAAATCCTTTTCCATAGGTAGGGTCGTTTTCATGAAAATCGATAGTACCAGCAAGTTCAAAAGCGCTTGTATTGACGGCTAAACTGATCGTATTTAGTGTAAAGCGATCATACTGCCATTGAATTTTATTGGTCGTTGGGTTGCGGTTTATGTTTGTATAAACTCTTACAGATGTTTCTGCAGAAAAAGTAGGTTTATTAGGATCGCCAAAGTTCAGTCCGATATCTGCGCCTAAAACAACATCACCATTTAGAACCCCAAATCCAATATTTGAAAGAGATACAGGAAAATTGGCAGCTTGTATTGGAGGTCCATTCGTGATCAAAGAAAAACAACCCTGTGTTACATAAGGCGCAGCGCTTATTACAGTAAATTGTTCAAATTCAATTCCGCTAAAACTCCAATTTGGATTATCCAGCTTCCAATCTCCATTCAAAATTAATTTGGGTTTGAATTTTTTATTGATTCTGGAGATTTCAAAAATGGAAGTATTTTCAAGTGTAAGGGTTGAGTTGAAACAAGACATTCCGATCGGGCCAGATGGGCTCACGCTAAAATTAAAATCCACCATTTTTCGGGTTTCATTTTGTGAGATGAGAGCTGTATAAACCAAACTGGTATTGTCCAATGGTGGCACCACAATATTTCCGCGCATACGCCCTTTGGTAATCTTGTTGAGCGTTAATCCTACACTGATCGAGTCAACAGAAAACCCCCATTCATCATTCATTGCGTTTTCACTGGTGGAAAAAACATTTGTTGCACCAAAATTTCCAGTCACGCCTGCATCATCCAGAAACATGTTACTCGCAAAAATGGTGACTGGATTCTCAGACTTGTTTAATTCATCGGGTAATTGAACAGAAAAATAGCGCAAATAAAAACCTCTCCAGAGATTGATATCATCCGGATAGCTTTCATGATAACAAGCCGGTAATGTTGCATTAAGCGGATTGTTGTAGTCACTCATATCCACATAAGCTTCTGAAACGGTAAAACTAAAATCATCCATGCCTTTCACCACAAATGGAGAAAAATCAACCATTGCCATCATGTTGTGAAGGTCTTGCACATTGACTTCAAACTCTGCTGTAACACAAGTGTCGGCTGAGTTTTCGGGCGGACTTATAATACCATCTTCAATTAAAAATAAGCCATGAAGATTCACAGATTCAAAACCATTACACGACCAGTTGACATAGTTTGAGCCATCATCAGGTAACATCAATTTTGTATTAGGGCCTAACTCAATGATGTGTTTACTCACCAATTTTAGTTTGGATTGTTCACCACCAATAATTCCTTTCGGATTGAATTTAATATCCTTTGCAGCAAAAGCCAAAGGAACATCTGAGCCAGGAAAATCCAATGCCAGATAAGCTGAAAAATAGGCACCATCAGGCAAAAAATAAGCGCTGTCAATGGCAATTACAATTGTTGTCTGGCCCACTTCTTTTACAATTCCAATAGGCAATGAAGGCATGCTGTCCGGATCAAAATTTCCAACTTGTCTTTCAGGATCAGATACTTTTTGATCCATTGCATAGACCTTCTCCATCTGCGAAGTGATGAAATTGTTTTGCGCAAAAAGAGCTGAAGTGTTGACAAGAATCAACACAAAGAAAAAAGTGAATTTCAGAAAAATATTTTCTGGCTTAAATTTCATTTGGGGTGGCCAAATATAGTAAATGGTCTGAAAATGAAAAATATAGACGACGTTAGGAAAATGAAAAACATGATTTTAATACGAAACTCATGCAGATATTGTGGCTGTCGCAAGAGAATGGCCCGCCTCCAACAAAAGCGCTTGCATTACAATTTAAGTGCCCACAGGGAGACTTCCTTCGGCTTCGCTCAGGATAAACTTCTCGCTCCCCGAATAGAAATTTAAAGAGGAGCCCGCGCTACTGAAAATTTGTGCCCACGGGGAGACTCGAACTCCCAAGGATTTAACTCCAACGGCTTCTGAGACCGCAACGTTTACCAATTTCGCCACGTGGGCAGGCACTTCTCGCCTCGTTTACCATCCCGATAGCTATCGGGATCGTCACGTGGGCAGGCGGGCAAAGGTAAAGAATTTGTGAAAGCCAAGGATGATGAAAAGACTTCAGTTAATTTGAAAATTTAAAACACCTCTTAAAGTTGGTTTGTGTGATTGTTTTAGAGCCAAATGTGATCAATCTTATTGTGTAGACATGATCTTAATCAGGTAGCGACCTGAATACTTTTTAGTAGATTTATTTTTTCAAATACTCTTATTATGAAAAGATTATTACTTCTTTTTTGTCTGGTAACATTATCTCAGATTACGTTTTCACAAGACGATGATGGTGATGGGATATCCAACTCACTCGAAAGCAGTTTTGGACTTGATCCGAATGATTGTGACACAGATGACGACGGTCTTAATGATTACGAAGATTATTTTGATTTTAATTGTGATCCTTTAAGCGCCGATACAGACGGTGACGGAGTTCAGGATGGAACAGAGGCCGGTATTACGTTTGGCTGTGCTGATACCGATTTGGGGATATTTATTCCGGATGCTGAGCCTTGGACTACGACGGATCCAAATAACGTTGATTCCGATTTTGACGGGCTCCTTGATGGTGCTGAGGACGTCAATCATAACGGTTCTGATGACGGAGGAACAGAAACCAATGCTGCTTACATGGACTCAGATCTGGATGGATTATTGGACGGGCAGGAAGTTTTTATTTATTTAACTGATCCGCTGGATGCAGACACAGATAATGGTGGAGCAAACGATGGAACTGAGGTTAATATTTACTTCACCAATCCACTGAATAATTCAGATGATGTTTTTGCAATGGATACAGACAGTGATGGATTAACAGATGGTGCTGAAATCTCTTTTGGAACAAATCCAGCAAATCCGGATTCGGACGGAGACGGGCTGCAAGATGGAGAAGAAGTGAATACTTATTTAACCAACCCGCTGTTGACTGATACGGATGGCGGTGGAGCGGGAGACGGAATGGAAATATTGGCCTCTACCGATCCAAACAACAACGCTGATGATGCGTTTGCTGCTGATGCAGATGCAGATGGAATGCCTTTAAGTGTAGAGCTTAGTTATGGTTTAGATGACAACGATTGTGACTTTGACGATGACGGATTAATGGACGGTCACGAACAATATGTCACCTTTACTTTACCGGGACAATTCGATTCAGACAATGATTTAATTTCCGATGGCGTTGAACTTGGTTTAATTGTGCCACAATGCGCAGGAACAAATCCGGGTATTTATATTCCAGATGCTGATCCGCTTACAACAACCAATCCCTGGAGCCAAGACTCAGATTCAGATGGTTTGACGGATGATCAGGAAGATCTAAATCTTAATGGTTTGCAAGACGTTGGTGAAACTGATCCGGCTGACTTTGATTCCGATGATGATAACCTGACGGATGGTCAGGAAATATTTAGTACGCTAACAGACCCGTTAAATGCTGATACAGATGGTGGTGGAGCACAAGATGGTTTCGAATATCAAAATGGGTTTGATCCAAATAATCCAATAGATGATGACAATGATTTTGACTACCTGACGAATATCGATGAAGGAATTCTTGGAACAGATCCTAATGACCCTGACACAGATGATGACTGGCTTTTTGATGGAGACGAGGTGAATAATTGGGGCACAGACCCACTTGACCCCGATACAGATGATGGTGGAGATTTAGATGGTAATGAATTTAATTCAGGAACAAATCCGCTAGATCCAATAGACGATGATAATGATCAGGATGGATTGACAAATATAAATGAAGGCATTATTGGAACTGATCCTTTTGACGGGGATACAGACAATGATAATTTGCTTGATGGGGAGGAAGTAAATATTTACCTGACGAATCCGTTGGATGCTGACTCGGATGATGGAGGTGTGAATGACGGACCCGAAGTTGTTGCAGGAACAGATCCTAATAATGGCACTGATGATGCACTTGCAGGAGATGATGATGGTGATGGCTTGAGCAATGCGTTGGAAATTGTTTATGGTTCTGATCCGATGGATACAGATTCAGATGACGATGGCTTGACAGATGGGCACGAGGTTACTATTTATGGAACACATCCAATGGATACTGACTCTGATAATGATCTGTTGGAAGACGGTCAAGAAATTGGAATGTTTAATACCGATCCTGCTGTCTATGATACAGATAATGGAGGAATTGGTGATGGTCAGGAGGTTTTGTTTGACGGAACAGACCCAAATGATTGGTCCGATGACAACATTGTACCAGATTATGATTTAGACAATGATGGATTGACTGATGCTGAAGAAAACTTGATTGGAACCTATCCGAATGATGCTGATTCAGATGATGATGGAGTAAACGATGGTGATGAGGTGATTTTATATCAAACAGACCCGTTGAATCCGGACTCTGACGGTGATGGACTAACTGATGGATTTGAAATTTCCCATGGAATAAACCCGAATAACAGTGACACTGACAGTGATGGTCTGAGTGATTACACCGAAGTCAACGTTACAAATACGAATCCGTCCAATGCTGATACGGATGGTGACGGCTTAACAGATTCGTTTGAATTGAATATCTCATTGACGGATCCTTTAAATGCCGATTCAGATGGCGGTGGAACAAATGACGGTGAAGAGCTTGTGAATGGCAGCAATCCAAATGATATTTCAGATGATAATTTAAGTGTTTCGTCAAATGAAATAATTGACTTTAGTTTGTATCCTAATCCGGCATCTGATTTACTTTATTTAAGTGTTGAATTACCAAACGCATTTGTAAGAATAATGTCTGCTGACGGAAAAGAGATTTGGACCAACACACTTCAAGCTGGCATCAATACTGTTGATATCAGCCAATTTCAAACTGGGCTTTATCTGATAGTAGTTCAGGTTGATTCTTATACAACGATGCGCAAGTTGATCATTGACTAAGTGAAATTTTAAAAAAAGGCGGACTAGAAGTGGTTCGCTTTTTTTGCTTTTTGTAATCGTATCTCTTTTGATGATTGCGGTTTTATCGTTAAGAACAGATCAACTAAATTCAAAAAGCGTTAATCTGCAAATCGCAAAGGATTGCTTTCGTTATTAAGATTTCACCAAAACAATAAACGTCTTCCCTTCTTCCAACTCAGCATTTAACGCTTTATTAGGATCCAATTTCCCAAACGCAATTTCTTTTGCTAGAACCTCATTGCAGATGAATTCTTTGTTGGCTTCAATGGCTGATTTTACAAGCTCGTTGGTGTCAACAGTGACATTGATTTTATCTGTCACTTCTAAGCCGCTGTCTTTGCGTAAACCTTGCACACGGTTGATAATTTCACGCGCGATTCCTTCACGTTTTAATTCGTCAGTCAAAGTCACATCAAGAGCAACCGTCATGCGGCCTTCAGAGGCAACTAACCAGCCCGGAATATCATCTGTACTGATTTCAAAATCTTCCATATCCAATTCAATTGGATCACCCAATACTTCACCTTTCCATCCGCCAGCGGCTTCAATTTTTTGAATGTCGGCATTGGTCCAGTTCTTTGCCAGTTCCGTGATAGCCTTCATTTGTTTGCCGTATTTTTTACCGATGGTTTTAAAATTAGGCTTGATTTTTTTGATGATGATGCCTGCAGTATCTTCCAATAATTCAATGGCTTTGATGTTGACTTCAGACAAAATAATTTCTTTCACGTCTTCAATTCTGCGTGTAAAGTCTTTATCTAAAACCGGAACCATAATACGCTGCAAAGGCTGTCTTACTTTGATTTGCTCTTTCTTTCTCAGACTTAAAACCATCGAAGAAACTTTTTGCGCAATGTCCATTTTCTCTTCTAAATCCAAATCAATTTCTGCTGGATTAGAAGCAGGAATAATCATCAAATGAACCGAATCAACGGTATGTCTTTTTGTAATTTTATTCAGATCGTTAAAAAGATGATCCAAATAAAACGGAGCAATCGGAGCGCCTAAAACACAAATGGTTTCAAGGCATCTGTACAAGGTTTGGTACGCTGAAATTTTATCTTCTTCATACGATCCTTTCCAGAAACGACGACGGCATAAACGTACATACCAGTTTGAAAGTTCGTCACTTAAAAATTGCTGAATGGCGCGACCCGCTTTGGTTACCTCGTAATCTGCGTATGCTTCATCAACGGTTTTAATGAGTGAATTTAATTTGGATAAAATCCAGCGATCCATCTCTGGACGGGCTTTGTAGTCAATTTCTTTTTCTGAAAAATTGAATCCGTCAATGTTTGCATACAGTGCAAAAAACGAATACGTATTGTAAAGTGTTCCAAAAAATTTGCGCTGACTTTCTACAATGCCGTCAGTGTCAAACTTCAGGTTATCCCAAGGCTGTGCGTTGGTCACCATGTACCAGCGTGTCGCATCAGGGCCGTATGATTTTAGCGTTTCAAAAGGATCAACCGTATTGCCTAAACGCTTAGACATTTTCTGTCCGTTTTTGTCTAAAACAAGTCCGTTGGAAACTACATTTTTGTACGCAACCGAATCAAAAACAAGCGTAGAAATTACGTGTTGTGTATAGAACCAACCGCGGGTCTGATCAACACCTTCTGCAATAAAATCTGCTGGAAAAAGAGTACGATTATCAATCTGTTCTTTGTTCTCAAACGGATAGTGAAATTGTGCATAAGGCGCAGCTCCTGAATCAAACCAAACATCAATCAAATCACTCTCACGTTTCATCGGTTTTCCAGATGCAGAAACAAGCGTCATTGCGTCCACATAATTTTTATGAAGATCTACTTTTGCGTAGTTTGCATCAGACATATCACCTGGTTTGAAATCAGCAATAGGGTTGGTTTTCATGACACCGGCCGCAACCGCTTTTTCAATTTCAGATTTCAATTGTTCAACGGATCCAATACAGATTTGTTCACTCTTATCTTCCGATGTCCAAACCGGAATTGGAATTCCCCAATAGCGTGAGCGTGAAAGATTCCAGTCGTTTGCATTTTTCAGCCACTCACCGAAACGTCCTTCACCGGTTGATTTTGGTTTCCAGTTAATGGTTGAATTCAGTTCCACCATGCGTTCACGGTGATCACTCACTTTGATAAACCACGAATCTAACGGATAGTATAAAACCGGTTTATCTGTTCTCCAGCAATGCGGATAACTGTGTTCGTATTTTTCAATTTTAAAGGCCTTGTTTTCAATCTTCAATTTCAGCGTGATACGTTCATCCACGCTCATGTAAGCTTTCAAATCAGCAATGATGTGTTTCAGATTTTCTTTCTGTTTTGCTAATTCAATTTCTGCTTCACCTTCTTCTAAGTATTCAGCTTTGACATATTCTCCACCTAATCCAAAAATTGGATCTGCAACTTCTTTTCTGAATTTTCCTTGCAAATCAACCAACGGAACCGGAGTTCCATTTTCATCCAAAATCAACATCGGTGGAACGCCTGCTTGCTTAGCAACAAAAGCATCATCAGCACCAAAAGTAGGAGCGGTATGAACAATACCTGTTCCATCTTCGGTAGTCACAAAATCACCCGGAATAACAACGAATGCTTTATCAGCATTTTGATACGGCAGCGTGTACGGTAAAAGTTGTTCGTATTTGATTCCAACTAAATCGGTTCCCAAACATGAGCCTGCAACGAAATACGGAATTTTTTTATCACCCGCAGCATACACCAAATCACTTGCAGATTCAACCGCCGCAAACTTTCCTGCAAATTGTTTTGCAACTAGATTTTTTGCAAGAATGACTTGAATTTTTTCGTGTGTATATTGATTAAAGGTTTGCACCAAAACGTATTCAATTTTTGGTCCAACCGTTAAGGCTGTGTTGGATGGCAGGGTCCATGGAGTAGTTGTCCACGCTAGGATATAAGTTGCTTCTGAAGCATTCACTCCAAGTTTTGAAAGAAGATCCGGTGACTGAGCGGAGCCGAAGTCACTGACTTTAAACTGAGCCACGCAAGTGGTATCCTTCACATCCCTGTAACACCCCGGCTGATTAATTTCATGCGAGCTCAAACCTGTTCCCGCCTTTGGTGAATAGGGCTGAATGGTGTATCCTTTGTACATGAGATTTTTGTTGTAGATCTCACGCAGCAACCACCAAACGGTTTCCATGTATTTGCTTTCGTAGGTGATGTACGGATGTTCCATATCCACCCAATAACCCATTTTTAAAGTCAAATCATTCCAGATATCGGTATAGCGCATTACCGCTTCACGACAGGCTTTGTTATAATCGTCTACTGAAATTTTATGACCGATATCTTCTTTGGTAATTCCTAATTCTTTTTCAACTTTTAATTCAACGGGTAGTCCATGCGTATCCCAACCCGCTTTGCGATTTACCTGATATCCCTTTAAAGTTTTGTATCGGCAAAAAATATCTTTGATGGCGCGTGACATCACGTGGTGAATGCCCGGCAAACCATTTGCTGACGGCGGACCTTCAGTAAACACAAATGTTTTTTTAGCATCACGGGTTTCAATACTTTTCTGAAAAATGTTTTTGTTTTTCCAGTCAGTTAAAATTTCGTCTGCTACTTTGGGCAAATCAAGGCCTTTGTATTCGGTGTATTTTTCGCTCATGAATTCTTGTTGAAAGGTGCGAATTTAGTGATTTTAAGGGAAGAGGCAAGGGGAGTGAGGAAAGAGGATAGACCGATGAGGCAAAAGGTCTGTGCTGCGCTTGATTTGTTTGATGCTTGCTGTTACAATTCAAGAAAGACTAACTCGCGTTGGGTCTAGTTTTCTTGCTGCAATATCTGCGTGCCTCCGCGTTTTAAATCTGCGAAACTCTGCGAGAAATAAACATTAATCGATCATCTTCCAAACAATAATAGCCAACACGGCACATCCAATAATAAACACTGGGCTCTTAATAAACAATGACAGCTTAACTGGCATAGCCCTTATCTTATGACTAGGTTTGCATTTTACGTATTCTCCCAAAAGAATAAACTTTTAATCTGCGTCATGAAAAATTATCTTTTGTTTACTGTTTTTGTTGCTTTGATTTCTTTGTTTTCATGTGGGGGAAACGGCACTGAATCAGATGATCAGAAAGATTCTGTTTTTGTTAAACCACCAAATATTGAATACGGTTTTAACCTGGATTCCTTTCAGGTAATTCGTGATACAGTTCAGCCTGAATGGACCATGAGTCACATGCTTGCGCCTTATGGAGTTTCTCAAGTCAATATTAATCTGGCTGCGCAGTTGGCAACAGATTCTACAGTAGGGTTGAAGTATGTGAAAGAGGGTGTTCCGTTTATTATTCTTTCTGAAATTGGCGATACTTCACAAAAAGCAATTTACTGCATCTATCCAAAAAATATTGTCGAATTTATTGTCTTTGATTTCAGAGGAGATTCAGTAGTTGTTGAAAAAAGAGAAAAGGAAACAAGTGTTGCGGAAAAAATTCTTTCCGGAGAGATTATCAAAAATTCGAACCTGACTTTTGCATTGGATCAACAGCTTGAAGACATCAACATGACGGGAGAAATGGCCGAATTCATTGCGGGTGTTTTTGCATGGACTATTGACTTTTTTAAATTGCATCCGGGTGATGAATTCAAAGTAATTTATTCTGAAAAATCAGTGGAAGGCACACCGTTTTCTGTTGGCGATATCAAGGCAGCCTGGTTTAAACATCAGGATAAAGAATTTTTTGCGTTCCGCTATGTAATTGATTCGGCGGCAAAAAAAATCGGCTATTTTGACACTGCTGGTAAAGAAATGAAGCGACCATTTTTAATGTCGCCGGTAAAATATTCGCGCATCAGTTCAGGCTTTACCATGAATCGTTTTCACCCGGTTCAAAAAAGATGGAAAGCACATTTAGGAACAGATTATGCAGCACCACACGGCACGCCCATTCTGGCTACAGCTAACGGAACCGTTATTGCCGCAACCTATGCAGGAGGTAATGGAAACTACGTCAAAATTCAACACAACGAAACATACGCTACCCAATATTTGCACATGTCTGGATTTGCGCCCGGCATCAAAAAGGGAGTCTACGTAAAACAAGGAGATGTCATTGGATACGTTGGCAGCACTGGTCTTGCAACAGGTCCACACGTCTGTTATCGTTTCTGGAAAAATGGTGAACAAATTGATCACCGCGCTGAAAAATTCCCTGAATCAGTTCCAATGGTTGACTCGCTCTTGCCTGATTATTTGGAGTACATCAAACCCATCAAAGCACAGATTGATTCAATGCCAATAACGCGTTATATCATTACGGGTGATGAGCCGGTTGAGGAGGAGGTAGAACAATAAGCCTGAGTTTATTGCGTTAGTTCCAAATGCGAATTCTTGTAACAGCTTCAATTCTAAGTGCAAACTCTTTTGCTCAAACGCTTTCGTATAATCCGGCGCAAATTCTTGAAAAAACCGTATCACTCACATACTACAGCACGGAGTATATTTTTATTACAAACAATTC
Source organism: Crocinitomicaceae bacterium (assembly GCA_016709005.1). GTDB lineage: Bacteria > Bacteroidota > Bacteroidia > Flavobacteriales_D > Crocinitomicaceae > JADJGJ01. Next base: position 62,963 of record JADJEU010000007.1, on the reverse strand, counting down.
AGATCAGGTACTTGATTTATCTTTTGAGTTAATCGATGAAAACCTGCCGCAGCAATGGTCGGCAACAGGTTGTACAAATATGATCTGCTACACGAATATACCTGATGCCGGCTCTCTTGGAATACTGCAGCCCGGGCGTGAAGCTTATCTTTCCATCAACCTTTCTGTGAATGAAGTAGCAGGTGATTGTGAATTAAAGTTTGCAGTCTTTGATCAATCTAATCCGCTGATTCGTGATACACTTGCATTCATCTACCACGCAACTGAAGATCTCTCAAATCAAACGCCCCAGCCTTGGGCTAAACTAAATTTTGCACAAAATGTAGTCACGGTTTTTTTGCTGAATGAATCGGTGTCAACTTTTCTGTATGTATTCGATCTTCAGGGAAATCAGGTTGTAAATAGAAAACTCGAAGAAATTTCAGCAGTGACTTTGGCGCAATTTCCGGAAGGGATATATGTCGTTGTTGTTCGCGATGAAAATGGAAAAGAGTTGGTTCAAAAAGTTGTGAAGACTTGATTTCTTTTCGTCAGCGAAATTAATAACGAATAATCTTGATTTTTGCTCAAACGCCATCACAGCACTAGAATCAAATTGTTATAATTGGATTGAAATACTCCGATCCCAAATGAGATTGCGCAGCAATTGGGAGATCTTGTTTTATTAGATAGCCTGGTCTTAAATATCGAATACTAAACACCGATTAACGAATGATGAAGTGTTTAATGATGAAGTTGTTGCGCACTTTTTACATTCGGTATTCATTATTCGTTAATCGATATTCGTTATTTCTTTTTATTCCTTTTGTCTGGGTAATCTCACTCCTAAAGGTTTCAGTTATATTCTTATCTTTCTTGAAAATCAGGCTTATCGATTATGAGATACTTTCTTCTGGGCACTATTATACTGTGTTTTTTTAAACCGGCCACTACTAGTGCGCAATCTGAAAAATTGTTTCGGATCATTGAAAATAACACTGTACGGTTTATTAATTACTCTGGTGCTGTGGTGCGCGGCCCTTATGAGTTGGCTCTTTCGGCCGACTCCTGGAATTTTGGTTATACTGAAAATTTTGGCGCTGCAGATTCTTCTATGACAGTGTTTCCATATCCAATTATTGATAACAACAGAATGCTTTTAATTGATAATAATGGAACTCCTTTGATTGACGATGTGTTTGATTCAATCACTTTTTTTGCGGATATATTTCTTTACAGCGATAGCCTTGTTGTTATGAGTGGTGGCGGAGTCCAACTTTATAAAGATGAAAAAACCAGGCAGTCTATAATTATTGGATCAAAGAAGGGAAAATCAGGTGTTTTAAATCGCGCTGGAAAAAAAATACTGCCGTTTAAATTCGATGAAATAATCTGGAATGAAAACGCATCTTCTTTTTTGGTTAAGCAGGGAGACTTGTGGGGCGTTTATGACAGGAACGGTGAACCACTAACTCCTTTTGAGTTTGATTTTATCGGAAACTCGTCACAAAATGAATCCGTCTATTCAGTTGAGCAAAACCACCTGTGGGGCTTAATGGATTTTGAAGGAAAGATAATTATCGAGCCTGCATTTGATGAGCCGGTGACATATTTGCAAGCTGATTTTCTGCTCACAAATAATGCTGATGGGCAATATGGGATCTATTCATCTAAAACCAATACTCAACTTTTACCAGATGAGTATAATGATATTCGACATTTGGGAAATGGATTCTATGAATTAAGAAAAAATGCTCCTGATATAGAGGATCCTAATTTCTATAATCCGTGTGATGAGCTGCATCAAATTTATGATCTTAATAAACAAGCATTTGTTACAACAAGTCAGTATTGTGAAATTGATAAGATAGAAGCCATTTGGCTTGCACAGAATGAAGATTCGGCAGTCGTCTACAATTCAGAATTTGAAATTCTTTTGAAAGCTGACAAAGTAGAGCCCTTTTATGATAAGCGATATCTCAAATTTGTGGTAGACGAAATGGAGGGTGTTTACGATACACACAAGAAGTTTATATTGATTGCGCCGCAATTCAGGAGAATAGAGCATAACGATGACCAGGGGAGTTTTGAGGTGATGACATCCGACTATAAATTCGGGCTTTTTGATACCACGGGGCGTATTGTTTTACCGGCAATTTATAAACGGATGTATTCGAATCAGTACTGCACTGAAGAAGGTTGCGGATTATTTTCAATGCAAAGTGGTTTATTAACTGGTCCGGTTTACGAGGATATTTTGATTGATTTGGAAGGACCTGAAAAAGTAGTTTTGGCAAAACAAAACGACGCTTTTTTTATGCTTGTTGCAGATGGCACGGTGCTTTGTAAAATGGAAGAACCTGAAGTGAAATGGCTCAATAAATACGCGGCTTTGGGCATTGTGCAAGAAGGCGCTTATCTCTATGATCTCACTGGAAAAAAACTTAATCAGTTGCCTTTGAATTTTCAGGAGATGGATTACTTTGGTCCTTGTGAAGATGGTGATTGTTTTATTTATGAAGCGGATGGAAAACAAGGAATCCTTTTCAAAAATGGAAAGCTTACTGAGCCTGTTTTTGAAGATTTTTGGACCGGGGATTCATATTCGCATCCGTATCTGATTGTTCAGCAAAATGAGCTTTTTGGGGTGATAGATTTTGATGGTAATTATTTGGTACAGCCCATTTATGAAAGTATTGAGCGAATTATTCATTATCAGGATGGAGAAGAGGCACATCGCTTTATTGTAGTCTTAAATGGAAAAACAGGACTACTTAATCAAAATGGCGAAACGATACTGGAGCCAAAATACAACCACATTGGCTCAGAGTATATGCTTTTGCGGGTGGAGACAGACTCTTCAGTGCTTTACTTGAAAGAAGATAATTTGGAAGAATTTAAAATTTCACTGTTACCCAACGCTCACATTGTCGAACTGTCGCCTTACAAGCCGCAGCTTATTTTTTCAATAAATAAAAAAATGGGTGTTGCGGATTTGAATGGAAAAATGGTCATTCCTGCTCTATATGATGAAATTACTTATGCTTACGGCAATTGGAATACCGGAGTATTTCAGGTGAAGCAAAACAACAAAATTGGATTTGTAGATAGTGTAGGAAAATGGCTTACGCCTTGCATGTGTGATGATATTGAAGTTGTAAGCACAAATTCTGGCTACAACTCGTCGCTTGAATCCCAATTTTTCTTTGTTTGTTTTGATCGTGAAAAGAGAGGCATATTGAATAGCAATGCAGAATTGATCGTGAGGCCAACCGCGAACATAAAAGTTGGGAAAGAAGACAAAGAGCTTTACACGAATTACGGCGGAACCTATTATGCCAACGTGATTACTGTTGATGATAAGAGTATTGCTGTCGAGCATGAAGGCAAGCTGTTATCCTACATTGATTCGGCCGGGAATTTTATCTGGAAAGCAAACACGTCAGACATTGTTGATATGACAGCAGGCGGCCTGATTAGTTGGTCTTTGTGTTGTTTTGAAAACCTCAAAACATTCTCTAATTATGGAAACGATTGGGATTATGATTTTCAATTGCCAGATTGCTTTTTTGAAATGCAAAGCATTGAAAAAATTTACCTCGATAATACAGATTTAGATTCATTTCCTTCTAACTTTTCAGGCTTGCGAAATTTGCGCTTTCTTTTCATTGATTCTCAAACACTCGTTTCGCTGCCGCTTGAATTTGGTGAGCTTTCCAGACTGGACACCCTGGATATTCAATCTTCTGCATTTACGAGCTTGCCGGCAAATTTTGGATCGCTTGCATCACTTGATTATTTCTATTTGCAAGCAGGTTTGATCACCTCTCTCCCCGAATCTTTTGGTGAATTGAAATCACTGAAAACATTGGTTTTAGATGTGCCACAATTAGATGTTCTTCCTGAGTCAATGGGCAATCTTCACACATTGCATTATTTGTCATTGAGTTCAGAAGCGCTTACTTCTTTTCCAAAGTCAATGGCCGATTTGGATTGGTTAAGATATCTGTCTATTAACATTCCTGCAGCAACTGAATTCCCGGCTTTTATTTTTGGCCTTGAGCAGCTGGACAGCCTATACATTCAATCAGAGGTTTCAAAAGTACCGGCTGATTTAGGTCATATGAAGGGCCTGTCACATCTCACTGTCAAAACGAATTATTTGCCAGCAATGCCGTATTTGCAGTCTCTCCATTTGACGTGTGATAGTCTGGATGAATCCATACAAGGTTTTGTGCAACTAAATTATTTATGCATCAGGGGTATCGTTACGCATGCGGGCTGGATCTCGTTTTGGACCAATGTCACTGTGCTTGATAATCTTGAAATTCTGGACCTTTCGTTTGCTTATGCAGATGAGAGTTTTTACAGCGCATTAGCAACGTATAAAAGTCAAATACAACAAATGAAAGGCCTGAAGAAAATTCTTGTTTCAAATTCTGACGAGGCTTTATTTAGTGAGCTGCAAGAATTTTTTCCGAACCTGCAGGTTGAATACAAAAGCGAGTAGAAGCTAGTTAGTGGTATCCGAAGAAGAGTTTTGATTTTTGCCCTTCATCCCACAAAATTTTTCCTCCCATTTTTTGCGATCTTCTTCAGGCATGTTTTGCCATTTTGATTTGAATTTTTCTTTCCAGGCATAGTGACTTCCATGTCCGCCGTGACAGCAATGTCCGCGTTTTCCCCATGCTCCGCCAAAAAGAATTTTAGACAAGATTAATATTCCAAGAGCCTGCCAAAAAGTAATGATCGTTAATCCAAAAAGTGTTGGCATCAGCCAGTTCCAAAGCAGCATCACAACTGCTGTCATTGCAATGCCCATCAACAAAAAGAAGATCGGCATTAATATAAATTTCTTATTCATAGTTTTTTTATTTAATCAATATCTCATCATACAAAGCACCCAGCTTTTTGCGCAAGTGCAGAATCGCGTAACGTTTTCTTGAAATCAATGTATTTACACCTTCTCCGGTTAACTCAGAAATTTCGTTGAATGACATTTCTTCAAACTCGTGCATTTTAAACACGTCACGTTGCTCCTCAGGTAATTCTGAAAGTCCTTCGTCAAGCACTTCCCAAACCATTTCGCGAGTTAAAACGGCATCAGGCATATCGGTTAAATCCGGAATGTAATCTTCAAAATTCAACGATCCATCTTCATCGTCTGAGCCGGTGTCAAACTGTGAAAAACTAACCGTTTTCTTTTTACGATACAAATCCGTGATTTTATTACGCGCTACCTGAAACAGCCAGGCGCTTGCCTTTTCAATCGTTTCCACTTCTTCAGAAACTCTTACGAACTGGTAAAAAACATCTTGTAAAATATCTTCAGCATCTAGTGTTGACTTAACCCGTTTGCGTATGAAGTTGAAAAGCCGGCTCCTTTCTTGCTTCACCGTTGCGGTTATATCTGGCCGCACAATGGCGACTTCTTTAGCTGTTGACATTTTACTTTTGTATCCTGTTTTTTAGTGATGACGGCAATGAATCTTAGATATTTTAATTTCCTCAAAAATTCTTTCTGAAACTGAATTTTGACTAAACAAATAAGAGATACAAAATTAGTCTAAACACCTGCACAGTATGATTTATGACAACATGATTTAACAATTATTATTGGCTTATGGGCGTTACCTCGGCTGAGCCGAGGTCGGGCTATTCGCTCCAAATCCTCTCACGGCTTAGCCGTGATCCGGGTTTTCTGCTGCTATCCCTAACGCATATATTTTTTCACAACCACAATGGTCGAATAATTAACAAATCACCTCACTTATTAAAAAAGCAATATTTATTCGCACTGACGTTCACTGGAATCACTCTCAAAATCCTACCTTTGCACTTTGCAGGAAATTTCCAGGATTAAAACCAAAAATGGCGAATAAAAAACGAATTAAAAGCGCATTGATTTCTGTTTTTGATAAAGACGGACTCGGCGCTATTGTTGAGAAATTGCATCAATACGGTGTAAAAATCTATTCAACAGGCGGCACGCAAGACTTTATTGAAAAGTTAAACATCCCAGTTGAGCGCGTTGAGGACCTTACTTCATACCCTTCCATTTTGGGTGGTCGAGTGAAAACTTTACATCCAAAAGTTTTTGGTGGCATTTTAAATCGCCGTGAAAATAAAACAGATCAGGAACAAATTGCAGAATATGAAATTCCTGAACTGGATTTGGTTATTGTTGATTTGTATCCGTTCGAAAAAACCGTTGCTTCAGGCGCATCGCATGAAGATATCATTGAAAAAATTGACATCGGTGGCATCTCTTTGATTCGCGCAGCGGCAAAAAATTACGATGATGTGGTCATCATTCCATCCGTTGATCAGTATGCAACCTTGCTTGAAATTTTAAATGCGTCTGCAGAAACAACAACAGAGCAACGCAAAGCTTTTGCACGCGATGCCTTCAACGTTTCATCGCATTACGATTCTCAAATTTTTAAATACTTCAACCAAAATAGCACACCCGTTTTCAAAGAAAGTATTGTAAAATCCAAAACATTGCGCTACGGTGAAAACCCACATCAAACTGGAACTTTTTACGGTGATCTGGACGCTATGTTTGACATTTTGCACGGCAAAGAACTTTCGTACAACAACCTTTTGGACGTTGATGCCGCTGTGAATTTGATGGAAGATTTTAAAAACGACGAACCTACTTTCGGAATTTTAAAACACAACAACGCTTGCGGATTTGCAACGCGCAAAACAATCAAAGAAGCTTATTTGGCGGCACTTGCAGGAGATCCGGTTTCCGCTTTTGGTGGAATTTTAATCTCCAATAAAACAATCGATACTGAAACCGCAAGAGAAGTAAATGAGCTTTTTTGTGAGGTAATAATTGCACCAGGATATGATGCAACCGCATTAGAAATTTTAAAAGAAAAAAAGAATCGTGTCATCTTGGTTCAGAAACCAGTTGCCCTTCCAAAGAAACAATTCCGCACAGCGCTGAATGGTGTTTTGGAACAAGACAGAGATTTGATTACAGAGTCAGTTTCCAACTTTGAATCGCGCACAAAAACGGTTCCAACAGAATCAGAAAAGATGGATTTGGTCTTTGCAAATAAATTAGTGAAACACACCAAATCAAACACCATCGTTCTTGCAAAAAACGGACAATTATTGGCAAGTGGAACAGGTCAGACCTCGCGTGTTGATGCGCTAAGACAAGCTATTCACAAAGCACAATCATTCAACTTTGATTTGAAAGGTGCGGTGATGGCGTCTGATGCATTTTTCCCTTTTCCGGATTGCGTAGAAATTGCAAAAAATGCGGGAATAACAGCAGTGGTTCAACCCGGTGGATCTGTGAAAGATCAGTTATCAATCGATTACTGCAATGACAATGGATTGAGCATGGTATTTACCGGCAACAGACACTTTAAACACTAGAAAAACGCTGTTGGTCTAAATAGCAGATTAACAGTGTAACTATATCAAAAAATTTGAGTAAACTAGAACAAACGAAACAAACCCATGGGCTTATTTGATTTTTTAACACTGGAAATAGCCATCGACTTAGGTACAGCAAACACGCTCATTATCATGAATGACAAAGTGGTTGTTGATGAACCTTCTATCGTAGCCAAAGACATTCAAACCGGAAAAGTTGTAGCCATCGGAAAGGTTGCGCAACAAATGCACGGTAAAACTCACAAGTTGATTGAAACCATTCGTCCGTTGAAAGACGGTGTAATTGCAGATTTCGAATCGGCTGAACAAATGATTCGCGGAATGATCAAAATGATCACAAGCAAACGCAGACTAATCAGCCCGTCACTTCGAATGGTAATTTGTATCCCTTCTGGAATCACAGAGGTTGAAAAACGTGCGGTTCGAGATTCAGCGGAACATGCTGGAGCAAAAGAAGTTTACATGATTCACGAACCAATGGCTGCGGCTATCGGAATTGGAATTGACGTAGAAGAACCAATGGGAAATATGATCATCGACATCGGGGGTGGTACTTCTGAAATTGCGGTTATCGCTTTGGGTGGTATTGTCTGTGATAAATCAATCCGTGTTGCGGGTGATGATTTTACAAGTGACATTGAAGAGTACATGCGTCGTCAGCACAACATTCTGGTTGGTGAGCGTACAGCTGAACAAATTAAAATTGAAGTAGGTTCTGCATTGACAGATCTTGGAGATAAAGCACCACCAGCGTATGCGGTTCGTGGACGAGATTTGATGACAGGAATTCCAAAAGAAATTTTGATTACCTATTCTGAAATTGCACATGCTTTGGATAAAAGTATCAGCAAAGTAGAAGAGGCTATCCTGAGCGCATTGGAGATGACACCGCCTGAACTTTCTGCAGACATTTATAAAACCGGAATTTATCTTGCCGGTGGAGGATCTATGTTGCGCGGATTGGACAAACGTATTTCCATGAAAACAAAATTACCTGTTCACATCGCTGAAGATCCGTTGAGAGCGGTTGCACGTGGAACAAGTATTGCGTTGAAAAACATCGGGCGCTTCCAATTCCTGATGCGTTAAGTTGAACGTATAAGACGAGTCATGCAGCATGCGGAAACTATTCAAATTCCTTCGCAAATTCAGAGATTTTCTAATCTTCTTTGTGCTGCAGATTATTGTGCTGGGCTTCTTCTTTAACTCACGCAATTACCACAAGGCTCAGCTTTTTAATACCTCTTCCGTTTTTATCAGTTGGTTTGTTGAGAAAAAATACAACATCACGAAACATTTTGATTTGGAAGAAACCAATCAAAAGTTGATGCTTGAAAATGCATACCTCCTGAGCAAATCACCCCAAAGTTTTTATCGTCTTCAGGATCGCATTTACTATATACAAGACACGCTCTACAAGCAACAATACGAATATGTTCCGGCTGAGGTTCTAAATTCTACGACTACCAAACGCGACAATTATTTTACACTCAACAAAGGCAGCCTTACCGGAATAAGAAAGGGAATGGGAGTTATGTCCAAAGAGGGAATTGTTGGATTTGTTTTTAGTGTCAACGATCATTTTTCAACCGTTAAAACCGTGCTATCTGACAACATAAATATACCGGTAAAACTGAAGAAAAACAACGAGCATTGGTTGTTGAAATGGGATGGTTATGATCAGCAGATTGCACAGGTGAATGGAGTAAACCGTGATATTGATATTGCAGTTGGTGATACCGTTGTAACGCGCGCAGGTAAGGGTATGTTCCCGTCGGGAATAATGGTTGGTGTAGTAGATGAACTTATTTCTCAGGACGGAAAGCAAACCTGGGATGTAAATATCAGACTGGCTGTAGATTTCAGTTCTGTGACTTATGTCTATGTGATTAAGAATCTTTTCCAAAATGAGCAGCGTGAACTTGAATTAAGGCTTTTTGAAAATGAATAATTATTGGGTAAAGTACATATTGATTTTTGTGCTGATTGTCCTTACACAAGGCCTCGTTCTGAATCCTATGCAGATTGATGAGTTTATCAATCCAATGGTTTATCCGATTTTAATTTTGATGTTGCCTTTTGAACTTAGTAGCATAGCAACCCTTGTGGTTGCGATTATTGTTGGAATTACCATTGACGGCTTCAGCAACACATATGGTTTGCACGCATCGTCAGCCATGTTGATTGGTTATTTGAGGCCAACAATTTTGAGATACATTAAACCACGTGATGGTTATGATTCCTCATTATTGCCTTCGGTTCATGACATGGGCATGCTTTGGTTTTTGGGTTATACTACTTTGTTTTTATCGCTTCATCATGCCTGGTTTTTTACTTTTGAAATTTTCAGATTTGATTTGATCGGACTTATTTTAGCAAAGACTTTTTTCAGTGTTTTAGTCTCTTTGTTACTCATCATTTTACTTCAATATATTTTCTATACCTCTTCTAAGAAATGAACAATGACAGCCGTAAATATGTCATTGCCCTGATGGTGCTGCTCGTGTCGTTTATTTTCACGGTGCGTTTATTTTACATGCAGGTAATCGATGATCAATGGAAAGATCGTGCAGCTGAGATTTCAGAAAACAAAGTAATCACACAACCAGCTCGTGGTGTGGTTTACGATCGCAACAAAGAAAAAATTATCAGCAACGTAGTGTATTACGATTTGCGCGTAGTTCCCAATCAGGCCGTAGGAATTGACAGTGTAGAGTTTATTAAACTGGTAGACATGTCCATGGAGGATTATGTGAAAACAATGAATGCTGCCCGAAAATACTCCAAAAGAAAATCATCTGAATTTCTAACGCAAATTCCGCCGGATGAATTCACACTCATTGCACCGGAGCTTTATAAATATCCAGGATTTTTTGAAGTGGAACGGACACTTCGGGTTTATCCAAAGAAAACAGGCGCGCACATTTTAGGATACATGAACGAGGTGAACAATACAGATATTGAAAGAAACCCGTATTATAAGTCTGGAGATTTTATTGGCCGTATGGGGGTTGAACGCACCTATGAACAACAGTTGCGGGGACAGCGTGGCGTAAAATATTATTTGCAAAATTCTATTGGTGTTGAAACTGAGCGTTATGAAAATGGAAAATATGATACGCTTGCCGTTCAAGGCAAAAGCATAACACTTGGAATTGACTGGGAATTGCAGGAATATGGTGAAAGATTAATGCGAAATAAACTTGGCTGTGTGGTTGCAATCGAACCTGCAACTGGTGAAATCTTAGCTATGGTTTCAGCGCCGTCGTATGATCCAAATTTATTGGTCGGTCGTAGATTGGGTGAGAATTATCTGCAACTTGAAAAAGATACGTTATTGCCATTATTTAATCGAGCAGCGGGCGCTACCTATCCACCCGGATCTACTTTTAAATTGATCATGGCGCTAACGGCTATGCAAGAAGGCGTGATTACGCCAGAGTCTGGTTTTTCGTGTATTAAGAGCTTGGTTGGCTGTCACAATCATGGATCTGCAGGAAGCGTTTCGGATGCCGTAAAAATGTCTTGTAACCCTTATTTCTACCAAATCACAAAAAAAATTATTCATCAGGGTAAGTCTTCCAATGGCTTTAAAGACGCAGCCATTGGTTTGGATATCTGGGCCAAATATGTTCAGAGTTTTGGGATAGGGACTGATTTGCATATTGACTTTCCAGGTGTGATGAAAGGTTTTGTTCCAAACACTGCTTATTACGATAAAATTTACAATCAATACGGCTGGCAATTTGAAACCATTTATTCCATTTGCATCGGTCAGGGTGAAGTGTTGGTAACATCATTAGAAATGGCCAATCTTGCAGCAATCATCGCAAATCGCGGGTACTATTACTATCCGCATTTTATTAAAGAAATCGAGGGCGAACAAATTCCTGAAATCTATCAGCAGAAAAACTACACCATGGTAGATTCTCAATATTTTGCTCCGGTGATTGACGGTATGTGGCGAGTTGTCAACGAACCAGGTGGAACGGGTGGCCGCGCACGTTTAGACAGCATTGCTATCTGCGGTAAAACGGGTACGGCTGAAAATTTTAAAGTGATTAATGGGAAGCGTCATCAGATGACGGATCACTCTATTTTCTCTGCCTTTGCACCCATGGATAATCCACAGATTGCAATCTATGTTTATATTGAAAACACGGGATTTGGCGGAACATGGGCGGCGCCGCTAGCAAGTTTGATGATTGAAAAGTATATTACAGGATCTATTTCTGATACAACTAAAGAAAATCGCATTCTGAATGCAAATCTGATTCCTGACTGGAGCGATATTCAGCCGCCAAAAAAACCAAGAAGCCAAAGACGTTGAGAAATCAAAGTGACAATATTGTAGCCGATATTGACTGGGTCATGGTCCTTCTTTATTTTCTATTGGTAGGCTTAGGTATCTTCAATATCTACGCATCCGTTTACGATCCTGATCATCCAAATTTATTTGATCAGATTACGCAGCATGGTAAACAAATTACATGGTTGGGAGTGTCTATTTTTTTAGGAGTGATCATCATGCTTCTTGAAACGAGTTTTTTGAAAAAGTACGCCTATTGGTTTTATGGAGTCACTATTGTATTGTTGGTAATTGTTTTGTTTATGCCAGCCGTTAACGGAGCCAGAGCTTGGTTTGGCATTGGAAGTTTTGGTATTCAGCCGGCTGAGTTTGCAAAAATTGGAGTTGCTTTAGCTTTGGCAAAATATTTGAGTGCTACTGATCATTCGCGCAGCAGAAACATTCAATCAGGTTTAAGTATCATTCCAAAATTTTCGTTGACCAAACTGCCCTTGCCAGCTCTGATGATTTTATTAGTGCCAGCTGCATTGATCTTACTTCAACCCGATGCCGGAACCTTTATCATCTTTACATCCTTTATTCTTGTATTATACCGTGAAGGATATGCAGGAAATGTTTTGCTCTTTCTAATTGTTGCGGTGATTATTGCTGTAGTGACGCTGGTTGTAGCAGAATCGTCTTTTATCATCCCGGGATTAAAAATTAAACTCTCCGGAAAAACCGGAATAGTTTTAAGCCTCATTACGCTTGGAATTATTTTCTACTTTGTCATTCGGTCATTCGTGTTGCCAAGAAACCGTGGTGGACTTTATAAGGCGCTTATTGGAAGTTTGGTGGTGGCCATCATCTTTGTCAATTTTATTGAAATCGGATATTCAAAAATTTTGATGGATCACCAGAAAACGAGAATCGATTTGGTGCTCGGAAAAATTGATGACCCGGATGGAGAAGGCTACAATATTAACCGTGCAAAAGCGGCGATCGGATCCGGTGGTTTTTTTGGTAAAGGCTATATGAAATCAACCTTGGCAAATGAAAACCAAGGTCACGTTCCGATGCAGAGCACCGACTTTATTTTTTGTACCTGGTCTGAAGAATGGGGATTTGCAGGATCATTTTCACTGGTTTTAATTTATACGATTCTGCTGATTAAAATGATCATCATTGCTGAACGACAGCGATCTGATTTTACGCGAATATTTGCATACAGTGTAACCGGAATCTTCTTCTATCACTTTATGATCAACGTAGGCATGGCAATTGGACTTGCTCCTGTCATTGGAATTCCACTTCCGTTTTTCAGTTACGGAGGTTCATCCATGATGTCATTCTCTATTCTCTTTTTTCATTCTGCTCAAATTGGATGCCGAGCGTAAAGTAGTTCTTCAATAAATGAATTCTGCCAAAACTCCTGGTCAGCAACTAGTGATGCTCTTTGGCCTTTCATTGTGCTGCATGTTTATTGGGCAAGCAATCAGCCGAATTATTGTTTTGCTTTATTACGGTGATGGGCTGGCGGTGGTTGAGGTCTATGATCCGATTTTGATTTTGACAACGGCTGGCATTTCACACGTGTTTGTGCATCTGGTTGTGTTCTTTCTTTTTCTACGGATTACAAATATGAAATGGGTTGATATTTTTCCATTTGAAAGCTTCAGGTTGCTCTATCTGGTCTTGTTGCCATTGCTGGCGATTTTGGGCATTCTGTTAGCTGCAGCGCTGAGTCAGGTAAGTCTTTCTTTTTTCGAAGTGAATGGTTTTCACGAACTGGTTCAAAACGAACTTAATTATCAACAGGCCTTATTGCCCTTGCTTGTTCATGATAATCTAGCGCAACTGATTTTGAGTCTGGTGGTTTTTGCAATCCTGCCTGCAATTGGAGAAGAGTTCATTTATAGAGGTTTGCTTCAAACACGATTAGTTGAAGCTACGCATAATCTTCACTTCTCCGTAATTGTATCTGCCTTGATTTTTGCTGCCATGCATTTTCAGCCGGTCAATCTGATAGCGATTGCCGTAATGGGCATGATTCTAGGCTACGTTTATGCCTTCACCAGAAATATTTGGTATAGTGTCTTTCTACACTTTTTGATTAACGCCATGCAAGTGCTGCAAGCTTTCTTTTGGCCGGAGCAAATTCAGTAGTTGATGTCAAAAAAAAATCCCGGCACGAGGCCAGGATTTTTTGAATAAATAAGTTTGGATTAATTAGCGCGCTTATCAGCCGAGTAATTGATTTTGATTGCATCAATTTCACGCAGGTTTTCTTTGATAATTGATACCACACGCATTCCCACATCTTTGTGAACCTTTAATGAAGTAACAATGTCAAATACTGTTTTGCCTTCACGTGCTTTGGAAAGTTTCCAGTTTTTAACTTGTGATGGATCTAATGCCAGTTGATCATCTAATTGAATTCTTGGCTCTGTTCCTTCCGCGGCATCAATTGGAAAACCGATATAGATAAAATCCACATTGTCTTTTTCTTCCAGAACTTCAGCTTGCGATGCTGATGGCTTTTTAACGTCAACCTGCATGTCAACCTCTTTCATCGTTGTAGCAACCATGAAGAAGAACAATAACATGAAAATAATATCAGGTAATGCAGACGTATTTACGCCAGGAACATCTTTTTTTCTTCCTTTATTAAACTTTCCCATTACTGTTCAATTTTAGCTTCAATAATACGCTCTGGTACAAGAACCTGAAGGGCTTCTATTTTTTCAAGATCACCTGCCTCTTCTTTGTCAAGTTCAGCGTATTCACCCCAACCAAGCTCGCGGCAGCGTTCATTTCTCAGATCATTTACGACTTTTTTCAAGATGTCCTGAATTTCAATGTAAAGACCATAAGTTGTACCGGCCTGATTCTTTAATTGTATGATCGATTGATCTGAAATTTCATTATACGATGAAACTCCCAATATTTCAAGGGTTGTAATCTTACGTTCCCATTTCTGAATATCGGCGTCGTACATGCTTTTTTGACTTTCAGGAGCAGACGCTTGCTGCGTTTTTAGTGCATTGATATTTTGGGCGCAGATGTTTTTATCAACTCGTGCGTAAACCGGGGTTTTTGGATCAATATCGATTTCTCCATTAGCATTCAAGGCTCCTCTCGAGTTTGAGATCCGCCATCGACCCGGCATTAATCTCCTCTACTTTTCTTCTTGCCATATCTTTAATTATTTAGCGAAAAACTGAAATAAATTTCTGAACAACTGCACAACCAGTAGAAGAACTGCAATACCAAATAAAATATAGGTCATTACAACTCCAATATCACTCCATTTAATCCAGAACTCTGTAGCGGCCTCTAATTTAGCAAGTCCACCAGTTGCAGCCGTATCGGCTGTCCCATAGCAATAAAGAAAGATAACAAGCATTACTGCAACTCCAATAGCTGAAGGAATGAATCGTTTAGGATTGATAATGATGCCCCAGATCGTAAAAGCAACAACTAAGATCATGGCACCATAAAAAAGAAACAATGAAAAAGAAACCGAGTTGTCTACTGAAGACAAATCTCCGACTCCTTGTTTTGTCACCGGGTCAACTACGGTTTGCATCGCGCCCCAGCAAAAGATTACACCGATAACCAGCATCAGCGTGACCACAATGGATGAAACGAGATTAAATGTTTTTGAGTTCATAATATTTGAATATTAATGACCAATAAAATTATTTTTTACTGTGTTTGTAGATCATGTCGATCAAAGAGATTGAAGCGTCTTCCATGTTATTTACAAGACCATCAATTTTTGAAAGAAGGTAATTGTAAAATACTTGAAGAATAATCGCAACAACTAGTCCGAATACCGTAGTTAAGAGAGCCACTTTAATACCGCCTGCTACAACCGTTGCAGAAATTGTTCCTGCAGACGCAATCGCATCAAAAGCCTGAATCATACCAACTACTGTTCCCATAAACCCGAGCATCGGAGCAAGTGCGATGAAAAGCGCAATCCATGACATTCCTTTTTCAAGAAGACCCATTTGAACACCGCCATAAGAAACAACTGCTTTTTCAGCCATGTCTACACCGTCTTCAGCTCTGTCCAAACCTTGATAAAAGATAGACGCTACCGGTCCGCGTGTGTTACGGCAAACTTCTTTTGCAGCTTCTAGTCCACCTGATTTTAAGGCTGACTCAACTTTCTCCAATAATTTTTTTGTATTTGTTGTCGCAAGATTTAAATAGACAATACGCTCAATAATAAGTGCGAGACCTAAAATCAAACAGATAAGTACCATACCCATCCAGAAAGGATCTCCCTCAATGAAACGTACCTTCAACTCATTTGTAAAAGATGCACCACCAGTGTTTGCGGTGTCAACCGCTTCTACGGTAGATTCTTCTGTTGTCGGTTCTTCAACTTGTGTTACAGCGCTGTCGGCAGATACACTATCAGTTTGTGCATAGCTAGAAACACCTAAGGTTAAGAACCCTGCAATAGCTAAGAATGCTAATACTTTTTTCATTGTTGCTTATTTAAATTTATTATTTACTGGTTTTTATTTTTACCCCGTTCGGTAAATCGAGGTGCTAAAGTACAAAAAATTCTATTTTATCAACGTTTAACTACTATTTTTCAACTATTCCGTCAGGTTAAATTTGTGTGAACTCGCCGCAGATATTTTTTTCCAGCGCCGCTTTGCGATCTGAATAGTCTGAGTATCTGCCTAAAACATGCATCATTTTTGTCACGGCTGCCTCAGTTGTTAAATCATAACCTCCTATTACACCCAGTCGCACAAACATCATACTGGTTTCATATTTGCCATGATTGACTGTTCCTTTTCCGCATTGTGTTATGTTCAGAACGACACCCCCGGCATTCATATAATTTTTAATCAGGCTTTCTAATTCTGATGATGAAAATGTATTTCCATTTCCATAACTTTCTAGAACTACACCATCTGTATGCGCGCGGTCAAAGATGGAAGAAAGCGCAAGAACCGGCATGCCTGGAAACAGTTTCACCAACCCAACCCGCGTATTGAAATTCGTAAATGTTTCAAACTTCTGAAACCCTTTTCGCAACAGCGCTGATTGATTGAAAGTGATATCTACTCCTGCTTCTGCAAGCAATGGATAATTTTCGCTCACAAATGCTTCAAAATTGCTGGTGCTCTGTTTGCTTGTTCTATTGCCGCGGTGAAGCTGGAACTCAAAGTAAATTGCTACTTCCTGGACCATTGGTTCACCGGTTAAATCTAATTTACCTGCAATTTCAATCGCGGTAATTAAGTTTTCTTTTCCATCTGTTCTGATTTGACCTATTGGCAATTGTGAACCTGTAAGTATGACCGGTTTTTTTAATCCACTCAGCATAAAACTTAATGCTGAAGCGGTGTAGGCCATGGTATCAGAACCGTGGAGAACCACAAATCCGTCGTAATTTAAATAGTTGTCAAAGATCGTTTTTGCAATGTCGGCCCAAATGGTTGGATTCATCTCTGAAGAATCAATGGGATCCTTCATCGAATGGGTTTCCAGGCGGTAATTAAATTGCTTCAACTCTGGAACATTGTTGTATAAATGTTCAAAATCAAAAGGCTTTAACGCCCCGTTTCCGGATCATTGATCATTCCGATTGTACCACCGGTGTATATGATCAATACCTTTGGGTTTTTCATCACTTCAGCAAATTAACAATTGATTAAACAAAGTTAATGAGGAAAACGAGGCAACGGTAAGACTTGTTTATTTTACGGTAGAAAAGAGGGCAATTGCGTTTTGGGTGGTGATAGAATCAACTGTTTCAAAAGAAACTCCTTTTAGTTCGGCTAATTTTTCAGCAATCAATTTGAGATAAGAACTCTCATTCCGTTTACCCCGATGCGGAACGGGCGCCAGATAAGGAGAGTCTGTTTCTAACACCAGATGCTCTAAATCTATATGCGGGAGTACTTTATCCAGTCCACCGTTTTTAAATGTGACCACACCGCCGATTCCTAATTTGAAGCCGCCGTAATTGAGAATATGATTGGCCTGATCGAGATTTCCGCTAAAACAATGAAAGACACCAGAAAGATTTTCGTCGTTCAGTTCATCCACAATTTCAAAAGTTTCTTCAAATGCTTCGCGCACGTGAATAACGATTGGTAGTTTTTTTTCTTTTGCCCATTCAATTTGTTGGCGGAACGCTTTTTTTTGAAACTTGAGTGTTGACTTTTCCCAATAAAGATCGATGCCAATTTCACCCACTGCGCAATAATTTTCTTTATCCAACCATGATTTGATAATACCTAAATCAGCTTCCCAATTTTCAGTAACACTGCATGGATGCAAACCCATCATCGGATAACATTGCTGCGGAAATTTTTTTGCCAGCTCATGCATGCCTGAAATTGAATCCAAATCCACATTGGGCAAAAGCATTTTTGAAACACCGGCATCCAGTGCATTTTGAATAATCGAGTCACGATCAGCCTCAAACTCCGTGCTGAAAAGATGGGTGTGAGTGTCAATCATGATTGCAAATATTGTATTCTCCTACCAATTCGGACAAGAATCACAACCATTAATAGCCGGAACGTAGAAGAAAATTCCGCCTAATAATTCCCACTGACCGTAGACAAATTTATGTTTGGCAAAGTCGGGCGCGTCTTGAATGGTACGGTTGTTTGGCAGGTGAATAAATCCGCCTGACCAGTTTGACTGAAGAAAAAAGCGATTGAAAAAATCAAAACGAACTCCGGTGTGCACTGAAAGTCCGTAACCGGTTAATCCAAATTTAGAGTGATGTTGTTCACCATCCCAGAAAAAATCAGTTTGTGTAACTACCGGACCTAGGCCAACACCCAATCTTTGGTGAATCGCAAATTTTTGGTTGCGCGTTTCATAACGGGGAGTTGTATTATTTAGCTGAACAGAAATATAGTTTAGCCCGTTGGTGTTTTCGTAATGTAAATCTTGCTCACGAATTGGAATTTTGCCAGTGGATCGATCATACGTTCCATAAAGCTCACTGTTGGTGGTAGAAGAAATATTTCCAATCAAATAAAGTGTTTGATCTTTTTGCATGACGTATTTCATGTGATCGTAGCCAATTGAAATATCCCAATGATCAACATAATAATACCCCACACGGATATTAAACTGCGGAATTGAGATAGAGGCAGGATGGACATACGTTATAAAATCACGCGACGGACGATCATGTGCCTTTAGGTCTTCTGCAATAAAATTATAGCCGGGGCCTTGAAAATTGACATCGCTTTTTGAGTAGATCGACCGATTATAACCCCAATAAAAATACATGGTGTTTTGACGGGTGCTGAACTTTTTCTTGGATGACCATTTCTGTGCATCAACATTTGCGCAAACACTTAGCAGGATTAAAAGCAGAGCCCAGTTTCTCATGTGTATCTGTAACGTATTTTTGAGATTCTTGTTACAGAACAAAATTACGTTATTTTTGTTGAATCATGGCTGAACACAATGAATTAGGTGAAGCGGGTGAACAACTTGCGGCAGAATATCTTTCCAAAAAAGGATATGAAATCGTGCAACGCAACTACGCATTCAAAAAAGCAGAGATTGATATCATTGCTAAAAAAGACGGCAAATTAATTGTGGTTGAGGTTAAAACACGCAACAGTGATTATTTGGCCGGACCAGAAATTACAGTCACCAAAAAGAAACAAAAATCAATTATCCGAGCAGCCAATTTTTACATTCAGGAAAATGATCTGGATATTGAAACGCAATTTGATATTATCTCAATTATCTGGAATTCAAAAGAGAAAACCATTGAGCATATGGAGGATGCGTTTTATCCGTTACTTTAGCCAATAGCGACTAGCCATGAGCCATGAGGGAAATGGGTTTAAATTTAGTTGGAAAAAATTTATGATCAATACACGGCCTCAACCTGTTGGGAATTCCTCATTGCATACCTTACCTAAATATTCTCTCTCAAATTCTCCGTGCGAATTCCATCTGCCATTACTTCTTCTACCCAAGCTTTGCCCCACTCGTCCATTTCAGTTTGTGACCAAAGTTCAGGATAGAAAATGCGACGTTGAAATCTTGGAGGTAAATAATTTTGCCAGTTTGTTCCACCTGTACCTTTTGATTCACCTTTGTCTTTTGCAAGATATCTAACAGCGGTGCGGTAGTGAACCAATGGCCAGTTGATGTTTACGTTGACATCTAACTCACGCAACTCTTTTATCAGCTTTGGATTTTTACGATCCTCCTGAGGAAGCTCCTGGACTTTTCTCCAGACATTTCTGTTTTCAAATTCATCAGCCAATTCATGAAACGTGCTCATGTACTTTTGCTCAAAATGTTTTAACGTCAGTGTTTTTTCGCCGGTTTCTTCAACAATGGCGCCTTGTTTCCAATAAATGTTATCTAACTGTTCATGCACTTCAGCACCCCATAAGTGTTGACGTTTTGATTCATGAACAAGATATTTTAAATCTGTGCATGCAATTTCAATTCTACGGTAACTTGCTGTTTGAAATCCACTGGCAGATAAAAGTGACATTCTGAATTTGGTAAACTGATCTTTATCCATTCCAAAACGCATCACGTCAAATGATTTTGTCAATGCTTCAAAGTACTTGTTAATTCTGCGCAAACGATCAATGAGATAATCTACTTTAAGCGTTGCATTCCACCCTAAATCTTGTCCCTGATCGCTGATATTTTTTCCGTTGTACGCAATCTGCTTCAATTCGTGCTCTGCTAAGCAGAAATAGAGTTCAGTGATTTGATGATAGACAATAAAAATTTTTTCATCCGGGAAATCTGTTTTTGGTTTTTGAAGACTCAGCAAAGCATCCACTTCTATATAATCCCAATAAGCTAAAGGGTTTGCGTAGATTAATCCGTCCAGATAAGAATTTAAATCTTGCCCGATTGAAGCGTACTTATCTTTTAAAATCTGAATGCGTTTTAGCGTTTCTTCTGAGATTTCCATCGATTGAAATTTTGAATTAGGTAAAAATAGACAAATTAAGGCAAAAGGGCAGAGCGAAGAGGCAATAGGAGAAATGATATTTGTCAGTTTGCAGATCCTGGAGCAAAGAGCTGGTGGTCCTGCCCTCTGTCGTCAGCCCTACTTTTGTGGTATTGGCAAACCGTGTTGACGCAAAAAAGAAAGTTGATCCCAATATCCGCGTTGAAAAACAATTTTTTGGTTGACGATGTGGAAGAGTGTACAGCCTCGCAGACCAAGGGGGTCGCGCCATTCCAGAATTGCCCACTGCTGGTCTGAATAAATTTTTTCAATGATACAAACCATTTCTGCGGTAGCAAATTCGCGTTTGAACATGGCGCAGATGTTGTCCTTGCCTGTGATGGTTTCATTGGCAACCTGATGATTGATGGCGTCTTGTGTATAGAGTTCGGCGAGTCCATCCGCATTTTTTTGATTGAAAAGATTGACCCAGTTTGCAATAAATGTGCGATTATCCATGCACAAATAAACAAAAAAATCAATTGGTATGTAAGCAGGGTTTTATCAGATCGCGCGATCGTCGGTGCTCAGAAATTAATTGTAAATCTGTGAAAGGATTCATAAGCCCTTCCCATCTTACCAAATGCATTTTTATGGAGCCCACTTTTATATTTGCTTTGGCAAGAATCGGAATTTTGTTTCCATCATCGGTGATCCAAACGGTAAGGTCTTCTTCACTATTAAAAATACGGCCCTCTTGAACAATGGGTGCAAATTTGTGGCATCGGAATTTTCCTTTTCTGATTTTGATTTCTTCCTTACCGAGATATTTTATTTTGGTCGGATACAACTCATCATCTAAAAAAATGTTGACGGTGTAAATATCTCCCACTTTGGCTTTACTGAAGTCTAGTGTTCGAGCGTAGTAGAAAGCTGAAATCATATCCTGGCACAAATCAGGAATGTCAAATTTTTTTCCCTTACCGTTATCAACTTGATTTTTGTGTTGGTGAAAAACATAATCCTGGTTGATTTTGTAGCCACCTTCATCTACGCGTCTGATAAAGAGCCATGGAATAACAGCCTCTGCATCTATATAAGACTCATAAAGATCATCCACTTTGTAAAACCACTCAAAGGCTGATATGGTGCGTCCAACACCTCTTACGTTCCATAGCTTACGGCCATTCACTGTTTTGTCAGTTTCTTTAACGGTGAGCACTGCTTCACCAGCATCAAACGCACCGTAACTCAAACGATAAGTAAGTTGTTCGCCGGGCCTGAATGCAGCTTGTTTTATTTTGACAAATTCTTTTTGGCTCTCGGCCATCACATCCTGATCACCGCCTGCTAAAGTTGTGACTGCAAACCCGATTGCAATCGCAACACTTATTGCTTTCTCCCTCATAGTCCACATTTAAGTTTGCATATTATAACGCCGTTAACGCAAATTTCTTGCCATGTCCTATCGTGTTTATAGTAAGCTTGGTCGAAATCGTATCGTAAACGAAATATACCTTTAACCACAGGCTTGGCGTGAGTTACAATTAAATCAGTAAGTAGGGGATTTCAAAAACTAAATGCAAAAAACGCATTGTTGTACCAAGAAAACTTTGTACATTTAGAAAGAGTAAGTAGTTTTTTTCATTTCAAAAGTTGATGAGCCTGGCAAACGTGTCGGGCTTATCTTCTTTTTAGACCCTTTGTTCAAGGGCTTGCATTGCATCACGCAAAGGAATGTTTAAAGGTTGGGTTGGATTAGAAATTATTTTTTCTTCCAGAATATAAACCTTGTTTCCAAGCGGTTGCCATCTGCCTGCGTGGGTTGGACGTTGTGTAGCAAATAAGCCAAAAGCATAAATTCCGGTTAGCCCGGCCAAATGAAGTGGTCCGGTACTGGCGGCAATCAAAGCATCGGCGGCTTTAATAAAAGCAATCAATTCATACAAATTCATCTTGCCGGTAAGATCAAAGACATTCGGTTTTTTTGGAATGAAATTTCTGAAAAGCAATCCTTCTTTTTCAGTTCCGGTAAAGAAGATGTTGTATTTGGCTGGATCTAATTCAGCAGCAATCTCTATATAGTTTTCCAGTGCCCATTCACGTGCACTGCCTTGTGATTTGGGGTGAAGAATGATGTTCTTCTTTTCCGGAGATAATAAATTTTGCAGTTCAGACGGGAGTGGATGAATATTTTTAAATGCCGCCAAGTGTGCAAGTTCTGGAAGAGAATAATCTTTGGTAATACCCAGAGGGGACAACAATTTGGTGTTGAGCTGCGCTTCGTGCAGGTCAGAGTTCTTGCGCGTGAATCCCGGTCTGTGAGTGCAGGTAAGCAGATGAAAGAATCGATGAGAAGTTCCTATGCGGTGTGTAATTTTTGCTTTTTTGGCAAGCTTCGCGATTTCTTTTCGTGGAAATACATGAATGAAAACGTCGATTTTTTTTGACTTCAAAAAGTTGATTTGTTCTTGTTGATTCAATTTTTGCAGTTCAGCCCATTCCCAAATTTCATCAACATGTTCACACGATTCAATAACGGGCTTTGTATAAGTGTTTCCTAAAAATGAAATCTTTGTATTCGGAAATTTTTTTTTCAAAATTCCAACTAGCGGAAGTGTAAGTGCAACATCTCCAATGCTGTCTGTTCGACTGATTACAATATGTTTTGGATTTTGAATCATTGCCTGCTTAACCGACGAAGTTCTTTGTATTTGACTATGTTTGATTGCGCTGAAATGGCAGCAATTTTCCATCCCATTTTTCCATCTAAAAATCCGCGCTTGATAATGTACATGGAAATGAATCTTCCAATTGCACTGATATAAGGTTTTAGAACACTGGCAGATTTTCCTTTTGCGGCCATTTTTTGTGCAGTGAGCATGCTGTATTTATCTGCCCTGGCGCAATGATCTGTGTAAGAGTAATAAGAATAATGTTCAAGATGTCCAGGCAATTCTTGCCTTGAAAAAATTTCTGAAAATTCTAATTCTTCATGTACAAATTCACCTACCCATTTTGTTTTTTCTTTTGGAAAAATGCGCACTTTTTTATCGGGATACCATCCTGAATGGTAAATCCATTTTCCACAATAATTGGTAAGTCGATTCACAGAATAAGTTCCTGAAAAGCCTTTTGATTTCTCGGCAAGAATGGCTTTCTCCAGGTCTTTATCTACGGCCTCATCTGCATCCAGGGAAAAAATGTAAGCGTATTTTGAAAGCCTGTTGGCAAAGTTTTTTGTAGCCGAATATCCTTTCCATTCTGTTTGCACAAAATGTGCTCCTTTCTTCTCACAAATAGCTTTGGTTTGATCGGTTGAATAACTGTCAACAACAATTATTTCATCAGCAATTTTACTTACAGAGTCCAACGCGCGACCAATGTTTCGCTCTTCATTTTTGGTGATTATAACAACGGTGAGTTGGTGCATCAAACAAATTTAACTTAAAATAGAACGCATCAAACAGAAGAATAGTCTCGAGTTTTAAGACCGTCTTTGTTTGAAATGAATAGAGGTGATGATGGCATGCTTTGCAAAGTAGAAAGTTATTCTGACAACAATCATAGCAATCGCGTGACTAGAAATATTCTTCTGAGTAATAAAGTTCCCAGCTCAAATTTTTCAAATCAACACGCTCTTTACTTCCGGCATTCCAAAGATAGAGTTCTACTGAACTACTGCAAGTTGTGTTGATTTCAATGAGATATTGCATCGTCTGCCAATCTTCAGATATATAATCTTTCAAAAAGAAAACCTGATCTTCAAAATTGTTAAAGTGTATTACCAGGCGCGTTTTTTCGACATCAGATTTTGCTCGCGCCTCGAATGTAAGAATGAGTTTATTGCCTTTTTTGTAATGCTGTTCCGGAATTCTTACAACTGCTGAATATTCGTCTGTTTCAGTGGTTTGAAGACACCAGTTATTTTCCAGTTCGATGGTGTTGCCTTTAAGAACCATGCTGTCTGCGGGGTTGAGTGAGATTTTATTTTTGGAAACAAAAGCCCAATGCTCCTGAGGATACACTTGCGCACGCTTTTTAAAAGCCAAAAAATTATCCCAGTACTGCGCTTTTGTTGGTGAGCCAAACGGCAAAATGCCTTTTGAAATTTGATAGGCCTGTGCTATATTGAAGCACACAAAGATTGAAATCAACGAAACTGTGATCACTTTTTTACTTGACATTTTCTGCAGAATAACGGCGAGCAAAAATCCGGGAAGAATGTAAAAATCGATCATTACCCGCTGACTCATGCCAGCACCGTAATACCAGCACCACCAACTGCTGAAAATGTAAATTGCGATTCCAAAAAAAGCCAGTCCAATAAGAACCTGTTTTCGATTTTGTTTAAAAAGGATGATGAATCCAAAAATCAAAATTAGAAGCATAATCGGGGTATAAATGAACCATCCTTTGGTGTATGAAAACAAGAAATTCATGATTTCAGGTTTTGTAAAATCAAACCCTTCTTCTCCATAGGAATAAACAATCCAGTTTCCGGTTTGTAATTTCCATAAAATGAATGGAATAGAAAGAATAAGGAGCGAAGGGAAAATAATTTTGAAAATGTTTTTAATACGGAATACTTGAACGAATAGGGCCTTATAAAATGCAAAATCGTTTACAAAAAATAACAAAACTCCGATGACCAAAATGTTGGTCGGTCTGGTTATTCCTATGAGGGCAAGAATTGATATAAGTAGCGCAAGAGGGCGAAGTTTAAATTCTTTTTTCAATCTTAATAAAAGAAAAAGTGACCAGTTTACTAAGAAGAAACTGTAGATGTGCGTTACTGATTGATCATAAACGGTATAAAAGAAAATATTTGTCCCTAATGTGATGGCAATTAAACTTGCATCGACGATTCGAGGTGTAAAATTTAATTCAAGCAGAACTTTGCGAAAAAAAATCAATCCTGCTAGAAAGTAAAACCAAAAGCCAATTAAATAGAGGAGTTGATAGGTGTAGGCGTATCCGTCTGCTGGCAAACCAAACACCAGCGATATTGCGTGGGCAGCGGCAAAGAAGGGAAGGTAGAGCAATGATACACCAGGGAAAGTTTTGTTTACTTTTTCCCCATTGACATCTTTCAAAAATGATTTTGAACTTGCTGCAACATAATATTTTTGTTGCATTTCAGGTACAAATTGGTAATCCAAATCCTGATAAATGAAGATAGCGGGAAGATACGCGTAATAAGCCTGTGCGTCGCCGGAAATGGGTTTCCGATAAGGATTGTTGAGGTCGGCAGAAAAGCTTTGAACCAATAAGAGTATTGTCAGCAGCAGAAAAGCGATTCTATGTTCTGCCAACAATTTTTTCATTGCCAGTTGCGAAGAGAATCTTCTACGTAGATGTTTTTTGATTCCAGTGTTTGAATAAAGGCATCTCTGAAAGCCTTGCGATCAGCTTCTTCCAGCGCGGTTGTTTCAAGTCCTAAATTAAGCTCATCACGGTATCCCAGGTTGATTAAATCTTTTTGATACAATTCAACGCGTTGCAATCCCGAATAATAAAACAAATGAATTTCACGATCAAAGTAAGCGATCACCTGATTATCGAAACCAATCATAAATGCTGGTCCCGCTTTCAGTTGCGTGAAAATAAAAATGATTGATTCAAGACTCAGAATGGCAAGTACCAACATCATGGGATAAACATAAGTTGGCTCCAGGTCCAGAAAAATGGTACAAACTCCAATTCCGGCAAGATAAAAAACTGCTTCAAGCGTGGTAAGCAGCACACCCATGTTGCGATGTTTTTTAGCAAGCGGAGCTTTGAATATGAAACTTTTGTAGCGTTTCATGTCACGCATACCCTGCCAGCGGCGTTGAATGCGAATAAGTCCGAGTAAAAAAACCAGAAGCGCAATACCTGTAAAAACCTGACGCTGGTAAGGCATTCCTTTTAAATTCCAGGTGGAGATAGAAAGGTCAAGCACAACCACCATCATGGTGAGGCAAAAAAGCCCCAGCAAAAGAAAAGAGAAAATATTTACGACTCTGTTCATTTGGCTGCTTGACGTATAAGTTTCAGGCGCAGTTTCAGGCTTTCAATTTCTTCTTTATTGCGCTGAATATTATCGTTCACACTTTTGAAAAGAGGATTTTTAGAATCAGCATTTGAGAAAAATCCAAGGTTGGTTTCATACTTCAAAATTTCTTTGTTGAGGATATCAATTTTTTGACGAATGCTGCTTGTTTCCTGATCAATTAATTTTTCTTTATTTCCACTGGTCATGATTGAATCAATCTTGGCCTGGAACATTACTTTTTCTTTTTCTTCTTTTCCAATTTTCAGGCTGGCATATTTGTCGTCCAATGCAGTTTTATATGCTTTGTAGACATTATCTTTATCTTCAAAAGGAACGTTTCCAATAGCAGCAAATTCTTCAGAAAAAGCTTTCAGATCAGCAATGATTTTTTGTGTATCACCACCTGCTTCGTAGGCTTTTATTTTTTCGATGACTGCATTTTTCTTATCCAGATTTTCTTTGTTTGCGCTGTCCTGATCTTTGAAGTGAGAGTCTTTAGATGCAAAGAATGCGTCAATTGGATCGCGGAATTTTTTCCAAAGTTGATTTTCAAATTTTGGACCAGCAGATCCAATTTCTTTCCATTTCTTTTGAAGGTTCAGAATTTTTTGTGTTCCACCTTTCCAGTCAGTTGAAGATTTTAGTTCTTCTGCTTCTTTGATGAGCGCTTCTTTTTTAGCTTTTACATCCGAGAATTGATCATTACGTTCGCCGTAGAATACTTTTTTCTTTGCAAAAAACTCGTTGCAAACGCCACGAAATTCTTGCCAGATTACTTCATTTTCGTCACGTGGTCCATAGCCGGCTTTCTTCCATTCTTCTTGCAATTCCAAGAGTTGGTCAGATGCTTTTTGCCAGTGTTTGTGATCGGTTAATTCGCGCTCGTTTATTTCTTTTGCTTTTTGGATGAGCTCTTTTTTCAGCTCAATATTTTTGGCTTGATCAGCTTTGCGCTCTTCGTAAAATTTGCGAATTTTTTCATACACCGCATTCACGGTATTCCAATATTCGTCTTTGATTTTTGCCCACTCTTCCTGATGCGTTCCGCCCAATGAATTCCATTCGTCCTGGAGACTGTGGAGCTGCGTTTCGATCTCTTTGATTTTGTCTAAATTCAATAAGCCCTTTAATTTTTCAATCAGGTCTTTTTTCAGTGTAAGATTTCTGTTCAGATCGTGATCCTTGATGTCTTTGTAGATTCCGATATTGTATCTGAAGGTATCGATCAAATGTGAGTATTCATTCTGCAGGCCTTGTCTTTTATCGCGTGGAACAGGACCAACTTCTTTCCAGCCGTCTTGAATTTCTTTAAAACGCGTTAGCGCTTTGCCAATGTTTTCTTCGTTTTGAATAAGATCGGTTAGTGCAGCGATGTATACTTTTTTCTGTTTGTAATTCGCCGTTTCCTGATCCTTAATTTGGGTAAGCTCTACTTTTTTACGCTCTTTAAAAACATTGCTTACTGCTTTGAATTCTTCTAAGTGAGGATAGACCGGACGCTCGATGTTTTCAGGTTTTTCACCTGCCGCCATACGATCCAGTTTTTCAATTTCAAACAAACGTTCTTCTTCATTTTGAATTTGATAAAACTCATTTACGAGTTCATTAAACTCATCTGTTGAATTAAGCACGGATGGCTGATTGTTCAACGCAATAATTTTTGCAATAATTTCTGCTTTCATAAGTAGAGGTTAAAGTGCTGACTGATCTGCCAACACAGTTAGATCACGATTTAATTGATATGTATAATTTGTATTCACGCTTGAACGCTGAGGCGTAAAGATTTTAGATGAATTATAATAATGTAGAATCAGGATTGAAATTTACAACAAAGAAACCAGTTTAAAAAGAATTGTTCTTTAAATAACGTGTTCCAATTGGTAATTTACAAGGCTTCTGAATTTTTGAATTCGTGCAGTGATTTCATCTTCGCTGAGATTCATAAGGCGTTCAGTTCCAAATTTTTCAACACAATAGGATGCCATGGCAGATCCAGCAATAACAGCACGTTTCATGTTTTCAAAAGAGATATCGCCTGTTCTTGCGATGTATCCGATGAATCCACCGGCAAAAGTGTCGCCTGCTCCGGTTGGATCAAATACTTCTTCAAGCGGCAGAGCTGGAGCAAAGAAAATAGAATCTGGTCCAAAAAGTAGAGCACCGTGCTCACCTTTTTTAATGATCAGGTATTTTGGTCCCATTGCCATGATTTTTTTAGCTGCTTTGGCAATCGAATATTCTTTGGACATTTGACGCGCTTCCTCGTCGTTTATGATTAAAATGTCCACCAGTTTTATGGTTTCCATCAAATCATTCCAGGCAATATCCATCCAAAAATTCATGGTGTCCATTGCAATTAATTTTGGGCGTGTTTTCAAACGCTCAATTACCTGGCGCTGCACAGATGGCGCTAGATTTCCGAGCATTAAGAAATCAACGTCCTGATATGACTCTGGAATAATCGGATCAAATTTTTCGAGTACGTTAAGTTCAGTAACAAGGGTATCACGTGAATTCATGTCGTTGTGATATTTACCAGCCCAGAAAAATGTTTTTTCACCTTTTTTAATTTGTATTCCTTCAACAGAAATACCACGACTTTTCAGATCATTCAAGGTTTCTTGCGGAAAATCTTCACCTACTACAGAAACTATTTTTTGATCAGCGGTAAAATACGATGCAGATAGTGCAATGTATGTTCCAGCGCCACCAATGATTTTATCTGTTTTTCCAAAAGGTGTTTCGATTGCATCAAATGCTACACTTCCAACTGTGAGTAAGCTCATTTTTTAAATTTTAGAATGCAAATATAGTGTATTGCTGTGATGGAGACCTTTGAAGGCCGAAATGTTTTCCAAAAAGATAAAATTAGCTGAGGCATTGTGCTTATGTCTTTCTAGGACTAATTAGAAACGAAGAAATGCGTATCTTGATATGAAAGTCAATTTTTGTAAAGTGTACTAACTCTTTCAAAATGATTTTCGTTAATTTTTTGTTAAGACCAAAATCGGTTTAGATATTGGAAAAATGAATCTAAATCTTTGAAACCGTGGCTTAACCACTTGAAAGTGGCATACAATTTGCTTGTAAACTTTTTGTAGCTAAGTATGAACTTCAAAAGCAGTATTGGTTACAACTCAAACAAAACTAGAAATATGAAAAAAAACTTACTCCTCCTTTCTTTAGCAGCGCTTGCTCTCAGTGGTTGCCAGAAATACAAAGACAAAGAAGTTTATGCAAACGTTCCGGTTTACATGGACTATTCTACTTTCCGTCAATCCTTTACATTTGAAAAAGATGTTGCCATTCAGGGTGCTGGAAATATTTATGTGTATAACCAGTATATTTTTCTTTCTGAAGAAGATAAAGGGATTCACATAATCAACAATTCAAACCCCGCTGCACCTGTTGTTGAAGGGTTCATGAACATCCCAGGCAATACACAAATGGCGGTTAAGGACAATTATTTGTATGCAAACAGTTTTATTGATTTGCTGGTAATCGATCTTTCTAATATTTCTCAACCAACTTTGGTAAATCGAATGCAGGATGTTTTTGAATATGCGACGCCTGCTATAAATGACACCTATCCTGTCGCAGATATCTACAAAGACAGAGGTGTAGTAGTTTCGTGGAAAATTGAAAAAACAAAAGATGTTTCTGGTTTTGGAAACAAATGGTTTGTAGCGGATTGTGAAGAATGTGAGCAAACTCAAATGACAACAAAGAGCATGAGTTCGGTACCCACAACGCTAACTGGGTCAATGAGCAAATTTGCCATCTACAATAACAATCTTTATGTAATTGACAACGACGATATCATGAGTTTTGACATTGCAAATCGCACTGCACCAAACATGCAATCTGACCGACCAACATACGTGACTTGCGAAACCTTGTTTGAAAAGGACGGATATTTGTATATGGGAACAACTACCGGAATGGTTATTTATAACGTAAAAGACATGCCATCTGAGCCAAATGAAATTTCAACGATTCAGCACACAGAGTCTTGTGATCCGGTTGTTGTTTCGGGTGATTATGCTTTTGTTACTTTGCGCTCAGGTAATGATTGCGGAAGTGTAGAAGATCAATTGCAGGTAATTGACATTTCTAATAAATATTTTCCTTTTGTAAAAAAGAGATTTGATATGACCAATCCTTATGGTTTAGGTGTAGATAATAACCTGCTTTTCCTTTGTGACGGTGAAGACGGATTAAAAATATATGACAATTCAGATCCAAAAGATGTGGGCGACAATTTACTTTTCACGCATTCTGGTATTGTCGCAAAAGATATTATTCTGAATAACGGAACTGCAATCTGTATTGCTGAGCATGGAATTTATCAATACAACTACAGCAATCCGTCAAACATGCAGCTAATCAGTACGCTTGAATTCTAGTTTTCTTTAATAATTAATTAACTTTTGTAAAAAGAGAATCCTTAACGGGGTTCTCTTTTTAGTTTCTCAGATGTCGATTCATTTGCTGGATTAAGTAGTATTCAACGCTTATTCGTACTTTTGACTGACCAATAAAAATCTATGCTACAGTCAATGACCGGTTTTGGAAAAGCCTCCGGAACTTTCAAATCAAAAAAAATAACGGTTGAAATTAAATCTCTCAACAGTAAAAGTTGTGATTTGTTTTTGCGCATGTCGTCAATCTATAAAGAGAAAGAACTGGATGTACGTAAACGTATTTCTGAAGCATTGGACAGAGGTAAAATGGACTGTTTCATTACGGTTGAAAACAATGGTGAAGCTAATGGAAATATCTTTAATAAAGACCTTGCTGCGGCGTATTATAAGAATCTGGTTCAACTCAGCAATGAGCTTGGTGCTAAGATGGATGACCCAATGAGCATTCTCATGCGAATGCCCGACATCTTCACTAACCAAACAGAAGAATTTGATGAAGAAGAATGGAAATGTATTTCTGACCTCATTGATGAAGCCTTGAAAAAACACATTGAATTCAGAAATGATGAGGGCAACGGTTTGACAAGAGAATTCACAAACCGCATCAACGAAATCAAACGACTTTTAGCTGAGGTTCCTAAATACGAAGAGGGAAGAATAGAATCAATCAAATCACGCATCGAATCAAATCTGGAAGAATTTGTGGGAGGTGCAAAAGTGGATAAAAACAGATTTGAACAAGAGTTGATTTACTACATTGAAAAGATTGATATTGCTGAAGAGAAACATCGATTGGCGCAACATTTAGAGTACTTTTTGGAAACCATGAATCAACCCACTTCACAAGGAAGAAAGTTAGGTTTTATCACACAAGAAATTGGGCGTGAAATAAACACGCTGGGTTCAAAATCCTATCATCAGGAAATGCAAAAATTAGTGGTGCACATGAAAGATGAACTGGAAAAAATCAAAGAACAAATTCTCAATACCTTATAAAATCAGATGGCTTCAAAATCAGTCATCATAACAGCAGGTGGCGTTGGAAAACGAATGGGATCAGAAATTCCCAAACAGTTTTTGGTGATTGGAAATAAACCAATCATTCTGCACACCATTGAGCGATTTTTGAAGTATGATTCTGCCATTGAATTGATTTTAGTTTTGCCTGAAGAGTACGTGCACATCTGGGAAGAAATCTGCCAGAAATATTTGTTCATCAAAGAACATAAAGTTGCTTTGGGCGGCGCTGAGCGTTTTCATTCAATTCAGAGCGGATTAGCCCTTGCAACTGGAGATTTAATTGCTGTGCATGATGCTGTGCGCCCGCTGGTATCAATCGAAGTGATAACGAGCTGTTTTGATGCGGCTGAAAAAAATGGTGCGGCAATTCCGGTTTTTTCAATTTCAGAATCTGTTAGAAAAATTGAACATGATAAGTCTTTTGCTGTGAACCGTGATGATTATAAATTGGTGCAAACACCACAATGCTTTCAAGCATCTATTTTACGACACGCATATCAACAACATTACTCACATTTGTTTACAGATGATGCGAGCGTTGTAGAGGCTGACGGCGTAAAGATCACACTTGTAAGTGGTAATCGTGAAAACATCAAAATCACAACCCCGCATGACCTTAAGCTGGCGGAATTATTTTTGAGATAGTTATGACAACAGATCAACCTAACAATCCAACACACGGCGTTACGCTTGAAATGATGTTAACGCATCTGGTTAATATTTATGGATGGGATGAATTGAGTGACATGACAAAAATCAAAGCATTTGCCGTGAATCCAAGTATAAAATCAGGTTTGAATTTTATTCGTAAAACTCCCTGGGGCAAGAAAAAGATTGAGGATTTGTACCGCGATTGTTTGAAGAAGTAAAATGTCCATCGTAATTTTGCACCACATTTAGAATTTCAAGTCATGGCAGAAAACACCATCATCGTAAACATCATCGACCGCGAAGGCGTGAATCACGCATTAGAAGCACCAACTGATATGAGTATGAATATTATGGAAGTTTGCCGCTCCTATGATTTACCGGTTGAAGGCCGCTGCGGAGGAATGGCCATGTGTGCAACCTGTCAATGTTATTTAGAGTCTGCGACTGAACTTCCAGAACAAACCGATGCTGAATTAAACATGTTGGACGAAGCGTTTCACGTAAAATCAAACAGCCGTTTGGGTTGTCAAATTCACATCACGCCTGAAATTGACGGAATTGTTTTGAGATTGGCGCCGGAAGGAAATTAGCGGTTAGTTTCCTCTAAATAATTCTGGATTTGCCAAATACCGAATTCGATAATCGCTTGCAATAGCTCGCAGATTCTCAAATTTCACACCTTCGTAAAGCATGTCATTGGATTTGCGATCCAATTCAAGTTGTGTCGTCTTTTCAATGACAAAGTCCATTTCACCCGCAAAGAACTTAGACCAGAGCAGATTTTTGTATAATCCCCATTTGCCTTCTGTGTCAAAACGTGGCGGATTTCCACTTTTCGATTTTTCTGAATCAGCATTTAGTAAAGCTTCCCATTCAGAAGCTAATTTTTCAAATTCAGCCTTATATCGTGTTTGATGCCAATTCTTTATGTAACTATTTTCATAGTTGGCATCGAGTTGATTGAACAGTGTATCCATCTTTACTACCAATAAATCAACATCGTCATAACCGCCTTTTTTGTCTTTGATAAAATGGAGATCAACTTTCATATTAGTGAGTTGACGTCCAAAACGTGATGAGAAATCCATTTTGGTTTGGTAGACCCAGTTTTTTACAATGGTATTTCTGATTTCTGTAAAAAAACCGTAGTGATGTGTTTGATAAGCCGCCCCTAATTCGGCGTGCGAAAAGTAGGCACCAACTTCAGCGGTGGGTTTATAATCTTTTGGAAAGGCGTATTTAAAGGTTGTATCTTTTGTGCTGCGCTCATAAATGATCGAGCTATCAGGTAGCATCACCGTAAAAGAAATTGGCAGACGGAACGAAATTGAATAATGATAGTTTGCAATTCCACTTGGTGACGAGCCATTGACGATACTTCGGATACCATCATCTAACAAACCTACATCCATCCTTATAAAAAATAAAAGGCTGTCGCGGTGAAACGAAATATCTGTAAAGCCATTGATCTGGCCAAGACCAGCATCCCCCTTATAGAAGTTTGAGCGCACATCATAGGCATTGGTCTGACTTCTGACATGCAACGTAGTGCGCTTGCCTTGAGCGGTTATATCTTCTTCGGTTACTATGAAATGATATTTTTTGGGAAGATCTTTTCTCGGAGTTAATGGTGCCTTAGAATATTTGATAGAGACATCCCGATCTTTTACTTTCTGTGCGAACGTCATTCCTGAAATAACGAAGGTCAAGATGAATAACAGCATTCGCATATTAAAAACTATAATTTAAGTTGACAAAAATATTCATCTCTTGAATGTCAGGATTCATGGAACTTAACGCCAGTTTTTGGATCCAATTTGCATTGAGTGAGAGATTCATTTTACCCACATTTTCTTTCTCAAATTTGGGTGAATAAGTAAATGAGATGCGATGGTTAAAGACATTACTCATCAGCGCGTCATTGCTATATTGACGATTGTATGTAGATCCAAGAGCAAGTGTTGATTTTTTCTGAAATAAACTCTTTTGAAAATTCACAGTTGGGCCTATAAATGTGTTGATTGAATTGACGGAAATAGTGCGGTTCACATTGGTTGCAAATGTCAAACTGGCGGAAATGGATTTTATTTGTTTACTGTAAGCAAAGTTTGCGCAATGAATGTTCATCGGAATTCCTGCAACGCCGGTTTCAATGCCTGTTCCAAAAGCTCCGGCATCTAAAATATTTCCTGAAAGACTTGTGCTCTGCTGAAAATTATACATCATTTGAAGCACATTTTTATTCTCAGATTTTCCAAAATTATAAGAGGTCATTGCTGATGCACTTTGTGTAAGCTGATAAAAATTCATGGTGTCTGCCGCTACAAAATAGAAGGGATCTGTGGCAGGTCTGTTTTTTGTAAAAGTTGAAAAATTAGAATAGGTTCCGCTGAAAACGAGTTTCTGATTTGGAACAAATGAAGCGTTAATGCTACCCACCCACCGTGAGGTTGTTGCGGCTTTATCGCCTGCTAAATTGTTGCGTTGAAATCCAGTATTTGCTCCAATGTTCAGTTTTTTGTTCAACAAGGTAAATGAAGGTGAAACGGTATAATTATTTAAATCGTTGTTGAAATAGTAACCACCTAATGTTTTGTATCCGGGGTCAATGTGCTCATAATTTATTCCAATATTCATCCACTTCATTTGATACTTGAGAGAGGCTTTATAAGCCTGAAAAAAATCAGTCGTTGTATTTGCATTTACAAGTGGATTCAGAAAACTCAAACTCGATGTTTCTTCAGATGCAACTGGATCATTTAAGTTCTGTGTCAATGCAGAAAGTGCGTATTCAGTTTCTAAAAAGAGATTTTTAAAAAGAGATGCTTTTCCGCCAATGCTCATCACAAAATTGTCTTGGGGTTTGATCGTTGAATTAAGCGGAATGAATGGAATTGAACTCGGATTATCTTTTGCTTTGAAGAGAATAATTGTTCCGCCAAAACCTTTGTTTTCGTAGCCAACTTTAAGGCCGTAACCAAATCTACCGAAAGAAATTTGATTGAGATTATCATCCAAAGCGCTATAACCAACGGCCTTGTTTAAGCGTCCTGCCATCACAGAAATTTTCCATTTTCCAGGCGTCATATCAACACCTGCTCCCAGAAATAAATGACCACTTAATGTGTAAGGAGAAAAGCTCATGGTGGTTAAACCAATGGTGCTTTTGATCCATTTATAAGTTGGGTTTAAAGATGTGCGGTTAAAGGGTTGTGTAAATTTTCCGCCTTGATTGGAATAAGTGTATGAAAAAGGAAGACTTACATCCAAAATAGAAACATTGACATTGCCACTCGCATACCACGTAAAAGGTTCGCGACTTGGAAAAGCAATACCCGATGAAAAATAAGTGATCGTATTAAAAGCTACACCTCCGCTGACTTTCACCATTTCTTTACCGCCAATTTTTTCTAAATTTTGGGCTGATGAAAAGGGTGATGATGTAAAAAGGATTATCGCCACAAAGACACGAATACGCAAAGTTTTCTTAGCAAGAATTTTGAAAATGGATTTCATCTATCTCGCTAAAATAAAGGTGATAGACGCGCTGTCGAATTCTGAAACAATTTTCAAAACATACGTTCCGTCGATCACAGTTCCATCCAAATATATGTCTTGGGTGATAATGAATGACTCATCATATTCTTCAAAGACATAGGTGTTTGCAATCATATCCTGAACAACTAATGCTGCACGTTGTGATTTGTAAAACTCAACTTCAACAGTAAAATTTCCAGTAGTTGGATTTGGATAAAGTTCAATTGATTTAATTCCGTTCAGATTGTATTGCGTGGCGGCCAAACTATCAAAAGGTGATGCATAAATCAGTTTGCTTAACTCCACTAAACAGTTTCCATAATAGGCTTGCATGGTGATTTGAAAAGTTCCGGTATCTGGCAATAAAATCATTGGACTCATTGGGTTATTATCCAATACAATCAATTCACTTGGAAACAACCAAATCGTGCTATCAGTTGGTGGATTGCTGACATCGATGATCGCAACAGTATCTGTCTTAAAATTGTAAGTTGAGAATAAAAATGCTGGACTAGGCAGTGAACTATTTTCGTCAATCGTGGCGGTGAAGTTATATTGGCAGTTAATAGAATCACGCACGATGATTGGGTAATCGCCAATAAATAAACCACCAAAAACAGAAGAAGATTGATAGTTAAGTCCGTTGTCAATCGAATAAGTGAATGGCTCTATTCCGCTCACTGGGGTTGCTACTATTTGTCCAGAGGGCCCATCATCGCACGGTTTAAATCCCTCAAAATTTACAACTGGAGTTGGAGGTAGATTCATGTAAACAGTATCTGTTCCAACACAACCACCATCGCCCGTTATTTGAACCACCGCGTAAGGTTGTGTGCCTGCGGTAAAATTTGTATTTGCATTAGTTGCTCCGTTGCTCCAGAGATAATTGATTCCAGAAATTGTTCCGCCATAAGTTGCATTAATTGGAACTGTAGCATTGTTGCAAACAAGCGTATCATTTCCCGCAAAAACAGTGATTGAATTATCTTGAGATACGAGTACGCTGTCAATATTTTTGCAACCATTGTCAAGGTTCTCTGCAGATAAAAAATACCAGCCTGCATCATGCACTGTTAAAGGGTTTGTGCTTGGTGAAATGGTTGAACCTGTCCATTCTAATACAGCACCTGCGCTTAAAGAACTTCCAGTTAAGATCAGTGAATCAGTCGAACAATTTAAAAGGCCATCGGGTGGGCTTGTTATACCATGCAAACTAAAATCTTCTTCAACAAAAACCTTCAATGTGTTGGTGCATCCGTTGGTATTGTTGGTTGCAAAAATGTCATAGAATCCACCATTAGAAATTGTCATCAGATCACCATAAAATACTGAAGTGTCTGAATTGATCCAACTTGCGGTTGAGTTTGGAGTGCTGAATAACAAGTTAGATTTAACGTGTCCAGATTACAGGTTAGCGTTTCTAATGTTAAACCAATTGACGGGTAGCCGACGATGGCTATGTCAGGCGGGGTGATGTTATTTGAAACAACGATACCGGTGTCTTTAAAGCAACCATTTAGGGTGTCTGTTACCCTGAAGTAATAAGTTCCAATTGTGTTAACTGAAATAGGATTTGGAAAGAATGTGGTTGAGTCTTGATACCATTCTGCAATTGTATTCGGTGTAGTTGTTGTTCCTAGAAAATCTTCAACTGGGTTTAAGCAGCTTAGTTCATAGGGTGGTGGTGGTGGGGTTGCGGTTGGTTGGATTTTGTTGAGAGTGACTTGGACAGTGTCGTAGTTTGAACAGCCGTTGGTATTCGTTACTTTGAAAATATAATTTCCTGCAGACGTGACAGTTTCAAATTGGCCAAGCGTATCAAATAATGACCCCGGATAATCCCACAAAAACGTGTCGATGTTTGTGCTATCTGAATATCCGTAAAGTTGTATGGCGCTGTTGTAACATGTAATGCTTGTATCGTTGCCGGCAATGGAATTAGGGGCGGAGCTTACTGTAATATTAGTAGTGATTGTATTCGAAAACAATTTTGTTGTTCCATTACAATAGGAATAGGGCGTCACTTTGAGTTGACCTGAAGTCGCGTTTGAAAGAAATTTAATGCTGACAGAATTTGCCGCTAATAGATCGTAATCGACAGGACCAATATCTGCACTACCGTTGTTGCCGAAATCAGCGCCTGAGCCCGTATACTCCCATCTGTAGCCATCGGCATAAGGCACTGTTGGAACTGTATAAGTTTGAAGATCTAATTGACAAATAGAACTATCTGCTAGTGTAAACTGTTTTGCATCAAGCGGCTCAAGGCAATAAGCTGCAAGACCTGTGCGTGAACTACCTCCAACACTAGTTAGTGCATTGCCCGTAACGAAAAGATAGTTATCAACGACGTGCATGCGACGATAGCCTAAGCCGCCATCAGGGTTACCAGAAGCCAAGCCACCTGATGTTGTATTGTATGCTGGCGTGTTTGTAGTCACAGTCATGTATGAAGTTGCTGGGTAATTTCCAGTCATTTTATAGAAAGAAAAATTGCTAATCGATCTGAGAATTATAGTTTCCTTGTATTTGGCAAGCACTTCGAAATTTGCAAAAACGTCACTAGTTGTGCAGTCAAGAACTGGGCTATCCAAGATGCTTCCGCTTGTTGAGTGAACATAGGTTCCGGTAAGTGCGCTATATTGAGCAACACTTACGATTATGGAGTCAGATCCTGACATAATCGGAGTAGCTCGCCAAACCTCTCCAATTGAAGCACAATAATTAGGGCCAAAGGTTAAATCAACGTTTCCAGACAAATCGCATCGCTTGAGGTATCCAATCCCACCTGTAAAGTCTGCGTGGCTTGTGCCTGCGAGATAATAGTAATTCCCAAATTTTTCTATCGATAGAACACTTGCTTCGTGGTCAATATAGTTAATAGCCCCACTATAAAGTCCAAAGAAATATTCAAGCCACTCATGAGATGTTATCTTGAAACTAATTACGTTAGTCACACTAGCATGAGCAGGCCCAGAGGTGAAATAGAACTCTCCAACAATAATAAGAGTATCATTGCTTCTATAAATATCATTAACACCCCTAGTGAAGCCAATATCATCCATTTGTAGATTCCACGAAGTAACACTAAAGGCCGTTTCCGTAAGCGGAAGAAGCTTACTCTTCTGTGATAGTAATTCAACAAAACCACTACGGGCAATTGTCAAATCACCATTCGTTTGAACCGTTGTGAAGTTTCCTCCCAAATAAAGACGGTAGTAATAAAATCCAAAAGTTTCTGACATGTACAGCTCAACAGTTCTAATCTCACCATTAATGAAATTTATACTATTCAACGTGTCGTTGGTATTGACTGATAAATCTGATCGATTCAAAAATGCAATATTCGAAACTGCATAACCATTAACTGAAGTAAAATTTCCCACAATGATATAGCAGTCATGATAAGGATCGGCTACCACATCATAGATTACGCCGCCTGGATTTAAATTGATGATCGCATTATCCAATACCTGCCCATTTCCCTCAACTGAAAAAAGAGAAACGAACAAAAACACAACACTGTATTTTCTAAAAAAACGACTCACCGAATTTTTTATTGGGGTCGTAAAAATAAGAAGATCAGGATAATTACAAAATTTTCACAGAAAAATCTTAGTGAAATAATGTGTTTTGACGGGCTAAATCGTTTGCATCAAACTGTACCATTACCACCAGAGGCAAGCTGCTGTGAGTGAATGGTTCAGCTCCGTCTGGTCTGAAAAAACCCAATCGTTTATAAAACCTTTCCAATTCAAGTGTGCAAATTCCAAAGCCTGATTGAAAACCATTTTGGTGAATGCAATGATCCAAAAATGCATGAATGAATTTGGATAAAAACAGATCTGAACGAACATCTTTTGCAACAGCTAATTTACCCGCTTCTCCAATTTTTTGATTTTCAAAACGACTTAAAAAATCTTTGTTCCAAATTTTATCTGGGCTGTAATTTTCAAATGGAAATTCTATTTTTTCAGATTTTGAAGTGTCATTTTCTGGAGAACAATTTTTTATCCAATCTGCAAATTTTGTTTCATTGCGGCTAACCATGCGCATATAGGCTACTGGCTTATTTTCATGGTAGGCAGCGAAGTGAAATGCGCGTTGATCAAAAAATGAAATATCGCTTTTTTGAACCATGGTTTTGAGTGATTCAGTTTGGGCATAAATGGTTTGTCTGAACTCAAAAAGATCAGCCAATTCTTGCTCACTGACAGGTTCACGAAACGCAAGATCCATGGATTAAATTTTGTGATTTAAAAGAATAACAACCCATGGCGTTAAATGTTGCATTGCCTCAAATTGTTTAGCCAGCTTTTAATTTTTTGAGTGTTTCAGTGGTTGCTGCAATGGTTGAAAGCGGCAAGGCTAGCATAATTCCTACTACCGGAATCGCCAACAAAAGATGAAAGATCAAACCATTTCCAACTGCGATGCCTTTATTGTTTCGCACAAATATTTTTGTTTCGCTGTAGTTGCAGTAACGTTCTAATGTATAATCCATATTACCAAAACCTGCAAAATAAGCTTGCACGTAAATAAGCATGAAGGTTGTGAAAATGTTGATGAGTGGAATAATGCTGAGTATAATCAAAGGTAACGTAATCAGCATTTCGATAATCAGGTTTCGAAGATTGATTCGAATTCCTCTGACAAGCGCAGCAATATATTCAGCGCTGGTATCGGTTTGGTCCAGGGATTTTCCGGTGATGTGCATTTCAATTTTTTCAGAAACCGGCGTCATAAAAGGTGCTGAAAAAGCCATCACGGCATGCTTGAATATAATAGCGCCAATAAGGATCACAAAGACACCTCCTAAAAAAATACTGAAGGACATCATGGCCTCTTTCCAAAAATCAAATGGCCAATAGCTGCCAATTTTTTGGCCAATCGGCTCCGATAAATACCACGCTGCAATCATAATCAGAATACCCACAAACAAACCAATGATTGCAGGAATAAAAAAGTACTTCCACAGTTTAAGTTTTCCAGCGAGTTCAAACGCTTGACCGTATGCTTTAATGCTGCTGCTGAAATCTTTTAAGAACATAAGCGAGTTTTCAATATATAAAGACTACTTCTAAAATCGGTGTTCGTTAATCTTTATTCATCATTCAAAATGAGATGCTGAAATGTTCGAAGACAAATTACAACGGAATATTCCCGTGTTTCTTTTTAGGCAAATGCGACACTTTATTTTTAAGCATATCAAATGCGCGAATCAATTTTTTTCTGGTATCAGCTGGTTCAATCACTTCATCAATAAAGCCGTGTGCTGCAGCATTATATGGGTTTGCAAAAAGTTGTGCATATTCAGCTTCTTTTTCCAATAATTTTTTGGCAGAATCTGACGCTTCATCAATCTCTTTTTTGAAGATAATTTCTGCTGCACCTTTTGCACCCATCACCGCAATTTCTGCCGTTGGCCATGCGTAATTCATATCTGCACCAATGTGTTTGGAGTTCATTACGTCGTATGCTCCACCATAAGCTTTGCGGGTGATAACTGTAATTCTTGGCACAGTGGCTTCACAAAATGCGTACAATAATTTTGCACCGTTGTTGATGATTCCATTCCACTCCTGATCGGTTCCTGGTAAAAAGCCTGGTACATCTTCCAATACTAATAGTGGAATATTAAATGAATCACAGAAACGTACAAATCGCGCAGCTTTATTGGACGATTGAATATCTAAAACACCAGCCAGATATGCCGGTTGATTGGCAACAATTCCAATACTTTTTCCTTCTAAAAACGCAAAACCTACAACGATGTTTTGCGCATAATTTGCATGCACTTCATAGAACGAATTTTCATCCACAATTTGTGTGATGACATCTTTCATGTTATAAGGCTGATTGGCATTTTCCGGAATGATTGTACTCAGTTCTGGTCGGTCTGCATCACCTCCGTAATAAGGGTATTTAGGAGATTGTTCTTCACAGTTTTGTGGAAGATAAGAGAGTAATTTTTTAATATCATTGATACATTGTAAATCGTTTGCAACTGAAAAATGCGCGACACCAGATTTTTGAGAATGTGTTGAAGCACCTCCTAATTCTTCTGAAGTTACTTCTTCATGCGTCACAGTTTTCACAACGTTTGGTCCGGTCACAAACATGAACGAAGAATCTTCTACCATGTAAATAAAATCAGTCAACGCAGGCGAATAAACTGCACCGCCGGCACAAGGC
This sequence comes from Crocinitomicaceae bacterium, assembly GCA_016709005.1. Taxonomy (GTDB): domain Bacteria; phylum Bacteroidota; class Bacteroidia; order Flavobacteriales_D; family Crocinitomicaceae; genus JADJGJ01. The sequence goes on along the minus strand of JADJEU010000007.1, from coordinate 20,478 downwards.
CCCATAATGGCTGAAATTTGTGGAATCACTCCCGAGGCAATTGTATTTCTGAAAAAGATGTCTGCATAACCGCCTAATGAAACAACACCTTCTTGAATACGCGCACCACCCGAATCATTTAACCCAATTAACGGAATTCCATTTTGCAAAGCAAGATCCATGATACGCACAATTTTCTTTGCGTGAATCTCAGCCAGTGATCCTCCAAAAACAGTAAAATCTTGTGCAAAAACATAAATAGGGCGACCATGAACTTTTCCATAACCGGTTACAACACCATCACCCAAAACGATTTGTTTATCCAATCCAAAATTGGTGGAGCGATGCTCAGCAAATTGACCAATTTCTTCAAATGTATCCTCATCTAATAAAAGACTCACACGCTCACGCGCAGTTAATTTGCCTTTACCATGTTGTGATTCAATGCGTTTTTCACCACCACCTTTGAGGGCTTCAGATCTTTTTGCGCGAAGTAATTCCAGTTTTGATGACATGCATTTGGATTTTGTGATTACGAATTTAGTGTTTTTCGGGTGAATCTTACATTTTGATTCGTTAGAGAACACGTATTGCGCGGTTCGGAAGGATTATCATAGATTTTATTAAAACCCTTACCTTTGCAACATGTCCGACGAAATAGTCAATAAAGTTGCAGAGGCTGGAATTGAACAACTAGATCTGAAAGATTTTTTGTTGAAAGAAAGCATTCTTGAAATTGATTTGAAACATCAGTTGTGGAATGAATTTGTTTTGAAAGAAAAAGATTTCAGAGATTGGATAAAATCTAATGATTGGTCTGTTTATTCAAACAAAGTAGTTGCCGTCTATTGTTCTGCAGATGCTATTATTCCTGCGTGGGCGTATATGTTGGTGACGTCTGAATTGAAAGACGCAAAAGCAATTTATTGTGCTAATCCTGAACAGGCAAAAGCAGAATATTTTTTCGATAATCTAAAAGGTTGGAATGTAAGTCATTTGACAGATAAGCGTGTGATGGTGAAAGGTTGTTCAGACATTCCGGATCCTGAAAAGGCGTATGTGATTTTGACACAAAAATTGTTGCCCGCTGCAAAAAGTTTGATGTTTGGTGAGCCTTGTTCTGCGGTGCCGGTTTTTAAAAGGAAATAAGCGGGTGGTTTGGACTCCGCTCAACCATCGGTTTCAATGAGGTTCATTTTTTTATAGAATAGCGCATAATAAAGGGCGACTATTTTTAGCATTCACTTTTTAACGCCATGAAATGAAGTTCGAATCCGGTCACTGAGCGGAGCCGAAGTGACCTTTTAAAACTCCGCCTTCTTTGGAAATCTTGGAAAAGGAATCACATCACGAATGTTGGTCATACCCGTTACAAACATCACCATACGTTCAAAGCCTAAACCAAAACCTGCGTGCGGAACGGTTCCAAATTTTCTAGTTTCTAAATACCACCAGATTTCATGTTCAGGAATATTGAAGGCTTTGCATTTTTCAATCAAAATATCGTAACGTTCTTCACGTTGTGATCCACCAATAATTTCACCAATACCTGGGAATAAAATATCCATCGCAGCAACAGTTTTTCCATCTTCATTTTGGCGCATGTAGAATGCTTTGAACGATGCCGGATAACCTGTAATGATCACCGGTTTTTTGTATTCTTTTTCTACGAGATAACGTTCGTGTTCAGATTGCAAATCTGTACCCCATTCAACCGGATATTTAAATTTTTTCTTTTTGTATGGAGTTGAATTTTTAAGGACTTCAATTGCCTCGGTATAAGTCAATCGTTGAAAGTCATTTGAGATGACAAAATTCAAACGATCGATCAAACTTAACTCATTACGTTCAGCAGTTGGTTTAGCTTGATCTTCTTGCTTTTCACGTTCATTTAAAAAGGCTAGATCATCGGCATTTGTTTCCAAAACATACTTACAGATATAGCGCAAAAAATCTTCTGCTAAATCCATGTTATCGTAAATATCATTGAAGGCAACTTCAGGTTCAATCATCCAAAATTCCGCAAGGTGACGAGCAGTATTTGAATTCTCAGCACGAAACGTTGGACCAAATGTATAAACCTTTCCAAGGGCAAGCGCAGCAAGCTCTGCCTCCAATTGACCAGATACGGTAAGATTGGTTTCTTTTCCAAAAAAATCTTGTGAATAATCTACTTTTCCATCTTCTGTTAACGGTGGATTTTTTGGATCTAAGGTAGAAACACGGAACATCTCACCAGCGCCTTCAGCATCAGAACCCGTAACAATTGGTGTATGAATATAAAAGTATCCGCGATCGTTGAAATACTTGTGAATTGCATAAGCAACTGAATGACGAATTCTGAAAACCGCACCAAATAAATTTGTTCTGAATCTTAAATGTGCTTGTTCACGCAAAAACTCAAGGCTATGCTTTTTAGGCTGCATAACCGTTTTGCTTACTTCTTCAGGATCGGCATCCCCTAAGATTTCAATTTTTTCTACAGCGATTTCTACTTTTTGTCCCGCACCTTGTGACTCAATTAGTTTTCCAGTAATGCTTAACGCAGCCCCGGTGGTAACCCGTTTCAACAAAGCTTCATCAAACTTTTCAAAATCAACAACTGCTTGAATGGTGTGAATTGTAGAACCATCACTCAGCTGAATAAAGCGATTGCTTCTGAATGCTTTTACCCATCCTTTTACCAGAATGTCTTCGTTGATTTTATCAGACTTTAATGCGTGAACAATTTCGGTGCGTTTCATGTGTGTGTGATTGAATTGAGCGGGACAAAAGTACGATTTTGACGGGAAAGATTTACGCTTAGCATTACAATTCCGTTTAATTGAAATTATGCCATTAAAAAATTTGACTAGTTTTAGCTGGATAGAATCTAAAAAGTATAAAATGAAAAAATCGTTCTTAATGTTTGGATTGCTTGCCGTACTTGCGGGTTGTGGGGGGAATCAAACTCAAAACAACACACAAAACAATTCAGATTCTGGAATCGTATCCGCAGACTCGATACTTCTTGTTTCCTGTATCCTGGATGAGGCCTTTGACGGCCAATGGTTTTATCCTATGTTTTCAGATTCGATAGATCTTCAAGGCATAAAAGAAATTCACCTGATCCCTTCATATAATGTCGGCGATGATTCTTCGACGGCAGTTCCCTATATGATTGGAATTGCCCAAATAGACTATGTCTTTTATCAAACAGAATTTGAATCCTTTTCAGGAAAGGTCAGTGTTTATTACGATGGATTTAAAAAAATTCCGGTTACTCAGTATGCGCTAGTGAATGGCTTACCTGATGGCGAATTAAATGTCTTTGATCCCCAAGGAAAAAAAATTATTTCAAGAATATATGAGGCAGGTGTTTGCAAAGAAGTGACTACTGACGTGTATGCTTCAGACTGGACTTTCAACCCAAAAAATTCAGTCTTGATGATTGAAAATGTGGGTGCTCATCAGACTTTTGGTGATAATGGTGTGCCTACTATTCACATAGGACCAAGCATTCATGCGTCCCTGGATGGCTCTGAAAACAGTCAATATGATCTTATTCGATCAGATGTTTTTGAAAACTTTTTCATGGTCAACGGCGGAGATTTCACGGGATGCCTTTTAGGCTATTTTCCTATAAGTTCATTGGAGCCTGAACGTTTTTTTGAATTGCATTTCGTAGGTGGAAAATTGAACGATACGATTCGTGTTTATGGAACCTGGGGGCTTGAGTTAGAAGAAGTGTATAGTAACGGTGAACGTGTGGAGGTACTTTATAAAACGGAAGAAATGGACGGCATGGGTAAACCGGTAATTTACCTCTATCCTGAAACTGAAATGCTTGTTAATGTTCAATTAGATTTGAACGGAAAAATCACACACAGTTATCCAAAATATCCGGCGGGTGGTTGGAATGTAAAAGCACAACCAGATGGAACATTGTATGACGAAAATGGAAAAGGATTTTACGCCCTTTTTTGGGAGGGAATTTCACCGCAAGAATTTACATACAGGGATGGTTTTGTAGTAACGGGTTCTGAGACTGAAAAGTTTCTAGAAAGCAGTTTGGATATTATTGGTTTAACCCGTCGTGAGGCCAATGAATTCATCATGTTCTGGCTGCCGCAAATGGAAAACAATGCGTATAATCTGATTCATTTTTCTACCGATGAATACGAAGAAATTGCAAAATTGAAAATCTCACCAAAACCAGAATCTATTTTGCGAATCATGATGGTATGGTCACCTCTTGATCAACAGATAGAAATTCCGCAACAAAATTTGTATGATTTGAAAGTTGAGCGTAATGGATTTACGGTTGTAGAGTGGGGTGGTAAAAAGCAAAATGTAATGAATGAGCTTTAACCTAAAACTGGATGCCTAACACACATACATCATCTACTTGTTCCAAAGTTCCTTTCCAATTCTCAAAAACAGTTTTTAGTTTTTCTTTTTGAGATTCACAACTGTCCAATGAAATCTCACAAAGCATTTCGTTGAGTTTTTTGTATTTGAATTTTTTACCGTTGGGTCCTCCAAATTGATCTGCGTAACCGTCGGTGTAGAAATAGAGACGATCACCTGCTTGAAGGTCTATTTTATTTAATTTGAAAGAGTCTGGTTTTTCACCGTGCCCTACTGGCATTTTATCTGTTGCTAATTCATGTATTTTCCTATCTCTGATTAAGATTGGCGCATTATTAGCCGCAGCATATTCTACTGACTTTTTGTGCAAATTAATTTTAGCAAGTATTCCATCAAAGCCATCTTTTTGTCCTTCTTTACTGATACTTTCAATGAGTCGTTGACGAACGTAATTGAGTACGCGGTGAGGTTCTGAAATTTGTTTTTCGTAGATGGCTTCGTTGAGGTAATTGGTATTGAGCAAACTCATAAAGGCGCCCGGGACACCGTGACCAGTGCTATCACAAACGGCCAGGTAAAAATCGTGTTCTTCGTTTAGACGACTCATTTCAATTGACCAATAAAAATCACCGGAGACAATATCTTTGGGTTGAAAGAAAACAAAATAATTTTCAAGGTATTTTTGTAATTCACTTTCCGGAGCCAGAATTGTTTTTTGAATGCGGTTAGCGTAGTGAATGCTATCAGTGATCTCTTTATTTTTTTCGGCAATGAGGTCATACGCATGTTTCAACTCAACATTTCTAAGGCGCTCAATTTCGTCTTCGCGTTCTTTGAGAAGTTTGTTTTCAGATTGAAAAATTTTGGCTTCTTTTTCTTGTTGATTGAGGGTATTATTTACTTCAATGAGTTTTTCAAAAGTTTCTACTGCTTTAGTAAGATCGCCAATTTTTTTATAGATTTCTGCGGATCTTCTGAGAACCACTGAAAGCCTTCCCAGGTGATTGGTTTCAATGGCTAAGGGTTCGGCTTCCAGATAAAATTCAAGTGCATTGGCAGGTTGATCAATTTCCAAATAAATATTGGCGATGTCAATTAAACTTCCTAATACAAAATGTTTGACATTATTTGCTTTGCGAATTTTGAGTGCTTCAAAAATGTACTCAAGGGCTTTATCGTATTCTTTTAGGCGATGATAAATGGAACCCAGGTCATTTAGTGCTCGGCTCACGCCAATACGGTTGTCTTCGCCGCGCAAAAGATCCAGGCCTTTATTGCCCATTTTTAAAGCTTCTTCGTATTCACCGCGATCGCTCAGAATATTAGAAAGACCTGTAAAAACGCGCGCGTCCCAAGTGGTTTGATTGAGTTTGGATTCAATGGCAAGCGTGTACAATCTTTCTGCTTCTTCTGTTTTTTTGAGATCTTTATAGATGGTTCCCAAAACGTAACAAGCCATGGTAAAATCGTAATCATGTGGCTTGTTCAGGTAAAACTCCATTCCCTTCAAACCCATGTATAAAGCCAGTTCAGGATTGCCGGTTGAATTTTTTATGATGGCTTGTGTTAACAGCGCATTAGCCTCCCATTTTGGATTTGGCAGATTTTGAAAAATGGAAATGGCTTGATTGATATAAGAATCAGAAAGCGGATAATCGTGATGGAGAATAAAGGCACCCATTCCCATGTTTAACAGACAGCGTCCCTCACCAAATTTGTCTTCAATCGCTAATGCTTTTTTGTATGCAATGCTGATTATATTTTCAGGTTCAAACCCCTCTTTGGGTGATGCGCGCAGATTCCAGACAAAGTCATTGGCTTCGTTGATTTCTCTTTTGATTTGTGCTATTTCGCTTTCTGATGTGCTCATGCTTGATCCATGCTTCTTTCAAATATAGTTAGAAGAATTGATTGATGTTTGGCCGTTTCTCTCTTCTGTTCGACGTAATTGATTTGACGATACTTATTTATCTTCAGAACAGACTGATTCTTAACAATCACAAAACTCTCATGTAAAAGGATTAACGAGACAACCATTTGCAACGTTAATTCGTTAAATTAGCACGTTGGGAAAATTAGATCCAACGTTTGGCAAATTCAACCTTGGTCAATTTTTCAGAAATCCGTTTTATGCTTTTTACTTTTAGGTCACTCCAAAATATGCTGGTTTTAGCGCTGGCACTTTTGTTTTCTCACGCAAATATAAAGGCTCAAACCACCTATACGTGGAATGGATCGGTTTCAACAAATTGGAATTTGGGAGCAAACTGGACACCAGTTGGTATACCTAATCCAGCGGATCATGTCATCCTCGTTGCAGCACCAAATAATCCAATTCTTTCTGGAAACACGACAATTGAAAACTTAACCATGACTAGTGGGGTGCTTTCACTTGGCGGATTTACTCTTAATGCTGAGGGTGTCCAGGTTTTTACTGCTGGCACAATCCAGAATGGCACACTGGCTAGCACAAATGCAAGCAGCTCAACGTTCAACAGCACTACGTTTGCAGCAACTTCAACTCTTAGTATCAACACGGGTGCTGCAACAATTAATGGAGGTACTTTTCACGGCCCTATAGACATTAATATGAGTGGTGCTGGAAACACCACCGGAACTGGAAATGCGACCTTCAATAGTACTGTCAAATTTACGAACAGCGGCACAGGATATTTCCGCACCAATGGTAATATGACTTTTAATGGCGCTACCGAATTTGTGGCAAGTGGAAGTGGTTATCTTTTATTTGAGTTGACAACAGGAAACACCTACAATGGTGTTCTTACATTAACCCAGACTCCAACATCTACTGCTGAAATTCGAATGGGCTATAATGGAACAACCAATTATAATGGTGGAATTGTTTTCAATAATCAAAGTGCTATGACCATTCGTTTCGGGGAACAGGCAACGGCAATCAATAACCTCAATGCTGGTGCCCTCTTATCCATTGGTGGATCAGGTTTTACTTCTGGTAATTTAAATCTCACTAGATTTTTCCAATTGGGTGGCACAGCACAAAACCTGGTCTTAACTGGAACAGCGCGAATCCTAATAAACAATAGTTCTTTCAGTGGCAACTTGAACATTACTGCACCGGAATATAATTTATCAAATAGTATTTATGACGGTGTGGTTGTATTTACGAAAACTGGTCCGCTGAGCAGTAATACTGCAGGCGGCAATACGTTTAATCAAAATCTTACCGTCAACCATAATGGCACTGTTGGGTATTGGTCATTCGGTAATGGAAGCCCTGACATCTACAATGGAGATGTATTTGCAAACAATAACAGTCAGGACCGAATTATTTTTGGACACGGCTCAGGTGGCAATCAATTTAATGGCAACGTAATTCTTACTCAGATTGGATCATCTGTTGGAACGGCGCTGACCTGGGGTGCTGGTACAGCAACTCTTGCTTCAACTAAAACGATAACATTTGGTGGAGCAGGTTTTAATGTAGGTTATCTTTATCTAGAGCGTGTTACGCAACTTGGAAATGCTCCAATAAATCTGATTCAAACTGGTACATCTTCCATTTATTTAGGACCATCTTCAACTTTTGGAGGAGCTGTTAACATTACTTCACCTGATATTTATGCAAGAGGAGCAACTTATAACAGTGCAGTAGTTTTCACAAAAACTGGTTCAGCAGATAATCATAACAACGGTAACCAAAACATCTTTAATTCAACGCTTGAAATCAACCAACAGGGTACCGGTTATTTTATGATTGGGTATAATTCCAATGACTTGTTTAATGAAAATATTACGTTGTCTTCAGTTAATACCGGAGGTATTAATTTAGGCTGGGTTAATGGTACAGGGACACCGACTTTAGCTGCAGGCAAAACTATTTCGATTGGAGGAGCAGGCTATTCACAAGGTTATTTGCGTCTTGGAAGTTTTACACAGTTGGGTTCTGCACCTATCAGTTTGTCAATGAATGGAGCTGATTTTTATGTAGAGAATTTACCTGCACCATGTCTTTTTGGAGGTAACGTTGCAGTTACAGCATCTAATTTGTATATCCGTGGAGGTACATTTAACGGGGCGACATCCTTTACAAAAACCGGGTCGGCGTCAAATCATAATAACGGTGGGCAGAATATTTTTAATTCAACACTCGAAATCAATCAGCAGGGAACAGGCTATTTTATGTTGGGCTATAATTCAAATGATTTATTCAATGATGATATAACCGTGAGTTCTACTAATACGGGACTAATTTATTTGGGCTATTCATCAGGTACTGGTACCCCTACATTATCCGCAGGAAATACGATTTTGATTGGTGGTGCTGGATTTGCGCAAGGCTATCTTTATTTGGGAGATTTCACTCAATTAGGGAATGCGCCGATCAACTTCTCAATGGGAAGTGCAGCTAGTTTAACTTTCAGAAATTGTTCTATTGGTGGACTAGTAAACGCAACTACCGGAAATATAATTTTTAATGCTTCCGTCTTTAACAGTGATGTCAGTTTTGATAAAACTGGAGCTAATAATGACGCTTCTGCCGGTGGTAATATTTTTCATGGAATTACACTTCTCGAAAACTCCGGGTCTGGTTATTTGTTAACTGGAAACGGTGCCCCGGACATTTTTAATGATGATCTGACATTGATAAACAACGGTAGCAACACAATTCATTTTGCCTATAACTCGGCTGGTAATATTATAAATGGTGATTTGTCTATTCAGAATTTGGTTGGTGCGGCTCAGGTAAGATTGGTAGATAATTTGTCTACACTTACTATTAACGGAAATACAGATATTTTAAATAACACCTCGTCTGCATCATCGCAAATCTATTACGGATTAAATGGTGTCGTGCAACAAAATGGTTCTGTAACTGCTGTTAATAGTGCAAGCGGAGGTACGGCTCAAATTTTGTTTTCTAATAATTCGGGAACTGTATTATCGATTACTGGAGATCTGGACATAACAAATAATGCAAGCGCTACGACGAGTAATGTGTACATCGGTAATCAAGGCGCTGTAAACGTTAGTGGACAAACAACAGCCGTAAATAATGCGAGTGGAACCTCCGGCGAAATCTACGTTGCATCAGGTGGAAATTCGACAGTTACATTTGCGGGTGCAGCCAATTTTACAAACAGTAATTCAGGAACAACTAAACGCGTTTGGCTTGGCAATGACGGGGATGTTATTTTCAACGGTATCCTGACGATTGATAATACCGCAACATCTACCAACTCAGGTGTGTATTGTAATTATTCATCTACATCATCAAATCTTTATAATCAAAATATTGTTGTTTCTAATTCTTCTGTTGATGGAATTCGTTTTGGGCAGAATACTGGTTCGGGTGTATTAGCAGCTTTGCGAACGATTACAATTGGTGGTGGAGGTTATTCATCAGGGTTACTGTACTTCCGAAATTTTACACAAGTTGGTCCTACTTCACAAACGTTGCTTGCAACGGGTACAAGTCACATTGAAAATTACAATTCTGAATGGGGAGGTAATATTGATTTCAGAGCCGGGCGCATGCTTACGCGTGAAACGGAATATTTTGGAACGGCATATCTTGAAAAACATGGGGCCTTGAATGATGCATCCGCAGGTGGAAATATATTTCACGGAAATACAGAATTACGTAACAGCGGAAGTGGTTATTTTTTAATGGGGAATGGATTGCCAGATGTTTTTGACTTGAATTTATTAATGACAAACAGTGGCACTCATTTAATGTATCTTGCTCACTCAAGCGCTGGAAACAGTGTGGGTGGTGATCTTACGATTAACAACACGGCTAGTGGAGCCGACAATAGTATTTACGTTGTGAATACAACTGTCTCTTCATTGACAATTGGTGGAAATGCAACCATAAATAATTTGTCTTCAGCAACCAATTCGAATATTTATTTTCCTACAGATGGAGTCATCAATTTATCTGGAAATCTGACAGGAACAAACAACGGAACTGGTGCAACTATGCAGCTGCTATTCGCAAACGGATCATCAACATTGCTTAGTATTGGCGGTAATACTTTGCTGACAAATAATGGTAACACAACTACAAACCGAATTTATTTGGGCAATGCAGGTGATGTAAATCTTACAGGTAACTTAACAATTACAAATAATAGTTCTGCTGCTAATTCGGAGGTGTTTTGCAACTATTCTCCAACAAGCTTAAACACGTATGGAGGCAACATTATTTTGGCTAATACACATGCTAATGGTGATGGAATTCGTTTTGGACAAAATACTGGTTCGGGAATACTGGCAGCAACGCGAACAGTTACCATAAGTGGTGCTGGGTTTGTTGCAGGTCAACTGTATTTCAGAAATTTTACGCAAGTTGGTGCAACTCCGCAAACACTCATTTCTACAGGAACAACCCATGTTGAAAATCACGACTCAAATTGGGGAGGCAATGTTGATTTTAGAGGAGCAAGAATGTTCACACGGGGAACGATTTATCAAGGAACAGTTTACCTTGAAAAATTCGGTGCATTGGATGATGCTTCAGCAGGTGGAAATAATTTTGCAGGGATAACAGAATTGAGAAATTCAGGCAGTGGCTATTTTTTAATGGGCAATGGAAATCCTGATATTTTTCAAACTGATTTAGTAATGAATAATATCGGTACGCACAGAATGTTTCTTGCATATAGCAGCATAGGAAACAGTGTTGGGGGAAATCTCACAATCAACAATACAGCTTCAGGGGCAGACAATAATATTTATGTTACCAGCTCTGCAGCTTCAACTTTAACAATAAGTGGGAATGCAATTCTGAATAACATATCATCTGCCGCAAATGCTATTGTTCATTTTCCAGAAGCAGGTTCAATTAACATGAATGGTAATCTTACCTGTATCAATAATGCGTCAGGCGCAACCGGAGCGATTTATCTTTCTAATACTTCTACAAGTATCTTAACGGTTGGCGGTGCTACTCAGATTACAAACAGTGGGGCTGGCACAACAAAGCGCGTATTTGTAGGTAATTCAGGTGATGTTGTTTTCAATGGAACACTAAGTATTTTAAATAACAGTACGGCTACCAATGCAGACGTATTGTGCAATCAGAATGCGACAAGTGTAAACGCATATAATCAAAACATTGTGTTAGAGAATACCCATGTTAGTTCTGATGGAATTTATTTTGGAAATGGTGGTGGATTTGGAACGCTTGCATCTGGACAAACAGTATCAATTGGTGGAGGTGGATTTATTGCAGGCTTACTCCAGTTTAGAAACTTTACACAATTAAGCGCAACGGCGCAAAGCATAACATTGACAGGCGCTACAACAACTTTTGAGAATTATAATTCTGTTTGGAATGGAAGTGTGACCTTTATTGCGCCAAGACATTTTACACGCGGAACGACTTACAATAATGTATCCTATCTCGAGAAAAACGGGGCAAATAATGATGCATCTGTTGGTGGAAATATTTTCAACGGAGATGTCAATTTTGTGGTTAGTGGAACAGGTTATTTTATGCCGAGCAATACAACAGGTGATGATCACAATGCAAATGTGACGTACACAAAAACGGCTGCGGGATTAATTTATCCAGCATACAATTCTACTTCAACTTACGCTGGAAATATTACCATCAATAGCACAACAACCGTGACGTTTGCGGATGGTGGAAATGGCAGAGTTGAATTTGATGGTGGCGCTGCACAGCAAGTTTCAAATACAGGTGTCGGAACTAGTCACATTATGCGCAGAATTACGACCAATAAAACGGGTAATGATGTGACATTGAATACACCAATTAATGTCTCAAACAATTTGCATCTCGTAACGGGTAACGTAACGACTTCTGCAGTTAATTTATTGATTATGTTGGCTGGTTCAAATGTTACCAGTGTCTCAGATGCGGCTTACGTAAATGGTCCAGTGCGAAAAGTTGGAAATACGGCTTTCGAATTCCCAATTGGAAAGGATGGTTTTTATCGTTCGGCTACAATTTCTGCACCAGGCAACGCTGCGCATCATTTTACTGCTGAATATTTCTTTGTAGATCCGGTAAGTCATGGATACAACGATATGTCACTCGAGTCCCCACTTGTTTATGTTTCAGATTGTGAATATTGGATGATTAATCGCACCAATGGCGCGTCAAATGTTTCCGTTACACTTTCGTATCGCACGGTAGGAATAAATGGCTGCAGTGGTGTTGTAGATCCAACTTCATTGCGCGTTGCAAGATGGGACGGATCAATGTGGAGAAATCATGGCAACGGTGGTACTACCGGAATTCCTAATAACGGAACAATAATCACATCAGCACCAGTTACGTCCTTTAGTCCGTTTACACTTGCAACACTGGATTTGATTAATCCCCTTCCAGTTGAATTGACGTCGTTTGCGGCGTCTTGTGAAAATGATGATGTAGTTATTGATTGGGTTACAAAAAGTGAAATAAACAACGATTATTTTACGATAGAAAAAAGTCATGATGGAATGAGCTGGACAACTTTGAAAATCGTCGAAGGAGCCGATAATTCTTCCGTCCAATTAGATTATAGAATTGTAGACTCAAATCCTTATAGCGGAACAACTTATTACCGTTTGAAGCAAACCGATAACGATGGTAAATACGAATACGCTGACATGATTTCTGTTCACAATTGCAATGGATTGGATGAGCAAATTTCGTATTCTGTTTATCCAAATCCGTCAAACGGTCTGGTGAATTTTAACTCTGATTTTGATGAAGAATTTACAATTTTTGTCACTGACATCAGCGGCAGAGAAGTGTTGAAAACATACCTGATTAAACAGGGCACTAATCAATTGGAACTTTCAGATCTAAGTAGTGGAATTTACCTGATTTACTTTACTGTAAATGACAAGGTTTATACGCATCGAATCAGTTTGAATTAATTCTGGATTAGTCGCTTCATCATCTGTTAGAATACATCGGCATCCACTCCGTATCTTTCCTTTGGAAGTTTTATTGGCGCACTGGTTATGGATTGATCAAACGATGATTGCGAAACAAAAGTTCACATTAGAAAAAAACGAAAATCACAAATCGTTAATCGCTAATCGGAAATGACTTTGAAGCACTAGAAGTGAATTCGAACTGCTAATGCGCAGCCACTTCATCATCAAATGATATGCCTTGCTTTTTCAAAATGCCTCTCACGTAAATTGCAAAGAATGCCAAATAGGCAAAGCAAATCACGCCAACAATGAACGAGGGTTGAATGCCAATCACGTCAGATAATTTTCCTTGAATCGGCGGAATAATTGCACCACCTAAAATCATCATCACCAAAAAGCCAGATCCTTGTGATTGATATTTTCCAAGTCCGGCAAGGGAGAGTGAAAAAATACATGGCCACATGATGGAGCAGAATAATCCGGCAGAAAGAAATGCATAAACGGCAATCATACCGCTTGTCATCAATCCAATGGTTGTTGCTGCCACGCCCAGCAAACCAAAGACTCCAAGCGTGAGCGCAGGTTTATCATTTGTCAAAAAGAAAGCAACAATTTGAATAATTACACAGACGACATACCAATATAAAATATCAACCTGATAGCCCATAATTTTTGAAAAGCCAAGTACAATTCCAAATGCAATCAGCGGAACAATAAAGCGCAAAATATTTTTAGTAGTTTGTGTCAATTTGAATGCGTTGATGGCGCCCGCCCAGCGGCCAATCATCAAGCTTCCCCAATACATTGAAATGATGGGTGCAATTTGGGATGATCCAAATCCGCCAAATTCTGGTTTACTTAAAAGCTCACCCAAATTACTTCCAATAGTTACTTCAACACCCACGTAAACAAAGATCGCCAGCATACCCAAAGTGAGCTGCGGATATTGCATTGCGCCCCAACCTTCTTTTTGTTTTTTTCCTTTGAAAAACGCGTAGAGTAATCCACCTAAAACAACGAGTAAACCAAAGCTTAGCCACATCATTCGTTTTTGTTCTAGCGGTTCTCTCAAGAGTGCTATAGTTTTTTCGGCCGCGCTGCGATCATTTTCTATCAGAATCGGTTCGGCGCTGTCAGGTGTTTGTACAAATACTTGTGTTGAGCCATTCAAACTTTCCTCAAGTGTTACAATTTGTTTCGCCTCATCACTTCTATAACTAGCAAACACAGGGGCAAAACAAATCGCTAATAATCCCGTCATCACAAACAAAGTAACCAACGCGCGTTTTGCTTTTTCAGGAGTTTCATTTTTGATTCCGGCCGGAACTTTTTTAGACATCCCAAACATCAAAGCAGTACCTAAAAAAAGTAGGCCAACACAACTATAAAGTATAATTACTTTGGAGAGATTTAGGGATGCAATCATCTCATCAGAAATTGCTGCAGATGTTCCAAAAAGCGCAAGGGTAATGATGATTGGACCAATCGTAGTTCCTAAACTGTTGATACCTCCACCTAAGTTGATGCGGTTACTTCCGGTAGCTTCATTTCCAAGTGAAATCATAAATGGATTTGCAGAAGTTTGCTGCAGTGAAAATCCTAAACCGATGATGAATAATCCAAAAAGCATTCCTGCAAAAACGTTGAGGTAAACGGACACAATCATGGCTGCTGCGCCCAGCGCAGAAAAGAGCAAACCGTAAACAATACTGCGCTTATATCCCCAGCTCATCACAATGTCTTTTCCTTTACCTGAACCAACTGCGAAGAGCGTGAGTGCTCCTAAATAATAAGCAAGGTAAAATGCAAAATCAATGAGCTGTCCTTGAAACTGATCCAGACTAAAATAGTGTCTGCAGAACGGAATAAAAACAGAATTTCCGGCAGCAATAAATCCCCAGAAAAAGAATACGGTGGTGAGCATGGTTAGGGCTCCGTAGTTTGTTTTTTGATTTTCAGTTGCGCTCATGTGTAGAGTTGTTGTTTTTCAAATCTAACTAAAGGAATTGATACTGCAAGGTTCCTCGGAAAGTAACCGTGGACATTAAAGATGCATAGGGTGCAAAAAAAATTGCTTCAATTGCGTACTCATATTTTGCGCGAAACAAAAGTTAATCACGGCTTATGACTGTAAATGTATATTGGGAAGGAAGTAAGTTAATTTGACTTGCTTCCAAATAGAATTTCAAAGGAAGATAAACAAGTGATGCAGTTGGTTTTTCTCCAATCATGGCAGGCACCCAAGGTGTCATTTGGTACAAGATTCTTTTCAGTTCTGATTCTAGTTTTTGTGCCTCATAACCACTATAAGTTGAAGATACAGGTTCTTGCAGGTGTACGTTTTGAAGAGTGCCTAAGCTGTCAATTGTTAGCGCAAAAAGCACCGCATACGTTCGTCCACCAAGTGCGCGTTCATCTGCTGGATAGACTCGAGTGTTGGATTCAATGAAGGCATACATATCAATGAGCCCGTTACCATAAACGGGTGGTTTGCTATAGTCCTCCGAGTAAATAAGCCCTCCTTCGTCTATAAAGGGACTCTTAATTTTCTCAGGCGGCTCAACGTAGATTTGTTCATTCATTACGGAAACTGACGTGTCCGAAGATTTGAAAAAAAGAACTGCGCTGCGAGCTATTGATGCACTTGAAATGACTTTTTTCTTGGGATTGTATTGGTAAAAAATATTGTATTCATTTACAAGAGTGATTTTGCAAAAGATTGAATCGTTTTCTTTGGTCACGATCAAATCTGTGAATTCTTGACAGAAAGCTTGAGGTGCTGAAAGTAAGATGAAAAGCAGCTGTAAAAATTTAACGCGCATAGAAAAAAGTATAAAATCACAAAAAGCGAGACCCGCATGAGCATGGTTAATGCTCCGAAATTTCTTCTTCAAATCTAATTAAAGGAATTGATACAGCAAGAGTTTCACGCAAAGAGCGCAAAGCGCCCAGAGTATTTAAAAACGCAAAGCTCGCTAAGAAATATCCAGCAATTGCTTTGCGTTTCCTTTGCGCATTTTCATCTTTGCTACCTTTGAGCGAAATAGAAATCACTCATCATAAATATTCACATACCCATTCCCCGGAATTTCAAAAAACTTACCAGTGATAAATCTATAATGACGATCTAAGTTTTTAATCTTATTCATATCATCCGCGTCCAGAATAATTTTGGAAGCTTCTAAATTTTCTTTTTGACGAACAGGATTAACAGATTTTGGAATCACCGTTGTTCCGCGATGCACGTGCCAGGCAATTAAAATTTGTGCGGCACTGGCTTTATGTTTAGCGGCAATTTCTAGAATAGTTTTGTCTTCAAGTAATTTAGGTTCGTCTGCGCGGCGCATGGTTTCTGAACGATCACCAGAACCTAAAGGAGAATATGCAGTCATAAAAACGCCATGCTCGTTACAAAAATTCAAGAGATCATTTTGTTGTAAATAGGGATGCAATTCTACTTGCAAAACTTCCGGTTTGTGACTACAGTTTTTTAGGAGATCAGCCATTTTTTTCTGACTGAAATTGGAAACACCAATGTGTTTAGTTAATCCTGATTTTACTGCTTCTTCCATGCCTTTCCAGGTCTCCGAAACGGGCACCTCTGAAAGGGGCAAATACTCTTCTGGTAGTGTTGCATTTATGACAGAATTTTTAATAGCAACGGGCCAGTGAATAATGTACAAGTCCAGATAATCGAGTTGTAAATCTGCTAAGGTTTTTTTAAGAGCAGGAATCACTTCATGTTGACGATGAGCGTTATTCCAGAGTTTGGAAGTAATCCACAAATCTTCTCTTTTGACTATTCCTTTTTTGATACAATTCTGAATCGCAATTCCAATTTCGGGTTCATTCATATAAATGGCCGCACAATCAATGTGTCGATAGCCCATCTCTATTGCAGATTCAACGGCTTTACCCACATCACCGGGTTTTGATTTCCAGGTTCCTAATCCAATTTGATCCCAAAGATCTCCGTTTGTAAATTTTAGTTTTTGCATCTTAACTTTTGAATGAGTACTAAGTTAACACAATCAACATGAGTTTGAGTGAACTGTTTTTCAATCTTGTTCAATGCGATTGCGTGAAATTTCGTAATTTTCCACCAGCGTTCAGAAACAAACAGACGGGTGACTTCAGAGAGAATCAAATTTATTGTAGGTATAACAGGCGGAAGCGGAGTTGGTAAGACCACGCTGATTAAAAAATTGTATCACGATTTTGCCGGTCGCGTTTCTACGTTTTCATTGGATAATTATTATCTGCCAAAAGAACATCAATGGGTTGATGAAAATGGTGTGATTAATTTTGATTTACCAACTGCATTGGATCAGAATCGTATTCAAATGGATTTAACACGCCTTGTGGAAGGTCATCCCATTGAACAAGAAGTTTACGCGTTTAATAATCCAGATGCAGGAAAACACAAATTGGTGATTGAGCCAAAAGAATTGCTGATTGTAGAAGGTTTGTTTGTGATGCATTACCCTTTTGTCAAAGAGGTTTTGAACTACAGCGTCTATCTTTCTGTGAAGCCCGAACTTCAATTAGAAAGAAGAATTTTGCGTGATGTAAATGAGCGCAATTATACTGAGTCAGATATACTGTATCAATGGCACAATCATGTGATTCCGTCATACCACAGTTTTGTGCAACCTCACAAAGAAAAGTCAGATTTGATTATTACCAATAATGATCGGTTTGATGAAAATATTCATGTGTTGACAGACATCATCTCCAAAAATCTGGAACTAAAAAATGAGCCAAAGATTTAAGAGAAAATTCATTTGGTCTGCCGCATTTGGCTTTCTGCTTTGGCTGGCCGGATTTTATCTTTATCATTATCAGCTGCGTTACTACATCACTGAATCAGATGTAAAGAAGTTTGAGAAATCCTTTCAGGAAAAAAGTGCTGAGATGGAATCCAATCTCAAAGAGTTTCTCACAGGCATTGAAACGCGTGAATCCAATCTGGAGCAATTTGAATTTGCCCGCGAATTTTCAAAGCAAAAAAAAATTGAGTTTTTCATTTACACCAAAGATTCTTTAACACTTTGGACCTATAATCGTTTTCCGGTTTCAGTGCATCGTGATACGCTGATCAACGATGGCAATATTGTGCTGCTTTCAAACGGCTGGTACAAAATAGAACATATCACAGCAGGTGATAAACTCTATGTTGCTGCTATGCTCATCAAGCATGAGTATGATTTTGAAAATGATGTTTTAGTGAATCGTTTTTCAGAAAACTTAATGCCCGATTTCAGGGGAGAATTGGTCACCACCAATGAAGGTTTTCCGGTGCATAACAAGTATGGAAAAAAAATCTTTTCGATTGTTCCGTTAGATGAAATGCGGAAAAACACGGTATTGGAAATTTTGATTTTTTTCTGCTATCTCTTTGCATTCATTATTCTGATTCAGCTTTTGATTAATGCGTTTCAGAAATTGCTTTTGAAACGACCGGTGATTTTAATTGTATTTCCGTTGCTCATTGTGGCCTTGCGTATCGTATGGGTGAAGATTGGCTGGCTAGGGCCTTTTGCGCAGTTTGAAATGTTTGCTCCTGAACTTTTTGCGTCAGAAAGTGTCACCTCCTTTGGTGATTTGATTATCAATATTTCTATTTTTTATTTACTGGTACATTTTTTATTAAAGCGCACCCGGGACTGGTTTAAGCAAGGAAATACACGAATGAAATTGGTGGTTTTTTTAGTTCCTCTTTTTATCATTTCTTTTTTCGTGGCGTTTGAAATAAATAACCTGATCAGAGATTTGGTAAATGATTCACAAATCAAATTTGACCTTAAGTACTTATTTGATTTGGACATCTATAGTTTTTTAAGCATAGCGCTGATTGGAACGGTATTCTATAGCTATTTCAGATTAATTCAATACCTGATTATTCAGCTGCGGAAAAGTGACTTTGAAATTAACAAGCTGGCTTTTTTGTGGACACTGACCTCGTTAGTGTACATTGTGGTTGATCAAGTCTATTCTGACCACTCCTTACTCACTTCGTTTTGGCCTATTTTAATGAGTGGAATTCTGCTCTGGTTTCAATATTCAGAGCGTGAGTATAAGTTTGTTCATGTCATTTCTGTGCTTGCGTTTGTTTCATTTTACGCAGCCTATATTTTGCATGGATATAGTGATACTAAAGAAAAGAAGGACCGTCAGATGCTGGCAGCACACATTGCCCAGGACCGCGACGAAACAACCGAGTTTGATTATAGTCAAACGGAGCGTGAATTGAGAGATTCAGATTTATTGCTGCCTTATTTTGAAGGGGATTACAATCAAAAGGAAATGGCAGAAAATTTAGAGTCGGGGCCATTTCGACGATTGAAAAGTGACTATGATTTGTCTTTTTATCTTTTTGGAAAAGATCACCAGGCAATTGAAGATTATAAAAATTATGAGGTCAAAGGCTATGATAATTTTATTGAGACGATTCGATTTTCTGGCGTACGATCCGATACGGTAAGTAATATATACTACATCAAAGATTATACTGAGAAGCTCACCTACATTTCACATTTTACAGTTTCTGACGGGGATTCAATCTATGGACATTTATTTGCAGAAATGCGTTCGAAAAAATTTCCTGAAGACATTGGCCTTCCTTCACTGTTACTGGAAGAGCCTGTAAAGTTCCAGGAGAAATTGAAGTATTATTCTATAGCAAAGTACGTCAATGACAAGTTGGTCAATAACAAAGGCGATTATTCATATCCGCTGGATGCAGCCGATGAGTTTGTGGCCTCGGGCGACTTTCAGGAGAAGGACGGGTATAGTCATTTTGTTTATGAAGTAGAAGATGGATCAGTGACGGTGTTATCACGCAAAATCAGTTCTGGTTTTTCACTCTTTACATCGTTCTCTTATATCTTGATAATTTTTGGTGTTTTGCTTTTAATACCCATTGGATTTCAGCAAATTCAAACTGGAATTTCATTTCGAAATATCAAATTGAATGTAAAAATTCAGATTGGAATGATCTGTCTGATCATGCTGACTTTGGTGGCATTTGGAATAGGAGCAGTGTCTTTTGTAGAAGAGCAGTATCAGGAAAACAATGTCAGGCTGATAAAGGAAAAAATGGGCTCTGTAAAAATGGAGCTCGAAGGAAAATTGAAAGAAGAAAAAGTGTTGCGTACAGAACTTGCTGACTACCTTGAATTCCTTCTGAAAAAGTTCTCAGGAATATTTGCTACGGATATTAACGTTTTTACATTGGAGGGAGATTTAGTTGCTTCTTCACAACCAAAA
>JADJEU010000006.1 GCA_016709005.1 Crocinitomicaceae bacterium | reverse complement strand
CGAATCATAAATAAAAAATGGATTGCTGGCTTACTTTTTATTGGCGCCAATGCTTCGTACAGAATGCGGCAACAATTAAATCCGTTCACTTCATTTCCCGGAAGCTATCAACCTTATTTAGATAAAGCCGACAACAACGCATGGCTCTACAGTGATATCTATCTCACAAAAAATATTGTTCTGAATTTAAAAGCAGGTTATTCTGTTTTGAGAAAATATCGCTTTTATGATGAAGATGATAAACTGGGATTAAAACTCGGTCCGGTTAATATTGGCAACGATCGTGTGGATTCCCCGGCACTCATGAAAAACGGTTTCAGCTTTGAAGGCCGATTAATTTTCAGATTAGGTTTAAAATAACATTAGTCCAACAAAATTCGTTGAGATTTTGGCGTTTCGGCCATCAAAACAGGACAAGGAAAGACGAAGCAAATTGTTAGTAAGGACGGGAAGCTACGTAGCGCAGCGGAGTAGATCACCCGCCCGCACTTACAATTTGAGAGTATTGACGCCGGAGTGTTTTGTAGGCCTTGATTTTTTGATTCTTTTGTATCAAGACAAAAGAATAAAGAAGGTTGTACGTGACCGAAAATTTAGTTTTAACGCCGCTTTCAATAAGTACGATCTTATGCCAAATCTTCTAAGTTTTTTGGATAAGATCGAACTAGTTTATAGAACATTCTTGTATAAAAATAAAAAAGCCCGGTCTAAAACCAGGCTTCTATTTTTTTCTAATGATGATGTCCACCGTGACCGTGAACATGTCCGTGTGAAATTTCTTCTTTCTCAGCCTCTCTTACACCCATAATTTCCACATCGAAATAAAGTGTCATTCCTGCGAGTGGATGATTCAAATCCAAGGTTACCTCGTCACCTGCAATTTTTGCAACCACTGCAATTTGTGGTCCGTGCTCAGTATCCAATTGTACCTGCATACCTTCCATCAAC
Organism: Crocinitomicaceae bacterium; assembly: GCA_016709005.1. Lineage (GTDB taxonomy): Bacteria > Bacteroidota > Bacteroidia > Flavobacteriales_D > Crocinitomicaceae > JADJGJ01. The sequence goes on along the minus strand of JADJEU010000006.1, from coordinate 217,791 downwards.
TCTTCTTCACCTTGAAACCCACTTTTTGGAACAATGTGAAGCATGTCTTTACGAATTTCTCCGTAAGCATCCTGAGGTGCAATGACTGCAGTTATTTTATCTCCGGTAGTTTTATCATTCAACTCCATTTCAAGACCGGGAATTAACCCACCAACACCGTGCAGATATACCAACGGTTCACGTCCCTGAGATGAATCAAGAACCATTCCCTCTTGATTTTTTAGCGTGTAGTGCATAGTCACCACGCTATGTTTAGCTATTTTCATATAATAATTTAAAAAGAGACAAAAGTAGGAATACGAAATGGTTTAGCGTGAATTCTGAGGTCAATAATTTCATTGTCTATATAGTCCTGAAAGAATTGATCGATCGCCTCAATCGTCCAACTTAATTCACAGCGGAGAAAACTCTTTTCTCTAAATTCCTACAGGCGCCTTTGTAAAGCCAATCTTAAGCCAATATAAAACGACATGTTGGCAAAACATTATAACAACACCTTCATAAAACCATGATAATTTAGACGTGATGTGGCACCGGTAATTTTGTTGTGAATTAATAATCTAAATCTCATGACAAAAAAAATTACCTTTTCCAGTCTGATTTTTTTCTTTGCCCTTCTTGGCCGAAGTCAAAACCCAGGTCTGCTTATTTCTGAGTTTCTGCAAAATCCGGCAGGAACAGATTCACCATTCGAATATGTTGAATTGCTTGCAGTAGACAACATTGACTTTTCTGTAACTCCGTACACCGTTATTGTGAGTAATAATGGAACAGCAACCACGGATGGTTGGATTGAAGGACTAGGAATAACTTATGCCTTTGAAATCACAACGGGTACAGTAAGTGTTGGCGATGTAGTTTATGTTGGTGGTAGTACAATGGCACCAACAGGTCCTTACCTTCGCGTAATCAATACAGGTACAACAGGTGGTGATGGTGGTATAGGAAACAGCAATGCTTCAGGAGTTTTTGGAAATGGAACTGGTAACTCTGATGGTATCGCCATATTTAATGTAGCTGCTAGTTCTATTAATTCAACGACTGTTCCAGTTGATGCTGTTTTTTATGGGGGAGGTCCAGATCATGGTGGAGCCGTGGTCTCAGCCGGAGCAGCAGGTTATGAATTACCAAATAACGAATTATACAGTGGTGGTAAGCTTCAACAAACATCCTTTCTTGCAGTCGACGAGGACCTGACAATTGCAACGGGTGTTTACAATGAGTTGACAAACACATTTACTGTTCCAAGAACTTTTGCAACAGGCACCGCAACTGATGGAGTTTCTGCAATTACATTTGCCTCAGCAACTCCTCCGGGATTAAGTTTTACTGCTACACACTTAAGCTTTGACGAAGATGCTGGAACGGTTTCATTTGATATTGCAATCTCATCGTCAAATACAACTGCATCATCTGCTGACATTATTGTTAAATCTGCAAGCACTGCAACATCACCTGCCGACTTTACGTTGGCAAGTACCGCTGTAACCTTTGCACCTTCGTCAACAGGTACCCAGACGTATTCGCTTACGATCTCAGATGATCTGATTGAAGAAGCATCTGAATATATCATCATTACACTGGACAATTTTGTGAATGCTGAATTAACTGGCACTGAACACACATTCATTTATATTGCAGACAATGATCGCATCATTCCGGCTGCTACTAACGAATTAAAATTTGAAACACTTACCAGTTACAGCAACGGCGCTGAAGGTTCAAACTCTGCTGAAATCGTAGCTTATGATTCATCAAACTACAAATTATTTATTGCCAACAGTATTGGAAACAATTTAGACATTGTTGACTTTTCAAATCCTGCGGTTCCGGTTGCAATGATGTCGATTAATCTGGATTCTATTGGATCTATTAATTCGGTTGCAGTTTATAACGGTGTTGTTGCAGTTGCGTTGCAAGATTTAAATCCACAATTAAATGGGTCTGTTGCTTTTTTTGATGGAGACGGAAACTGGTTAAAACGCCTTGAAGTTGGAGCCATGCCAGATATGTTGACTTTTTCAAAAGACGGTGCTAAACTAGTTATTGCGTGTGAAGGTGAGCCTTCAGATGATTACCTGACAGACCCTGAAGGCACAGTTGCAGTTTTGGATATGCTTTATCCTGCCACTACGATGACGAACTTAAACGTAACACTTGTAAACTTCAATTCTTTGGATGGTACTGAGGCAACTTTAATGTCTGAAGGAATCAGAATTTACGGTCCAGGCTCTTCTGCTTCAGAAGATTTCGAACCTGAATATGTCACCATTCTTTCAGATGGTGAAACTGCATTTATCACCTTACAGGAAAACAACGCAGTGGCAATTATCAATATTCAGACAAAAACGCTAATCGATGTTATTTCACTTGGTACTATTGATCACAACGTAATGGGTTACGGAATGGATGTTTCAAATGTCACTACCGGAATTCACATTGCAAATTTTCCGGTAAAAGGTTTATTTCTGCCAGATGCAATTGCTTCTTTAAGCATTGGCGGAGCCGATTATTTGTTCACTGCTAACGAAGGTGACACACGCGCCTGGGGTGGATACGATGAAGAAACACGCGTAAAAGATATCGTACTTGATCCAACCGTTTTTCCAGATGCTGCTTACTTACAAGATCAGTATTTATTAGGCCGTCTGCTTATGACAACTTCAATGGGAGATGAATTAAACGATGGTGATTTTGAAGAAATTTACACAGTTGGTAATCGTTCATTCTCTATTTGGGATGCTTCAGGAACCTTAGTATTTGATTCAGGTGATATGATTGAATTGATTATTTCAAACCATCCTGAATTCCAGAATCTTTTCAACGCAAGCAATACTGCTGGTGGAGTAACTGTTAAAAACAGAAGCGATGACAAAGGACCAGAAGTAGAAGGCGTAGCAGTTGCAACTATTGAAGGAAATCATTTCGTTTTTGTTTCACTGGAGCGTGTTGGTGGAGTATTAATCTTCAATGTAAATGATCCAGCTAATCCTCAATATGTAGGATATGAAAACAACCGTGATTTACTTACAAATGGACCAGACAGAGGCGCAGAAGGAATTATATATATAGATGCAGCTTCTTCACCAAATGGAAATTCACTGCTTCTTTTAGCAAATGAAATTTCCAGCACAGTAAGCGTATTTCAATTGAACTCTTGCTCTGAACTTTCAGATTTAGCGATTACAACGGATAACGATGCAATCACATTCTGTGAAAATGATTCGTTGAAAATTGAAGCTTCATCAACAAGCACTTTAGACTATCAGTGGTTTCATAATGGATCAATCATCGCTGGTTCTGATTCAAGCAATACTTACGCATACACTGGCGGATTCTATCAGGTAGAATTTGAAAACACAGTTGAACAATGTATGGGTAAAACTGATTCCCTGTTTTTAGATGAGTTACCTGCACCAATTCCAACAATTACGGTTACAAACGCTGTATTAAGTACAGGTGTTTTTACCACTTATCAATGGTATTTTGAAGGTTCACCAATTTCAGGCGAAACAAATCAAGAGTATACACCAACAACTGATGGTGATTACAGCGTCTCTGTGACCAATGCAGACGGTTGTGAAGGAACTGAAAGCTACACAGTTGATTTTACAACAATTGCTCAAAACAATATCACGCAGTTTAGTGTTTATCCAAATCCGGCAAATGATAAAATATCAGTTGTAATCAATGAAGCTTCTGAATCAGTAGTGACTATTAGAGACACAAAAGGATCTGTAGTTTATGAGGCCGCTTTGTTTAATGACAATTCGGTTTATGAAATCAATATAGGTGATTTACAAAACGGAATGTATTTTATTTCCATTACAACAACGGATGAAATTAAGACAACAAGTTTTATAGTGAAAAATTAAAGTTGGGTTGATACAAAAAAGAGAGCCTTCCTTCAGGGAGGCTTTTTTTTTTAATTCTCCGGATAACCTTGCTCAATCCAACACTTGATAGACTTTTTTTCATCAACTGTTAGCGAATCAATTCCAAAATCATTAGGTATCTGAGGCATCGTACTTACCGTGAGGCATTCATACTCAAATGTGCCACTGTTAATCGACGACACGACCTGAGGGTAATCAAAAATCCAGGCATCATGACAGCCTGTTCCGGGCCCAAGATTTGTGACGCAAGAAGAATTTATAATAGGCTTGATCTCGAGTGAATAACTTACGATAACATCACAATCATTGGGAGGAGTAGTTTTATCCTTGTAGCAACCTGATGAAGCGCTTGCGACAAAACATATGAACATGATCCGGTAAGTAAATTTCATAGTGCAAGGTACAAAAAAAGAGGAATCACGGGGTGATTCCTCTTCCTTCAAGGACAAAGATTTTATTTTGAAGCGGCGTAACGTTTGCTCACTTCGGTCCAGTTAATCACATTAAAAAATGCATTTACATAATCCGGACGACGGTTTTGATACTTCAGGTAATATGCATGTTCCCAAACATCTAGCCCAAGTATTGGCATTCCACCACAACCAATCCCTGGCATTAATGGATTGTCCTGATTAGCCGTTGAGCACACTTCAACCGCTCCACCTTTTTGAACACAAAGCCAAGCCCAACCAGAGCCAAATCTTGTTGCAGCAGCTTTTGAAAAAGTTTCTTTAAATGCATCAAATGATCCAAATGCCTTATCAATTGCAGCAGCTAATTCACCGGTTGGCTGGCCGCCTGCATTAGGTGCCATGATTGTCCAGAATAAATTATGGTTATAAAAACCGCCACCGTTATTTCTAACTGCAGGGATATCAATGCATTTTTCAAGAATAGTTTCAATTGATTTTCCTTCCAGATCTGTTCCTGCAATGGCAGCATTCAGATTAGTAGTATAAGCCGCATGATGTTTTCCGTGATGAATTTGCATTGTCAATTCATCGATATACGGTTCAAGCGCATTATGCGCATATGGTAAAGCTGGTAATTCAAAAGCCATGATTATAGATTTAAGTTGTTATTAAAAATTTACTGATCAAATTTAGGAAACATAGACTGATTCTAAACAATTCACTCCCGTTTTTTTAAGGTGTCGTCAATCATTAATTCTGATAAGCTTATCAGATAAAACTATAACTAAGTTAAAACCTGTGTAAAGCGGTTGTGTCTAAAAGAGAACACTATCTACATAAGTGAACGAAACAGCTACCAGCGTTTTATATTTCAACAATCAGAATTTGTTTCGAGTCGCACTCCATCCCAAAATATTTTGGGCTTGCACCTCATCAAAATGTCACTTTTCTCATGCTACGTTAACTCACAGCGGTTGATAATCCCCGTAACACTTCACCAATCTGCGTTATTCAGTGAATTACCTTTGTGGGTTGATGCTGAAGTTTTGGAAAGTCATACGCAAAATCATGTTCTGGACGTTTTTCGTCTGCTTGTTTCTGTTGACTACAATTGTCGTGCTTCTGCATGTTTATGAAGATGACATCAAACAATATGCAATTGATGAAATCAACGAGCATCTCACAACTGATTTAAAGGTTCAAAGCATCGAGTTGTCTTTTTTCCATGATTTTCCACGTGCATCACTTGAATTCCGAAATGTACTCATCAACGATGCCTTCAAAACTCAGGAAAGTTCGGATACGCTTCTGCACGCCAAACGTGCCTTCTGTTCATTCAACATCTGGGACATTTGGAATGGTGATTATAAAGTGAAACGAATTTCGCTCCAAGATTCAAAACTCAATCTGCGTACGACAAAAAAAGGTGATGTCAATTATGATATTATTAAAGAGTCAGAAGATACCACATCATCAAACTTCAAGTTTGTGCTTGACCTTTTGCGAATTGACCGTATGGCTTTTCAATACTCCAATCTGGCAACAGGTCAGTTGTATAAAATTGATATCAAAAAAAGTTTGATTCAGGGTGATTTTACCTCAGAAGAATTTGGAGTCGTTAGCGAATCTGATATTTACATCCGCAAAATAAAAAGTAACTCACTCACTTTAATTCGCAACAAACCTGCAAGGGTTGAACTAAATCTGGATGCAAACACAATTGAAAACTCATTCACATTTACAAAAGGTGATATTACAATTGGAAAAATGCCATTTGAGTTAACCGGTAAAATTGATACGATAAATTTAGATCTTCAAATAACAGGCAAAGAAATAGAATTAGCAGATTTGGCAAACAGTCTGGCTGCGGGCACCATGCCAGATGCGACACGATACAAAGGCACAGGAATTTTAAATTTTGAGTCAGAAATTAAAGGCCCAATTTCATCTTTAGAAATGCCATCGGTAACTGCTCATTTTGATTTGGAAAATGGAACTCTAACGAATCCATCTAACAATTTAAAAATACACGGCGTTCAACTGGATGGTAACTATCAGAATGCACAAAGTGAACGAGAAGAAATTTTATCATTTCAAAAATTCAATCTCAAATTATTGAATAGCTACTTTAACGGCTCCGGTGAAGTTCGAAACTTTGAACAACCGTCTATCATTGCCGATATGGAAGGCTTGCTTGACCTGGAAACATTTCATCGGTTTTTCAGAATTCCGGGTGTTGAAAAAATAGGCGGAAGCATCGATCTTGACATGGCCTTTGCAATTCAATTTCACGATCCGGAATACCGACAGGAAAAATTCTCACTCTCCAAATCAAAGGGAACACTCAGTTTGAAAAATGTAATTTATAAGCATTTGGGCGATGCTCTTACCTATCAAAATATTTCAGGCGAAGTAGTCATTCTCGACGATGATGCCGCGGTGAAAGACCTGTCCATCAAAACAGAAAAATCAGATTTAAAATTAAACGGTGCTTTCAATAATTTACTGCAGTATCTTTCAGGCACCGGTGGCCTTGGGCTCATTGCCACGCTAGAATCAGATAAAATAGACCTCAACGAATTTATTGGCGAAACAAATACAGAAGAAATGGCTGTACCTGTCAAATTTGAGTTGCCAAATGATCTTAATTTAAATCTTGATTTGGACATCACCAATCTGATCTGGGATAATCACGAGTTCAAAAATGTAACCAGCAATCTTATTCTTGTCAACAGAAAAGCCACTGCGTCCAATGTCAGCCTGAATACACTTGGCGGCACCGTCAAAGGCTGGGTTCTCCTCGATAATCTGGTAGATGCAGGAAATGTGATTGAAAGTAAACTCAACTTCGCTAACATAAATGTAAAAGGTCTTTTTACGGAATGGAAAAATTTTGATCAGGAATCAATTACAGATAAGCATCTTTCAGGAACAGGAAATGGAACCATAGATTTACTTCTGTTTTTCAATCCTTACTTCTCAATTATTGAAGAAAAAATTTACGCACTCACCTCTATCGAAATAAAAAACGGCGAGTTAAATGAACTGGAGACCATGCGTTTGATCACAGACTATATGCGGTCTAACAACGCGCTCAAACTCATGCTCAACAAGCACATTGATAAATTTGAAGACAAGCTCATGCATTTAAAATTTGCTACGCTGTCAAACACCATTGAAATTAAAGACCGAAAAATCTTCATCCCAAAAATGCTCATCAAGTCAAATGCACTCAGCGTAGAATTATTTGGCTGGCATGATTTTGATAACAATGTAGAATATCATTTTAGTTTTAGATTCAGAGATTTAAAATCAATTCCAGAATACACTGAATTTGGCAAGATTGAAGACGACGGTTTGGGAATCATCATCTATCTGACCATGAGCGGACCACTCGACAATCCAACATTTGCCTTAGACAATGAACAGCGCAAAAATGATCTGAAGGAAAACATGGCACTGGAAAATCAAACCATCAAATCCATGCTTAAAACTGAATTTGGGCTCTTTAAAAATGATTCTACGGTTCAAAAACTAAACACCAATCAAAAACAGGTTGAGTTCATTTTATACGATGAAGATGAAGAAATCACAGATAGTATCAAGGCAAAAGAGAAGAACAAAGGCAAATCCTGGAAAATTTTTGACAAGCTGAAACAGGACAGTAAAAACGAAAAGGAAGAAGGTGAGACCGAATTTGGTGAAGACCTTTAGACGAATTCAATCCTTTTTGCGTTATTTGTTTTGCGCATGAATCTTTATCACAAAAAACAACGCTGGAAAATAGCTCTGCTGGGGGCAGCCATTCTGATGGTTGTTGCCTCTATTTGGTTTTCTTATAATCTGGTAGAAAAAATTCAGCAACGTGAAGTTGAGCGCATTCAGCAATGGGCAGATAATGTCGAACGCAAATCACGACTGGTGAATTTGACCAATAAAGCGTTTGAAGAACTAAGCAAAGCCCTTTCTGATGTTCAGGATCGTGACCTGAAAATGGTTGAACTATGGGCGCTAGCCATTGAAGAAGCCAACCGCCCGCTCGACGATTATTCGTTCGTTGTAAAAATGCTTCAGGAAGTTTCTACCGTTCCAATGATTGTGACAGACATGGATGAAAACATTGTTTCGTCCTATAACCTCAACGGATTAGACAGCGCGATCACAAAACAAATTCGACAAAACAAACCCAATCAGGAAAAGAAATATTATGATTCTTTATTCCGTGCTTCCAAAAACGATAGTCTTGTTTCCTTTCTTCCAAAATGGAAACTAAATCATCAGCCGATTGAAATGGACCTGTATCAAATGGAAAAGCAAAAAGTGTTCTATTTTGATTCTGTCTTTTTTCAAAACAAAGAACTTGCGCGATTAAAAAACAGCCGCGACTCGCTGGTAGATGCATTCAGTAGTGAGTTGGTCACCAATGAATTTTTAGTCCCTGTACTTTTTATAAATTCAAAATCACGTGAAATTGTCGCAACCAATATGCCGCAATTTGATACTATTACGGGCACCGTAAATCAATCTGTATTGTTAGAAATGACCGATTCCATTATGATTGACTTGGGTGGAGACAGTCAGGGCATAATTTATTTCGAGCACTCGCCCGAGTTAACCCAAATGAAATATTTTCCATTCGTTCAATTTTTTATGATTGGATTATTTATTCTGATTGCATATTTAGTTTTCAGCACATTCAGAAAAGCAGAACAAGACCAGGTTTGGGTTGGTATGGCCAAAGAAACAGCGCATCAATTAGGAACACCAATATCATCGCTGATGGCCTGGAATGAATTACTGGCAAGTCAGGGGATCGATAAAACAATTACAACTGAAATTGATAAGGACATAGAGCGCCTGAATACTGTCACGAATCGATTCTCCAAAATTGGATCTGACGCCGTGCTTGAAGAACTTGAGCTTGCAGGTGTAATCAGACATGCTTCTGATTATTTACGTCATCGCATTTCATCAAAAGTTGAGTTTACATTTATTTCTGAAGCAGACGGAATGACTGCCAAAGTAAACGCACCTTTAATGGATTGGGTAATTGAAAACATTGTCAAAAATGCAATCGATGCTACTGAGGGAAAAGGAAAAGTGGAAGTAAAAGTTCATCCGTTTGAAGATGAATTATGGATTGATATTTCTGACAACGGAAAAGGCATTCCGGCAAATAAAATCAAAACAGTATTTCAACCAGGTTATACCACCAAGAAGCGTGGATGGGGCTTGGGCTTATCATTGGTAAAAAGAATCATTGAAGATTTTCACCACGGAAAAGTTTACGTTCTGAAATCGGAACCAGAAGTTGGTACCACGTTTAGGATAGTGCTAAAGCAAGCGTAATTACTTTTTTTCCTGACATAATTCAAGTAAAACTCCATTCGTAGATTTCGGATGCAAAAAAGCAATGCGCTTATTATCCGCACCATCTTTGGGAGTTTGGTGAATCAACTCAAATCCTTCTGCCTTCAGACGATTAATTTCAAAATCAATATCTGCAACTTCAAACGCCAGGTGATGAATTCCCTCACCTTTTTTCTCAATGAATTTTGCTATTGCACTCGTCGGATCGGTTGCCTGAAGTAACTCAATTTTGCTTTCGCCTGTTTTAAAGAACGATGTTTTCACATGCTCAGATTCAACCTCTTCTTCTTTGTATGGTTGTTGATTGAAAATAGTTGCAAATAGCTTATTTGATTTTTCCAGATCCTTAACCGCAATACCAATGTGTTCGAGTTTCATAAATTTCAGTGTAAAAAAAATCCCGGACTCCGCCTAAGGCGGAACCGGGATCGATATCGTTTGCGTGAAAATTAAATCTTCACAAATTTCTCATTCTTATTATCGTAGTTGATGTAATATGCACCCTTCTTCAGGTTCGTGCAGTCCACTTCAGTACCTACACCTTTCTTAACAATGTTTCCGTAAGCATCGTAAATTTCATATTTCGTTTCAATTGCTGCACCATCAGCAGTAAACTTAATGACATCCTTTACTTTTACAGGGAAGATACTTGGTTCTTTAATTGAGGTATTGGTAAATGTAGTTTCAGGTGATGGACGTTTTCTTCCAGTATGATCTGTTTGAACGACACGAACTTTATTTTCACCGGAGTGTGGTGAAACTTTGAATGTGTATTTGTTTGGGCCTTCTGTTCCTAATCCATCCACTTCACCAATAGCAACCCATTTATTCCAGCGGTATTGTTCGATGGTAAAGGTTAGCTTTCCTGATTCTCCGGTAGTAGTCCATGACAATGTTCCATCAGGCGCGCAAGAAATTTCACCGTCTGCTACAACAAAGGTACTTTTAGGTAGAAGGACTTCTGGATTAAGAATTTTAGGTTTGCAACCCATTCCGTGTTCAAGAACAATAAAAACCGCATCCCCGATTTTCAAATTGAATTCTGCGAAGTTAATCTCAAACGCGCTTGACTGAATTCCATCAGAAATTGGATCTCCGTTTACAGTTGCATTCGTAACACAGAAACCAAATCCATCTTCGTCTTCAGGGTTCTGAACAAATAAATTCTTTCCCTGATAGTGACCTTCAACTGACAAATCCGCAAATGATGAGTAAGATGCTCCAAGAAAAATTAAGAGTAAATAGCTGTTTTTCAACATCATAGCTTTATTTAAAAACCTTGTAATTCCAAAAGTTAGTGCAATATTAAAACTAACTTTCAACAAAAACAAGACAAACGAACATTTTTTTTCTACGAACCCTCTCATTTCTTAGGCGGGTAAAAATTTGGCCGAACTGATTCAATACGAAAATTTGATTTATATTTGGCATATTATCAATAACCCATACGGTTCTGCCGTACAAGCCTATGAACAAAAAATTGATCCATTTTTCGACTGTCGTTTCGCTCATTTTTATGATGAGTTGCAGTGGTTCTGGTACTGACGACACCAACTCAGTTGAAGAGCAATCTCTTTACGGTGGTGTTTTTAAAATGCCAATCGGAAGTTATTTCAACCCAATTCGTGTCGTAGAAGTACAAAAACTGGAAACTGCTCAAATCTACGATCAGATGCTTGAAGGTCTGGTTAAATACAATCCGAAAACACTTGAAGTAGAGGCTTCGCTAGCGAGCGACTGGAAAATTTCTGAAGACGGTTTAACCTATACTTTTACGCTGCGTGACGGAGTCATGTATCATGATAATGAATGTTTTGAAGGTGGCAAAGGACGCGCGCTGGTTGCAGAAGATGTCGTTTATACATTCAAAACTATCTACACAAATCACCCTGAAAACAGAGCTTATTATACTTTCAAAAACACCATTGTTGGCGGAGACGAATTCTACGATGGCAAAGCAACTGAAATAGAAGGAATCAAAGCCACAGGGAATACAGTTTCATTTCAACTAAAAGAACCTAGCACAATTTTCCTTCAAAAAATGGCTGCCGTTTTCGCAGTAATTGTTCCGAAAGAAGCCATTGAAGCAACTGAATTTATTCCAGTTGGTACAGGCCCTTTTATGTATGACAAAAAGAACTCAACCTCAGAAGTAGTAAAGCTTGCAAAAAACCCTAACTACTACCGTAAAGATGAAAAAGGAAATCAGCTTCCTTTTATGGACAGCGTGATCTTTAAATATTACGAGCACAGTGAAGATCCAATGGAACTTTTTTGGGCAGGTGATATGAGCTACATCCCGGGTGTACCGGTTACAAAAATCTCTGAAGTATTAGAAGAGCGCATCGGTGATTTCGAAAGCAAACCACCTAAATACATTTTGATTTCTGAGCCGCAGTTGTCAACCACATACCTGGAGTTCAACATGACAAACAAAACGTTGAAAAATAAGAAGGTAAGAAAAGCAATCAACCATGCAATCAACCGCCAAAAACTGGTTGAAAAAATCATGAAGAATCAAGCTTATGAAATTGGAAAATTCGGTATCACACCACCGCTTCCAAAAATATTCAAAGGCTATGATTTTGAAGGTATAGAAGATGTTTCCTATTCGTACAATCCAGAGCTTGCAAAACAATTATTAGCTGAAGCCGGATATCCGGATGGAAAAGGTTTTCCAACTCTAACATTCCAGTTCCGTTTAGGCAATGACCATTATCTGGTAGCGTCAGAAATTCAAAATCAATTGCGCAGTGTTCTGAACATCAACATAGACATTGAAGCAATTGAATTCAACGACTTAATCGAAAATCAAGGACACGGTAAAGCAGATATGTTCCGCACAACCTGGTTTGGTGATTATCCAAGTCCGGAATCATGGTTGTTGAATGCTTACGGAAAAATTGTTCCTTCTGATCCATCGCTTCCTTCTTATGTGAACAGTGCACGTTTTCAAAATCCAGAATATGACAAACTATTTGAACAAGCACTAAAAGCATCTACTGTTGAAGAATCATACAAAGCATTTTCTGCAGCAGAAAAAGTGTTAATGGATGAAGCACCATTTATCATTCTCTGGTACGGTGAAGATATGATGCTGGTTCAGTCATCGGTTCGTCAATTAGAGACAAACGGAATGCGTTACCTTGATTTAAGAAATGTTTATTTCAAAGAGCGCACCGCTGAAGAATACGACGAGAAAAAACCTCAATAACATTCAAAGCCCTGGTTCAGCCGGGGCTTTTTTTTATGGCAGGAATTTATATCCACATTCCCTATTGCAAAGTGAAATGTCATTATTGTGATTTTCACTTCTCCACTCAGGCCGACAATGCAAATCAAATGCAGCTTGCGATGCTTCAGGAGTTGGACCAACGTCACTCCTATCTGGGTTCCGAAAAAATCAAGACTATCTATTTTGGCGGTGGAACACCCAGTTTTGTTTCATCTGATTTTTTAAAAGAAGTAATTCAAAAAATAAGATCGCTCTTTGCTGTTGAAAATGATGCAGAGATAACGGTTGAATGCAATCCGGATGATATCACATCTTCATTGCTGGAGGCTTATAGCAGCGCTGGAATTAACCGCTTTAGTATGGGTGTGCAATCTTTTGATGATGATGTTTTAACATTCATGAATCGTGCGCATTCTTCACGTGAAATAATTGATTCGATTGCGCTTGCCAAAGAGTATGGATTCAATAATATTACGATCGATTTGATCTATGGAATTCCGAATAAAAAATCTTGATTATTGGAAGAGACAATTAGATCAGTTTCTAAAATTAGATGTTCCGCATCTGTCATCTTATTGCCTGACCATCGAACCAAAAACAGTTTTTGGATCGCTTCAAAAAAAAGGAACACTTTCCATACCTGAAGATGAAATGAGTTTATCACAATTTCAATATCTGATTGACTTCACAAAAGCAAATGGCTACGAACATTACGAGATCTCAAATTTTGCGAAACCCGGATTTATTTCAAAGCATAATTCAAACTATTGGCTTGGCGCAAAATATTTAGGTATAGGACCTTCTGCACATTCATACAACGCAACTGAACGAAGCTGGAATATTCGCAACAACGCACAATACACTCGTTTAGTGAGTTCAGGTGAAGGCTATAACGAAAAAGAAATTTTGTCAAATACAGACAAGTGTAATGACTATATTCTAACGCGTTTGCGCACCAAGTGGGGAATTAATCTGAACGATCTCCATTTCATCTCAGAATCAGATCTGGAACAAATCACACAAAAGCTACTTGTATTTCAGAATGCAAATCTTGTCAACTATCAGAACGGAACTTATACGCTAACCGATTTGGGGAAATACCGTGCCGATGGAATTTCAGCAGATTTGTTTATTTAGATCCACCCAGCGCGCACAAAAAATTCGGAATTCGGTTCTTCCTCTGCAATCTAATTTAAGAATTGATCCAACAAATCATCCAAAAACCCTAATTTTGTTCAGCGTCATGGCAGAAGAACTTCAGATTTCAGGTACGAGTCGTGAGGAAAAGTATAAAACACTTCTCCCGCAGATTGATTCTCTTTTAGAAGGAGAAACAGATATTGTTGCAAACGCCGCCAACATTGCAGCTGCTTTGAGACAAACCTTTGGTTTTTTTTGGGTTGGATTTTATTTTGTGAAAAATAATGAACTTGTGCTTGGCCCTTTTCAAGGCGATATTGCCTGTACACGCATTCAAAAAGGCCGTGGAGTTTGTGGTACGAGTTGGGAAAAAAGAGAAACAATTCTTGTGGAAGATGTTGACGCATTTCCGGGTCACATTGCCTGCAGCTCACTGAGCAAGTCCGAAATCGTAGTGCCAGTCTATAAAAACAGTGAAGTAATTGCCGTCATTGACGTTGACAGCGATAAGCTAAATGACTTTTCTGAGATTGATAAAATATATCTTGAACAAATAGCGTTACGCTGGTCACGCTGACAAAAAACTGAAGTTGAAATATTTCTTAGTTGCCATAGTATTTATAGTTAGTGCCTGTGCGCAAATCAACGATTTAACGGGTGGTGCGGACGATGACTATGCACCGCAAATTGACTCTGCAAAATCTTTTCCCTTTAACGGACAAACCAATTTTGAAGGAGACCGGGTTGTCCTCAAATTTGAAGAATACATTACACTCGTTAAACCCAATGACAATATTCTGATTACTCCGCGCCCCGAAGTTGCACCCATCATCTCAGCTCACAACAAAACACTCGAAATTCTCTTCGTTGCACCGCTTCAGGAAAATACTACGTATACGATTAATTTCAATCGGGCAATTGCAGATATCACCGAAAAAAACGATTCCATTTTCCAATATGTTTTTTCTACCGGGAACTATATTGATTCCTTAAGTATTTCAGGTAACGTAAAAGACGCATTTACCAACAAAGGATCTGACGGATTCATTGTTGCCCTGTATCCGATGACCAATGAAATTCAATTTGATTCAATCCCCTATCTTACCAAACCAACCTACATCTCACAAACAGATAAAGACGGCAACTATAAAATCAACTATCTTAAATATGGTTTGTATTATCTTTTTGCATTTGACGACCGCAACAAAAATTTAAAACTAGATGACGGTGAAAACATTGCTTTTCTTCCTGAAAAAAATATTTTAGTAAATCGTAAAAACATACGCGCTGATTTAAAATCATTCAGCATTAAGTCTTCCGAATCAGAAGTCGATCATGTCAATTTTGTTGAACCTGGAAAACTAGAAATCATTTTCACTTTTCCGCCAGACAGTTTCACTATTTCAACGTCCTGTGCACTTCTTCAAGAGGACACAAAATCACAAGACTCACTGGTGTTTTGGTTGGCAGAAAATCCTACAGCACGCATGAAATTTGCTACCCGCTTAAACGGAATTGAGGATACGCTGAAACCACTTTACAAATCTTCCATTGAAGCAAAATTTATGACTGCTGCAACGAATATAAAAGAGGGTAAACTACAACCCGGTGAAAAGTTAAAACTTACATTCTCAGAACCAATTTTATTGGAAAGCATTTCTACCGAAAAAATTCGTGTGATGACTTCTGACTCAACTGTGATCACACCCGTTTGGGAAATAGAAAATTTGCGCACGCTTGTATTAACAAATCCCATTGATCAAGCAATGATTTTGCAACTTGATTCCGGTGCTGTAAATAGTTTGTATAATCATACCAATGCTAACAAGATCAATATCAATTTTGAAAACTATCCAATCTCCTATTATGGCTCATTGATCATTAACACAGATTCTGTTTTTAATGCACCTGTTTTGATTTATCTTTTGGATTCCAAAGGAAATGCGGTGGACACTTCAATATATTCGAAACAAATTGAATTTAAAAATATTTCTCCAGGAGATTATCAATTAAGATTGGTCATTGACGAAGACAACAATGGAGAATGGTCCAGCGGCTCACTAACACTTGGAGTGATTCCCGAAAAAGTTATTTACTTTAACGAAACAATTGCCGTTAAATCCAAATGGGTTAAAGAAGTTGATTGGTTTTTAAAAGATCTGAATAAATAGCAAAATGGGGTTTCTAAAAGAGTTTATCAAAAATCGTTTTTACATTCTCAAAGTAAGAGATCGATTTTCAGCAGCCGTTCAAATTGGACAACGCAAACTTTTTTTAGACTATCAAACTGCACAAAAAAATAATCAGCTTCCAGATTTTAATGATACCGGATTTCGGGTGTTTTCTCAATTTGAAGAAGATGGTAAATTACTCTACATTCTTGCCTTGATTGGCATGAAAAATAAAACTTTTGTTGAGATTGGTTCAGATGATGGTATCAATAGCAATTGCGCAAACCTCGCTTTTAATTTTGGCTACCACGGGTTGTTTTTAGATGGTAATCCGAAAGCAATTAAACGCGGTGAAAAATTTTATGGAAAATATCCGCATCCATACATGTACGCGCCCAAATTTACCTGTGCAAAAGTAACGGCTGAAAATATCAATACGCTTGTTTCTGAAGCAGGCCTGAATGGGGAAATTGACGTGCTTTCGATTGACATTGATGGAAATGATTATTGGATTTGGAAAGCCCTTGAGGTTGTGCAACCCAATATTGTAGTTATTGAAACACACGTAGAATTTGGATTACAAAACATCGTAGTTCCTTACGATCCAAATTATTTTTTCCCCGGCAAGCACCCGGTTTATCATGGTGCATCTCCAATTGCGATGGTCAATCTTGGAAAACAAAAAGGATATCGTTTAGTTGGCGCAAATCAATTGGGATTTAATTTCATTTTTGTTAAAAATGGATTAGCAGAAAATGAACTTCCCGAAGTACAGGTGGAGTCAGTCCTAACGCATCCATCCATCAAAGAAAGTTGGAAAAGATTTGAGCCTATCAAGGATTGGAAGTTTTTAGAAGGATAATGATACTTTAACAGGTAAACTCACTTAAACTCTTGAAAACTGAAATCAATTGTTGATAAGATTCCTTCATGTCACCCTCTGCATTTTTTACTTTTGTTGAGACTAAATTTTAATCATGAATGTACTTGTTTTAGGTTCGGGGGGAAGAGAGCATGCAGTGAGCTGGAAAATTTCACAGAGTTCACAAATTGACAAGCTCTTTATTGCACCAGGCAACGCTGGTACAAATCAAGTTGGAACCAACGTAGACATTGATGTGGATGATTTTGAAGCCATCCGCGATTTTTGCATCGAACAAAAAATTGATACCGTTTTTATAGGACCAGAAGGACCATTAGTGAACGGAATTGTAGATTTTTTTCAAGCTGATAAAGCAGTGAAGCACATTGCCATGATTGGGCCTAACAAAGAAGCGGCGCAATTAGAAGGCAGCAAAGATTTTGCTAAAAAATTCATGAAAAAACACAACATTCCAACTGCTAAATATTTGACGGTGACGAATGAAAATATAGAAGAAGGAATTTCGTTTTTAGAATCACTGAAAGCTCCTTACGTGTTGAAAGCAGACGGCCTCGCTTCAGGCAAGGGCGTGTTGATTTTAAAATCACTCAAAGAAGCGCAAACAGAATTAAAAAGCATGTTGAGTGGAAAATTTGGGGATGCTTCTGCAAAAGTTGTCATCGAAGAATTTTTGAAAGGTGTTGAACTTTCTGTTTTTGTAATTACCGATGGAGTTTCGTACAAAATTCTGCCCGAAGCAAAAGATTACAAACGTATTGGTGAAGGTGATACAGGCCTTAACACGGGCGGTATGGGAGCGGTTTCTCCGGTTCCATTTGCGGCTGGCGGTTTTATTGATAAAGTAGAAAATCAAATCATCATTCCAACCATTAAAGGATTAAAAACAGATGGCATTGACTACCGCGGATTTATTTTCTTTGGATTGATCAACGTGAAAAACGATCCATATGTGATCGAATATAATTGCCGTTTGGGTGATCCTGAAACAGAAGTTGTCATTCCGCGTTTGAAATCTGATTTGCTGGAACTATTTGAAGGAGTTTCATCACAAACATTATCTGAACGTGATGTTGAATTTGATGATCGTGTTGCAACAGCGGTGATGATGGTTTCCGGAGGGTATCCTGAAAAATATGACAAAGAAAAAAGCATTTCAGGATTGAACAATGTCTTTGATTCACTCGTCTTCCATGCCGGAACAAAACAAGACGGACCGGCAATTCTGACCGATGGTGGACGCGTTTTGTGCGTCACTTCTTTTGGAAAAAATCAGTTTCGCTCTTTAGAAAAAACGTATGAGAATGTTGCCAAAATAACATTCGACAAAGCCTATTACCGTAAAGACATTGGCTTTGACCTTGAAGAAATACAGTAATTGTGAAGAAATTATTTTTCACTATATTTGATTTGATATAAGTCATCCATGGACGACGGACCCCAGACGGTTATACTAATTTTAATTTCACTCCTACTCTCAGCTTTTTTTTCTGGCGTTGAACTTGCTTTTGTTTCTGCCAACAAATTAAAAATTGAAATGGATCGCAAACAGGGCTTATTCTCTGGACAGATTCTTACCTTCTTTGCTGGCAAAAATTCACGCTTCTTTGCTGTATTGCGTTTAGGTAATATTGCCTCGCTTACTGCTTTTGCCTTGCTGCTTGCGCACGGAATACGTCTGGCAATTTCTCCGTATGTTTCTTACAACATCGCTGCGTTGATACTGCAAATCATTATTACAGCACTACTCGTTTTTGTTGCAGTTCAATTTTTACCCAAAGCCTTTTTCAGAATCAACCCAAACCGAAAATTACAATTTCTTGTTGTTCCAATTCTGATTTCATATGCGCTGCTAATTATTCCAGCATTAATCATTATGGGCTTATCTCAACTAGCGTTGCGAATGGTTGGAATCAAAACTAAAATGGATCACAATAAGTTGGCACCCGTTGATCTGGATCACTTCATGCATGATTTCAGTGAGCATACCGCAGTCAAAAATGATTTAGAAAACGAAATTGAAATCTTAAAAAATGCTTTGGATTTTTCGAAAGTAAAAGCGAAAGATTGTTTGATACCGCGCACCGAAATTGAAGCCGTTGACATTGACGATAGTATTGATGAATTACACAAACGTTTTATTGAAACGGGTTATTCAAAAATCCTTATTTTCAAAGAGACGATTGACAACATAATTGGTTACGTGCATGCCTTTGAATTATTCAGAAAACCAACAAGTATTCGCGGAATTTTATTGCCGGTATTTATTGTTCCGGAAACTGTTTTAGTAAAAGATCTGCTGCCGCAGTTTACCAAAAACAAACGCAGCGTAGCGCTGGTAGTAGATGAATTTGGCGGGACCGCAGGTATTTTGACTATTGAAGATATAATTGAAGAGATTTTTGGAGAGATCGATGATGAACACGACGTGGATGAAGAGGTTGAAAAAAAATTAGACGAGACTACTTATCTCTTTGCAGGACGACTGGAAATTGATTACCTGAACAAAGAATATGATTTGAATATTGAAGAGAGTGATGACTATGAAACGCTCGCTGGATTTGTGATTCATCATCTTGAATCTATACCAGCGCCTAATACAATTTTTGAAACGGATCAATTTGTCATCACCGTTGTGGCCGTATCGGAAGCAAAAATTGATTTGATAAAGGTGAGGGTTAAAGATTAATCGCAGTCTGATTCTGAAATATATATTTTGCCACAAAGACATCAACTACTTCAACCTCCCAAAAAAAGCATCCACCGAATCTCTTCTATACTGGAAAATGTTGGTGAGTTTTTTCTTTATAAAAATAGGATAAGCGATTCGCCCAAAAATTCCATAAGGTAGTTTGAACGTGATGCGGTCTGTCATCAGCACGCCATTTGCAGCAGCTTCAAAAACATGCTCGTGATGCCACATGGCGTAAGGGCCAAATCGTTGTTCATCAATGAAAAAATGTTTGTCCTTTACTTGTGTGATTTCGGTAACCCAGTTCACCGAATACATTGGAAATAATTTAATACGATACGTGATTATCTGACCAGCATACATGTGATCTGCCGGTGGAGATGTAATGTTAAATCCAACATCACCCGGTGTTAGTTTATTGAGATTGCCCGGATTTGAAAAAAATTTCCAAACCACATCCATTGTGGCGGGAATGACTTGTTTGGTTGTTAAGGTGTAAAGTCCGGAGTGTTTTTGGAATTGCATGTACTTTTAACAAACCAAGTACACCTTAAAAATGTTTTAGAGATCTAATGTTTGATCTTGATCTGATTTATTTTTCTTCCGATTTCGGAAATAGAAAAAATAAATAACGAGACCAGCAACCAAGAGCACACCAACAAGCTGTCCAACGGCATAACCCAATTCATAGGCCTGCGATTTCATTACAAATACCCCAGTTTATGACGCACACGAAGAATCACTTTCTTAGCAATTGCTCTGGCCTTATCAGCACCTTCAGCCAACACTTTGTCAAGCTCATTGCGATTGGCCATGTAGTGATCAAATGTTTTGCGTTGCTCTGCAAAATCAGTTAGAATTTTATCCAGAATTGCTTTTTTGGTATGACCATATCCCCAGCCGCCGGCAATGTAATTTTTGCGCATGTCTGCAATTTCATTTTCAGTTGCTAGCAAAGAATAAATTTTAAATGCGTTGCAGGTATCTGGATTTTTTGATGCTTCTAATTCCAGACTATCCGTAACAATTCCGTTAATCTGCTTTTTCAATTCCTTCTCAGGGAGAAAAATATCAATGATATTTCCTTTTGATTTTGACATTTTTTCACCGTCAGTTCCCGGAATCAGCATGGTTGATTCCTGAAATTTTTCTTGTGGCAAAATAAAGGTCTCACCCATTTGATGATTAAAACGACCGGCAACATCACGTGTAAATTCCAAATGTTGTTGTTGATCTTTACCTACCGGAACAAATTCAGCATCGTACAATAAAATATCAGCGGCCATTAACATAGGGTAAGTAAACAAGCCACCATTCACATCAGACAAGCGATCAGCTTTATCTTTAAACGAATGTGCAAGCTCTAACCGGGTAAATGGGAAAAAGCAACTCAGATACCATGTCAATTCAGTGGTTTCTACCACATCACTTTGTCTGTAGAAAATAGTCTTATTGGTATCCAAGCCGCAGGCTAGCCAGGCGGCAGCGGCAGAATAAGTATTTTCCATCAAAATTTTAGGGTCTTTAATTTGGGTCAGTGAATGCAAATCTGCAATAAATAAAAACGATTCATTGGCAGGATCGCCAGCCATTGCTATTGCAGGTCTGATAGCACCTAAAATATTTCCCAAATGTGGAACGCCAGTACTCTGTACTCCGGTTAAAATTCTAGCCATGATTTAATTTCAAATTAAGCCAAAATTAGGAATTAACGTTGGATCAATGGGCTATCGAACTAATTTTAGCTAAATTTGATCACCCAGTTAAAATTGAACGAACACGCTAACCTAAGTCTGATTAACTACTCATGCGATTTTTACTGATTCCGTTTATCATAGTTTACAGAGTTTATTTTGCTCTGATTTTCTTTTTAGTACTTACACTTTTCTACCCGATATTTTGGATTCTTTTGATGCGCGAAAAAAACTTTGAACGCGTTTTCAGATTAAAAACTATTGTCTCTTCTATCATTTTATTTTTTGACTTTATTTACATCCGGCGATTAACCAAACCCAAGTTGCAAGGGCCTTATGTGATCTGTCCAAACCATTCTTCTTATCTGGATATTATTTTGATGTACCGCATTATGCCGCACACCAAATTTTTATTCATGGGCAAATCCGAATTATTGCGCTGGCCAATTCTCAGCATCTTCTTCAGAAAGATTGACATTGCAGTGAACCGTGAGAAAAGACATTCAGCCATGAAATCAATTCTGCGAGCGCGTCATGAACTCAATAAAGGCTGGTCGATTGTGATATTTCCAGAAGGTAAAATTCCGTTGGATGCTCCAAAATTAGATCTATTTAAAAGCGGTGCATTCAAACTTGCCATAGATGCGCAAGTACCCATTTTGCCGATTACCATTATTGATAACTGGAAACTATTTTACACCGATCCGGTTCTGACAGGACACGCCAGACCGGGCTTTGCGCGTGTTGTGATCCACGATGAAATTCCAACAAAAGGCTTGACCAAAAAAGATTTAGTAACTTTGCGGCATCATACTTTTGAAGTGATCAACAAACCACTTTTGCAGTACAACAAAAAACTTTACCAGGAAGATTAGCCATGAAAATCACAGACGAAACTATTGATCATCTTGCCCATTTATCACGCCTTGAATTTAACGGCGATCAAAAAGTGCGCATTAAATCTGATCTCAATAAAATTGTTGCTTTCGTAGATCAGCTTTCTACTGTTGATACAACTGGTGTGGAACCGCTAATATTCATGACAGAAACTGAGAATATACTGCGTGATGATGTGGATGTTGTCACGATCTCTCAGCAAGAAGCATTAAAGAATGCAGCGGTGCATGATTCAGATTATTTTAAGATACCGACGGTTTTAAAGAAATAAATTCCAATTTCAAAATTCCAAATCACAAACTTATAGAGTGGTTATTTTTAAACGTCGTCCTGAAAAGCCTAAATATTAATATCAACTTTCAAGGCCTTTTTGACTTGTTTGCTGCCTTGCTCACAAAAAACCCAAATCTTCAAAAAGTCAAAAGGCCCAAACTCAGTGCCATAGACTGATGTTGGCACTATATAACTAAATTCACCTTCTAATTTGTGACTCTTTTTCTTGATCTCTAATAACGTTCCTGCTCCGAGATATTGGTCCTGATATATATCGCTTCCAATTCCACAATAAACTTCGATGGTAGCCCACAAATAAGTTATAGTGCTACCACTTTGTGCCTGCACTGAAACATTGATGGTGTCACCAGGATGCACAGCAACTTTGTCTGGCGTAATTGTAATATCAAGAACCTGTTTTTGACAACTCAAAAAAACAAAGAGCGAAAACAAAATCAAACTATTTTTTACACTCATTGGATTTTATTTTTTCTAAAGGAATACTGCCAGATTATTGATAGAGATAAATAGTGCCAATAACTTCCTGTGCTTTTAAACTTCATCAACTGTCTCGAATATTCTAAACCTAAACCTAGTGCATTTTGGCTACCAATTTTTCTGCTGTAAGTGAGACCAGACGCGACTACAAAACAATCGCTTCCTTTTTTATAACCACCAGTAGAAGTTTGCGCATTATCGGGAGGATATGGGCTGGATATTTCTCCGTTCCATTGCGCATTAATCTGACTTGTTAAAATGGCATATTCGACCCTAACAAATGGTCCTAAAATGTGATTTGAGTTTTTGTTTAGCATATCACAACTAGCAGCCAAATGAAGACCTACCAAGTGAAATTCAGAATAATAATTATCATCATAATAAGTGGCCGAATACAATTTATTGAGGACGAGATATGAAAAGCCCGAAGAAAGCAATAACCCGTTTTGAAATTTGAAACCCGCTGAAGTTAAAAGACCATAATGATTCGTGAATTTGTATTTACCATAACCTCCAGGTTTTCCATTTAATAGGTAACTAGCCTTAGGTTCAACTGATAAAGTGAAAAGCGCATTCCTTGTTTTAAGCTCTTTCCTGACACTTTTTAAAGTGATCGATTGAAGTCTTAATCCTGCACTCAGATTTACAGAATACAAGTAGTTCCAATATTTATCCTGAATGTTTGTTGGGTTGGTCATTGTATAGCGCAATTCACTGAACAAAGTAATTTTTTTGACCGGAATTTCTATGCCGACAAAAGAAGTAAAACCTCTGTTTACAAACGACTCGTCCGGATTTGCAGCATACTGTAATTGATTCGCCTTTTTTCCATTGACAAAATAACTTCTGATATATTGTCCATAATCAAGTCCAAATCCTGTATTAAATTTTATTTTATCGCCTGAAAAAACAAAACAAAAATCTAAACCAGCAGTAAATTGTCTAAAAAGATATTTGTAGCTTCCTGAAGTGTATCCAGCCCCAGTAGTAGCATCAAACCCGATATAGATACCATTCTTGTAGTCGGAGTGATAAGAAACACGATTATAACTCAACCTTGTTCGCAATCTAAACCAGTTGCCAAATTGAAAATTCAATGCATTTGTAAATCCAAAATTGGGTTCTCCAAAAAGATCTTTTCGTTTTTCATTTACGCTATAGGATCCACTAAACCATGGTATGGAGGTATATCCCTTATCTCCATAAGAAGGCCCCGCATTTAGTTCATAGGACATAGAAAATTTACCAGACGTTGTATCGCTTATGTTTGCAATTGCTATAGTTGAAATAAAACAAACACTGATGAATGCAATTTTCATTGGGTGAGGTTAAAGTAATTCCTTGAAGTACTATACAATAACGTCAGGAATTAGGAGAAAGTCAAGGATCATCTTAAAAAATTGTGATGACAATCATTAACTTCTAACGTTAAAACGGTAAATTCAGGATGACAATCTCCACAGCAAAACCTAGCTTGGCAAAGCTTTAAAGCCTTGATCTGAAAAAAAAATTTAACTTCAGACAACCTTATCATTTTGAGTTTGTATTTAAGACGAACTAATAAAAATAGTATGAAAAAAATCTTAACTCTATTCTCTCTGGTTGCTATTGCAATGCTAGCACCTGCGACACTTATTGCGCAATGTGCTTTGCCGGTAACTATAGTACCAACCAGTAATCCGGGTGAAGTTGAAATCACCTATGATTTTACTGCAGTACCAAACCCAAACGATTTTATTGGGCAGGTATATTTTTATAATATGACAGATGGTCAATATGCCTGGTCAGGCGTAATCTCTCAATCCAACAATCCATATCTTGTGACCTTACCGACCAACGGTAATTATGAGGCCACTTCTACCGCAATTGACACCATTACAAGTTGCACGGACACCGTATTCATCAATCCACTTGTTATTACAAATTTACCGAATGACTGTGTCGTCAGTTTTTCAAGTATGCTGATTTCACCCAATGAAGTTAGCTTCACCGCCTACATTGGTTATAGCGGCGTTTCACCAAGTCCGGTTTACACCTGGGACTTTGGTGACGGTACCAGTGCAACAGGTAACCCTGTAAATCATATTTACCCTGTTGGAATTCCTGCTAACTATAACGTCACCTTAACCGTTAACGACTCACAATGTGATGGGTCTTCATCTAGCACTGTTTCGCTTTATAATCCTTGTGCACTGCCTGTAACAATTACACCCACTTCAAATCCGGGAGAAGTAGAAATTGAATATGATTTTACCAGCGTTCCTAATCCGGCTGACTATTATGGAATCGTATATTTTTATAACACCACAACTGGACAATCTGATTGGTCAGGCACTATTACTCAGGGCAACAATCCTCATCTCTTCAATCTTCCATCTAACGGAAATTACGAGGCCGTCAGTTATTCTGAAGATATGGCAAACAACTGCACAGATTCATCTTATACCAGCACCTTTACGATTGCTGGAATGCCAAACAATTGCGACGTGAGTTTTACACCAACTTATATCACGTCAAATGAAATCACATTCAACGCAAATATTGGTTTCGGTGGTGTTTCTACAAGTCCTGTTTATACCTGGGATTTTGGTGATGGCACAACGGGCACTGGGAATCCAGTGAATCATGTTTATGCGCCTGGAGCAAGCACCAACTATCTTGTGACCCTTACGGTAACCGATGTAAACTGCACGGGTACTTTCACAGCAGTTATTTCTGCAGGCACGCTTACATCCTGCGGTACTTCTGCATACGTTATACCTGACACTTCACCTTTTCCATCTGCAACCAACAACTTTGCAGCTTACGGCTCATTTGGAAGTGGTGCTTCTACTTTTTGGGATTTCGGCGATGGCAACACATCCACTTCTAATCCGGTAAATCATACGTACAATACCAGCTCTGGTGCAAATACCTTTCAGGCACTTTTTGTAGTCAATGATTCTGTTTGTACAGACAGTATTTACGTTACGGTATTTACCGGTTCAAATGCACAATGTGAATCAGATTTCACTTTAGTTCAGGATTCACTCAACCCTGGTGTTTACAACGGATATAACTATTCTGTTTCAAACGGAATCACCAGCTATTTCTGGGATTTTGGCAATGGAGATACCAGTACCGATCAGTTTCCAACTTATACATACAGCAGCGTTGGTCTTTATACAATTTGTCTGACCATTCTTTCAGATGCCGGTTGTGTAGATACACTTTGTATGGACATCGATATTCTGGTTAAATCGGGTACCACCATTAACATTATGGATCCGGCACAAAACTTATCCATTGCATCACAAAACGCTGCATCAACATTTGCGGTTTACCCTAATCCTTCAACAGGAAATTTCACCCTTGCTATTCAAAGCAAAAAAGACGAAGTGTACTTAGTTCAACTACATGATATAACCGGTAAAGTTATTTTCTCAGAAAACTATCCGGTTAATGAAGGATCAAATAACCTGAATATTGATTTGGAAAATTCAGCCGCAGGAATTTATTTCTTGAATTTGAATGGTGAAGCAGTTTCAAAAATTGTTGTCGAATAATTTATCTAAAAACTGATTTTAATGATGACGCATTCCAATATTGGAGTGCGTCATTTTTTTGTGTTGTGCCCCGCATGGTTGATTTGAAAACGTCATCCTGAACTCGATTTCTATCGGGATTGATTCAAGATCTCATTGTTTTAACGTGAAACTTTCATTATTACCGTTATGCCTTACGTTGATAATAGAAACAGCACTTTGAACGTTTCTCTCAAAACAGACAGCACATAACTACCAACTAATTCTATTTTTTCTTACATTCACTTAAACGCGCATAGTCTTATTAGCAATAAGCGTGCGACTCACAAAACCCTTAAGCATGAGTAAAACTTTTTTACTTTTTATTGGCTACTTCGTTGTCTTTAATTTCGATGCGCGATCTCAGAATTTGACTAATGAAGGCACTGATTTTTGGATTGGTTTTACAGAAGTTCATAGAATGGCCGATGCAACATTTGAAATCAACATTGTATCTCGTGTTAACACGACAGGAACAGTTTCTATTCAAGGAGGAAGCGGATTTACTACAAGTTTTAATGCCCAAGCTGGCGTTGCGACAAGGGTAATAATCCCTTCAATAGATGGTCATAATGGTGGCTCTTCAAAAATTGTGAATCGTGCAATTCATGTTGAATCTATCGATCCCATTTCTGTCTTTGCCCTAACCTACGAATCCAGAAGTCATTCTGAGGCATCAATCTGTTTACCTTCATCCTCATTAGGCTCGGAATATATGATCACATCCTACCCTTACCGGAAACTTCAAGATGTTGTTTCAATGGCATCGGAATTTGTAGTTGTGTGTGGTCCAGCACCAATAAAAATTGAAATCATACCAACTTGTAATACCAATGCCGGAAACCTTGCTGGTGTTCCCTTTTTAGTAGACATGCTTCCCGGTGAAATGTATCAACTTCAAGCCAGTCATGGCTCCGGTTCTGACCTTACGGGCACTACAATCAAAGCACTCAATGGAGTAGACAAATTCGCAATTTTCAGCGGAAATAAAATGACTCCAGTTGCAACTGGAAATGGTTGTAGTTCACCTTGTCCTTTGTACGAAGTGGCATACCCGACAAGCACATGGGGATACGATCATATTGTAATTCTCGCAAAAAATCAAAAGGCAAATATTTATAGATTAGTTGCATTAAGAGATAGCTGCGAAATTTTTGAAAATGGAAAATTAGTTGGCCTCATAAATTCAGGAGAAGTTTATGAGAGCACCGTGAGAAATGAATGCACATTCATCCAAACAACGCAAAAATCATCGGTGGCGCAATTAAGTGTCAGTAACGAATGCAGTGGCACGCGAACTGGTGATCCTTCTATGGTGATGCTGCATCCAAATGGACAAATGAGTTTGGATACAATATCATTCAACACAGCACTCTACAATGGTATTGATAAACATTATGTTTCTATAATAACACGATCGGATGATACAACAAAAATCATATTTGATGATATCTCATTACATAATTTCAAAAGAGTACTCTACGATTCATCTTACTCCTATAAAATTTTAGAAATCAGCTTAGGAACACATACACTGACTACGAGTGGCAGCGGTATGTTGGCTTATACCTACGGAAATATTTTTGGTGAATCTTATTTTTACTCAGCAGGGGCGAGTGTAAAAAATATTGCTGACACAACTCAAGCTTTACCAGCTAATGTAATATTTCCCTTTTCAAATAATAGTCACAACTCCTTTATTGAAATAATGGAGACCAACTACAATCAAAGCACTTACCAAATTGCACAAACCTTAATCAAAAATCCAAGTCTTTCAATAGATATAAATGGTTACACCTCAACGCCCGGAGACTCATTGTATAACTTGCAGCTCGCTGCTGATCGCGCCAACACCGTGCGTGAGTATATTGTACAACACATCAAATTGATCTATGAAAATAACTCGCAAGATTATACTTTCAATGAGTCACGAATCGAAGTACGTTCTTTTGGTGAAGATTTAAACTTTCTTATCGAGAAAAATGACAATGATCTGATCAACGATAACGAAATGACGCGTGAATCCAAACAAGCAAAAAACAGAAGAGTTGAAGTGGTATTTCGTTATGAATGAAAGTCACCGCTTTAGTTCGAAACCGTAATCCAGAATTTGATCCAAGATGACGGTCTGCGCAGCAAAGAATAGTTGGTAAAGATCTTGATACTTGATCTGAAGATAACGTTAATCCAGTTTTAAAACAGCTAAAAATGCCTCTTGCGGAACTTCTACACTTCCCACCTGACGCATTCTTTTCTTTCCTTCTTTTTGTTTTTCAAGGAGCTTACGCTTACGTGAAATATCTCCACCATAACATTTTGCGGTAACATCTTTTCTGAGTGCTCTGATGGTTTCACGAGCAATGATTTTTGCACCGATGGCAGCTTGAATTGGAATTTCGAATTGCTGTCTTGGAATCAGCTCTTTTAATTTCAGGCAGATTTTTTTACCCAAATCATACGCATTGCTTCTGTGTACCAATGCTGATAAGGCATCCACTTGCTCTGCGTTTAATAAGATATCGAGCTTGATCAGATCTGATTTCTTCATTCCGATTGGAAAATAATCGAATGAAGCATATCCCTTTGAGCATGATTTTAACTTGTCATAAAAGTCAAAAACAATTTCACCCAAAGGCATTTCAAATGTTATTTCAACACGACTTTGCGTGAGGTAAACTTGATTTTTTAGTTCCCCTCTTTTTTCAATACACAAGGTCATAATCTGCCCAACATAATCAGACTTGGTAATGATTTGTGCTTTGATATAAGGCTCTTCAATGTATTCAATTTTGGAAGGCTCTGGCAATTCAGAAGGGTTGTTTACTTCAACCATTTCCAAATCTTTTGTGAGATACGCATTGTAGGATACGTTTGGAACCGTTGTAATAACTGTCATGTTAAACTCGCGCTCTAAACGTTCCTGAATAATTTCCATGTGCAGCATTCCTAAAAATCCGCAACGGAATCCAAAACCAAGAGCTTGTGAAGATTCTGGTTCAAATACCAATGAAGCATCATTCAGTTTTAATTTTTCAAGTGATGCGCGCAAGTCTTCAAACTCATCTGTATCTACCGGATAAACACCTGCAAATACCATTGGTTTTACAACTTCAAATCCTTTAATAGCTTCAGCGCATGGGTTGGCAACTGTGGTAATTGTATCACCTACATGAACTTCGTTGGCTTCTTTGATTCCTGAAATGATATAGCCCACATCACCCGCTCCAACAAATTTGCGTGGCTCCATGTCCATGCGTAAAATACCTACCTCGTCTGCATGGTAATTATTCTCAGCCGCAAAAAATTTCACTAAATCGCCTTTGTTGATTTGACCATCAAAAACACGGAAGTATGCAATAATTCCTCTGAATAAGTTAAAAACCGAATCAAAAATCATAGCGCGCAGCGGAGCTTTTGGATCGCCTTTTGGAGCCGGTATACGATCAATAATAGCAGCCAAAATTTCATTCACACCCATACCTGTTTTACCACTGGCAGGAATTACTTCAAGTGGATTACAACCAATCAAATCGACAATCTGATCTGTTACTTCTTCAGGCATTGCACCCGGTAAATCCATTTTATTCAGAATTGGAATGATTGTTAAATCATTTTCCAAAGCAAGATATAAGTTTGAGATTGTTTGAGCTTGAATTCCTTGTGCGGCATCTACAATCAACAAGGCGCCCTCACAAGCAGCAATCGAACGGGAAACTTCATAGGAGAAGTCTACGTGACCCGGTGTATCAATCAGATTCAAAACATACTTTTTGCCATTGAACTCATAATCCATTTGAATGGCATGACTCTTAATGGTAATACCGCGTTCACGTTCCAGATCCATATCATCAAGGGCTTGAGCCTGCATCTTACGCTCAGCAATCGTATTGGTAGTTTGCAATAAACGATCCGCCAACGTACTCTTTCCGTGGTCAATGTGTGCAATGATGCAAAAATTCCTGATGTGATCCATGCTGCAAAATTAATCTCTTTTTTTGATTCTTCAACAAACGCCTTTGGAGACAAGGGTTGATGGCTTGAAAATCGGCCTAGTTGGGAAAACAAAATCCAAATTCAAATTTCAAAATTCCAAACTCAACGATCGGGCGAGGTTTAGAAGGACAAATCTCCAAATTCCAAACTTGACGCGATTTGTAACTTGGAGTTTTGGATTTTGACCTTTTTCCCAAAGGGACCACTAAGCGGGAATTTCAATACAGCCAATAAATTATAACGGCATTCTTCCTATATTTGCCGCCCAATCAGAATATTGAAAATCACGCTGGAATGAAAGTAATTGATCACATAAAAAACGCAAACGGTAAAACCCTTTTCTCTTTTGAAATTCTGCCTCCACTAAAAGGAACGAGTATTCAAGCTATTTATGATGGCATTGATCCCTTGATGGAATTCAATCCAAAGTTCATTAACGTGACCTATCATCGTGAAGAATTTATTTACAAAACGCGTGAAAATGGTTTGCTTGAAAAAGTGAGCATTCGCAAGCGCCCGGGCACGGTTGGTATCTGCGCGGCAATTATCAATAAATACAAAGTTGATACCGTTCCGCATTTAATTTGTGGTGGATTCAGCAAAGAAGAAACTGAAAACGCATTGATCGATCTTCACTTTTTAGGAATTGACAATGTGCTTGCTTTGCGCGGCGATGCGATCAAGACCGAAGCTAATTTCAGACCACATCCTGAAGGTCATCAGTATGCAAAACAACTCGTTGATCAGGTTGTTGAAATGAACAGCGGTAAATACATGATGGATGATGTGAATCTGGATCCAACCAACTTTTGCATTGGCGTTGCCGGATATCCTGAAAAACATTTTGAAGCCATGAACCTGAAATCAGACATGGATCATCTGAAAGCCAAAGTTGATGCAGGTGCATCTTACATAGTAACACAGATGTTTTTTGACAATAAAAAATATTTTGATTTTGTTGACAAATGCCGCGCTGCTGGAATTACCATTCCAATTATTCCGGGATTAAAACCAATTCAAAATCTGAATCACATTTCGTTTCTTCCTAAATTTTTTCACATTGATTTTCCAGAATCTTTGGCCAACGAATTAACCAAGTGCAAATCCAATGCTGAAGTCAACAAACTTGGAGTTGAATGGGGAATTGAACAAGCCAGAGAATTAAAAGACGCAAACGTTCCATGCATTCATTTTTACACCATGAGTAAATCGGAATCGGTAAAAGCAATTGCGAAAGAGATATTTTAAACCAAGTTTTATGAGGATATTTTATTTCATTCCGGTTTTTCTGATTGTTTTTTCTTGTGGTAATTCGACAGAAGAAATTGGCGGTGAAATGAAAGAGTTCATGACGGATGCAGCGCCGGAAACAGATTCAAGCAATGTTTTTACAGGTATATCTGATTCAGTTATGACACAGATGCAACGCTATTTTTCAAGTGAACTCATTGATGCGATAGAAACCTACGTTGTCAATTTTGAAACTTCATTGACCGATACCGCCTTACAACAAAACTATTCAGATGGTATTAAGCTTTGCAAGGATATTTACGATTATTTTTCAGATCCAAAAACAGATCACTCAAAAGAACTGTTAGCTGGAGGAGATATTTATTCCCTGCATGAAGAGCTTCAATATTTCAACGGAAAGTTAGGCCCGCTCCACTTCACTTGTGTAGCAGAGTGCACAGATCTGGACATCTGTTATGACATTACTATTTTCAAGGCAAAAGCGGCGGCAACCACTGGAAAAGCAGATGATGCTTTCTCAGAAATCCTGCACTTCGTGCAAGGCGATTTTGGATATGCCGGATATTTTGATTTCAAAGTCTGGGATATACAATATTGGGATTACGGCGGATCAAATAAATTGGGTGATGGTACAGTTTTGGACGTGATTAAACGCATACAAAAATTTGAAACCACACATCAGATTTTTGGTGAACAAGTTGCAATCATCCGCACTGATGTTGTTGACATGCTTACCTCAGCACACGCCTATGAATACTCACTGGAAGAAGTGCTGGCAGAATACAATAAGATATTTAAATTGAATTATTTTTCGGGTGAAGAACTTGAAGCAATTCAAAAACAATACAACGAAATAAAATCCACTCCTGAAAATTTCCAGTTTAATTGTGAGGAGGGGAATTGTACTTTTGGGTAATTAGATCAACTGTCATTGCAATTGCTCCAAGAGATTAATGTCCCGCAGGTTTCGCAGATTTTTTTTTCGCAGATTTTCGCAAATTCTTTTTCAAAATTTGTGATGATTAGAACCCCAACTATTTCTGCGACATCCGCGGATTTTTGCCTCACAACGTGCAATAGTTAGAACCTAAACTATTTCTGCGAAATCAGCGGATTTTTTCTGCGCCATCTGCGGGAAAATAAATCCTGGTTATCCCAAAAAACATTATAGAGCCTCTTACTCAAGTGTTCAAACACAAAAAAACTCAGACAGAAAAAATCCATCTGAGTTTAATATTTAGAGATTATATTTTCTAGAATAAATCCTGCTCGAGCTCTTCCAAGGCTCTGGATGTATCTGAGCTATCTGAATCAAATTCATCTTCGTCATAATCAAAAAACTCATCATCTTTTCGAAGTGAGCCACCGGTTGGACGAAGAATATTTGTCCGTGATACGTTAAGTCTGATTTCTGTTTTAATTGAATTGTCTTCTTGCAAATAACCTTTTGCAAAAGGAGTTCCTGTAATTTCTACAAGCGTTCCTTTTTTGAGAAAATCAAGAATTCGCATATTAGCGCCTTCTCTTTTCCAGATTGTACAATTCACCCAGGTAGTTTTGGTGCGTTGTTCGCCGCTGCGTTTGTCTTTCCAATTTTTGTTGTGCGCTACCGGAAAATTTACAGCGATAACGCCCTTTTCCATTGTTTTAACTGTTGCGTCTTTTCCTATGTTACCAATGAGTCTTGTTTCAAAAATCGTTGCCATAATATGTCTGGTTTTAGTAAAACAACATAGCAATATAAAACAAAAAAATTACATATCAAATTATTAATGAGGGAATTATCAGAAACTACGCGGGAAATAAAACCAGAAAGGCATCACCAAAACCGTTTGCCTGCACGTCTTTTTGTGCTTTTTTCGCTTCTGACTTATCTTTGAACGGACCTACGTAGTATTTGTACTTATAAATACTTGACCCTTCAATCTTAACGCATTCTACAGGATATTCCAGTTTTTGAAACTCTAAAATATCCGTTGCGACAGAATCGATTGAAGACATGATCTGAACTTTGTAATAGGGCTCATTTGAAGTTGCAATCAGTTGCGGATCAGCCGGCGGATCAAAACAAATTTCAGGATGATTCTTTTTCAGCACGTCACGAGTTGCTCTGAAAATAGCAGATGCTAGAATTTCTTGTCCATAAACTGAGTTCAAATATTTTGCTTCTGATGCGTTTGTGATAAATCCACATTCAACCAAACCGTAGGCATTTTGGTGAACTTAACCAGTTGCAACGAATGACCTATATCGTCTGCTGTTTTTACTCCGCGACTTTTTCTGCCTGCCCGATTTTTAAACTGATCTTCAATCAGCACAGCCCATTGATGCGATTTTTTTGCGTCGTAATTGTGAATGTGTGTTTCTGTGCCGTGAACATCTGCATTTTCAGAACCGTTAACATGAATACTAATTACATAATCTACGCCTCTTGCATTTGCCATTTCTACCCGCTCATCCAATGTTGGGTATGTATCACTGGTGCGTGTATAAAGTACAGTTACGTTTGAAAGATTATGTGTCAAATAATGTCCAAGCTTGGTACTGATTGCTAAAACAATTTCTTTTTCCTGCATGATGCCGTCAAGTGTTGGCAGATGTCCAGGATCCTTACCACCATGACCAGGATCAATTAATATTGTCACTGAATTTGCCGCAAAAGAAATCAGTGAAACTGAAAGAAGAAAAATGATGAAAACAAATTTCATGGAACGAAAGTAAAGCACAGAAAGACACTATGAATGGCTTCATGATTCAAATAATTCATAGATCTTTGTTTATATCCAAATGCCAACCACTAACATTAATACCGCGATCCTTGAAGTATGGTACTACCGCTCCTGGGGCGCAATGCATATTCTGCTGGGTATTTTATTTTCAATCATTTTTGTAATGGGTGCACTCATTCTTGATAATCTAACACACCTTGCATATCTGCTTTTAAGTTTTGGAATAATCTATATGGGTTTTGTCAGAATGAGAAAGCCATACCTGATTTGCGCTGATAAAAAAATTTCTGTCACCGGTCCATTTGGAAATACCAGCTATGAGTATGTCTGGGAAGATGAAAAGGATTTGATCATTAAAGGCAACAGACTTTATCTGAAAAACAAAAAACTAAAATTTAATTATTGGTTTACCAATCAGAATCAGTATCAAAACATGATTCGATTTTACAAAAAAAGTGCGTCGCTTAGCGATGAACTTCAGGATTAAATTTCTTGTATAATTTTATTCTACAACCAACTTTACAATACTGCGGTTGTGATGTTCATCTTCAAAATATAGTAAATAAATGCCCGCCTGAGCTTGCTCTAATCGCAAAGTCTCATTATCAATTTGCGTCAGTGGAATCATATTTCCAAGTAAATCTGTTGCTCCTAGTAATTTTGAATCTGAAAGATTGGCAATCGTAAATAGTCCTGAACCAGGATTTGGAAAAACTGAAACTGAATTGGATTGAAAGTTAGTAGCGATTGATAATACGGGCAAACAACCATTGTTCACCAGATATTCGCTACGGACCGTTGTAGTGGAAATTCCATAAACCGCATTGTTTACGATGTCATCACCATAGGTTGTCAAATCCACAAAATCTCCAGTAGAAGAAACTTGACGATCAGTGCAAAGATCATGGTCCCAAACCCAAGCCATCCATCCAATATTTTGCTGCTCACAATAATTGAGTAAAGGCTGATAATTTAAATCGTATTGGCACATTGTTATATCATCTTGCTGATTGGCAATTTCACCCAAAACAAATGGAATTTCTTCAGCCAGAATTGCGTTCAGTTTATTAGCCATTTGAACGCTATCATTGGCTGCATAGCCATACCAATAAGCGTGCGCGCTGAAAATCAAATTATGCGCAGGGTCAAATGTAATGAGGTCAGCTGCAGTTCCAGAAGTAATGAATGCATCCGAATTCTGGCCGCAGTCTGGTGCATCAATTAAAAGTGGAAAATCAAATCCTGAAACTGCGCGTAAATTTGTGATGATTGTTTCATAGGTTGTTTTGTAATTCGCAAGTGCAACAGTTGCATTTCCGGTCCAGTTTACAAACAATGATTCATTCGCAATATTGACTATCAGGCTATGCTTATATTTTTCGATCACGGCCAAAACTGGCGCCGAAATAAACCAATCCGCATTCGTAATTAAACCGGGATGATCATTGTCGCAAGTATAATCATGTAATTCAAGAATCACAATCATATCTGCCTGCACACATTTACTGATGGCACTGTCTAACGCAACATAATTTGCATAAACGGGCGCACCACCGCCATCTGCATACCATACCAACCGAACTACGTTGGAACCAGTCAATGCAATTTGATCAATTTTCAAATCTGCTAAAGTATAACCCCAATTGTAGGGTGCGTAATTCACACCTTTCAATTTTAAAGTATCGTTGCACGGGCCAAGAATATATTGACCACTTGTATGAATAAACTCATTGGGTTGCGCATTCACACAAATTGGAAAAAGAAGAAAAAAGAAATTTAAACTGAATCTGGACATAGTGTAACTTGAGAGAGCCAAGTTAAGTAAATGATTGATTTTCTGAACTTTTCAGAAAGATTAATCCAGAAACATCACACGTTCCTTGTGTCACGAAACACAGCCAGCGAATAAAAAAGTGCAAATATTGTTGCTCCAGCCTGTGTCTCCAGCATGTCTTCAAAACCAAAGGCAACTGCAAGTGCAATTAATGTAATTCCAAGAAAATAATCGCGCTTATCACTTTGAAAAACCGGTACAACAAATATCAAAACAGTAACAACTAATCCAACAATTCCCAATGCAATCCAGGCAGAGATAAATTGATTGTGCGAACGCAAGCGGTTTTCTGGCAGAAGTTTGGAGTTTGATTTTTCGTAATACGTTTGAAAGACAGAATCTACGTCGCCAATTCCTACGCCAAATACCCAATGATCTGCTAAAATTTCTTTGGCTGTTTTGAGATGTTCTAATCTTTGCAGGAGTGAGACACCATTGGGATCTGCTCCACCCTGATACATTTCAAACTCAAATAAAAATGAATGCAGTTTGGATTCTAATCCTCTGTTCATATCAACACTTGTGCAACCATTTTCAACCTTTTTTATCTCTTCATCTGATAAAGTCCAAATACCAACCGAATCTTTGCGCTCATGTTTTGAGGTAAGATATCTCAACAGGGTGCCGTACATTGGTTGACCTTTCAAATCCAATGAATCATAGTTAATGGCAGATCGTTCATTCCATTCTTTTTCTATTTCATCCAGTGCAACGTAAAGCCATACGTACTCCCCATTTTCAACCTGCGTACTCAAAGTATCATGGTAATAGGGATTACCGTTGATAGTATATAAATCAAGTGATTTAAAATCTATAGGTACCGGACTCTTATAGCTCTCTGCTACACTCCTTAAATAAAATAAACCGAAGCCAAATACCAGAAGAAAAAATCCAAAAATTGCAAATCTTACACTCGTAGCCTTTAACCGCATTACCAGAAATACAATTGTGAAAAGAAACAAAAGCACAAACAGTATATAGCCGTTCAGAACTTGCGCGTAGAAGGTATAAAGTGCAAACCAGACAATCAGAATGACCCCCAAAAACCAATTCAATTTTTTTTCAAAAATTAAAAATACGGTTGAGAAAAGAGCCAAATCAACCAATGTTGCAAATCTGATTTGAGAAATAAACCAGGACATTTGACGAATATCTGCTTGCAAGCCAGAAAAGTTAAACCAGATAAAATTCAACGTACTTGTAAATGCAACAATACCTATAAAAAGAAACAAGAGAAAATGAAATATCTTACGGTCTAAAGGTGCGCCCGATCCCAATGCAAGCGGAATTGCAAGCAATGGTAATTTAATCCGGATATCATGAAATGCATACCAGAAATCATCACTCCAGGCAATGGTGAGAATGGAATAGACCAAGAAAATGAGAATGAGAATTAACTCTGGACTTTGTTTCAGTCGTTGACCGTAGTCAGAAAATTTAGCTTCAATTAACCAATTTGAAATGATCCAAATGGCACCAATACTCATGAGTACATTTGAAACCGCAACACCAATTACCAGAATTACCAGAGCAGTAACGCGCAACCAATAATGGGCAGGAAGTTTCAGCCATTTGTCAAACATCTTATTCCTTAATGTTCAATATCGTTTTATAACGAGCCTGATCATTTAATATTTTAATCGCCTCCAGAATAAACGGATCATCTACCAGAGACTTTTCAATGCGACCGGTTTGATAATAATATCTGCCAATAATTTCATCTTCCAGAAGTTCAGTCAATTCAGGTTTGAACTTTTGCAAATCACGTTCCTTTGAAGGATTCAGTTTATTAAAAAGTGCATTGTATTCTGCCTGAACATCACTGAAATAATTTTCAGTCTCAGCGGTCTTCTTAAGCTGCTCCATTAATTCTGACGATTGTGTAGAATAGGTAAAGGTTTTAGTCAGAACAAAATCTACAAAATTCTGATATTCCTGGTCTGATAATTTAAATTCTTTTGCCGGCGCAATGGTTGCATTTGCGATTCGGTATTTGGTTGCAAAATCAAAAATGATATGCTCCAGAACAAGGGTCAATGTTAGGCGACTATATTCTTTTTCAGGAATTGTGATATCAGGTTCAATGCCTCTTCCATCAATTACTTCACGTCCATTTTTTGTTTTGAATTTGGTAATATTTTCCTCGTTGATATTTTGCGCAGATTCACCCGCACTGCGATGTGTGTAATCCAATTTTTGAATACATCTTCCGCTAGGTGTATAGTACTTTGCGATGGTAATTTTCAACTTAGCGTTGTATTTCAAATCAAGCGGACGCTGCACCAAGCCTTTACCGTAAGAGGTCTGTCCTAAGATAATCGCGCGATCCAAATCTTGTAATGCGCCACTCACAATTTCACTTGCAGATGCTGAATTTCCATCAACCAGAACAACAATTGGAATGGTTGGATCGATAGCTTTCTGTGTTGCATCCCACGTTGTGATGTCCTCTGCAGAGCGGCCCTTTCATCCAAACAATTTTCTCACCTTTTTCAACAAACATGTTTACGATTTTCACCGCCTCAATTAATAATCCACCGCCGTTTCCACGTAAATCAAGAATGAATTTTTTCATTCCCTTTTTCTTCAAAGCTTCGAATTCATTGTAAACATCTTCAGCTGAATTTTGCGTGAAAGAAATGAATTTTACATACCCAATGTCTTCCGTAACCATTCCGCCATAAGGCACAGAAAGCATTTTGATTTCTTCACGAACTACTGTTTTTGTAATAAACTCTCCTTGACGGTCTACTTTAATTTTCAATTCACTTCCCGGTTTTCCGGTCAGTAAATCTGAAACTTCAGAGGATGTTAATCCTTCTAAACTTTTATCATTAATCTCAACAAAAATATCGCCTGGTAAAAGACCCGCTTTAGCTGCAGGCCAATGTTCATAAGCTTCTGTCAACACTACGTGCTTTCCTTGTTGTTGAATCAAGGCACCAATTCCACCGTATTGGCCTGTTGTCATCAACTTCAAATCTTCAATCTGCGATTCAGGAATATAAACCGTATACGGATCCAGTTCTTTCAACATAGCATCAATTGCCACGCGCATCAGATGTCCCGGATTAGGTTCATCCACATAGGCCATGTCAACCTGTTTATAAACCATTTCAAACAATTCCAGATTCTTGAGAATTTCAAAATCAAGATTGGATTGATTCTGTCCTTTGGATTGAAGACCAATGGTAAAAGCCAGAATCAGCAGGAGTGATTTTATTTTAAACATGATACAGTATGAATAAGTTCCTTTAAAATTACTTTTAATTTTTCCTCCAGTAAAGTATATACCTCTTTTTCTTTTCCGGTATAAATTAGGAAGATGACAATAGAGCATTTATTATTCTGAAAATACAATTGAAGTTCATCTTTGTTCAACCGGTAAGCTTCTTTAATTTGTCTGCGTAAACGATTACGATCAACAGCTGATTTTGCTCTTTTTTTTGGAACAGAAACTACTATTTGAACAGGATTTACAGCTACTTCGGTAGAGTAAATATATTTTAAGAGGTAAGGAAATTTGCGCAGTTCTTTTCCTTTCGAAAAAATTTCGTCAATGACTGTGCGTGAGCAAAGCCGTTCTGATTTTCGAAATGTATGCACCATAATTTCTCATTAAGAAGATTATTTCTTTTTCTTCTTATTCTCTGCTGCTTCTTGCTTCTCCAATTCTTGTGCTACTTTTTCCATCTCGCTAAAAAAATTAGCGCCATAAGCACGCACCAAAGGTTCTTTCAAGAATTTATATACCGGCACCTTCAATTCTTTTCCAAGCGTACAAGCATCTTTGCAAATTGACCAACGATCATAATTCAATGATTCGTATTCTTTATGCTTCTTAACGCGGATTGGATACAAGTGACATGAGATGGGTTTGTTAAATGGAATTACTCCTTCGCGGTAAGCCTTCTCAATAGAACATTTGGTGATGCCTTGTTCATCGTAAAAAACAAAAGCACATTCTTTGCCTTTTACTAAAGTTGTAACCGGATCTTCCCATGAATCCAAATACGAAACGCCAATTTCATTCACCGCTTCAATTCCTTCAGGAGTCATGAAGGTTTTGATTTTATCCAGGCTACCTTCTATCAATTTAATCTCGCTTTTTTCAAGCGGCGCACCGCTGTCACCCTCAACACAACAGGCTCCTTTGCATGCAGATAAATTACACACAAATTGTTTTGAAAAGAGTTCAGACGAAACTAATTTATCTTCTATTTCTACGATCATAAAAAACCCCGACGTTCCTAACGGAAGTCGGGGCAAATTTAATCAGAATAATGGGTATGCCCGTCGCCCCGCCGCCCTCCCCCCCCCCCCCTCCCCCCCCCCCCCCCCCCCCCCCCGCCCCCCCCCCCCGCCGCCCCCCCGCCCCCCCCCCGCCCCCCGGCCCCCCGCGTTCCCCCCCCCCCCGGCCCCTCCCCGGGCCCCCCCCCCCCCCCCCCCCCGCGGCGCCCCCGCCCCCCCCCCCCCCCCCCCCCCCGCGCCCCCCCCCCCCCCCCCCCCCCCCCCCCCCCCCCCCCCCCCCCCCCCCCGTGGCGCCGCGGGGCGCCCGGGGGCGCCCTCCCTGTGCCCCCCGGCCCCCGTCCCCGCCGGCCCCCCCCCCCACCTCCCCCCCCCCCCCCCCCCCCCCCCTCCCCCCCCCCCCCCCCCCCCCCCCCCCCGGCGGGGCGGGCCGATCAGATAAATCTATTAACCTTTCAATGCTTCAGCACCACCTACGATCTCAAGGATTTCATTGGTAATTGCAGCCTGACGGGCTTTGTTGTATTCCAGTTTTAATCTTTTGTTCATGGCACTGGCGTTGTCGGTTGCTTTGTGCATGGCAGTCATACGCGCACCGTGCTCACCGGCAAATGAATTTAAGAGTGCGCTGTACAATTGAATCTTCAAAGATTTTGGAATCAAATCACTTACAATTTCTTCTTTTGATGGCTCAAAAATGTAATCCATTGACGCAGCACCTTCTTTTTGTGCAGGCGGCACGATTGGTAAAAACTGTTCAGTAGTTACAATTTGTGTTGCGGTATTTTTGAAGCGATTGTAAATCAGAATCACTTTGTCCACCTGCTTGTCTTTGTAAGCAGTCATGATTTTTTCAGCAATCGGAGCAGCGTTTGCGAAAGTTAAACTTCCCCACAAATCATCCAGTTGTTTTGGAAGACGCGATCCTTTGATGTTGAAATCAGATTTCTTAAAAGTATCTGTTGCTTTTTTACCAACTGTGATAACTGCAACATTGTATTTCTGAGAATATTCACGTGCTTGTTTCAACGCTTCTTTGATCACGTAGTTGTTAAATCCACCGCATAATCCACGGTTTGAACTCATCACTACAATCACTACGTTTTTTATTTCACGCGGTGCAGCAAATTCATTTTCTGAAGTATCCAACGATGCGGATAAATTAGAAAGAATGTGATGCAGTTTTTCAGAATACGGACGCATTTTGGTAACCGCATCCTGTGCACGTTTCAACTTTGCAGCAGATACCATTTTCATGGCAGACGTGATCTGCATTGTCGAAGCGACAGATGTAATACGGTTCCTTATCTCTTTTAAGTTAGCCATGCGCTATTGCCTATCAATTAATATTTTGAAGAAAGTTCTTTTGCAACTTTGTCAAGAACAGAAGTGATGTTTTCATCAAATTTTCCTGCCTTCAACTGATCCAAAGTATCTCTGTGTTTTGCGTTCAGGTAGTTCAGGTATTCTTTTTCAAATTCCTTTACTTTATTGATTGGAACATTAGTCAACAAACCTTTTGAACCAGCGTAAATAATTGCAATTTGATTTTCAACTGTGAAAGGATCTCCTTCAGCTTGTTTCAAAATTTCAACGTTACGCGCACCTTTATCCAATACTGATTTAGTAGCAGCATCGAGGTCAGAACCAAACTTAGCAAATGCTTCAAGTTCGCGGTACTGAGCCTGATCTAATTTCAAGGTACCAGCAACTTTTTTCATTGATTTAATCTGAGCATTTCCACCCACACGTGATACCGAAATACCTACGTTGATTGCCGGACGAACACCTGCGTTAAACAAGTTTGACTCCAAGAAAATCTGACCATCCGTAATTGAAATTACGTTAGTTGGAATGTACGCAGAAACGTCACCTGCTTGTGTTTCAATAATAGGAAGTGCAGTCAATGATCCACCACCTTTTACCTTTCCACGCAATGAAGCAGGAAGGTCATTCATGGTAGACGCAATTTTATCATCCTTGATCACTTTTGCAGCTCTTTCTAATAAACGCGAGTGCAAATAGAAAACGTCACCAGGATAAGCCTCACGTCCCGGTGGTCTTCTCAATAGTAGAGAAACCTCACGGTAAGCAACTGCTTGTTTTGATAAATCATCATAAATGATCAATGCCGGACGACCCGTGTCACGGAAATATTCTCCGATGGCTGCACCTGCAAAAGGCGCGTAGAATTGCATTGGAGCTGCATCAGATGCATTAGCCGCAACAATTGTAGTATAAGCCATTGCACCAGCGTCTGTCAGTTTTTTTACTAATCCTGCAACAGTAGATCCTTTTTGACCAATTGCTACATAGATACAATATACTGGTTCACCTTTATCGTAAAATTCTTTTTGATTGATGATTGTATCAATCGCAACCGTTGTTTTTCCAGTCTGACGATCACCAATAATCAACTCACGTTGTCCGCGACCAACCGGAATCATTGCATCAATCGCTTTGATACCAGTTTGCAAAGGCTCAGTAACCGGTTGACGGAAGATAACACCCGGTGCTTTGCGCTCCAAAGGCATCTCAAATGTTTCACCCTGAATTGCTCCTTTACCATCGATTGGTGTACCCATTGTATCCACAACACGTCCGACAATTCCTTCACCTACTTTTAGTGATGCAATTAATCCAAGACGTTTTACAGTATCACCTTCTTTGATTGTGTCAGATTTACCCAACAATACAACACCTACGTTGTCTTCTTCAAGGTTCAATGCGATTGCGCGCAACCCCCCGTTGAATTCAACCATCTCACCGTACTGTACACTTGAAAGTCCGTAAATACGAGCAATACCATCTCCAACCTGGAGAACCGTACCTACTTCTTGCAGATCAGCCTCCGATTTAAAGCCTGATAATTGCTCTCTCAGGATTGCAGAAACTTCTGCTGGTTTAATACTAGCCATTTTTATTTAGATTTTAATTCAATAAAATATTCTTCAAATTTGACAACTGACTTGCTATTGAAGCATCCAGTTGGTTATCGTCTATGCGCACTATAAATCCACCCAACAAAGCAGGATCAACTTTTTCAATCAAATTAATTTTACCGTTGAAACGCACTTTAATTTTAGATAGAATTTTTTCTTTCACCGGTTGATCCAAAAGAACTGCAGATGTCAAGTAAACATCCAAAATATTATTGTGCTTTTTGTAAAGATCAATAAAGCTGTCAGCAATCTCCGGCATAATTCCGGCTCTTGATTTTTTTACAATCAGTTTCATAAATCCAAGTGACATTGGATTCAGATTTTTGCTGAAAACTGACTCAAGAATTTCTACCTTTTTAGCAGGTGAAATTACGGGACTTTTTAAAACGGAAGTGAGATCTTTCGATGCTTCAAATACCTCAGCAAGATTGATCATATCCGCATTGACATTGTCAAGCACATTTTGCTCAACGGCTAAATCCAGAAGAGCCTTTGCGTATCGTGATGCAACTTTATTACCCTTCATCCTTCTTAATTTAAACTGATATCACCAGCCAGTTTATCAGCCAATGCTTTTTGTTTATCGTTTGACGCCAATTCACCTTTAATTACTTTTTCAGCAATCTCCAATGACAGCGAAGCAACTTGTGTTTTCAGATCAGCAAGTGCAGCAGATTTTTCAGATTTAATTACCTCCTGAGCTTCTGCAACAAT
Source organism: Crocinitomicaceae bacterium (assembly GCA_016709005.1). Taxonomy (GTDB): domain Bacteria; phylum Bacteroidota; class Bacteroidia; order Flavobacteriales_D; family Crocinitomicaceae; genus JADJGJ01. The sequence goes on along the minus strand of JADJEU010000006.1, from coordinate 173,358 downwards.
TTTTTCAAATTCAATTTTTGCCGTTTCTTTTGACTCCTGAATAATTCTTTTTCCAGTTTCGGTTGCGTCTTTAATCATGTTATCACGCTCGATGCGGGCATCGCGCAACAACGTTTCATTTTGAGCCTGAAGTTGCTTCATCTCAGCTTTTGTTGAGTCAGCTAAAGCAATTGATTCAGCAATGCTTTTTTCGCGCTCGTTAACAGCCTTTAAAATTGGTTTCCAAGCGAATTTAGCCAATAGAAAAAGCAAGATGACAAACACCAAACTTGCCCAAATCATTTGCCCTACTGCAGGTTGTATTAAATCCATATGATTATTTTAATGCTTAATAAATTTCTAATAAAGACGGTATCAGGCAATCCCTGACACCGTCTTTTTAATTCTTAGCCTTGCATCATTGCAACTACGACTGCGAAAAGGGCTGCACCCTCTATCAAAGCCGCTGCGATGATCATTGCTGTTTGAATTTTACCGGCCAATTCAGGCTGTCTTGCCATAGATTCTACGGCAGAACCACCGATTCTACCAATACCAATTCCGGCACCGATAACGGCTAAACCTGCTCCGATTGCTGCGATTCCTGTTCCCATTTTACTTATATATTAATTAAACATTACACAATTAATGATGCGCTTCTTCCACCGCACTTCCAATAAAGAGTGCTGAGAGCATCGTAAAAATATAGGCCTGTAAAAAAGCTACCAACAATTCCAACACCGAAATAAATAAGGTCATTGGAACTGATAATCCTGCCCAAGCTGCATTCTGATTTACAAAAATGATTGCGATCAGCGATACCACAATGATATGCCCTGCAGTGATGTTGGCAAAAAGTCGAATGATCAAAGCTGCAGGTTTAATAAATATTCCTGCAAATTCAATTGGAACTAGAATCGGATACAATGCAATTGGTACACCTGGCGGCATAAAGATGTGACTCCAGAAACCTTTCTTTGAGTGGATCATTTGAACGACAAATGTAAATGCAGCAAGCACGATAGTAACAGAGATACTACCGGTCATATTTGGATTTGCTAAAAACGGAATCAATCCAAGCACGTTTCCAAAAAGAATAAAGAAAAACACTGTCAACAGATACGGCATGAATTTTTTGTAGGTATCGTGACCATGAATATTATCTTGAGCAATTGATCTTACAAACAAAATTAGTGGCTCAGTAAATCCGGCAATTCCTTTCGGAGCGGTTGGTGTTTCAGTTCTATAGTGTTTTGCAGTTGCAATAAAGATCCACAACATGAGAAGTGCAACGAGAAACATGGTTACCACATTTTTGGTCAGCGAAATATCAAGTGGTTTTATGGCATTCATTGGTTTGTGATCACCATCGAAAAGCACATGCTCTGCACCTGCATCTAACTGATAAATTTTTTCATGGAATTTAACGAACTTCATTCCATCTTTTTCTACGATATGATGACCATCATCATCGTGATGAAACTCAGAAGACATAAATGTTACAAGACCATTTTCTGTCCAGAGAATTACCGGTAACGGAATAACAAAATTATCGGTGAAGTGAAACTCGTGCGCATCCATTGCGTGATGAATTGCGTGGGCGGCAGCGTCAAATTTCTTTTCAGGCTGATTACCGTGATCATCATTCGCTGTTATCACTGATTCGTCATGATTGTCATGAACAGGACTTTCAGCGATTACCACAGAGCTCGACAGCATTAGAACTGCCAGTAGTGATAAAAATTTTATTTTCAAGCCGTTAATCATATCAAATTACCTTTTTCGAGGTTGGTTCCTAAAAAAAATCGGCACAAAGGTAGAGATAAAAAAGAATTAGATTATGACTTGGCCTTTTGATTTTCGTCATTTTTTGACTTTTCGTCCAAAGGAGCGTTTAAAAGCTTGACCAACAGAATTGTTTCGATGAAAAGCAGCAGAAAAAAAATTATCATAAACTGAACTGCGGTCGGTTTCATGAGAGAAGCATCTGTCACAACACCCGGATACAGAAAAAAAGCAGAGCCAAACATTTTGAAGAATACTGTAATAAAATAGGCACTTCCAGCCGAAGTATTGTCTTTTTTAAATCGCCATAAAACAAACCATATCGTGAGTACCGAAAGAGGTACTAAAAATAGATACAAAAGCACAAATGGTGTTTGCGAAAAATTCTCCGGCAAAAAACCATCGCGACGCAGAAAAAAATGCACCGTACCACAGACCATTGAGACTGCAAGAATGATAAGTGTAGCGAAAAGGCCAAATCTATTTGTCATCATCAGACAGCTTCAGAGCTTCTTTAATTATGAGATACAAAGATATGGCAATTGCAAGAAGGCTGAATATGATTGTATAAACTGGTTTTTGATTTCCTGACCAAGCGTCCAGTTCTGAACCACCCCAGGCGCCCAATCCAATGATTGCTCCCATTTGAAAAGCAAGTCCGGTAAAGCGCAGATATGGATTAGCACCGGTTTTTTTTTTGGATTTTTCCGGCTTTGGATCAGGCATACTTAATATACCAGCTCGTTCTCTACTGCAGGAACAGCAATTTGTTCAAACTTAGGCTGGCCGGCACCCATATGACAGTTTCCATTAAAGTCTGCTCCGTTTTCGATGGCCAATTTTTGTGCAATAATATTCCCGCGAAATTTAGCGGTTGATTTCAACAATAGAATTCCGTCCACTTTAATATTACCTGTAACCTCACCCTCAATGTCAGCATTTCCACAAACAATATCTCCTTCAATTTTACCGGTAGGTCCAATAACCAATTTTCCCAACGTATTTAAGGTGCCAATCAACTCGCCATCCAAACGGAAATTGCTATCTGTTTTAATATCTCCCTTCACAGAAGTTCCTTCAACCAATCGGTTCAGTTTGTCCGGTGAATTCACCGCTTCTGTCTTGCTGCTGCTACCTTTAAACATGTTGCTACAATTTTACGTGAATGCCAAATATAAGAAAGAATTGCCGGATTTCCTAGCTGCCTTTCTTGTCGATTCTTGAGTTATAATAAGATTTAACAGATGGGTTACATTGCAAATCCAGATTACATATTCAACAAGCTCTATAATGAAGAGTACGTTTTTAATTCGTTTTGATGCCGGATGCTAATTTTCTCATACTTCCATGCTATTCCCTTAATGGCCTGATTTTCTTAGATAATATCCAGCCAGATTTTTTCAGCTGGTCCTGATACATGTCATTTTCGTATTTCTAAAAGGAAAGTTTCAGTGAGTTGAGTAAACTCGAGTTATCCTCAACCATAAAATTCAAGAAAAAAAAATAGCTGATCCGCAAAACGAATCAGCTATTCTTCAAATTCTGATCTTAGTTATTTAACGACAAAATTGATTGGTACTGTAAAACGCACACGAACTTTCTTTCCTGAATTTTCACCAGGAGTCCATTTTGGCATGATTCCAACAACACGTTCAGCTTCCTTCATTAAGAGCGGATGAACTTGATTGGCCGATTTTACCTGGCAAATTGAACCGTCAGTATTTACGACAAACTCCACATAAACCATTCCGCCTTCACCCAATTCTCTGCAGATTTCAGGGACTACAGTGTTTTCCTGAATAAAGCGTGCCATTGCTGCATCTCCACCAGGGAATGAGGGTTCTTTATCCACAATCAATGCGATATCACCAGGTCTTGAATCATCCACGATTACCAGATTAGCTTCACAATCTTCACAAGGATCACCAACAACAATGATCGATGTGAATCCTTTGCCGGCATCAATTGGACGTGTTGAAATAATTACCTCATCTACAGGTTCAGTTTGAAGAGATGTTTGTTGAGGTTGTGGTCTGCTGTCCAGAATGTCATCCGGAATAAAATCCGAAGGCGCAGTCCATGAGGATGGAGTCTCATGCACCACTACTTTTTTTTCTTCCACCGATACCGATTTGTACTCGAAGGCTAAAAGCGTAGCTGCTCCTGCAACTACTAATCCGATTTGAAAAAAGGCAAACCTCTTGCGTTCGAGGTCTGCCTGCTTACTTTTTTTTGCGATCATAATATTATGTTTTTAATGAATAATACATGACAATTTGCAAGTCGTGTGCCAATTTTATATCATATTGATTTACAGATTAATAAATCGATATTTTCGTTAATTATTTGTTAACGCGACGTACGGATAGATACGCGTGATTGAGAAAAATAGCAGGATTTATTCTTCAGAAAATAAAAATCAGAACTATTTATTGTTCCAAAAACTCATGGTTTTATCAATGCCAATGGTCACAAAAGATTTAATCATTTCACAGGCAATTTTCATGCGCTCTTCCAAAACCGGAAGTTCTTCCTTTGTCCATTCGCCGAGGACGTAATCAACCTGTTTTCCTTTTGCAAACTCATTCCCTACTCCAAAACGCAGCCGTGGATAATTTTCAGATTGCAGCGTTACGTGAATGTCTTTGAGACCATTGTGTCCACCATCACTGCCCTTGGGTTTTAACCGCAGTTTACCAAGCGGCAGAGCAAGATCATCAGTAATAATAAGCGAATTTTCCACGGAAATTTTTTCATGCTGCAGCCAGTAGTTATATGCCTTGCCGCTAAGATTCATGAAGGTAGAGGGTTGCAATAGAACAAGCGTTCGTCCCTTGAATTTAAAGTGTGCAACATTACCCAGCTTTGCTACCTCAAATTTTGTTTCAGATCCTTTGATAAGTTCTTCCAGCACTTTAAATCCAATATTGTGGCGCGTATTTGCATACTTGTCACCAGGATTGCCTAAACCAACTATGAGGTATTTCATGCTCTGTTTCTGAGTGACAAATATCGGATAAAAAACAAGGACAGTGAAAGTATCGAAAACAAAAAAGCCCCGACACAGTCAGGGCTTTCAGAATCATTTCAGATTGAAATTATTTTTTGGCTGCAGGCTTAGCCGCTGCTGCCGCTGCCGGAGCACCCGGAGCTGGTTCAGCTACAACACCTCTTGCTGATTTCACAGAAACAACAACTGCATTTGGAGAATTTAAGATCTGAACTTTATCAGTGCTCAATTCTTTAATGCGAATTGCATCACCTACTTTCATATTTGTGATATCAATTGTCAAATCATCTGGAAGATCACCTGGCAAAGCGTGAACTTTTACCTTTCTGAAAACTTGTTGCAATTTTCCACCAGCCATAACACCAACAGAACGTCCTGTAACTTTAACAGGGATTTCAACTTTTACTTTTTTCTTGTCATTCAACTCCAGAAAATCCACATGGTGAACTTTATCTGTTACCGGATGAAACTGAACTGCCTGAATCAAGGCTTTTGATTTTTTTCCTGCGATATCAAGATTAACAATTGAAACGAATGGTGTAAAAACCAATTTTTCAATAGCTAATTTTTCTACAGTAAAATGAGTTTGTGACTCACCACCATAAACTACACATGGAACACGTCCGCTGTTGCGAACAGCTGTAGCATCTTTAGACCCTACGTTCTCTCTTGGAGAACCGCTCAATGATACTTCTTTCATTATTTATTTGTTTTATGCCTGAGTTACTTTTTCAGGCTGGTTAATATACTTTTTCAATGTGTCCAAATCTTTATTGATTTGAATCTTGTTGAGTCTCGTTTGACTCCAACCTATCCCGACGCTCCATTTCATTTCGGTCGGGATTTGATGCTGCTATGCTTTTACTTCACTGCGTTCGTAAAAACTGAGCATCATCAAAAGTGCGCGCTTATTGATTCTTGTTTAACCAACGCATGCATAACCTCAGCATATAGATGTGCAACTGAGAGTACTTTAATTTTTTTACTTTGCTTCTTCAAAGGTATTGAATCTGTCACTACTAATTCTGTCAAGGCAGACTCTTCAATGCGTTCATAAGCAGGACCTGAAAGAACTGCATGTGTACAAAATGCACGCACAGATAAAGCACCTTCCTGCATAAATAAATCAGCAGCTTTCGCCAATGTTCCCGCAGTGTCCACCATATCATCCAAGAGGATTACATCTTTTCCACGCACATCTCCAATAACCGTCATCTCAGCAATCTCATTTGCAACTTTACGCTGCTTGTGACACATTGCTAAACCGGTGTTGAATTTTTTCGAATATGAGTTGGCACGTTTTGCTCCGCCTGCATCGGGTGCAGCCATGATCAAGTTACCTGTATCAATTGATTTTATGTATGGAATGAAAATAGAAGATGCATATAAATGATCTACTGGAATTTCAAAAAATCCCTGAATCTGATCAGCGTGTAAATCCATTGTCATGACTCGATCAACACCTGCCGTTTCGAGCGTACTCGCAACTAGTTTTGATCCAATTGCAACACGTGGTTTATCTTTTCTGTCTTGTCTTGCAAAACCGAAATAAGGAATTACAGCAATAATAGATTTTGCAGAGGCACGTTTAGCCGCATCCGCCATCAACAATAACTCAAACAGGTTTTCGGTTGGAGGCATTGTGGACTGAATTAAAAAAACATCTTGTCCACGAACAGTTTCTTCAAATGACGGAGAAAACTCGCCATCGCTGAAAACACTTACATCCACTTTACCCAAAGACTGTCCGTACTCAGAAGCAATTTTCTGAGCCAGATCCATGGTGGCGCGTCCTGCAAATAATTTTACTCCGGCTGACATAATTTCAAAATTCTCACATTATGACCCCTTCGGGGCAATCTCAAAACTCCAAATTACAAAACCGAATCTGAAAATTTTTGAGAGCGCAAATGTAGCCACTTATCTTGAATTAACAATAGATGACACGATATTTTGACTGATTTATACCAAATCGGCAAAATATAATTTAACTCATGTCTTATGAAATTAACAAAAGATTACCTTAGCGTATAGAAATCTATCAAACTCAGCCTTTGTATGAAATATCACCGCATTCAGAAAGACCTTTTTGTAAAAAACAGAGCCAAATTTATCAAAGCACTTGCGCCCAATTCAGTTGCCTTTTTTAACTCGAACGATATCTATCCAATCAGCGCTGACAGTACAGTTGCCTTTCAACAACATCGCGATATTTTTTATCTTTCAGGAGTTGACCAGGAGGAGAGTATTTTGGTTATTTATCCAGATGCGTTCAACCCCATCCACCGTGAAATGCTTTTTTTAAAAGAAACAAGCGAGACGATTGCCATCTGGGAAGGTGAAAAACTTACCAAAGAGACTGCTTTTCAAACATCTGGAATAAAAAAGCGTCTTCTGGCTTACCCAATTTGAAACCGTTTTAAAGACGGTAATGGCGCAAGCAGAAAATGTCTACATAAATACAAATGAGCATACAAGAAGATATTCTGAGACTGAAACGAGAGAGGATCGCTTTATAAAAAGATTACAGAAAGATTTTCCTGCACACACATACAAAAAGAGCGCACCGATCATGCATCGTATTCGCTCTATAAAAGAAAAAGAAGAGTTGGACTTGATGCAAATTGCCTGCGACATAACTGGTAAAGGATTTAAACGTGTACTTGATTTTGTAAAACCAAATGTTTGGGAATATGAAATTGAAGCAGAAATTATTCATGAATTTACACGCAATCGTTCAAAAGGATTTGCTTATACGCCAATCATAGGATCGGGTAAAAATGCCTGCGTGTTGCACTACATTGAAAATAATCAACAGTGTAAAAGTGGTGATGTGATTTTGATGGATTTTGCAGCCGAATATGCAAACTACGCATCTGATTTGACCCGCTGCATTCCGGTAAATGGTAAATTCACCAAGCGCCAAAAAGCAGTTTACAATTCGGTATTGAAAGTAAAAAATGCGAGTACAAAATTATTGGTGCCCGGAACTTTGATGAATGAATATCATATTGAAGTTGGCAAATTGATGGAAAAAGAATTGCTCGATTTAAAACTGATCGATAAAAACGACATCAAAAAACAAGATCCAAACTGGCCGGCGTATAAAAAATATTTCATGCACGGCACATCACACTTTTTAGGATTGGATACACACGATGTTGGTTTGTGGACGGAGCCAATTAAAGCGGGAATGGTTTTCACTGTTGAGCCGGGTATCTATATTCCTGCAGAAGGATTAGGTATTCGTTTGGAAGACGATGTGGTTGTTCAGAAAAAAGGAGCTCCTTTTAACTTGATGAAAAACATTCCCATTGAAGCTGATCACATTGAAGATTTAATGAATACCAAAAGATAATTTGTTGAGATTATAAATATCCTTCAACAATCTTTTTTACGCGATCCCAATACGATCTGCCAAATAAATTTACATGTACTAAAAGTGGATAAAGTTGATTGAGTTCAACTCGATCCTTCCAACCATTTTCAAGTGGATAAATTTCATGGTAGGCATCAAATAGTTTTGGAGAAAAACCACCAAACAAATGCATCATGGCTAAATCCATTTCACGATGACCGTAATACACAGCGGGGTCAATTAAGACAGCCTCTTCAGCTGGTCCCACTAAAAAATTACCCGACCATAAATCACCGTGAAGCAATGCAGGTTTTTCTTGCGGAATTAATTTCTCCAATTTGGAAAAAAGCGAATCAAAAATTTTCGCCTCCACATAATTAACATCCCCTTGGTTGACCGCCAACTCAAGCATGGGTTGAAGGCGTTGAGTAATCAGAAATTCTGTCCAGGTTTTTTTTAGCTCGTTCTTCTGTACCAATGAACCAATATAATTGTCTGATTCAAAACCAAAATTTTCAGAACTCGTCTGATGCATTTTAGCTAAATCACGCCCAAACTGAACCCATGTTTTGTCAACTGAATCTAGTGTCCAAATTTTTTCAAGAACCAAAAATTGCTTTCCGTCAATTCCTCCACACTCATAAACTTTTGGTGTTGCAACACTCATTGACATAGCAAGTGTTGAAAGTCCAATTGCTTCATAAGCCAGCATGCCAGGAAATTTTTCATCATCATTGACTTTGACAACATATTCACCGCGGGGCACAATAACTTCATAAACGTCATTGATATCTCCACCTGAAAGCTTTGAAATTTTAGCCGGCGTTTCGCTAAAGATTTTCTGAAAAAAATCGTGCATTAAAACAAGATAGAAATAAAACAAAACACCTCATTGGAAAATTTTGATTCGATCACGCTGAACATATCAATAGGTCAAACTCATTGATGTAAATGGAAGCCATTTTTATTAAAAAAGTGAATCCAACTAAAACTTACTTCATTTATCAGATTTTGCTACCTTTGTTCCACTAAATAATTAGTTATGCAACGATTAACACCTGCAGAAGAACAAGTTATGTTGCGCCTTTGGGGGCTTCAGGAAGCAACTGTTCAGGATATAATCAACTTCTATCCACTCCCAAAACCGGCTTATAATACAACCTCAACCATTGTCAGAATATTAGAAAGAAAAGGATTTATCAAACACCGCAAAAAGGGAAAAGGCTATATCTACCTTCCAAAAATTTCTAAAGAACAATACCGAGATTATGCTGCGAACTGGTTGCTTGAAAATTACTTCGATTGTCTGAATCAAGACGCAATTGCTTTCTTCCAGAAGGCTAAAAGTCTGGATGAGTTGTTGTGATCAAAAACGACCAAAATTCTTCGTCATTCGATCTGTCCTTTTGACCTACTTGGCTTCCATCAAGGCAACTCTAAAACCAATATCAATTATTTCCGGCAAATCTTGTTCACGCATGGCATGCTGAATTTTGAAGGTGTATTTTCCACTGTAAGGGAAACGTCCACCCCGAGAAATGAGAATCTGATTTTCAATAACGGTCCCGGAACTTTCACCTAACCATTTTCCATCCTGCTCTGCCAAAATAAATTCAAGGGTGTCTTTATCAGAATAGCCATTTGGGTACGAACTGTATAAATAAACGTACAAGTTGCTGTATTGGTAATCACTCGTAGTGCGAATGTTCACGTACAAATCCAAAGGACTCAGGGTATCTGTAATATCAAATGAAAATGTTTTGACATCTTCATAATTCCAGACATTGTTTTCAACGCTGAAATTTTCTTCATACACCCGATTTGAATCACACGAATTGAGCACCCATGCAAGACACAAAACGAGAAAAGAACTAACTCTGTTCAGGCTTACTTTCTCCATTCGGTTTATTCTGATTTCGGTTACGATTACGATTCTTGTTTCTGCGCTTATTATTGCTTGCTTTCTTTTCACCTTCTGCTCCAGCCTCACCTTGTTGCACAGCTCCTTCAGGCTTTATTTGATTCTGTGGTTTTGCCTGCTGCGGACGCGGATTTTGATTTGGATTCGGTTTTGGCTTTTGTGTTTGCTGTCCTGAATTTTGCGGCTTGTTCTGTTGAGGTTTATTGACCTGACCTTGTCCAGAATTCTGAGGTTTGTTTGCCTGAGGCTGACCAGAATTTTGTGGTTTGCGATTCTGATTAGGATTCGGTTTATTGCCCTGTGGTCTTGGATTTTGTTGTGGACGATTTTCGCCATCAACTGGTTTTACAACTTGATTTTGTGGACGATTATCACCGCCTTGACCCGTGCCTTTTCCTTTTTTCTTTTTGTTTTTACCTTTCTTTTTGAAGGCATTGTCAAAACGGTTAAGGCTATCCTGACCAACCACGTTTGTATAATCTGGCTCAGCAACAACTTCCTCAACCATATATGATTTCAAATCAAGGGGCTTTTTACCGGCCTTGTTCATCTCTATTACCTCTTTGACATCAGAAGGAGACAAAGGAACCATTACTGATTTAGACATCTCTTCGCCACGCTCTTCATACATATACCACATCTGTCCTTTAAATACATCTGTTTTAATATGGAATGCGTGACCCTTTTCGGTTTGCAAACGCACTTCAGAACTTGGAAAACTTTTTAACGCATCTAGGTACGAATCCAATTCGTAATTCAAACAACATTTCAGTTTACCACATTGGCCCGCAAGCTTTTGAGGATTCAATGACAATTGTTGGTATCTCGCAGCAGCAGTAGAAACAGACCGGAAATCAGTCAGCCAGGTTGAGCAACAAAGTTCACGTCCGCATGATCCGATTCCGCCTAAACGCGCGGCTTCCTGACGAACACCAATTTGTTTCATTTCAATACGAACCTTGAAAGTATCAGCCAGATCTTTGATCAATTGCCTGAAATCAATGCGATCTTCAGCGGTATAATAAAATGTCGCTTTGGTGCCATCACCCTGATACTCGACATCTGAAATTTTCATATCCAGTGCCAGTTCAGAGGCCACTTCACGTGATCTGAACATGGTTAGTTTTTCACGCTCGCGTGATTCTTTCCATTTTTCAATATCTTCTTTACTCGCCTTGCGGTAAATTTTGCGCGCCTCGTGAGGTTTAAAGTTTGGTGCCTTTTTTCTGACTTGTATTCTGGCCAATTCACCCACAACTGATACCACTCCAACATCGTGTCCCGGACTGGCTTCAACAACAACGGCATCGCCTACTTGTAATTGAATATCTTTCATGTTCCGGAAAAAAGCTTTCCGGCTATTTTTGAATCGAACTTCTACAACGTCATACGTACTTTGACCATTCGGCAAATCAATATCTGCCAGCCAATCGTACACTGATAATTTTCCACATCCACCAGCCCCGCAAGCACCATTACTTTTACATCCCTTTGGTACGCCGCCTTCTGTTGAACAACTGCTACACCCCATGTTTATGATAAGTAATTTAAGGTGTAAAGTTACGATTTTAAACAGAGAATCTAAAACTCTCTCTTTTCAATATCAACGCGACCATTTTGATAAACCTCAACAATCAGGTAATTATCCCTTATTCCACCGCCCATTCCGCTTCCATAAAAGTGAAATTTTTTGTGGTGATCTTCATAATAAGTCGGTAGAGTTCTATGAGATCCCATATCGCCGGCAAAAAACCAGGTTTCTATTCCGGTACTGTCAAAAAATGGAAAAGCATCTTGCCAAAAATCAGACGCGCCTTCATAATATGTGCTTGAATTTGGACGCAGCGAGTCAAGCTGAAATGCTTCAGGTGGATTTCTTTCCCACCAAAGCTGATGCGAAAAAACAAAAATCTGTTCTACTGTATCCGTATTCGAAAGTTCTCCAATCAAAAAATCAAGCTGCAGCGAATCAACTGTCCAACCTGCATTGGAAGTGTTTAAAACCAAAAAAAGTGCACGATGTTTTCGTATGCTCAGATACTTTTCTTTCTGAATATTCTGATCAAGGTAAATACCATTATCGTGATTGCCACGTGCTATATACCAGGGAATCTCCAAAGCGTCTAATTCATCTTCTACGTTCATCCAAATCTGCTTTGTTGAATCCGCAACAAGATCTCCGGTCAAAAATAAATAGTCGAATTTTCTTGTCTTGTGATCCTGGTTCAGAATTGTCAAAAAAGGTGGGTAGACAGATGACGTATAGTCGTCAGGATCTCCATAAATATGCCCAGCAACAGCAAAAGAAATGATTGGCTTTTCGATCACTTTTTCATCCTTGCAACCACAACAAGACTGTAGAAAAACAACTAAAGCGAAGAGGGCGATATAGCCTGGTAAATTTTTCAATATCTGACTTCAACATCTGGGTTTACCAGATAGGTTTTAACCGATGCCAGTTGCTCGGCAGTGAGAGCAGTTCCGCTCAAATCCAATTCGAGAAGATTTACCAGATAAGACAATTTAACTGGAACAGAATTAATGAGCGTACCCGATAAATCCAACGAAACTAATTTGGTAAGACTCCAGAATGCGTCAGGCAAAACGCTGATTGGATTATCATCTAATGTCAATGCTTGCAAGTTGACGAGCATATTAATATTATCAGGCAAATTAGTAATCATATTATACGATAAACCCAAAGACTCCAGATTGATCAAATGCAAAATCACCGGATCAAATTCTGTAAAATTATTGACATCCAAATTCAATTCTTTCAGTTGCAAAAGATTTCCAAACGAATCCGGTAAATCACTTAATTGGTTCCCATTAAGATCGAGTTCAGATAACAGTATCAGATTTCCAATAGACTCAGGAATGCTTCTTAATTGATTTTCAAAGAGAAAAAGAAACTCAAGTTGTACAAGATTTCCGATGGATTCTGGGATGGATTTTAATTGATTATCTCCCAGATCCAGAACTCTCAAATTAACAAGCTGGCCAATAGTTTCAGGCAATTTTACCAATCGATTACTTCCAATATAAAGATCAGTTACACTATCCATCAAGCCAATTCCTTTTGGCAATTTTTCAAGATCATTCACATACAAATCAATCAACTTTACATTTTTGAGGTTACCAATTGATTCAGGCAATTTTCTGAGATTGTTAAAATGAAGATCCAGTTTTTTCAGCAGCTTCAGATTTCCAAAAGATTCTGGCAGCGAAACAAGTTTGTTGTTGTTAAGACTGAATGTATGCAGATTAGTCAGGTCGCCAATGCCAGCCGGCAAGGTCAAGAATTGATTGTGGTCTGCATGAAGAATTTGTAAATTTTTTAGCGTAAGAATCTCTTTTGGAAATTCTGCCAACGCATTATTGGCAATTGATAATTCATTTAGATTTATGAACGCAGAAATAGATTGCGGAATTTCTGTGAGATCTTTACCCGACAAGTCTAATCGAAATACGTTGGCCGGATTTTTTTCTGCCTCCTGAATGTCTTTAAAAACAGGTTTTGATTCCAATTCTTCAACGCTAAGCACTTGTGAAAACGATGTCGTTGAATTGAAAAATATTATCAGAAAAATGAAACTAAAAACTTGATACTTCGATCTCATAAATTCAATTATTACACTCCCTTTTTTATAAGCTTTGTAAGCTTGATCATTAAATCTGTAAAGAGGATTTTTGCGTTTGCGTTGCGCTCCAGATGATAGTGCGCTAGATTAAACTCTTCATTCAATTCACTGATGTTTTGATTATTGATAAACTTGGCAAATTTTTCAAGAAAAGCACGCTCTTCATTTCTAAGATTTACAAGCTCACCTTTCATATAATTTAATATTACGCTCTCTCTGAAAAGGTGTAAGCCGTAGCGCACAAAATTCTTCTGCTGTTCTTTTTCCAATGCGGCGAGTTCTTCACTCAAATTCATCAATTCAAAAGCATTTGCAGCATAAGCCGTGCGCATCATCTTGACAAAAAAATCAAAATAGATGTGCTGATTTTCATCACCACTAACCATTTGTACAGCCTCAACCATGTTACCTTGTGCTAAACCCGCAATAGAATAGGAAACTGTTTTGTCTACCGAAAATTTTGTTTCCAAAAAATAGGCAATATCATCAGTTTCAAAGGGCGCAATTTTTAGAAGTTGCGTGCGTGAAATAATAGTTGGTAACAGATTTTCAATGCTATCGCTTAAGAGAAAGAACAAGGTTTCTTCAGGTGGCTCTTCCAACATCTTTAACAATTTATTGGCCGCCTGATTATTCATTTTTTCAGGCAACCAAAGAATCATGATTTTGTATTTTCCAGAGTATGATTTAAGTGATAATTTCTGCAAAATGTGACGGCTTTCTTCAACACCAATAACTGCATTTTTACCCATTTCATCCAAATGCATTTGCCAGCCATTCAAATCAAAATAAGGATTTTTCAAAACAAAAGCATTCCATTCTTTCAAACGATCGTCGGAAGTCGAAACTTTCTCTTCTTTGGAAAGGACAACCGGAAAAACAAAATGCAAATCAGGATGTACCAGATTAGACACCTTTTGACAATGCGGACAAACTCCACAAGAATCCGTTTGACCGGGACTATCACACAGTAAATACGCGGCAAAAGCAATACTTAAGCTCAATTTGGCTGAGCCTTCTGGTCCTAAAAATAATTGAGCATGACTTACGCGCTTTTCCCTTGCCTCATAGATCAGGGCTTTCTTTTCTTTTGCATTTCCGGGAATATCACTAAAGCGCATGGGGGTAAAAATACTAACAAAGATGGTATGAATTTTGTCTGGTAAAAGGAAATTCGTAATTTTAGAAACAGTCCCGCCCAAATCGGGAGTTAAAAACAAAAAATAAAATCACATGAAAAAACTTCTTACCCTCTTTTTATCAGGACTTACATTGACCGTTATCGCACAAGTTAAAGTGGAAGAACGCTCGGTCAACATCAATGGATCTAAAAACGGTTTTTACATTTCAATCCCTTATGGAAATGACAAACAGGTTGAAAGCGCACTAAAGGATGAATTGGGCAGCTGGAAAGGAAAATTCAGTAAAGAAAAAGACTACTTTTTTGTAGACGATTGCTCGATGAAGGAAATGGGTGACAATACTTTTGATGCTTATGCCAAAATTGAGGTAAACCCAGAAGGAGGTGCCAATGTTTCAATAGCAATTGATTTAGGCGGTGCCTTCTTAAATTCAGGTGAACACGGTGCGCAATTTAAAGTGATGCAAACGCGTCTCAACGCTTTTGGTGTAAAAGCTGCTAAAGCTGCCGTAGATGATGAGATCAAGGCTGAAGAGGGAATTCTGAAAGAAAAACAGAAAGAATTATCTGATCTTGAATCTGATCAAGCTAAAAAAGAAAAAGAAATTGAAGATTATAAGTCTAAAATTGCCGAAAACGAAAAAGCAATTGAAGAGTCTAAGAAGAATCAAGAAACCAAAAAAGGTGAAATTAAAGAACAGGAAACCAAAGTTCAAACAGTGATGCAGAAAAAAGAGGCTATTAAATAGAACGCCTTCTTGTTTTTAAAGATACTTTTGATCCCGGTTCTGTGAGCCGGGATTTTTTTATTCGCCCAAATCTTAAATATCAATTCATTCTGCACTTTATTGTGCTCATCTGGGGGTTCACTGGAATCCTTGGAGGATTAATCAGTATTGATGCAAATGAAATTACCTTTTTCAGGACCGGAATTGCATTTATTTCCTTAGTTCTGCTCGGATTTTTTTTCAAATCAGAAAAAAGACTTACAGGAAAACAAATCCTTTGGTTACTGCTGACGGGAGTGATCGTTGGGCTTCATTGGATTACTTTTTTCTACTCCATTAAAATCAGTACCATTTCCATTGCAGTAGTTTGTATGTCGGCCTCAACGCTCTTTACTTCTTTTCTAGAACCAATTATTTTTAAACGCAGATATTATCTTAGTGAAGCTATTCTGAGCGTTGCCGTTTCTATCGGTGTCCTCGTCATATTTGGATTTGAGACATCCTATACCACTGGAATTATTTTTGGTTTAATATCAGCGTTTCTGTCTGCCGCATTCAATACGCTGAACGGTATGTTTGTAAAAGAAATGCCATCACTTAAAATCACCAAATATGAAATGCTTGGAGGATTTTTAACGGCAGGAGCCTTTTTGTTTTTCACGGATAATTTAACAGGATCCACATTTGATCTCAACAATACCGATTGGATTTATTTACTGATACTCGCGCTGGTTTGTACAACCTTTGCATTTATTACAGCCGTTTGGGTAATGAAGTATGTAACACCGTTTACGGTGAGTATAAGTGTTAACATGGAACCGGTTTACACCATTATTCTAGCCTTGTTACTCGATTGGTATCGAGGAACAAACACCGAAAAAATGTCGGATGGTTTCTACCTTGGCGGGCTTATTATCATTGCAACCATACTGGTTCATGCCTGGTTGAAAACAAAAAAAAACGGAGTTAGGAAACCCGCATAAATTAAATATCCTTATATTAACCTCCCAATTGCTTAAAAGCAATACATTTGCAAAAAATTAAAACCAGAAAACCGTTTAAAATATGACGAAGAAAAAGTTACTAGTTCCCTACGATTTTTCTGAAGTAGCGGACAGTGCAATTGAACACGCCTTGGTTACTGCCAAAGCAGTTGATGCCGAGGTACACATTCTGCACGTTGTCTCGAAAAAAGAGGCGATCAAAGAAGCAAAAGAAAAACTTGAAGTTGCTCTTGCCAAAGCTAAATCTATTTCACGCGTGAAAGATGTCAATATTGAAGCTCACGTGCGTGTTGGAAATATTTTTGATGATATATCAGACGTTTCACTTGAATTAGGTGCTGAACTTATTTTCATGGGAACTCACGGTGCTCACGGATGGCAGCACATTACCGGATCGCACGCTTTAAAAGTGGTTACAAATTCTGCTACTCCATTTGTAATTGTACAAGAAAGCAAAATTGATGTAAACGGTTACAACGATATCGTAGTTCCTTTGGATCTTGAAAAAGAAACCAAACAAAAACTTACGCTTGTTGCAAACATGGCTAAATATTTCAACTCACGTGTTCATGTTATCATTCCTGATGAAACAGATGAATTCCTGAAACACACCATCAAGGCAAATATCATTTTTGCAAATAAATTTTTTGGTGACAGAGGTATTCAGTGCACTACAACTCTTGCACCTGCAAGCGGGTTTGAAAAAGAAGTTGTGAAACACGCAATAAAAGTTAACGGTGATTTAATTGCGATCATGAATACTCAGAAAAACCAAATTCTTGGAGCCTGGGGCGCAAATCATGAGCAATATATTATCACAAACGATGCTAAAATTCCTGCTTTGATTTTGAATCCAATCAATGCTTCAAATGCTTATCAGGCAATCTTTACCTAGTCTTTCAATTCATTTCGAAATACAAAATCCGGGCAACTCGTCCGGATTTTTTTGGACCACTCCTATTCTATAACAGGCATTCATTGGAATCGTCTGTTCGTTCCCGTGCTATTCCGAAATGAAAATTTAACTGTTCATAATTAGGATTAACTCATGAATGATAGCGTCCTTAATTTTTTGAACTTTGAGAATCAGAATAAAACAAGTGATGAGAAATCTGGCTTTTATTGGTTTAGTTTTGATTTTGGCCGCTTGCGTTCCAATCAAAAAGTATCGTGATCTTGAGGCAAATTATAACAAGTGTCTTGAAGAACAATCCATTTATAAATCCAAAGCCATTGATTATGAAAATCAGGTTAAGGAATTAAATATTCAACTTGAT
The DNA here is from genome assembly GCA_016709005.1 of Crocinitomicaceae bacterium. GTDB lineage: Bacteria > Bacteroidota > Bacteroidia > Flavobacteriales_D > Crocinitomicaceae > JADJGJ01. The sequence continues at coordinate 155,514 of JADJEU010000006.1, read as the reverse complement.
CAGATGCGAAATGATATCACGGCGCTCAAATCTGACACATCCTCGATGGGTGAACAATATCGCAACCTGAAAGTAGAGTATCAAAAAGCTCAAGAAATTAATCATGCCCTTGAGGAAAAATATGCGCAGGCGGTCACAAACGGCAGCGTAGAAAACGCGAAACTGGTAAACGAATTAGAAGCAACCCGTGTAGAACTTCAAAAGAAAGAAGATTTATTGAATCAACTTGAAAAGAACTAAACGCCCGCTCACGTGCACTTGATGAAAAAGAAAAACGCATCAATGAACTGGAACAAGTGATTGCAAGTAAAGATGAAGCGGTTCGATTACTAAAAGAAAAAATTGCTTCAGCACTCAGAGGCTTTGCAGATAAAGGAATTACTGTTGTAGAAAAAAACGGAAGAATCTATGTGAGCATGGAAGCACAACTGCTTTTTGCATCTGGAAAAACCGATGTCAGTAAAGAAGGACAAGTTGCTTTGGTTGATCTTGCAAAAGTACTTGAGACACAAAAAGACATTGACATTTTAGTGGAAGGTCATACGGATGTGGATCCAATGAACAGCAGCACCAGTCCTAAAGATAATTGGGAGCTGAGCGTATTGCGGGCAACATCAGTCGTGAAAATTATGCTTTCAAATAGCAACATGGATCCTACAAGCATCACTGCCGGTGGACGCTCTGAATATATTCCGCTGGATCCAAACGACAAAGCAAAAAACAGAAGAATTGAAATAATAATCACACCTGATTTGACTAAACTATTTGAACTCATTTCATCTGAAGAATAAAGAAGCTACAATAACCAAAAACCCTTAGTCTTTGCAGATTAAGGACCACGACTAAAAAACCCCTGCGCTACCATTCAGGGGTTTTTTCTTTTTAAGATTAATTTCTAATCTGCCCCTCCATTTGACTTTTTTCCTGCTGAAAAATTATCGCTTTCAAAATTTAGAACGATTCTCTTTTGCCGTATCTTTGATTTATGCTTCACCCCGGAAGTAAAGGCTGGATAAAAAAGTACTTTTCCATTTTGGAGAATTACGAATCGTATTTGAATAAATATCCCGGAACCATTTTAGGTGCTGAAGAGTTGATATACGGTTATTTGCAGCCCACTGGAATACTTTACGGCTACCCAACCAAACTCTTGTTTTTAGAAGACGAGTATCTTTCTAAATGGACCAGTGAAGAGACTTTCAAAGTTATTTTATTAGAAGGGCTGATTTTAATCGATCATATTCAAAAGGGAAAATTCGATCAAGGTTCACTTGAAAAATCACTTGAAAACTATGTACGCTTTTATGAAAGTACAGAACTTGAAAAAGCTAAAAAAAGCTGGCTCAATTTTAAAGGACTGAGCGTCTATGAAAAAATAGAATCCATCATTGATCAGCGCGTAGATATTAAAGCGCGATTTTCAAATAAATTATGGACTAGTTATTTATACAATTCACTTTTATTTCACGATCTGCTTTTATATCAGGATTACAACAACGGTGCTGATCCAAAACTACTCTGTGAAAAACGTGGTGAGGTGATGTTGGACATGGTGAAGGTTGTTGCCGCTGCAGCCAATGTTGACGGTGATCCGGAAGACGAAGAGTTTAAAATATTTGAAGTATTTATTGCATCCGCTGATTTGGATGATGTCCGTCATGAGATTGCAGAAGATTTTTTCAAGAACCGAAAGTCACTCGATGACATCGAATTCAAATATGAAAAATCTTGGCTTCTGTGCAGATACATTTTAGAGTTGGCTATTCTTACCGTTTGGAGTGATCAGCAGGTTGTAGATTCTGAGCATGAATTTCTAAATAAACTGATTGAAAAATTAGGAATTGAAGAAGAGGAGAAAGACAAATCATTCATTGCCATTCAATCATTCGTTAATAAGAATCAGAGTAAAATTCCTTTCCTCCAAGATAAAGGTGACATGTCAATGCTGATGAGCGGAGCTACCGACCGGTGGGCCAAAATTTTAGGCAGAAGCAAAGATAAACTTGCAACCGAATTATCGCAAAGCAAAGAGTTGGTTGCCTTGATTGCAAAATCAACAACTGGTGATCTTTCAAAAGAAGAGCGCGATAAGGTAAAGCGTCAGTTTAAAGATCTCGCCAGAACGATTCCTTCATTAGGTCTTTTTCTATTGCCCGGAGGAAGTCTGCTGCTTCCAATAATTCTGAAAATTATTCCAGATTTAGTTCCAAGCGCCTTCAGGGTAAATGAGGTGAAAGACACAGGCCATTCTGAAAAAAAGAAAACCAAACCGGAGTAAGCTGGTAACATTCATGATTGATGCGTTTAGAATAATTAAAACTAAACAGCAGCAATAATCAAAGTGGTAATAAAATAAGCAACTCCAATTCCAAAAAAAAGTATCCATGCAATTACTTCAGCACGTCTGTTGCTAAATTTTAATTTTACTTGTCTTTTATGAAAGCTGTTTCTATTGCTTTTTCCAGAATTCAAATTGATGCTAGTCGTTGACATAATTTCTTGTTTTTTGTTTAGTCAAAGATCTGGGCATAATCACCGATTCGAAAATTGAATTCAGCAAACGAGTCAAATAATTTGCGTTCAGCGCAAATTTACATAACAGTTCTAAACGTTTTATCTTCTTGTATCTCCCTGATTAATTAAATATTAGGTTAATAACGAGTAAAAAACCTTCATTTTGAGAATTCAAAAAAACAGAAATATTCCGATGTTTGAATCATGGCATAAAACCATTCTTGTACCTCTGAAAATCTTTCAATAGGTTACTCAAAAATGAATCGGACTTTCAAAGATGGATTAACAAACAGTTTGATTTAATAAGAAAGCATCTATAATAGAGGTCGCCAATTTTTTCCAAAAAAAAAGGGAGCAAACTGCTCCCGATTTTCTTGTAATACTACTCACCAATTAATTACTTCTTAATGTACTTTTCGTATTTATTATCGTAGTTCACGTGATAAATTCCAGCCTTAAGCTTTTCAAACATTACCTCTGAACTCATTCCCTTTTTTACAATGTTACCATATGCATCATAAATCTCATATTTTGTTTTTACTGCTTTTCCGTTATTCTGAAAAACAATACCATCATTTGATTGATTCATCATTGGCTCAGGGCAAGTAGGGCAATTGAAAACAACTTCTTTTGAAATACGTTTTTTTCCAGAATTATCAATTTGTGAAACGCGAATTTTATTTTCCCCTGAGTGCGGCGAAACATTAAATGAATAGCTGTTGGTTCCGCTTGCTCCATTTCCATTTACCTCACCAATAACAACCCATTTATTCCATTTATACTGTTCAATTTGATAAGGAAGCTTTCCAGACTCACCCGTGGTGGTCCAGCTTAAAAGACCTTCAGGAGAACAGGAAATTTCTGATAACACAAACGTACTTGCAGGCAATAATACTTCAGGATTCAAAAGTTTGGGTTTGCAACCAGCCTCATGTTCTAGTACAACTAATACTGCATCCCCATAATTGATATCAAATTCAGTAAGATCTATTTGAAAAGCACTTGCCTGATAGGATGTACTGGACACCTGTCCGTTCACAGTCACGCGGTTTACGCAATAACCAAAACCATCTTCACTTTCGGGACTTTGCACAATGAGGTTTTTTCCCTGATAATGACCTTCGACAGAAATATCAGCCAACGCCGCCTGTGAATATCCAAGGAGAATTAATCCACCCAGCCCAACTTGTTTCAACCAAATTCCTTCTCTCATCTTGTATTATATTTAATTTGATAGTATGGTAACATCAAATTCTATACCACATATACTTCGACAAAGTTACGTAATTCTGCAGATGAATCGCAAGAAAAACAAGATAAGGGCGTGTTAAATCTGTGTTAAATCAGTCACTTTCAACACGATTGGCGCTGTTTGTTAAAAAACAAACCATAAAGCAGCGTTATAATACTTACCATTTGTAAGCAAATCCAACACCAATCACCTCTTTAAACTGAGTGCGCGGTCCAACTTTACCTTTTGAATCCGTAATACTAATATCATCGTCATAGAGCAAGTGGGTTGAGACAGTGGCAGAAATAAATTTATTGACTTTCAATTCTAGCAAGGTTTCCCAGTTGACGTCAATGTTCTGTGGGTTATTTGCATAATTCGAAAAGAGACTCAATTTAGTTGTGAGTGTGATATTTTCCATGAAGGATTTTTTATAGGATAGACGCACATATCCACCATACTCCATCCTGAATTTTTTTCCCGGATCAATTATATTTCCGAGATCATCAAAAGTTGCTTTTTCTACACCATAAGCGCCTACGTACGCTAACGAATCATCATTCACAAAAGTGGCTTTCATAGTAAAAGGAGAAAGGAATGCAGTAAACGCGTCATTCGGCTTATAGTCCATTCCTATTGCGCCAAGTAAATACGCAGGAGCCAAAAATCGGGAAATTGCAATCGAATCGTTTGGATAATTAAACCCGGGTGTTGATTGTGTATTGAAATTTATCAAGCCAGCATAAAACCACTTTTCAGAAGCCCTTCTTCCATACTTTGACACGATGTCAATTTTATCATCTGTTTTCAAAAAGACACCATTTTTCAAACCAATTCCGCTTCCTTGTCTCAAGATACCGTAACCTAAATCCAAGGAATTATCCCAAGCAGAATTTCCTCTTTTCAAATTTCCATAAAGGCTTACAATTCCACTCAAAGCAATCGAACTTTGACCACCTCCGGCCCAGTTTGTCAAACCCACTTGTGAAATATTCAGTGCAACAAATCCACCTTTCTTCCATCCATCAAGCGTATCAATTTGAATACCCTTAAGGTCTGCCTCTTTATCTGTCACTTGTGCAAAACCATTCAATTGCCATAGCATCGCCAGGCCAATAACAGCAACTAATTTCATCACTTTTATTTTTTTAATAAATCTCTGATTTCAGCCAACAATTTTTCTTCATTTGTTGGTTCTTTTGGTGCAGCAGGTTCGGCAGCTTTTTTCTTGATTGCCTTGTTCATTCCTTTAACCATCAAGAAAATTACAAATGCTACAATCACAAAATTGATGACTGTGGCTATGAACTTTCCATACAATACACCGTGCCAGGCAACCTCTTCCAGCTTGGTAACGTGTAAATGCTCCATAACTGGATTAAGTATCAAAGGTGTTAAAACATCAGTAACCATTGAACTGACGATTGCACCAAACGCGGCACCAATGATGACGGCTACAGCCAGATCTACCACATTACCACGTAAAATAAAGGATTTGAATTCTTTTAACATGTTCAGATTTTTAGATTTTGAACAAAGTTAAGGGTGCAGATTAAGTTGCAGGAAATCAGCAATAGATAGTTTTGAACACGCAACTGCTAATCGTCAGATAAGCTGATAAAATTCCGAAACGTTAGTCGGGCACTTCAATAATATCAATGTGCATTTGCGTCATTTCACGCAAGGTCTCGCCAACTTCAATCAACTCCTGATCATCCTGAAGTACGTACCAAATAAATTCTACTTTCGATTTCTGCTTAACGATTTTGTTAACATCCAAAATCAAGTCGAATAAATATTTTGACGCACCTGTATTAAAATAATGCAAGAAAAACTCGAGTCGAATTGGATCATTAGTCTCAACAAGCGCCAAAAAATCAGGTTCAAAAGATCCACAAAATTCCCTTGGATTAGCAGGCATACAAATACCCTTTATCGAAGCAAAGCCTTTAGCGAAATCAAGAATAATTTCCGGGGTGGTATCCGTTGCCTCAATATGAATGTTATCTCTCATAACTTAATTTGCTTTTATTTTATCCTTAAGCTGGACTTCTAGAATGCAATAATATTCGTCCTCACCAACTTTTTCATACTCATACGAAGCGAGATTATATGAACGTTTTGCAATACTCAACATACCCAGACCAGCATTACTTTTGCCATAAAACTTGCCGTCCTTGAGCTGTTTCATGTATTCCTCATTTACTTCTTCCAGGGTCAATTTTTTTATAGCTTCGGTTCGGGCACTTAAACTTTTATAGTCTTCATAAGTCAGGGCATTACCCGATTTAATTTTAAGTGAATCTTTTAAAAATTGGATTCGGAAATACGGCTTTGTGTTTTGAGACTTCAAGCCATGCTTTACAGAATTTTCAAGAATCTCAATACAGAGAAGTTTACAACGTGATTTTGTAGATTGACTGTAGTGACAGCCTTTCATGATGCTTTCAATCGAATTGATCACGCCTGCAATTCCGCCATGATCAATTTCACCTAGCAAAACAATCATACGATCCGACTTCTCATCTGAGATCAGGTTCAACAAGTCTGATTTAGGGTAATCATGTATCATATAATTCCCGTATTGGGATACTGCGTCTCTTTATACTCAATCTTCACACCAGTGAGCAGCTCCAACTCTTTTCCAAATTCAAGCATGTCATCATCACCCGATTCATATTGCCAGCAGATCAATAGTTCAGCCGATTTCATGCTCTTCAATTTAACTACAATATCAACCAGTGAACGGGTCGAGGATGTATTCAGGTACTCCATAAACAGTTCAAAACAAATTTTTTCAGGATTTAACTTTTTAAATTCCTCAAGCCATTCAAATACGCCAGAATAAAAATTCAACGAGTTTTCAGGAACTGATACTCCCTGCATAAGAAATTTTCCATCTGGCTGAAAATCTATTAAAGGTGTAACTGTTGTACGTGCTAATTTAAAACTTTCCATTTACAATTCTATTTCAATTTCAATATTAAACAAATCATATCATCCGTTTGATTTACATTCCCCGCCCATTTTTGGTAAAAAGTTTCCAGTCCCTTTTCTCGTTCTGTTGATTCAAGCTGAGCCAATTCCAGACAGAGTGCATAAAAATTTTTTGAACCTAAACGCTTTTTGCGATCTCCGCCAAACTGATCAACCATTCCATCTGAAAATAGAAACAGATTCATGTCTTTCACATAGTCCAATTCTATGGTAACATATTTCTCATTCAGTATTGATGATCCTATCGATTTTCGATTGCCCTCAGTACGTGTTATGTTTCCGTCCAATACCGAAATCAAGGGCCGCGCTGCGGAAGCAAAGAGTAAACTTCTGTTTTGAATGTCAATTGTCAAGACGGTAATATCCATACCATCTTTAACCTGATCACTCGGATTGCCAGTAGTCAAAATTCGGAAAATGTAAGCATCAAGATAGGTCAAAATGGAAGCGGGATCGGTCATTTTTTGTTCTGTTACCGAATTTATCAAACCATTTATACCCAATGAAGTCATTAATGCTCCAGGAACTCCGTGACCTGTGCAATCTCCAATAGCAACAACCAATTTATCGTCCACCTGATCAAACCAATAAAAATCACCCCCGATAATATCCTTCGGTTTATAATAAATTGTGCTATCTATATTTGCTCCCTTTAACAAAGTCAGATCTGGCAAAAGTGCATATTGAATGCGTTGCGCATAACTAATGCTGCTTAGAATATCAAAGTTTTGTTTTTCAATGATTGTTTCCTTCAATTTGCGATCAGTAATGTCTGTACAAATTCCCGAGCTTTTAATAAACTCACCTGCTTCATTTCGGATACCAAAGGATTTTTCAGCAATCCATCTGATCTCGTTTTCAATCGTTATCCGATATTCAATTTCATAGTACCCCTGTACATGAATAGCCTTATGCGCTTCTATGATTCCGGGTTTATCGGCATCCAGAATATAGTTTTGCCAATAATTATTTGTATGATAAAACTCTACAGGATCTACGCCCAGCACCTTTTTGGAAGAAGGACTTATATAAATGACTTTCTTGGTATTCAAGTCCATCAACCAAAATACATCATCAATCGTTTCATTCAACAATCTGAAATTTGCTTCGCTTTCCTGAATTTTTTTCTCAATAGTTCTGCGAATATCCAATTGAATATTGCTAGAAACTATTTCTGTCAAACTTTTTGCAAAACTCGTTTCCTGTTCCGTCCAGTCACGCTGAATTCCAATGGATTCAAACGAAACTATACCCCAAACGGAGCCACCAGCGCGTATGGGTGCCGCAAAAATTGATTTAATATTCTTTGGAATGATGTAGTCTTCCTTTAGTCTTGGCAAAAGACCTGCCACTGCAGTATCAACAATCGAAATCGGAATTCCTGCATTGAGGTTATTGAAAAACTCTGCCGCATCAGTTTTAGTAATAGATACTGCATCAACTCCACTCTCTACCTCTCCTTCTTTAGAACTCAAAAGCTTAATAGAGTCACCATCATTGAACCAAATGCAAACATTTAAAGCATCAATTATACCTGAGCCTTTTTCACACACATGAACCAAAAATTCGGATAAACTATTTGACTGAAAGATTGACAATTCACGCAAGAAATCAGAAAAAACCAATCTTTGTTTCGAGTATAGTTCAAGCCTGAGTGAAGCGTTCTTTGATTCCGTAATATCTTTTGCAATTGCCAAAAAACCTTCTACCAGACCTTCGTCATTTCTGATAAAATTTACAGTCTGACTAATCCATTTAATTTGTCGTTTATCCAAAATTCGCAATTCAAATTTTGAATTATCAATCCTTTTTCTCGACAAGATTTGAATACAACTCAATCGCATTTTTCAAATCTTCGGATAAATAATTTCAGTGTAGTGTCTTCCAATCAACTCTCCCGGAGAAAATCCGGTAACGTTCAATACGGCATTGTTCAGATAATCAAATCGACCGCTCATATCACACGTATAAATGATGTCACCTGAATTATTCAAGACAAAGGCAGACCTGTTTCTTTGATGTACATCTTTTGTAATGTCTGAAACGATATGAACGCGCCTCACGAGCATGCCATCCAAATCAGAAATTCGGGTAATGGTGATCAAAAACCAAACCGGCTTATTTGATTTTGTGTATTGCAGAATTTCAATTCCCTCTTCAGGATCAGAATCCATCAATTGATTTTTTGCAACCGTATTTGTGTTAGAACCTGAGAATAGTTCGATGGGGTTTTTATCGACAATTTCAGGTAATGAATATTCCATTAGGTTCAAAAAGCTCTCGTTGGCCCATTCAATTTTATTTTCAGAATTAGTAATTACAACTCCATTGCTAACATTTTTTGCTACTAGAGAGAGTTTTTCCAGCTCTTGATTCTGCATCACATTTGCTGTGATATCATTGCCTATTCCCAAGACATAAGTTGACTCAATTGCGGTATCCTGCCATTCCAACTGTAACACATCTTTGGTAGATTTGTTTTCTAAGGTGTTTGTGTATTTTGAGTTGCTACCTGACTCAATAAGATGTGCAAAATGCGATCTTATCTCATTCAATTGCACCTCATTCATACCGCGGTAATTCCACCAGCCATTACCCAAAACATCCTGTTCCTTAAGCCCCAGTGATTTAAGCATAAACTCATTGACGTAAACAATTTTTGCATTTCGATCTGCAACTAAGACAAACTGTCTTGAAAACTGAAGAAGTTTATGCGCAAAAACAATCTTTGATAATTTATGTCTGTCCATAATACTGAACAATGAAACTGCCAGAATAACCTGACCAATTGCGGAAAGAAAAAGTGTCTTATGCTCAACTGCTGCTGGACTGATAATGACTAATGCCAATGCCAGCATGAATGTGGCCGAAAAATAAATGAATATTGTTCTGGTCTCTGAAAAGATAAAGATTGAGAATAAGATTGTCATTGCAGCCTCAATACTCAATATGGGCGTAAAATCATTCGAGTACACTCTCATGACAATCAAAAAAGAAACTATCCAAAAAGAAATAGAAACAACAATCGCGAGCAACTTAGGATTTGGATTTCTAAGGTAGGTGTAATAGATTATAAATACTGACAAAGCGATAGCTGTTATGTTCACCGACCAATTCACCTCATAAGCATCATTTACCAAGCTGTGGTATGAGTCTATAATTAACAACATAATAATCGCCGATACCGCAATCACACGCGATTTCTTTAGTAAAAAAGAGATGTCCGTATTTGAGTTAAAGGAACTGAAACTAAGTCCGGAAAATCGTGTGATCATTATCCAAACACCCACTATAAAAATAAAGAGAACAGAGAATAAAAACCAGGCCGTCAAATAAAACGGCGCAAAAATTTCAAACTCCAACACCAGATCATTTGCACTTACTTTACCTGTCAAGTCTGCCTTTACAATTAGCTTGTGTGTTCCTACACTCAGATTGGCAAATTCAAGGTCTCCATCAAATGTGTTCCACTTTGAATTATCTAACTTAAACCAATATTTGATACCTATTTCCTTGCCCCAATTGATACAAGAGACATTCAATTTAATCGAATTAAACTCCAACGGAATTTTCAGGCCATAATAAACAGAATTAACGACCGAGTCATACGATACCGCATCAACATCTCTCAAACTTAATTCACCCTGATTTTCAGAAGACACATTTACATCATCAATAATTAGTTTGCGTGCTTTGTTTTGATTTCTAAATTCAAATGGAATATAGTTAATCAAGCCACCGCTGGTTCCAAAATTGAGCGTGCCATCATCTACAACTATTGAGTTTCTTTTAAATGTTACGGGAAACAAATCGTTATATGTATTAAACTCAATTACGCTATGCTCTTTTGTCAAAATAAACAACTCCGAAAACGAGGTAAAATAAATTGAACCATTCACTGAATCCTTTGCTATACTTTGCAAAACCTGATCGTCTTCAACTCCCTCGATTTCTATTTTATAAAAGTTATTCCTAGTTTCAAAAACCAAACCTACATTCGAAATGAAAAAATTCGTGTCTGTGCAACATGCAGAGCCAAAAATTTTTACCGGAACATCATGGTGAGTAACCTGGTATTGAAAAATTGAATCTTTATCAAACCGTGAAAGAAATCCTTTATCGGAACTTGACCAAACTCCATTCTTGTCAATACCCGCGGCCACATGAAAACTCAATGTGTTTCCGTTTTTGACCATTCTGGAAAATGATAAAACTCCGAATTAGCATATTTTATCACTCCGAAATTATAATCCCCAATCCAGATATTCTGAGCTGAATCCATTGCAATATTCAGGTGATTTAAGATTACTTGATCTCCAGCATAAATAAAATAACGCAACAATACATTGTCAACCAGTTTATACAAGCCATGATGCGTGGTGATCCAAAGAGCTTGATCTTTTTCAACATAAACTAAACCTGTAATATCAAACAACTCGGGATGTTGAATTCTTCTGGACTCCTGATCCGAAATGAAAATCAAATCTCTTCCATTTTCAGTACCAATGATTTCCTGATTAGGACCCGCTATTAAATTTTGCAAATCTGAAATTGTAGCATCCTTCATCACAAAATTTGAAGGGCTTACTAAATTGATTCCGGCATTGTCTGTACCAATCCATATATTATCATAAGAATCAATAAACACTGACCTTGTCTTGTCTGATGTGAGCCCTTGATGCGTGTCAAAATTAAGAACACCATAATCATTCACGCCAATTAAGCCTGCACCTTTTGTAGCAATCCAAAGCGTGCCATGACCCAAAACAAAATCTCTTATTTCATCTGCATTGGCTTTTAAATGACTGTAGTCAGTAAGGCTATCCTGCCCGAGTTTAATCAAAAATTTATCCCGACAAGACAACCATACTTCACCCTTTTCTGAGACCTGGATTCCTGTGTATTCATCAGGTGTGAAATAAGCTTGCAAATCAAAATAAACTAACGTATCCTCAACCAGCTTTGCATAGCCATTTCCATCCGTATAATACAATGCATTGTTCTGCACACAAACATCTGAAATCACTTTTGACTTTAACAAAGATTCTGATACAAGCTTTTGAACACCGGTTTCTCCAGTAATTTTATACAAACCTTCACCATAAGTCGCTACATACAAGACTGAATCCACAACCGCCATGTCTAAAATTAGATTTGTACCGAAGCCACTTTTTTCATTGTGAATTCGGTACTTATAGTCTCGCATTTCAATGAGTCCACCACCAAAAGTTCCTAAAAGAAGACTAGATCCAAACTCTTCAAAACAAATAATTCGAAAATCAGGGAATCCAGTTTTAGGATCCATTACATACATATATGTTGGCGTAAGTAAAGCAAGGCCTCCAGCATAAGAAATCCAAATATTTCCGTCTCGAGATTCGTAAATTTTGTAAATAACATCACTTGGCAAGCCAGAAGAGATATTCAAATATTTAATGTACTCTGTTGCCTGATCTTTAAACCTGAAATGTGATCGTTTAATTTTTTGGTATTTAAAATCTCTGAATTGTGCATTTGAAGAACGAATCAACTCATCAATTTGCTCTGGATACTCAGCCTTTCTGGAAAAGACTGATCTATTTGGCGCTGGTAAATCGTCATGAATGGCTGAATAAGAACTACTTAGTACTTTACCAATTTCAACAACTGAATGACTTAGCTGAGATTGGACGTTCATGTCATACACATGCTCCAGACTTCGCTTTAAAGGAATTAACTTAAGCTGCTGCCCATAAGTTATTTGGGCGCAAAAAAAAACATAAATTATTACACCAAAAATATTGCGGTATTGGTACATTTTCGAGAAAAGCACAGTTTATTGAGGTGCTACAAAGCTACCCTTTTTACAAAATTAGTTGCCAAATAAATATTTTTTGTGACAAATGTGACACTGGCTAATTCAAGATGAGTCATTTTAACCTTCAAAATAAGATTCGTTTAATAAATATTGTACTTTTAGCATAGGTGAAAGAAACAGCATTCATACAACAAAATAAGAAGAAGTGGGCCCGGTTTGAAAAATTATCGGGTAACAAAAACAATGATCCGGATGAGGTTTCAGAACTGTTCACTGAGATCACTGAAGATCTTTCGTATGCCCGCACTTTTTATCCGCGCAGGTCGGTTCGGGTTTACCTAAACCAACTAGCGCAAGGAGTTTTCACAAGTCTCTACAAGCAGCGTAAACAACCCATTGGAAACTTTGCAAAATATTGGACAGAAACAGTTCCGCTTGAAATGTATCGGGCCAGATATATTCTCTTGACTTCATTTCTGTTTTTTTTATTGGCTGCCGGAATTGGAATTTTGTCGCAACACTTCGACGCCGATTTTGTGCGCGTTATTTTAGGGGATGATTACGTAGAGTCAACAGAACGCCGCATTGCAGCCGGAAATCCGATGGGTGTCTACGGCACCATGGATGAAGGTTCCATGTTCTGGCAAATCACAGTAAACAATATTCGCGTTGCATTTATGGTTTTTGCAGCCGGAATTACATTCACAATTCTGTCTTATTTTTTGCTCTTATACAACGGTGTTATGCTTGGATCATTTCAATGGTGGTTTAAGTCAAAAGGTCTTCTGCTGACATCATTTTTAGCTGTCTGGATTCACGGTGCATTTGAAATTTCTTCCATCGTTATAGCCGGTGCTGCTGGTATTACCGTTGGCAATGGTTTGATTTTTCCTAAGTCGTATACCCGTTTACAATCGCTCGTTTTTTCAGCAAAACGTGGACTTGTGATCATGCTTAGTCTCATTCCGTTTTTCATCATTGCCGGATTTTTAGAAAGTTATGTAACACGCCATTATCAATCCATTCCTGATGTAGTCAAAGCCCTGATCATTCTTGTGTCATTTACAATCATGATTTTATATTATGTGATCTATCCGCATTTTGTTGCTAAACGACATCCGGAAAAAATTGAAGTAAAAGAAATTCCACGCTACATTCAGAAGCGTCCAATCGAATGGTTCAAAATTCGAAATGTTGGAGAGACTTTCACTGACACATTTTACATTTTTGTTCAAAAAATCAGTCATCTTTCGCGCATCTTTTTTGGCGTGATTTTTCCCCTGGCCTTAGTTCTTTGTGCCGTCATTTATTTGTTCGAATACAAAAGGTTTGACTACACCGATATGACCTGGTATGAAAATATGGGCACCTTATTTGGCACTGGCACCGACTTTGAATTTTATAAACTTTTTGGTTGGCCACTCTTGCTTGCATTGCTTCTTGGAGCAGTTTATTTCGTAACTCAAGATGACTCAGAAGAAACCTTGATTTCAAATTATTTCAAATTTATTCTCAAGCCGTTTATCTGGCTCTATGTTTTTAGCGTAGCTATTTTTGCAGCCTTAATTTTTTCGCCAGGCTTCCCAATATTTGTTATGCTATTTGCCTCTCCTTTTTTCCTTTTAATTCCAGTGATAATTCTTAAAGAAAAAAAGAATTTTTTCGCAGCTTTCGGTAGATGTTTTTCACTTGGTAAAAATTCCTACGGTGATGCACTGGGTTCCATTCTTGTTTTTTCACTCATCACGGTCATTTTCTTTTTCTTTCTGAAAAATCCACTGACGGGTGGATTTTTGGATTTGATTGTTACCATTGTGCGTGAGTTTACGATTACGGTCACTGATCATTACAATATCGTACTTGCTCTTGTGTCAAGTTTGATCTATTTGCTCTTTATTTTCTTTATGTTCTGTCTGGTTTTCTTTTCAATCATTTTGTGCTACTATAATGCAGCGGAAAAAGAAACAGCCACCAGTCTCTATGATCGTTTAAAACACTTTGGAAGAAGAAGTCGCACCGTTGAAAATAGTTTGGATTTTGATTAGAAAAACGCTACATATCTGCTTTTTGATTTTACTAGCCGGCTTTTCATTTGGGCAACAAGATGATCTATATGACCATGGCCTGGATGAAAATAAATGGAACGAATTGCGCGACGGTATTCGTTATGAAAATCAACCTGATGGTGCAGGACGCGAATGGACGTACGAATCAAAACGAGATTACGAAACGGCTAAGAAAAACCGAAAAAACAGCGGCGGCTCCGGTGATGAACGTAGTGATGGAAGCAATGGAGATGCCGGAAGAATGAGAGATCGCGAACTTAAAGAACGAGAATCTTATCAAGAGCCTGAAACCCCTAAAATGGATTTAGACTTTAGCGGCCTGGGTCCAATCGGTTATATTTTGCTAGGTATTTTTATTCTGCTCATTGCTTTTTTGATTTACTATTTATTTGTGAATCGGGTAAAAGACGGCAAAACTGTCAGTGCAATCAATCTGGAAGAAACAGCGCCAACTGAAATTCCGCTCACAGAACTTCAACGCATGTTGCAAGAAGCACTTGCCCGTGCAGATTACCGGGGTGCGGTTAGAATCTACTTTATTTTTATTGTGCGTGATCTCTCACAAAAAAACTGGATCAACTGGGAAAAAGAAAAAACTAATTTTCATTACCTGCGTGAAATGAGCTCAAGAAGCGAATACAATGATTTCAATAAATCAGTCAGTTATTTTGAAATTATCTGGTATGGAAAACGTGAAATAGACAAAAGTACATTTGACCAAATCAAACCCGATTTTACAAATTTTTTAGACAAACTGGGAGTTAAATAAGTGAGCAAATCAGGTAAAATAGGAATCATCGTAGGGGTCGTTATTGGCTTCCTTTTGCTGTTGTATTTCTTTGGTGGAAAAATGCGCCCGAAAGAATTTGTGACTGATAGCTGGGAAGAAACGTATCGCCCATCAGATAAGGGACCGTACGGCACTTTCATGCTCAAAGAATTGCTGGATACTACCGGCCTATTTGGCAATTTTTTACAGATCAACAACAAACTGGAGAATGAACTGGAAGATGCAGAAGGCGTAAATGATATTTACTTTTTTGTTGGTCGTGAAAACTATTTAACGGATGAAGATCAGGAATTCCTATTCGATTTTATACGCAATGGCAATACCGCGTACATGATGTGTGAATCATTTCCGTATGGCTTCATGAAAGAATTTACTGCTGATCCGGACTCAGCTTACGATCAGGAATTAGTGTACGATTCGCTTCAAACGTTTCGGTTTAATCATTCAGAATTAGCAAGCACAAACTACAAGGCAAAATTCATATACAACAATATCGGAAGTGAAAAATACTGGACTTATTTTGATACCTCAGCCTTTTATTATGATGAAGCAGATACGCTAATTGTATCCGGAACGAATAGTCAATCAAAACCAAACTTTTTAAAAATTCAGTACGGAAATGGAATGATCTTTTTGCACAGCACACCGTACCTCTTTACGAATATTTCTTTGATGAAGAAAGATGGATTTGACTATGCCGAAAAAGTGCTGCGCCACATTCCGCCAGGAAGGGTTCAATGGGATCGATACAATCTTGAAGAACACTATTTTGATGAAGAAGGTGATGGAAACGGCGGTGCTGAAAAACGTCAAAGCATTTTACAATTTATTTTGGCGCACCCACCTTTAGCCTGGGCAACTATTTTACTGTTGATTGGCGCATTTCTATATGCTGTATTTAAAGGCAAGCGTATGCAAAAGGTGATTCCGGCAGCAGAGTCAAAAGAGAATACTTCATTGGGCTACATCAATACCCTTTCATCACTTTACTTACAGGAAAATAAACATCAGAAATTAATCCGTTTGAAGGAAAAAACTTTTTTGAATTTCATTGCAGATCACTATTATATTATCAGTAAAGAAGCCGATGAAAAATTCATTAGCAAAGTTGCTATGAAATCTCAGATTGAAAAAGAAAAAATAACAGAAATATTTAAGCTGTTCCGAGAGCTGGAAAATCTTCCGGAAGTTTCAGATGATCAGCTTATTCTCTTACACCAAAAAATAGAATACTTTTATAAAAAATGTCGATAATGGAAGGACAAGAAAATTTAAACGCCGGCGAACAAAACAGCCAGAACAATTTGAATCAAAATTCAGGTGAAACAGGTGGCTATTCACAAGACGCTTCTCGCATGTTTGCACCCAGTCTGAATCTTGGTTTTATCAATGAAAAAGTTCAGCAAACCCGCAAAGAAATCGGTAATTTTGTAATAGGCCAGCATGACATGGTCGATTTGCTGATGATCAGTATTTTTTCAAACGGGCATGTGCTTCTTGAAGGTGTTCCCGGTGTTGCAAAAACGCTCACCGCAAAAGTGTTGGCAAAAACATTGTCAGTTGATTTTTCAAGAATTCAATTTACACCTGACTTAATGCCTTCGGATATTATCGGTACATCCGTATACAATTTGAAAGATTCATCTTTTCAATTCAAACAGGGACCTGTTTTTTCAAACATTGTTTTGATTGACGAGATTAACCGTGCTCCGGCTAAAACACAAGCTGCTTTGTTCGAGGTAATGGAAGAACGTCAGATTTCATACGATGGACAAGTATATCAAATGAGTTTTCCATTCCTGGTTTTAGCAACACAAAATCCGGTAGAACAAGAAGGGACTTATAATTTACCGGAAGCGCAACTGGATCGTTTTCTCTTCAAAATTAAAATCGGTTATCCGACATTAGCCGAAGAACAAGAAATTTTATTGCGCTATAAAAACAGTGTTAAAGCACCTGATTTAAATGAAATCATTGGTGTCTTTACGGCAGACGATTTGCACAAAGTTCAACAACTGGTTACACAAATAAAAGTGGAAGATCAGATTCTGAAATACATTGCTCAGATCACAGACAAAACCCGTAATCACGGAAAATTATACTTAGGCGGCTCACCGCGTGCATCTCTTTCTATGATGAAAGCGGCTAAAGCATTTGCAGCTATTCGCGGGCGCGATTTTGTGATTCCGGATGATGTTCAGTTTGTTGCACCGCATGTGTTAAACCACCGTCTGATTCTTACACCAGAAGCAGAAATGGAAGGCATGACCACTGAAGATTTGATTAAAGAAATTATTCACGAAGTAGAAGTTCCACGCTAAGCAGCTATGCTAAAATTTATCCGGCATTTATATTTCTCGTACCAGTTTTTCATCGTGCTGCTGGCATTGGTGATTTGTCTGGCAACTGGATTTGTATGGCCGGTATTTTTTCTGATCGGACAAGTTGCAATTGCAGGGGTACTGGCTTTATTGCTGGTTGAAATTTTCTTACTTTTTTTTCAGAAAAATCCTGCCAAAGTGGAACGCGAAATTATGTCGCAACTATCACTTGGAGATGACAACCGGGTAAAACTTCGAATTTCACATAATTACAGTTTTCCTGTATTTTTAGACGTGTATGATAACGCCCCGTATCAACTCCAGTTGCGCAATCTTCATCACAAAGTTTTACTAAGCCCAAAACATCAGGCCGAGTGGGTCTATTATGTGCGGCCAACAGAGCGCGGTGAATATTTATTTTCAGATGTGTTTGTTTACGCTTCGGCATTAACACAACTCATTCAGCGCAAAGTTGTCGTTCAAAACAAACAGAAGGTTGCAGCCTATCCTTCTATCTTGCAGATGAAAAAATACGAGCTGAAAGTGTTTGCAAAAACAGCCGTCACAGGAATTAAAAAAATTCGTCGGTTGGGTCATAACAATGAATTTGAACAAATCAAAAATTACGTTCAGGGCGATGACATTCGCACCGTAAACTGGAAAGCTACCTCACGCAGAAATGAATTGATGGTCAATCAATATCAGGATGAGCGCGCACAGCATGTATACTCAATCATTGATAAGAGCAGAAGTATGCGCATGCCTTTTAATGATTTGACCTTGTTAGACTACGCCATCAATTCAACCCTTGCTTTTTCAAATATTTGTTTGCGCAAAGGTGACAAGGTTGGCCTGATGACTTACTCAGATAAACTAGGAACCAAAATAGCTGCTGAGCGTAACACCAATCAGCTTACTAAAATCATAGAACTTCTCTACCATCAGAAAACACGATTTCTGGAGGCAAATTTTGAGTTGCTCTACCACGGCATTCGCAGCCACATCAAAGGGCGCAGTTTGATTATGCTCTATACGAATATTGAGTCTGAATATTCACTTAAACGAATATTGCCGTTACTTAAAAAAAGATCAACCAATTGCATGTTTTAGTCGTTATCTTTTTTGAGAATACAGAGATTGATAAAACAGCTGCGATGGAACCCAAACATGTCCGTGATATCTACTTGAAAACATTTGCTGAGAAATATAAAATGGACAAAAAGAAAATTGCATTGGAACTCCGCAAAAACGCTATACAAACAGTTCTAACTACACCAGAAAAGCTCAGCATTGATACCATAAATAAATACCTCGAGCTCAAAGCGCGAGGCATCATTTAATTCAGAACGTAATGAACTACGTACGCTTTTTTCATTCCCTGTTTCTTGGCTCAGTAATCTGCATTCCTGTCATGGTTGTAGCAGGCACTGAAGTAGAAGAGCTGGAAGGGCTTGAAGATTTTATCTGGGTACCTATGTTAGTTGCAATATTTGCTCTGTTAACCAAAACAATTATTGAAAAAAAGCAGCGTTAACTTTCGTACACGCAATTGCTTCAGATACTTACTCCAATAACGCAAACATCATCAATCTGCTCCTGCTTTCCTTTCCAGTTATTGTATGAAAAAAGTAACTCCTTTTTCTGTTTGGAAAAATTCATCTCATTCATGGAAAGCAACAAATTTCGAAAACGTTCGCGGTTGAATTTTTTTACATTTTCACCACCAAACTGATCGGTGTAACCATCAGAAAATAAATAGAATTTATCATTTTCACGCAGATCAAAATACACCGTTTCAAAGGTTTTTCGTTGTTCAGATGTGTAGCCAATTGAATCGGGTCCCTTTTTAAACTCCACCAGGTTACCGTTGCGCACCAACAAGAGTGGGCGTCCGGCACCGCAAAACGAACCTTGCATTTTGCGTAAATTAAATTTGCAAAAAACAATATCCATTCCGTCCCGCGTATTACCTTCAGAAAGGTTTTCGTTGAAGAGACTCACAAGTTCACTGTCCAGCAAACGCATAATATCACCTGGTTCTGTTAATCCTTCAATACGAATTAACTGACGCAACAAAGTATTGCCCGCAATGTTGACCAATGCACCAGGAACACCGTGTCCGGTACAATCTCCTACAGCAAAGTAGATGTCATCATGATGTTGAAAAATCCAGTAGAAATCTCCGCTGACAATGTCTTTAGGCTGAAATAAAACGAACGCATCTGTAAACGCATTTTTAAAAATCTGTTCGTTCGGAAGTATCGATCGTTGCAGGCTTCCTGCATAACGGATACTCTCTTCCATTTCAATTGACTTGGCCTCTAAATAAGCAAGTCTTTCTACTAAACTTTGTTCATCTCGGAGAAGAACCAAACCTGAATCTGCTGTCAACGTATTCATCACGCTACATCTTAACTAATTATTTTAAAAATGAAATTCTGCTTTAGAGAGAGGGAGCAGAAAACCCTGTTTCAGAAAGTGGATGCTTAAGCGCAAATCCAGCAAATTCCAACTACAGCCATTGGTCTAAACCAATAGCAATTACAAATTCGATATGTGAAGAAGTTCTTCATCTGATGCAACAAAAGTAGAAAGAAATTGAGATGAAAAACAAAACCGCAAAAATTATTGCGGATAATTCTTGCTATAGAAATCCATATAGCTTGCAGTTTCCTTCTTTTGCGTAAGGATTGCGTAGTTGGCTGAATTAATCACGAAGCACTGGAAATCTGAAGCCATTGTGCCAATTGTGATCTTTGATGTTTCAGATTTGAAAGCTGCTATGTACTGGTTACTTTCATCTGCATTGACAAAGGTTTTAACAAGCAGAAGCTGTGTGCCTTCATTCAAGACTGTATTGATAATACTATATCTTTTTGTTCTGAAAAATTCACTGTTGAAATTCGACAATTTAATTTTTTGCGCATCCGGATTTCCATCAGACGGAACCACAATTACAAAAAAGTGCTGTGCGGCATTGTCACTTTTATAATCACTCGCACCAGAATTTGAATCAGGCGCTACAATCGGTTGCCCGGCATTTATTTTGTCAAGATAAATTTTTGCCTGCTTTCCTTCTTCACTTTGTGGATCACGATTATACAGCAATTGCAATGGACTTGCGATGGCTGTTTTATTTCCCGGATCTGTTTTACTAATTGCAAAAGCTTTGAGCAAATAGTACTTATTGATGTATTGATTTGTTGTATCAAAAGTGATTACCTCATTGCACTTTGTAATGACAGCTCCATAATAACGCTGCTGATAATCAATGAGGGTTTTTGCGTATTCATTCAGTTCTTTCTTTTCTTCTTCTTGCTTTTTCCGCAGATAGTCAGGATCACGCATAATATCTGCGATCTCACTATCCGGATAACGACTGAGAATCATCTGCTTGTAAGTCTCTGCTTCTGCAGAACCACGTTTAGTATAAATCAAATACAATTGATACATGGAAGCAAGCACACGAGGATGTTCAATTCCGCGATCAATTACTTTTTTGAAATAAGTGATTGCATCTTCTTCTTCTTTCAACTGCTCTTTATAGATTACACCAAGCATATAAAGTGAGTTCATCAATCTCACGTTCGATGAATCCATTGCGCCTTGCGTAAGTGGAATGTCTGTCATCAAATCATCGACTGTCATCGTATCACTTTTCAAAGCGGTGACAGTTTCAGTTGAATCTGAACCGTCTTCATTTGTTGCAAAACTGCTTTTCTCTGATCTTCTCCAGTTATCTTCCAAAGGACGACTGCCCCACTGTGCTCTGAAATCATTAAAGCCGCTGCCGCGTACTTTTGAATTATAGAAATACCATTTCGAACCGGTGCCTGTTGTAGAAGACTGATCATTTACTTTCGTTTGTGTCTGAAGCATGCGTTCCTGCTCTTGCTTTTTACGCAAGGCTTCGGCTTCTTCCATCTCTTTAAGCGTTTGTTTCAGGAACTTCTCACGAGCTGCAGGATCCATGGCTGCAATCATCTGAACGCTATCTTCAAAAACTACGGTTTCATAGTGATAAACCAAATCAGCCAGTCCATCTGCCTTGTTTTTAATCACCATGTATTCATCAAAATCTTCTGGTAAAACTTTCACGCAACTGTCATAATATTTTTGCGCTTTTACATAATCTTGTTCCACAAAGTGCATATCAGCCAAACGCAAATAACTTAAACCCTTTTGACGATTATTTTTTACAGACCAATAAACTGAAGATGAATAATTTTTCATGGCTGCAGAATCTTGTCCCTCCCGCATATCCATTTCACCGAGGGCAAAATAAATCTGATCTTTAAACTCTGCGTTTTTTTCATCACGCAACATTTTGTATAACTCTTTGCGAATTTCAGAACCACCAGAAGTTGCACTCAACGCGCGATTAATTTTTGCCTGAAATCGCATTTCATAAGGCGCACTTGAACGAGCAACTTTTGTATAGTAATAGGTTGCCATGGTTCCGTCCCCGGTTTGCTGATAAAGCTGCGCCAGCACAAACATATAGCGTGCGCGTTTCTTCTTATCCTTGCATGATTTTATAGCAATTTCCAAATGCTCAATGGCTTCTTTGTACTGACCTTGCTGAATGTGAAAATCGGCCATCGTTGCTTCGTAATCTACTTCCAGACGCTTAGGAAAAATGGCAGGTTCTTTCATTCCCATGCGCTCACGTCTATCGCGATTGCGGCTATCCTCGCGCTTTTGTTGGTATTTTTGAATGAAGTTCAAATCACGATAAGCTTTACCTGCTTCCATAGAAGATTCAACCAGACTCAAAATTCGTTTTGCCTCTGCAAAGTTTCCAAGCGCAATTTGTGTTTTTGCCAACCAGATTTGTGCTTCGTAAACTGACTCTTCACCTACATATGTTTTTTGGATGTAGTCAAATTTTTGCTCGGCCATCATGTATTCACGCTTGTAAAAATGTGCCTGCGCGATTACCAGCCAGTTGTCATCAATCCATCTGCAAAGTTCCTCGTCTTTCTTTTTCTTAGCCTGCATCGGCATGCTGTGACGCAGAATAACCCGTTCACATTTTTCAATGCCTTTGTCCATTTCAGGGAAAAGATTTGGAGCGTCTTTTTCCGTCGGATAAACTTCAAGCGGAATTATTTTGTGGTATTCATCCGGAAATGTTCCGCGATATGCTTCAAGTGAGGTTTCAATGAGAACACCTGCATTGTAATAACCGTTAAAGCGGGCCGTCATATTATGATAACCACGATTCAGCGCTGCATCTTTTTCAGTAGAACAAGACAAAACTAAAACGGCCAAAACCGAACTCAAAATTGCCTTCTTATACTTATTCAAAAATTTCATTCAATATCAGGTGCTGAGCAGTTAGTAACGGTGAATCTTCAAAATTATTTTAATTTATTGAAATAGGACGGTTTGGAGGTGATTAATTAACACCTCCGGTTGTTCAATAAAACCCATGTGTCCACAGTTTTCTATCTGATAAACAGTGGTGCTGTCCTCTAATTTAGCTAATTCAGTCTCCAAAATCCCCGTAGGAATAATTGGGTCTTGTGCCCCGTGAATCATGCTGATAGGACTGGAATTCATGAGATCATAAGCAGGTTTGCGATCACGCAGTCCGGCAGTTGCTGCTGCAATTTCGTTGCCCGGAATACGCGCTGCATTTTCAATCAGGGTTTGAATTTCTTCACGTCTGAATTCGCGATTCTCAGGAGCAAAGAGATTTGGAATGGACTCGGATAAAAAGAGATTCTTATTTTTTTTGACGATTTCGATGACGCGATTCCGATCTTCCTTTTTTGTTGGAGCATCTGCCCAAAAATTAGAATGCACCAAAGTTAATTTGATTGACATGAGACGCATCAATTCCAATCCAACATAGCCACCCATCGAATGACCAAAGACAAAAGGATTTGTAATTTTTTCAGATTTCAAATAATGGAAAACACTCTGTGCCATTTGTTCCATCGTGCAAATTTCACCCTCATAACGCGACCAACCGTGACATGGTAAATCAATTAAAATAATTTGACAACCTCCATTTACCAAATCAGGATAAATGGTATTCCAGATTGCATGATCTTCCAAAAAACCATGCAAAAGAACGACAGGTTTTCCAGAACCAATTCTTTTGACGTGAATTAATGGAGCAACAGAAGAAAATGGAGTCATTCAAATTTATTAGAAGAGAAGGCAAAATTACCTCATCACAAAAATAGTCAGGATTTAAGTGACTGATCATGCATTTTTAAAAATAGATTTCTTGATGCGATTGAGCATGTTATATAACTAAAGATTTTAAAAAGATTAACCACTGAGGCACGGAGATCACAGAGAAAAACACAGAGAAAAACACAGAGAAAAAAATACACTTTTTACTGTAAGAAGATTTTGTGTCAGATTATTAAGCGCTCCGTGAGCCTCCGTGTTCTCAGTGTCTCTGTGGTGAAAATGACACTAATTGGAATTAACCACGGAGAAGCGGAGAGCATAGAAATAAATTATCCAGTGAATGTTAAAATTCGAAATCACTAAATTCCTTGACCAAGTGCTAAACCCACCATTTTAGGATCCCCTTTTCCCTTACCTTAGCCAAAAATAATTGCAAGTCGTCGTCTGATAACCCTTCTATGTGTAGGATAGATTTTAAACTTTGAGCTCCACCAAAGGCTGCCATTCCTGATATATTCTTGATTAACCGTGGTGTAATTTGATGGATGTCTTTGTCAATTAGCTGAAGCAAAAGAAAATTGGTCTTGTAATCTTTTCTAGTAAAATAACTCATCATTTATGTCTTCATTAATGACTGGCATTTTCAGCTCTGCAATTCTTAGTCTACATTCGAAAAAGGTTTTTCTGCAAATTTGAAATAATTTTCTACTTTGAATATGCTTGACTTCAATCTAGTCTTCATGAAAAACATGTAGAATTCCGTCAAGGAAGCAATGTTGAATTATCCTCGAAAAATTTCCATAATAATTGCTAAAACTCAGCATTAAAACAATATTACCCAATCCGATTAATCTTAGCACCCAAATTATTCAATCGCATGTCAATATTTTCATATCCGCGATCAATTTGCTCAATGTTATGGATGATGCTTTTTCCTTCAGCAGAAAGCGCAGCAATCAATAAAGAAACTCCAGCACGGATATCCGGTGAGGTCATTGAAATTCCGCGCAAACGTTGTTCATGATTCATACCAATAACAGCCGCTCTGTGTGGATCGCATAAAATAATTTGCGCTCCCATATCAATCAATTTATCTGTAAAAAATAAACGTGACTCAAACATTTTTTGATGAACTAAAACAGATCCTTTTGCTTGTGTAGCAACAACCAAAATGATACTTAATAAATCAGGGGTAAAGCCCGGCCAGGGAGCATCCGCGATTGTTAAAATGGAGCCATCAATGAAGGTGTCAATTTCATAATTTTTTTGAGCAGGAATGTATAAATCATCACCTTTCAATTCAACTTTAATTCCAAGTTTTCTGAAAACATCCGGAATGATTCCGAGGTTTTCATAACTCACATCTTTGATTGTAATTTCAGATTGCGTCATGGCCGCAAGACCAATAAAGCTGCCTATTTCAATCATGTCAGGCAGAATTCGGTGGAAACATCCACCCAAACTTTTTACACCTTCGATGGTCAACATGTTGGATGCAATTCCAGAAATCTTTGCTCCCATGCTATTGAGCATTTTGCAAAGTTGCTGCAAATAAGGCTCACAAGCAGCGTTGTAAATTACGGTTGTCCCTTTTGCCAGAACCGCCGCCATTACTATGTTTGCAGTACCGGTAACGGATGCTTCATCTAAGTGAATGTATGTTCCGGTTAATTTTTTTGCATCAACATTGTAATAAAAATTCTGTGCATCATATTCAAACTTTGCACCCAGTTTTTGAAAACCTTCGAAATGTGTATCCAATCTTCTTCGACCAATTTTATCACCGCCCGGTTTTGGAATGAATGCTTGTCCAAAGCGCGCCAATAAAGGTCCTACAACCATAATGGATCCACGTAATGAAGCAGCGCGTTTTGTATAATCGTCAGTTTTGAGATAATCTAAATTGACATCAGACGCTTTGAACGTATAGGTGCCTCTTTCTACTTTTTCAACTTTTACTCCCATTGCCTGAAGTAAGTTGATGAGTTTATTTACGTCAACGATATCCGGAATATTACTGATGGTTACTTTATCACCCGTAAGCAATACTGCACACAAAATTTGTAACGCCTCGTTTTTTGCACCTTGTGGATGAAGTTCACCTTTTAAAGGATATCCGCCTTGAATTTCAAATGCACCCATGTTGATCTAGTTTCTCTTTTGGTTTTGACTTTGATTTTGATTTTGTCTCGAACCTTCACGGTTGAAACCTTGTCCTCCGCCGCCGGAATTATTCATACCCGGTTTTTTCTTTTTCTTTTTGTTCTTGTTATTGCTTCCAAATCCAGCCTTCATTGGATTGCTGGTCACACCGTTTTGTCTTAAGATTTCATTTGAACTTGGCATGCAAGTCAAATCAGTCAGGATTAAGCGTCCTTTCGAAAGCAATTTCAAATGATTAGCAATTACCTGATCTTCTACAAATGCAGTATTAAAGGTAATGTGGAAACGTTTCATCAAACCTGCAATCACTTTTGTGAGAGCAAGACGTTCATCACCCTCAGGCATCTCACATGCTTTTTCAATAAGCTGTTCTACAATTTTACCGTAGTGACCAATTTTAATTTCACTTTGAGGATAAGGAACGCGATTTGGTTTTTCAGCCAGCGCTTCACGCGTAGGCAATGGATAAGGAGAATCAACGTCTAACTGGAAATCAGACATGATAAAAAGGTGCGTCCACAATTTAGGTTTGTACTCTTCCACATCACGCAACTGAGGATTCAATTCACCCATCACCTTAATGATTGCATTGGCAACCTTATTCCGTTCTTCTTTTGTTGCAAGACCCACCGCGTGATCTACCATTTTCTGCACGTTTCTTCCGTATTCGGGAATGTGCATTTTTGGTCGCACGGTATTGTATTCTAATGATTGTGAAAGATTCTCCATAAATTCAAAAGTACGATTTTTTAGAGCGTTTTTGCGCTTGTTCAAATTATTTTGCGGGACAGCCTGATCAGTTGGATTTCATTTGCAAAAGCGCCTGCGGAACTTCTTGCACTGGCATCTGACAGGCTTTGTTGACACAAACAAAGATAGTAGAAATTTTTCCAAATTTACCTTGAATCAACGGCAGCTCTCCTTTTTCACCACCCATCAGGACTTTATTGGGTTGATAATAAGTGTTTAGTTCTGCGTTGAGTTGTTTCCAATTGCCACCTGTAATTGCCACTTCGTAATATGGGTACGTCATGTTCATTGCAAGCATTCCCCAGTTTGAATAGGCAGATCCATACGCTTCCATTCCGTCATAAACATTGGACAACATTTGCTTTGATTTCGAAATGTAATCTTCATTGGCCTTTATGGTTCCCAGTTTGAAAAGCACCTTTGCCATGGTTGAATTTGTAGACGGGATTACGTTGTCAGAAATTTCCATTTTGCGCGCAATCAAATCTGTTGATAGATCTGAAGTAAAGAAAAACATACCGCTTTTTTCATCGTAAAAATGAGCAATTGTATATTGCGTTAAGGCGTCTGCTTTCTCAATCCAGGTTTCATCAAAAGTAACTTCATAGAGTTTTATAAATGCTTCAATGGTGAAACAATAATCTTCTAAAAAACCTTCAATTTTTCTTTCACCATTTTTGTAAGTGTGAAATAAACTGTTGTCCTTTTTAAACTGATTTTTGACGAGCCATTTTGCATTCATCAAAGCACCTTTCAAAAATAATTCATCTCCAAAAGCTTGATATGCATCTACAAAACCAATTATCATTAATGCGTTCCAGGATGTCAGTGATTTATCATCCAGCCCGGGTCTGATACGCTTATCGCGTTCAATTAATAATTTTTGATTGATTGATTTTACTTTTTCACGCACTTGCTCAATGGTGAGATTTTGTTTGGTTGCAAAGGCCGCATCACTTTCAGATCGAATCAGGATATAATGACCTTCCCACAAACCATAGGAATTTACGTTGTAGTAATTTTTTGCGAAGTCAAAATCAGCTCCTAAAATAGTTTTCAATTCTTGTTCTGACCACACATAAAATTTACCTTCCTCTCCTTCACTATCAGCATCCAGCGCCGAATAAAAAGCGCCATCTTTTGTTGACATTTCACGATATACCCATTCCAACGTTTGATAAACAATATCTTTATATAAAGCCTGTCTTGTTCTTTGGTAAGCATGTGAATAAAGTGAGACCAACTGCGCATTATCATAAAGCATTTTTTCAAAGTGCGGGACCTTCCAAAGTGTGTCAACCGAGTATCTTGAAAAACCACCACCCACTTGATCGTAAATTCCGCCAAAACCCATTTTATGCAAGGTAAGATCCACATGATTCATGGCTGCTGTATCACCCGTGTGCCAGGCGTATTGCATCATAAAATCATAATTATTTGGCATTGGAAATTTGGGCGCGCGATTATTCCCACCACGGATGGTATCAAAACCGCGTTTCCAGTTCACCATCATCTCATCCAATTTTTCACGATCAAACTGTACAGCATTTGTTTTCACTTCAATCAACTCAGATTGCTGAACACCTTGTGTCAGATTATCTGCATATTCTAAAATTTTAGACTTTTCTTTTTGATAGGTATAATTGAGATTTTGTAAAACTTGAGTCCATTGATCTTTTGGGAAATAAGTTCCACCGTAAACCGGACGGCCATCTGGCAATGTAAAACAATTCAAGGGCCAGCCACCACTGCCCGTCATTAACTGAACCGCATTCATATAAATCTGATCTACATCTGGCCGCTCTTCACGATCAACCTTGATACAGACAAAATGGTCATTCATGATTTTTGCCACCGCTTCATCTTCAAAACTTTCATGCTCCATCACATGACACCAATGACAAGATGAATATCCAATACTCACCAACACCAATTTATCTTCAGCTTTGGCTTTTTCAAACGCGGCCGTTCCCCAGGGCACCCAGTTTACCGGATTGTGCGCATGCTGTAATAAATACGGACTGCTTTCGTGAATAAGTTCGTTGGTATATTTTGGTTTTTCTTTATCCGTCATGGGGTCATCATTTTTCTGGCTGCTTGCGCACGAAACATTGAGCATTGCAATTACCAGAGCAATTAATTGAAATCGATGTCTTAAAATATGATTCATGCCACTGGTGTAGTATGTGCAGATTTTAGTGTAAATATAGCTATCTTGCGCTGGAATATTAGATGCTATATGAAAAATCAACTTTCAATCCTTCTGCTGACTTTGGCCTTCAATGCAACTGGTCAGGGATACTTTCAGCAAGATGTGAATTATACTATTTCAGTTACGCTGAACGATCAAGATCATACCTTATCCGGATTTGAAACATTTGAGTACAAAAATAACTCGGGATTACCACTTGATTTTATTTACATCCATGTTTGGCCCAATGCGTATCGCAACAACAAAACAGCGCTGGCAAAACAACTGTATAACATGAATGACATGGCGCTTGAGTTTGCGAACGATGAAGACAAAGGATACATTGATTCATTGCACTTTCAGGTAAATGGTGAAGATGTGAAATGGGAATTTGACCCGGAGCATATAGACATCGTTAAAATGAATCTAAATTCTGTTCTTAAACCGGGCGAAACAATTGTGGTTACAACACCGTTTTTTGTAAAAATTCCGTCCGGAGATATTTCCCGATTAGGACATGTGGGTGAATCATACCAAATCACACAATGGTATCCTAAACCAGCGGTGTTTGATCAAAACGGTTGGCATCAAATGCCCTATTTGACACAAGGAGAATTTTACTCCGAGTTCGGCACGTTTGATGTCTCTATTACGGTTCCAAAAAACTACGTAGTTGGTTCAACCGGTGATTTACAAACAGAATCAGAAATTGCATTTTTAGATTCAGTAGCTGAAAGCACTTCTAAAAAATATGAGTTAGGAGAATTCAAAGACAGGAAATCATTGACCGGCGGAAACTGCTTTTCCAGAGTCTTCAAACAGAAATGAAAACCATTCGTTTCACACAAAAAGATGTACATGATTTTGCCTGGTTTGCTGATAAACGCTTTGAAGTTTTAAAAGGTGAAGTTGAACTGCCACACTCTAAAAGAAAAGTAACAACATGGGCTATGTTTGTAACTCATCATCACGCACTTTGGGCTGATGCGCTTGAGTATCTTCATGACGGAACATATTATTATTCTTTGTGGAACGGTGATTACCCATACAATAATGTTACAGCAGTTGACGGTACAATCAGTGCCGGAGGCGGAATGGAATATCCAAACATTACTGTGATTGGAAATGCATCTTCAAAAATGGAATTGGAAATTGTGATTGTACACGAAGTTGGTCACAATTGGTTTTATGGTTTATTAGGTTCTAATGAACGCGAGCATGCCTGGATGGATGAAGGATTAAATACGTTGAATGAAATCCGTTACATCAAAACCAAATATCCAAAAAACACAAATTTATCTGACATGATGATGGGGATGGCAGAGCGCGTTCACCTTGAACATTTGTCACATCACGATATGAATGACCTGACCTATTCAATGTCTGCCGGATATGGAATTGATCAGCCAATTGAATTGCATGCAGACGATTACTCGATGATCAACTATGGCGCTGTCGTTTATTCAAAAACGGGTTTGGTCTTTACGTACGTTAAGGACTATTTAGGCGATTCCCTTTTTGATGTGTGTATGCAGAATTATTATAATGATTGGCATTACAGACATCCGCAACCACAAGATCTGCGGGCAGCACTTGAAAAAGGATCCGGCAAAGATTTGGGTAGGCTATTTGACGATTTGATACCAACCACAGCGCAACTTGACTTTGCAATTAAAAAAGTAAAATATGAGGATAATCAAACAATTGTCACTGTAAAAAATACTGGACAAATTGATGGACCTGTGCGTGTTGACGGCATGTATACAGGTAAAATTAAATCAACCCAATGGGCTGAACCGGGTGCCAAAAAAACAAAACTCACTTTTGAAGGAACAAACTACGATGGCTTTGTGATTGATAAAAACACAAACATACCTGAAGTAAACCGCAACAACAACTCATGGCATCAAAAGGGTGTGTTTCATAAATGCGAGCCGCTTAAAATAGAATTCCTGGCGGGTGATAATGAACCTCAATATACCAATGCGTGGTGGTCACCAATAATGGGTGGAAACGTCTATGATAAATTCATGATTGGGGTTATGTTTCACAACCAAACTTTACCTAAAAATAAATTCGAATATACCCTTGCCCCTATGTTCTCATTTGGACGCAAAAATTTATCTGGATTTGGAAATTTCAATATGCCTGGGTGCCGGCAAAAATTTCAGAATGATAGCGATTGGCGTGAACGGAAAAACATTTGGAAATGGAGTTGGCGCAGCCCCCGATACCTTGACAGATCCGCGCGGCATGTATTATGCGATTCAACCATACCT
The DNA here is from genome assembly GCA_016709005.1 of Crocinitomicaceae bacterium. Taxonomy (GTDB): domain Bacteria; phylum Bacteroidota; class Bacteroidia; order Flavobacteriales_D; family Crocinitomicaceae; genus JADJGJ01. The sequence continues at coordinate 124,265 of JADJEU010000006.1, read as the reverse complement.
GGATATAAAAATTGGTAAACCTGCTGCACGTGTTTTCTATAAACAACGCTTGCGATTAAATGGAAATTATGTTTTTGAAAGCGGAACACTTTACGACAATACAACCATTGGTGGATCTGCAATCTATACTTTCAATTATAAAAAACGCGTGCATGATTTTGGCGCAGTTCTAAGAGCAGATTATTATAACGTCAATGAAACCATTGGAATTTCTAATCCAACGAAAGACCTTTTGAATGGTATGCTTGAATTAAAATATCGTTTAGAATATTGGAAAGAGAAAGATGAGTTTGTTGAAATCAGAGTATTCTTTGGAAAGAATTTAATGTATAACGGTGCGCAGGATTTACGCTACGGTTTTGCATTGGGTGGACAAACCGGAACCATGGACGCTTTCTATGAAAACTACATGTTTGGAAGAAATGAAATGACAGGTATGTGGAGCAATCAGCGCATCGAAAATCAAGGTGGATTCAAAACGCTTTCAGGAGTTGGAACAACGAATCAAATGTTATTTACTACCAATTTATTCTTTGATCTTCCTTATGTACCGATGCTGGGAATTTTTGCAGATTATGGTATGTATGAAGATAACGCCGGCAACATGGAAAGTGTTTACGATTTAGGAATTGGTTTGCGCATTGCAGATAAGTTTGCGATTTACTTTCCTGTCTACGAATCAGACCTGATCAAAAACTCGTTTGCAACCGACGTGAAGTACTGGAATAAAATCAGATTTGTTTTAAACATGAATGGAATTAATCCAGCTGAAATTATTCAATCTGCATTCTAATTTATGAAGCGCATTCTGTTCTTTGTTTGCGGGAGCTTTCTGTTGTTGTTAAGTTTAACAAAAGTTCAAACTGTATTCACTGCATCGAACAAGCCAACAATAGACACAACTGTCTTCATTGCACAGCATAATTATTACCGTGCAAAAGTAGGTTCGCCTGCTATTCACTGGAATGATTCTCTTGCAAACTACGCGCAGGAATGGGCAGACAAGCTGGCAAAAACGTGCGAGATGCAGCACAGTGATGGACCTTATGGTGAAAACATCTATTGGTCAAGCGCTCCAAAAAATGAAAAAGCAGTAGTAGACCGCTGGGCATCTGAAGAAAAATATTTTAATCACAATAACCCAACTTACATTCGTGGAAAAAGTTCAAAGAGCGGACATTATTCCCAAGTAATTTGGGCAAAGTCAACTGAGCTTGGGGCTGGCGTTGCCAACTGCAAAAACGGCGGACAAATTTGGGTTTGTGTCTATAATCCTCCTGGGAATATGATTGGGGAGAAAGCGTATTAGTTTAGGGGAAAATTCCAAAATACAAATTCAAAATTCAAAACCACAATTTGGTATGAAAAGTCGAACGCTAGAGATCCCACGACCGATTGAAGTTTGAAACCGAAAATAATCCAGATCATTCACGCGATTTCCCGTTATTGCAATTAAGCAATAAACTCTGTCGAAATGACGTATCGATATAAATCTGGATGCTGAAACGAGTTCAGCACGACATAATCACGCCACTACAATTTGGAATTTTGGATTTGAAATTTTATAAACTATCTCATCTTCCCACGCTGCCCCTTTGACATTTGAGCCATGCGTAACTGATTTGCAGATGTAGCTTTTCCCATTTGTTTTTTTAGGGATTTCAAATGCTCTGCAAGCAAGCCATCTTTGTCTAATTTTTTTGCTTCGGCTAAAAGTGTATCGGCTTCATTTCTTCTTCCGGTGCTCATGCAAATCGCAGCCAGGTGCATTTTAGCCATCGCTTTATCGGTGTCTCTTTTTAAGCCAATCGTTAATGCTTTTCTAAAAAGAGATTCTTTCTGACCCAACGTTGTTGCTCCGCCAGCACCGGTTGTTCCGCACAGATAATAGAAATATCCTCGCTGTCTCGGAATTAAAAACTGCGGCTGTTTTATTTTATTAAGATGATGAGCTGCCTTTTCAATATTCTGCAAACGCAATTGATTTATGGCAAGAATTATACGTTCGTTTCTGAAAATAGAAAGTACAAAAAGTGCAGTTACAAAAATGAAAACGATTCCCCATCCCCAATGGCCATCGTAAAATAGATAACCAGTATAGAACAATGAACCTAAACTTAAAACTAATTTGATAATTAATGCGATCATGGATATGTTAGTTAATCAATAGTGGCAATACATTTTAATTCAATGGCAATAGGTGTTGGCAACGAGTTGATTTCAACTGTTGTCCGGCATGGCTGGTTGTCTTTAAAATACTCTGCGTAAACACGATTGTAAACAACAAAATCACGTTTCATGTTTACTAAAAAAACAGTCACGTCAACTAGCTTATTCCAGGATGAGCCGGATGCTTCAAGAATCAATTTCACGTTGTCAAAAACAGAACGACATTGTGCTTCAAAATCAAAGGATTTAAAATTTCCGTTATGGTCCAATTCTAAACCCGGCACAGCTGAATCATTTGCATTTGAGCCTGCAACACGCGGACCTACACCGGATAAAAAAAGCAAATTTCCCACCTTGCGGGCGTGTGGATAAAGACCTACGGGTTTTGGCGCATTAGCAGCGCTGATTTTATCAGACATGCGTTGAATTTTCAGCAAATATACGATTTGAGAGACAAACTTTGAATTGAATTCGGATTTACTTGCACTCCGGTGATTTAAAAAAACCAAACATTGTTTGATGGAACACAGATGACACTGATTTGACGGATTTTCGCCGATTTGGTATCGTGCGTAATTCACCGCAAAGACGCAAAAAGCGCAGAGCATTAAATTAGATTCTCTATTTCCATCACTTGACCTACTTGCATAGAGCCTAAATGATGCGAGCCAATGCGCACACGCACCAATCGCAAAGTTGGAAAACCAACAGCGGCAGTCATTTTGCGCACTTGTCTATTTTTTCCTTCTTGCAAAATAATGGAAATCCAGCAGGTAGGGCCGTGCCGGTCATCTCTGATTTTTTTTCCTCTTGGGGGGAGATTTGGAATTTCATCGAGACGTTTTACTTTGCACGGAAATGTTTGATATTTGATGCCCTCGAATCCAATTTCAACACCTGATTTTAATTGCTCAAGCGCTTCATCTGAAATCAAACCATCTACCTGAGCATAATATTCCTTTTCAATTTCAGAACTTCGAATGGCTTCACTCACTTTTCCATCTGTCGTGAGCAAAAGAAGTCCTTCACTATCTTCATCCAAACGGCCAATAGCCATCGTCTCTTCCGGAAAATCAAAAAGTTCACCTAAGAGTTTTTTCTTTTTATGTTCGCACACAAATTGGCTGAGATAACCAAAAGGTTTGTAGATAATGAAATGACGATGGTTAGACATGAATGAAAATCTCTGCAACAAAGATATTCATTGTATATCATTCTAAACAGATGATGGAAACTCAACTATCAGTTAAACGTCTGGCAGATTCTGAATCAAGTCCAGAATGACTAACAGCCGCAAACTGTTCTTACCAAATCCGATAATCCAAACTCAGATTCTCAACGCGTGAAGTTGGCATTTGTTTTCCTTGTGAAAGTTCTTCTACTTTTTTACCAATGTATGCCTGAAGTTCTGACAACATGATTTCACCATTCTTATTCGCATCAGCATTCATCGTTTGAATTCCTTCTAACAGACAATAGGTGAACAAACCATTTTGCCAGGTTGCACTTTCCATGGCGTACTCAGCTCCACCTGCAGCAGAAATAACAGTTGCACCCGTTCCTCTGCGCAAATCGTTGAACATTTCTTTTACAGCTTCATTTGTCTTTTGCAGTCCTTGTGCTTCGCGATACTGTACACTTGTATTTGTAGAGCGGAACGTGATATCTCCATCTTCGGTATCTGCAATTGCAATCTCTTCCATATCATCTTTATCCAGCTCACCGCTGTGACACGTATCCATGATTAACAACTTGCGGATTGCCTGAATACCATCAAATAAAACTTCAAGTTCAGCATAGGTAATTCCATACTTTTCAGGATTACGGAAATCCATGTTATACGTGCAGTAATAATAATCTAATGTCTTATCTAAAACACCATGTCCCGCAATAAAGAAGATCACCACGTCATCCCGATTAGCCTGCGACAAAAATTCTTTCAGTCCAACTAAGTTTTCACGCGTTACTTGCTCATTCGTTAACACTTTTTGATGCTTGGTTTTGAAACATGGAACTTTAGCAAAAAGATTGTTTACGTCTTGCGCATCTTTAGCCGCGTATTCCAGATTGAAAACAGAATCCTGATAATTGGAAACACCAATTGCCACAACAAAAAGAGCAGGTTCTTTATTCAGTGTATTACTGATTGTGATTGTTTCTTTCAAAGATTCAACTCCGGCAGAATTCACTACAGAAACTTGAATTTTATTTGGACCAGACATCAAAGCCAGATCAACATCTTTAATAATTTTTTGTGCGCCTTGTTCTGAAACATCAATTCCATTTCGTCCATAAACCGGAACGTCATTCATGTAAATATGCACTGAGTTAATTGCATACAAACTATCAACAGCAGTAATTGTAACATTGACTTTTCCTTTTGCAGGTGGCATGTGTTTGAGCGTAACTGTTGGAACGCTCATGTCATCACTCAAAGCAGTCTCTTCAATTCCCATTCTCTTTAATCGCTTTTGATAAGCCGAGTAATAAAGATCAATGATTGGTTGTTCGACAAAACCTAAACTTGCCATGATGATATCAGGGCGATTGTACATGATATCAAATTGCTCAAACGGATAATATTTTGCTTCTTTGTGCCATCCCTGATTTACATGATAGCCTACATAAGATGCACCCTTTTTTGAAGAAGTAAAATAACCCTCTTCATTCCAGATGACCCATTCGCCATTTCCGCCAATAAAAAGAGACACCACCGGATAAACTACTTCAGTTTTTCCAATGTCTTCCACGCGCCATAAACGTATGGTTTGATCTGTTGAACTTGATACTAAAAAATTGCCATCGATCGAAGGGGCCAATCCGCGAATATCGCCTTCATGTCCAATGAGTGTTGATTTAAAAGCACCTTTCACATCATACACATTGATGCGCCCGTAGGCAGCACCCGAGGCTACCAGTGTATCTCCAAAAAAAGTAACTACTAAATGCTCTGATCCATTTGTTACATCATATGTGATTTTACCGGTTGTTACTTTTCCCTTTCGAACGCTTAATGACGTTTGTGTATCTGAAATTTTCAAACTGCGTTCACCCATACTCATAACAGGATGGAAAGCAGTGTCTACTCCAGAAACATACGGTCTGATTTCTCTCGTTGCAAAATCAAATACGTGTTCGAAGGTTGAGAAACCATCATTTTTAGAATATGTAGTTGCAAACGCAAGAGATTGTTCGTTCATTCCTACCGCTTGAATTGGGTTACCAACGCCACGCATAAAATGTAATTCAGTTGAATTCTTTTTACTGGCTTCCACTCGCCAGATTGCAACTTCATTGCTCATTCCACCTGCCGTGACACAGGTCGAATTTGAAATGAATGCACCACATTGAATCAGCTCTGTATGCTTCATGTACGACGACATGGTAAACCATTCTTTGTTTTCTTCATAATAAACCTTGCAGAGATTTTTTTCAACGTAATCACTTGCAGAAACAACTAATAGTCGCGTACCATCCGGAGAAAAATCCATCTTCATTACTTCATGTTCGCCGTGTTCAAAATTGTAAATCAGACTTAGATTACTATCAAAAATATAAACCGCATTCATGGAAGAAACGGCAATACGAGAACCATCATCAGACACTGCCAATGCACGAATAGAAAGTCCGTCATTGACTAATTTTTTGGTACTGAATTTTGGTTTATCAAAGTTGTTTACATCCCACACGTAAACTGCACCACTTGCATGGGTTGTTACCAAAACACCTTCCACCGCTTCAAGATCCGTAATGTCATTTGGAATAGCGCTTAACGCAGTAGGTTCCTTGCTGTCAACATCCCAAAGATTTACTTCACCTGCTCCGTCAAAAGAGAAAAAGAAACCAGAGTTTGTATAAAATTCCAGATCTTTTACACAATTGAAATGACCTTTGTACAAACGAATTAATCGGCCTGTGGTATAATTGTAAAGACGGATGTCACCAATGGGTTCAGTACCAGAATTGGGTCCAAACCATCCACCTGAAATAATGTATTTATCATCGGGTGAAATAGCGATGTCATAAATCATTCCTTCATGACCAGGTCCTATTTGTCCAAAAATCTGACGCTCTAAATAACCTTCTTTACTGTTCCAGATTTTGATTGATTTATCATATCCTGCCGTAATCACGCGGCCTCTGGAATCAACTACTAATGATTGAATGTTGGCGCGATGTCCATCCGGATTAATAACCAGAAATTTATCTTTTTCCTGTGCAATTCCTGAAAGCGAAATCAGAAAGCCAATGCTAAGTGTAAAATATTTTTTCATATTCATGGGTTGATCAACAGTACTTCAAACGACTCATTACCAAAGATAAAGATAAATAATCTTCATGAACTACGGTGAATTACTTAGGCTACATTCAGTTAAAGCCGTTCAAAATCAGAAAATCCAAAATTCCTTGCTTTGATGGCTTTCAAGTCTTTACGAGAGCAATTTGCTAGAAATCTTCGTGTGACATTTTTTACCGCAGAGAGAAAAGGAGGAGGCGCAGAGGGCCGCAGAGAAAAAAACTGCAATTTACAATTAGTAAAAAACGATACTTGTGCCAATCCGAATGTGCTCACTATTCTTTCAATTAAATCATCTCAGCGGCCCTCTGCGTTCCTCCGCGGTTTTTTTCACGAACACTTCCAGCCTGAAATGAATTAACGCTCCCAACGAAGATCACGATTGGCTGGAAACAAAAGTAAAATCAAGTAAACCGGATACCAGAAATGGTGTAAAATATTAACGATAAAAAAGGATGGTTTGGAAATAGATTTTTCATCATACAGCAAAATGGTTTCACTGATAAATTTTAATGCCAGCGGAATCACAAAAATCACATTGTAAAAAGTCAGAATGAATGATGTAATAAACGCCATTTGAATCACAATTAATATTAAAAGCATAATAACACTTTTTTTATCAGCCATTCGGTTGAACTTGCCCACCCAGCGCTTACGCTGCTTTAATAGTTCAGAGATTGTGTGCGGTGATTCTGTTTTAACAGTTAACTCGTCAGTGTTAACACGTGCAATGCGTCTTTTATAATAGATAAATTTTTGAAGTAAAAAAGCATCATCACCCGATGCTAAATCAAAATCAGTTCTTGAGCGGAATGAGTTTAAATATTCAAGTTTCGAAAAAAGTAAATTTGCACCACTACATAAAATTGGTTTCCTGCTTCCAAAGGTTAACACCTGAAGCCATTTAAATTCAATAGTTGCAAGATCTTCGAAAAAGGTTTTACCAGTCATTTCTACAGGCAAAATAATCATGTCAGAAACGCTGCACTCAAGCAATCTTTCAAGATAAGAAGCATCCAATTCAACATCTGCGTCCAGCGTTAAAATGTAATCATGCTGCGCCTGCAAAACGCCTTGATGTATAGCGTACTTTTTTCCTTTTTCTGATGATGAAATTACAATTCGATGCGGAACTTTTAGAAGCTGCTTTATGACTTCAACAGACCCATCCGTAGAATGATCATCGATAAAAATTAATTCGATACGATCTGAAAAAACAGTTTGGTGGTTGAATGACTGCAGCAATTTATCAATGCGTAATACCTCGTTGTGAAAAGGAACTAAAATCGAAATACGATCAATAATCAAATCATTCGAAGCAACAACAGCTTTAGAACGCAGCGTAAATAATATTACCAGCACAAACTGGACTAGAAATAAAAATAGAACAACTACAAAAACTACCAACATGACTTCGAATTCGATGACAAGTTAGCCAAAAAAGATCGTATGCGATTTTTGAATATTGAACATAAAAAAACCGGCTTCAGAATAAACTAAAGCCGGCTTTTCAAAATTAATGTTTAATAATTCGCGTTCCAGCGTAATTTATGGTCAGCCAAAGCTCCTTGTAATCTTTTTGCTTCTGTTTTATATTTCATCTCACCAGCGTTAATTGCCTTGTTGATGTATTGCTCAGACTCATCAAAATTACTCATCCACATGTATGCTTCAGCAATGTTGTAAAAAATCAAAGCAGTTACTTTATCATTTATGCGTGATTTATTATCAGAAGGATTACTCTCAGTCAAAGCCTTTTTCCAAATATTGATTGCCTCTGTCAATTTTGCATAACCATTTTTACGATCGCGTGTCTGATAAATCAGATCATAGCCCTGTTTAGCCAATGTGTACGCTTGTGTCAAATCATCGTAGTTATAATCTTTATAGCTCTTTACAGAATAAATTTCGGTATTCCAGGTACGAGTTGGAAAACCGCATGAGTTGTTAAGGAAGTTTGTGATTTCGGTCAATGCGGCACCGCGCGCATACTTTTGTAATTCAGACCAGAATTGCGTTTGATTATCTAAATACCACAACTGAAATTCATATTTACTTGGATAATCTTTTAATCCATAAGAACGAACTTCATTCATCAGAATTGTATTCAAAATTACGCCTTGACTTGGTGTTTCTATTTTCACTTCCACCGGCATCGTATACTCAGCCTTGTAACTATATTTCGTTGTAGTACCACTACCCGTTTTTGTTTCAACAATTTTAATGTTACCGACACCTTTAAAATCCAACGTGATTTTTGCTCCGCCTGTTCCTTTGCTGAAGCCATCAATACTTACCATGTTGTTTACCTGATCAGCTGGAAGATCTTCATGCAACATCGGCATTGGCAAATCTGTTTTGATTGGTTGAGGCGGATAAACAGGTGAAGCAGGAGCAGGTGAAACTGTACCCGCATTGGTACTTTTTTCCCATGCCGCCATTTGCATCAGATAATTTCTGTCCACATTTTTTTTCTGCTCCTTCCAAACATTCATAGCACTTTCGTACTGCATGTTTACATTATCCAATTTAATCTGATAAGCATTCAAACTATCCTGATTGCTGTTTTCAAAAGACTTCAACACGACAATTTCAAATTGCGTGTACTTTGAATCAATTGGATTAGTTGGTAATTGAATATAGGTGAATGAGACTTTGTTATCCGTTACATTTTGTGCAGACGCACCAAAAGCTAATCCTCCCAGTAAAAACAGTAATCCTTTTTTCATAGTATTGATTTTTTCAACGATTAAAGATAAGTGAAATTTTAATTCTCATTCCAGAATACAACAATCTTGCCAATTGACTTGCGGCTTTCCAGCAGATTATGTGCCTGTGCAATTTCTGAGGCCTTGAAACGTGCGCCAACATGTGGCTTTAGTTTACCTGCCTTCACCAGATCTGCTACATTCTTCATGCAACGCGCCAATATTTCTGGTTTGTCATCTCCAATGTTCAGCATGTTCACACCCAGAATGGATTTGGAAGATCCTACCAAAAAAATTGGCAGCATCATTCCCATTTTTTTCAGAAAGTTTAAGGTTGAAAAAAAACCAAACTTTTTTCCCGCACGTTCAGAGGCACCAAACAAAATCAATCTGCCACCTGAGCCTAATAACCTGAAATCTTTTTTGAAAGTAGATCCGGCAATTGGATTAAATGTGATATCTAATTTTTCTTTTCCAAGTTTTGATTTTATGGCAAGTTCATAATCATCTTTGCGTGAGTTTATAACCTCATCGGCACCTTGACTTTTCATGTAGTCCAACTTGTCATCACTGCCGGCATTTGCAAAAACAAAAGCGTCTTTTAGTTTACATAACTGAATCAAAGCTGTGCCGACACCACCAGCACCTGCATGAATCAAGACGCGATTGCCTGGCTGAATATTTGTCATTTCAAAAGCCATGTAATAAGCCGTTGCATATTGCACAGCAATGCAGCATGCTTCACCTGCATCCATATCACCAATTTCTGCAAAGGCATTTTTATTTGTCACAACGGTTTGCGAGTATCCACCAAAGCGTGTAAAAGCAACTACTCGTTTTCCTATCAAAGAAGAATCAACATTTCTTCCAACTTCACGAATGGTTCCAGCAACTTCATACCCTAAAACGCCCGGTGGTTTCGGAGCCGGTTTGTAAAGACCATGCCTTGCCATAACCTCAGCATAATTCAATCCAAAACATTCTACTTCGATCAGTACTTGATCATTACCGCATTTTGGTTTTTCAGTCTCACAGATTTCAAAAGCTTCTGAGGCTTTGCCGTACTTTTTTAGAAAGATGGATTTCATTGCTTGTTACTTTTATTGAACGCCGATGACGCGGATTAAACGGATTTGCACTGATTACAACAAATGCGCGAAACATTCTATTTGGAATTTTGAAATTTGAATTTGTAATTTCATTTATTCCTCCTCTTCCTTCCGGTGGCGCTTTGATTTTTTTTCGCGGGGTTTATCAGTTTGTTTTTCTTCAATCAACTTACCCTCTACTACAATTACAAATTCGCCTTTGATGGGATGTGTTGTAAAATGATGAATTAACTCATCACAATTTCCACGCACAATTTCTTCAAATTTTTTAGAGAGTTCACGACACACAGCAATTTGACGATTGGCATCAAAGAAAGTTTTGAATTGCTCCAGCGCTTTAATCAAGCGGTGCGGCGACTCATACAAAACCACCGTGCGATCTTCCTCTGCAATTTTTTTGATGCGTGTTTCTCTCCCTTTTTTTTGTGGCAAAAAACCTTCGTAAACAAATTTTTCACAGGGAAATCCAGAAGCAACAATAGCGGGCACAAATGCGGTTGCACCGGGCAAACATTCTACTTCAATTCCTTGCTGCACGCAGGCGCGAATCAATAAAAATCCTGGATCTGAAATTCCGGGTGTACCGGCATCAGAGACCAAAGCGTAAGTCATTCCGTTCTTCAACTCTTGAACAATTCGATCCAACGTTTTATGTTCGTTGTGATTGTGATGTGCAATGAGTTTGTTGGAGATTTCGTATTTCTGAAAAAGATGAGATGTTGTTCGGGTATCCTCTGCTAAAACGGCATCTGCTTCTTTGAGAGTACGAATAGCACGGAAGGTCATGTCTTCCAGATTGCCTATTGGTGTTGGGACTATAAAAAGTTTACCCATGTTTATTTTGGTATATTGTTGTGAAACCAGTACTGAATTTCCCGCAGATTTTCGAAGAAAAAACTCGCAGATTTCGCGGATCTCAATTTTCCAATCTGTGTAATCTGCGGTTCAAATCAGCGCAATCTGTGGGAAAACAATCCCTGAATCATTATTCAAATTTAACCTCGTATAATTTTGGCCACCACTTTCCGGTGATGTAGGTTTTACCTGTTGCGGCGTTGTGTGCAATTCCGTTCAATACATCTGCTCCGGGCACGCGGCCATCTTTGACAATCGCGCTACAATCAATGTTGCTTAGGATTTTTCCGGTTACAGTATCTAATTCAATGATGCGGTCTTCTGTATATACATTAATCAGTAAATTTCCTCCCACCAATTCTATTTCATTCAAACCAGCCACATCACTTTCATTGCTAAAAGCCTGAATACTTTTTACAATTTCAAACGTATTTCTATCGCGCCAGACAATTTCATTGCTACCGTTTGTCATAATGAGATACGTACCATCATTACAAAGGCCCCAACCTTCACCATCGTAAGAATATTCTTTGATTTTATTAAAATTCATATCATACACGAAACAGGTATGATCGTTCCAGGTGATTTGATAGATGGTATCATTTAAGATTGTAATTCCCTCCCCAAAATATCTCTTTTCCAAATCAATTTTACGTTGAATTACACCAGTGTTTAAATCTACCTCTCCAAGAATTGACTGGCCCATTTGACCAGTTCCTTCAAAGAGTTTTCCTCTATAGAATTCAAGGCCCTGCGTATAGGATGTTTTATCGTGCGGATAAGATTTTACGTTCACGGCAGTCAAACTTTTTGGTGTGATGTCTGAAAAGAAAACTACGTTACGTGTGTCACCATGCAGTTCGCCTTTTTCATCTTTATACGAGACATAAATTTTAATATACCCAACTCGACCGTTCTTTGTGTCTACCGAAATTTTATCACCATCAGCCACAAGACTTGCACCGCTCTGGTAAAGCGTGTCGTCGATAAATATTTCAATATCTGTTGCTTTTGTTTTATCTGGAATAGAAAATTGAATTTCCATGACATCACCTACTGTAAATTGCTCATCATTTTGTGGACTTACAATTTTGAGTGCGGGTTCATGTTTATTAATTTCAACGTCGTCTTCTGCAGGCTCACCAGCACAACCAGCAAGAACTATCGGAACAAGGAAAAGCGAAATATATTTTTTCATTTAGCTGCCTTAAAAATTAGAAATCATATCCATCAACACTTGTTTTTTGCGCGTTGAAACAGGCACTTTGGTTCCATCTTTCATCACAATATCGCCCGCTGATTTTAAAAATTCTTTGATGAAATTGGTATTGATTAAATGCGATTGATGCACGCGAATAAAATTGTGTCCAGAAAGCAAATTATCAAATTCTTTCAGTGTTTTTGTCACCAGTAATTTTGTTCCATCTGTAAAATAAAACATCGTGTAGTTGATGTTTGATTCGCAGCGCAGAATTTCTTCTACGTTTACAATGTGAATTTTTTCAAGTGTGTTTAATGCAATGCGTTTTGCTTTTACAAAATTCTCTTTCAAAAGATCAATGCGTTGAGCAGCCTTATCCTGTCCTTCAATGCGACTCACCGCATCCATCAACTCATCCGGATCAATTGGTTTCAGCAAATAATCTACTGCAGCAAATTTGAAAGCTTTTACTGCAAACTCATCACTTGCCGTGGTGAAGATTAATTTGAATTGAACATCTGGAACAATTTCAAGAAATCAAAACCAGAACCATCTTTCATTTGAATATCCAGAAAAACCAAATCAGGTTTTAAATCGCGAATCAATTTTGCGCCTGTTACAACTCCTTCAGCAGAACCAACCACTTCAATGTTCACACAATAGTTTTCCAAATCAGACTTAAGCACTGAAATAGCTTCTGGAATATCATCAATAATTACAGCTCTGATCATAGCAGGGATTTTATTTTGTTGTAATCAATTTCATTGTGTGAAGCATTAAAAATTGGCTGACCGTTTTTCAACAATACAATTTGCGGCGATTGATGCATCACATGGTAACGCTTTGCAATTTCATCTGAAACATCGCGGTGTGAAAGCAAATCCAAATAATAGGGCTTCAAAGAAACCGTTTTGTCCCAATATAATTCAAGGCGGTTTTTAGCCATGCCTGAAATGGAACAACGTGTGCTGTGTTTCAAAATCAAAACCGGAATATCAAAAGACTCTTTTTCTAATTCTGCTAACTGTGAAATTGCATCCAAATCATTCCATTGAAGGGCTGAAGTATCTTTTTTAAATCCAAACATAGTGCTTAGTAAGCCCCTTTAAATTGTTTCAAAAAACGAATATCATTTTCTGAATAAAGTCTCAAATCTGTTACACGATATTTAAGCTGCGCGATGCGCTCAATCCCCATTCCAAATGCAAAACCAGAATATACATTGCTATCAATTCCGCAAGCATCCAACACATTAGGATCTACCATACCACAACCTAAAATTTCTAACCAGCCGGTGTATTTACATACGTTACATCCCTTGCCGTGACAAAGCGTGCATGATACATCTACCTCAGCACTTGGCTCAGTAAAAGGAAAATAAGAAGGGCGCATGCGGATATTTGCCTTTTCACCAAACATCTCTTTGGCAAAATATAAAAGAGTCTGTTTCAAATCAGCAAACGAAACATCTTTGTCAATATACAAGCCTTCCACCTGATGAAAGAAACAATGTGCACGTGCAGATATAGCTTCATTTCTATAAACACGACCCGGCGAAATAGTACGAATGGGTGGTTTTGAATTTTCCATCACGCGCACCTGAACGGACGATGTATGTGTACGCAAGGCCATTTCCTTTTTTGGGTCACCGTCTCCTTTTGTTATGAAAAAAGTATCCTGCATATCACGCGCCGGATGATCAGGTGGAAAATTAAGCGCAGAAAAATTATGCCAGTCATCTTCAATTTCCGGTCCTTCAGAAACAGTGTAGCCAATGCGATTAAAAATCTCTATAATCTCTCTCCGAACCAATGAAAGTGGGTGTCTTGCGCCCAATTCAGTATCTTCTTCAGGACGAGACAAATCGATTTCAGAACGTTTTGTTTCTGTCGAATTCTCGAACAAACTCTCTGCTTCAGTCAACTTAGCCTCTGCTTTTGAACGTATATCATTGATCAACTGACCAAATTCTTTTTTTGATTCATTTGGAACGGATTTTAAAAGCTCGTACAGATTTTTTACAGCGCCTTTACTTCCCAAAAATTGGATACGAAAAGATTCCTGTTCTCCTTTACTGGCAACGATTGCCGAATCAATTGCCAAGTTTAATTCTTTTATTTTTTCTTTTAATTCCATGAATCTGCCTGTAACTTTTAGACCTGCTTGATTGTTTTAGGATTTAGAGCGCCGTAGAACAATCGATGCTAAAATTACAAAAAAACCAGACCAAGACTGAATAAAACCATAAAGAACCGATTTAAAAACAACAGAAATTAACGAATCAACTTATGGTCAGAAAACAAACACTTTCGAAACTCATTCCAGCACTGGCTTTGGTGCTGCTTGCATTTGCCTCATGCAAAAAAGAAGCTCCAACACTTGCCAAAATTTACGTTCAGGATACAGATGGTGCGCCCTTTGCTAATGCAGAAGTGCGCGTTTACGGTGAGTCAACCACATCGCCCCACAATGAAATGATCATGGATTACACGCTTTTTACCGACGCAGACGGTGAAGTAATCTTTGATTTCACAGACAATTTTAAGTTGGGTCAGGCAGGATTTGCAGTCCTAAATATTCAAGTGAACAGCATGGACGAGCTCCTATTTGGAGAAGGAATCATCAAAGTTGAAGAGGAAAAAACGAATACAGAAACCCTTATTATTCAACCTTTATAGGGGAAGATTAAAATGAATAAATGTTAAATAAGACAACCTTTTGAATCAGAAACACGTATTTCTATTGACTGGAGCGAAACTTTTCGGGAAATAAATCGTATTTTTGTTCTGAAGCATGGTTAAACCAATTGCTAAAAACTATTAAAATGAATACTAAACTAATTGCAAAAACAGGTATCGTTTTCCTTCTTGGAGGATTGATGTCTATCTCATTATTTTCTTGTCGTAAAGAAGGTGATACGATAGCGCGCATTCAGGTTGTTGATACATCAGGAGCGCCTTTTCCGGGAGCTATGGTAAGATTGTATCCAACACCTACAATTCTGCAACACGGTGCAATCACTATTGATGATACGCTTTATACAGATTTAGACGGGTATGCAATTTTTGACTACACCGATATGTACAACTTAGGTCAGGCTGGATTTGCAGTACTGGACATTGAAGTAAAAAGCGGTGACACACTTTATGGTGAAGGCATCATTAAAATTGAAGACGAAAAAACAACAGAAGAAAAGGTTATCATCCAACCTTAATTCTTGACTAATTATTTTCAAGATCCCTCTGAATTTTCAGGGGGATTTTTTTTGCCCTATTTTCTCAACTCCACATATGAGGCAAAATAACGCAATCCCAATTCTCTCATACCGGGAGCATCAAAGTGTAATATATCAGTAGAATCATCTTGTTTAGAAATAATCATCGGTGCTGAAGGATCTGCATAAGCCGTATTTGGCAATCGATATTTGGTGTCTTGAATAATACTTTGTGTTTGTACTCTGACCGAACTTTTTTCAACCCAAAAAGGCACCATACCGCCCAATATAAATGGAACATCAACGGCGCCTAAATCAGCTCTAACATCGCCAATAAACCGATCCAAATCTTGTTGATAATTCAAATTGGAAACATCATCTTCACCTTGTTGCCAAAGCACAGCAATTAGTTCGCTATTTCGAAAATTAGATAAGACAAACTGCGTTCTGTCCACCGCATCCTGATAATAATAATCACCTCTATTCCAACGGTTGTTTTTGAAACCAGAACCTGCGCGACCACACGGTATAATTAACACAACACGATCCTCTTCAAGAAATGCATTGGCATACAATTTTGCAAAAGTTAAAGCAAAACCAATTCGGTTATTCTTCTTGGTATGGTGCTCTAGTGGCTCAGCGGCAGGTATAATTTTGAAATCATTTTCATTAAATCGCCCCAACTGAAAAATACGATCATCAGTTTTGTCCAGAATAGAATCATACCCCCAGCCATAATGTGTATTCGACTGCCCGGCAACAAGAATAATGTCGTAGCCAATTACAGATTCATCCGCAAAATCTTTTCTGCAACTGACAAAAACGAATAGAACAAAACTGAGTAAAAAAAGAGTTTTCAAATGGCATGAATATCGAGACCATTGAAAACGGAGGAGAAATTAAATTAGTGCTTTGAACTCAGAAATCCGTACACCTTTTTTATTGTGCAACGACTAAAAAATACCCATAAATTTTTTACGAGCCACTGGTTCACGGTACGTATCGATCATTTCAAAAATTTGTTTGTCCTTGAAAATCTTTAAAAGTGGAGTTGCTGAATTCTGCATTTTAAAATCAAATTCTCTTTCAAAAATCGGAATAACTGCAAGAAAAGAAAAAGCTTCATCAGCTTCCAGATCGCTGCTCAATTTTGAGTCAAGCAACATCGGATCACTTAAAATAAAATAGGTGCATTTTAAAACTTCATCAACCTCTTTTGGTGGATTGCCAGCAGGCAAAGTATCCCCAACTCCAAACCAGGTTTTATTTTTTTGAGGTACTTGTGCAATTTTGTTGAGCCAAAAAACCGGCCATTCTTTTTTCGCGAGATCCCAAAAATCAGGAAGTAAAAAATACAGCTCAATGCGTTGATATTTTTTGTTGCTCTGACCGCCTATTTGGATATTCTTAGAAAGACCCTCGGTGTATAAAATTTGAAACTTTTCACCTTTCGGTTTCATCCATTTTATTGCAAAATCGTATTCTGCATTTTTATGCACAACCGCATTTTCTGCGAATTCAAAAACAGATTGAAGTCTTTCTGTAACCACGACACAAAGGTATGTCAATAATTTTGTTGACCAATTTGCAAAAGACAAATTGATTTTCGCGTCTGTGCGGATTTCAGATGCCATTTTCCAAACGCCATTTACCACTAATGTCTAAGCGATTAAAGAAAGCAACCGAAAGACCTCAAACGATCTATCTGTTTTAGCAAGAAATTAATTATCAATGCGGCCGTTTTTTTCGTAGCTTTGTCCCAAATCCCTATAAATCAATCCCTATGAAAAAATTAGTCTATTCTATTGGTGTAATTGGCTTCTTGGTTTCATGCGGCGGGCCAGCTGAAGAGCCAACCAACACAGAAACAAAAGATACAGTCAAAGAAGAAACGGTTGTAGTTGAAGAGCCTGCTCCAGAGAATTCATTTTTGATGGAATCAGGAGTTGTTGGTGTATTTAAAATCGGACAACCGATTGGTAAATTACCGCTGGAACTTTCAACACGAAAATCTACGGTAAGCAGAATAGTTGACGGTGCTCCGCAGGATCACGTTCAACACATTGTTTTCAATAGTCTGGAAGATCTTGCTGAAATCACAATGGAGAAAAACGACAACCTGCACGAGGATGACTTAGTTGTGATTGACATGCGTGTACTGAGCAACTATTACGAAACCAAAGATGGAATCAAAGTAGGCTCAACGGTAACTGAGCTTACCGGAAAATATACCGACACAAAATTCCGTTACAACGGTTCAACCGGTGAAATAATCGGTGAATCAACTGCACAACCTGGTGTACAATTTGTTATCGATCCAGCAGGATGCACAAAAAAGGTGAGTGGATCAAATGATATCTCATTGACTGCAAAAAACTTCTCTGAGGAGGCAAAAATCAAATACATCAATGTCTTCTAAAATACTTTAACCATTCTTAGCAAAGAAGGCTGTGCTGAAAATTTGGTGCGGCCTTTTTCTTTTTAGAGCGCTCCATTCATTAAATAGCGCCAACAGTCAACGAACCATTTACAATTGCATCTGTTACCAGTACAAATCGTATTTTTGCAAGCATGTCAGATAAAAAAAGAATAGCAGTTCTAGGTTCAACCGGTTCTATTGGTAAGCAAACACTTGAAGTTGTTGAGGCCTATCCGGATAAATTTGAAATCTCGGTTCTGACGGCAAACAATAACGCCGATTTATTGATTGATCAGGCTTTAAAATTCAAGCCCAATACCGTTGTCATTACGAATGAAAATCTCCATAAAAAAGTAGCGGATATTTTATGGAATGAAGGCATTAAAACTTTTTGCGGAGACAAGGCGCTCGAAGAAGTTGTTGAGATGGATGAGATTGATATTGTTCTTACAGCTTTAGTTGGGTTTTCAGGACTAAAACCAACGCTGCGCGCCATCAATGCCGGCAAAACAATCGCGCTTGCCAACAAAGAAACGTTGGTTGTTGCAGGAGAAATTGTCACGAAACTTGCACAAGAAAAAGGCGTGAATATTTATCCGGTCGACTCAGAACATTCGGCAATTTTCCAATGTATCACCGGTGAATTCCAAAACCCGCTTGAAAAAATTTATCTCACCGCTTCTGGCGGACCGTTTCGGGGAAAAAAGGCAAATGAACTTGCACAAATAACCAAAGCACAAGCCCTGAAACATCCCAACTGGGAGATGGGTGCAAAAATCACCATTGATTCTGCAACGCTCATGAATAAAGGACTTGAAGTGATTGAAGCCAAATGGTTATTTAATTTGAGAAGAGATCAGATTGATGTGATTGTTCATCCACAGTCCATTATTCATTCCATTGTTCAGTTTCAGGATGGATCCATGAAAGCACAAATGGGATTGCCGGATATGAAATTACCAATCCAATACGCGCTTACTTATCCGAACCGTCTTCACACAGATTTCAAACGGTTCAATTTTTTAAATTATCCGCAACTCACATTTGAACAACCAGACCTGAACACATTCCGTAATCTTCAGTTAGCTTATGATGCCATGGATGCTGGTGGAAATTTACCGTGCATTTTAAATGCTGCCAATGAAATTACCGTGGCCGCTTTTTTACAAGACAAAATTGGATTTTTAGACATCGCAAAAATCAACGAAAAAACAATGCAAGCTGTCTCCTTTCAAAAAAGCACATCCCTGGAGTCGCTGATTGAAACAGATCTGGAAACAAGAAAAAAGGCATTAGAACTAATCCACTAATAAAGAAAAGTCAAATTTTTACAAAAAATCGATTAACCTGTCTGGCCTTATAAAGGGTCCCATCAGCAGTCAGGATCTTACCCTGATAAACGTAATCTCCTTTTGTTATCAATGTGTCTTTCTTCAAATAGTAATATGGGGAACTGGACGTTCCTTCTGAATGATAATCTGAATAATAATTGTTTTTTTCTAATCTAAATTCAAACAAGAAATTTGTTTTAGATTCACTAAAATCAAAAACCCCTTTATCGGTATAAATCAACGAGTCATTTATATATTCAGCATAATAGTAGCAATCCAAAAATTGCACGGTAATATTGTTTGTTGAAAGTTCAGTAGTATCATAATAATCCAAACCTGAAATACGGTAGACCGATTCAGAACGAACTAATCTCCACTCACCCATTATCAACCTATAAGCGTCTTCAACTTGACTGCAATGATCTTTTTTGCAGGCAGACAAAACTAACAAACCACAAAGTACCAATAGGATTACCCTCATAAGAACTTTAACGTAATCAGACATTATTGTGTTGGTTAGGTGCCTCATTTTTAGTAATACATAACCGTTTCAAAGGATTTATTGTATCTTTCCTTCATGAAAAAACTAGTACTTGTTTTATGCGCCGCACTCTCTGCTCAGGGAATTGTTGCACAAACAACGTGGAGTGATCATGCTGCTGAAGTATTTTACACTAATTGCACGCAGTGTCATAACCCAAATGGAATTGGTCCATTTTCATTGCTTGATTATGCAACCGCGTACGATTATCGCGCAAGTATAAAAGTGGCTGTAGAAAATAATCAAATGCCACCCTGGAGTGCAGACACTTCGTTTCAACGTTATTTCCATGAACGTCTCTTAACGCAAACTGAGCGCGATATTATTATTAACTGGGTAGACGAAGACGGACCTGCAGGCGACTTAGGAACTGCTCCTCCACCGCCGGTTTACAATGGTGAACAAATGTTGCCAGGGAATCCGGATTTGGTTATTACGATGCCAAACTACATGAGTAAAGCTACCGCTATTCAAGATGATTATGCTTGCTTTTCTATTCCAAGCGGATTGTTAGGCGATCGCAAAATAAAGGCCATTGAAGTTATTGCAGGCAATCAATCCATCGTCCACCACTGTCTGGTTTATGCAGATAATCCGGGGACCTACGACACCGACACAACAAGTCATTCATGTACCGGTCCAACTTCACTTGGACTTATCGGAGCATATACCCCCGGAGCAACCCCAATTATTTTTCCTCAGACAAGTACATTTTCCAGCGGTATGACTCTGGAAGCAGGTTCAAATGTTGTTCTTGCTATGCACTATCCAAATGGCAGCTACGGCGAGTGGGATCAAACCCGAGTCAATATTTATTTTTATCCGGAACCTGTATCATACTTCAGAGAAATTTATGCCGGACCAATTCTCGAAAACATGGCATTTACAATCGCAGCTAATACTGTTGATACTGTAGATGCAGTTTACGGGCCAATTGCAGGCGATATTACTTTGATGAGTGTTTTTCCGCACATGCACTTACTTGGAAAATATATCCATGCCTATGGTGTTACTCCATCCAACGATACTGTAAAATATGTGCGCATCAATGAGTGGGATTTTCACTGGCAGGAATTTTATTTTTTCGAATACATGAAACACATGCCAACAAACTCAGTCTTATATGGAAGAGGGGTTTATGATAATACAACCGCTAACATGCACAATCCAAATGATCCACCAATAAATGTGAGTGCCGGATTAAATACTACAGATGAAATGTTCCTGATTTACTTTCACTTTATGCTTTACCAGGCCGGTGATGAATTAATAAATATTGACAGCGTCAATACTATTTTCTTGGATCAGCCTGAATATGAAACGGCAGATGCTACAAAAATTAATGCGTATCCTGTTCCGTTCAGCAATGAAGTTAATATCAGCTACACACTTCCACAAGCGGGTTACGTAAGCATATATATTTACGATCTGCACGGTCGTGTGATCAAAAAAGTAGTGCGTGAAAATCAAAGTGCAGGTTTTCAAAATGAAATATGGAATGGTACCAATGAAGCTGGTGAAGCGGTTCCATCTGGACTCTATTTTTATTCCGCGATGATTGATGGAGAAAATGTGACCGGGAAATTAATATTGAATCGATAACATTTTATACCTATGAAATTTTTTACAATTAGCTTTTTTGCCCTGCTTATCACCTTGTTTGGAGATGCGCATGCAACAGGTAAACTCAGAACCTATACCTCTGAAGATTGGGATTATTGGGAAATAGATTTAGACGGCGAGACAGGAAAATTGAGAACGTACACATCAGAAGATTGGGATTATTGGGAATATAATTTGGGCAGCGCATCAGGAAAAATCCAAACCTATACTTCTGAAGATTGGGATTATTGGGAAGTAGATGGTGGGTCAATAAAAATCAAAACATATACTTCTGAAGATTGGGATTATTGGGAAATTACCGGCAGTGGAATTGACATTGACGCGCGCACCTACACCTCTGAAGATTGGGATTACTGGGAGATTTCTGGAAATGCAACTGCAAAAATCAGAACATATACATCAGAAGATTGGGATTATTGGGAGATTGACGGATCACTTTCATCACTCAGTATACCTGCAAAAATGGCGGTGCTTTTTATTCCTGTTTTTACGAGTAGTATTCATATTCGTAGGATTAATAAGTAGCTAATTTCTGTAAAGAAATATTCCTGAAAGATGGTCAAATTAGCATCTTATCTTTTTTCTACAATCAAAAATATTTCCCGGAGCCAATATTCACATCATCGCGCGTAAAATCTGCGCACCGAGCTTATTTCCCTTGATGCAAAAATCAAAAGGTTAATTGATAATCTTTATAAAATTAAAATTTCGGCTTTAGCGGCACAGGAAATGAAACAACTCTAAGGCATTCGACATCATGCTGCGCATCTAAAGCAAAGTCCTTTTGAAATTTGTTAACCGGCAGAATCCCTAAACCCATTGCTGCCCTTTTTATTATTGTCAAATAAATCTAAATTTGCCGGAATCCATAATCAGTTCAATATGTCAAGACTTTTTTTGGCAATATGCTTTTTTATAAGCACCAACTCGTTGGTTGCTCAAGATAGTCTTTATCAGATTTGGAAGGACGATGCAAACCATGATACCGTCCGATTCAAGGCGATGAAAAGCTTCATTTGGACCAACTATCTTTTTTCCAAACCTGACACTGCGTTCATTTTAGCGAATGAACAATTAGTTTATGCAGATTATCGCAACAACCTCAAATGGCAAGCTGATGCATATAATACAATGGGAGTAACCTGGTATTACAGGTCTGAATTTGATTCGGCTTTAGTTTATTATGATAAAGCCCTGGTGTGCATTCAGCGATCGGGCCTTTATAAAAATGCCGCAGGATTGATAAATAACATAGCAATGATTGAAATGAACAGAGGAAATTTCAGTGTCGCTATGGAAAAATACAACCAAGCGCTCCTACTTGAAGAACTTAAGGGAAATAAATTGGCCGTTGCCAATTGTATCTTGAATATCGGAATAATCTTTTACTATCAACAAGATTATGATCATGCACGCGAAAATTATTTAAAGGCTCAACAGCAATATCTCGAGCTAGGTAATGAAGCAAGTGAAGCAAACGCACTCAACAACCTGGGCGTACTGGAAACAGATTCAAAAAATTACCAAAAGGCAATCGAATATCATCAAAAGGCGTTGACAATTCGTCAAAAAAACAATGACCAGTTAGGAATTGGTGCATCCATTACTAACATAGGAACAGCCTACTCAGAAATGGGCGATTACGATCAGGCGCTCAACTATTTTTTCGATGCGCTGGAACACGCAAAAGGCATGAATGATTTAACAACTGAATCTACCATTAAGTACAATATTTCAAAAATCTATCTTGAACAAAACCGTCTTTCTGAGAGTTTAACTCAAGCTCAGGAGTCTTATGAAATCGCTAAATCTGTTGGCGCTATAAAAGAACAAGAGCAAACCGCAAGAATTTTACATACCATTTATAAGAAGCAAGGAGATTATAAAAAATCTTTGGAAATGCATGAAATATATATGCTCCTGAATGACAGTATCAGCAGTGATGAAAATAAAAATGCCGTGATTCGTCAAGAATACAAAGCGGAGTATGAAAAAATGGTCGTTACTGATAGTTTGAAATCAGTTGAAGAAAAAAAACTCAAAGATGCTGAATTACAAACCGAGCGCGCTGAGAATAAAAGAAGATCGCAATTTTCAATTTTTCTGATAATTGGTTTGGCAACTGCAATTGTTTTTGGGATCATCATATACAAACGACTCAGAATTACGCGAGAACAAAAGGCAATCATTGAAGAACAAAAAATTACTGTCACTCATGCCTTTGATCAATTGGAAGAGAAAAATAAAGAAATTCTTGATTCAATCACTTACGCCAAAAGAATACAATCTGCCATACTTCCTTCAAAAAAACTGTTCTCTGAATCCTTACCAAACTCCTTTGTTTTGTATAAACCCAAAGACATTGTTGCTGGAGATTTTTATTGGTTACAAACCAGAGAAAACAAAGATGAAAATATCATTCTATTCGCAGCAGCAGACTGCACTGGTCACGGCGTTCCCGGAGCATTGGTAAGTGTTGTCTGCAACAATGCTCTAAATAGATCTGTGCGTGAATTTGGGCTTGCGGATCCTGGAAAAATATTAGACAGAACAAGAGAAATTGTCATTCACGAATTTGAAAAAAGTGATGAAAATGTTAAAGATGGTATGGACATTTCGCTCTGTGCTCTCTCGATTCAATCACTAACTTTAACTTGGGCGGGTGCCAATAATCCCCTTTGGATATTGCGCAGCGAGACCGGTGTATTGGAAGAGATTCGTGCTGACAAACAACCCATTGGAAAATTTGCCGATGCAAAGCCTTTCACAACTCACCACATTTCACTTTCTAAAGGTGATACAATTTACATTTTTACGGATGGCTATCAGGATCAATTTGGAGGTGATAAGGGTAAAAAATTCAAAGCTTCTGCCCTTAGAGACTTAATAACCGAAACGGGCAAGCGTCCAATAAACGAGCAGCACGAAACCATTCAGAGCGCTTTTGAAAACTGGCGAGGAGGTCTTGAACAAATTGATGATGTTTGCATCATAGGTGTGAAGATTTGATTTTTTTCTTGTAGGTTCAACACCAAAACAAAACTTTGAACGTTTAGTTTCGTACTACTCGTATGTCATTTGACAGAGACCATATCAAATCCATTCAACAAACGGTTGATCAGATCAACGAAAAATTTTCGCGCGAAGATTTGGTTGACTTTTTTAAAGTTGCTTCTTACGACGGAAAAAAACTAGTGATTTGGGCAAGTTCTGATTTTACCACACATCACAGTTTTGAAATTATTTTTGAAAAAGTATTTTTCTTCAAAGGTGATTTTGAATGGAGCCGCAACGAAGAAATTCCTCTCATTTCTATTGCAGAAATTATAAATGATCCGGCAGGTGGTCGCGCAAAATTTATTCTGGAATCTGATGGTTATTATTATTCCAATCACAACCACAAAGTAGAAATTGAAGCAGCAGATATTTCGTACGACACAACCGTTGTTCTGTACTTTCATAAAGATGTGCTTGCGCCTGGTGAGAGGGTCGCGGAGTGGGTTAAGAAAAAAGATTAAGTCAAAATATGATCAGCGATTAATAAATCTTCAAGCCACTTACTAAGCATGAAGATTATAGACTCGGCAGCTTATCAAAAGCCACACGCATACGTTCCATCCACTTTTGCATATCTGCAGGGGACGCCATTAGTTTTTGCATTTCTGCCATGGCATTCACGTGCGGCTTGTCTCCTTTTTTATACATTTCCGCTCCGTGTTGCTTGCTTTGATTTGCCATTTCTTCAAAGGTGCGGGCATAAAATGTTTCATCGCATGCTCCACCAAGTTGTCTGCAGGTCATTTTTTTCATAGACTCTTCCAATATAATTTCTAAGCTAATGAAAAAACAGATTCAATCATGTATGACAAATCAACTTGTTTTATTATCCGGTACACAACACTATTCACTCAGCTCTTTTACCTTTTGAGCCCAGTCATTTAAGATTGCTTTCTGAGATTCAAAATCAGCTTTAAACGGACCGCAAACTATCTTTAATTCTGTTGTCTTGGTTTCGCCGTTTTCTAACAGCATAAATTTTTCGGTGAATTCGGTGTAATCATTTTGAATATAAAAATTACCAAATAGTACATCTGCATAGCGCGCTTTAACAGCACCTGACTGTGCATAGTGATAATTTACATTGGTCATATTTCTCCAACCACTTTCAAATTGATTATTTGGATCCACTATTTTCTTAAGTCTTTCGTAGTAATCAATGTGCGTCATTACCTCTCTGATATAGTCTGCAGAAGCGTTTATCTCCAGACTAATGGATGCAAACTTCGACGCAGGCATTTTTGCAATTTCATCCTCTGAAAGAAATTTCACTTCTGATAATCGGGCACTGCCGTTTCCTCCATTCAAAAATCTAAATCCAACAATTGAATCTTCATTTACGGTGAAAGCTTGAATAACAATTATTAAATCTTCACGCCCGGTATTTGCATTGTTATAGGTTGCCAGTTTTGGCATTGTAATCCCCAATACTTTTGCATTTGGATATTCTGCCGGATCAACATAAATTAAAGAAGTACCGTTTTGAGCTTCTTCAAGAGTTGGCATTCTGCCATTGACAACAGGCACATTTTTCCAATCTGCGATATCAACCGCGGGAAATCCGTTTAAATTATCCGGACAATACCAACCCCCAAATGGATGCGGCTCTGAACTAACTTGATCCTCTTTCTGAACAAGTGTATCTGCGTCCGTAATCACATCAGCCGACTTGCCTTGGGAACAAGCGACAAGTAAATAGACTCCGCCTAGGACTAGAATATTTTTAAGAATTTCCTTTTTCATAATTTCTGATTTATCATCTTTCGAATAAAAGTATACCCTGTTGAAAAACACAAGCGTTAAGAAATGTAAATTAGTGTAAATCTTAAGTAATTTAATTCTTACAGGATTTTATTCCGGTAAATTTGCCCATGAACTTTTGCAAAATCTTCAAGCGAATTTTTCTAATCACTGCACTGGCTGCAGCGGGCACACTTGCGCATGCTGAGACTGAAGACCAACACATTAAAGTTGCCCTTCGAACGATAGGACATGAATTTCTATTGGAATTGGGTGACAGCACCTCACGTGTTATGCCAATTGAAAAGATTGACGGGCGTTACGCCTTGAAGTTTGAAAGAACTTTTTCATTTGTGCCTGCTGTGTTAAGTTATCTAACCTGGAAATATTTATCCGACTCGCGATTGAACGCGAGCTATATTGTAGAAGCTGAGCGTTGCGGAACAAATCAGGTGGTGCATAGTTTTGAAGTCAATCCCGCCGCCAATGACAGTTCGGTTGCGTGTGAAGGCCGGGCTTTACCTGAAGATTGTTATGTGTTTTACTTTACGTTGATTGAAACTCTGCCTGCAGGACAAACTGTTTTGGAAAAAGGATTTTCAGACACGGCAGCTAAAAAATCTTCATCATCCTACTTGTATTTACTTGTGATTCCTGCAATCGGAGTTGCAGCGTTCATTCTCTTTAAGCGAAAAAAAAACAACAAGACGAAACCTGGTCCAGAATCCATCAAGATAGGTGACTTTCAATTTGATCAAAAATCGATGTTACTTCGTTCCAAAAAACAATCCATTGAATTATCAAGCAAGGAAGCCGATTTACTTTTTTTACTTTTTTCAAATGAAAATAAAACCCTCGAGCGCGCCTACATTCTAAATTTAGTTTGGGGCGATGAAGGTGATTATGTTGGCAGAACCTTAGATGTGTTTGTTTCAAAACTGCGCAAAAAACTAGAGGCTGATCCTAGTCTGAAAATTATCAATATCAGAGGTGTTGGATATAAGTTTGTGATTGGTTAAACACCGCAAGCGCGAGCCAAACAGATAATTCTTTAGCGGATAGCACGTTTGTCGCGACGACTATCTTTTTAAGAAACAAAACAATCCGACATTAAATATTTCTAGCCAAATTCATTTTGGCACAACAACTGTATTAACTTAGTTCTGATATAATTAGTGAAATACATTTTTTATGAAACAATTTTTCTTCTTTGTTGCGATTACGTTATCCGCATCTTCTTTGTTTGGTCAACTTCAGTATACTTCTTTTGAAAAAATTTGTTTAGAAGAAGAAACGACTTCACTGCTAAACATCAAATATATTGATGATATGATACTTGCCAAAACAGATTATCCGGGATCTATCATAGCAATCGATGCAAAAACAGGACAACAACTTTGGTCAAAATCTCACAAAATTGGATATGGTATTCATTCCTATGGTGCAGACGTTATTGTTTCAAAGAACATAAACACCTACGATGATGCAACCAAAAAGGTAACTAAGCGCGAATGGCTCTATACCATGGATCCAAAAATGGGTATTTTGAAAGACTCCGTTCTACTCAAATTCGCTGTAGTTTATCTAGCCAGTTCTAGCGGTTTGACAAAACATGTACCCATGATTATTCACTCACCCGATGATAAATTCAAATCTGTTTTGGTCGATAAAAAAACAGGTGAAATTGGATTTACACTTTTTTCTGAAGTTTCAGGGTCATATGATATTCCAAATGCTATTCAGGTTGACGCTGCGGACCGATTTGTGGCAGTAGGTTGTGCAAATGGAAACAAAGGTTTTTTTCTCTATGATTTCAAAACAGGAAAACAACTTCTAAATCTTGCGGGAAGTGGAGACATTCAAAACATTGCATTTACATCTGACTCTAAATTTTGTATGTATGTTCAAAATAAAAAACTCAAGATTGTAAATCTGGTAACACTCAAACTTGAAAAAGAAATTGCAACCGAAAATGATGCCGCACATGTTGCCATCCATAGTGATAATGAAAACATAGTTTTAAGCGGATTCAGCGTAAATGTTCCTTTAAAATTAATGAATTGGAAAACGGGTGCTTCAACAACAGTAAGTGCTCTAAGCGTTAGAGGCGGTGTTCCTGTTTTTACGAAAGAGGGCTATTTATACTTACCGCTTCAAATAGGCGTGCAGTGCAAAGTCGCAAAAGACAAACTACCTTATCTTGCAAAAGTAAGTTTTGAAAATTCTGTTAGTGGAACTTCTATAAGCACGACTACAACAACTACCAACACCACAACATCATCCAATACCACCAGTTATAAAGTAGGTTCACGCGCCTTTATTTATTACTCAGGAGATGGCAAATATTACTCAGGTGTGATTAGTGAAATTACGACTAGTGGATATGCAGTAATTTATGATGATTGTTCACGCGCAACCGTAAAAACAAATCAGGTAAAAATGTTACCTGCTTTAAAAGTGGGTGATAAAATTCAAGCTCGAAGGGCAGATGGAAAATTCTATTACGGGGTAGTTAAAGAGATATCAGGAGATGCTGTCAAGGTAGAGTATTCGGGTGGTTCAGAATGGGTTTCTTTGCGTGATATTATGCAGGTGGAATAAAGCGTACCATCAACTTTGATTTACATTAATCTTCAACTCAATATTTATGAAATTTTATTTTAGTACCTTATTATTTGCCCTCTGATGTTAATTATGGTAGAACATTAGTCATTTTCAAAAAGGGGTTCTTCTTCTAACGTTCGTTTTTCAATTTTTTCTCTTTCTATCTTTCTATCTTCTTGCGATCTTTTAAGATCATCCTTAAGTTCCCATTCATAATTCGCGATAAACAAGACCAACAACTTTTGATAGACTTCATTCCTTAAGTCATACTCTGAGTATGAAACACGGAGCGCCGCGCTTAGCAAAACTGTCGGAGTCAACGACTTATCGAACTTTTGCATTCCACTCAAAACGGAACTTAGATTTTTTAAAGGATGTAATTGTGAAAGATTTCTTTCGTGAACAGCCAGTATCGATGAAATAATACCATTCAATTTCTTCAAATATGTTCTATAGTCTCCAACCAGAGAATCCGAGCGAAGTGTTTTTTCAAGTAATGCAGATTTTGGTAATATAAAGCCATCGTTTGCTTCACTCAACATTCGTCTAATTTTTTGTCCGTTGTCTAAACTATCCTTTTCAGATATTGTAAGAGTTGTATCAATTAAGGCCATCCACTCTTCTTCGAAATTTTTCCAGTCAATTTTTTTGAAAATTGGTTTTAGTTGTTTACTAATATCAATAATGACTTTTTCTTCATTTTCGATTTCGAGAAGATTCAAAATTAAAGGATAAAAAATTCCAATAAATATTTTTTGATATTCCTTGGTATTGAAGACTGAATTTGGCCTTGTAAAAGAAATTAACCTTGCGATGTCGACTAAATGAATCCTACCTTCTATTGATCTCATCATTAAAGCCTGAATTGAGGACAAATCTGAATTTGGAATTTTATTCAATCTAATCTCCGATTTAAAATTTCGATGAATATCAAGCCACCAAATATTCAGAAATTTCATGTTCACAGGGTCACGGTCTTTCATTAGCTGAAATCCACCAAGTCTAGCGAGTTGATTGAATAAGCTATCAGTTAAGTCCGTTTTTCTTATGGGTTTATAGTAGGTCTCAAATTCAGAAAAAAAAGTATGGTAGGCAAATGCTGAATCATCCTTTTCAAACGTTATTCCCCAATCTACAAGTTGATTATCAAATGAACTCTTGACAAAATTCCAATTAACGTCATGATACTTAAAACACGAGTCAAGTGCCCAATTTAAGCTAGCTTCTGCGCTTGAATGGATTCCCCATAGAAAGAAAATACTTATCGTAAAAAATTTTGACAATTCGAAGATTTAAAAAATTTATTCCTGATAAAGATATAAGTTTTAGAACTCAATTAAACTTTCAAATCCGTTTTTCGAAATCACAATCATTCGTCCTTAATCGCAAATTAATTTTTAATCATTAGTAAAATCCCAACGATTGACGATTCGGACTGGCCTCCTTCTTAAACTCCCAAAGTTTGTTGGTTTCGTTGGCTTTGATTCCTATGTCCAATGTCCCATCAGTACTTATTCTACAACTACCGCTCTTATAGGTCGATAAATACCATGTTTTTCAACATTCTCCAAAAGGTCGAAGTGTCTTCTGAAAAAGCTCCTGCGACCTCTCATCATATCCAAAATGAACATGAGGTAAAAGATTCATTACACCATCCAGAAAAATTTCGTTTTCCTTTCTGTTTAATAATTCTACATTCAAAGTATTACCGTTGGTCGTTTTCAATTCGAAAAAATTTTCGGTATCGATTGTCAGAACAAAGTAAAGCTTTGTTTTGACTTCAATAGGTTTTAGCCATATAATTTCTAGCGGCTTATTGCGAATAAGATCGGTCCAATATTTTCCAGTGTTCAAGGCGTCTGAGTTGTGAATAAAATATCGAATAAATAGAACTGCCACAACGCCCGCTAGAAAGTACGCAATTCCCATGGATTCAGAAATTCCAAAAACTATTAAGGAGATTATACCAATCCCAAAGACAAAACTTGAAGTTACAAATTGCTGTCTTCTGATATCCGTTTTTACAGCTATGAATTCTACAAATGCTTTGCTGTCAAATTCTATGTTGGGCAATCTCAAAATTAATTCTGCGACTTTTTCTTCTGCTAATCCTTCTTTAATTAGAATGGACTTAATTTCTGAAATTTCCATTCCGCCATATCTCAATTCGTATGCCTTGAGTTTTAATGACTTTTCACGAAAGTTATTTCTAACCTCCTGAATTTTACTTTGCAAATCAGGGTTCGACGGAATTGTCAGTTTACGTTGCACAATTTCATCAAGCAAGGCTTCAAGGGCATCCTCTTTCAATTCCTCTGCCGAGTTGGACAAAAGATCTAATAATCTTTCATCGGTCAACAGTGCATAGTTTTTGCGAAAATCAACTTTACTCATAAAGGTTTAATCTTTATTCAATAACCAATGGGCGAATGAAAATTCGCCCCTACGAGCAATTTAACTTCGCAAATCTGAAATCGTTAATCGAAATTCGTAAATCAATTTAAAAATCTCAAATCAATGCCCAAACCCTAAAGATTCGGAATATCCTCTTTCTTAAACTCGTAAAGTTTGTTGGCTTCGTTGGCTTTTAGTTCCATTACTAAATCTAAAGCTTCAGGAACTACATCAGAACACAGTACAATCAGTGAACCTTTGATAGCGTTTTTACCGCAAAACGGATAGCTTCATTTTCAGATGGAATGATGGTAATTTTTTTATTTGGATCAACTGATTTAATCCCGTCAACCAACATCGCGATCAATTCATCTTCTGATTTTCCACGCAGGTTTTTATCCTGACGCACGATGATTTCATCAAACATTTCAGCAGCAATTTTTCCGATGTTGTTATTGTCTTCAACACGTCTGTCACCAACGCCCGCAATGATTCCAACTTTTGGAGAACCGTCCATGCGTTCAATCATTTTCTGAAGCGCTCTTAATCCCGGAGGATTGTGCGCGTAATCTAAAAGCAAATCAAAATTTTCGAAATTAAACATGTTCAATCTGCCAGGTGTTTGAGCCGGTGACGGAATAAATGTTTCCAACGAAACTTTGATGTCTTCTATTCCAAATCCTTGAACATAACCACTGATTACAACCGGTAAAATATTTTGAATCATGAAGACTGCTTTACCACCAAAAGTCAATGGTACATCTACGGCGCGAATGATGCGCATCTTCCACGTTCCACGACAAACTGTGATAAATCCATTTTCATAAACAGCAGTAATTCCGCCTAATTTTTGAAGTGCTTTGATTCGTGGATTATTTTCATCGAGTGAAAAAAGCGCAACGTTAGCTTGCACATTTTTTCGCATCGCATACACCAAATCATCATCTGCATTCAGAATTGCGTAGCCATCTTTTTTTACCACTTCTGGCACCACACCTTTTACTTTTGCAAGTTGCTCGAGTGTATGAATTCCTTTAAGACCCAGGTGATCTGCAGTTACGTTTGTAACGATGCCGATATCACATTGTTTGAAGCCTAAACCTGCACGTAAAATTCCGCCTCTTGCACATTCTAAAACTGCAAAATTTACAGTTGGATCTTTCAAAACAAATTCAGCACTTTGTGGTCCGGTGCAATCACCCTTCATTAACATTCTGTTTTGAATGTAGACACCATCGGTAGTTGTATAACCAACTTTAAAACCTTTCATTTTGGCCATGTGTGCCATCAAACGTGTTGTAGTCGTTTTACCATTTGTTCCGCTCACTGCAACAATTGGAATGCGCGCATCCGATCCGTGCGGAAACAACATATCAATAATTGGCGCAGCAACATTTCGTGCAAGACCATCTGTTGGATCTAAGTGCATGCGCAAACCTGGGCCTGCATTTACTTCTAAAACCGCTCCGCCAGTTTCTGTTACCGGAATAGAAATATCAGAAGTCATGACATCAATACCACAAATATCCAATCCGATAATACGTGCAATACGCTCTGCCATGAAAATGTTATACGGATGTACGATATCCGTTACATCACTTGCTGTTCCACCTGTTGAGAGGTTTGCCGTATCTTTTAAATCCAATCTTTCTCCGGCAGGAATTACAGACTCTAAAGTCAATTCTTTTTTAGTAAGAATTTTTTCAGTCATCGCATCAATTGAAATCATGGTCAGCATTTTTTCATGACCATAACCTCTGCGCGGATCTTTATTTACCTCATCAATTAATTGCTGAATAGTTGATTTTCCGTCACCAATCACATGCGCCGGTTTTCTCAAAGCAGCAGCAACTAATTTGTAATTAATAACCAGTAAACGATAATCTTCACCCGTAATATATTTTTCTACGATAATTGTTTTCGAAACATCTTTTGCAGCAGCAAATGCTAATACTGCAGTATCCCAATCCTTAATGTTGGCGGTGATTCCACGACCGTGATTTCCGTCTACAGGTTTTACAACCAAAGGATATCCGATGCGTTCAACTGCTTCTTTTAATCCAACTTCGGTGCGAACGATATCACCTTTAGGAACTGGCACTTCCGCTTGCTCCAATAAAAATTTCGTGTCTTCTTTATCACATGCTAATTCTAAGGCAATGCTGCTTGTATTGCTTGTTACGGCCGCTTGAATTCGCTTTTGATTTGCACCATATCCAAGTTGACAAAGTGAATATTTATTCAAACGAATCCACGGAATATTTCTGCTTACCGCTTCGTCTATTATCGAGGCGGTGCTTGGTCCAAGTCTGCTGCTTTCACGCAACTCACGCATCTCCTGAATATCGTCTTGCAAATCATATTCTTTGCCAGCAATCAAGGCTTCCGCAATTGCAATAGCAGCTTTTGCAGCATACAATCCAACACGCTCTTCCAAATAATCAAACACGACAAAATAGACACCTTTCTGACCGTAATCACGCGTACGTCCAAAACCAACTTCCATTCCGGCAAGAGATTGAATTTCGAGTGCAATGTGTTCAATGACGTGACCCATCCAGGTGCCTTCTTTCACACGCATAAAAAATCCTCCCGGGCAACCTTCGGAACAACGATGCTCATACATGGTCGGAAACATTTTTTCAAGACGCTCCAAAAATCCTGGAATTACATTCGTAGGTTTTTCTTCCAGATCTTCCAGATCCAGCGTCATTACAATCAGTTTATGTCTTCTGACTGACCAATAATTTGGTCCGCGCATGGCTCTTAGTTCGAGTACTTTCATGGGTGTAGGTTTTAATGTGCTTAATGGCAATTCACTTTCGATTCTTAAGTTTTTGGCTTAGATCTCAGACAGATTGCCGTCTGACACTTTGCTAAATTTAGAATTAAAAAGAATATATTCTTACTTTTGACCAAGATTTTCAGTGTTGGACGGGCTGTGTTGAAAAAATGAAACACATAGGCACATAGAAAAAACATAGGATCATAGGAAAAACTTCTATGCGTCTCTGTGACCTATCATTCTATGTGTTGAAGAAAAATGAAGAAAGATGGAGGAGA
Source organism: Crocinitomicaceae bacterium (assembly GCA_016709005.1). GTDB lineage: Bacteria > Bacteroidota > Bacteroidia > Flavobacteriales_D > Crocinitomicaceae > JADJGJ01. The sequence goes on along the minus strand of JADJEU010000006.1, from coordinate 89,940 downwards.
TGATTACACAAAAGTATTTAGATGAATTGACTTATCAAATCATTGGTGCAGCGATTGAAGTACATAAAGCACTTGGCCCAGGATTACTCGAAAGCGTTTATCACAAATGCATGAAGGAAGAACTTAAATTACGAAAACTGCGGTTTGCCTCTGAAATTCTTACACCACTCAAATACAAGGGAATAGAGCTCAATACAGATTTAAGATGTGACCTTTTCGTTGAAAATTGTATTGCTATAGAACTAAAATCAATAGATCTTCTAGCTCCTATTCATGATGCTCAAATATTAACTTATATGAGATTACTTAATTGTCCAAAAGGGATTCTAATTAATTTCAATTGCGTAAACTTGTTCAAAGAAGGACAAAAAACTTTTGTAAATAATTTATTCAGGGTACTAAAAGAAAAATGAAACTTATAGATCATAGTAAAACTCTATGTGTCTATGTAATCTATGATTCTATGTGTTGAAAAAAGGAAACACATAGGCACATAGAAAAAACATAGGATCATAGAAAAATCTCTATACGTCTATGCAACCTATGATTCTATGTGTTGAAAAAATATCACGAACAAAATGGCTGACGAAAAAATAATTAAAGGAACTCTTTTTCCAATTGGTGGAAATGAAGACAAACACATTGAAGACAACGAGCTTTATACGCAAGATTTTATTGAAGACGGAATTCTGTCACATGTTGTACGTGAGAGCGGTGGCGTAGATGCAAAGATTGTTGTGATTCCGACGGCATCAAGTATTCCGGTTGAAGTGGGTGAAAATTATTTGCATGCCTTTGATCATTTGGGATGTAAAAATGTGCGTGTGCTTCAGATTAAAAATCGCATTCATGCAGGCAATGCTGATTTTATGAAAGCGATTGAAGAAGCAGATTGTATTATGTTTGGCGGTGGCGATCAATCGAAAATTGTTGCTGCAATGGGCAATACACGCATGCACAAAACAATCATTGATAAATACCACAATACCAATTTGGTTATTGCCGGAACAAGTGCCGGAGCAATGTGCATGTCACACGAAATGATTGCCGGTGGAAGCAGCACAGATTCACTTGCAAAAGGATCGGTAAGATTGGATAAAGGAATGAGTTTTTTACCAGAAACAATTATCGATTCACACTTTATTCAACGTGCGCGTTTTGGAAGATTGGCAGAAGCCGTTGCAGCATTTCCGCATCTAATTGGAATTGGTTTGGCTGAAGATACCGGAGTAATTGTAAAAGAAGGAAAACATTTAAAAGTGGTTGGTTCCGGAATGGTTGTTCTTTTTGACGGACACGAATTAAAACATAATAATCATGCTATTCTGAAAGTTGGAACACCAATGTCAATGACTGATTTAAAAGTTCACATTCTTGCCAACGGAGATCGTTACGATTTGGAATCGAGAACTGTTTCTGTCTTGCCGATGGCGTCGAAGTTTGAATAAAAGAAATTCGCCTAAGGAATCTTACTTATTCAGAAATTTATAGTCTAGTTCAATCCTACTTGCACTCGTGCGCCTCTAGGATCTGATCGATGTCATCATAGCCCTCTTCTCTGGCACTCGTTTTTGTCGCTTCTAAAAAACTATATTTTTGAAGAAGTTCTTCCATAACATCCTCGCCTTTCGCTTTGCGTTCTTCTAATTCTTTGATGTCGCAATAATGAATTTTGCTATCGGTGACAGACGTTGACTCACCACAAGCAGTGAGCATTAAAACTGTTATACTTGAAAGAAATACTACTTTTTTCATAGTTGATATTGTTTTCATTTGGACAAATATAATAATCATTCTATTAAATGATACCTTTCTGAGAATTATGATTGCGCTCCTTGCACAAGTCGTCTATCTTTGACGCTAACCTTTCCAAAAAAAAGCGCTATATTTATTGAACCCCAAAACTGACGCATGAAAAAATTTCTTTTCTGTTCTATTCTTTTTCTTCAATTTTCAATACATGCACAATTGAGTTTGAATATTGATCACTTTAATAAATGTCCGGGTGGTTGGGTGACTTGTGATGGTTGGGTTGATTTTGATTTTGCAGATGTCATTGATAACGGAGATTATTCTGTTTATCTCTATGAAGGATCTTTTCTTTCCGGAACGTACTCAGTAATCGATTCAATGATTTTTTCTGCGAATGCAGGATTTGGAACATTTGATTCAATTTGCTCAAGCCCTCATTTTGTGCTTATCAAAAACACCATTGGTGATAGTCTGCATCAAAGTTTTGCACCACTCTTCAGCCCCCCAGGCACTGTTCAAGCAATCGACAGCACATCCTTTAATGGCACTATTCACTGTTCAACTTCTGCCGTAGGTCTTAATCCGCCATATGAATACAGCATGAATAACGGTCTTACTTTTCAAGCTTCGAATATCTTCACTGGTCTTGCGCCAGGACCTTATCCAACCAGCATATTTATTGGCAAATCTGCAGATGGTTGTCTTTATCAATTTGGACCACCCATAACGTATGTTCAAGTGACTGCACCGCCCAATACGTGTAATCTCGAAATCAATGCAACCTCAACGAGTGCTACAAATTATCAAACCGCAGATGGAATTATTAACTGGACACTCACAACAGACCTCCCTGCGCTTGCGCATACCGTCACACTGCAAGGTCCAAATGGAATAGTGAGTGTACAAAATGTTGCTGCCGGAATCACCATCGGGAGTTTTACAAATGTTTTACCACTTCTTGATGGCAACTATTCCTTATGGGTAACAAACGTGAATGAATGTTATAATTCCACTTCTATTATCAACAATTCGAATTTATGAATCCCCTGCGCAAGGTCCATACGTAGTTAAATTTTATGATGTCTCCGGAACACTTCCAGTATTAGCATACACTGCAGTAGGTTTTGGCGGAATAAACTATGCCTCCGGAATCTGCAATGGCGATTATGAAATCATTGTAAACAATAGTGTTGGCGATTCTATTGTGATTCCATTCATTTATGATTATTCACCCGTTTCAATTTCAGTTATTGATTTGCAAAATGCTACTCCAGGAAATAACGACGGCGAAATTTCAGTTTCAGCTAACGATGGAGTTGGTCCATTTCATTATTCGTTCAATGAGACAGGCCCTTGGCAAGCGATCTCTTATTATTCCAATTTAGCCCCCGGGAATTATACATTATATGCTACTGATAGTATGAGTTGTATTGCAGAAACTGACACCACAATAAGTTTAATTTTAGGTAATGAAGAGCCTGAAAAAAATGCTCTATTGATTTATCCAAATCCAACACGTGACAATTTATCTATAATTTTTTCAGGTGATTTTATATACACCCTTTTCGATTTAAACGGACGAAAAATTCTAAGTGGAGATGGAATCAACGAAGTGATTCTGAACCTCGCAAATATACCCGCAGGAATTTATCTGATTGAAATTCTCAGTGAGTCTCAAAATCATTTGGCAAAAGTTCTTGTTCAATAGTAAATTTTAAGTCCTGCGTATTGCCTTAGAACAATCCCTCATTCCTATTGGCTAGTCACTCTACCCTCAATAATGGAAACGACTTCCTTAATCAAGAAAATTTGCTCATTCAAATGTCCATCTTCAGCCTCAACATTTGCGTAAGGAATTCCTTTGAAGCCACAATAAACAGATAGTGAGCCGTCATTGATGCAATTGATATTGTCTTGCAGAATCACGTTGATATTTTTCTTTTTTAATTCATCAAAAAGGTACTGATTTGTCGTATAAATAAAATCATCTGTATCCATTGAATCATTGATGAAAACTTCTTTTGTGTTTAGCGCTTCATCACCGCCGGGCAGATAACTTTTGATGGAATAATTATCAGGCGTGTTGTTGTGCAAGGAGATGATCCATTTTGCATCATGGACAAATTTTAATATTTCATGCGCCAATGCTTTAGCCATTTTTTCTGCTTTGCGATTGCAGATTGTGTCATATGCCAGTGTTGCAACAATACCGTCGTGTGAAAAAATTCTATTGGGATCTACTGAAAATACTTCTTCTTTGTGATTGTAAAAAATACGGCGTGTTGCGTTGTGATTTAACCAAAAGAATTTGTACTCATCTCTCACATCAAATTGATTCAAAGCGGCAATACTTGTGGCTTCATTTTCATGCACATTGATAAAGACGATTTCCTTTTTTGAAAGTGGATTTTCTAAAACGAAAGTAACAACGCTATCTCCTATTTCATAATCGCAATAATCAACAGCAACCTTTTGCTGCGAAAAAATCCCGCAAGAAAAAAACAGAATTAAAATCGCACTAAAAAAATAACGCATCCACGTTTACGATTTAATAAAACGAAATTCTAAAATCTGATCATTCCCTACAACACGAACCTGATACATGCCCTGAGTCAATTCTATAGCGGGAATAATAACTAAAGGATCTGAAAAATCAAATTCAAAAACCACACGACCAGAAAGATCGGTCACAGAAATTTTTCCGGTTTCTATTCCCGAATCTGCTAAATCAAGTGTTAGATTTTCGGTTGTCGGATTTGGATAGAACGAGAATATTTGCTTTGCTTCATCCGTGATTGAACTTGTTGCCTGAACTGAAACATATTTTACCTCTGCGCCTGTGAGCTCAGAATAGACAATGTGAAACGAACTATTCAAGGCAACAATATCAGGCTTGGATTGTGAACCGCCCATATTTGTTACATTGATTGCATTTGACGGTAAAAGATTTGCAACACCGGTATTGCTGCCATTAAAAAAAACATCCGTGCTTGAACCTAAACCTTCCCACACAATTCCGATCAATGATCCATCAACAGAAATTTGAGGATAATTGATTCCGGATGGCACTACTCCATCCATCGTAATAGCAACTTCATTCACTGTATTATCATTGACCAAATCATATTCATTTACATAAATTTTTGGTGCCGAAGAAACCGTTGTACGATAAATTGAAACAGGATTTCCATTCTCCAAAAAGCGTGCGTCAGGACCCGTACTTGGACAGGCAGCAATCGTCCAGTTATGATTATCTGGCTCAATGTATTGCGTAAACGTTGCGCCCCGATCATAAGAAATTGCAGCTTTAATATCACGCGTGTTTGCGTCGTTCTCGCGATAATACACAATCACCCGTTGTGCATCCACAATAATTTCAGGCTGACAACAATCACAAACTTCAAGACCTACCCAGCCACTCACGTCCACTTGCGGCTCAAATGTTTGTCCGCCATCGGTTGATCTCGCAAGCACCATTTGTGGATTCATAGTGACTAAACCATGTTCCATAAAAACAACAAACACCGTATCATTATAAACAGCGACATCTGGAAATTGTGCATAAGCATCAGTCAAAAAATCTACTTGTGTTGTATCACCAAAAGTCACTCCATTATCTTCTGATTTTACGAGATAGACGTGACCGTCTTCATAACCCAAATCATGATAAACAACATAAACATGATCACCCCAAATGCTTAAGTCCGGTCCACTCCAATTATAATCCTGAACTTCTGTTCCAACAGGATTTAATTGCATGGGAGCAGAAAAAATTTCTGGTGCTGTTCTTTTTGAAAAATAGAGATTATTTGTAACAGAATTGGTCCAGATAATTCCCAACTGACCATCTCCCAAAACCTCCATCTGCGGATGATAATTTCCATAACCACTTGCAACTGTTAACGGACTTGACGCAACAAAATCTTGCGCAAAAAGATTTGTTGAAGCTACAAAGAGATAAAAACCAAACAAATAATTTTTCATACCCAACGAAGTTAACGAAAAAGCATCATTGGATTCGCTCTGAAAAATCAGATTACGTGATTCTTATACCGGTTAGAAAAACAAAAGTCCCTCACATCCTGTGAAAGACTTTTGCCGCTACATTAGTTGAAATGCCGGAATTTTGTACTGCAATATTCCGATTCGATCAAGCAGTGCAAGAGCCGAATTTGCACTTGCTTTTTCGATTTTATTTCAGTGAGCTTGCTGAAGGCTCTGATACTTTATGTCAGAAATTTTGGAAGGTAACCAAGGGTAAAAAAACTCCAACAGACAAATTCAAAATCACAAAACGAAACTACTTGAATCAATTATTATTTAACCGATTCGGTACCATGACATAAAAACAAAAAAGGGGTACATTTCTGTACCCCTTGATTTTAATCTGCTCCCCCTTCAGGACTTGAACCTGAGACCCTCTGATTAACAGTCAGATGCTCTAACCAACTGAGCTAAGGAGGAATTTTCGCTAAAAGCGAGGGCAAATATAGCTAATAAATCAGATACACGCTGCGCTGACACCGAAAATTTTAGAAGAATTGCCTCAGGATTATTTTAAATCGCTCAGTTTCAATGCTGATTTCTATCTGAAACCTTTGATAATTTAGGCGTTCAAGAAATAGCACTGAAGCTTAAACTCATCTATAGCAGCAACCAAACTTTAATACAGTCCTTAGATTTTATCGTCGCTGATGCCTTCAGAGCCTTCAACTGGTGTACATCCTTTTTTAGGGAATAGCCAGGCAAACTTGAGTGTGAAAATCAAAGGCTGATAACGGCTGTTGAACCAGTGATGTGATGGATTGATATCATCAAAACGGAAAAGCGTCAAGATGGGTGTTTGAACACTTGGAACAATAAAAAACCCATCTCTTACTTTATATCCAAACCCAACGGTATAATGCAACTGTGCAACCAGCTTTGATTGATTGACAGATGCTAATGGAGAAAGATACCCATCATCCGGATTGCCACCATAAACTCTATAATCAATGTTAAAACCTAAAGACTGATCAATGAAGTTAAACATATTGAGTTGCCAGACATTGTGAATATCTGCCCGTAAAAAAACAGAACCCAAATTAAACTGACCTCGCGTGGGTTGTGTACCTTCAATTTGATAGCGCTCTTGTCCGCTGAAATGTTTTATCCCTAATCCTGCATCAAAATAGTGAACGATTTTTTGTGGCTTTCTGAAAAGCACTTCTACACCGGCTTCCAGATAATAACCAGGCAATCCGGTAGCTGTTAAATCATACGATCCGTTTTCATCATCAGCAGAATTACCAAGCATATAGGTTAATCCCGGATTTACAAACCAACCAAATCCTCTATGCTGACTTTGACTGTGACTCCAGATTGCATCCCGACGATTTTTTCCAAAAGGCGATTTTTCCTGATCCTTTTCGCGTTTACTCTGGTTCTTATTAAACTCATCAACAAACTGTGAAAATGAAGTAACAGAAATTCCAATGCAGAAGATTAAAAACAGGCGTTTCATAGGTAAGGGTGTTTTTACTAAGATACTAAATTATAACAAGAGATGTCAAGACGGTTACCGGGTAATGTAATGTTACTAACAGCAGAATGAGGGCAGAGAGCCGTGAGAGAGCTAGCAAGAGCTATGAGGCAAAAGCAAAAAGTCGAAGGAACAACGGGCAGCAACCGATGCCTGAGCTTGTCGAGGCCAGCGTTAACCCAAATTACTAAAACCTACTTTTCAGAAACCAGTTTCAAAATAGCATCTTCCACTTCTTTCGAATCCCACACCTGCTCAATGTCTGGACGATCCATTACTTTTCGCATGATTTCATCCTGACGATTTCCGGTTGCAAGCGCAACAGAATAACGCGTGTTAGTGAAAGACACTTGTGTATAAAGAGGAGTCCATTTATCAGGATGCAACGAACTGAATCTGCCTTCAATTTTTTTCTGAAGCAAGAATCTTGGATCTGCTACAAAATCACGCATCACAAAATAATTTTGCACCGAAAGATCTTGTACCGCATCACCATCAGGCTTGCGCAAAGTTTCGTATTCTTTAAACACAGCAGGCCAATTTTCATTGTGCTTTTTCATGAGATCATACATCACTGAACAATCTTCAAAGCCTGCGTTCATGCCTTGTCCGTAGAACGGAACCGTTGCATGTGCAGCATCTCCCATCAAAGCAACTTTACCATGCGTCCATGGAAAACATCTTACAATGGCTAAGGATGACAATGGATTAGAATGCCAGGTTTGCAAAAGATTTGGACAGATATCATAGAAATCAGGGAATGTTTTTTTGAAAAAATTCTGAATATCTGAATCTGTTTTTAGTGCGTTAAAAGATACTTCACCGTCAAACGGCATAAATAAAGTGCAGGTAAATGAACCGTCTTCATTTGCTAACGCGATTAACATAAAACGTCCACGCGGCCAAATGTGCAAGGCATTTTTATCAAGCTTGTATGACCCGTCAGCATTGGCAGGAAGCAACAACTCACGGTAGCCGTCTTCAATATAATTCTGACTGTAATTGAAACGATCCAATTTTTGAAAAGCATTGTACCGCGCTGCAGAAAAAGCACCATCAGTTGCAAAAATTACATCGGCTTGCGCTGAAATTTTTTCACCTGTTTCGGTATTTTCAAAGTGTGCTCTTCCTTTTTCCAATTCAACATCAATGCATTTATGATGATAATGAATCGTTGCTCCACCGCGTTGTTCAGCAATGTCCATCATTTTTGCATTGAGTCCGCCGCGCGAAACAGAATAAATGGCTTGGCCTTCTTTTCCGTAAGGCTGGTAGTTTTGTTTTCCATCCAGATCATGCATAATCCGGCCGCTCATAGCAATTGAAATTTGACGAATTTCTTCATCAACTCCAACAGTTTCAAGTGCAGTCCAACCGCGCATAGACATGGCAAGATTGATTGATTTTCCAGCAGATATTTCTGCTTTACGGATATCCGGACGACGTTCGTAAATGTTTACTTTATATCCTGCTTTGGAAAGAAAAACTGCCCAGAGTGAACCTACTAATCCGGCGCCGATAATGATTGCTGATTTTTGCATGATGCTAGTGTAAATAACCCAAAACAGTAGGGATATTTTTTGGTGGAGTCTTTACCCAAAATTTTTGTGCGCCACTGAAATCAGGACGAATTTTGTTCATTTATTGCACCAAAGAAAAATAATACGCTAGTTATGAGCTGAAATTGCTTTTTCCAAAGCTTGTCCAAAATTGAAAATATCTTCAAATGAATTGTAAAGCGGGGTTGGTGCAATACGAATCACATTGGGTTCACGCCAATCAGCAATAACGCCTTGTTTGGTGAGTGAATCAAAAAGTGGTTTTCCTTTTCCATGAACTAAAATAGAAAGTTGTGCGCCACGTCTTTTTTCTTCTTTTGGGGTGATGATTTCGAATTCACAAACAGCCGAATATTTTGCTGAAATTTCCTGAACAATTTCTTCCAGATAATTAGTCAGCTTAATTCTTTTTTCAATGAGTTTATTCATTCCAACTTCATCAAAAATATCCAAGGATGCTAAGTGCGCTGCCATTCCTAAAACAGGTGCGTTACTCAACTGCCAGCCTTCAGCACCGGGCATTGGTTTGAAGCCCGGCTCCATTAAAAATCGTGTGCTTTTATCATGACCCCACCAACCGGCGAAGCGCGGAAGCTCAGGTTTATTTTCATGATTTTTATGCACAAACATTCCGGATACTCCACCCGGACTTGAATTCAAATATTTATACGAACACCATGCCGCAAAATCAACTTGCCAATCGTGCAAATTCAATTTTACATTACCGGCTGCGTGCGCCAAATCAAAACCTACAACAGCACCCACTTCGTGACCTGCCTTAGTGATTGCTTCCATGTCAAAAAGCTGACCTGAATAATAATTTACACCTCCAATCATTACCAGCGCAATTTCATTTCCATGTTTGCGAATGGTATCCAAAATATCCTGGTCTGTAATTAAATGATCCCCTTCTCTTGGAGCAATTTCAATGATGGCATCTTTAGGGTCGTAGCCGTGAAATTTTACCTGCGATTCTAATGCATATTGATCTGATGGAAAGGCTTTTTTCTCACAAAGAATTTTATATCGTGTTGAAGTCGGTCTGTAAAATGAAACCATCAGCAAGTGCAAATTTGTTGTCAGACTGTGTGTGATAACAACTTCAGATGACAAAGCCTCCAACAATCTTAGCCGCTTTTTCAGATAAAAATTCGTGATATGCAAACCAGGGTCTTTTCGCTTCAAAATGTCCCTCTACTCCATGTTGTGCCCAATCATTCAGTTCTTGTTGAATATAAGAAGACACTGTTTTTGGTTGAAGACCTAGCGAGTTGCCAGTAAAATAGACCGTATCTCTTCCGTGGAATTGAGGAATGAAAAATTTTTCACGATACATTTTTAGGGTATCAGCCTGATCTAATTCTTTAGCGAATTCAACCGAATTTTTGTTTGCTACCATTGTTTGTTTACTTTTGCAGAACCGTCGCGAATGACACTTTAAACCAGTCGCAGCGAGCCACACAAAGATACAAACTCCAATCAAACGAAAACCGATGATTTCACGCAAAAATTCAGACCAACTTTTTGAGAAAGCAAAAACGATTTTTCCAGGTGGCGTAAATTCACCTGTAAGAGCCTTTAAATCAGTAGAAGGTTCGCCACTATTTATTGCCAAGGGGGATGGTTGTCACATCTGGGATGAAGACGGAAATAAGTTTGTTGATTTTTGCTGTAGTTGGGGACCACTTATTTTAGGTCACAATAACCCTAAAGTACGCGAAGCCATTGTGGGTACAGTAGCCAACGGCACTTCGTTTGGAGCCCCCACCAAATTAGAAAATCAACTGGGTGCTTTGATTCTGGAAAACAATCCTTTCATTCAAAAAATACGATTTGTAAGCTCAGGTACTGAGGCTGTTATGTCGGCGATCAGACTTGCTCGCGGATATACCAAACGAGATAAGATTATAAAATTTGACGGTTGTTATCACGGTCATGCAGATTCACTTTTAGTCAAAGCCGGCTCGGGTCTTGCAACTTTTGGAACCTCATCATCAGCGGGCGTTCCAGAAGCATTTTCAAGAGAGACTATTGTAGTTCCTTTGAACGATGAGCAAGCCATCTTGGAAACCGTAAAAAAGTATCCAAAGGAAATTGCCTGTATGATAATTGAACCTATTCCGGCTAACAACGGTCTTCTTTTGCAGAAGAAAGAATACCTCGAATTTCTGCGTAAAGTTTGCACCGAAAATGGCATTATGCTTTTGTTTGATGAAGTGATTTCAGGCTTCCGTGTTGCCTTTGCAGGGGCAGCAGAATATTATGGAATCAAGCCAGACATTATTACTTACGGAAAAATTATTGGCGGTGGAATGCCAGTTGGAGCATACGGAGCCTCACATGAAATTATGGATTGTATTTCACCGGTTGGTAATGTTTATCAGGCCGGAACTTTATCCGGAAATCCGGTAGCAATGGCTGCAGGTATTGCTCAAATTAAGGAGTGCTTAACGCCTGATTTTTACAAAGATCAGGAATATAGAACTAAATTATTCGTTGATAAGATTAACGCTTATTCAAAGTCTAAGAATTACAACTTTGAAATCTTCACAATTGGGTCGATTTTCTGGTTAGCCTTCTCTAAAAAAGAGGCCATTCGACAAGCCGATGAAATTGACGGTGCAACCATGAATGATTTCAAAAAATTATACTCAATTCTACTTGAAAATGGAATTTATCTTGGACCCTCTGGCTATGAAGTTGGATTTGTTTCAGCAGCACATACTTCAGAAATCTTAACTGAGAGCGCCAACAAGTTCTGCGCAGCACTGGATTCAGTTTTTTCCTAGTACGATTATAAAATTTGTATCTTCGATTCGTTAACTCATTCCGTTGAAGATCAAATCCTTCATTTTCCTATTATTGCTGTTGAGTATAAATGCACTCACGCAAGAAATTGAATTGTCTGTTCAAACTGGCCATTCCTCCTCCATCAATTGCATTGCCTTCAGTCCGGGTGATGATCTGATTGCTTCTGGAGGAAATGACAACAAAATTATTTTGTGGGATTTTATTTCATCCAAACAAGCCGATGTTTTGTTCGGGCATAATGCAGCTATTACAAGTCTCTGCTTTCATCCAAAAGAAAAATTACTGCTCAGTTCATCCGCTGACAGCACTGTCAAAATTTGGGAAACTGAGACCGGAAACTGCATCCAAACAATCCGCTTCAAGTTTCAGGTCAACGCTATTGCCATTCATCCAAATGGCAACGAATTCGTAATCGCTGGGAACGAAATTGTATTAATTCGTTATCCAGAATTAACCAGAAAATCAATCCCGGTTCGGGCAAAAAAAGAATTTACAACGTTAGCATACAATGCAAACGGGACCTATTTAGGATTTGGCGGGAAACAGGAGGATTTCGCCTATGTTGTCAATCTTGAAGAAAAATCAATCGTCAAAAAAATTGCTGCATCCGCAACTGATTTAAGTTTCGATTTTTCTACCGGAAATCTTATTTACACCACCAGTCAAGGAATTGGTGCAGAAGTTGAAATTGCGTCGAAAGCAAAAAAAAGCACGAGCACAGATTGGATGCTGAACAGCTACAATTCACTTTCGCATACGAACGAACAACTATTTTTTGCCAACGATTTGGGCGAAATCAGAATAATCGACAGACTCACTTTCCAGGAAAAAAATATTTTGAAAACAAAGCGATCCAGAATAAACTGCATCGAAATATCACACAATCAAAACTATCTGGCCAGCGCCGGAGATGAAGGCCGCATTGTCATCTGGGATCTTAACACGCTTCGTTCGTCAAAAGAATTCAAAGGCTCTGTTTCGCAAATCAACGACATTGAATTTTCAAATGATGGAAACGAAATTTTAATTGGCTATCAGGATGGCTCACTTCGAAAAACAAATTTATTCTCCAATCAAAGTTTAATCAATTCACCCCAGCCAGAATCAGAAATTGTAAGCAGCCGCTTTACCTGGTCAGTATATGAAATTATAAGTTTTGAGAAGGATTCTGCGGTGTTTATAATGCACCGGAAACGTTATTCTTTTGATGAGGAAAGCGCATTCGACAAAATAGTTGAGTTCAAAGTTGTGTGGTATTTTAAAGACAACTTTTTGAAGCTGATTGAATCAAAATCACTCCAAAAAGAAGCGTTCGATTATATGCAAGATCGTAAAATGGGCGTTTCACATTCAGCTGATTTTTTGCTTAAAAAAGATCTCGCCCGCGATACCGCAAAAGACTATTCACTCAACATATCTGTCAAAGAGAATTCAATTCGGATCTTACCTGGAAAATCTTTGAACGCAATCGAATTCGATGCGCAACATTCAGATCGTGTCACCAGCCTTGCAATCAATGAAGACTATGGTTTCATTGCCTCTGCCGGCTGGGATGGACTAATCCGTTTCTGGGATTCTGAAAGCGGAAAATTACTGACAACCTTTGGTCCATTTTCAGGTGGACAATTTATCTATATCAATCCCGATGGTTATTATTTTTCTTCCAAAAAAGCACTCGATTATGTGGGATTCAGACTTGACCAAAAACTCTATTCTTTTGAGCAATTTGATTTAATCTACAACCGTCCTGATCTGGTTGCTTCCTATCTTCCTTATTATGACGAGTTCTATATCACCGCTTACAAAAAGGCCTATCTGAAACGCCTGAAAAAACTTGGTCTGACAGAAGGTGATTTAAAAACCGATCAGGCCGTTCCCGTTGTTTCGTACTCAAGAAATATAGATAAGCTTCTTCTTACTGGCACGATGACCTTGCATGTTGCCTGTAAGGATCAACATCACGAATTGGATAAGCTGCATATTCGTGTAAACGGTGTTCCCGAATTTGGGAGATTCGGAAAAGAAATATCAGGACATTATTTTCAGGATTCAATCGAAATTGAATTAAATCCAGGTACAAATTATGTGCAGGTTTTTTGTACAAATTCGAATGGAATTTCATCTCTTCAGGAATCATTTACAGTAGAGGCCCATAAAAAAGATGAAGAGACCGATTTATATATCGTTTCAATCGGGGTTTCTGACTATCTCCAAAATCAATACAACCTCAACTTTGCCAGAAAAGATGCAGAGGATATGGATCGCTTTTTCAGTCGTCCATTTGGAATATTTTCAACCGTTCACACTAAATTATTAGTTGATTCTTCTGTCACAATATCAAATATTTACAATCTAAAAGGCTTTCTGGAACAACCTAAGCCAAATGATGTAGTTTTATTCTTTGTTGCAGGACATGGAGTTCTGGATTTGAAGCTTGATTATTATCTGGCAACATACGATATGGATTTTAAAAACCCATCCGAAAAAGGAATTCCATATGAACTTTTTGAGGAGCTTTTAGACAACACAAAAAGTCGCAAAAAGGTCATGTTTTTAGATGCATGCCATTCAGGTGAAATAGATAAAGAAGATGTCATCAAATCAGAAATCATAGAATCTGAACAAGGCGACATTAAATTCCGGTCAGCCGGAATAAATATTGTCAACAGAGACGCAACCAATTCACTGGACTTAGCCAAATCACTTTTTGCAGATATGCGATTGAATAATGGAACTACTGTTATTTCGAGTGCGGGCGGAACAGAATTTGCAATCGAAAGTGAACATTGGAGAAACGGCGCTTTCACCTATTGTTTGCTATACGGTTTGTCATCAGGCCAAGCAGATTTGAATCAAAATAAAATCATAACACTTTCCGAACTACAGGAATATTTACTGTTCCAGGTCAATAAGCTTACCAACGGTGCACAAACACCAACATCACGCGTTGAAAATTTAAATACTGATTTCAGAATAAAATAGTATGAAAAAAATTCTACTCCTAATTTGTCTTTTATTCACACTTACAAGCCGGTCACAAAGCCTCGATTTTGGCGTTGAAGTTCAGCAAAATAATAATCTGGTTAAAAAATGGCTTCAAACTGATGAGTTAAATAACTTCAACCGCGCATTTTCTTTGGAAGATATAAACGGCGATACACTCAACGTTTACTTCACTACTTTTTCAATGACAAACAATTTTGAAATTCCGCTTTATTTCCGATACAATTTCAAAAAGCGATTTTTTATAGACCTCAAATTATCTAATACTGCGCACACTTTGAACATGGAGGGCGTATCAAATTACAATGAATCATTTTTTGTTTCCAATTACGGTACCTTTTCCGATTTTGAAGCGCAAGCTCTTTTGAACGGTTTCACCTCGGTAGACACATCTGACTATTTGAATTATATCAACTCCGCAAAAAATCAATATTTACAGCCTATCAGATCCAAAGAAGAATTCAAGGTTCTCAGCTTTACTACTAATGTTGGATTCAACTTATTGCCACACCGAAGTATAAAACCCTATTTCACCGCCGGCTTAACAGCAAAAGCAAAATACCGCAAATACTCCTATCAATATCTCGACTTCAGCAATTCCAATATTTATGATAACAGCAAAGTATACGACGGAGTCAATAAATTTTCAGAAATCACCTACTATGTAAATCTTGGAATTGGTGCACAGTTCTATCGCTTTCGTGCTGGACTTTATTACCAGGCTGGACTCTCATACCAGGCAGCCAACGGTGTTACCAATGATGTAGTAATTGACGTAAATCCTTTCACTCCATTTGAACGAATTCATTCGTATGGGTTCACACTTTCGGCAAATTTGTTTTCCACTCCAATTGGCAAACGTGTCATTTTTGATGACCTGGAATCTGAAAAACTTATTCTGTCGAACGTTGAAAAAAAGAAATATAAATGGGAATTCATGATGCGGTTCAACAGACGTGGATTCAACGATGTGACTTCCTTTTATGCAGCGCCAGACAATCGCCTTTCAGTCATGACGCGTGATTCTATTTTATTCAATACTGGCAGCGCAATCAAGAGTGGTGAAAAAATTGAAATGGTAACACTCGGCGATATCAAAAAAATCACCTGGACTGGTCAATTTGATCTTGTCTTAACAAGACATTTTAGCAGACGATTCTCAGTTGAAGCCATGTTAGGTTCATCCACATTAGTATCTGACATCGAAACGAAAGAACTTTCTGCAACGATAATACACGATACTACGGGCAATAGCTGGCACCTTGGAAACAGTGAGCCCCGAATCAATGCAGGCGTCTATCGGACGCGTTTTAACCTGACCAATTTTTCTCTGGCTTTACGTTATAAATTTATTGATCGGGAATTGTTTGAAATGACGGTACTTGCAGGAGCTGGTTTTACAGGCATGCTTCAAGTATCACTAAATTATGTTGATTTACCGGACGGTGTCAACGAATTAAATATTTACAATGAATTAGATAATAACTATTTCTCTGGTGAAAGCACTCCCTTGTTTGCACATGTTGGCGCCATGCAACCAGATTTAAATCAATCGCCTGATGTTTTCTTTTCCAATTTTGGAAGCGCTAAACTAGACAATACCTGGAAGACCCCTGAAAAACAACGAGGAGGATTTCCGATGATGCGGTTTGGAGTCGAAGCGGCTATAGACCGTTTCACTATTGGCCTCGTTTTGGATCGAAGTAAAAGTTATATGGATGGTTTTATCTTAAACCGATACACTTCTGTTTACTTTTCAATCGGTTACAAATTATGGCGTAAAGAGCGCTAATTTTCAATTATAATAACAGACAGATTAAGCCGGGTAAAATCAAAATACCGTCGAGATAAAAAGAAAAATAGAAATCTGATTTTTCCTCCGAGGCATTTACAATCAAAATAGTTCCCAACACAATCACCGGCAGCGCAATTGTCCAGTTCGATGCATCAATCAAAACAGGGAAAATCATTGACAAAAACAAAGCCATAATTGCAATTAAAATCGTCCAATTTTTTCCAACAAGTTGCGGCACCGTACGTTTTGCTTTTTCGTCCATATTTGCATCTCTCAAATCAAAAATAATTGCAATCGAAAAGACCAATAAAAAAACAGAGGCGCCAGTAATCCAAACTGTTTCAGTTAAGTCTTCATGACTATTCATAAGTGGCAGCATTACCGAAACACTGACCCAGGAAATTGAAACAAAATAAACCTTCAAAAATGGAATGTCTCTAAATCCACCGACATTTTTTAGCAGGAATTTACCAACGTAAAAAAGCGCTACTATTCCAATCGGAATTAATAAAAAAACTGTTCGTGTTTCAAGCAGAAAAAACAAAAACAAACTTAAGAGCAAACCAATAATGGTCAACAAGTTTGACAACAAGAAATTTCGCTTTATCCAAATCAAACGATCACCTGAAAATGCGGTTGCAGTTCTTAGTTTAACAATGCGCTGAAAATTATAGATAAAAAGTGTGGCCGAAAATACAAAAGCACAAACAAGCCAGTCTGGTTCTTGTTGAGTAAGTCGATAAAAATACAGATTAAGCGAAACGGCAGCAAGCGCAATCCAGATATTGGAATAAATCAGAAAATTCAGGGCAGCAATCAACTTAGTTTGGAGTGAAAACAAAATACGAAATGTATCCTAAGCCAATTCCTATCACCGATCCCTTCAATGATGAAAGCACTCTTTTTTGGCGGGCTACGCGATTAAAGCCCCGATAATATTGCTCATCCCCGTAAAGGTTTTTCTGCAGCAACTGTTTTGGTTTGATTCTGAACGATGGAATGGCCCATGATCCTGATAAAACCATTGGAACCAAAATAGGCATCAGAGTAGGTTTAGCACCAAAAAAACCAACCTGCGCGCTGATTGGAGGCGCGCCATTTGTCGCAACGAAATTATCATACGCTGACTGAGTATAATAAGTGTCCAAAAGCGACACTCCGAGTCCGACAAGCAAACTAGAATAAAAGACGAATCTTGGTTTTAATGTTTGTCGTGCATCATAACTTCCAAGCGTTGCACGCCGGGCACTTTCAACCGATAGAAAATCACCGGTAAACTCATTCTCTACATAAAAAACAGTTTCCTTACCCTCATGCACATATGAAAAAAGACGGTCAGTTGTCAAATCAACACTTTCAGTTGTACCATCTTTTTTTAATTCAGTATAGGTCAAAACACCTGCTTCTACTTTTTTTACTTCACCCCGGTACACTTTGCCATTCAACAAAACAATTGAATCTTGCTGAGAGAATACTGAATGTCCAATTAATGCAGCAGCAATTAATAATATAATAAAGCGCATGATAAGTATCAATTTGAGTATAAAGTTGAGGATAATTTTTCAGATGCAGCCGAATGTATTTGCTTACTCATTTTTAAATTTCAAATTGTTCAGCACGGTCAGAGCCTTTAACAGCTTTTGTTCAATCTGTGAGAATAAATTGTGCTCAATCCCATTAATTATCGAAACTGGTTATATTTGTTATTACGAATAAACCTCGAAAAACAAAAAATCTTTCTATGATATTTGAAGACAGACACATTGGTACAAGCAGTTCCGAAAAGCAAGCGATGTTAAAGGCAGTTGGAGTAGCAACTATGGACGAATTGATTGACAAAACAGTACCAGCCGCAATCCGATTAAAATCTCCCCTGAAACTTTCTGAGACGATGGGAGAGCACGAATACCTGGAGCACGCAAAAGAACTTGCATCCAAAAACAAAGTAAATAAATCGTATATCGGTCAAGGTTACTACGGCACATTGGTTCCGCCGGTAATTCTTAGAAATGTATTTGAAAATCCAGGTTGGTATACAGCGTACACTCCATATCAGGCAGAGATCTCACAAGGTCGATTAGAGGCTTTGCTGAATTATCAAACCATGATTTTGGACTTAACCAAAATGGAAATTGCCAATGCGTCTTTATTGGATGAAGGAACAGCTGCATCAGAAGCAATGATCATGTTCTTAAACTCACGTACAAAAGAGCAAGAAAAAACGAACGTAAATAAATTCTTTATCTCAAACACTTGTTTTGCTCAGACAATCGATGTAATTGTTGGACGCGCTGAAAACTTTGGTGTTGAAGTCGTAATTGATGCTCCTGAAAATTTCACTTTTGCAACCGATTATTTTGGAGCCATTGTTCAGTATCCTGACAAATTTGGAAAAGTAGAAGACCTTACTGGATTCATTTCAAAAGCACATGCAAGTCAAATTAAAGTAGGTGTTGCTGCAGACATTTTAGCCATGGTTGTTTTAAAAGCACCAGGTGAATGCGGCGCAGATGCTGTCTTTGGAAACTCGCAACGATTTGGTGTTCCAATGGGATTCGGCGGACCACACGCTGCCTTTTTTGCAACAAAAGATGAATACAAAAGAACTATTCCGGGACGTATCATTGGTGTGTCTATTGATGCTGAAGGAAATCACGCTTTGCGCATGGCTTTGCAAACACGTGAACAACACATTAAACGCGATAAAGCAACTTCAAATATTTGTACTGCGCAAGCTTTACTTGCTGTAATGGCGGGAATGTATGCGGTCTATCACGGACCTGATTATTTGCGCGAAATTGCAATGGACGCTCACCAAAAAGCACTTCATGTGGAAGCGGCGCTTAAAGGACTTGGATTCACTTCATTGAACGGGAACTATTTTGACACTTTACACATTGCAATTCCGGCTGGAAAAACAGAAGCAGATTTGAGATCGCTTGCAGTAGCAGCTCAAATTAATTTCAATTATACCGGACAAAATTCGGTTACGATTTCTTTCGATGAAACGGTAACAACCTCCGACTTGAATAACTTACTTGGCGTATTTGGCAAACTGATTGGAAAATCAGCAGCAACTGTAGCCAAAAATGATTGGAAAAAAGAAAAATGCCCGCTAGGCAGCTTGCATAGAAAAGACAAAATTCTTCAACATCCTGTATTCAATACGTATCACTCTGAATCAAAAATGATGCGTTATTTAAAGAGCCTCGAGAATAAAGATCTTTCATTAGTGCACTCTATGATTTCTTTGGGATCCTGTACGATGAAACTCAATGCAGCCGCCGAATTAATTCCATTGTCATGGCCAGAGTTTGCAAACATTCATCCGTTTGCACCGGAAGATCAGACAAAAGGATACAAAGAAATGACAGATCAGTTGGCTGCAGATCTTTGCGAGATTACCGGATTCGCTGGCATGTCTCTTCAGCCAAATTCAGGTGCTCAGGGTGAGTACGCAGGTTTGATGGTTATTCAGGCTTATCACCATTCACGCGGAGATAAACACCGCAACGTATGTTTGATTCCTAGTTCAGCGCACGGAACCAATCCGGCATCTGCAGTAATGGCCGGAATGAAAGTAGTTGTTACCAAATGTGATGAACACGGTAATATTGATGTGGCTGATTTAAAAGCAAGAGCTGAAGAGCATAAAGATAACTTGTCGTGTTTGATGGTTACCTATCCTTCTACACATGGTGTCTATGAAGAAACAATCATTGAAGTAACTACCATCATCCACAACAACGGTGGACAAGTTTACATGGATGGTGCAAATATGAATGCACAGGTTGGCTTGACAAATCCTGGAAATATCGGGGCTGATGTTTGTCACCTGAACTTACATAAAACATTTGCTATTCCTCACGGTGGTGGCGGACCAGGAATGGGACCAATTGGTGTTGCAAAACACTTAGTTGATTTCTTGCCAGGCAATCCACATACAAAATCAGTAGGCGGATCAAAAGCGATTCATGCCATATCTGCTGCGCCTTATGGAAGTGCATTAATCTTGTTAATCTCTTACGCATACATTAAAATGTTAGGCGCAAAAGGAGTTACAGATTCTACCAAAAATGCAATCCTCAATGCAAATTATCTGCGTGTAAAACTTGCGCCACATTATCCTATTCTTTATTCCGGTAAAAATGGAACCGTTGCGCATGAGATGATTGCTGATTGCAGAGAGTTCAAGAAAACATCAGGTGTAGAAGCGGGTGATATTGCAAAACGATTAATTGATTTTGGTTTCCACGCACCAACCGTTTCATTCCCGGTAGCTGGTACTTTAATGATTGAGCCAACTGAAAGTGAAGACAAGGCAGAATTAGATCGCTTTATTGAAGCCATGATCATCATCAAAAAAGAGATTGATGAAATTGCAGACAAAGGTCTTGATCAAAACAATAACCTTTTGAAAAACGCGCTACACACAGCTGCGCTGGTTACTGCAACTGAATGGAATCTTCCTTACTCACGTGAAAAAGCGGCATACCCTGCAGGCTACTTAAAACAAAACAAGTATTGGGTACCTGTTAGACGTGTAGACAATGCTTATGGCGACAGAAATTTAGTTTGTGCCTGTTTACCAATTGAACATTATATGACAGAAACAGTCTGATTTGTATAAAATTACATAGGACGGCTCACCAGTTGGTGGGCCGTTTTATTTTAATTCCTTATCTTTACCCCTGCTAAAAAACTAATACGCAATTATGAAAAAAATCTACACACTCGTAGGTTGTGCATTGATTACTGGTTCAGCGCTTGCCCAGGCGCCGTATCAATACGCAACTTCAGCGTTTACTCAACAAGGGAAATATGCTCCCGGCTCGATTACCGTTTTACCAATGCGAACCGAAACATCTAATCAGGACAGAACCGTATTCTATTCTGAAGATTTTGACGGTGGCTACAATGGATGGGACAACGACATTCTTGCAGGCCCTGGAGTTTTCCAAGGATTTGAATTAACAAATATCGGCCATGTCAATTCTCCAGGAAATACATTTATCATTCCTGACTTGATGACTTCTACTCCAACACAATGGATTATGGTTGATTCAGACGGCGGAAATACTAGCTATAGTAACGCCGAAAATGCCATTTTAACCTCACAGAGAATTGACTTAACATCAGCGGCAGGTGAATTTGTTGCACTTCAGTTTGATCAATTTTTCGCTGAATGGGATATCAATATTTATACAAGCGCTGGATCTGAAGACCACTGCTATATTTCTGTATCAACCGATAGCGTGAACTGGACAGTAAAAGAGATCAATGAAGGAGTTGGACGTGAAGCACGCCCAAATCCAGAACAAGTATCTTGGGATATTACCGATTACATCTCTGGTAACCTTGACTCTGTTTGGATCAGATTTGAATGGGAAGGTGCTTGGAACTATGGATGGCAAATTGACAACATTGAAATCGTTGACATATTCGAATTCGATTTAGCAATCATTGATACCTATCGCTGGTATAACGCTAACGGATTAATGTTTTCTCAAGTGCCAGCAGCTCAGGCAGAGGAATTTCAAATTGGAACAATTCTACGCAACGTTGGACACGAAGATCAAGTAAACGTTGAGTTTGATTGGGAAATTAAAGACCCAAGCAATGCAGTAGTATCAAATGGTACTGCAACCTCAACTATCACACTTGCAAACGGCGAACAAGATACTTTACTAATAAACACTGGATTCACACCGACTGATTTAGGGACTTATACGATTACCTGGACAGCTTCATCAACAAGTGGAGATGATAATGCTACCAATGACGTATATGTAGATAACTACTTTGAACTAACGGATTTCACCTATGCAATGGATTATGCAGAAGGATCGCCAGTTGGAATTACTGATTGGCCAACATTCACCGGAACTGCCGAATTCGGAAACCTTTACAGCTTTGTTGTAGCAGACGAAATCTCAGCAATCCAGGTGAAAATTGCAAATAACGCAAGCAACATTGGAACACCAATTTACTGGACCATCTATTATAATGACGGCACAAACGGTTGGTTGTATCTTACGGGTTCAACGATAGATTATGAATTGACAGCTTCAGATATTGGTCAAATAATTACAATACCTGTACCAGGTGGTGAAACAGTTGATCCTGCCAACCTATATCTAGTAGTTGTTGGTCAATATGATACTCCTACAGACCCGATCTTCGAAAGACAAGGAAGTATTGGTTTTGACTATATCCAAGGTTACAACTCGGATCCTGCACTGATGGCTTTCTTTGACCGTTTAGCACCAATCGTAAGAATTCGTGTTAACGCTGACGAAGTTGGTGTAACGGAACTTGAAACTGCTGGTTCATTCAGTGTGTATCCGAATCCAGCAAATGAAATGGTTAATGTTAATCTTTCATTAGTTGATGCTCAAAATACTTCAATCAACATTCTTGACATTACTGGTAAAGTTGTGAAAACAGTTTTCGTAGGTGAAGTAAATGGAGATCGTACTGTTTCAATTCCAGTATCAGAATTAACTTCAGGTATTTACTTCGTTGAACTTGTTACGCCAGAAGGAAAACAAGTACAAAAATTCGTGAAAAAATAGTTTTGAATTATAATCGTTCTGAAAGGCCGTCTGAAAATGACGGCCTTTTTTTTGTCCAGATATTTTTAATGCAGCGGCAAGCAAACTCTATCAGACCAACGTGCACAGAACCTCTACTGCATGCCTCCAGCGTTGCAAACAAGATTAAAATAATTGCTGAAAATTATTGATTTTCTATCACGGCAAAATTCAAGCTATCCAATGCCGCTTCATACATTTTATAGATTGCATCCAGATCTTTTGCGTAGTACATATAACTGGAATCGTATTGTGATTTACTTACCTGATGTTTATCAAATATCAATTGACTTGACGAATCCAAAGAAGCCTTATATAAATCAGGACGATTGTATGTGCGCTGAAAATGTGATTCCAAAATTTGTAAGTCAACGATCAGGGGAATCATCTTTTCAGTTGCGATTAAATTAGCCGGTACCGCACTTTTTTCAGGTTCCCCTGAACAGGAAAAAGTCAAAATAATTGGAACGAATAACAGCTTTTTCATGGTTAGTGCATTGCGTTGAAAAGTAAGCGCATCGCAGATTTTTGTTCTACCAGTCTGCCGTTCTGATAAACGATTTTTCCATTTACGAAGGTCGTATCAATCGAATGACTGAAAGCAAAATTTTCAAACGGTGACCAACCACATTTCGAGAGAATATTCTGATCAGTCACCACATATTTTTTAGCTGGATCTATGACAACTAAATCAGCAAAATAACCTTCTCTGATAAAACCACGCTCACGCAAACGAAAACAGATTGCAGGCGAATGAGCCATTTTTTCAACGGCTCTTTCCAAAGATATTTTGCACTCCTTCACCTTTTCTAAGATTGCCAAAACAGCGTGCTGCACAAGCGGTCCGCCAGACGGTGCAGATAAATATTTTTGTCCCTTTTCATCACGTGTATGAGGCGCATGATCAGTAGCCAGAATATCAATTCGATTATCATTTAACGCATTCCAGATTGCATCGCGGTCAGATGCTTTTTTTACTGCTGGATTCCATTTGATGAAATTTCCTTTTGTCTTATAGTCTTCCTCTGAAAACCACAGGTGATGAATACAAGCCTCTGCCGTAATTCGTTTCTTTTCCAGTGGAAGCGTATTCCCAAATAATGCCGTTTCTTTTGCTGTAGAGATATGTAAAATATGCAAACGCGTATCATACTTTTTTGCAAGATCAAAAGCCATAGAAGAAGAAATATAACAAGCCTCTTCATTACGAATAACAGGATGCATTTCTATTGGAATATCTTCACCGTATTCTTGTTTAGCTGCTTCCAGATTTTTCCGCACCGTTAACTCATCTTCACAATGAGTCGCAATCAGCATCGGGCATTTAGAAAAAATTCCAGTAAGCGTTTGTTCATTATCCACCAACATATTGCCAGTAGATGATCCCATAAAAACTTTAACACCGCAAACAGTTTCTGGATTTGTTTTCAAAACCTCTTCCAGATTATCATTGGTGGCTCCCATAAAAAAGGAGTAGTTTGCCAACGAACTCTGTGAAGCAATTGCGTACTTTTCTGCGAGTAAAATTTGGTTGGTGGTAGTAGGTTTTGTATTTGGCATTTCCATGAAGCTGGTAATTCCACCCGCAACCGCTGCCCGCGATTCTGTAAAAATATCTGCCTTATGTGTCAACCCTGGCTCCCGAAAATGAACCTGATCATCAATCATTCCTGGAATAAGCCATTTGCCTGAAAGATCAATCACAGCAGCATGCTTGTCCGAAATAGAAGCCGCAATTTTTTCAATGCGATCATTTACAATCAACAAGTCAGATACAACTTGTTTACCTTCATTGATGATGGTTGCGTTTTTTAGCAGATAACGTGACATGGAAACTAATTTACCCTACAAAAGTAAAGAATAAACGGTGAAAGAAAGAAAATAGTGCAGCTTCAGCTATTACAACTTCAACCAGCGCATTTTCCAAACACCCCAGAAAGCCTCTTTGAAAATACTTCCGCTCATTTTAGAAGTACCAAATTCACGGTCAATAAACGTAATTGGAACCTCTACTACTTTGAATCCATGTTTTACAGCTGCATATTTCATACAGATCTGAAAGGCATATCCTTTGAAAGTGACGGCATCAAAATTTATTTTCTCGAGTACAGAGCGGTGATAACATTTAAAGCCTGCCGTAGTATCGCGAATACCAATCCATAAAATCATCCTTACATAAAACGATGCAAAAAATGAAAGCAGGAGACGTTTGCGATCCCAGTTTGCAACCTTTCCACCTTTAACATAGCGAGAACCAATGGCAAGTTGTGCACCATTTTTGCAAGCATCAAGCAGACGCACCAGATCATCCGGATTGTGTGAAAAATCGGCATCCATTTCAAAAAGATAGTCATATCCTTTTGCTAAACCCCAACGGAATCCATGCAAATACGCCGTTCCCAAACCTTGTTTGCCAGCTCTTTCTTGGATATGTAACTGATCAGGATATTGTTTCTGAAGTTCTTTCACAATCGCTCCGGTGCCGTCTGGCGAGCCGTCATCAACCACCAACAGATGAAACTTTTCAGGTAAGGAAAAAACCTTGTGAATCATTTTTTCAATGTTCTCCTTTTCGTTATAAGTTGGTATGATAACTAAGCTCTTCATCTTTTCGAGTTTGCTAAGATAATTTAAATAAAAAAGAAGCGTTGATGGATTCGCCAAAAATGACTTGTCTTTTTAACTTATTTTAATTGGATTACTTGAATTGTTCCAAGAATTCAAATTGTACCGTGATAAATAAGTATAAAAATGAGCAATTGGTGCTTTGACAAACACAAAATCGGTTTATAATCTCCTTAACTTAGCATTCGAAATGAAAATCTTCTTTGCAACGTTTTTGCTGATATCTCTGAGTGCTCTTAGTCTCTCACAGACACCTAAGAATATTTTGTTGCTTGACAACTGGACCGATACGACGATAATTTCAGGGCCAGAAGATATCCGCTTCAATGAAATTATTGGCTTTGAATTTGAAGGAGAAAAGTATGCCGTTATTGGATCCAATGAGGGTGCTCACATTCTAAAAATCACAAACAACTCACTTTCCTTTATTGATTTTGTGCCAGGTAAATATCAGCACATCACAGCAGAAAATCGTGATTATTCCATTTATCAGAATTACATCTACGCCGTTTGCGACGAAGGCAGCAGCAGTTTGCAGATTATTGATTTTTCATATTTGCCGGACTCTGTTTCTGTCGTCTATGACAGTAATGCACATTTTATGACGGCTCATACCGTTTGTATTGACACGCTCAATGCAAAGCTCTACGCGTGCGGAACCAACTCTGCAGCTATGAAAATTCTGGATCTCACAAATCCTGAACTTCCAACGTTCATAGCAGATTTTAATGGTGTCAGTTATGTTCATGATTGTCATGTAGTGAATGATACCGCATTTTTAAATTGCGGCTACGATGGATTGCGCGTCTATCGATTCAACGGAGCAATGCCAATTCTATTAGGGCAACTCGACTTTTATGCAAATCAAGGCTATAATCACAGCGGTTATCTTGCAGATTCAAAAAAGCAGTATGCTTTTACAGATGAAACCGAAGGCACTAAAATTAAACTCTGTTATCTTGACAACTTTGCCGACATAAAGGTGGATCAGGAATTTGGTACGACTGATTTCAACGATTACATTCCACATGAAATTGTACTACTGGAAAATCTTCTGTTTTGCGCATACTACAATGAGGGATTGCGCATTTATGATTTAGCCAGTTCACCTGTACGCGAACTAGGATCGTATGACACCTATCCTGGAAACTCCAATTTTAAAATGAATGGTCTATGGGGCGTTTCTATCTTTGAAAATGACAATTTGATTTTAGCGTCAGACCGTCAAAGCGGTGCCTATCTTTTTTACTTCCCGATTCGCGAACTGGAAGCAAATCTAAGTACAGAAACCTTCATCACTAATATTCCATTCATCGATCAGAACAGAATTTTAATTCCACGGGATTATCTTGGAGAGACTGATATATTTTTTACTATTTCAAACAGCAACGGATCGATTGTGTACGACCAAGAAAATTATTTAAATTGGGTACAAATACCGCTCAATCTTTCTGCAGGTGCATATGTTTATGGAATCTATAATACTGATAAAGAACTGCTGGAAGGCGGTAAATTTTTAATCGCAAATTAATTTCGATTCACGCTATTCTCCTCGCTGTTATTGAAAAATTTTGTACTATTGATAAAAACTTTTTTATGTTGAAATTATCGCTTGCCGGATTGCTGACTTCTGCCCTTTTGATTCCTTCTGTTTTTTCGCAAGAAAATTCGTATTCACTCAAAGATTATGATTTAGACGGGCCTGTTTTATCGATGACATCCAGTTCTACCAATCTGGAAAAAAAACCGGAAGATCAACAAGTAGTTACCTTTAGCGTCACTTTTAACAAGTCAGGATATTTAGTCGAATCCGTATCAAGTGTTGCCGGGCTTAGTCAAAAAAGCACAATCAAATATGTATACAATGACAAAAATCAAATCATTGAAGAGATTGAAAACGACGGCCAAAAATCATTCACCATTTGCAAAAACACGTATGATGAAAACGGCTACATCACAGAATCCAAAAAGTTTCTAGCAAGCGGTGCAGTAGATGAACGAATCGTATTTATTTACAATGAAAAAATGGAGCTTGCCCGAGAAGAATATTATTCTGATCCAGAAAAAAATCCAAGTGTAATCACGCACAAAACTATTTATCGATACAATGCTAAAAGTCTTCCAATTGAAATTGTTGAAGATTGGGGAACTTACAATCATACTACCAAATATGCCTACAATGCAATGAATCAATTGGTAGAAGAATACTATATCAGCACTGAGCCAGGTGTGAATATGGGAATAGGATTGTACACGCTCAGAAGTTATAATGAGATTAAAAAACTATCTGAAATTGTCTATAAAAACATCGACGGAAAAGTAATCAGCCGTGAATCATTCACCTACGATCACATGGAAAAATTGACACACCATTCACAACTAACAGTTGGTGGTAAAGTTACAAGCCACATTCATTATACCTTGTTTGATGATGAAGGCAACTGGCAAAAAGCAACTACTTACGTTGGATCAAAAGCTACTGCAGTTGAAGAGCGTGTGATCACCTATCAAGAATAATTCAATTCACGTTTCTGCAATGAAAGATTCACGTTTCTGCAATGAAAGATCTGTTTTACTTAAATAAAGACATCACTTTTTTAAATCACGGATCTTTCGGCGCTTGTCCAAAACCCATCTTTGAAGAGTACCAAAAATGGCAATTGGAATTAGAAAAAGAGCCCGTTCAATTTATTACGGTTGAAGCGCCCAAACAACTGAAACGGTCGCGCGAAGCGCTTGCAAATTTTTTAAGTTGTCATGCCGATGATTTGGTTTATGTTCAAAATCCTTCCACTGCATTCAACATCATCATTAAGAATCTGAAATTAAATGCCGCTGATGAAATTCTGACTACCAATCACGAGTATGGTGCTATGGATCGCACGTGGAATTACTATTGCAGAAAAGCCGGCGCAAAGTATGTTCAGCAAAAAATTTCAATTCCGCTTTTATCCAAAGAACAATTCATTGAAGAATTTTGGAAAGGATTAACGCCCAAAACTAAAATCGTTTTCATTTCACAAATTACCAGTCCTACTGCCTTAATTTTTCCGGTAAAAGAAATTTGTGAACGTGCTAAAGAGCTAGGATTAATGACTATTGTAGATGGCGCACATGTACCTCATCACGTTGATTTAAATTTGTCCGAATTAAAAGCAGATATTTATACCGGAGCTTGTCATAAATGGATGCTCACTCCTAAAGGATGTTCGTTTTTATACGTCAAAAGAGAGTTTCAAAATTTATTTGATCCCTTAATTATTTCCTGGGGATATGAGGCAGAATTTCCAAGCCATTCGCAATTCTTAGATTATCACGAATATCAGGGTACGCGCGATTCTTCTGCATTTATTACTGTTCCTAAGGCATTGGAGTTTTTAGCAGAACATAACTGGACAGAGGTTAAAAAAAATTGCAGAAAACTTATTCAGGAATCCTATATAGAGATGTGTGATTTTCTGAATACAAAACCAATTTGCACCGTATCCGATGAGTTTTTAGGTCAGATGTGCAGCATTCCAATCAAGACGCCAGATGTCATCAAACTAAAAGGGGTTTTATACAACGATTATAAAATTCAGATTCCGGTCATGAATACACTTCTTGATTTTGAAGGCAATTCCAATCAGCAATTCATTCGCATTTCTGCGCAAGTCTATACCAGAAAAAATGATATTCAGATTTTGAAAAATGCGTTGGGCGATATTCGGAAGAAAAGTAATTTGATTTCTTGAGAACTTAGGGCAGAGGGCAAAGCCATGAGGGACTAAGCAAGAGAGCTTATAACAGTCAATGTTAAATACTTAGACAAGTATAAAACCAAATGTTAATTGACTTTTTCTATACTTTAGTTGATATTTAGTCCTTATCTTTTAGTGCTAATAAGTTTGTATGAAAAATCAACTGTTGCTGCTTTTTGGAATTTGTGCTTCACTAGCGAGTACGTCACAAACGTATTTTCAATTGCCGGCCTGGGGTGTATTAAAAGATGGTTCTGATAATATTTTTTATTACAGCCATTTAGAAGACTCCTTTGTTTATGTTACAGAATATGATTTGCTGGGATCTCCAATTTGGCAAGACAGTGTAGAAATTGAACTTGGTGTGGCTAATACCGGAATCAGCAAAATCTTACAATTTGGAAACACTTCTGATTATCTGATCATTTTCGAAACCAAGGCACCTGGCCTAATTGCCAGTCCTTCTGACAGCATGCTCTGCAGTTTCATTCGATTCAATTCAATAACGCAACAAATAGTTGGGATAAATACCGATACCTTAATCCATTTTGATTTGTCCGCTTGTGAAGTGAATGATACAAGCATTTATCTTTTTCAAGACCATTATTACATTTACGAAGGATTCCAGTATCCCACGCGCACGCTTGAAATTGGAACCGACCTATTAATTACAGAAATAGCTCCTTTAGATTCCATCGAAAAATCATACACGAGCAATGAGTATGTTTTTCGAAATGACTCGCTGGAAACTTATCCAATTATGGGTGATTACTCAGTAGCCAAAGGCACGTTCGGTTTAGACGGCAGCAATTACAATGAATACTCTTACAATTTAGTATCGAGCAGTGATCACAACTATGTTGACTTTTTTAAACCGATTGGGCAAGACAGTATCTTTCTTTTTTTTCAAGGATCAAGTGGCGGAACAAATGTAAATTATTGGCACTTTTTTCTTTTCGATGATCAATTGAATATCTTGAATTCTGATGTTGGATATTCAATTAAGGTTTATGACACCTTTTTTGGTGGATATTTGTATTACGATCGGATGAGTCAAAATGGAGTGGACGTCATAAACAATAATATTTATTTACTGGCCCATTTGCCTGGAAGCGATACAATAAAGATTTTTCGATACGATTTAAGTTTTAATTTAGAATGCAGTTTTAATGTGCTTGGAAACGGTCATTCATACGGCGACTTCATTAAGATTAACAACCGAATATACTATTCCAGTACCATTGGACAAACAAAATATTTTTTTGAATTAGATGATTGTGATTTTGCTTTAGGTAATAAAATTGACGCTCCAATTGAGATAAGTTTTTTTCCAAATCCGGTAAGTTCAATTTTAACACTGAACGTTCCAGCATCAAACTTAACGCAGATAACAATTTATGATATAACAGGAAATTTAGTATACAAAACTGAGAAAACAGAAGCAGCACAAATTCAAATAGATGTTTCTGCGTTTAACACTGGCCAATATCTTATTCACTTAATGACAGAAGAAAATTTATTCATCAGCAAATTTGTAAAAATCTAACTTTACAATTTTTTTTGTGACTTTTTTCCTCAATCATCAACGATGCAATTAAGATGAAAGCTCTATGCCAGAACAAAGTCAGAATGTTGCTTTTCTCTCTGGTCTATTTTCTCATTCTCATCTATTTATTGTTCTTTGCCTTTTTCAGAGAAAACACAACAACTGAAGTTAATTTAATTCCGTTCAAAAACATTTATACTTTAACCGTCTACACCTTCACAAGTGGCCACGGAATCTGGCATTGGATTGTGAACATACCTGGAAATATTATTGCATTTATTCCCATGGCGCTGCCAATTTTTTTAATTCGAAAATCTTCTACAATTACCTTCCCGTTGATTCTTTTCATTTTGATTTTACCTATTTGTATTGAGTTTCTTCAATATGTTTTTCAATCAGGATCTGCAGATATAGATGATGTAATATTAAATGCGATTGGAACCTTTTGCGGGATTTATATTCTTAAAAAAATCAAAAAGCAACCCACCCATTAAATTTTCGTTTGTGTTGCATAACTCAAAACAAATGAAATCACTTTTTTCCTTTTTCTTTTTTGCAGCAATTTCTTTATCTGCCTGGAATCAATGCAATGTTGTAACAACAGCAATGCCTCAGCCAGCAACGTGCAACGGAGATTGTGATGGATCCATTATCTACATGTATCAGAATATAGGCGCACCAGGCGTTCCATACATTGTCATTCTGGAAGACAGTGATGGCAATACACTCAGTTTTACAACGCACATTGGTGAATTTGAAACCATTCCATTCACTGGATTATGCGCTGATACCTATTCGATCACAATACAAGGATCATCTTGTTCCAACACACTTTTCACAATTGTTAGTGAACCTAGTCCAATAGTGGTCTATGCAAATACGACTGATCCAAGTTTAGGTTTGGACAACGGCATTTGCAGTCTAATCGCAAGCGGTGGAACCTCACCTTATATTTTCAGCATCGACGGTGGAGCAACTTTTCAACCTTCAAATACATTCAGTAATTTGCCAGCAGGATCTTACACTGGAATTGTACAGGACGCAAACGGATGTGAAGAAGAAATTGATATTACACTAACCGATAATACGGGCTGCAGTGTTGTTGTTACCGCTAACCCAACTGCGATGCCAATGTGCTATGGTGCATGCTCAGGTGCATTTCAATACATGTACAATGATGCAAATAACAACAGCCCTTATCTAATTGAATTAACCCAGGGCGGCGTAACTTTACAAACTGCGACAAACAATTTATCAAATGGTGGCGGCACGTTCACTAATTTATGCGCCGGAGTATATTATGTAGAAGTAACCGATGCACAAGGTTGTACAGGTTCGTATCCTATTACGATTTCACAACCAACACAACTTTTGATCAGTGGTGTTTCTACCACAGATGCCTCTTCGGGCAATAACGATGGCTCAGCAACAATAACAGCAAGTGGAGGGTCCCCTGCTTACACGTATAGTATTGATGGCACAACCTATCAGTTGAGTAATATTTTTACAGGTTTGGATGCTGGCGTCTATATTGGTTATGTCAAAGATGCCAACGGATGTATTTCAATTTACACCTTTGTGATTCAAGAAAATCCAGGATGCTTTTTTAATTTAACAGCAATGCCATCACATCCAAGCTGCACTTGGTCTTGCGATGGTTCAATCAACTATATTTTTGCTGGCATGGCAACGGATCCACCATTCTCAATTGTCCTTGAAAGTAATGGTACTATGATTCAAAGCGCAACCAGTCCAAATCAAACTGTAAGTTCAACTTTCACTGGATTGTGTGCAGGTGATTATACACTCACTGTTTCAAATTCATCCGGCTGCAGTGAAATTGTAAACGTCACGCTCACACAACCAAATTCAATCTTACTTACGGCATCAACAGTATCTGCATCAATTGGAAACAGTGATGGGTCGATTACTTTAACAGCAACCGGCGGAACAGCTCCGTATCAATTCAGTATCGACAATCAGGCAACTTGGCAAAGCAGTTCAACATTCACGTCACTTGATGCAGGTGTTTATATTATTTACGCTCAAGATGCAAATGGATGCACTTCAATTTTGACGGTTGTAGTAAACGAAACAGCAGGTTGCAATTTTTTCCTTGCAGCAACATCGTTATCAACATCATGCAGCAATAGCTGTGATGGATCTGTCATTTATTCATTCAACGATCCGGGAAATAATCCAACCTACACGATTGATTTAATTCAAGGAACAAATACAATTCAAACGCAAAGCGTTACACTTTCAAATGGTGGAACAGGAACTTTTACGAACTTATGTGAAGGGGTTTATACCGTATTAGTGACCGACGCTAATGGATGTACAGATACTGAAACCATCTATGTAGATTCGCCGGATTATCTGGTTGTTTCCAATGTGGACGTTTCGGATGCAAGCGCCGGAAATTCAGATGGTGAAGCAGAAGTCACAGTAACAGGTGGAACAGCACCTTATCAATACAGTTTGGACAATGGAACAACCTGGCAATCGTCAAACATTCTTTCAAACTTAGCAGCTGGATTTTACATTATGCATGTTGAAGATGCTAATGGATGTCAAACCATTTTCTGCTTCATCGTAAACGAAGATCCGGGATGCACCATAGCAACGACACTCTTTTTAAATCAACCAATATCTTGTTTTGGATCCTGCGACGGCGTGCTTGGTTATGCATATTCTGAAGGCACTCCTAATCCACCTTACACACTCACAATTTCCAATAACGGAACGGCAATAAGCACAACAACACATACTACCAATGCGTTCAATGGAGTAGCCACAAACTTATGCGCCGGTAACTATAGTATCAGCGTTACGAATGGTGATGGATGTTTATCGTATGTATCAAACTATACACTCACACAGCCTGATCAAATTATAATTTCTGCAAATGTCACAGATGCATCTACCGGTAATAGCAATGGTGTGGCAGAAATTCTTGTAACCGGTGGAACCGGACAATACGCCTACAGTTTAGATGGAACTGGTTTTCAAACTTCCAATGTGTTTGATACACTCTCAGCTGGGATTTATGTCGTAACTGTTCATGATGCAAATGGCTGCTCTGACAATTTCACATTTATGGTTGGAGAAAACTCAAACTGCAACATTGTTTTAACGGCCACAATAACGCAAACCGTAACTTGTTCTGGTGCTTGCAATGGTGTCGTAACTTTTGCTTTTAATGACGTGAATACAAATCCACCTTACACCGTTACGCTTTCCAACATTGCTGGCGTAACGAATACACAAGTTTTCACAACAGGCAACGGCGGATCAGGAAACTTTCCAAATGTTTGTGCAGGCGATTATGTAGTTTCTGTTCAAGACGCGGATGGCTGCGAATCATTCTACACCATTCAGCTTACACAACCAGATTATTTGATGGTCACCACAACACAAGTTGATGCAACATCCGGAAATGCTGACGGATCTATTACCTTAAATGTAACCGGCGGAACAGCTCCGTACGAATTTAGCACAGACGGCGGAACAAGCTGGCAAACATCAAATACTTTAACCAACTTATCCGCTGGATTTTATATCATTCATGTAAAAGATGCCAACGGTTGTTCACAAATTATATGCGTTATTTTAGGTGATAGCAATGTGATTGGTGTGGTTGAATTAACTGAAGAGATTTCAATCTGTCCTAACCCAACTCAAGGCCTTGTATTTGTTGAATCTGCTGACATCGAATCTGTAATCATTTACAACATGAACGGACAACTAATTTCTACAGTAAATACGTTTACGACAAATGGAATTGTAGTCGACCTTACTGAAAATGCAACGGGAATTTATGTGCTTGAAGTAAAAACAATCAACGGTGAAATATCTCGCACGCAAGTTGTAAAAAACTAAACCCAAATTTGAATTAGTCAATCCGGAACTCTTTTTAAGAATTCCGGATTTTTTTTAAACGATTGTAAGGATTGAATCTTAAGGCCGTCAAAATAACCATGAAGGATTCACACACATTTCAAATCTTGCAACTCACCAAAAAAGATGTTGCAATCTTCAGAGAACTCATCACACTTTTCAAAAATGTTTTTGAAGATCCTGATAAACAAAATCCGTCACCATTCTATTTAGAAGATCTTCTTTCCAGATCAGAATTTTTTGCCTTTGCTGCGCTCCAAAACGATCAGGTAATTGGAGGAGTAACCGGATATGAATTGCAAAAATACTACAAAGCTGAATCCGAATTTTTCATTTACGATCTTGCAATTGAGCCAAGCCATCAACGACTTGGAATTGCTACCAGCCTGTTGGAAAAAATAAAAGAAATCTGTGATCAACGAGAAATCAATTCAATCTTTGTAGATGCGCATACAGAAGACGTGGGGGCGATCAAATTTTACGAATCACTTGGCTACGGTCAGGGTGAAAGTGTTACGCAATTCACAATAAAAACTTTTTGACCAGAGAGATCAAAAAAATAAGTGAAAACAGAAATCGATCCTGCCTAATTTCACCGAGTCAAATTCAGCAGATATATTTTACTGACTAAATCAAACCGCATCTGGCGGAGCAGAATCTGCTTTTAATTTATTAAAATTTTTAGTAATATAAACCGTCAAAAATAAAACTACGAGTCCCATCAAGGTGCAAAGTGTTGCAACTATAATTCCCTGATTTACATCTTCCACAAATCCGCAGTAAGACGGGTCAGAAGGACTGTAAACAATCTCAGCCAAATCACCTGGAAAAAGCACTGCGTCATCACCCCCAGAATTCATCTGTGAGGTAATCGAATCTCCATTGACTTCATACCTGAAAACAGGATAATAATGAATATCCACCTGATTGTATCTGGCCTGATCACGATTTGTTTGTTGCGTCTCAGACCGCACATATTCAATGAACACGCCCTGCGTTTTTATGCCATTAAATTTCAGGTCGAAGTTTTTGACAAAGAGATAAACTCCAGCGCCAGCCGTGCCCAAACTCATCAACACAAAAAACACAACCAAACCCTTAATCCAGCATCCGCCGTTCTTTTTCTTTTCCATTTATTTAATTCTGATTCCAAAAAGCAGAATATCATCCAGCTGCTCAATGTCGCCCTTCCAATGGGCAAGGTGTTGTTCCATCAATGGTAACTGCTCTTTCATAGGCAGATGATGAATTGATTTAAGAAATTGTACAAGATTAATTTGTTTTAATTTTCGGCCTTTTGGTCCACCAAACTGATCGGGATAACCATCGGTAAAAAAATACAAAACATCGTCTTTTTGAAGATCGATTTGATTTGGCTGGAACGGTGCTAGTGTATACCCGGCGCCAATTGGCATTTTGTCTGCCGGTAAATTTATTACCTCGCCATTTCTGATTAAAACCGGACGATTTTGAGCGGACGCGTACACTATTTTTCGTGCATCACTATCAAATTTAATCAGCGTACCATCCATTCCATCTTTGGCTCCATCGACTGCCAGATTTTCAATCAAACGCATGCGCACATAATCCAGCGCAATATTTGGCGCGTCAATTTTTTTCTCTACAACCGCCTCATACAAATAGCGGATGTTTAGCAAGCTCATAAATGCACCCGGCACACCATGACCCGTGCTGTCGCAAACGCCAAGATAAAAAGCCGAATTAACTTTTGCCGCCCAATAAAAATCTCCACTGACAATGTCTTTCGGTTTATACAATATGCAGTGCTCAGGCAAATTTGCGTTCAGTAGATCCTTGTTTGCAAGCAATGAATTCTGGATTCCCTTTGCGTAGTTGATACTATCGGTTAGCTCTTTATTTTTTAACTCGATAATTTCTTTTTGATTTTCAATTTCGATCACTTTTTCCGTCACCTCGTGCGTACGTATTTCTACTGCATTTTCAAGATACACTTTTGCATTCCGCAAGTTCTTTTCACGCCACTTGATGTAGATAAAAATCAAAGCTAATCCAACAACTATCTCCAGTAAAATAAACCACCACTTCAACCAAAAAGCTTTGTCAATAAAAAATTGAAGCGACAACGTATTGCTTGTATTCATGTAGCCATCGATGCAACGTACCTGAAATTCATATTCACCAGACTGCAAGTTCGTGTATGAAACCTTATTCTGACCTGTTGTGCGAATCCAGGATGAATCCAAACCTATCAGACGATATTCATATGTTTTTCCACTCGTTGCATAAAGCAAATCTGCAGCAAATTCGATGGTAATAAAATTTTCATGATGCTTTAATATTTGGCGTTGTCTGGTAAAATCTGTTTCACGATCCTGACTCAATGTATCTTTTCCAATTACAATTTCAGAGATATACATTTGGGGCGAGCTGGTGTGATAGACTATCCGTTTTGGATCAAACATTAGCAAACCATAATTGGCAGGAATAACGACTTCTTCCAGATTGTGTTTTCGAATAAAACGATCACTGAATCCACCAGCGTCAAAGCCATG
Organism: Crocinitomicaceae bacterium; assembly: GCA_016709005.1. Taxonomy (GTDB): domain Bacteria; phylum Bacteroidota; class Bacteroidia; order Flavobacteriales_D; family Crocinitomicaceae; genus JADJGJ01. The sequence goes on along the minus strand of JADJEU010000006.1, from coordinate 52,561 downwards.
CCGTCTGTTAAATCTGAACGATTCTTTTGTACTGGGATTGTATCGGATCAAATCTGCATTCAGTGCAATCCACAAGATGCCTTGCTGATCTCTGGCTAAACATCGCACGACATCATCCTGATTTAAATCCAGATTTTGCTGAATGTCAAAAATTTCTTTTGTTTTATAATCAAATGCGTAAATACCATTAGTTGTGCGAAGCCATACAATGCCAAAATTATCAATGTGCAAAAGCCGGATAGTTGAGTCCGGGAAGTTCTGATAGGGAGGCAAAAAACTGTAAGTATCAAACGTATTGTCAACGCTGTTATATATCAGAAATGAATTTTCATTAAAGCGCAGATAATAATTTGATGAATCAATTTCTTCAAAGACAGTATAATTATCTTCTTCACCGGTGCGGATGTCTGTTGGCAAATAAAGTAAAGGCTCATCGGTCAAGGTTGTTGTATTTAGTTTACCGATGTAAGAAATCATATCCGTATGATCCAAATCAACTTTGTTTTTTTTAGAACCCAGTAACAAAATCTCTTTTTCTCCATGATATGCTGCGGGATAAAAGCCCTCCAGCAATTCCATGGTGGCGAAATCTACCTTACCTGTTGCAATTGTATATTTTACGGTTCCACAATAGGTGCCTAGTACATATCCTCCCGGAATTTCATGCAGCACACCCACAAAATTTGGATTGTTGTGATTATGTTTTTCCAGTGCCGGATTTTTTTTAAGTGCTTCCAAAAAGTGCTGTCGTATTTCAATGCGAGTTACTTCACTTGTTTGCGTGTTATAAAGAGAAGCTCCATTGCCATGACCAACAATGATATTTGGATTTGTGTTTGAAACCAACATACAGTTTATTGCAAACTGACCTTGTGCATAATGCATTTTATCTGCTTGCAGATACGCGTTGGAAATGATTTTTACCTGTCCTTCACTTGGACAATAAACATCCAAACCACCTGATTTTGTAGCTACCCAAATATTACCAAACCTGTCTTTTTCAAAATCGCGAATGATATTTCCAGAAATACTGGACTGGTTTTCCATGCTCTTTCTCAAATAGCGAACCTCATCCTTTTTTTGTCAAAAACCAAAATGCCATCTACTTCTGTTCTGAACCATATCAAGTCTTCTGTCTCAAATAAAATATCGAGCACATTATCAAACGTAATGTGCCCTCTTGACTCGAGTAAATTTTTATCCAAACCCGTTTTTCTGACAATGGTTTTTGCATTATGATCTACATAAAAGACGCCAGTATAAGTTCCAACCCACCAGTTTTGCTGTTGATCAATCTCTACAAAGTGCACAATGCGCAGCGCTTCACGAACCTTTATAGATTCAATTTCACTTTCACAGGTGTAATTATCAATTGGAAATTTTGTAAACGCTTTTTCGCGGACATTAAAAAACGAGAGGAAATTTTCATTGCCATCCCCTTCCCAGGTTGACACAATTAAGTTTCCTTTTGACTTTTCTGTAATGTTTGTAACATACGTTGATTGCAGTGAGTTGGGATTATTTTCCTCTGGCAGATATCGTGAAAATTTTCCATTCGAACGATCCAGTAAATTCAATCCGGCACCCCAGGTTCCGATCCAAAAATTTCCATCGCTATCCTCAAAAAATTGTGACGTAGTTGCATCCGGAAACGTAGTTGCATCGGAAGGATCATGAATAAAATGAGTGAATTTTTCAGTTGCCGGATCAAAACAACTCACGGCACTTTCCAAATAACTGATCCAGAGAATGTGTTTTGAATCCAGATAAAGATTGTACGCCGTGCCCGGAAGAAGCCCTTTTAGATCTCCCGTTACTCCATAAAATTTTCCGGAGTGCCCATTGTAACACATCAGGCCTTTTTCAGTCAGCGCCCACAACTGACCCAATGTATCAAACTCAAACGCACGCACGTTGTCTGCAGGAAAACCATTGCTTTGCCCCAGATGTCTGAATGAATAATTCAATGTTCGCTGAGCAGTTGCAGACAGCGAGACAAACAAAAATAAAAGAAGAGTGAGTTTTGAAAAATTCTTCATTCAGGTTTGAATATAATAACAATCCCGAATAAAACAGCTAAATCAGATTAATCAAGGCATGTGCACAGCAAAAAACGAAAATCTGATCTCCGGCCGAAGACAAAAAAACATCCCTTCTAAAAAAATTATTTTTGCATAACGCTTAAAGCCGGATCAACACAACATCATCAGCACGAGCGTTTTCTTTGTTATATTTGATCCATGCACCCAAGCGCAAGTCATCCCATCCTTGTTTTAATATTCTTCATTTTGTTCTCCGGCACAAGCCATGCACAATTGGTATGGTCATCTCAGAACTCAGGTTCCACTTCCCAGTTCATGGACAAAGTTGATTTTGTAGATGGAAACAATGGCTTTACGCTGATGTATCCTGATAAAATATTATCCACTACAAATGGCGGTGCTCTTTGGTCACCGCAAGTTATAACAGGCACATCCTTAAACAGTCTTTCCTTTGTTAGTCCACTTGTAGGTTGGGTATTGGACTACAATTACGGCAGCGTCTATAAAACAGAAAACGGAGGATTAACCTGGGTCATGCAGTACACAAATCCTTTTACTGGGCCATCTTATGACATTCATTTTGTTGATGAAAGTTACGGTTGGGTTCAGCGCAACGATCGCACACTTTTTACAACAGACGGTGGTGTTACTTGGGACTCTGTACCCTCTCCGGGTGGAGGAAGTTCTGTTTTCAAAATTCAATTTTTTAATGCCACAGATGGTTATTGTTTAAATACAAATAATACGCTGTACAAGTCATCCGACGGAGGTCACACATGGATCCCAAAAACAATCTGGAGTGGTCCGGGTTATATGAACAGTTTTTTTGCGTTAGATGAAAATATGATTTGGGCTATTGGCGATAACGGATTGATTCGACATTCTCAAAACGGAGGTGATACCTGGATTACGCAAAATAGTGGAATTTCAACTTCACTTAAAGGGGTTGTCTTTTATGATAGTTTTAATGGCATTATAGCTGGTATTGGCGGAACCATATTATCCACTTCTGATGGTGGGACAACCTGGATAACGAATATTAGCGGTGCAGGAACAGATCTTTATAGTCTGGAGATGGTAAGCGCGGGAGAAGCATGGGTGACTGGTTCATCTGGTGTAATTTTGAATTCATATGCCAATACTGATTTGCAAACAGAAGCCTATGTTGGTGAAGACAGCGTTTGCAGTGGTGACCTAACGTCAATTATTGTTGTTGCAAAAAATCACGGAACTTCTCCAATCACAGCCGCTACATTTTCGCTCAGTGATTTATCTGGAAATCTTTTTGACTTTAATTGGACAGGAAATATGCAACCTGGCCAGACAGAAACCATTGATATAGGATATATCTCCAGCACGCAAAGTCAAAATTACACTGTTGCGATTAGCGGAGATGCGATAGTCACAAATAATACCTATACATTTTTTGTTGAGCAACTTGTTGCACCCAATGGCATTGTAAGCGGACCACATACTATCTGCCAAGGAGATTCAGTTCAGATTTCTGTTTCGGGTGGAATATCTTACGAATGGATAAACAATTCGTCCAATGACGCATCCATTTATGTACAACCAACTGATGCTTCAAGCTTATATATTGTGAAAGTATTTGATCAATACAATTGCATAAACTATGACACTGTTCAGGTCTTTTTAAATTCAGCATCTAATGGGATTGCGAGCGGTCCGCATGAATATTGTGCCGGAGATTCCGTCCAAATTTCAGTATCGGGTGGAGTAACTTATGAATGGTTGAATATTGCTTCCACCAATTCAACATTGTATGTCACACCTGATGCAGATACCAATGAATATTTTGTAGTCATTTACGACACCTACAACTGCAAATCCTATGACACGGTTTTTGTAGTTTTGAGTGATGATTGTGAACCACCCGTTTTCGCAAATCTTGCTTTTTCTCCTAACGGTGATTTGAAAAATGACTACCTCTATTTAGATGGGCTCGACAGCAATTCAAATACCGTAACGATCTACTCACGCTGGGGAGATGAACTTGCCACCATTCTGAATTATGACAATGTTAATGTGCGTTGGGATGGTATGAGTAACGGACAACTTTGTCCGCAAGGCACCTACTATTATGTGGTCGAAATTGCAACCACCAATCATAAATTAGTTGGCTGGATACAGCTTGTTTATTGATTTGATTTTGGCTTATCCAACTCTGATTCCAATCACTAGAATGTCATCAATCTGCTCATGATCACCGCGCCATGCTTCAATGGCTGAATCCAGAAAACGCTCCTGATCATCAACGGGCAAAGTGGAATATTCAATCAATAATTTGTGGAACTTTTTTACCATGAATTTTTTACCTTGATCGCCTCCAAATTGGTCGGCATAACCATCTGTAAAAACATAACACATGTCACCTTTTTGCACTTCGATTTCATTGTTGGTAAAATGGCCGCGTTCCATACTTGCATTTCCAATTGGAAATTTATCCGCTTTGTAATCAATCATCTCGCCGTTGCGAACAATACACAGCGAACGATACGCACCTGCATACTGAATTTTGGTAGCATCATTTTGATTAAAACTCAAAAGCGCAATATCCATTCCGTCTCGTGTTTCACCACTTCTTCCATCTTGTTTCAATACATTGGTAATGCCCTTGTGAAGTAAATCAAGTACCTCACTCGGCTTGGTTACTTTTCGTTCACGCGTGATGTGATTTAGTAAATCATTTCCAATCATGCTCATCAATGCGCCCGGCACACCGTGGCCGGTGCAATCTGCAGCAGCAATCAAGCTGTGCCCATCAACGTTGGAGAAATAATAAAAATCACCGCTGACGATATCCTTTGGTTTGTAAAGAATAAAGGCATCTTTGAAGACACTAAAAATTTCTTCACGCGGAGCCAGAATTGCAGATTGAATTCTACGGGCGTAATTAATACTATCTAAAATGTCTTTGTTTTTTTGTGAGATGATTTGATTGGACTCTTCTATTTTTCGTTTAGCTTCTTCATCTGCTTTTGCAATCTGTCGAACCAATCTCAAAATGACCCAACCAATCAACAAGAAAATACCAAATGTGATTAAGAGATTTCTGAAAAGTTTAGCGTGTGCTTCAGCAATAAAAACATCAAACATGGCATCCACTTCTACCATGCCGACAACATCACCTTTTGAATTTTTAATTGGACTCAAAGCAGTGAGCCAGGTGCCAAATTCATCCGTATATTGATGTATAACACCGCCCGTTTCATAAAAGTCTAAAAACTCCTGATCATAATCTTCATAAGGATCACGCACGTAGGGACTATCCAACGAATTCATGATATAATCCATGGTCATGTCGTCATTCAAAATCAAGGTTGCAATTTCAGATTCCAGATTATTTGCAATGTGTGCATGATTAAGTGGCTTCCACAATTCATAATATAGAGTGTCATCAGTATTGGAAGTTAATTGGCCTGGTTCAGAATAACGGTTAGCAATGATTTCATGCTTATCACCGTCAATTTGGAATGCAATGGTGTTTGCAATTGCTTCCAGTCTTTTCAGTGCACTTTTTTCTGCTTCATCCAAAAAAGAAAAATAAGTGCTGACCACAAAATAAGTCGACAGCACAAGTAAGCCCGTAAAAACTGTAAGAACAATTTTCTGACTTGGTTTCAGACGTGTAAAAAATTTGAACATAGATCCTGTAAAAAGTCCTCTGTACAATGATAAGGAATTCTTTTATTATTTCTACTTTTCCAGCATGAAGGAAAGAGACGTAAGTGTTGACATACTCAGAGGAATAGCAATATTCACTATGATAGCGGCCAATATGGCACCTTATAATTTTATAGAACCGCATTCGTTTGCTTTCCGGATCTACGGCAGCATGGCAGCACCCATGTTTATTTTTTTAGCCGGAATGATGGTGAGTTATACCGCTACCATCAAAGCACATAAACTGATGTACTATATCAAACGTGCTGCAGCAACTATTATGGTAGCCGCCTTGATTGATACATTTATTTGGGACATTCTACCTTTCATCACCTACGACGTGCTTTACATTATTGGATTGGGAATGCCCTTGATTTTTTTCTTCATTAAGCTTCCCCGAATTGCTCAGGTAATTTTGATTGTTTTAATTTTCTCTGTCACACCCGTACTTCAATTCTACTTAGGCTATGCCTTATCACCAGGTGAAGTTGGACTATCGGATGAAAACGGACTTGCTGTTCCATTTAACGAGACCATTGCAGCTGCGCAAGCCATTCCCGTCTGGCGACAATTTTTGCATGAAGGATGGTTCCCCTTTTTTCCATGGATTGGCGTTTCACTCTTAGGTGCGTTTGTGGGTTCATTTAAATTCAAAACAGCACCTGAAGTATTCAATAAAAATTTGCTGCTTGGTGGCGGAATTATGTTTGCACTTGGCATTGCCATGTGGTTGACCTTTATGCCAGACGTAAGCAGCAATATAAATTTTAGCAGTGAACCAAAAATGAGTGCGCTATTTTGGAAAACACTTCTCACACGTGAAGGTTATTCTGAATTATTTTACCCACCTACTTTGTTTTATCTTTTTACTTTTTTAGGATTTATTCTGATGCTGATTCCACTCATGTATAAACTGCAAAAAAATAGCGTACTCAATTTGCTCACTGTTTTTGGAAGATCGTCCTTGTTGGTTTACATTCTACACACGGTTTTTATTGCAACTATTTTCAGCAATGAAGAATCCATTTTTGGCAATATCGGACAGCATACTTTTCCTGTTTTTCTTGGACTTTATTTAATCCATGCACTTGTCCTTTGGCTGATTTGTTTTGGCGTTCAAAAATTGAAAAAAGGAAAACAATTTCCTTTCCTCATCAATTTTGTTTTGGGCGGATAATCTCATTCGTGCGTAAAAATCCTCGTTCAAATAGACCCTATTCACCTACACTTCAGCTCATTGATTAGTAACGTGACATTCATCACACTCTAGTTTTAAGCTTTGCCTTAGTTTTAGCGTTTACTCCTTTTTCTATGAAAAAAATTCTACTAATTTCTATTTCACTTTTCACTATTGGAAAAGTACAAGCTCAAAATTTATTGGCTATTCCTGACACATTGAATGGCACAGATTTTAACCTGCACATAAAAGATACTTTTCATACATTTTACCCGGGTTTTACAACCACCACAATGGGCGTTAATGCTTCCTATCTGGGGCCTACTCTTATTTTTAATCAAGGCGATTCTGTCAGCTTAAATGTCACCAATGATTTGATGGAAGAAACAACCATTCACTGGCATGGACTGCATGTAGCAACAGAGAATGATGGCGGACCACACACGACAATTCCCATGATGACAACGTGGAATCCAAAATTCACCGTGCGTGATCACGCTGCTATGTATTGGTATCATCCGCACATGCACATGATGACGAATATGCACGCAACCATGGGAGCAGCAGGACTAATCATTGTACGCGACACGGTTGAAGCGGAATTGGATTTACCCAGAAAATATAATGTTGATGATTTTCCTTTGGTTATTCAATCAAAATGTTTCAGCGCAACCAAACAAATTGAAGTAGATAATGCATCAGACAGTGTCATGTTAGTGAATGGAACCGTCGATGCCTATCTTCCGACACCGGCGCAAGTTGTGCGCTTCAGAGTCTTAAATGCATCTTCAGAACGTGTTTACAATTTAGGTCTTGAAGGAGGTTTAACTTTTTATCAAATTGGAACTGACGGTGGATTATTAAATGCACCTGTTGCATTAACCCGATTAAAACTTGCACCGGGAGAGCGTGCCGAACTATTGGTAAATTTTACCGGCATGGAAGGACAAACTATTTCTTTGATGAGTTACGCTTCTGAATTACCAAATGGAACTTATGGCGCAGCCCAACCAGGCATGGGTCCCGGACAAACAATTCCAGGTTATCTTGCTAACGTACTCAACGGCGCAGATTTTCAAATTATGGAATTTTCAATTGTTGCACAAACGGCATCACCAGTAACAACAATTCCAACCGCATTAATCACAAACACCCCATGGCAATTGAGCGATGCTGATGTTTTCAGAACAAAACTTTTTGAACCAGTGAACATGGGGCCAACCGCCATTCAGGGGCCCTTCACCATCAATGCCACACCATTTGATATGATGATGATCAACGATACCGTTTTTCTAAATGATGTTGAAGTTTGGACCCTGAGCAATCAGTCACCTATTTCACACCCGTTTCACATTCACGACATTCAGTTTTACATCACCGACGTTAACGGAGGAGCAGTTCCAGCAAACATGCAAGGACGAAAAGATGTGGTATTGGTTCCACCGATGCAAACTGTAACTTTCATTACAAAATTTGAAACATTCTGTGATGAAGATGGCAAGTACATGTACCATTGTCACATGCTGCCTCATGAAGATGAGGGCATGATGGGACAATTTATTGTTACGTGCAAAGTAGCAGAAACAGAAGAGAATTCTTTAGTGAATTTTTCAATCTATCCAAACCCGTCTAACGGAAATTTCACGGTGCAAATTCAGGAAAACTCAAACGGCCAGCTAACTATAACCAACCAACTTGGAGAACCAGTTTTAATAACCACTTTGGCAGAATCAATTACGGTTGATCTTTCAGCCTTTGCAGACGGAATTTATTTCTTCACACTGTCCTCTGAAAATGGAATTTCCACCCAACGCGTTGTAAAAAATTAAGCTGCGTTTCAGGCTTCAAAACAGATCATCACGACCGTTATAAAAACATGCGTCGCCAGTGATATTTGTCACGGAATTTAAAATCACGTATTCATAACTTTAACAAAAGTTGAGTTATGAAAAAGTTACTAGTTATATCTATTGGCCTGTTAGGATTGATTTCCTGCAAAAAAGACGACGCACCTGATGCGACACTTTCTGAAAAAGAAAAAACAGATTTGATTTTTCTACGCGAAGAAGAAAAACTTGCGCGCGATGTTTATGATCACTGTTATGAAAAATATGGTTTGAATGTTTTTAATAACATATCATCCAGTGAAGAAACGCACTTTAGTAATGTGCTGACTCTTTTGCAGAAATATGGCATTGAGGACCCGGCAGCAAATAAACTACCTGGTGAATTTTCGAATGCTGATTTGCAGCAATTGTACAATGACCTGATTCAGCAGGCAGATGTATCGCTCATGGCTGCTTTACAAGTAGGCGCAACGATTGAAGATATGGACATTTCAGACATCAAATTGTTCTACGCAAACACCACGTTGCCTGATTTAATTTCGGTATACGATGCGCTCACTTGTGGATCACGCAACCACTTGCGCAGTTTTATGTCGCAGATTAAATCAGCCGGCGGCACGTACACGCCACAATACATCAACCAAACTGAATTTGATGCGATTGTAAATTCGGAAAAAGAGCAATGCCCGGCTAATTAATTTTAGGAGATTACTACCCCGGACAGCAGCGACAGCTTGCGTTGAAAGCGTGCCCTATTGAAGCGTGGAAAAATTGCGATTAGCATGAGCACATTTTAACACGACTGAAAGGGCAAGGCTAAAATGCAACTATAGCGAATGGCCGGAAGAGGTACAAGCACAAAAAAAGCCAATCAATACCCCCCGTACAGACGGAGCACTGCTCCGTCTCCCTTCAAGCCATCCACATTTATTTCTTAAATTTGCACCCTTTGTGGCAAAGCCGCAACAAGCAAACAAAGCAATAAGATGGAATACAATTTTTTAGAGATTGAAAAAAAGTGGCGCAAAAAATGGGCTGATAATAAAACGTTCAGCGCATCATACGATACCTCTAAACCGAAATATTATGTGCTGGATATGTTTCCGTATCCATCGGGCGCAGGGCTGCATGTAGGTCACCCGCTGGGCTATATTGCATCTGATATTTATGCCCGCTACAAACGTTTGCAGGGATACAATGTATTGCACCCCATGGGCTACGATTCATTTGGTTTGCCGGCTGAACAATATGCCATTCAAACGGGACAACATCCTGAAAAAACTACGAAAGAAAATATTGCACGTTACCGCGATCAGTTAGATAAAATTGGTTTTTCATTTGACTGGGATCGTGAAGTACGCACCTCAGACCCCAACTATTATAAATGGACTCAATGGATTTTTATTCAATTATTCAACAGTTGGTATAACCCAAGAAATAACAAAGCAGAAAAAATTGAGACCCTGATTTCCATTTTTGAAAAAGAAGGTTTCAGCGGAAACGGCCATGATATTTTAACGGGTGATATTGAAAAAGATTTGTTGCCTTTTTCAGCGCAAGATTGGAAAAATTTTGACGAGCAAAAAAAGCAAGAAGTGCTCATGAACTTCCGCTTAACATACCTTGGCGAAGCTTATGTAAACTGGTGCCCGGCATTGGGAACTGTTTTAGCAAACGATGAAGTGAAAGATGGTTTCAGTGAACGCGGCGGCCACCCGGTTGAACGCAAATTAATGAAACAATGGAGCATGCGCATTACTGCTTATGCTCAGCGTTTGTTAGATGGATTAGATACGATTGACTGGAGTGAAAGTATTAAAGAAGCACAGCGAAATTGGATTGGGAGAAGTGAAGGGGCTTCGCTTAAATTTAGGATCCTATCCTCGGTCCTTTCCGAAGGAAAGGATGCCAGTGCTCAGGGCTCCTTACGGAGTGGTTCGAACGGGTTGGTTGAAGAAGAGCGTGCGCGATACTTAACTGGAAAATCAGAAGTTGCGCGCTTAAATTTAGCGCGTGCTAAAGAGATGCGAAGCAACCCCACACCAGCAGAAAAAAAATTGTGGGGACAATTAAAGACAAAACAACTTGGTGTAAAAATCAGACAACAGCATCTCATTGATAAATACATTGTTGATTTTGTTTGTATTTCAAAACGTCTGGTGATTGAAGTTGATGGCGACATTCACGATCATCAGGTTGATGAAGATTTAGTAAGAACGCAAGATTTAATTACTAAAGGCTTTAAAGTTATTCGCTTTACAAATGACGAGGTGCTAAATAAAATTGGTGATGTCATTAACAAAATTAAAACAGAAGTAGATTCACTTGCTTCACTCAACGACGATTCGAATGAAATGAGCGAATCCATTTCTATTGAAGAAAGTGCGATCACCTATATAAAAGAAGACGGCACGTCCTCAACACACCCTGGCATCCTTCCCTCCGGGAAGGACCGAGGATGGGAGATTGAAGTATTTACGACGAGACCTGATACCATCTTTGGTGTATCATTTGTAACACTTGCACCTGAACACGAATTGGTTTCAAAAATCACAACGGCTGATCAAAAAGCTGCAGTAGATGCATACGTCACTAAATCTAAAAACAGAAGTGAGCGTGAACGCATGGCTGATGTTAATACGATTAGTGGAGTGTTCACTGGTTCGTATGTGGAGCATCCGTTTACGGGAAAACAAATTCCGATTTGGGTAGGTGATTATGTTTTGGTTGGATATGGAACCGGCGCAGTAATGGCGGTACCTGCGCATGATGAACGCGATTATAAATTTGCAAAACATTTTGGTTTAGCAATTACTCAAGTGATTGAACCAAGCCGCGAACATGATTTTGAAAAAGATGCCTGGGGAGATAAAGAAGGAAAATTAATTCATTCAGATTTTCTAAATGGGCTTGATGTAAAAGCGGCCATCAAAAAAGCAATTGCTGAAATTGATGCACGCGGTTTTGGAAAGGGACAAGTGAACTATCGTTTGCGCAATGCTGTCTTTGGAAGACAACGTTATTGGGGTGAACCAATCCCTGTTTATTACAAGAACGGAACACCTTACGTATTGAATGAAAATGAACTTCCGCTTACACTTCCTGAAGTAGATAAGTATTTACCCACGGAAGATGGGGAGCCACCTTTAGCTAGAGCAAATAACTGGAAATACAAGCCCACCTCTAGCTCCTCCCAAGGGGAGGAGGAAACAGCTGGATATGACTATGAGCATTCTACTATGCCGGGTTGGGCAGGATCATCCTGGTACTTTTTGCGCTACATGGATCCAAACAATTTAGGCGAATTTGTTTCTAAAGAAAAAGCAGCGTACTGGAATCAGGTGGATTTGTACATTGGCGGATCAGAACATGCAACGGGTCACCTATTGTATTCCCGTTTCTGGAATAAGTTTTTGTTTGATTTAGGGTATATTACGTTTGATGAACCTTTCAAAAAGTTGATTAATCAGGGAATGATTTTGGGAAATTCTGCTTATGTATATGTTGTATTACCGCAAACGCAAGGTCATATTCCATTTACACTATCGGCGCACACCGGTGAGCATGCAGAGATCATCAAAATTGAAGAGAAATTTCCCGGTGCACAAATTGCGGCGCGTAAAGTTTTATTGATTCCGGAAGATGTTTATCACGACATAAAAAAGAACGGATCAAACAAGGAAGTAGACGCCTGGTTCAAAAAACAATTTGCAGAATTTGGGAATGACATGATTGGATCATACGGTCCGGGAAATGCTATCCGTACGGCAATTGATGTGAGTTTGCCTGAAGGTGATAAACTAAAAGATCTCAACAAACTTCGCCAGTGGCATAGACAATATGAGTATGCTGAACAGTTAGTAGAAGGCGATTATATCTGCTCACGTGAAGTAGAAAAAATGTCCAAATCAAAATACAATGTTCAAACACCCGACGAACTTGTAGAAAAATTTGGAGCAGATACTTTGCGTTTGTATGAGATGTTTTTAGGTCCTATTGAACAAGCCAAACCTTGGGATACACAAGGCATTAGCGGGGTGCATAGTTTCTTGAGAAGATTCTGGAGATTGTTCCACAACGCTGAAAATGTTTTTGCAGTCTCAGATGGTGAAGCAGATAAATCATCACTCAAAACTCTTCACAAAACCATCAAAAAAATTCAGGATGATTTGGAACGTTTTTCATTCAACACCGGCGTTTCCAATTTCATGATTGCAACCAATGAGTTTACGGATCAAAAGTGCAACAACCGCGCTGTGCTCCGCGAAATGGTGATTTTATTGTCATCGTACGCACCGCATATTGCTGAAGAACTTTGGGAAAAATTAGGTGAAAAAGGATCTGTTACCTACGCACCTTTTCCAAAATTCAATCCAGATTATTTGGTAGAAAGTTCATTTGAATATCCAGTTTCTTTCAATGGAAAAATGCGCTTCAAATTAGAATTGCCTTTGACGCTAACACCCGCAGAAGTTGAAAAAGAAATCATGGCGCAAGAAAACACGGCAAAATATTTGGAAGGCAAAGCACCTAAAAAAGTGATTGTGGTGCCGGGGAAGATTGTGAATATTGTGATGTAATCAACTGAAAAAAATTTCATTTCTGCTATTCTGAGAGGATTTGAATAGCTCACAGATGGCACAGATTTTCACAGATCTTGTTGTCCAAATTTCATCTGTGCTTAATCCGTGTGATCTGTGGGGGAAAAATTTTTGCAATTAATTATTACTGGTTTCCCGAGTCACTAACGATAACAAATTTAAAAGAGGCCACAGCAATTGATGTGTTGTCTTTCCTTTTGACCGAAACAGAAATAGTGAACTCATTCGAACTGCCAACTCTAGCAATATACAGTGTCCCCTTTTTACTCAATGAACATCCCGATCCAGACAATGTGCATTTATCCGGATGATATCCCTCAACGACAAAAGAAATCGGTAAGGGTTCAGCAATACCAGCCATATTAAAATGGATCTTCGAATCAACCATTTCCATTTTTTGATTCTCGCGTAAATAAAATTTAACTTTCACAGAATCGTTATCTATAACAAAAGGCGTCATTTGAGAGATATCAACCTCACTAACAGGTGGATTATTCCATACTGAATCTAGCCACTTCTGAGGGTCAATTTCAACACAACCGCATCCACAATCATCTTGAAACGATTGCCAAAAATCAGCACATTTATATGTTAAAGCAATACACTCTTGTGGATTTCTACCTGCATAGAAGCGTCCCGCTTGAGTATAATCACAATTCGTTTTATCATCAGAAATATTGTTGCCTTGTTGTTGAGCCATACAACTAACAATAAATGCAAGCGATAATATCATTATGAGATTATGCAAAATTTTCATCTTCAAAAATTTAGATATTCTTAGGCTTCATAAAAACACTCACCCCATTCCCCGCAATGGTAAACAATCCGGCAAAAATCCAGACAAAACCCCAGTGACTAAAATCAAAACTCAAAGGTGAAGCGAGCGTCATTACGGCAATAATTAAAACTGTTAATGCAATGCCTGTTAAACTCAAGGCAATTCTTTTTACCGGAGCAATTTTGGTTTTCATCACCACATAAACTTCAAGTACAATAATTCCCAAAAGAAAAGGCATGGTGATGATTGCAGCCATCTTTGTAAGCGCCGGAACTTGTTCAGCATCGTAATAACTTAAGCGATCCATTTCATTCAAATGCTGCACGTGAATGTTGTCGTTTGCATTGTAAATACTAGCGCCAAAATACATGCTGATCAGACACATTAAAAATGCAAGAGCAGCAATGATTACAAAAATTTTACGCGACATGTTTGTGAATTAATTTCAATGATTGATCTCCAGATTTTTATCGTGTTTATGCTTGAATAAAAAGAAAAATAAAATTGCAATCACTGCTGCATAGCCCGCAAATGAAAGCCAGATGGGTTTCCAGTTAAATGAATTATCTGGATTCAAAAAATAAGCTTCAATTAAATAGCCACTCGTGATACTTCCAAGCACGGCTCCAAAACCATTTACCATCATCATAAATAATCCTTGTGCGCTTGCGCGAATTTTAGAATCGGTTTGCGTTTCGACAAACAGAGATCCTGAAATATTGAAAAAATCAAAAGCCATTCCGTAAACAATACACGATAAAATAATCATCCACAAACCACCGGCAGGATCACTATACGCAAGCAAACCAAAACGCAATACCCAGGCCAGCATACTAATCAGCATGACTTGTTTGATACCAAATTTTCGAAGGAAAAAAGGAATTGCTAAAATGAAAAGTGTCTCTGAAACTTGTGAAATTGACATGATAATAGTGGAATATTTTACCACAAATAAATCAGCATAAGCAGGTACTTCTTTAAAATTATCTACGTAGCGATCACCATACATATTGGTCAATTGCAGCGCGGCTCCCAGCATCATGGCAAAAACAAAAAACATGGCCATTTTTGGATTTTTGAAAAGACTAAAGGCATTTAAACCTAAAGTCTCCACCCAATTTTTTGATTTGCTTTCACGATTTGGTTTACAGGCTGGAAGTGAAAACGAATAAATGCCAAGCAAAAAAGAACCCATTGCTGAAATGTAAAACTGCATTTCAGTTCCCTTACTTCCAGTGAGATTTGTAATCCACATGGCGACAATAAAACCAATGGTTCCCCACACACGAATGGGTGGAAAAACTTTTACTACGTCAAAATTATTTGATTTTAATGAATGATATGCCACCGAATTTGACAACGCGATGGTTGGCATGTAGAACATCATGGCAAGCAGCATCACCCAAAAAAAAGTATCCGGATCAGTTACTTGTGGAATACATAAAATAACTGCGCCGGAAAGAATATGAAGTATTCCGTAAAGTCTTTCAGCATTGAACCATCTGTCAGCAATAATACCAGTAAGCGCTGGCATGATGATAGAAGAAATTCCAAGTGTGGTGAAAATTTTTCCAAACTCAGCCGGACTTCCGATGCCTTTTCCAAACCAATAATTTGCAATGGTAATCAACCAGGCTCCCCAGACAAAAAACTGGAAAAAACTCATGATGATAAGACGCACTTTTAAAGTCATGGCTCAGCAATTAGTGGAAATAAAATAAATCTGATTAAATGATACCGATGAAGTTACAAATCTGCACGAAATACCGGTCATTTACCTGAAAGAAACTAATTTCTTTTTTTGATTTCATCTCTGATCTGAGATGCTTTTTCGTAGTCCTCTGCTTCGATTGCTTCTTTCAAAAGTGCTTCAAGTTCTTCACTCGTAAGTGCTCCTAATTCTGTCCCCTTATTCGCTGCTACAGACTCCTCTTCCTCCGTTCCAATTTCTTTGTCTGCAACTAATTCATCTTCTAGTTGGATGCCAGCAGAACTTAAAATATGTTCAAAGGTATAAACCGGACTTCCACATCTCAAACCAATTGCAATAGCATCTGATGTGCGTGCGTCAATTTCGATGGAGTCACCATTCTGCTCACAAATTAATTTTGAATAGAAAACGCCTTCTACCAAATTATAGATGACAACTTCTTTCACTTCAATTCCAAACGAATCTGAGAATGCCTTAAATAAATCATGCGTTAACGGGCGTGATGGTTTCATTTTTTCAAGCTCAATCGCAATGGATTGTGCTTCAAAACCACCAATAATAATCGGCAATCTGCGTGTACCATTCCGTTCAGACAATACCAGTGCATAAGCTCCAGATTGTGTTTGGCTATATGACAGACCGACTATTTTAAGTTCAATTTTTTCCATGATAACTTACGGCAGCTACTTGCTCTCTCTTCGTTAATTCTGTGCTTTCAGTTTTTTAATTTCTTCATTCAATTTTGGAAGAATATCAAAGGCATCTCCAATAATTCCATAATCCGCCGCTTTGAAGAAAGGTGCTTCTGGATCTGTATTAATTACTACAATTACTTTCGATCCGTTAACACCGGCAAGGTGTTGAATGGCTCCAGAAATTCCGGCAGCAATATAAAGATTTGGACGAATCGCAAGACCTGTTTGGCCTACGTGCTCGTGATGAGGTCTCCATCCTATATCAGCAACAGGGCGTGAACATGCCGTTGCAGCGCCTAATGTTTTTGCAAGATCTTCAACCATGCCCCAGTTCTCTGGACCTTTCAATCCGCGACCTGCAGAAACAACCGTCTCAGCTTCCGGCAATAAAATATCTCCTTCTTGTTTTTCAACTGATTTTACAGTGTATGAAGGCGCTCCGCAATCCACTGAAATTTCTTCCACTGCTGCAGATCCGCTTCCGGTTTCCAATGCAATTGAATTTGGTGTAAGATTGACAACGCGAATTGCTGAATTCACTTTTACATTTCCAAACGCTTTTCCAGAAAACACATTCACTTTAAAAATTCCACCTGCATCTGGCAAAGAAACTGCGCCTGCAACCAAACCTGCTTTTAAACTTGCTGATACTCTTGGAGCAACTGCACGTCCTGTAAGATCTTGAGAGAATACAATTGTTGTTGCACCCGTTGTTCCCGCAGTTGCAGAAACTAACCGTGTTAATTGTGATGCATCTTGTGATTGTAAAGCGCGTTGCACTAAAACTTTTGTTGCGCCAAAATTTCCAAGTGATGCTAATTTATCTGCACTAACCCCACCATTTGTTACAACAGTTACTGGTCCAATTTTGCTGCCGTAAAAAACAGCTTCCATTGCGTTTTTAGAAATATTTCCGCTGATGGTATCGATATAAACTAATACTGACATGTTTTCTGAAGATTGAATGATTAGATAACTTTAGCTTCTGTATGTAACAAGTGAACTAATTCAGCAACGTTTGCCGGATCAATGTATTTGCAGGCAGATTTTGCTTTTGGAAGATCAAAATTGACAAAGCTAACAAGCTCATCAACTGCAACTGGTTCTACAACCTGAAGTGGTTTCGTTCTTGCCGCCATAATTCCACGCATGTTTGGAATGCGTTGTTCAGCCATTCCTTTTGCAGCACTGATTACAAAGGGCAGATTTACCTCAACTACTTCTACTCCACCTGTCATTTCTTTGTGAATTATTGCAGTAGTTCCGTTCACGTCTAGTTTTGATGCTAATGAGATATACGGCATGCCCACCAGTTCAGCAATCATTCCGCCAACTTGTGATCCATTGTAATTGATGGTTTCTTTTCCTGTGAAGATGATATCAAAACCACCTTTCTTTGCATAATCAGCAATCTGAAAAGCAGTATAGTAAGCGTCTTTTGCATTACCGTTAATTCTTACAGATTCATCAGCACCAATAGCCAGTGCTTTGCGGATAACTGGTTCATCATCTATTCCGCCCACAGTTATTGTGGTAACTGTTCCGCCTAAAGCCTCTTTTAACTCTAATGCGCGCACCAGTGCATACCACTCATCATAGGGGTTTACAATATACTGAACGCCGGCTTCGTTAAATTTGGTATTATTCTCAACGAAATCAATTTTGGAAGTGGTATCGGGAGCTTTGCTGATACAGACAAGTAGTTTCATTTGGTCTCTTTGATTTTAAGGAAGGCCAAATTTACCAAAAAAGAATATTTAATTGGACTATTTTGGAATAAAAACGGCCAAGGGTTCAACAGTTGATTTATACTGGAAGATTAAAGAAGATCAAGAATCTCTTTATCATCTGGTTTTACGCCACTTCTGAAACGCGCCATTAATTTTCCGGTTCCGTCCAAAAGAAATTTTTCAAAGTTCCATTTGATGCTTCCGGTAAAAGATGGGTTTTCTTGTGACGTCAACCATTTGAAGAGCGGGTGAATATCTGATCCGGCAACTGAGACCTTTTCGGCCATGAGAAAAGTAACGCCGTAATTTTTTTCACAGAACTCCGCGATTTCTTCGTTGGATCCAGGCTCTTGCTTTCCAAAATTATTTGCTGGAAAACCAATGATCACAACCTTATCACCGTACTTTTCATGCACCGCCTGAAGTTCTTTGTACTGCGGCGTATAACCACATTTACTGGCTGTATTGACAATCAGAATTTTTTTACCTGCAAATTCAGAAAAAGATTTTTCGACACCGTCCAGCGTATTGAATTTAAAATCGTGAATGCTTGTTTGTGAGATTGCTGTCATGGCAAATAAGTTAAGGGTGATAAAGAATAAGGTAGTTTTCATAATTTTTTTTGAAGAGATTAATACTGTAACATATAAGTAAGCCTTTTGTTTTTGAGATTACATGCCTGAATCGCCATCCCCAAAATCAGATCGATCCGATCTCGTTTTCTTTTGATTGATGCGATACACAAAACTCAGCGTAAACTGCCGCGAACGCCATTGGAATTCGCTTTCTGAATAAAAGTAATCTGATTCAACAATACTTCGGCGTTTTCGCGAATTTAAAATATCCCTTGCATTAAAAGAAAGGGTACCGTTTCCTTTAAAGACATCCACTGAGGCTGATCCATCCCAAAAGTACTGAGCCTTGGCCCTGCCTTGATTTGTTCGGGTTGGCGATTCGTAGTTGAACGATGTTTGCATTGAAAATTTTCGGCTGATTGTGAACTTAGAAGTAATCTTACTGGTCCAGGCATAAGCATCGTTGTTATAGGTTTTACCAGCATATTCACCTTCTGAAATTGCTCTGTAAAAATTGAAACTTCCATTAATATTCCACCACTTTTTCAGTTCATACGAGCCTGAAAACTCAAGTCCAAAAGCATTGGTATTGCCCAAGTTCACAGGAATCCGCCAGGTAATTCCGGTAGAATCAGTCAGCACAATTCGATCCATTGCATCCACGGTTCTTCGGTAATAGAATGAACTCAAAATTGAACCCTTTTTCCAGTATTTCAAATGACCGAACTCATAAGATCCAGTGTATTCAGGGTTGATATTTGGATTTCCAGACTCAAAATTGCGCGAATCTCTGAATGTATAAAACGGAGTTAACCACCAATGACGAGGTCGACTTATGCGCCTTGAATAACTCAATTGAATAAAGCTATTATTTTTTAGTTCATACGAAAAGTGAAAGCTTGGAAATAGCTTTAAATATTGTCTTTGATTGACTTCACTTGTTTCAACTAAATTTGTCGTTACATCGCTAAATTCTGCTCTCAAACCTCCTTGATAAGAAAACTTTTTTGTCTTATTACCCGCCATTACATAAGCTGCATAAATATTCTCAGTATAGATTAAATAATTATTGAAAATCGGATTGGTAATCCATGTTCCATCCAGACTATCTTCCAATAAATAATCACTGTGCAATTTTCTAAGTGACGCTTTTGCCCCTGTTTCAAATTTTCCCTCCTTACCAAACGGGTGAACATAATCTGTCTGAAACAACCAGCTGTATTCACTTTCATTATTGGTTGTCATCTGGAAAATATTCGGATCAAAGGCATCACTGCTTATTTCGAACAAATCAGAAACCTCATTGTCCAAGGAATAGCTTCGCTTTGCATCGAATGTCAATAACCGGTCAGGTTTTTCAAATGTTTTACGAAAATTCAAATTGAACTCCTGCGAATTACCAATGTCCGCCTCGGTTTCATCGCGGTTGACTATTTGCGTTAACGTACCAACTGAATCATAATCATTGTATTCAATGCTGCTCCAGTTATCCCCTTTGGAATAGCGAAGATTTGTAGAAAGCGTCAAGGAAGTGCGCGGTGTCAAAGTCAAGTCCATACCCCCACTGATGTTATGAGATACACCACCTCTATCATGTTCCGAAAACTGCTCATAAGTGTATGCCGTATCAGGACTATCAAAAATCTGATAATTGTATCCTTCGCCGGGCGAACGCTGAACACCGTATCCATACCCTATAAAATAATTCACCTTTTTTGTGCGATAATTGAGATTAAACCCGGCGCCATAGCCAAGCGGATAACCAACGCGTGCATTCACACTTCCGTTGAAGCCCGTTTTCATTTCTTTTTTCAGAATGATGTTTATGATTCCCACTTCACCTTCGGCATCATAACGCGCTGAAGGGTTTGTGATCACCTCAACGCTTTCAATCATACTGCCATCAATTTGACGCAGTACGTCTGTATTACTCATTCCCGTTAAAGTACTAGGTTTACCATTAATCAGAATTCGCACGTTTTGACTTCCTCTTAAGCTGACATTGCCTTCAGCATCCACACTGATAGAAGGAATATTATCTAAAATTTCGGCGCCATTTAAACCTGCATTAGACATGTCCTGCTGCACATTAAAAACACGTTTATCCAGTTTCAATTCCATTTGAGGTTTATCTGTTGTAATCTCAACAGCGTCCAGCATAGCCTCGGTAGGAATCAGGACGATGGTTGGAATTATAAGCGGTGAATCTTTCACAACAACATCTGAAATCAACTTTTCTTCAAACGAAAGAAACCGAACTTTCAAATAATATTTTCCAGGAATTAAGTCAAGTGAAAATTCGCCCAAATCATTGGTTGCGGCGCCATCTTTCAAAGTTGAATCAGGCAATGAAAATGCCAATACATTTGCATAAGGCACTACCACCCCATTCGTCTCAGTAACTTTTCCTGAGACAGCGTATTTAGTTGGCTGAGCAAACGCGGCCGTAATAAAACAAGACAGTAAAAAACCAAAGCAAATTTTCATGAAGGCCTAATTTACGGCCTTCCTATTGAAAAGTATTACCGACTATACAATTTAGCAGTATTTTAACTTTTTGCAGTGGTACTAGCTACAGTTTCTTGAACCGGTGCAGCCGAAGCAGATGGTTTCAGTGATTTCATTTTAAGCCAAGAGGCAACAGCCATCAGCACAAAGCTTCCAACCCAAGCGTAAAAAGCAGTACCTATTGCAAGTTTTCCAACGGTTTGACTGGTAGTTGCACCCGTAACAATTTTTCCAGCGCCTAAGATTGCGCAAGCCAAAGCAATTGAAAGAATACTAAACACCAATGCTGCTACAGGACGCGGCTTTTTACGCTTTAAAATCATCACTATGGCAAAGAAAAACGTCACATTTGCCAACCATGAAATGGCTGTTGGAATATCATTCAACGCGACCATCCAGCCGCCTAAAAGAGCCATTATTCCAATTAAATCGGGCTTATCTGCATAAACTGGTAAGATCAGTGCATAGGCGAATAGAATCAAAGAAAGAAAAAGAAATATTCTGAACATGAGAGTAATTTTAAAAGTAAAAGTAGCAATTTAAACTTTCAGTACCATTAGCTTCAATATCTGAGAAAAATCAACCAATACAAATACATAAACTAATCTCAATCAACTACTTTCAAAAAACTCACTATATTTAATTTTCAATCGATTAAGTATTAAACCATCACAAACTATATCTCTTGATTTTGTGCAGATTGAGTTCTATGCACCGGATGTTGTGCTTTATCATTATCGGCCTAAAATTCATTTGACCTGGGATATGGTTTTGGAGGTTTATCATAAGACCAATGCCATGATCAACTACACACCGTGTTATATGGCCGTTGTTGTAGGGGCTGGACTTACCATCGAAAAAGAAGTACGCGAACTTGGAACTAGTCCGGAAATGCTGAAATATACTAAGGCCTCCGCTATCATTCAGAATTCATTAGCTCATCGCATTCTTGCAAACTTTGTCATTCGCGTTCAACGACCTGCAGTTGCAACGAAAGCATTTACTGATTCTAAAGATGCGTTAAAATGGTTTGATAAATTGCGAGAGCTTGAAAACAAAAAAGAGCTAAAAAGAAAAAATCAAAATCAGTTGGTATTATAATTCTCCTAGTAAAGCAAATTCAGATTCCCAGCCGTAACAACAGATTTATTTTCATCAATCTTTACAGTAACACCTGATTTCACGAACCCCTCTGGATTAACCGTGTCTTGTGATACTACATAAACTGAATAAGTCCCTTTAACCAAATTTGTAAACCGATACTCACCATCCCCACCAGTGCGAGTTTGATCACCATACACTGTATCGTCACCATATAAAATATATACTTCGATATCAGACAAAGGTGATTCAGATCCATAATATTCATCTTGCCCCTGATCACCAATATTCAATTCAAAATTAGTTGTCACCTTATTAGCGTCCGGCACATAACCCGACTTTTTATTTGTCAAAATCATGACATCATTTTGCAGGCTAATAGAAAAATCAGACCCAGCTATACTGGATAATGCCGTGCTTGTGTTTGTTGCAATATCAATGTTTGAATCGCTGTAATTGAACTCCACCGCAATTCCCGTGCGGCCTTCTAAATAGGGGTCTCCATCACTGATCCAGGTTGGATTATCATACCAGATATAATAATAGGTTCCACCAATGGGCGTATTCAATATCCAATAATCTCCATGCTCCAATTCACTGCCTGCAGTAAAAATCACCTCGGTAATTTCAGCGCGTGCAGGTTCAAATTCACGACCTGTTACCGTACCTTCAATGCTTGATGTTCCTCCCGGACCTTCTTCTTTATTACAAGCAATGAGTGTTGATGCAATACAAATAAAAACAGCAATTTTTTTCATGAAATCAATTAGAGTTTTACAAATCGGGATGAACTGATGCGCTGATTATTTTGTTCAATATCTACAAAATAGAGTCCTGCAGAAAGCATGCTGATGTCTAAACTAATTTGGCTGGAATTTTCAAATTTTCGCCGAATCAACACAGTGCCTGAAACATCAATAATCACCAGTTCTCCAGAATTAATATCAGATGCACATTCTACTGTAATTTGTTCCTTTGCGGGATTGGGGAAAACAGCTAATTCTTGAATCGTATTTTCACTAACGTTCAAATCAGGACATGATCCAAACATATTTGCATCCATCCAATCTAACCGTTGTGTTGTCCAATCTTTCAAATACTGAATTTCCTCGGCATACGTATTTCCAACAAAATTATTTGGCCAAAGATAAACTCCAAGTACGGGCCATTTGGTATAATTTCTTTGTTGCGCATCTTCTAAATAAAGAGCCATACTATCAATGTAGTTCATAAGACGAGGAGTACTCAAAATATCTGCTCGTAATTCTAACCACCGGCAATTCACCGCATGCGCAAAATTTGGATCCTGCAAAAGACGATCCCACCAAAACGGGTTTTGAAGTCCGCCACCGCCACCGCAAACAGAATTAAAATAAATTTCCCAGCCGCTAGTCAAGCCACCTTCACAATAATCTGCATTACCCCATGCGAGGTTAAAATCCCACAAAGGTCCTGCTACCAATTCACCACCCTCACTTTGTTTTTCTTTGTATAAAAAAGTACTGATTCGATATCCATCTACATTTTTTGAAAGCTCATTCACTATAAAAAAATCAATGAAAGAAAGTTCATCAATATATGGTGCGTAACCAAGAACCGGATCTGCAAAATTTGGTCCGGCTAAAGCATCTTCCCAATCAGTCACATAGTCTTGGATATACTGAAGCTGCAACGAATGCATGGTGTCAATTTCCGGATCATGCATTTGGAACTCGATGGGTCCCCAACCAGGCGCAGCGCATGTGTAAGGCGATGTCCATGCAACGATTCCACCCGAAGTTGTTTTATCAACCTTAAGAATGTACCCGCCCGTTAATTCATTTCCAAGCGTATCCTCATAGTTCAATTCATCAATAGCCACGCGGCCAGGATTCTGTTTGATGCGCTCCATAAAAACATACACTCCCTGATAATCTCCATTCAAAATCACCTCACACATTTGTGTGCGTGGCGAATAATTTCCCATCAAATTTCCGAGATCATAAGTGAGTACATTTCTGATCAGGGCTTTGTCATTATAGGGCGCATATAAAATCCAATCGTTGTCTTCCGGCCAGTCAAAAATAGAAGCATTGTAATTCATTTCAGGTGATGGTCCACGTGTTTCCAGACCGTAAGATTTCATCGGAAAACCACCGGAAGAAGAGCCCCGCGTTTCAATTGCAATCTGACCATAAAACTCGCTAAATGGATCAGAAATTAAATTAAGTTGACCTGCACCATTGTTAATGATTCCCATGGTTGCATCGATTTTTGGTTCATCCGGAATACCAACACCGTTTGTATTAATAACGACAATGGGCAAGTTGGAAGATATTAGTTCTACTGGTGGAATAAACCAAGTTGGAGTTGGACCATAAGTGGTTGACGAATTATTAATTCCGGCGCTCAAAAAAACCCGCGATGAAAGATCACTAGAACCTGCCGATTGATTATGTGTTTGCACACAAAGTACATTGGTGCCATTAGAAATAACGGCATTGACAAAAGCATGATCAAGTGTTATTTGAAAAGGGTATCCACCTTGATATAATTGAGCCTCGTGCAAACCTGTTGCTGCATCATTGAAATTTGGCATACCGGCCATGTCCATTTCTGATCTGCAAATTTCAATACCATTTACGTATGCAACAAAGCCATCGTCATAATCAATATTGAAAACCATTTTTTCAATGGCCGTAATATCAATAATGTTGAATTGAATTCGCTGATAAACTGAAATTGTGCCGCCGGGTAAAAGCGTATTATCATCACCATCTGCCATTCCAAAACCACCCGGTCCATTTAGCCAGGAAGCATCGTTAAAACCAGGTGTTATCCAGGATGCCGGAACAGCGGAAGAAGGCACCAGATATTTCCAGTTATCATCTTCATTGACGATTGTTTCCCAATGATTCACCTGCGCATATGAATGCAACGATGAACTGAGCATCATTATGCCCAAAATGGCAACTGATAAGTTTAGTTTTTTCATTTTTTGAGAGACCCCGAAGATAGGAAAAAATGGGTAATGTTAAGGAATAGTTAAGCGGGTCCGCCTCTTCACCGATTAATGTTCAGTTTTCTTAAACTCTTCACCACAATCCTTACACTTAAAAACTTTCTTTGAATAAACCGGAACCATTGTAGCCAAGAAAGCCATCAGCGATGAAAAAAATCCACCCACACCTTTTCGAACGGGATATTGTGTCATTAAATTTATAGACTGACATTTTGGACAACTGATCACATTTCCATCGTCATCGGTATAAGCGGTTTTATGAATCTCATTATAAATTTCTGTTGCCTTTTCTAAATCAAAATCATTTATTTTCAACTTGATTCCACCAACGGTTACATTGTAAAGCGGATTTGTACCAACCGTGTGTTCATCAAATAAATAACAAACAATACCTTCACTTTCCAATTTGGATTTGAGCAAGTGCGCATCAATTGGATTGTCGAATGTTTTTACCGTGATGAGCGCCATGTTGATTTAATTATTGAAGTCTAAAAACAATGAAAAAAACTTCCTGATTCCTTTACGATTTCCTGTTTTTCAAAAGCAGAAAAAGAAAATAAACAAGGGTCATGCAGAGAAAAGAAATATTGACCGTTTTTGCAAAAGGCGGCACTCCCTCAGGCCAAATCTGACCAAGAAGAACCATGATGTTAATCAATACCAAAAACACGAGAAAAGCGATTCTTAGTTTTGCCATAATTTTTTGCTTGAGATTTAAAGATACACTTTTCAAACCAGTCGGCATTCACTTTTGAATTTGCAGCTAAGACCAATTTCCTAACTTTGACTTCATTTCAAAGCTCCATGACAAAAAATTTTTTTCAGGACTTAATGACCCTCTTTCAAACAGAAGGAATAAAAAAGTCATTGATCAAAGATGAACTTTTACTCAAAGAAGGCCAGGTTGAAAACAGCCTCTATTTAATTGAATCAGGAGCTGTCCGTGTTTTTCTTTTGTCTGAACTGGAAGAGACCAATATTCGTTTTGGTTATAGTGGTTCTATGATCAATTCGCTTGCATCTTTTTTACGCCAATCGCCTTCTGAATTTTATATAGAGGCGCTGCGTAAAACCGAAATCATAATTTTATCGCGCACGCAGATTCTTAATTTCATTCACCAAAGTTCAGCACATTTAGAGGGCTATACCGCATTTATTGAAAGTGCCTTTGCACAACAAATTGATCGTGAAATAGATTTGCTCACTCCTTCTCCTGCAGACCGACTTGGAGCGTGTTTTGAAACGCAGTCCAAATTTATTTCAAGAGATTCCGCTCAAACACATTGCCTCCTATTTGCGCATGACTCCTGAAACGTTAAGCCGAATTCGTAAATCTTGATTTGAATCAATTTTTAGCAAAAAAGTCTGACGGATCTTTGTCAAAAAAAATCAAATGAAAACAGAAAATAAAATTTTGATCAACGATCTTTTAGCAAGAATGAATCAGGCAACACAACGTGCTAATGCACTGAAAGAAAAAACGCTTGAACATTTAAATCACAAATCATCAGCTCAAAGCTGGAGCGCCCTGCAGTGCATTGAACATTTAAATTTATACGGTGATTTTTACTTACCCGAAATTGAAAAACAACTCGCTGGTAAACCAAAAGTAAATGCCAAAACCATTTTCAAAAGTGGTGTGATTGGAAACTATTTTGCCAATTTAATGTTACCGAAAAAAACAGGAAGCCTCAAAAAAATGAAAGCTCCTGTAGACAAAACACCCGCATCATCTGACCTTACTTTACTCTCCATTGATCGCTTTTTAAAACAAGCTGAAAAACTAAAACAACTTTTGCAACAAGCTGAACAAGTTGATTTGACCAAAACCAAAACTGCTATATCACTGACTAAAATGATTCGGTTGCGCATGGGTGATACGCTGAGGTTTGTCGTGTATCATATTGAACGACATTTGGCGCAGGCTGAGCGGGCTTAACATTTTTGGAAGGTGGATGAGACGAATGCTCAGGATTTATGCAGATTTGATCTGCGACTATCCGTTTAAATCCGTGTCAATCGTATTCCCTTGTCTAGTCGTTTCAATCTTACTCCAAACCACAAATCCAATAACAAAAAAGTTATTTCAATAGCCTTGTGCTTTTCGAAAACGCTTGGCACCATCATGCGTTGTTTTTAGCAAAGCCATTCTCTCATCCAACTGCGCTTTATATATTTCCAGAATCTGCTGTTGCGTTAAAAAATGTGATACTGGCAAGTCATGTTCAATATCTGTCAGCGCATTGTCCGCAACCAGTTTACCTACTAGCTTAGTATAAATGTTTGTTGCCGTTTTTTGTGCAATTTCCACCGGTACTTTTCGTCGCGAAAATTCAGCCAACACCACCTCAATTGCTTCATCCGAGTAATCGTATTTTGTTTCAAGAATTTCGATCAGCTCCTCGTCTGATTTGGCTGCATAATATTCGGCTAATTCCATAAAATTCTAGATTACAATCACCAAAAAATAATTCACAAGACAATCCCATTTGGAATTTGTTTCTTTTGAATTTGGAATTTTATTTTGTCTCTTCACACCAAATCCCAACCAACTCCACCATTGTTTTCACCGCTTTTCCATATCCTGAACACTTACGTACTCATGTTTGGAGTGAATACCCATTTCACCAGTAAAAAGATTTGGGCAAGGTAAACCCATAAAAGATAAACGTGAACCATCTGTTCCACCGCGAATGATCACCGGTTTTGGAGTCACGCCCACACGCTTCATCGCTTCAATAGCATAATCGGTTACAAAAGGAACTGTTTTGATCACCTCTTTCATGTTTCGATATTGCTCTTTCACTTTAAATTCAGATGTCACGCCCGGATATTTTGCTACAACTTTTTCTAAAATTTCTTGCAAACGATCTTCATATACTTTCAGTTTTGCAGTCTCATGATCGCGAATGATAAAACCAATTGTTGCTTTTTCTAAAACACCTGAAATAGAAGTTGGATGTACGAATCCCTCACGTCCGGTTGTTGTTTCAGGTGACCAGGAATCTTTTGGTAATTCATCTACAAATTCAGACGCAATTTTAATAGCGTGCTTCATTTTTCCCTTGGCATAACCCGGATGCGCAGAGATACCGTGAATAGTAACCTCAACTGCATCTGCAGAAAAACTTTCATCTTCAATTGAACCTAATTCGCCACCATCTAAAGTATAACCATAATCAGCATTCAATTTTTTCATGTCAAGATGCTCAACACCTCGTCCAACTTCTTCGTCAGGCGTAAACAGAATTCTGATTTTTCCATGTTCGATGTGTGGATTTTTCATAATGAAGTGTGCAAAATCCATGATGATGGCAACACCAGCTTTATCATCTGCACCCAACAAGGTCAAACCACTCGCAGTGATAATATCGTCTCCAATTTTTTCTTTTAGGTACGGATGTTTTTCTACCGTAATAATTTGCGCTTCATCATCTGGCAAAACAATAGGAGCACCGGTATATTTATGATGTAAGATGGGTTTCACATTTTTACCTGAACAATCTGGCGCTGTATCCATGTGTGAGCAAAAACAAAGTGTGGGAACATTTTGTTTTTTTGTATTAGAAGGAAGTGTTGCAAACACATATCCCCACTCATCCATCTCAGCATCTTCAACACCCATTGCATGAAGTTCTCTGACTAAAACCTGAGCTAAATCTTTTTGTTTCATGCTGGATGGAAACGAAGTTGATTTTGGATCAGCTTCAGTATCAATTTTTGCATAATTGATGAAACGTTCAGCAACCGTAAATTCGTAATCTTTTGTTTTGCTCATGATGGTTTGATTTTAGAGAAAACGAAAATACGGAAAATTAAGAAACCATTCATTCAACTTAGCTTCAAGAATAAATGCATCCGTCAATCAAATCAAAATCACCAAGCCGGAAAAAAGTACAAATACAAAACCATTAAACCAATCAAAACCAATGGAAGTAAAATAATAACTGCCAGCGCAACCAAAATCGTTCCAACCCATGACAGTTCAGCATTTCCTTTAATCTTCGTTAAAAGTTTATTAGACTTGAATTTTACAATCGGTTTTTCAATCGGTGCCGATACTTCGTCTTCGATGATGTTTACCTCATCAGACACCACGAATCCATCATTCTGCACAATATAGTCCTTGTTAGCCACAGCTGGTTGTAACCCATTCTCAACTTCTGCAATTGAAGAATCTTCCTGTGTCACATTTACATTGCTGCTTTCAGGAACATTATTTTCATTCAAAGCGATCATTTGAGGTGCTTGGAAATAATCCGCTTCAAAGTTTGTTTCGGTATTGCCTGGAGCAAGCATGCCTATGCGCAAATATTTTTTTCTGGAAAAATTGTTACTTGTACCACAAGATGTAAAAGCAACAGCAAATAGGGTTGTGATCAGAATGAATAACGTTTTCATAGATTTCAATTTTATTTAGCCAAAGATCAGGTGATTTCTTTGCTAACCATAATTGAATAGCGCGGCCCATGGTTTTATTTTGCGCTATCCGCAAATCAAGACACAAAAAAAGGGCGCCCGGAGAGAACGCCCTACTAAATATCAATTCGTTTAAACCCTAATACACGTCATACAGCATGCCTGACATGTTATTCCAGGAAATGGTCAGCTTAGGAAATTTTTTGTTTTCTTTTTCGGTTGTTGCAATAATTTGGTCAGATGATTTTCCTTCCCACTCTTCAGCCCAACGAACCATTTCAAGAACAGGATACTCATTCAATACTGTTGGCAATGAAGTCAGGTTGCAATATTGCAGCCAAAGTGTTTTTAATGCAGGGAACGCTTTTGCTTTTGTTAAAAAATCAGTGTAGTTAAATCCTTCATTTGAACCTACACGAATTTCTTCCAGATTTTGCATTCCATAAAATGACTCAGGCAATGCAGTGATCGGATTATTTCCAAGACGAACATGTGTAAGTGCAGTCAACTCACTAATAGAAGCAGGCACTTCAGTAAGACCCATGTATGAAATATCCAGATATTGAATTCCCGGACATTTTTTCAACACATCAATTGCTTGAGCTAAATCAAGCGATTTACAACCGCTGAAAGAAACTACTTTCAAGTTTTGACACTCGCTTAATGACTCAGGAAGTGTTGTTAACTCACCCCCACTAATAACCAGATTGGTTAGATTTTTCAGTTTACTGATCTCGGCTGGAATTTCACCCGTCATGTTGCTCAAAGACAATACATGTAAGTTATGCGCCTCTAAAATTTCAGTTGGAAACTGTTGATTGTATTCGTCCGACACAAAACGGATCACCGTAGATTTATCCGCAACCGCATTTACCTCGGCCATGTTTTTATACACTGTTTCTGCCTGAAACTCTTCTTGCGTTTTTAACGGTGCATATTCAATTTCTGCAACCACTGAATCTTTTGGTGTTTCTGTTGTTTCGGTCGATTCAGTTCCACCTCCGCATGACGCAAGTAAAAGCATCACAGGAGCATACATTAAATAATTCTTTTTCATGATTTTTAAATTTGGTTGTGTAATAGTAGTAATTAACACCAAACTAAAAGATAAGAAAACAAAAAATTAACCTGAGAAAATTAAGCCAGCTTAACCGGCAAGGGCTTCCTAAGAATAATAATCAAGCATCGGATTAAAGTAATTATCTACCCAGCCTTGCTCATATTCTTTTCCCTGGCCTTCAGGAATGTTGGAGTGATTCAAGGTAATTTTGCACCCTTCCGGAACAGCTTCAAGCAAAATTTCAAGGAGTGATGCTTCAGCAAGATCTGGAAAATTGGAAGTGTTCCAACTTTGAAGAATTCTTTTTCCACTTTCAAGTTCAAGAATTTCACCCCAGATATAACCGTCCCAGGCTGAATGTTTGCCGCCAACAAAAGGCTCTATTTTTGCTGCTCCTCCTGTAAAGAGTGTATGTGCCTTTGTCGAAAGCCAATCACGGTAAATCGTTCCCGGATCTACCGGCATAATACATGAAACTTGAAATGAATCCATAAGTAGTTTAATCTTGCGCGATTTTCTAAAAGTAGAGAAAAGCATTTGAATTATCTTTACCAAATACATTTCATTTTTTATTATGAGAAATTCTATTGCTGGTTTGGCGTTTTTAACCTTCCTCATTTCTTGTGGCTCTGATCCTGAAACCAATACAACGCCTTTGAACGTTGATACCATCAATACACAGACCGACGTGGAACTTGTGCATCCTGACTCTCAATTGGTGCAAACAGATGAGTCATTTGCCAACATACTGAATGATTTTCCAAAACACTGGATAAAAGTAGATGTCAAAAAAGACAGCAAAGTGTTCACCAAACTTTGCGGCATGGATTCACCTGCACTAAAGATTGAAAAGATAGAAAATCACTGGGAAATTATTACAGTCTATGGACAAGATGCTGAATCCTGGCACATCATTAACATGACGGCGAACATAAACTCTTTTAACAATCAGGAATTACAGGAAGGTATTTTTTGTTGTGGAAAAACTTACCTATCCGGATGATGAAATCTATGAAGTAAAGTATTTCTGGAATCGCACCGCAGAGTTCTGCACGTTTGGAGATTTTTTCAGCGTTGATTCCAAGTTTGCCGAATATTCCAAAATGAATGAATTTGAAGTAGTGGAAGAGAAATGTGACTAGAATGATTTTTTGGCGAAAACCGAAAATTCTCATCGATTCTAATGTCAAAAATCACTTTTCAACCGCACTATCCCTATTAACTTTGCGAATATGAAAAATTTCCTCGTCCTCCTGACTTCATTCCTCAGCTTTCAATTAAGCTATGGCCAGATCACAGAATCAGATACCAGTAAATCAGAACAATTGTATGTAGTTACCAAAAATGATGGTACTGAATATATCGGAAAAATTTTGAGTGACGATGGCCGTGAAATTCTAATAGAAACGGAACTTCTTGGCAAAATATACATCCCAAAATCTGAAATACGGAGTATTACAAAAATTGAAGATCGAAAGGAAATTGTCCATGGCGAATACCAGTCTACCGGACCTTTCACTACCCGTTATGCTTTTACCACAAACGCCCTTCCTATTGTCAAAGGAGAGAATTATGCCTTGATAAATCTCTATGGTCCTGAAGTTCACTTTGCTATCACAGACCATTTAAATATCGGTATCATGTCAACCTGGATTGCAAGCCCGATGGTTCTTGCTCTCAAATATTCAATCAAAACCAAGCACGAAAAAATCAACTTTTCGCTTGGAACGCTGAATGGAACTTCTGGCTATCTGAATACCTTCAGAGGTTTTGGCGGACTTCATTTTGCCAATATTTCCATTGGAAGCCGCAAACAAAACATCACGCTATCGGCGGGCTATGGATACGTCCAAACGGGCTCCGAAATCTCTGAGTTTTTACCACAAACCGTGTATAGCTCGGAGCCATATTTGTCTTATAATTCTACGAACAGCATTAATACTACAGCTCCAATTATTCACGGTCCGCTCTTTTCAATCGCTGGAATTACTGCGGTTGGTGCAAAAGCAAGTTTTGTATTTGATTCTATGTTTGGGCTCTTTACCTCAGATAGAATGGAAACTTCGACAACGACGATCACTGAACCTTACTACAACCCTAATCCACCGTATGATAGCACACCTGGTTACTACATGCATCAGGTAACAGAGGTAAATACTCAATCAATAGCTATGTTCCTCATGCCGGGTATGCGCTTCCAAACTAAAGAGAATTCGGCATTTCAGGTTTCACTGGCAGGCGTTGCTATATTTCGTCTAAAAGGATTTGCGGATACTCAAAAAACAAACTCTTTTCCAATTCCGATGTGTACCTGGTTTTTCAGATTTTAAAAGCCTTTCACACTTTTTTCTCAAATCACGCGCTGAAACAAAAAAACTAATTATCTTTGCCGTCCCCAAAGCGATGGGGCCAATTATCTGCGGGTATGGTGAAATTGGTAGACATACCAGACTTAG
Source organism: Crocinitomicaceae bacterium (assembly GCA_016709005.1). GTDB lineage: Bacteria > Bacteroidota > Bacteroidia > Flavobacteriales_D > Crocinitomicaceae > JADJGJ01. The sequence continues at coordinate 19,176 of JADJEU010000006.1, read as the reverse complement.
GATCTGGCGCTTCACGGCATGGGGGTTCGAGTCCCTCTACCCGCACCACTTGGTGTTGTAGTCACACGTAACATCGTGTAATTACAACACCTTTTTTGTTTAAAACATAATTCTGAAATCATGAATGTAGTAGAGGAAAAAATTGACAATCTGAACGCGGTGCTTCGCGTAAAAATCTCGAAAGAAGATTATTCAGAGAAGTTGGAAAAAACCCTGAACGATTATCGCAAACAGGCTAATATGCCGGGCTTCCGTCCAGGTAAAACGCCGATGGGCTTAATCAAAAAGAAATACGGTAAAGCAATTCTTGCAGAAGAATTAAACAAAGCCGTAAATCAATCACTTTATGATTTTATCACAAAAAATAATTTGAATGTTTTAGGGAATCCACTTCCAAAAGCAGATGAAGAAGTTAAAGGTGATTTTGAAAATCCCGGTGACTTTGAATTCTCTTATGAAATTGGAATGTCTCCTGACTTTTCATTGAACTTAGATAAAGCATCTTTTGAATACCTGAAGATTGACATCAGTGATGAAATGCTTGACAAAGAAGTTGAAAATTTAGCACGTCGTTACGGTAAATTAGTATCTGCTGATAAAGTAGGTGAACGTGACATGGTGCTTGGAAAATTCACAGAATTAGATGGTGATAAACCAAAAGAAGGAGGCATTACAAACACCTCTACTATCTCAATGGAATTTATTGAAGATTCCCCGGCTAAGAAAAATTTAATCGGTGCAAAAGTAGGTGATGAATTTGTATTGGATCCAAAAGAAGTTTCTAAAGGAGATACAGATATGGCGGCCATGCTTGCTATTAAAAAAGAAGAAGTTGCTGATCTTAACTCTCTTTTCAATTTTACAATTACAGAAATTAAACAAATGATTCCGGCTGAAATCAATCAGGAATTATTTGACAAACTTTTTGGTGAAGGTGCTATTAGTTCTGAAGCTGAAATGCGCGCAAAAATTTCTGAAGATTTAAACAGAATGTTCAGCGGAGATTCGGACCGTGTATTCAACAACGCTGTTAGCAAAAAATTAATTGAAGACACAAAGATTGATTTGCCTGAAGCGTTCTTAAAAAGATGGATTGCATCTACCAGTAAAGAAGCAATCACTCCGGAAAAAGTTGAACAAGATTTTGAAGGATACCGCAACGGCTTAAAATGGCAATTGATTCAAAATAAATTGATCAAAGAAAACGGCGTTAAAGTTGAACCACAAGATGCTTTGAATTACGTGAAAGCAATGATGGTAAATCAATATGCACAATACGGTATGCCGGCTCCACCCGATGCAGAACTTGATAAGTACGCAAAAAACGCATTAAGTAATCAGGAAGAAGCAAACCGTATTTACGACAACTTATATCAGGTAAAAATCTTCACGCTTTTAAAAGGTATGGTGAAATTGAATGACAAGGTTGTTTCTTACGAGAAATTTATTGAAGAAGCGTATGGCAAACAGTAGTTTGCAAATCACAATTTCAAATAAACAAATTACAAAATAACGTAGGGGCGAATTTTCATTCGCCCCTTTTTTATGTGATCTATTTAAACCTATAACCGGTGATTGAGCGGAGCCAAAATCACAAATCGTATTTATCTTAGTTCCAGCCAGCATTTGGGCGAATGATGCTTCGACTTCGCTCAGCAACCTCGCCCAACCAACAACCAAATCCGTCGGAATTTGAGATTTGGAATTTGTAATTTTACCCTTTGGAATTTCAACTTCAAAATAATCCCTAACTTTATCCGTATAATCATTATAACGAATCATCATGTTTGGAAAAGACGAATTCAGAAAATACGCTGTTAAACACCACGGCATCAGCAGCACAGTAGTAGATCAATACATTACCTCATCCATGACTCCTTACATCATTGAGGAGCGTCAGTTAAACGTTGCACAAATGGACGTTTTCTCACGTTTGATGATGGATCGTATTATTTTTCTGGGAACAGGCATTGATGATCATGTTGCAAATATCATCACTGCTCAATTGTTGTTTTTAGAATCAGTAGATCCTAAAAAAGACATTCAGATTTATTTAAATTCTCCAGGAGGTGGCGTTTACGCTGGTCTTGGAATTTATGATACAATGCAGTATATCGCGCCAGACGTTGCTACAATTTGTACAGGTATGGCAGCATCAATGGGAGCAGTTCTATTATGCGCAGGTGCAAAAGGAAAACGTTCTGCATTACCACATTCACGCGTGATGATTCACCAACCGCTTGGTGGTGCGCAAGGTCAGGCATCTGATATTGAAATTACAGCACGTGAAATTCAAAAATTAAAAGTCGAATTGTACGAAATCATTGCAAAGCACTCTGGTAAAGATTACGATCAAGTTTGGAAAGATTCAGATCGCGATTATTGGATGATTGCGCAAGAAGCAAAAGAATACGGAATGGTTGATGAAGTTTTGGGGAAATAATCTGACCCAAATTTCTTCAATCAAAAATAGAAACACATAAGCATATCGAAAAAACATAGGCACATAGAAAAAGCTTGTGTTTTTTTGAAATTTAGGTGCTAAAAATATCAAGTAAAAAATGGCAAAAGGCACAGGCATATCCTGTTCATTCTGTGGGCGACCAAAAAGTGAAGTTGGTATTTTAATTGCGGGCGTTACAGGTCATATCTGCGACAGCTGCATTACACAAGCACATCAAATTGTGGATGAGCAACTGCGCTTTGACAACAAAACAGAAAACAAAGCAGATTTTAAATTACTCAAACCGGCTCAGATTAAGGAGCATTTGGATGAGTATGTGATTGGACAAGATGATGCCAAAAAAATTCTGGCCGTTGCAGTATACAATCACTACAAACGCATCTCGCTGAAATCAAAATCGAATGAAATCGAAATTGATAAATCGAATGTGATTTTAGTTGGACGTACAGGTACCGGAAAAACATTACTTGCTAAAACAATTGCAAAATCACTCAACGTTCCTTTTTGCATTGCAGATGCTACTGTTCTGACAGAAGCCGGTTATGTAGGTGAAGATGTTGAAAGCATTCTATCACGCCTTTTGCAGGCGGCGGATTTTAATGTGGAAGCAGCAGAACGTGGAATTGTTTTTATTGATGAGATTGATAAAATTGCACGCAAATCTGACAATCCATCTATTACAAGAGATGTCTCAGGTGAAGGTGTTCAGCAAGCACTTTTGAAATTATTGGAAGGTACTGAAGTAAACGTTCCACCACAAGGCGGACGTAAACATCCGGAGCAAAAAATGATCAAAGTAAATACTTCGAATATTTTGTTTGTTGCCGGTGGCGCTTTTGATGGAATTGAAAAAATTATTGCGCGCCGTGTCAACAGAAATCTGATTGGATTCTCTGGCAAAAATGACATCAAAATTGATTCAGAAAATTTATTACAATACATCATTCCATCTGACGTAAAAGATTTTGGATTGATTCCTGAATTGATCGGACGGATGCCTGTTCTATCTTACTTAGATCCTTTAGATGAAAAGGCTTTGCGCAGAATTCTAACCGAGCCAAAAAATGCCCTCGTAAAACAATACGTTCATCTTTTTGCGTTGGATGGAGTAGATTTGAAATTTGATTCCGATGTACTTGATTTTATTGTTAGCAAAGCACTCGAATATAAATTAGGCGCACGTGGTTTACGCTCAATCTGCGAGGCCATTTTGACTGACGCTATGTTCGACATTCCATCGAGTAAAACAACCAAAGAATTGCGCATTACAATTGATTATGCCGAAGCTCGTTTTGGTAAATCAAAAATGGCCAAACTAAAAATTGCCTGATTATGGATTTGAATAAAATTGCAGTTGTTGATTATAACGACTACGTAAGTGGTGATGCGCAAAAACGCGAAACGTTCATCAAAGATTTTGGTGATTCATTTGCCAATATGGGATTTGCGATTGTTCGCAACCACGGCGTAACACCCGAGTTGCGCAACAAATTATTCGAAGTCTCCAAAGCATTTTTCAATTTGCCGGAAGAAATAAAACGCAAATATGAAAACATGGCCTTGCATGGTCAGCGCGGCTACATTTCAAAAAACCGTGAAACCGCAAAAGGAAAATCGGTAGCAGATTTAAAAGAGTTTTATCATGTGGGTCAAACCGTAACAGACGGTGACCCGATTAAAGCAGAATATCCGGATAACATCTGGCCGGCAGAAGTGAAAGAATTTGAAGAAGTGTGTCAGAAAGTGTATCGCACTTTCGAACAAACTGGCAGAAATCTTTTAAAATCTACAGCACTTTATTTGCATTTGCCGGAAGATTATTTTGAATCAAAAGTACACAACGGAAACAGCATTTTGCGTTTGCTTCATTATTATCCGGTGGCAGATAAAAGTCAGATTCCGGCAGGAGCAGTGCGTGCTGCGGCGCATGGAGATATTAATTTAATTACGCTTTTGATGGGCGGAAGTGCAGAAGGCTTGCAAGCACAATCATTAGACGGACAATGGATAAACGTTAGTCCAAAAGAAGATGAAATTGTTGTCAATATTGGAGACATGTTAGCAAGATTAACCAATGATAAATTGCGTTCAACACAACATCAAGTGATCACTCCAAATGAAGAATCATGGTTGACACCAAGATATTCAACACCATTTTTTATGCATCCTCGTTCTGATATGGATTTAACTTGTTTAGAAAGTTGCATTTCAGCAGAGCATCCAAAATCATATGCTGATATGACTGCTGGTGAATTTTTAACAGAGCGTTTAGAAGAATTGGGCTTGAAGAAGAAGTAGATTTTTGCTTAGTTTAAATTTCCTTGTCATCGAACTGGCTGAAAAATCACACATAACTTTTATTTATTTCTGATTTCCTTTTAACAATGTTTTTAGTTATAATAAGGAAATGTTACTCGCAAATGATTCAACCATTTACTGCGATAATGAACTTGCAACAAAAAACCGGACAAAAAGTTAAGCGACATTTTTAAGTTGGTTCAATTTTTCAAATTCGTTTATTGTTAGGTTCCCCAATGCAGAGTGTCTTCTATTTCGGTTGTACCAAGTTTCAATCCATTCAAAAACTGATAGCGAGGCTTCTTGACTATTCAAGTATTTATGTCTGTAGACGTGCTCGACTTTAAGTGTTTTAAAAAAACTTTCAGCAACAGCGTTGTCCCAACAATTTCCTTTTCTGCTCATGCTTCGTTCAACATTTTTATAGCTTGCTACCAAATCAGCAAAATCTTTACACGTATATTGAATATTTCTGTCTGAATGAAAAACGAGAGATTCTGTTGCTGGTCGGTTTTTAATTGCCATGCGCCAAGCAGCAATAGTTGTGTTTTCTGCGCTCATATCTGTGCTGAGCGCCCAGCCAATTACTTTGCGATCATAAAGATCCAGGATAATGGTTAAATAAAGCCACCCTTTCATGGTTCGTATATAAGTTATATCTGACACCCAAACTTGGGCGCTCTTTTGCGCTGAAAAATTTCTGTCCAATTTGTTTTCTACCACTGGATATTTATGTTTAGAGTCTGTTGTCACAACAAACTTTTTTGCATGAACTGCACGTATTCCATTTTTCTTCATCAATCTTGCTACCCGAGGTTTGGATGCTTTAAATCCTCGTGATTTAAGTTCATCTGTAATACGTGGACTTCCATAACTGGCTTTGCTTTGCTCATGTATTCGTCTGATTTCAAAAAGTAACGCTCTATTCTCATTATCATGGTTTGATGGAATATAATTTCGCCATTCATAAAATCTGCTTCTGCTTACTTTAAAAACTTTACACATCCTCCCAACTGGAAACTCCCTTTGATGATCTTTTATGAATTGGAAGATTTCCGGTCGCTCACGGAGAAGATGCTCACGGCCTTTTTTAAAATATCCCTTTCCATCTCCATATCTGCCAGCTTCCTTTTTAATCTGGCGATTTCCTTTTGCTCTTCAGTCAACTGTTTTTGCCATTGCCCGCAAAAGCAATACTTGGATTTAGTCCCAGTTCTTTGCGCCAACGATAAATAAGCTCTGGTTTAACATCAAGTTCACGTGCAATCTCCTGAATATTGCCGCGCACATTGCTCAATTCAACAGCTTTTATCTTGAACTCTTTGCTGTATAATTTTCTTTCTCTCATAGTGTTAAGGTATTTATTTTTAATTTACCTTAACTTAGTGTCCGGACAAATGTAGCAGGTTCAATAATGCAATTTAAACATGTCTGTTAAGCAATAATAAGCAGTCGAACATACTTGTATCTTTACATCCCGTCAACTAAAAATTGGCGGGAATTAACCTCGTTATTGTGCAAAATAATTCAGGTTTCATTCAATCGAAAAAAATTGTGATTTATTAAGTGTAGTGGTAGAAAACTACTAATCAATCAAAAAATAATCTAATATATAGCAAAGGATTTTAACTAAATTTTTTTTAAAGAAATTGAAACTAACAGTGCACCTGAACTACGGTTTTATTTTATCTTTGATCGTAAATGACAAATTCTAAACATGATGTCAGGGATGAATCAAATTAAACAACTCATTTTCTTAGAACGTATGAAATTTATCAGCGCATTTTTTCTTTTGTTTCTTATTCATCATGCCTTCATTTTTTCGCAAGAAACTATAACCATTGATGCCGGAACAGATGATGGGTCATTCAAAAATTATACTGGATTTATACATGGTGAAACAAATATTGAATCTCATTCTGCCACGCTTAATATGCTTTTGTCATTAAAACCAAATTTCTGGCGCAATTCTGATTGGTTTGAAACACAAGAATTAGCAACAGATTTGTCTGTACAAACTACCATGGTGATCAGTGATTTTTATGCCAATTTCAAAGGTGGATACAGCAACGCAAAGCCTTGGTTAAATTGGACAGAGTATGAAAGTTTTGTTGCAACATTGGTGAATAACTATGCTGCTAACGGTCAGTCACCAGACTTTTGGGATGTGTGGAATGAACCAAATGACCCCTATTACTGGTCAGGTAATCTTTCTCAATTAATTGAATGTTTTAAAAGAACAAGACAAGTTTTAGATGCAATAAATCCGGCAATTAAAATGGTAGGCCCCAGCCTAAATAGTTATGACGGGGCAGGTATTGAGTACATTCTTGATTCATTGGCAGCATCAGGCGTTACCATGGATGCCGTTTCATGGCATGAATTCGGATTACCAGATTCACTGGCTGTGCATATTAATGATTTTAATAACAGAAAATTATTGAATCCAACCTGGAATAATCCTGAAATTCACATCAACGAATATTCACCACAGCAAACAAATCAAATACCGGCTTATCGTTTAGGTTGGTTTTATCATCTTGAACAAAATGATGTTGATTGGGCAAACACCGCTTGTTGGGATAATAATGATGGCAGTACTGTGTGGTCTAATTGTTTGGTTGGTCTTAACGGCTTATTCTGGCATGATGAGCAAAGTCCGCTGCCAGTATTCTGGTTAAATCTTGCCTACGCAAAAATGTTGACAGGTAAACGCATTTTTTGTACACATTCTGACGCAAAAACGTTAGCGCTTTCGAGTAAAACTGATTCACTGAGTGAATTGAAAATTTTAGTTGGCAGGTTTTATTCTATTGACAATGGATCATACCTCCCTACTGATATTGGAAAAGACAGTTCAAAATGTCACCATCACCGTCAACAATTATCCTTATTTGACAAACGGTACGGTGCCTTTGATTATCCAAAAAATACCAAAAGGAGATATGAACTTTCAGAATTCACCTTTGGCCGGCCCCCTTACACATTACTCAGGTAGCGTCAGTGTAACTGCCGGGGTTATTACTATCACCATTCCGAATTTTCAGGATGGAGATGTCTACCTGATTTATTTAAACTCTACTGATATTCTTGGTCAAATGGCGACCTCCCATGAAGATAAATTAGCGGTCTTTCCTAATCCTTCGTCATCTTCAATTACCCTATTAACTGAAAACAGAATTTATGAACCGGTTATTTTTATAAATGCCGTTGGAGAAACGGTCAAAGAAACCGTAATAACTTCAGATGAAATGACAATAGATTTAACAAATCTGCCTGCAGGTATTTATTACATTAAAACGAGATGGCAAATAATACAATTCGTAAAAAATTAACTTGGGTTTTTATTGATTTGAATTTTAGGCAAAAATAAATTTTTTTGTTCCATTTAGTCCATATTAGCTGACGATTTACAGATTTAGTAATTGTAATTCAAAAATGTATTGTTGAATTACAGGCTTAAATAGATGGACTGGAAGAACGTTTTGAACAGAAGAATATTCGGGCAAAAAAAAGACAATTCGTGCTGCAGCGCATGGTGACATTAACTTGATCACTTTATTAATGGGTGGTAGTGCCGAAGGTTTGCAGGCACAATCATTAGACGGTCAATGGTTAAATGTAAGTCCGAAAGAAGATGAAATTGTAGTGAACATTGGCGACATGCTAGCGCGATTAACAAATGATAAATTACGCTCGACCCAACATCAGGTAATTTGCCCAAGAGAAGAATCCTGGTTAACACCGCGTTTCTCCACACCATTCTTTATGCACCCACGTTCAGACATGGACTTAACTTGTCTAGAAAGTTGTATTTCTGCTGAGCGACCTAAAGCTTATGCTGATATGACTGCCGGTGAATTTTTAACGGAGCGATTGGAAGAGTTGGGGTTGAAGAAGAAATAGAATATTATTACTAAATTTGCAATCCCGAATCAAATCCAGGTTCGGGATTTTTTTTCACTAAGGAGAGATGGTCCCGTCGGGAAACGCGCACTCTCAATAAAACGCGCAAAATATATTCGGAGAGATGGCAGAGTGGCTGAACGCGCACGCTTGGAAAGCGTGTTTACAGAAATGTAACGGGGGTTCGAATCCCCCTCTCTCCGCAAATAAAAAAATCAAACCGTTGTTTATCAATTCGTTGAGGTAATCTATTTTTCAGATTTGTACGATTATTGTATTGTAGAAGTCTTCACTCGAACAATCCAATACCTTTAAATAAAGTTTTGCCCCGCGCGGCAGTTCGCTCCGCAGCTATTCACAATCTGACAAAGGGTCAATATTCATTACCCTCACATTACGAGTGGCATCTATCTGTTGCTTGTCGGTCATTCCTAATTTATTCTTTGCATAGAAGATGCCCTTTCCTTCATTGGCTACGATATCAACGGCCACAGCTTCAAATATACCCTCCATTCTTTTTATAGTGTCCAACTTGTCAGCATCATTGTCTTGATTCAACCAATTATAGTAGGTACTTCTACAAATCGTTTTTTTACCTTTCAATGGAATCCAGATTTTAAGAAAGTAACTGATAGTTGGTAGATGCCTATCCGAAATTTCAACCACCTTACCAGATGCCGTTGCGTGTTCCTTCTTATTGTTTATACATTCATTGATGTATTGCCATGCCAGATCTTCAAGTTCTGCCGGTTTTAAATTTGTCTTACTCATTATCGAATTTATTTTTGAATCTTCAATTTTTCAGTTTAAGAGTTCATTTTTTAAAATGTAAACTCTCACTATTTTTATTCATTATTTATATTAATGATCTTTATTAAATATATTATTTAAGCTGCGGTAGTCCGGTTGTATTTGTTGCAGTGTTCTTGCGGTACTATCTGCGTTAAAAAATTTGTCATGCTATTCGAACTTATTTAAGTTGAGGTGCTTTATTAAGCTGTTGCAACGCCTTTTGTTTTGCCAATGCTTTTGCATTTTTCAACTCAATAATCCGGTTCTTTTGTTTTTTCGTTTCTGCGGCCAATGCTAAGGCTTCAATACTGATTTTATGCTCCATCGCTACATACATACCTCTGATATTGTTTGAATAAGTTATAACATTCCAATTCAACTCCAACTGCTGCAACACTTTGTCAATGTGGTATCTGTTAGAATATTTCTTGAATAATACTTCTATTAACGGGCTTAATCTGCTTGGTAAATGCTTATGACTTGTATAACCAAACATTCTGGAAACCATGTGCTGTTTATTTGTTTTAGCATACTGCCGCTTACCACCAATAATCGACCGTAACGCAATGTAGGTGGAAATTTCACTGAAACCCCCCCTTTTTCACTCCAAACTGACCCCACCTTTTCACTCGAAACTGACCCCACTTTTTTCAGTGTAAATTGACCCCTCAAATTAAGTCGCCGGTCATACTGTTTTTTAGAACCCTGTTTCTTTAGGCTTTTGGATAAAAGAATCCAAAGCTAAATCTACTAAACATGGCAAACAAAACAATAAATGAGCAAGTTAAAACAAATCATCAAGCTTCATTGTCAGGGCACTGGCAAGAGATCGGTTGATCAACCTGAGAAACTAAAAACACTGTACGAGTTTTTTCCATACGCAGAAAAGAAGCTGCGGCAGCGTGGTGTTACCATTCATATGATGTGGGAAGAATATTTTAATAAAAATCCTGATGGTTACAAAGCCACACACTTTAATAATTTATTCAAAGCTTATCGAAGACGAGTTACTCCTTCCATGCACATGGATCATAAAGCAGGAGATAAAATGTGTGTTGATTTTACTGAGAGAAATTGAGCATCGTAGATCCGCAAACAGCTGAAATAATAATGCTTGAAGTTTTTGTAGCTGTGCTTGGAGCAAGTCAACACACTTATGTTGAAGCAGTAGAATCACAAACTGTTGAAGACTTTATAAAGCTGTTGTGAAACGCGCTTCATTTTTTTCGGTGGTTCGCCCAGGGTAATTGTTCCTGACAACCTCAAATCGGCAGTGATAAAAGTAGCAAGTATGAACCCACAATCAATACCAACTTTGAACGTTTTGCAGATCATTATTCAATGGCTGTTGTTCCTGCACGAGCATATAAACCAAAGGACAAAGCATTGGTTGAAGGAGCAGTGAAAATTGTTTTACACCCGAATTTTTTACACGACTCAGTCAAGACAAGTACACCTCTGTTTCATCGATCAACAAAGCCATTTATCCTTTTTCTCTATGATCACAACGCACGTTCATTTAAAGGCAGGGCATACCACGTTTGCAACAGTTCGAAGAAATGGAAAGCCTGCACTGGAGCCGCTACCAGAAAAGCGTTTTGAGATGCGCAAGCAATTGGATTTAACCGTGATGAAAAACGGTCACGTGCACCTTGGACCTGATAGACATTATTACAGTGTTCCTTATTCTTACATTGGTAAAAAGGTACGATTGTTATTCTCAAAATCTTTTGTAGAAATCTATCACCGTCATGAACTCATTGCCTCTCATCCTCGCGTAAAGTCCCCGCACAATTACACAACAGATCCCGCCCACATGGCCTCGCAACATCAATTTGTGAGTGATTGGTCACCGGATTATTTTTAAAACAAGCGCGTGAAATATCCCCAGATGTTGAGTTCTATATTGCACAAGTTCTCTTGAAAAAATTCATCCCGAACAAGCTTACCGAACCTGTCGTGGAATTTAAACTATGCAAAACGGGTCGGTAACCAAAGACTTATCCGCGCTTGTAACCGCGCACATAGTTATGGTCTTTACCATTACAATATCATAGAAACTATTCTTCAGCGGGGCCTTGATCAGTATGATGAAGATGATACACAAGAAGAACTTCCGTTCACTTCGCACGAGAATATCCGCGGAGAAGATTATTATCAGTAGTAAATAATTAAAAACAAATATCATGAATGAATCATCATTAGAAAAATTAAGACAAATGCATTTGTACGGCATGCTCAAAGCGTTGCGTACAAATATTGAAACAGACAAAACGAAAAGCTAACACCCGATGAGCTGGTGTCATTTTTTAGTAGACTCAGAATGGATGAACGCTATAACCTGAAAGCTTAGCCGCACAATCTCCAACGCAAAGTTCCGCTACAAGGCATCCATTGAGCAACTCACTTTTGAAGACAATCGGTTCAACAAAAATCAAGTCATGCGCGTTGCAAATTGTGAGTTCATTAAGAAAAAAGAAAACCTGATTATTACAGGCAGTACAGGAATCGGAAAAAGTTTTCTTGCATCAGCAGTCGGTCACGAAGCGTGTTCGCAAGGATATAAAGTCTTGTATCAACACAGCACTAAACTTTTTGCAAAACTGAAAATGGCAAAAGCTGACGGGTCATACTTAAAGGAACTTGCTAAAATAGAAAAGCAAGATCTGCTCATTATTGATGACTTTGGAATCCAGCCCCTCGACGCACAAAGCCGCGCATCCTTAATGGAAATTATCGAAGACCGCCACGCCAAGGCCTCCACGCTACTGACCTCGCAACTACCAGTAAACAAATGGCACGAAGCAATCGGCGAACAAACTATTGCCGATGCGATTCCTGACAGAATCGTTCACGACGCCATCGCCTGGAACTAAAAGGAGAATCTATGCGTAAGAAAAGACAACTAAAGAAGATCTCGTAAACGAGAAGTAAATTAACTAAATTTGATAAACCACTAAAACAGAAAATGACCGCAAAAAAGCAACTAAGAAATGAGGGGTCAATTTAGAGGAAAAGTGGGTCAGGTTGAGTGAAATATCCAATCATTGACCTTGTTAAGAAAATCTGAACGTTTATTCCACGTAATTGTGTATATGTTTGTCCCGTTTCAACCGAACTATTTGCCCCCATTTTACTGCCAATTTCTGGATCTGACAACCTTAATTTTGAGTTAATTTCAACATTTTCACTTTCCGTTTGTTTGGTAGAGATAGTTGTTGAATTTTGATTCCTTAATGCAATACCTTCGACTAAGACTTTTTTCGATGAATTCTAAATCTTCTAGGGCAGGATTTTCTTTTTGAACAATAACAGAAACTTGTCATCAAACATTAATTCCAATTGTCGTTTGAGTGCTTGATAGTTTGTCGGATAAAATGAACTTCAATTAATTGTAAATTATCTTCCGTATCAAATAAATCATTACAAGTACTTAGATCAACATAGATCGGTAATACTTTTTCCTTGTCAAAGATATTAGGTTTGTCTTTCAGTTTTGGAGAAATGGTTTTAAGACATTCATAGTAGGCTCTTAATAAGTTAGTGGTCTTTCCCGTTCCACGTCTTCCGGCGATAAAATTGTCCTGTTTTTGTAAAAGGCTTTGCATGATTCCAAAAAAATCAACGAAATAATGCTCAAGGTTTTCAAGTTCATTAATTTGGTCAAGTGTGATATAATCGGCTCTTAAAATAGAGTCGAATGCGTTTCTTAAATGTTGTAATTCTTTTGGTGTCATCTTTTGTCTTTTAAAATATCCCCTAATTTGTCTTTAAATGATTCCATCCAACCACTTACTAAATATCGGCAATTCTCATTCTCACGCGTCTTCTCCCAAATTTACAATTTCCCCCCACCTAGCAATGAGCCCCAATTTTCCCAACGTCGTGTTGCTTTGTGAAGCGTTGTAGAATGGAGGTTTTTTTTGTGATTTTTTTTTGGGAGTGGAGTGGTTGAAATTGAGTTTTGAGTGTGACAGTGAGAGTGAAGGGGAGAGGTGGATCCGAATTCATCGCACGTTAACCTCCCCTCGGTCCTCATTGAGGGGGAAGGCCACGTGCCGAGTGTTTGATCGGGAGTGTTGAATGACACGTTGAGGTTTACGAGATGTTTGCCCGGGCATCAAAACGTGACAAGTGAATTCGAAATAAAGGTCTAGTAAGACGGGATAGCTCGAAGAAAATGTTAATCAATTAATAAAAAAAGTTAGTCGGAGATCATCCGGCCGCACTTGACCTTTATGAGAATTTGCGCTAGAGCGTTTTGTACGCCTTGAATTTTTTTGCTTACTTTTTTGTTTCAAGACAAAAGTGAGAAACGAAAGGGAAACGAATGGGTGAAATTAGTGAAGTCGTTTTTCCGAAGAACGATTGAGCGTTAACCTCACGCGATTCTCGGCTCTCGCCCGGATAAAACCGGACTCGTTTCTTCGGAATGACGGTCCGCAGGGGCGGTTTTCTCCTCGGTCCCCTCCGACAAGTCAGAGCAGGCGCTCCAGGAGGGGGAAGGCCAAGTGCCGATTTTTAAATCACTTTAATAATTCTAACTCTTTTTGCGGCTTGTTTTTCAAATCATCTTTATAATCACCAATGTGTTTTCACTTTCGGTGATTTTGATATTTTGAATTCGAAAATTCCAGAAGCCAATGCAAACAAGTAAAATAGAAATACCAATAAAACATATTGAATGATGGGGCTGTTGTTCAAGTCTAATAAATTGTTGATGGTTAAACCCGCCACTAAAAATACATGGCCAGTGCGTAAGAATGCTATAAAAGGTAGATTGATTTGCCAACACAGTTCGTTGCAAGGCTAACTTTTCTCTCAGAATTAAATCTTTATTCATCGTGTTTCAATTTTAGGATTTTGGTGATGGTTTTGATGTTTCTACGATAGTGTTAATTGATGAATTTTTTGGGTGAAGGATGAATGTTCTGTTTATGTAAAGGGAAAAGATTATTCTCTGTTGTTTTTCTTCAGGTTTTTATAATCCTTCACCATGTTGCCAAAGCTCTTGTCTTTTTTGCGTCGCTCAGCTACGGTTGATTCAAAATGCTTTTTTTCTCCCATTTTCATATAATTCTCATACAAGGCTGCATCTAAATTTCCTTCGTCCACTGCCTGAAGCACTGCGCATCCAATTTCAGAGGTATGCTTGCAATCCTTGAATTTGCAATTTTTGGAAAGATCAAAAATCAAATCAAAAGTAGTTTCCAATCCTTGTGCAGCGTCTACGCATCCAACTTCGCGCATGCCGGGATTATCAATCAATATTCCTCCATTTTCCAGTACAATTAATTCGCGGTGACTGGTAACATGCCTGCCTTTATTTGTGCTGGAACCGATTGTATTGTTTTCATCAGATTTCTTCCGGCGAGGTTATTCAACAAGCTGGATTTTCCAACTCCTGAAGAACCCAGAAAACAAAAAGTCTTGCCCTTTTGAATCATTTTTTTCAAGTCTTCATAGCCCGCTTGCGTCTCATTGCTGATAGTAAAAACAGGAATGTTTTTTATACGTTGACGAATGCGTGCAACAATGTCATCTTTCAGATCATCTTTATTAAATCTGTTTTGGTAAGTACAATGATTGGGTTGACATTGGAAGAATAACAGATGGTTAAATAACGTTCAAGCCGGTTGATATTAAAATCTCTGTCAGCAGCTTGCACCAAAAGCGCGTAGTCAATGTTTGTAGCGATGATTTGGATTTCACCAAAGTGACCAACAGCTTGTCGTGCAACGGTTGAACAACGAGGCAGTACTTTATGAATAATCGAAAAATCAGGATCGTAGAGAGTTATGGCAACGCAATCACCCAGCGCCGGAAAATCCTCACGACCTTTGCTGAGAATCGTAAATTACCAGTTATCTCGCTTCGTAATCGCCATGCTCCGTTTTTGACAATGCATCTTTCTTTATGCTCAGCAACTATTCTTCCAATATCAAAATCCTGAAGTTTGTTTTCACGTCTGAAATTTTCAAGGCATCGGTATGTCTAAATCTTCTAATTTCATATCTGTTTTTCATTTATCATGATACAGCTTTTGACAGATTGAGTGTAATTTACTGCCTTAAAATCAAATCGTCATCGAAAAAATACGCGTAGTTGGTTTGTTGCGAATCAATCTCAAATCAAAAGCCATACAAATATTGCGTACAAATGGTCTTGCTTTTTCTAGTACAGATAATCCATTTTCAGTGAGTGAAACCAAACCATCTTGTTCCATTTCTTTTAATCGCTCCAAACATTCATTTAACTCTGGAAATTTCAAACGGTCTTCTTTCCAGCTCGTTTCAAAATGACACATGATGTTTAATATATGCTCACGAATAATTAAATCTTCATCTGATAAAAGATGTCCTCTAAAAATGGGAATGATTCCCTGATTGACGACATCCTGATATTCTTCTACCGTTTTTACATTTTGCGCAAAACTGTACCACGAATCAGAAATAGAACTCATGCCTAATCCAATCATCAACTTTGTTTTGCCCTTAGTATCACCATGAAATTGCGGTGAAGCGTTTTTCTTTACGGCTTTATACATGGAATCGATTTAAAAGCAAATGATCCATTCCAATTTCAAAATAACCTAAATCGCCCAGCATTTTTTGCCCGGTTTCGTAGAGATTCTCTTTTCACTTCTTTGGCAAATCGTTTTCATCAGACCCGCGCTGACCTACTCCTTTAATCCATGGAACGTGCGTAACTGTAAAAAGCAATGCGATCAGGTTTGAGTGATTTTTTTTTCAATGTGTTGATGATGCTTTCTTTGGTTTGAAAAGGCAAACCAAAAACCAAATCGTGACTCACAGAAGTATATCCAATTTCACGGATGCATCGGTTACTTCTTTCACGTTTCAAAGGCTGAATGCGATTGATTGTTTTTTTGAACTTTCAAATCATAATCCTGTACGTCAAAACTACTTCTTCTGAATCCTAAATCAAACAGAGTCTGCAAGTGTCCTCTGTTGGTATGATTGGGATGTGCTTCAAAACTGAATTCGTAATCGGTGTTTTATCAGCCGTTTGGAAATGCCTTCAATCAATTCACGCAAATGATCGGGACTGAAAAAAGTAGGAGTTCCTCCACCTAAATGAAGCTCTCTGATTTTTGGTTTTGTTGGAAGTAAATCACAATACAAATCCCATTCTTTCAAAACGGTTTTCAGATAAGGTTCTTCAACATCATGACGTTTGGTGATGCGTTTGTGACAGCCGCAAAACGTACAGAGATTTTCGCAAAAGGTAAATGAATGTAAAGTGAAATTCCTTTGTTTGTTGCTTTCATTAAAAGCACGCACAAAAGTTTTTCCAGTCTTCAAAGAGATTCCCCTTTTCATCCCAAAACGGAATGGTTGGATAACTCGTGTATCGTGGTCCTGGAATATTGTGTTTTGAATGAGTGAATCAGACATGGTTAGTTGTTATCATCAGCAACCATTCAGCAAAGCTGGTGGCGGTTTCTTCAAAACAGCACGTTTCAGTTTTCGCTGCTGGCAGGCAAATATTTTAAAAGACGGTTTACCATATCGGCTAACATGTTTTCAACAGGTTGGCTGATAATCGTAAACATGATTTTTAGAAACCATTTTCAACTTCGAGCGTATTTTATGCGGCGTATTTTCCGTTCACCAAAAGGCAATGATCAAAACACATCTACAATATGCGTTTTACAATGGCTTTCAAATCACTGAAGTCAATGATCATTCCGTATTTCATCGTTTGGATCCAATCAGATCCCCGAAATAGAAACGGTTAATTTGTAGAATGTCCGTGAATGTCTTTGCACTTGCCATCATATCCCCAAGGGCATGCGCCGTTCAAAGTCAAATATTTTAGTTCCCTGAGGTTCATAGATTATTTGATGCAAAGGTAGTGAAATCTGGATATTTATGGGCTTTGCAGAGTTTTGAAGTTGAATAACGAATAGAACGGGGATTAACTGAATATCGAAGTTAAAATGCATTGATATTTAAGAGATTTTTGATCGGACGACAAAACTTGAAAATGATAGGTCACGAGTGTGGAATGACGAGAGACGAATTTGGAGTTTTTCGGAGATCTTGACCGGCATCAAAACGTGACAATGAGAAGTGACAAATTTGGAATGTTGGTGACGAACATTGAAGTTTACGAGCAGTTCGACCGGGCATCAAAACGTGACAAGAAAATTCAAGCAATTGCTTGGTGGGACCGGGAAGCTCCGTTGAATATAGATGCAATTAAAACAAAAAGGTAGTTTTTCGGAGATCACCGGCCGAACTTTGCTATTGCGAGAATATTTTTCGCTCGGAGCGTTTTGTAGCCTTGTAATTTGCTTACTTTTTTTTCAGACAAAAAGTGGAGAAGTTAAGAAAGGAGGCAAATGCGTAATTATGAGGTGGTTTTTCCCGCATTAACATCGAACGTTAACCTCCGCGATTCCTCGGCTCTCGCCCGATAAACCGACCTCGTTTCGTCGGAATGACGGTTCGCTGGTGTAGGTATGTTATTGCGTTAATGCAATTTTTTACCTCAACCGACTCTGATGCAAATCCAGCAAAAACTCATCAATCAAACTTTTTCCAACATGCATCATGGTCACAATTTTCCACCATGTTTGGATTGCGGAAATCATCTGCAACAAAATGGTATTTTCTGCAATGGATTTTGGAATATGCGCAGCCTTCATCGTGATGATATTCATGTTAGGGTTCCGGTAATAACTAATTTCCAGTCAGATTTAATGTATCACAAATATGGTCTGTCCTGTCAATTAAATTTTGCATCTGATATTTCCCATCCGTCTGATCCAAACCATGATCAGAATCATCCAAACAGCAATTGCATTAGCGCCTGAACGGCTGCCGCACAAAGTGTAAATCGGTCCCCTGAACATAGGATGCTTCTACTGTTTGGGCGTATCTTCGATCAACTTTTTCTGACAGAGAAATATTCCGGTTCCGTAAGGCGCCTGTGACATTTTGGACCTTCCGATTGTGATGGAAGTGATTTAAGGATTTTTAAAGAGTCAGATCTCTGTCTTATCGAAGTGAACGGATATATAACCGCCAAAAAGCGGCATCGACGTGAATAAAATCAATGAGTTATGGTTTCGTTTCACGATTTATCAGGGAGCCGGTTCATCGACACTTCCAAATATGGTTGTTCCCATACTCAAGTGTATAATCAGATATTTGACCCCTTGACGAATTTGCGGCCATCAGTTTAGCATTACAGGTCACTTTGTACTCCATCCTCTTTATCAGTTACCGGCACAGAAATATCTTTAATGCCAAGAAGGTTACTTCCTTTTAAACGGAATAAGTGCACTGTGATGAGAAAACCAGCGCAATTTCATTTAATGAGGCATTTTCTTTGTAACTTGAAAATAATTCCTGTAAATCCATTGTGCCTGAATATTGGCTTCGGCTCCGCCGGGAGGAAATATATAACCGTCCTAAGATTTTGGTTCAGTACCAAAAATTTTCAGGCACAAATCCTCATCAGGTCAATTTCCAGCCGCTGCGTTCCTCTAAAATACGATTCGCCTTTGATAAGTGACATCCAATGTATTTGGATTGTGAATCAGTACTGATAGTAATGCAGCATCTTATAAAAACGCGCGTCAAAACAAAATTGTTCCTGATCCAATATGTTGCCGGAATTCCTAAAATTTTTTCTTGTAATTCAGATTTTAAAGCGCGGTGAATACTTTCTTTTCTTGGACTTGT
>JADJEU010000005.1 GCA_016709005.1 Crocinitomicaceae bacterium | reverse complement strand
TATTCTTCCACCGCTGACAATTGATGAAGCGTTGGAGACTACGAAAATTCATTCGGTTGCAGGATTGGTGGGTGCAAATAATGGTTTGTTGATGACGCGTCCGTTCAGATCTCCGCATCATACGGTTTCAGATGTGGCACTCGTTGGAGGCGGTTCCAATCCAAAGCCTGGTGAAATCTCTTTAGCGCACAATGGCATCTTATTTTTAGATGAATTACCTGAATACAAGCGGCAAGTTTTAGAAGTGATGCGTCAACCTTTGGAGGGGATCGTGTGGTGACCATTCTCGTGCGAAAATGTCGGTCGAGATCCTGCGGGATTTATGTTTGTTGCATCTATGAATCCGTCACCCTCTGGAAATTTTTACGATGCTAACGATCCAAATTCGGATCCTGAAATTGTCGGAAAAGATATCTGCAAAAATATCAGGGCCCTTAATGGATCGAATCGACTTACACATTGAAGTTCCCGCAGTAAAATTTGATGAATTGGCCGATGTGCGAAAAGGAGAATCGAGTGAACAAGTCAGAAAAAGAGTAATTGCAGCGCGTGAAGTTCAGGCAGTGAGATTAAAAGAATATCGTGGGATTTATTACAACGCACAACTTAATCCGCAATTGATGGAAAAGTATTGCATCATTTCAGACGCAGGGCAACTACTTCTGAAAAACGCTATGGATAAAATGGGATTATCTGCACGGTCTTATGGACGAATTTTAAAAGTATCCAGAACAATTGCTGATTTGGAAAATGCTCCAAATATTGAACCGCATCATTTGGCTGAGGCCATTCAGTATAGGAGTTTGGACAGAGGGGGGTGGATGAAATAACATCAACCATGCCCATTAAATCCATTTTGAGTATATTCGATGATATTTATTCTTTCTTTATGCAACGATACATTCTGATTTTGCAATCACTTTATTAAGTAGTGTGAACTTTTTTGCCGCTTTATGGTATGTCAATCAAAATGCTACTGGAAACGACGACGGCACGAGTTGGACTGATGCATTCACAGATCTGCAGGATGCAATAGCTGCGTCAAATTTTGGCGACCAGATTTGGGTCGCTTCAGGGATATATAAGCCCACAACGACATCAACACGAACGATTTACTTCAGTATCAAAAATGGCACTCAGCTTTATGCCGGATTCAATGGAACCGAAACACTTGTCACGGAGCGGGATCCTGAATTAAATCTTACGGTCTTAAGCGGCGAAATTGGAACCGGCGCTATTAACGATAACACCTACCATGTGGTTTATTTTAATAATGTTGGCAATCAAACATTAATTGACGGATTCAACATTACAGCAGGTTATATTTCCGGATCTTCAGGTGGGGGCGGCATGTACTCCAGTGCCTCAAGTCCTTCCATTATCAATTGTAATTTTTACGGCAACACGGCCTATGACGGTGGCGCAGTTTACCTGACTGGTGCAGGAATAGTGACCTTTAATGAATGTACTTTTAATGGAAACGTTGGAACTAATCATGCAGGGGTTATGCATGCAAGTATCGGAGTCACGTGTAATATGACACGATGCGACTTTACTTCAAACCAATCAATCGACGCCGGGGTAATGTATCTGGCAAACACGCTGAATAATTTTGACCAATGTCGTTTTTCAGGAAATCAATCGAGTGATTTGGCAAGTTGTATTCTGATCTTAGGAAATGCGGCAACCATAATGAACCTTACAAATAGTTTGTTGGTGGGCAATTATGCTGGCGACGACCATGTAATTTATAGTCCACCTCTCAGCAGCTCAGGAGCACATACAATCAGAAACTGTACGATTGCAAACAATTTTCAGGTGAATGTAAATAGCACCTCAACGGTGGTCGCGCTAAATGACTATAGTTATGTTTCGAATTCTATTTTCCATGATAATTCCGGCGCTTATCAGCTGGTTGGTGCTAACACTGCCTATAACTGCATCATGGATGGCGGCGGATTCTCAGATGATGTAAACATTTTGGATGTGGATCCTTTGTTTATCAATCCTGGGATTACGGGTATGGCTCCGTTTGTTCATACGGCTTATAATTATCATCTGGATATTATGTCTCCGGGTATTGATTTTGGTGACAACAGCATGGTTGTTGGATCGACCGATTTAGACAATACAACACGTATTCAAAATAGTACGGTTGATCTGGGCGCATACGAATCTGGTTATTGTAGTTCACCGGTTACCATATCCGGAAATCCTTCCTTTGTTATTTGCAGTGGATCCCCTATTTGATTATCTGTTCCAGGAGGTGTTCAGTATTTATGGTCTACGGGTAGCACATCACCATCAATTTCAGTAAACTCTGCCGGTACTTATTCTGTGACCGTAGAAGATACATCTGGTTGTCTTGCTCAACTGAATGTAACCGTTAGCTCTAGCTCAACTCCAACACCTGTTATCTCTAACGTTGCAGGCAATCTAACAACTGGCAGCTTCAATTCGTATCAGTGGTTTTTTAACGGTGATACAATTCCTGGTGAAACTGCTTCCTCTTACTTTCCTGGATTAAATTATGGTGTATATGAAGTACACGTTAGTAATTCCGCGGGGTGCCCGGGAACTGATGATTATTGTTTCTCGCCTGTGCACTTAAGCGTCAGCGGACCAACTACTTTTTGCGCTGGTGCTAATGTTACCTTATCAGTGCTAAACGGGGATAGTCATCTTTGGTCGACTGGTTCTACAGCATCCTCCATTAATGTGACAACCTCTGGCACTTACTCAGTAACTGCTTCAAGTTTACTTGCCGGCTGCACAACCACAATGCAACAAGTTGTCGTGGTTAATCCAAATCCAACACCAACCATTAGCTATTCAGGGGGTATCTTAGAAACTCAAAGTTATACAAGCTACCAATGGTATTTTAACGGAACTCCGATATCAGGCGGAACATTTAGTAGTTATATACCTAGCCTGGGCACCGGCCAGTATTATGTGGTTGTAACGAATTCCAATGGATGCACTGGTACGTCAAATCCGTTTAATTATTTTGTTGGTGTTGAAGAGCTAGAAATCCTGGAATGCTCAGTCTATCCTAACCCAGCAAGAACAGGGGAGCCAGTGTATTTGAAAACATCTCAAAACAAGTTTGAACCTCTGTTTGTTCAAGTGTCCGATGCAGGTGGTCAAATTGTTTACGAGCTAGTCGTATCCCCTGAGAACGGAATTCTTGAATTTCCAGCATTTATAGCTGGCACCTACTTTATTGACATAACATCAAACGTAGGCAGAACCTGTTATAAATTGATTGTCTTATAATTTGAAAATTAAGAACACTTGATACTTCAGGTTCAGCGCAAAAATTTACGCTGGATTTGTTAGAGCATAAGTATTGACAGGCAAAAAGGAAGGATCGTCTTTTCATTATCTGTGTTTTTTTCTTTTTGTTATCTTTACACCAATCCGAAAAGCTCAAAACTATGGAACGCAGGTCAATATTAGTGCCTCATGATTTTACACCCGTTGGTGACAACGCATTAAAATATGCGATTAAACTTGGACAAAAAATTCAGGCCAATGTTGATCTTTTGCACGTTGTAAAAGATGAAAAAGAGCGTGCAAAAGTAAGCGCACAGTTTGATAAAATCATTGCTGACATCAAAGACAAACCCGCCGAAGTTGCCGTAAACTATCACATTAAATCGGGAACCATTTTTACAGATATTGCCTCAAAAGCTGCTGAATTGAAATCATCTTTGATTATAATGGGCACACACGGCGCTACCGGAATGCAAAAGTTGTTTGGAAGTTTTGCAATTAAAGTGATTACCAGTACGCACGTTCCATTCTTAGTTGTTCAGCAAAAATTTACCGGTGATGATCTGAGCAAAATTGTTGTTCCAATTGATGAGTCACAAGAAAGTCTGCAGATTGAACAAGTAACAAGCGGACTTGCTGCAATGACTAAATCCGAAATTCATATTCTTACTGAGAAAAAAATTGATAGCAACCTGAAGCTAAAATGCGCAGTTCACAGTGGACTAATCTCAAAACAATTTAAAGAAAAAGGCTTGAGTTATGTACCTGCTGTCATTCCAAAAGTAAAAGGATACGCTACTGATATTGTGACCTACGCAGTAAAGGAGAAAGCAAATCTGATTGCCTTTGCATATCACAGCGATAGTTTACTTCCGCAATTTGACACCTTTGCACAAAACCTGATTACAAATAAAGAAGGTGTTCCGGTTTTGATTGTAAACTCAAAAGAAGCTGGTAATTATTTCTTCTAAATCTTATTGCAAGATTACAGGATAAGTCAAGGTCTTTCCTGAAATTTCAATTCTCACTTGATAAATTCCTGGTGACATTCCGTTAGTTTCAACCTGTAAAATGGAATTTGCCTGCATCTCATAGTTGCGCACAACCCGATTCAAATTATCATTGATTACTACACGGACCGGCACATCTACTTTCGATAAATCAATTGTAAAATTTTCTTTGGTTGGATTCGGATAAACCAAAATATTCAATGCCGTCAACTCATCAATTCCACTGGCGTCAGTTACAACTACCGTTTCACATTCATTCACCAGACAACCGTTATTATTATCTACTTCGACGCAAACACAAAGAGTTCCTGCAGTGCCATATGTATAATAAAAAGGAGTTGCAGAAGCTAACGTAGGAACTTCACAGAAGCCCCATGCAAATGTTGCTCCGGTTTCAAGACCACTCGTTGTAAAATCAACGTAAACACTATCACCTAAAAAAAGTGTGTTGGCTGATAAATTCAAATTGATACCTGGTGATTGATTTACAGTCACCGTAAAATTTGAAACATCATTTGGACAAGGCACATTTCCTGCAACAGTATAGGTGAAAGTATAATTACCTGCAGACAAACCACTCGCATTAAAAACTCCGGTTCCACTGTCAAACTGACCTGAAGAAGAAGTTTCTGCCCAAACACCGGTTCCATTATTACCAGACAACAAGGTATTCAAATCAATCGAAGAACCTGATTCATTGCAGAGTGATGCAGTAATATCGCTGCCTGCAACAGCCGCTTCAATAACGGTAACAGAATTGGCAGATTGAATCCAGACAAGAAGCTCCGCCATCGGCTATTAACTCAATGTCATAAGTACCGGGCGTTGAAAAGAGATAGGATGAATTTGTACTGGTACTAAATTCAGATTCATCAATATTCCAGGAGTATGTTGTTGCACCTAGCCAGATTTCTTGTAAAATTTACTGTAGTTCCGGCACAAACCGTGCTTGCTGTTAAATTAAAATTGGCATCCGCCGTACAACTGCTTCCGGTCACAGTTACGGAATAGCCGGTACAAGGCCAGCCCTCAATTAAATCTGCTATAAAGCAATGATTCGAATGTGTACCTTCCATGGGATATACCCATGGTGTTGTGAATGGGCGGCGTCGTAACTGTTACAGGTGCAAGAATATTTGTAGAAATTGGAAGCGAAACATTGTTTGCAGCAGAACCTGTGAAGACAATGGTATGGGTTCCATTATATCCGCTCAAAAACCATGTAAGTGGTGAATTGATTTGATCTCCAACAGCAATGGTGAGACTGCCTTGTAAAACGCCAGTAGTGCTGTTACACGCTCCGGTTGAATAAACCTCAGAAATGCAAACCTGATGTGTGGTTTTGTGAAATTGCAACCTGCAGCGAAAATGCAAGAATGATAAGTGAGTAAAATCTTTTCATAGTCCGTGTATATCAAACTAATCTACATCAGAATTCACAGATTTCAAAACATTCAAAAAAAAGATCAGAATTTACACGAGCTAATTATCCCTGAAAAAAATCTTTCATTTTTCTGAAAAACCCTTGCTCTTTGCCTTCTGGTTTTGGAGAGAAATTTTCAGATTGACCTAACTTTTCAAGCATCGCTTTTTCTTCAGAAGAAACTTTTTTTGGAGTCCAGACATTGATATGTACGAACAAATCACCGCCGTATCCATTCAGATTTGGCAATCCTTTACCTCTGAGGCGAAGCATTTTTCCACTTTGTGTTCCGGGTTCAATTTTGATTTTAGCTTTTCCTTCGAAGTGGTACTTCAATTGTATTTCCAAGCACTGCGTCAGTGAAACTGATGTAGGCTTCTGCGTGCAGATTTTCTCCGTCGCGTTGCAAATGTCATGCTTTTCTTCTTCAATCACCACCAACAAATCACCGATATCCGCCATGGTCCGGCATTTCCTGACCACTTACTTTGTTGCATGCCTTCACCAACTCCCGCAGGTATATTTAGCTTCAACAACATCTTCTTGTCTTTTCAAACCTTGCGCATCTGCACCGGCTGGTTTTTTATCAATGATTTTTCCGGTTCCATGACAAACATGACACGTTGATTGTGTTTGCGTAGCGCCTAACATCGTTCGGAGTGACACGCAATACGCGGCCTTGACCGTTACATGTTTTGGGCAGTGAATTAAACGTGACACCTTCAGCTGCAACTAACTTATTACTTTAAGTTTTTTCTTGACCCCTGTTGCAACTTCTTTGAGATTCAATTTGATTTAATACGTAAGTCTGACCCACGAGTCATACGTTGACCACCGCTATTTCCTCCTTGCCAAATCCCTCTGCCGCCAAACGAGCTTCCAAAAATATCTCCAAACTGGTCAAAGATATTCCATGTTCATGCCACCGCCGTAATTCACCCGCCGCCGCTAGCTCCACTCACGCCCTGATGAACAAAACGATCATACTGGGAACGCTTATCAGTATCGCTCCAAAACTTGCCAGTTTTCTGGAGCTTTTTTAAATTTTTCTTCGGCTTCTTTCGTTATCCGGATTTTTATCCGGGTGATATTTTAATGCAATTTACGGTATGCTTTCTGATCTCCTGCTCATTCTAAAGTTTTTGCTCACGCCAAGGATATCAGTGCAATAACCCTTCTCGGTTTCTGGACTCATTCTCCAATTCGTTTTTCAAAGATAAGCTTATTGTCCTACAATCACTTTTGGCAAAGCGCAATGTTTTTCCTCTCAGATTATATCCACG